>NZ_LMGU01000001.1:1200000-2400000 GCF_001427525.1 Microbacterium sp. Root61 | reverse complement strand
GTCGCCATCGATGCCCACCGCTCCCAGCACGCCGATGCCCGGCGAATCGAGCAGCTCGGCGGCGACCTCCTCCAGAGCGGGGAGGGAGTGCAGGACGACATCTTGGTGCACGAAGACGACGACGTCATTGCGAGCCGCCCGGGCACCGTGATTCAAGGCGGCGCCCGCCGTCGAGAATTGCCCTTCTCGATTGTCGATGGCCAACAGCTCTGTCTCGGGTGCGGCTTCTGTCTGCGCCGCCACCGAATGCTGCAGGCAGGACGCGAGCACGGCTGCATCGTTGTACACGCAGATGATCGACACGGGAGCGCGTCGGCGTGAGTCGGGACTGGGCATTGACTCCGTCGGCGTCACACCCGAATTCTACGGCGATCGGGCATTCTCCGGCCATGCCATGGCTCCTCGCTACGATGAGGACGTGAACGTTGACGTCGCCGCGATCGTCGTGACCTACAACAGCGAAGATCATGTCACCGCGCTGCTGGACAGCATTCATCCCGCGCTGGGGGACCTCAGCCATTCGGTCGTGGTCGTGGACAACGGATCGACCGACCGCACGTTGGAGATCCTCGATGCCCGCGCGGACTGCGTCGTCGTCCGATCGACGAATGTGGGCTATGCCGCGGGCATGAACCGGGCCGTCGCTGCCTCGCCGCACGCGCGGGCACTGCTCATCCTGAATCCCGATGCCGTTCTCGATCCCGGATCGCTCGCACCGATGCTCGCCGCGCTGCGCAAGCCCGGTGTCGGCATCGTGGCGCCCCGCGTTCGGGAGGCCGACGGCTCTCTGTCGCCGACCCTGCGACGGCGGCCCACACTGGGTCGCGTCGGAGGGTTGAGCTTCACCGGCTTGCCCCGCTTCACGGAGCGCATCGAAGACCCTCGGGAGTACGAAATCGAGCACGACGTCGACTGGGCTGTCGGGGCCATCCTGCTCGTCGACGCAGAGTGCTACACCTCACTCGGCGGGATGGACGAGTCCTTCTTCCTGTATTCCGAGGAGACCGACCTCAGTCTTCGAGCCAAGGACGCGGGCTGGTCCACGCGGTACACGCCTCATGCCGGCGCCCTTCACGTCGGCGGTGGTTCGGGTGAGAGCGCGACGACCCACATGATGAAGATCCTGAACCGGATACGCATCTATCGCCGCCTCAGCGGCCCGGTGCGAGGGTGGTTCTACTTCTGGGCGAGTGTCGCGATCGAACTGCGGCGCGCCATTCTGGGCCGCCGTGAGTCGTGGCCGACGGTGCGGGCGCTCCTGAAGCCTTCTGAGCGTCCTGCGGTGCTGGGACTGAACGGGATGCTCGTCCCCCGCTGAACGGGTGCGGCCTCCGGGAGCCGAAGCTCCCGGAGGCCGAATCCGCTGGTGGCGCTACCTCACTCTTCCGGTCGAGAGATGGCGGTGCCGTCGCTGAAGCGGTTGTTGGCCCACACGTTGCCGTTGGGCGCCCCACTCTTGTTCAGGCTGTTGGTCGGACCGTACACGCCGCAGGTGCCGGAACCGCCGCGGGCGAACACATTGTCCGTGACGATGATGTTCTTCGTGTCCGGGTAGGGCTTGCCGGGGTAGTAGCCCGGATTCAGGCAGTAAGCGGCCTGGGTGTGCTTGCCCGACGCGCTCGTGTCGAATGATGAGGCGAGGAAGTTCCGCGTGATCGTGATGTTCTGGTTGGTGGCGTAGTCGCCGTAGAACCCGATCACCGCCGAGCAGCCCGCATCGCTGGTGCGTTCGGACACCTTCGACCAGTCGCCGCAGCTGGCGTAGTTGTGCTCGATCCGGAAGTTGTTCGTGCCGTTGCCGCCGAACGCGTTGTAGTGGTACGAACCGCCCAACTCCATTCCGTGGACCCAGTTGTCCTTCGCCTCGCAGTTGGTGTCGCACTTGATGACACCCTCACCGCCGTGCGAGTTGACCCGGTAGGCGAAGAAGTTGCTGCGGCCGATGTTCTCCCACCAGGGCAGATCCGGCGGGGAGACCTCGGTGTCCTCGATGAGGACCGGACCGTAACTGGACTTCTCGGAGAAGATCACGCCCTTGACGAGGGAATTGCGGATCGTGACGCAGGGCGTGCTTTTGGAGGTGGTTCCGTTGCCGGCCTCGATGATGATGGTGCTGTTGATGACCTTGGAGTCGATCACGACGCCGCAGGAGCGGATCGTGGTCGGGCCTGTGTACGTCGTCAGCTTCACGGCGGTGCGCGTGTCGCCCGGGAGTCCCTGGGGGTACCCGGTGTTCTGCGGTCCGGGCCAGCAGCCTCCCCACGGATCCGCTCCACCGGGAGTATTGGCAGCTCCGACACAGCCGGCAGCCGTCGGGGGAGTGGTGGGGGGTGTCGTCGGCGTGACCGTCGGGGTCGGCGTGGGCGAAGGGGTGACCGTCGGGGTGGGCGAAGGCGTGACCGTCGGGGTCGGGGAAGGCGTGACCGTCGGGGTCGGGGTGGTGGTCGGCGCCGGTGTGGGGGAGGTGCCGGAGCCATCGCTCGGTGTGTAGACGACATCGACGAAGTAGTTGGAGCCGGCGTAGGAGCGGGTGGGCAGCTTGCTCGTCGGACCGTAGCGGTAAACCCCAGCGCCCGCCCGCAACGTGAATCCGTTGACGTGCTGGGTCTTCTTGAGGGCCTGCTCCGTCAGGGGGTAGCCCCCGCGCGGGGCGTTGTAGGACGCGACGTACGTCTTACCCGCCGTGAGCGAGACGGGCTGGGCAAGGGGGATCGTCCGCCAGCCGACCGCGGTCGTGGCTGCGAAGGACACCCGCGCGAGGGTTTCCCCCCTCGAGGTCCACAGGGTCGCCTGCGTGATGCCGGTGGCCTCCGCGCCCTGGTAGTACTGCAGGGCGACGACCTCCCCCGACTTCTCCGGGCTGAACCGGATGCCGAGTTCGACGGCGTCTCGGTCGGAATCTCCGGAGATCGTCGGCTGGAGATCGTCGGCGAAGATCCCGGTGGTGGTCGGTGCCGCGAGAGCCGGTGCCACCGCGAAACCCGTTGTAGCGAGAACGGCGATGACGGCGGCGGCTATTGCGACTTTCGTGCGCCGAAGGCGGCTTGTTGCGCGGGTACGTGAGCGCAGGGATGTACGAGTCATAGAGCTTCCGGGGGGAGGGGCGGGTCGGTGCGGACCACAGGAAGTATTGCCCAACGCCCCTGACCTTCTTCCTGATATGAGAGAAGCCTCACGTACAGCTCGGCAGCCGGTAGGGTGTGCGCAACACCCGCCTGGCCCGATTCCGTCGAGGAAGCAGAGGACGCTCCGTGGCAGATCGTGATGCGACGCGACGACGGTGGGTCATCGGCGGACTCGCCGTCTACGCGCTGGTTGTCGGGGTGATCCTGCTGGCGCCGATCTCGTACAGCGGCATCGTCCACGCCATCGGAGATTGGCTCATGCGCGATCTCGGGATCGGGGGGTTCGGCTCCGGATGGATCGAGTTCGGTGCGAACATTCTCATGTTCGTGCCGCTCGGATTCCTGCTTACGCTCCTCTTCCGGCACCACTGGTACGGCGTCGTGCTGGCGCTCGCTCTATCCGCGGCGGCCGAGGTCGCCCAGAGCATCATTCCGTCGAGGCAGACGAGCCTTCGCGACATTCTGGCCAATACGCTCGGAGCGGTGCTCGGTGCGGCACTTGCATGGCTGTTCGTGTTGCGTCGGGATCGCAGATCGATCGCATCGGAGCTCGAACCCTCGTAAGGCACCGCCGTTCGTCGGTTGCGGCACGATCACATGTGCCCGGCCGCTCATCGATAGAAGGACGGCAGGGGCGTCGGTACCGTACGATACGGCGTCATGACCACCGAAACGGTGCAGTTGGGGCCCATCCTCGAGGAGGATGTCGACCGGGTCTCATCGTTCCTGCATGAGCGGCTGAACCGTCGCCTGTCGCCGGCGACCTGGCGATCCCTTTTGGCGCCGCCATGGCGATCCGCCGCCCCTAACCGGGGTTTCCAACTGGTGCAGGACGGCCATGTCGTCGGCGTCTACGCCGCGGTCTACTCGCAGCGCGAGGTCGAAGGCGCCACCATCCGCTTCTGCAATCTCGCTGCGTTCTGCGTGCTGGAGGAGTACCGCACCCACAGCCTGCGGCTCGTGCGCGCGCTCCTGCGCCAGAAGGGGTACGAGTTCACCGATCTGTCGCCGAGCGGCAACGTGGTGGCACTCAACGAGCGGCTCGGATTCATCCGCCTCGACACGTCGACGAGGCTGACGCCGAATCTGCCCGCCATCGCTCGCCGCGGCGTCACCATCTCGGGCGATCCGGCTGTTATCGAAGCTGTTCTGACCGGAGTCGATGCCGCGCTCTACCGCGATCATCGGCATGCCGCAGCCGCCCGCCACCTCGTGGTGGTCTCCGCCGACGGCGAGTACGCCTACCTCGTGTTTCGCAAGGATCGCCGCAAGCGCCTGGCGGTGTTCGCCACGCCTCTCTATGCCGGTGGCAGTCGATCCCTCCTGCGCACTGCCTGGCCGCAGGTCGCATCCCACTTGCTGCTCACGCACGCTCTGGCGGTGACGCTCGCAGAGCCGAGGATTCTCGGCTTCACTCCGAGACTTGGCACGACGCTGTCCTCGCCGAGAGCGCGGATGTTCCGAGGCGGGATCGTTTCGGCCGATCAGGTCGACTATCTGTACAGCGAGTTGACGCTGATCGAATGGTGAAGCATCCGTGATGACCTACCGAACGCGCTTGACCGCGCTCGCCAGCACGTTGCGCGCGTCGCCGAGATTCGGACGGTGCAGGATCATCTCGCGGATCGACTCGCGGGTGTCATCCGCCGTCACACTGAAGCGTGCCTGGAACCAAGAATCGGGGCGAGCCCGAAAGCGGTCGCTGGAGTACACGGTGGTGTACCCGCAGTGCTCGAGTCGGCCGATCACCTTGCGGTCATAGCTCCCCAGCGGGAGCGCGGCGAGATCGACCGCCCCGCGGCTGGCCTCGATGAGTGCTGCGCGCGCGTCGACGAGTTCGTGGTGCGCGACATCGTCCGTCATTCCGCGCCACGAGATGTGAGACCAACCGTGACTGCCGATCGTCATGCCGTTCCGGCGCAGCAGCTGGAGGTCGGAGGTGTTCAGGCTGGCCGGATCGTCCAAGCGCCCCGCGAGCGCGAAGAATGTCCCGAACAGCTCACGGGCTTGCATCGCAGGGAGCGCGACAGTGACATCCGAGATATTGCCATCATCGAAGCTGACACGAACGTCGCGGTGCATGGCGATCTCATCGAGAATGCGGAGGAAGTGTGGCTCTCGTACCCAGTACCGGGACTCGCCCTGTTCGCGCTCGCGGACGCATACCCCGATGCCATGGAAGCAGATGTTGATGATCATTGCGCGGCCCTCTGCGCCCACCGTTGCGCGCGCGCACGGGTGCTGCCGTCCTGGCCCCAGCCCGCTTGTGCGGCCGGGATCCGGCCGGCGCCGCGTGCAGCCAGCACAGTGATCGTGACGTACGCAGCGGCGCAGGCCCACAGCGTCGGGTGCGGCAACGCGACGCGCAGCCAGGCCCACCGATCGGATGCTCGCACGTCGAGGTGGATGGTGCCGGCCGCGGCCGCCGCGCGCATCTCCGCGTTCCCCCGGCGCACACGAACGAGGCGATTCATGAGGTCTCGTGTCGTATAGGGGGCGTCGACGACGACATCGACTTCGTTCGCCTCAGCCTTCTCAGCAGCTGTGAACTGCGAGTCCACGAAGAGGTCGTCGGCGATCATCGCGGGGAACTCCCCGAAACGTGCGCGCCCGTCGGAGGACAGCGTGATCATCCCTCGCCCGAACAGTCCGTCGCGGTAGACGGGTAGCCGCTCGTTGATGGCGAAGTAGCCTCGCACGGGCCATGCGCGACCTTTCGTGTTGACGCGGCGATGCGGCACGACGGCGAGCGGTGGCGAATCCGCATCCAGTCGGGCCAGAACGGCTCGGACCCCATCCGGCGGAACGATGATGTCGGCATCCAGGTAGATGCGGGCGCTTCCGACCGCGATCTTGTCGGCGGCGTTCATCGCCCCCGGTTTGCCCGATTCGGGTCGATCGATGACCTCGACGCCAAACCTGCGAGCCACCTTCACCGTGTCATCCGTGCATCCGTTGGCACTCACCACGATCTGCATCAGGGGCGCATCCCGCTGCGCGATCAACGCCTCCAGGCATCCACCCAGAACAGCTTCCTCATTGTGGGCCGCGATGATCACGCTGATGATGCGGTTGTCCTGCGAGCGAGCATCCACGATGACCACCTCTATCTCCGGCGCACCGGGACCGGCTGGACAGCGGGCGGCGTCGCCTGCGCGCCGCGGGAGAGGAGATAGCGCGTCAACTCGGTCGCGTCGGCCAGATCGACGTAGCGCCGGCCCTGGGCATCGCGCGCCTGAGGGCGATCCGCTGTCGGCACGGCAGGACCCGGCTGATGGTGGCCGGTCAGATCGTCGTAGACGCCGACGTACGCCTCCGCCTGCGGGCGCCAGTCCATGACATCCACCGCACGCTGTCGGGCAGCCTGTCCCAAGGCCACGCGCAGCGCCGGGTCGTCGATCAGCCGCTCCACCTGGTCGGCGAACGCCGAGATGTCGCCGGAGGGCGCGTACAGCACGGTGTCGGCTCCTGAGACCTTCGTCTCGACCAGGTCGTAGGCGACGGCCGGCAGCGCGTACGCCATGTACTCCATCGTCTTGTTCATGGTCGACAGGTCATTCAACGGCGTCTTGAGGTCGGGGCAGAGACCGATGTCGGCACGGCTCAGGTGCTCGGCCATCTCGATGCGGTTCACCCGACCGGTGAACGTGACATGGTCGTGCAACCGGAGGGTGAGCGTCTCGGCCCTCAGATCTTCCAGGCAATCGCCGAACCCCATGAGGGTCGCTGTCACGTTGATGTGTCCACGTTTGTGGACGAGTTCGTCCATGAGATGGAGGACCTGATCGACCCCGTCCTGCGGCCCCATGATTCCCACGTAGACGAGGTTGATGGTCTCCGCCGAATGAGGGTGCTCGGGGTGGATGGGGCGCATCTGCTGCGTGTCGGGACCGCTGCGGACGACGGTGACCTCCTCGGGGCGTCGTCCGCCCCGCTTCACCGCGATGGACTTGTACGACTCGTTCGTCGAGACGATGTGGTCGGCGATTCGGAAGGAGCGCCGCTCGAGCCAGAGCAGCATCCGATACTCGAGATTCTTCAGAGCACCGTGCGGTTCGCCGAAGCGCGACCGGAAGAGCTCAGGGTTCAGATCGTGGTGATCGAACACGAACCGCACCCCGAACGCACGCCACAGCCATGCGAGCAGCCAGTAGGTGTCCGGCGGGTTGCACGCCTGGATGACATCGAACCGGCCCGCCCGGCGAACGCGCACGCTGAGCCACGCGGTGCGCATCCAGCTGTACGCGAACTCCCACCCGAAGCCGAGGAGGCCCTTCGCCTCGGGGGCAGGTGCGTACTTGTAGATGTCGACGCCGTCGATGTGCTGGCGTGCGGGGTCGCCCGGGCCTTTCGGGCAGATCACGCTGACCCGGTAGCCGCGGGTGATCAGGGCCTGGCACTCCAGCCATACGCGTCGATCGAGGGGTACGGGGAGGTTCTGCACGATGATCAGCACGTGTGGCCGATCCTTGTCAAGTCGAGCGCGTCCGGTGGTGTTCACTGCCAACCTCCCTGCCATGAAGTCCGCTGTCGGACGTGTGATGGTTCAAGGACCCACGGCCACAACCGACGCCGCTCGAGTCAACGTCGCGGGTGATTGTTGGGGGAAATGACCGCGGGTCCGGTCTGAGCGCGACGGGCGAATCAGTAGGCGCCCTTCGGG
Organism: Microbacterium sp. Root61; assembly: GCF_001427525.1. Classification (NCBI taxonomy): domain Bacteria; kingdom Bacillati; phylum Actinomycetota; class Actinomycetes; order Micrococcales; family Microbacteriaceae; genus Microbacterium; species Microbacterium sp. Root61. Next base: position 2,392,212 of record NZ_LMGU01000001.1, on the reverse strand, counting down.
TGCAGCATCACCTGAGCGGTCCGCCACATGATCATCAAGTCGGTCATCACCGACCAGTTCTCCACGTACCGCAGATCCAGTCGCACGCTCTCGTCCCATGACAGGTCGCTGCGCCCACTCACCTGCCACAGCCCGGTGATGCCGGGTTTGATGAACAGTCGGCGGCAGAGCGTTCCGTTGTACGCGCTGACCTCCTCCGGGAGCGGAGGGCGCGGGCCGACGACGCTCATCTCCCCCCGCAGCACGTTCCAGAACTGGGGCAGCTCGTCGAGCGAGAATTTGCGCAGCACGGCGCCGATACGGGTCACCCGCGGATCGTGCCTCAGCTTGAAGAGCGGACCCGCGCCCTCGTTGGCGTATCGGAGGTCGGCGAGCTCGGACTCGGCGGTGGTGCGCATCGTCCGGAACTTGAGGATGGCGAACTCCCGCCCATGGCGGCCGATGCGTGTCTGACGGAAGAACACCGGCCCGCCGTCATCCAGGGCGATCAATGTCGCGATCACGATCGTCGCCAGGGAGATCGGGATCAGGGCGACGAGCGCGACGAGGACGTCCATCGCCCGCTTCAAGGCGTGTTGTCCCCCTTCGAACTCCGGAATGCGCACGGCGATGAGCGGGAGACCGTCGATCGGGCGCAGGGAGATGCGTGGGCCGGCGACATCCGTCAGCCGACTCGAGAGCACGAGCTCTGCCGCGCACCCCTCCAACTGCCAGCTGAGCCGCTTCACATAGTCGGGATCCCCGTCCGGACGGCTCGCGACGACGATCGAGTCCGCTTCGAGCTGTCGCGCCACGGCGGCCACATCGTCGGGTGTTCCCACGATCGGATAACGGCGACCGTCGACGATGAGCTCGGTCGTGAGGTCGCCGACGGTCGCGGCCCCGACGATGAGGTATCCGAGGTTGCCGTGCTTCTCGAGGCTGCGGATGACGTACTCGACGTCGTCCTGCATCCCGGCGACGATCGTGCGCGCGCTGTAGAGACCCGCACGACGCTGTGATGTCAGCCAGCGGCGCGCCGACCATCGGGTGGCCAGCAGTGCCAGCAGCCCCAGCGGCAGGGCGACGATCAGTTCCATCCGGATGCCCTGCCACTGGACGGCGATGAACAGGATCGCGAGGATCCCGAACGCGAATCCGCTCGCGTGCGCGACGCGCTTGTACTCGGTCGCACCCGACCCGATGATCCCCGCCGATCGGGTGTGGAAGAGGGCGAGCATGACGAGCCACGATGTCACCACCGTGGCGGCCACTCGCATGAGGCTCCACAGGTCCATCGGCGCGGATTCGACAGGGCGAGCCGCCAGATCGACCATCTCCGCACCGATCGTGGTCACGCCGATGATCGCGATGTCCGACCACAGCAGCCGTCGTGCGTACTGGTGCTCCCAGCGCTTGCGCCGAGCGAGGGCGGCCTCCGGCCGGGGCGCGGTGGAAGCCGACAGATGCGGCGTCGCCGCTTCTGGTACGGATGCCGTGCCGAATGGTCGTATGGCGCGAACGCCGATCGTGCCTATCGGCGAAGTACTCGCCGTCATTGTCCTACCCCAGTAGGTCTTCCCCAGTGGACGAGTCGGATGCTCGTCGGTCCTCCCCTGCGCGCGACCGGCCCCCGCCGATCAGGCATCCCCAATGCCTTGCGGCAGACACTCTACGCCTCGGGAATGGGATTGAGAAGAGTGATTTCCGTGGCAGATTTCGGTACGGCGAAAAGCGCGGCTACGGCATCGACTTCGCTGCCCGCCTCACGCCCGCAGGCGGAGCCCGGTCAGCCGATCATCCCGATCAGCGCGTCCAGTCCCATGCCGTAGTTGATCCGCTGCACGGGCAGCGCGAGTTTGTCGCTGCCGATCCGCACATACCCCGGCTCGATCGTGCGCGCCATCTCGAAGCCGGCCTGCGTGACGCCCTGCTTGGCGGTGTCGTTGTAGTGGCCGTAGGGGTAGGCGACGACTTCCTTCACACCGAGGACGGCGCCGGAGGTCTCGAGGTCGGCGGCGATCTCGTCGGCCGTCCAGTTGACCATCCGACCCTTGCCGTTGGCCCCCGCCTGGTGCATGTCGTGCGTGTGCGAACGGCGCAGCACGTAGGGCGACGGCGCGGGATCCTGCCGGTAGGCGGTGATCATGAAGGAGGTGGCCATCACCTTGTATTTGTCCACGACCGGCACCGCCAGGTCGAACCAGGACTGGTCGGCGTCGTCGTCGGTGACGATCACGGAGTGGTTGGGCAGGTACAGGCGGCCGTCGATGAAGGCACTCAGCTCGGTCCACGTCGGGAGGTAGAACCCCGTCGTGGCGATGTGGTTCATGTGTGCGTCGAAATCGCCGATGTACGCGTAGTTGCCGCGCAGCCAGCCGCTCACGCCCGCCGGATCCGCGGTGAACTGGTGGTACATCAGGATCGGGATGCGGGCGTCCTCCGCCGCGTTCTCCTCCGGCGTCTTCCACGACGCGAACAGCGAGACTTGGCGATCGGTGCAGGCCACGGCATCGGCGGCGTTGACGCGCTGCGCAGTGGTGAAGGCCGCAGCATCCTCCGGCGTGGAGTACCAGCCCCCGAAGACCAGTCCGTCGCGGGCCGGGATCGGAAGGTGCTCGTACAGTGCGCCCTGCCACTCGAGCACGGGGGCGTCGGTGACGCCGTCACCCGTGAACGTGACGGCGCACAGGTTCGGGTCGGCCGATCGTGCCAGCAGCTGTTCGGCGGGGGTGAGCGGCGGCTTCTCGGGAAGCGGAGTGCGGGAGACGGTGGGTGTCGGGGTGGCCTCGGCGCCGGTGGTCGCGGCGGTCATGCGGGGTACGACCACCACGGCGACGGCGACGGCTGCCGCGACGACGACGGCGATGCCGGCGATCGTGAAGGTCCGGCGGCGGCGGATCACCCGTTGCCGGTTCGGCTGACGCGCGGCCCTGCGCGGCTCATCCATCGACGTCTCCCCTTTGTGCCCGCCCCGCGCGGACCCTGTTCGATCCTATGGGCGCGATGCGTGTCGACCCTGGAGATTTGCACCGGATGCCTCGCGCTCCGGTGAACAGGCGACCTGGGTCGCCTCTCCCTACGTCAGATCGTGGAGGCGTGCGGAGATGCCGGCCGACTCACCTGCCCGCCGTTCGTACGTGACAGCGAGGATGAGGAGCACGGCGCCGACGACCGACAGTGTGATCCACCACGGCATCGACTCGATGCCCCGGCCGATCTGCACGAGGAAGGCGATCGCGTTCTCGAGGGGGAGCACGATGATCCCGAGCAGGAAGGGTGCGGCCAACCGCGCGCTCGCGCCGATCAGGATCGCGATGAGCGCCATCACGATCACGAGGATCGCGCGCCAGGTGAGCGGATCCGTGAACGTCGCCGCGATCGAGGCGCTGAACACCGTGACGAGACCGGGCGCGAGCAGCGCCCACGACCCGGTCGAGCCGTGCGGCCAGCGCTCCAGCGCACGGAGGATGCCTCCGGAGGTGTTCGGCTCGCCGCGCATCGCCAGCACCCCGGCGGCCAGCAGGAACAGCCCGAGCGGGAGCGAGAACCATTCGACCCGCAGGTCGCGTGGGCTCCAGGCCACCACGGCTGTCGCGAAGGCGAGGGCGAAGGCGAACAGCACCGGCGGCAGGCTCGTCTCCCGCGTGCGTCCGCGCGCCGCGATGACCACCAGGAAGACGAGCAGAGCCAGCATCAGCAGCCACATCGTCCAGATCGTGAACCAGTCGCGTTCGATCGAGGGCCATGCCGCCGCGGCGATGTAGACCGTCGCCGGGGCGTAGAGCCACCGGGAGCGGGCCAAGCGCGACTCCGGTGCGGCACCCCGGTGCAGCAGTCGTGCGGCCAGCGCCGCGCTCACGGCTCCGGCGGCGCCGAGACCGATGCACAGCAGCACGAGCGGCGTCGCGACCGTGGGCGGGGCATCCAGTCCCAGACCCCAGCGCACGGCCTGGACGGCGCCCCCGGCCGCTGCCACGATCGCCAGCGCGAACGTGGGCGTGCGCAGGACGCCGAGGCGCTCCTGCCAGGCGGACCGTCCCCGACCGAGCGCCGCGCCCAGGACGAGCAGGGCCCAGGATGCCGCGACCAGCCCATAGCCGCGCCACGGCACCTCGGAGTCGGTGCCGGTGAGCGCGAGCAGCACGAGCAGCGGGATCACCGCCGCGGCCAGGCCGGCCGCGTAGAGCGCGGCGCCGCGGGCTCCGCGCGCCGTCAGGATCAGGCCGATCACGGCGGCCCCGAGCGTCGGCGGCAGCAGGTAGGGCTCCGGCTGCGTCACGCCGACGATGCCCCACACGCACCACAGCGCACCCGTGAAGGCTGCGCCCGACAGCGGCCAGCCGTAGCGCCGGCCGTCCCACATCGCGCTGACGCCCGCCCCGACCCCGAGGATCACGAGCACGAGGAACGTCGTGGGCAGCCCCGCCGCCTCGCGTGCCAGCGACAGTCCGACGGCGATGGCGGCGGTCAGCAGCGCAGACGCCTCGATCGCGATGCGGGAGGCCGCGGCATCCTTCGCGCCGATGCGTCCGCGGAGCGCGCCCTGGATCGCATCGCCCGCCGGCAGCACCATCGCGACGATCGCGGCGATCACCGGCAGCACGACCGGCGACCCGCTCATCAGCAGCAGCTGGGCTCCGAGACAGACCGTCACGACCGCGAGCGAGGGGACCAGCAGGCCTGCGGCGAGTGTGCGCAACAGGATGCCGAGCCCGGCGCGGCGCGTGACCACGAGCGTCAGCGCGAGCGCGAAGATCACCGCGGTCGACAGCGCGGTCCAGCCGCTGCGCTCGAACACGACCTGCACGACACCGATGGCGAAGGGCACCGATGTCACCACGAGCACCGCGTACCAGGCGCGCGGCGTCACCCCGGGGAGGAAGGTGGCTCCGATCGCCCCGAGTCCGCCGGCCGTGGTGGTGAGACAGAGGAGGGCGACCGGTTCGACGCCGAGCAGGTCGAGTGCGGTGGCGAACACGACAAGGGCGTACGCGTAGCCGATGCCGACGTGCACGAATCGTGCGGCCGCCGGAACGGTACGGGCGAGCGCGACCATGGTCGCCACGATCGCGATGCCCGCCCACACGACCACGTCGTACTGGCCCCACGACTCGATGGCGCACAGCAGGGTGAAGAGGTGCGCGCCGACGATGAGTGGCAGTCGGGTGGTGATGGCGGCATCCCGCAATCGAGGGATCATGACGAGAGCCGTGCACAGGGCGACGGTCAGGCCGAGGCCGATCGCGATGCGACCCCACAACAGGATGCCGGGGGAGCACAGCAGTGTCAGCACCGCGACGACGGCGAACCACTCGCCGAGCTGGCCGATCCAGCGCACACCGCGGGCGAGCGTCGCGAAGCCGCCGAGCCCTGCGGCGAGGGCGGCCAGGCCGAGGGTGACGGCCGTCACCGTGGGGGTGGCGTCGACCAGGCCGATGGAGGCGGCCGTCACGGGTGGCGTGAGGGTCGGTGAAACGACGAAGAGCACCGTCGAGGCGCCGATGCCGAGCGCCGTCACGGTGGGCGCCAGGGCGGTGAGCGCCACAGTGAACAGGGCGCCGCCGATGACGGCCGTGCGGACGAGGGCGTGCGGGATTCGCAGCAGCGCGCCGACCGCGACCAGCCCCAGGGATGCCGCCGCAGGAACGAGTGCGAGCTGCCATTGACCCCACACCCCGAGCGCGAGCGGCAGGACCGCGACTGCGCCGACGCCGGTCGCGCCGGCGATGAAGCTCCACAGACCTCCCGCGGGATGCCGTGCCGACAACGCGCTGAGCACGGAGATCGTGAGCAGTACGGCACTGGCCAGCAGCCAGAAGCTGAACGGGATGGCGGTGGGCACGAACGACACCTGCGTGACGGCGACCCCGATGAACAGCAGCTGTGCCACGGTCAGGGCGGCGCGCTCGGCGAGGAGGTCGCTGCCGAAGCTCCGCGCCAGACGGCTCGCGAGCTCGATGAGCGCGAACGCCGCCCCGGCCGCGCTGAGCCATCCGGCGACGGCGCCGATGCCCGGCCCTGCCGCGATGCCGAGCATGGCCGGTACGAACGACAGCGCCACGAGCGAGGTCCACAGCCACACGCGGATGCCGAACCTGACGCCGAGCGCGGCCATCAGCCCGCCGCCGACGAGCGTTCCGATCGCGGCGAACACCCACGGGCTGACCTGCGGCGGGGCCGTCTCCGAGATCGAGTAGACGTCGAGCCCGAGGAACACCATGCCGAGCGCACCGACCGCCTCGGCCGAGAACTGCAGCCCGCGGCGCACGAGCACCCGCGCGGCGACGAGGAACACCACGGTGATCGCGGCGACGATGAGGCTGCGCAGCACCCCGTCGGTCAGGTCGGGGTTGAAGAAAGTGAAGACGATCGCCGCGACGGCGACGAGTCCGGCGCCCGCGACGGCGAGCACCGACTGCACCGTGGCGCTCGAGCGCGGCGCGAGATCCACGGGCGGAACGGATGCCGCGGCCTGCGGCGCGGCCGGCGCGAGAGCCCGCGCGACCTGGACAGTGGGCACACGGTCGAGCACGGTCTGCCGCGTCCGGAGTGCCGCGACGGCCGCTTGCGAGGCATCCCACAGCTCGCCGCCGATGTCGCCCGCGAAATCGGCGCGGCATCCGGCGCAGCGCCGGTCGGTGACTCCCGGGGCGCCGCACGCCGGGCAGGACTCGGTGTCGAGGAGCTGACGGATCGCGGCCTCGCTCCACGCCTGGGTACGATCCGCGATCGTCGGCGCGGTCACTCCGCACCCCCGTCGTCGGTGTCGGGCATCCACATCAGGATGTCGCCGGGCTGGCATTCCAACACCCGGCAGATCGCGTCGAGGGTCGAGAAGCGCACCGCCTTGGCGCGACCGTTCTTCAGGACCGACACGTTGGCGGGGGTGATGTCGATCGCCGCAGCGAAGTCCGAGACGGACATCTTCTTCTTCGCCAGCTCGACGTCGAGGTTGATGATGATGGGCATCAGACCACCTCGGAGAGATCGTGCTCGAGCTGCGACGCTTTGCGCAGCAACCCGCGCAGCACGACGATCAGCAGCGAGAGGCCCGCGCCGACGACGATGCCGAGCAGCAGGAGGAGTGTGATCGACGGAGTCATGAACCCGGTGAAGCTCAGCGCGATGAGGGCGATCAGCACGAGGAAGGTCGCGAACCCGACCGCGCCGAGGCTCACGTCCACATCGGGGAAGGCGCTCTCACTGAAGATGCTGTCTTCGCGCACGAGCGACAGCAGCCGCCAGACGCACACCAGCACGACCTGCACGCACAGTAGGAACGCGATGCCGATCAGGATGCCGGGGATCTCGAAGTAGGAGATCTCGTGGTACCTCACCGCAGACTGCGCTGCGACGGCCGGAACCACGAAGATCTGGCAGAACACGAGCAGCGCCAACAGGCAGGCGATGAGGGTCTTCAGGACGATGATCGTGATGCGATGCATGGATGCGCCTATCGATATTCGGTAAGTGTCTATCGACAAACAATACACATCGCGAGTCCGCGCGCAACGAGAGGACTACGCTGTGGGCCATGACAACGCTCGTGCTCACCGTGGTCGGAGACGACCGTGCAGGCCTGGTCGCCGCAGTCGCGAATGTCGTGGACGCCCACGGTGGCAACTGGGAGAACAGTCAGCTCGCCGAGCTCTCCGGCGCCTTCGCCGGCATCATCGAGGTGTCGGCACCGGCCGCCCGCATCGACGCCCTGCGCGCCGCGCTCGCCGAGATCGACGGGCTCCTCACCGCCGCCGTGCATGCGACGGCACGGGATGCCGAGACCTCACGCAGGTTCTCGTTCCAGGTGCTCGGCAACGACCATCCCGGCATCGTGCGAGAGGTCGCCTCGACGCTCACCGCCCACGGTCTGAGCGTCGAGCGCATGACGACGGAGATGCGGGATGCCGCGATGGCGGGCGGTCGCCTGTTCGAGGCGACGATCGTGGCGAAGGTCCCGGCATCCGTCGACGTCGACGCGTTGAAGGCCGAGCTCGAGCGCCTCGCCGCCGAGATCCAGGTGGACGTCACGCTCGAGTGAGCCGCTGGCGCGAAGGAGACGCAGGGGATCGTCACCGACAGCTGCGCGGGTCGGCTACGGCGCTGTCACCGCGGTGGCGGACCGGCGAGTCGGGCGATCACCGCCACTGCCAACGCAACCCCCGCCGCGATCGCCGCCGCAACGCCGACCACTGCGGATGGCGGCTCGGATGTCAGCCGTCCGACGCTGATCCATGCGAAGCCCCAGGCGGTCGCGACCGCGGGGGTGAGTCGGCCACGGCTCCAGATGGACACCGCAACCGACACCGCCGTTCCCGCACTGAGCACGATGATTCCCCACGCATCCTCGGACCATCCGAAGCCGTTGAATCCGAGAGCCACGAGCCAGGCGGTGATGTTGGCGATCGTCGCGACCATCACCCAACCGAGGTACAGCCCGATCGTGCCGTCCATGACCACCGCATCTTGCCATCCGGCCGATCGGATCCTCTGCAGTCGCACGAAGATCAGCGCCAGGACGCTGAGAAGGGCGACGATGACGATGACCGAGAGCCACAGCGGGCCGGCCTGGACGCTGAGGATCCACGCTGCGTTCAACAACTGGGACGTGAGTATCCACCAACCCGTCCGGCGATGTCTGTCTCGTTGCGCCTGCCTCGGGAGCAGTTGCCACACGCTGTACCCGATCAGTCCGGCGTAGATGACCGACCAGATCGCGAACGCGGGGCCGGCGGGGGCGATGACGGTGGCCGTCGCTGAAAGGGCCCCATCCGAAGCGTCCTGCACCCTCGTGCCGCCGAAGACTCCCGAGCCCGCCATCGCGCCCACCAGCGCTACGAGCCCGCCGACGACGACGGCGATCTGTCGTGCGCGATCAGCTCTCGTCGCGCGTGATGTGGTGTGGATGTCCGTGTCCATGCGGCGACGATATCCCTAGATTATCTAGCAATCATCAGGCTTGCGGTTTCCGTAAGGAGGAGCTCGCGAGCTGCCGCTCCAGGCCAAGGGCGTCTCGTCTCGCCGCGCTCGCTCGATGGACGGGAGCTTCGCTCGCTCAGTGATCGGCCGTAGTAGCCCCGGGGGTGACGCGGAAACCGCCTCTCACCAGGGCAAGGCAAAACCCCCGCGAATAGAAGCTTCGCGAGGGTTTCTGGGGTGACGTAATGATCACCCTTGTGGCTCCGACGGGCGTCGATCCCGTGACCTCACGATTTTCAGTCGTGCGCTCTACCAACTGAGCTACAGAGCCCCGCGGCATCCGTTACCCGGAATCGGGACCTTACGCCGCGTCCTAAACAAAAGGCCCTCTCAAAGAAAGGGCCCGTCGCTCAGAGCGACCCTGACGGGACTTGAACCCGCGACCTCCGCCGTGACAGGGCGGCACGCTAACCAACTGCGCTACAGGGCCATGCATATTAAGTTGTAATTCGGAAAGTGACCCCAACGGGATTCGAACCCGTGCTACCGCCGTGAAAGGGCGGCGTCCTAGGCCACTAAACGATGGGGCCGGATGAGCTTTTGTGGCTCACTCTGCCGACGCTCAAGCATACGCATGAGTCGACCAAATCTCCAATTCGTGGGCGCGCCCTGTGGAGGAAGGCCTCGGCGCGGTTCACGATGGGTGGGTGTGCAACCGCCGCCAGGGGAGCACTATGGAACGACGACACCCGTTGCGCTTGTGACTCGTGTTGCTAGTGTGGTGAAAGTTGACTCGGTGAACGGGAGGCCGCGGTGAAGCTCGAGCGCGATCGCTCCGCACGTGACGAAAGCGCCGAGGAGTGCGGCTGTGCGCCGTCCCCCTCGGAGAAGCGTGCGCTGTGGCCCGGAGGCATGACCCGACGCAGCGCCATCGGCGTCGGCGCTCTCGGGCTCGCGGCCATCACCGCATTCGGTGCTCCCTTCGTCCCCTCTGCCTTCGCCGCCGCCGGATACCCCTCGTGGCCCGACGTGCAGGCCGCCAAGGCCAACGAAGCGGCCAAGGCCGCCGAGGTCGCCAAGATCCAGGGGCTCATCCAGTCGCTGAACGACGAGGTCGCCCGCACGCAGGCCGAGGCGCAGAAGGCGTCGGACCTCTTCTACGAGGCTCAGCAGAAGTTCTTCGAAGCGGCCCACCACGCCGACGACCTGCAGCAGCAGGCCGACGCGGAGTCGACCAAGGCGACGGATGCCGCCAACAAGGCCGGCCGCGTCGCCGCACAGCTGTACCGCAACGGCGGCGACGACACGTCGCTCGAACTCTTCTTCGCGGGATCCGCGGCCACGGCCGATGACCTGCTCGCCCGCCTGGGCACGATGGACAAGCTCATCGAGCGCAACCAGGGCGTGTACGCGGATGCCGTGACGGCCCGCAACTCGGCGCAGAGCCTGAGCGACCAGGCCGTCGTCGCCCGCGACGCCCGCGACAAGCTGCAGCAGGAGGCCGAAGCGGCCATGGTCAAGGCGCAGGAAGCCGCCAGCGCCGCCCAGGCCGCCCTCGACGCGCAGACCGCGAACCTCGCGACGCTGGAGGCGCAGCTCGCCGCCCTGAACGACAAGACCGCCAAGACGATCGCGGAATACCAGACCGGCGTCGAGATCGACCGCAAGGCCAAGGAGGCCGCCGCGGCGGCTGCGAAGGCCGAAGCGGATCGTCTTGCCCAGGAAGCCGCCAACGGCGGCGGGGGTGGCGGAGGCGGCGGCGGTGGCGGTGGAAACGGCGGCGGTGTCGTCGGGTCCGGCTGGGCTCGTCCGTCCTCCGGCTGGCGCAGCTCCGGCTACGGTCCCCGCTACGTTCAGTGCGGCAACGGCTACTGCTCCAGCGGCTTCCACGAAGGCGTCGACCTGGCCGCCGGCTGCGGTGCGGGCATTTACGCGGCCTCTGCAGGTGTGGTCACCTACGCCGGATACAACGGCGGCTACGGCAACTACGTCCGGATCGACCACGGCGGCGGCGTCGGCACCGGCTACGGGCACATCCGTCCCGGCGGCATCTTCGTCGGCTACGGCCAGCGGGTCAGCGCCGGCCAGCTCATCGCGAGCGAGGGCAACACCGGCAACTCCTTCGGCTGCCACTGCCACTTCGAGGTCTACATCAACGGCCGCACCACGGATCCCGTGGGCTTCATGGCCGCCCGAGGCATCTCGGTCTAGCTCCGCACTCGACCCGCGCGGGCTCGGGAGTCCGAAGGTCGAGTGCACGCCTTCGCGTCGCGACCGGGTCGTGTGCTCGCGGATACGTCGTGCGTTCGCGGTCCGGTGCATCCCCTTATCGCGGGGACGGATGCTGCAGCCTCGCGTTCGCGCGCGCCCGTGCCGCGGCATCCGCTCGTCAAAGACGAAGGCGGACGTCGACGCGAGTGCGCCGTCGTCCGCCTTCGCGGAAAACCGATCAGACCGTCTTGGGGGACATTCCCTCGCCCTGGGACTTGGTCTGCCCCTCGTGCTCGGCGAAGCGCGTGAACGCCTCCTCGACGAGGCGGTCGGCCTCGGCGGCGCCTGCCCACGCGTCGACCTTGACCCACTTGCCGGGCTCGAGGTCCTTGTAGTGCTCGAAGAAGTGGGTGATCTCCTTCTGCAGGAACTCCGGGATGTCGTCGACGTCCTGGACGTGCGCCCAGCGCGGGTCCTTGGCGATCACGGCGATGACCTTGTCGTCGCCGCCGGCCTCGTCGCTCATCTTGAGTACGCCGACGGGGCGGACGCTGGCCATGGTGCCGGGGTACAGGTCGTAGTCCAGCATCACGAGCACGTCGAGCGGGTCGCCGTCTTCGCCGAGGGTGTTGTCGAAGAACCCATAGTTGGTGGGGTACCCGAACGCGGTGTACAGGACGCGGTCCAGGAACACGCGGCCGGTGCCGTGGTCGACCTCGTACTTGACCCGGCTGCCGCGGGGGATTTCGATGACGGCGTCGTATGCGCCCATGCGTCTGCTCCTTGAAAATCGCTGGTCTGATGCCGCGCACCAGCCTAGTCGCGCGCGCTGCACGGCGTTGTGGCCCCCACCCCATCCGCGAGACGTGGCAAAGGTGCCCGAACCGCACGGTTTCGGGCGCTTTTGCCACGTCTCGCGGGAACGCGGGGGCGGCTAACGTGGGCGTGTGGAGCATCGACCGAGCCTGGACCCCGCCGTCGCCGCCGTTCGGCTCGCCGTACGGCGAGCGCTCGAGCCGCTGACCGGACCGGGCACCGTCGCGGTCGCCCTTTCCGGCGGCGCCGACTCGCTCGCGCTGGCTGCCGCGACAGCCTTCGAGGCGCCCAAGCTCGGGCTCGATGTCGTGAGCATCACCGTCGACCACGGGCTCCAGCCCGGCTCGGACGCCGTCGCGCAGAACGCCGCGCGCCAGGCCGAAGCCCTCGGCATCCGCTCGCTCGTCGTCTCGGTCGCGGTGGGCGCGGGTGGCGGCCCGGAGGCGGCGGCCCGCGAGGCGCGGTATCGGGCGCTGACGGATGCCGCGGCCGGCGCCGGCGCGACGGCGCTGCTGCTCGGACACACGCTCGACGACCAGGCCGAGACCGTCCTGCTCGGACTCGCCCGCGGCTCGGGCGCGGCGAGTCTGCAGGGGATGGCCGCGGCCTCGGCCCAGCGCGGCATGACGCTGCTGCGGCCGCTGCTGACCGTGCGGCGCGAAGCCACGCGCGCGGCCTGCGTCGCCCAGGACCTGCAGCCGTGGGAGGACCCGCACAACGCCGAACCGCGGTTCGCGCGCGTGCGGGTGCGGGAGACGGTGCTGCCCGTCCTCGAGGCCGAACTCGGCCCCGGCGTGGCCGAGGCGCTCGCGCGCACGGCCGAGCAGCTGCGCGAAGACGCCGAGGCGTTCGACGAGATGATCGAGGAGACGATCGAAGACATCGTCGAGCACGCCGAGGCCGGCATCTCGGTCTCGGTCGCCGCCCTCGCCGCCAACCCGGCCGCGCTGCGCCACCGCGTCATCCGGCACGTCGTGACGAGCGAGTTCGGCGAAAGCCTCACGCGTGCTCAGACGCTCGAGGTCGCCCGGCTGGTCACCGACTGGTCCGGGCAGGGCCCGATCGACCTGCCCGGCTGCACCGCTCGCCGAGCCGGCGGCCGCATCGAATTCACCGCACGCTCGGCGTAGCGCGCGGCACGGTGCCGGCGGCATCCGTTGTCCTTCCCACAGGCGCCCGTAGACTGAACCGCATGCGCGCGGCCGATATCCCCGGTGACCTCAGCAAGATCCTCGTGACCGAGGAGGAGATCACCGCCAAGTTGCAGGAGATCGCCGCCCAGGTCGCGGCCGACTACGCGGGCAAGAACCTGCTGCTGGTCGGTGTGCTGAAGGGCGCGGTCATGGTGATGGCCGACTTCTCCCGGGCCCTGCCGATCCTCGTGCCGATGGACTGGATGGCGGTCTCGTCGTATGGCGCCGGCACGAAGTCCAGCGGTGTCGTGCAGATCCGCAAGGACCTCGACAGCGACCTGCATGATCGGCACGTGCTCATCGTCGAGGACATCATCGACTCCGGGCTGACGCTGAGCTGGCTGCTGGAGAACTTCGCGTCGCGCGGCGCCGCCTCGGTCGAGGTGTTCGCCCTGCTGCGCAAGCCCGAAGCAGCCAAGGTCAAGGTCGACTGCCGCTACGTCGGGTTCGACATCCCGAACGAATTCGTCGTCGGGTACGGACTGGACTACGCGGAGCGGTACCGCAATCTGCGGGATGTCGCGGTCCTGGCACCGCACGTCTACGCCTGAGCGTCTTCTCGCGAGCTCGCATAAAGTGCGCGCTCACGCCGTCTTGAGCGCGCACTTTCTGCGAGCTCGGCGGGTGTGGAGCGGGGCGGAACACCCAGCATCTGCCCTGTACGCCATGGGCGAATGCACAGTAACGCCATAGCGGGAGCGCGATACCCTGAGTTCACCGCGTTCGCGCGGCTCGTCGACGAAAGGGAACGGGCGTCGCCCGCACCATGGACTTCAAGAAGATCACACGCAATCCGCTCATCTACGTGCTCCTGATCGGCGTGTTCCTCATCGTGGGCTTCTCGCTCATCTCGAGCCTGGGCGGCGCGAAGCAGATCTCCACCCAGCAGGGACTGGAGCTGCTCAAGGGCAGCACCGTCACCGAGGTGGTCAACACCGACGGCGATCAGCGCGTCGACATGAAGCTCTCATCGCCGTTCGAGGGCGCGAGCGACGTGCAGTTCTACTACGTCGACGCGCGTGCCGGCGAAGTGGTCGACGCCGTCAACGCGGCCGACCCCAAGGACGGCTTCAACGACGCAGTGCCGCGTCCGAGCTGGTTCGACGGCATCCTCTCCCTCCTCCTGCCGATCCTGTTGCTGGGTCTGTTGTTCTGGTTCCTGATGTCCAGCGCCCAGGGTGGCGGCAGCAAGGTCATGCAGTTCGGCAAGTCCAAGGCGAAGCTCGTCTCGAAGGAGTCGCCGACGGTGACCTTCGCGGATGTCGCGGGCTCGGACGAGGCCATCGAGGAGATGCAGGAGATCAAGGACTTCCTGAAGGACCCCACGAGGTTCCAGGCGGTCGGCGCTCGGATCCCGAAGGGCGTGCTGCTGTACGGCCCTCCCGGAACGGGCAAGACGCTGCTCGCCCGCGCCGTCGCCGGTGAGGCCGGCGTGCCGTTCTACTCGATCTCCGGTTCGGACTTCGTCGAGATGTTCGTCGGTGTCGGCGCATCCCGTGTGCGCGACCTGTTCAACCAGGCCAAGGAATCCAGCCCTGCGATCATCTTCATCGACGAGATCGACGCCGTTGGCCGTCACCGCGGCGCCGGCATGGGCGGCGGGCACGACGAGCGCGAGCAGACGCTGAACCAGATGCTCGTCGAGATGGACGGCTTCGACCCCAAGGTCAACGTCATCGTCATCGCGGCGACCAACCGCCCCGACATCCTCGACCCGGCGCTGCTGCGCCCCGGTCGCTTCGACCGTCAGATCGGCGTGGACGCGCCCGACCTCAAGGGCCGCAAGAAGATCCTCGAGGTGCACGGCCGCGGCAAGCCCCTCGCCGACGGCGTCGACCTCGAAGTCGTCGCGCGCAAGACGCCGGGCTTCACCGGCGCCGACCTCGCGAACGTGCTGAACGAGGCCGCGCTGCTCACCGCGCGCTCCAACGCCCAGCTCATCGACAACCGCGCCCTGGACGAGGCGATCGACCGCGTCATCGCCGGTCCGCAGCGTCGCACCCGCGTGATGAAGGACAAGGAGAAGCTCATCACCGCGTACCACGAGGGCGGACACGCACTCGCGGCGGCGGCGATGAACCACACCGACCCCGTCACCAAGGTCACGATCCTGCCCCGAGGCAAGGCCCTCGGCTACACGATGGTGCTGCCGCTCGACGACAAGTACTCGATCACCCGCAACGAGCTGCAGGACCAGCTCGCCTATGCGATGGGCGGCCGCGTCGCCGAGGAGATCGTCTTCCACGACCCCACCACGGGTGCCTCGAACGACATCGAGAAGGCCACCGGCATCGCCCGCAAGATGGTCACCGAGTACGGCATGACGACGGATGTCGGACCGGTCAAGCTGGGCCAGTCCAGCGGCGAGGTCTTCATGGGACGCGACATGGGTCACGGTCGCGAGTACTCCGAGCGCGTCGCCGAGCGGGTCGACACCGAGGTGCGCGCGCTCATCGAGCAGGCGCACAACGAGGCGTACGAGGTCATCAACGCGAACCGCGACATCCTCGACCGTCTCGCCCTCGAGCTGCTCGAGAAGGAGACGCTCGACCACCTCGAGCTCGCCGAGATCTTCACCGACATCAAGCGCCTCCCGCCGCGCCCGCAGTGGCTCTCCAGCAGCGAGCGTCCGGTTTCGAAGGTGCCGCCGGTGGACGTGCCGCGTCGCCAGGAAGAGGTCGGTCTGGTCGCGTCCGTCGAGGCGGAGGAAGCCGCCGAGAAGGCTCCGCGCCGCCGCCCGAGCGGGCAGGCGCGCCCCGCGACCGCGTAGGCTCGACTTCGTGCCTGTCGATCGTGAGCGCGTTGCTGCGCTGGTGCGTGAACTGCTCGAGGCGATCGGTGAGGACCCCGATCGTCCGGGTCTACGCCTGACCCCGAGTCGCGTCGCGGACGCCTACGGGGAGTTCTTCGGCGGCGTCGGGGTGGATGCCGCGACTCCTCTGATGCACACGATCTCCGTGTCGCGCGGCCCGGCGCCGGACACCCTGCCATCCGGTGCCGTGATGCTGCGCGACATCCGCTTCCGGTCGGTCTGCGAGCACCACCTGCTGCCGTTCCGCGGGCACGCGCACATCGCCTACCTGCCGGGTGAGCAGGTCGTCGGACTCGGCGCGCTGCCCCGTGTCGTCGACATCCTCGCCTCCCGCCCGCAGGTGCAGGAGCGCCTCGGCGAGCAGATCGCCGACACCATCGCCGGGTCGATCGACGCGCGCGGTGTGTTCGTCGTCCTCGACGCCGTGCACGAGTGCGTCACGATGCGCGGGGATCGACAGACGGATGCCTCGACCGTGACGATCGCGGCACGCGGAGAGCTCGCCGAGCCCGCCGCCCGCGCCGAGCTGGTCGCACTCATCGGGGCCACTCGGCCATGAGCACCCTCATCATGGGGGTCGTCAACGTCACCCCGGATTCCTTCAGCGACGGCGGGCGCTTCCTCGACCCCGCGGCCGCGATCGCGCACGGACTGCGACTGCGTGCGGCGGGCGCCCACCTCCTCGACGTCGGCGGCGAGTCGACCCGTCCGGGTTCGGAGCGCGTGGATCCCGCGGTCGAGCAGGAGCGGGTGATCCCGGTCGTGCAGGCGCTGGCCGAGGTCGGTGCCGCCGTCAGCGTCGACACGATGAACGCGTCCACGGCCCTGGCCGCGGTCGCCGCCGGGGCGCGGATCGTGAACGACGTCTCCGGCGGGCTGGCCGATCCCGACATGCTGCCCGCGGTGGCCGGAACCGGCGCCGACCTCGTGCTCGGGCACTGGCGCGGTCCGTCGGCCGACATGTACGCGCACGCGCAGTACGACGACCCCGTCCGTGATGTCCTGTCTGAGCTGGCCTCGCGCATCGAGGCGGCGGCGGTCGCCGGCATCCCTCCCGCCCGTCTCATCACCGACCCCGGGATCGGGTTCGGCAAGAAGGGCGACCAGAACTGGACCGTGCTGCGCGGACTCCCGCGCCTGGTGGCGCTCGGCCCGCGGGTGCTGGTCGGCACGAGCCGCAAGCGGTTCCTCGCCGAGACGCTGGGGCTGGATCAACCCGACGCGCAGGATGTCGAGACACGCCGTGACCTCGCGACCGCGGTGACGAGCGTGCTGGCCGCACAGGCGGGCGTGTGGGCCGTCCGCGTGCACGATGTCACGGCCACGCGCGACGCACTGCGCATCGCGGCCAAATGGGAGGACGAGGAGCGATGGACTTCGCCGACGAGATCACACTGACCGGACTGCGCACCTTCGGGCACCACGGGGTGTTCGAGCACGAGCGCCACGACGGACAGTTCTTCGTGGTCGACCTCACGCTGGCCGTGAACACCCGCCGGGCCGCCGAGACAGACGAGGTCACCGACACCGTGCACTACGGCGAGGTGGCCGAGGCCGTCGCCGCGATCGTCTCGGGGGAGCCGGTGAACCTGCTCGAGACCCTCGCCGCGCGCATCGCGGACCGCGTCCTCGACTTCGACGGCGTCAGCCTCGTGCGGGTCACGGTGCACAAGCCGTCCGCCCCGATCACGGTGTCGTTCACCGATGTCGCCGTCACCATCACACGTGGCCGGGCCTTCCAGTGAACCGTCGACTCGCGCAGGGCTTCAGCGGGGATGTCTCGGCCCATCCCGCGGCGTCGGTCACCGCCGTCGTCGCGCTCGGCGCCAACCTCGGCGACCGCGCGGAGGCGATGCGCGCCGCGATCGACGAACTGGGGAGGCTCCCGCTCGTCGATGACGTCCGCTCCTCGGAGGCGGTCGAGTCGGTGGCGGTGAAACTGGATGGCCCGGATGCCTCGGCCCCGACCTACCTGAACGCTGTCGCCCTGGTCACCACGCGTCTGGCCCCGACGGTGCTGCTCGACTACCTGCACGCGATCGAGGCCCGCCACGGGCGCGAACGGCGTGAGCGCTGGGGCGACCGCACCCTCGACCTCGACCTGATCGCGTACGGCGACGTGCGCAGCGATGACCCCGCACTGCTGCTGCCACACCCGCGGGCGGCCGAGCGCGACTTCGTGCTCGCGCCCTGGCTGAGCATCGATCCCGACGCGGTGCTGCCCGGAGCGGGTCGTGTCGACGCGCTGCTGGCGCGGCTGCGGAGCGGACGATGAAACGCACCGGTGCCGGCATCCTGCTCATTGCCGCGCTGATCGGCGGCGGCGCCGGATTCCTGCTGGACTTGGCGCTCACCGCGGGCGGACGCGCGACGTTCACTCCCGCCGTCACCCTCCCGATCCTGTTGGCGCTGCTCGCACTGCTGGTGATCGCGCTCGCGATCCCGATCCGCCGGGCCACGCGCGGTCGCAGCCCGCAACCACCTGTCAACCCGTTCCGTGCGCTCCGGGTCGCGATGCTCGCCAAGGCGTCCAGCATCGTCGGAGCCGTCGTCGGCGGGTTCGCCGTGGGGCTGGCACTCTATCTGCTGACCAGGCCCGTCAGCCCCTCGGTAGGCTCGTTGAGCGCCATCATCGCCACCGCGGTGTGCGGCGCGATCCTCGTGGCGGCCGGTCTGGTCGCCGAGCATCTGTGCACGATTCGGAAGGATGACGATGACGAACAGCCCGGAGGCCACGCCTGATGGGGTTCCACCCCGCACCCCCGGTTCGCTGACGCACGCCACCCCGGACTCGGCGCCCACGGACACTGGTCTGTCGCCGGTGAACGCGCCCGCGGAGGCCCCGGCGGCGTCATCCGTGCCCGCTCCCGCTGCTGTGCCCGCTCCCGCTGCTGCGCCTGAGGCTCCCGAGGCTGCCGCGCCCGTCGCCCCGTCTGCGGGTCGCGACCCGGTCCTGGATGCCGGCACCTACGACCGCATCCGGGAGCCCCGCTCCGGCGCGCGTCTCCCGCTCGGCGACGGGACATGGCATCAGCTGGCCCGGGCGTACGTGTGGGTCCAGTTGATCTCGACCGGGGCGATCCTGCTGATCGTGATCGCCGTGGTGCTCGTGCTGACGCTCGTCCTGCACCAGATGTGGGCGTTGATCCCGGGCGGGATCTTCGCGGTGATCCTCCTGTGGACGCTCATCATCACGCCGCGCCAGGCCCGGTCCATCGGCTATCAGCTGCGCCGGGACGACCTCGTCTTCCGTCGCGGCATCCTGTGGCAGCGCATGGTGGCCGTGCCGTACGGGCGCATGCAGCTCGTCGACATCACGCACGGCCCCCTGGACCGCGGCTTCGGGATCGCCCAGCTCAAGCTCGTCACGGCCGCCGCCTCGACCGGCGTCGTGATCCCAGGGCTGACGCAGGCCGCGGCCGAACAGCTGCGCGACACTCTGATCGAGGTCGCTGAGACCCGCCGGACCGGACTGTGAGCAGCA
Organism: Microbacterium sp. Root61; assembly: GCF_001427525.1. Taxonomy (NCBI): domain Bacteria; kingdom Bacillati; phylum Actinomycetota; class Actinomycetes; order Micrococcales; family Microbacteriaceae; genus Microbacterium; species Microbacterium sp. Root61. Next base: position 2,372,798 of record NZ_LMGU01000001.1, on the reverse strand, counting down.
TCCCCCCTCCGAACGGTCCGTCGGTGCCCCTGCCGCCGCCCCCGGGTGCCGCCGTGCCGCTGCCGCCGCCGACCGGTGCAGCCGTGCCGGGTGTGCCCGCACCGGCCGCTCCCGACTCCGGGGCGCCCGATCCCGGGGCCGTCGGATCGCCGCTGAGCGACGGGGAGTGGCACCGGCTGCATCCGCTGACGCCGCTGTTCCGCGGCGGGCTGTTCCTCGTCGTGATCATCGGCATCGTGGTCGCGAACCTGCGCGACCGCCTGATCGACACGTTCCTGCCGTGGATGATGCCGAATGTGCCGGACGGCGAGCTGCCGCCCGACCCGGTCGACTACGTCTTCGAGCACAACCTCGTGCTCGTGGTGCTGCTGACGGTGCTCGGCGTCGCACTCGCCCTGGTCGCGATCTTCTACCTCTCGTGGCGCTTCCACTCCTTCCGCATCACCGGCGACGACGTCGAGGTGCGCAGCGGGGTGCTGTTCCGCACGCACCGGCGCGCGCCCCTCGACCGGGTGCAGGGCGTCAACCTCACGCGGCCGATGCTCGCGCGACTGTGCGGCATGGCGAAGCTCGAAGTGGTCGGCGCGGGCCTGGACGCGAACGTCAAGCTCGAGTACCTCTCGACCACGAATGCCGAAGAGGTGCGCGCCGACATCCTGCAGCTCGCGTCGGGCCGTCGCCTGGCCGCCGCCGGTGCCCGCGGTGCCGCGCCGGGACTCCGGGCTGCGGCCACCTCCGCGGTCAGCTCCGGCATCACCGGCCTCATCGCCGGTGCCGAGGCGCCCGTCGGCGAGCCCGAGTCGGTCGTGCACATCCCGCCGGGGCGTCTCATCGCCTCGCACCTGCTGAGCGGATCGACGATCGCCCTGATCGCGCTGATCATCGGGATCATCGTCGGTTCGATCGTCGGCACGCCGTGGGTGCTGTTCGGCATGATCCCCGCGCTGATCGGTTTCGGTGCGTACTGGATCCGCGGAATCACCCGCTCGCTGCGCTACTCGATCGCGCCGACGCCGAGCGGCGTGCGGATCACCTTCGGCCTTCTCACGACCGTGACCGAGATCCTCCCGCCCGGACGCCTGCACGCGATCGAGGTGACGCAGTCGATCCTGTGGCGGCCCGCCGGCTGGTGGTCGATCACCGTCAACCGTCTGTCCGGCCGTGGCGCCGCCGACGGTACTCAGGATCAGTTCACGACCGTGCTGCCGGTCGGCACGCGCGCCGACGTCGAGCGCGTCCTGCGCCTGCTGATGCCCGACTTCCCCGAGGCGGAGTGGCCGCTGGTGTTCGAGCACGGCATCCTGGGCCCGCGTCCGGAGGACCCGTACACGAACACCCCGCGCCGAGCACGACTCCTGCGTCCCCTCTCCTGGCGGCGCAACGGGTTCCGTCTCGTCCCGAACGCGCTGTTCTTCCGCCGTGGTGCGATCTGGCGCAAGCTCGCCGTATTCCCCCTCGCCCGGATGCAGAGCTTCAGCCTCGAGCAGGGCCCGCTGGCCCGCGCACTCGACGTGGCGTCGCTGCACGTGCATACGGTCCCCGGTCGCGTGCACACGGGTCTGGGTGCCATCGACAGGAATGCCGCGCTGCGGCTGTTCGCGGATGCCGAGGCGGAGGCCGTTGCCTCCGCCGCAAGCGACCGCAGCCACCGGTGGGCCGGATGAACCGCGACGGCCGGCTCGGTGTCGGGATCGTCGGCGCCGGCAAGGTCGGTCCCGTGATCGGCGCGGCGCTCGCCGGTGCCGGACATGCGCTGGTCGCGATCACGCACGGCTCGGACGACGAGCGCACCGAGGCCATGCTGCCGGGCGTGCCGGTGCTCGACGCCCTCGAGGTGGTGCGTCGCAGCGAGCTCGTCGTCATCGCGGTGCCGCACGACCAGCTCCCCGGACTCGTGGCCGGCCTCGCCGAGATCGGCGCGTGGCAGCCGGGACAGCTCGTCCTGCACACCGACCCGGCCTACGGCGTGGACGTGCTGGCCCCCGCCGTCGGACGCGGCGCCATCCCGCTCGCAGTGCACCCCGCCATCACGTTCAGCGGCACCTCCATGGACCTGCGGCAACTCGCCAGCGCCTATGCGGCCGTGACCGCTCCGGGAGCGGTGCTGCCGATCGCGCAGGCGCTCGCGGTCGAGCTCGGGTGCGAGCCCGTGGTCGTCGCCGAGGAGGACCGGGCGGCATACGCGGAGGCGATCGCGACCGCGACCGAGTTCTCCCGGTCGATCGTGCGGCAGTCCTCGGCCATCCTCGGTGCGGTCGGTGTCGAGAACCCCGGCGCGTACCTGTCGGTGCTCATGCATTCCGCGATCGATCTCGCCCTGGCGGACGGGTCCCGCGGCTCCGACGACGTCGACGCCACTACGCTCGACGAATGATCCGCACCATCGACGGGCTGCGCGCCCGACTGGCCCAGGCCCGCAGCGCAGCACCCCGGTCGCCGCGGATCGCGCTGATCTCCACGATCGGCGCGCTGCACGACGGCCACATCGAATTGGTCCAGCGGGCCAAGGAGATCGCGGATGTCGTGGTGGTGTCGATCTTCGTGAACCCGCTCCGTTTCACGGAACAGGCCGAGCTCGATGCCTACCCGCGCACCCCGGCGGCCGACGAGCTGCTGCTCGCCTCGCTCGGCGTCGACATCGTGTTCATGCCCGAGGCATCCGAACTCCTCCCCGACGGCGTGCACACGACCAAGGTGCCGGCGGGAGACCTCGGACTGCGGTACGAAGGCCGCACGCGTCCCTCCTACTTCGACGGGCTGCTCACCGTCGAGGCGAAGCTCTTCGAGCTCGTCGAGCCGGACGTCGCGCTCTACGGACTGCGAGACCGGCAGCGGATCTTCCTCGTGCGGCGCATGATCGGCGACCTGGGCCTCGACATCGACGTGGCCGTCGTCGAGACCGTGCGCAGCGACGACAACCTGCCCGTCTCCACGCGCATCGGCATGCTCGAGTCGCGCGACCGCGATGCCGCGACGAAACTGCCCGCCGCGCTGGACGCGGCCGCCGCCAACGCCGACCGCGGGGTGGACGCCTGCATCGCCGCCGCGCAGTCGTCGCTGATGGGTGAGCCGCGCATCCGCCTGGAGTATCTGAGCGTCGTGGATCCGGCCAGCTTCCTCCCCGTGGACGAGGACCACCGCGGTCCCGCACTCGCGCTGATCGCGGCCAGCGTCGCCGGCCACCGCTTCATCGACAACACCGAGATCTACATCGGCTGACCGCGCGTCGACGCACAGAGGGCCCACGGTCGCCCTCGGTAGACTGGGGGCCGACTTTCAAGGAGCCCCACCGATGACCGACACGCCCGTGACCGCGCCCGCCGACGCCGCAGAGCCCTCCGAAGAGGACATCTTCGAGCAGAAGGCCGTGCGCCTGGCCAAGCGTGAGCGTCTCATGGCGGAACGGAAGGATGCCGCGGGCGGCGCCTACCCCGTCTCGCTCCCGATCACCGACACGATCCCCGCGCTGCGCGCGACATACGCCGACCTCGAGGCCGGTGCCGAGACCGGCGTGACCGCCGCGGTCGCCGGCCGGGTGGTGTTCAGCCGCAACACGGGCAAGCTCTGCTTCGCGACGCTGCAGGCCGGCGACGGCAGCCGCATCCAGGGCATGGTCTCGCTCGCGGCCGTCGGAGAGGAATCGCTGCAGGCGTGGAAGGAGCTCGTCGACCTCGGCGACCACGTCTTCATCAAGGGCGAAGTGATCTCCAGTCGCCGCGGCGAGCTGTCGATCATGGTGTCGGAGTGGGCGATCGCGGCCAAGGCGGTCATGCCGCTGCCGAACATGTACACCGAACTCTCCGAGGAGAGCCGCGTGCGCAGCCGCTACCTCGATCTGATCGTGCGCGAGCGTGCGCGCGACACCGTGCGGGCGCGGGCCAAGGTGAATGCGAGCCTCCGGGCGACCTTCACCGCCCACGACTTCATCGAGGTCGAGACGCCGATGCTGCAGGTGCAGCACGGCGGGGCATCCGCTCGTCCGTTCGTGACGCACTCCAATGCGTTCGATACCGACCTGTTCCTGCGCATCGCGCCGGAGCTCTTCCTCAAGCGCGCCGTCGTGGGCGGCCTCGACCGCGTCTTCGAGATCAACCGCAACTTCCGTAACGAGGGCGCCGACTCGACGCACAGCCCCGAGTTCGCGATGCTCGAGGCCTACCAGGCCTACAGCGACTACAACGGCATCGCCGACCTGACCCAGGAGCTGATCCAGAACGCCGCGATCGCGGTCGCCGGATCGACGACGGTGCTCTGGGCCGACGGCACCGAGTACGACCTCGGTGGGCAATGGGACCGCATCTCGATGTACGACTCGTTGTCGGAGGCGGCCGGAGTGCAGGTCACGCCGGAGACCTCGCTCGCGGACCTCCTCGCGCTCGCCGCCCAGGCCGGGGTCGAGACTCCGCCGCACGCGACCCACGGCAAGCTCGTCGAAGAGCTCTGGGAGCATTACATCAAGGGCGGGCTGACCCGCCCCACGTTCGTCATGGACTTCCCGCTGGACACCAGCCCGCTCGTGCGGGAGCACCGCTCGATTCCCGGCGTCGTGGAGAAGTGGGACCTGTACATCCGCGGATTCGAACTCGCGACCGGCTACTCGGAGCTCGTGGACCCCGTCATCCAGCGGGAGCGGTTCACCGAGCAGGCCAAGCTCGCCGCACGCGGCGACGTCGAGGCGATGAACATCGATGAGGAGTTCCTGCGGGCCCTCGAGCACGGCATGCCGCCGTCGGGCGGAATGGGCATGGGCATCGACCGTCTGCTCATGGCGATCACCGGGCTCGGCATCCGCGAGACGATCCTCTTCCCGCTCGTGAAGTAGCGCCCTCACAGGATCCGGTGGCTCTCGGGTCGCCGGACCGTGGAACGTCGGTGGAACGCCCAGTCGGGCAGATGCCCCGCGCCGATGAACGAGAGCACGATCTCGGCCAGGCCGTGCTCGGGTTCGATCCCGCACGCCTGCTGCGCGTAGCGCTCGGCGTGGGTGGAGCGCCCCAGCGCCCAGGACAGCCACGCGCACGTCGCGAGGGCGCCGGCTCGGGCGCGTTCGGGAGCGAGGGAGGCCGCGGCGCGGGCGAGGTCGAGCGCGGCGTCGAGCCGCGCGGGCTCGGGCTGTTCCCCCTCGCCCCACATGTGCATGGCGAGGTGCGCCGGGTACTCCTCGCCCGCCTCCCACCGCAGTTGCGCCGTGAGCGCCTCATCCCCGCCGTCGATGTCGCTGCACCACTGGACGAGCGCGATGTCCCGCAGCGATGGTCGCGCCAGGCACCAGATCAGCGCCGCCGCGTCGTACGGAGCCAGGGCTGCGGCATCCCATTCCAGGGCATCCTCGAACAGCGTCGGCAGATCGTCGAGCGCGCAGACGGCCACGAGGGCGGCGGGGTCGATGCGTCGACTGTCCGGGTCGGTGGACGCCGCGAGCGGAGGCTCCGTCTCGGCGGTCCCGTCCAGCGCCGCGGCTCGCTCGGTCGCGCCGCGTCGTGACGCACCCGGCGTGGTCGCGGCATCCGCCCCGCAGAGCAGCTCCACCGCGTCCCCGAGACTGCGCAGCGCCTCGGCCACCCGCTCCGCCGCGGCCGCGTCGGCGACCGGCAGGTCCGCGCCCGAGGTCTGGTCGCCCGTGGGCAGCGGCGGCAGTGTGCCGCCTGTTCCCGCCGGCACGGTCTCCAGCTCGGCGAGAGGTCGTCCGCGGGCGGGACACTCCGTGTCGAGATACGACCCCCAAGCGCATACGCCGACGAACAGGGCGTCGGTCACGCGGAGGCCGCAGTCGTCCGCACGCGCGAGCAGCGCATCGGCAAGCGCACGGCGAGGTATCGCCGCGGCCTCCCACGCCTCGTCGCCGTAGATGACGATGGCGAGCGCGTCCGCGTGCGGCACACGGCACACGATCCCGAGGTGGGTGGCGGCGAGGCGCGCGGGATCCTCCTGCATCGGCGGCAGGTCGAAGCGCATCGCGCCGAGGCTGCGGGCACCGTCGAACGGGACGAGCACGACGCTGCGCTGCGGAAGGAACCCCAGCATGCGCGGCACGACGGACAGGAACTGCGCCGCATTCGCGGCCTTGACGATCATGGTCATGCCCCGACGATGCGCGTCGTCGAGCGGCCGCGGGAGCCGTCGGAACCGGCCGTGGAAGCCCTCACCGCAGGAGCGGGGTGGGGAGGAGAGGATGCCGCGTATCCTGGAGGGTATGGATAGCTACTGGGTCGCCGTGTTCTGGTCGCTCATCCCGACTGTGGTCGTGAGCGTCCTGTTCTTCTTCGTGCTGCGCAGCATCATCCGGATGGACCGCACCGAGCGTCGCGTGTACGCCCGAATCGAGTCGGAGGAGCGCGCAAAGCGCGGACTCCCGCCGGTGGGGACCTCTTCGCCTTCCGGCCAATGACCCCGGGGGCTACTACGCTGAGGTGACCATCAGCGAGGAGCACCCACAGTGACATTCACCTTCGATCCGTCGTGGTGGCTGTGGCTGGTGTTCCTCTTCGATATCACCGTGCGCATCGCCGCCGTGATCATCGTGCCGCGCAACCGTCGCCCCACCGCGGCGATGGCGTGGCTGCTGGCGATCTACTTCATCCCGCTCGTCGGCGTCTTCCTGTTCCTGCTGATCGGGAACCCGCGCCTGCCGCGCAAGCGCCGGCGCATGCAACGCCGCATCAACGACTACATCCGTGAGACGAGCGCGCACCTCGACTTCGGCACGCTGCGTCCGCACGCTCCCGAATGGTTCACCTCGCTGGTGACGATGAACCGCCGTCTGGGCGCGATGCCGCTCGCCGGCGACAACACCGCGCACCTGATCCCGGGGTACCAGGACAGCCTCGACGAGATGGCCGCCGCGATCCGCGAGGCCAAGGAGTATGTGCACGTCGAGTTCTACATCCTGCAGACCGATGCCGCGACCGACAACTTCTTCCGCGCCATGGAGGAGGTCGCCGCTCGCGGGGTGAGCGTGCGCGTCCTGCTGGACCACTGGGCCAACCGCGGCAAGCCGTATTACAAGAAGACGCTCAAACGCCTGACCGATATGGGCGCGCAATGGCACCTGATGCTGCCGGTGCAGCCGCTGAAGGGCAAGTACCAGCGCCCCGACCTGCGCAACCACCGCAAGCTGCTCGTGGTGGACGGCTCGGTCGCCTTCATGGGCTCGCAGAACGTCACCGATTCGACGTACAACTTGAAGAAGAACATCAAGCGCGGCCTGCATTGGGTCGACCTGATGACGCGACTGGATGGCCCGGTCGTGGCATCCGTCAACGCGGTGTTCCTGTCCGACTGGTACAGCGAGACCGACGAGATCCTCACCGACGAGATCGACCTGTTCGAGGTCAAGGCGGGGCCGGGCGAGCTGGACTGCCAGGTGGTCCCGTCCGGACCCGGGTTCGAGGTCGAGAACAACCTGCGACTCTTCGCCGGCCTGCTGTACTCGGCGCAGCGGCGCATCTCCATCGTCAGCCCGTACTTCATCCCCGATGAGGCGCTGCTGCTGGCGATCACGACGGCCTGCCACCGCGGCCTCGAGGTCGAGCTCTTCGTCTCCGAAGAGGGCGACCAGGCGATGGTCTACCACGCGCAGCGCAGCTACTACGAGATGCTCCTGCGTGCCGGCGTGAAGATCTGGATGTACAAGCGGCCGTACATCCTGCACACCAAGTGCTTCACGATCGACGACGAGGTCGCGGTGATCGGCTCGAGCAACATGGACATGCGCTCGTTCGGTCTGAACATGGAGATCTCGCTGCTCGTGCGCGGCGAGGAGTTCGTCACCGAGATGCGCGAGGTCGAGGACATCTACCGCAGCCTCAGCCGGGAACTGACCCTCGAGGAGTGGCTGAAGCAGCCCCTGCGCTCGACCGTGCTGGACAACCTGGCGCGGCTGACCTCTGCCCTGCAGTAGAGGCGCGGACGCGCCCGTCGTTACGCCGCCGTGACCGGTTTCCCTGGCATCGCTCAGCGCCTTCGGCCAGGATCGAGATATGACCACGATCTCCCGCCGTCTTCTGGCCGTCTCCGCTGCCATCGGCCTGGCTGCGTTCGCGCTCGCCGGGTGCGCCACCCCCGCCGGCGCGCCGAACTCGTCCGGAGCGCCCAGCGCGCCCGTCGTCGGCGACACCGAACTGGATGCCGCGTGGCTCGATGACGGCCGTGCGGTCGGCATCGTGACCCAGGGCAGCTCCACCTGCGTGCCGACGGCCGGTGAGCCGACCTACGACGCGGCGACCGCGACCCTCACCGTCGAGCTGACCGACCCCGAGGGTGCCGCGTGCACCCGCGACCTGGTGCCCCGCGCCTCGCTCGTGTCGTTGCCGGCGGGCGTGGACCCGACCAAGGACCTCGAGATCGTCGTCACCGGAACCTACGCGGGCGACACCGACCTCGACGGCGACCCGGGCCTGACCGGTAAAGCCGGCGACATGACCGAGTACCTCCCGAGCGCGGGCTGGTTCGACGACGGCGGATTCCTCATCCTGTCGTGGGGCAGCTCGTCCTGTGTGCCGGTGCTCGAGGATGTCGTGGCCACCACGCCGCTCGAGGTCACGGCGACCTTCCAGACCCCGGCCGCCGACCAGGTCTGCACGGCCGACATGGCGCCCCGCGTCACCGTCGCCGGAGTGACCGGTGTCGACGACGACTTCGACGTCCAGCTGATCCTCACGGGCGGCGAGTTCGACAACATCAAGGTGCGCATCGCCGGCGAGAGCTGACCCGCACGGTTGTGACGAAGGAGAGCGGATGCTGTGGGATCACGGCATCCGCTCTCCTTCGTGTGACGGCCGCGCTCAGTCGGCGCGGACCAGCAGCTCCCCGATCTCGCAGTCGAGGGCGCGGCAGATCGCGGAGAGCGTCGAATAGCGGATGGCGCGAGCCCGGTCGTTCTTCAGGATGGACAGGTTCACCACGCTCACGCCGACGAGCTCGCTGAGGCGCGTCAGCGTCATCCCGCGCGCCTCGAGCAGCTCGTCGAGGCGGCAGTGGACTCCACTGGGTCCGTCGTCCTCGGCGGGGGTCATACGAGGAGGTCCGTGTCGCGCTGCAGGCGTTCCATCCGGCGGAACAGGTACGCGAGCCCGATGACACCGAGCCCGATGATCGGGATCGTCATTCCCCAGGACGTGATGCCGAAGCCGGGCATCAGGATGCCGCCGACGGCATCGTTCAACTCGAAGGCCGCCTGCATGGAGCCGAACCCGGTGAGTGCCGTTGCGGTGAGCGGGCCGACGACCAGGGCGAACCCGGCGATGAGGCTGAATCGGTAGAGGGCCGGACGGAAGGGGCGCCCGCCCGATGCCGCCACCAGCAGCCATGCCAGGGCGAACCCCACGATCAGGGCTGTCACAGCCAGGAGCACCGCTCCGCCGGCGAAGACGGCCCGAGCGCCGCCGCTGAGTGCATCGGCGGTGACGGTGACCGTCTCGATGCCGGCCGCGACGAGGCCACGGTCGGGTTCGACCGCCAGCGCCTCATCGGCCAGCAGCGAGAGCGTCACCGAGTCGGCCCAGACGAAGGTCGCGGCCGCGGTGATCTGACCGGCAGCGAGTGCGACCGCCATGATCGCCGTGAGCGCGGCGATCACGCGCATGGCGATCCGATCTGCGCGATCCGGAATGGTGTCAAGTGCCTGGTCGGTCATCGTGTCTCCACTGGTACATATCGATAGTCGTTGTTATCGATGAACGTTATGCCAAGCGCCTTCGGCATGTCAAGACCGGGTCGCGAGCCTCTCCGCCCCTGGCGAACATTCGCGTGGGGCATCCGCCCGCTGGTTACCCTCGATGTAAGGCGCCAGGACCTGCGCCCGTTGGCCCCCGTGCCGGAGGAATTGATGATGTTCGAGAGATTCACGGACCGCGCTCGTCGAGTGGTGGTGCTCGCCCAAGAAGAGGCGAAGATGCTCAACCACAACTACATCGGGACGGAGCACATCCTGCTCGGCCTGATCCATGAGGGTGAGGGTGTCGCCGCGAAGGCGCTCGAGTCGCTCGGCATCTCGCTGGACGCCGTGCGCGAGCAGGTGCAGGACATCATCGGTCAGGGCCAGCAGCAGCCCACCGGTCACATCCCCTTCACGCCGCGCGCGAAGAAGGTGCTGGAGCTGTCTCTGCGCGAAGCGCTGCAGCTCGGCCACAACTACATCGGCACCGAGCACATCCTGCTCGGGCTCATCCGCGAGGGTGAAGGTGTCGCCGCACAGGTGCTCGTCAAGCTCGGCGCCGACCTGAACAAGGTCCGCCAGCAGGTCATCCAGCTCCTCAGCGGCTACCAGGGCAAGGAGCCGGCCGCCGTCAGCGGCGCCGCGCACGACAGCACGGCCAACGCGCAGGGCGGCTCCGCCGTCCTCGACCAGTTCGGCCGTAACCTGACGCAGGCCGCGCGCGACAACAAGCTCGACCCCGTGATCGGGCGCGAGAAGGAGATCGAGCGGGTCATGCAGATCCTCTCGCGTCGCTCCAAGAACAACCCCGTGCTGATCGGTGAGCCCGGCGTCGGCAAGACCGCCGTCGTCGAAGGCCTCGCGCAGGCGATCGTGAAGAACGAGGTCCCCGAGACCCTGAAGGACAAGCAGGTCTACTCGCTCGACCTCGGCTCGCTCATCGCCGGTTCCCGCTACCGCGGTGACTTCGAGGAGCGCCTGAAGAAGGTCACCAAGGAGATCCGCACGCGTGGCGACATCATCGTCTTCATCGACGAGATCCACACCCTCGTGGGTGCCGGTGCCGCCGAGGGCGCGATCGACGCCGCGTCGATCCTCAAGCCCCTCCTGGCCCGTGGTGAGCTCCAGACGATCGGCGCCACCACGCTGGACGAGTACCGCAAGCACTTCGAGAAGGATGCCGCGCTCGAGCGTCGCTTCCAGCCGATCCAGGTCGCCGAGCCGAGCCTGCCCCACGCGATCAACATCCTGAAGGGGCTGCGCGACCGCTACGAGGCGCACCACAAGGTGCAGATCACCGACGGCGCGATCGTGGCCGCGGCGAACCTCGCCGACCGGTACATCAGCGACCGCTTCCTGCCCGACAAGGCGATCGACCTGATCGACGAGGCCGGCGCCCGCCTGCGCCTGTCGATCCTGTCCTCCCCGCCGGAGCTGCGCGAGTTCGACGAGAAGATCGCCGACGTCCGCACCCAGAAGGAGCAGGCGTCCGAGGACCAGGACTTCGAGAAGGCCGCCTCCCTGCGCGACGAGGAGAAGTCCCTCCTCGCCGAGCGCCTGCGCCTCGAGAAGCAGTGGCGCTCCGGCGACGTCGCGACCCACGCGGTCGTGGACGAGGGACTGATCGCCGAGGTGCTCGCACAGGCCACCGGCATCCCGGTCTTCAAGCTCACCGAAGAGGAGTCCTCGCGACTGGTCTTCATGGAGAAGGCGCTGCACCAGCGCGTCATCGGCCAGGAGGAGGCGATCTCGGCCCTCGCGAAGACGATCCGTCGTCAGCGCGCCGGCCTGAAGGACCCGAAGCGTCCGAACGGCTCGTTCATCTTCGCCGGCCCCACCGGTGTCGGAAAGACCGAGCTGGCCAAGGCGCTCGCCGAGTTCCTCTTCGACGACGAGACCGCGCTGATCTCGCTCGACATGTCGGAGTTCGGTGAGAAGCACACCGTCTCGCGTCTGTTCGGTGCCCCTCCCGGATTCGTCGGCTTCGAAGAGGGCGGGCAGCTCACCGAGAAGGTGCGCCGCAAGCCGTTCTCCGTCGTGCTCTTCGACGAGATCGAGAAGGCTCACCCCGACATCTTCAACTCGCTCCTGCAGATCCTCGAAGAGGGACGTCTCACCGACGGTCAGGGCCGAGTGGTCGACTTCAAGAACACGGTCATCATCATGACCACCAACCTGGGCGCGCGCGACATCGCGGGCGGCCCGGTCGGGTTCCAGGTCGAGGGTGACACCGCGACGTCCTACGACCGGATGAAGGGCAAGGTGCAGGAAGAGCTCAAGAAGCACTTCAAGCCCGAGTTCCTCAACCGCGTCGATGACATCATCGTCTTCCCGCAGCTGTCCAAGCCCGAGCTCATCCAGATCGTCGACCTGTTCACCAAGCGTCTCTCCGAGCGCCTGCTGGACCGCGACATGACGATCGAGCTGACGCAGGCCGCGAAGGAGAAGCTCATCGAGATCGGCTTCGACCCGGCCCTCGGCGCCCGCCCGCTGCGTCGCGCGATGCAGCACGAGGTCGAGGACCGCCTCTCCGAGCGCATCCTGCACGGCGAGCTGAACAGCGGCGACCACGTCAAGGTGGATGCCCAGAACGGCGAGTTCGTGTTCGAGAACGGCCCGCGCGGCGAGAAGGTCGCGGTCGGCATCGTCAACGGCGGCGAGATCACCGCCACGCCCGACCTGGCGGTCGCCAGCGGCGAGTAGTCGTCAGACAGATCGACAGAGGGGCGGATGCTGCGGCATCCGCCCCTCTGTCGTTTCGGTCAATCCGCGATAGGCGTGATCTCGTGGTTGGCCTGGAAGAGCCGATTCGGGTCGTAGGTCTGCTTGATCCGGCCCAGGCGGTCGATGCTCGCGCCGAACAGCTCGCCGTCCGTCATCTTGCGCTCGGAGAAGCTGAGGAACGTCGTGGGTGCGGTCACGTGCGCGACCGAGCCCAGGACCGCATCGATGGCGGCATCGACGCCGACGATCGCGTCGGGAGTGGGGCCGATGCCGACCGCGAAGAGCAGGAAGTCGGCGTCGAATCCGGAGACGGCACCGCCGGTCATCGCGCCGGGCGCGAGGGCGCCCTGCAGATGGCGGATCTCCACCGACAGCAGGTGCGCACCGGGGCCGGCGAGCACGTCGGCGAGGCCGGTGAGGGTGGCATCGTCGAGGCTGCTCAACAGCCGCCCATGACCGACGCCGGGGACGGGCTCGGTGGGATCCATGTGCAGGCCCGCGAGAGTCGTCACCGGAATCGTGTCGAACGTGTCGATCTCGGGGGAGAGGGCGCGCAGCGGCGCGAGCAGCTCGGCTCCGGCGCGCGCGTCGAGCCGCATGGATGCCTCGACCAGGACGAATCCGCGCCCGCGCAGGTGCTCGGGAACGTCGGGGAACGGCGGGAAGCGCAGCACGCGCCCGATCGAGGTCACCGCGTCGGGCACGGTGGTGGTCCATTCCCGCCACGCCCGCAGCACCCGCTCGGCCTCCTGCTCGGGCCAGAACAGCGCGCCGGCGAACACCTCGGTGATGGGGAACAGGCGGAACTCGAGCGAGACGACGATGCCGAGGCTGCCGCCGCCCCCGCGGATGCCCCAGAACAGGTCGGGGTCGTGCGCGGCGTCGATGGTGCGCAGCACGCCGTCCGCGGTCACGATCTGGGCGCTCAGCACGCTGTTCGCGGCCAGCCCGAGGGAGCGCGCGTGCCAGGAGACGCCGCCGCCGAGCGTGTAGCCGATGATGCCGATGTCGGGGGCCGATCCCGCGAGGGCCGCGAGGCCGTGCTCGGCCGCGAGCGGCACGATGTCCTGCCACTGCACGCCGGCCTGCACGCGTGCGGTGCGCGCCTCGGCGTCGATCACGATGCCCGTCAGGCGATCGGTGCGCAGCAGGATACTGCCGCTCAGGTCACCGACCGGAGCGGCGTTGTGACCGGTGCGCTGCGGGGCGACCCGGTACCCGTTGGCGCGTGCGAAGTCGACGACGGCGACGACATCGTCGACCGACTCGGCGTGCACGACGGCGGCGGGCGTCTGATCGACGGAGAGGGTGAACGAGCTGCGGGCGGCGTCCCAGCCGGCATCGCCGGGCAGGGTCGTGCTCCGGACGAGCGACGAAAGCTCAATAATCACTGCTGTATGAATATTCATAATGACTTGAGAATAGACGGTCACTGTCGAAGAGTCGATGGCCGGTGCCCGGGCAATAGGCTTGCCGCGTGAGCCAGTTCATCACCCGACCGGCGCGGACCTCCGACGTGCACGCGATCCAGGAACTGCTGGAGCCGTACGTCCAGCGACGGATCCTGCTCGGCAAGGATCTCGTGCTGCTGTTCGAGTCGGTGCAGGAGTTCGTGGTCGCCGAGACGGCGGACGGGCGGATCGTAGGATGCGGTGCCCTTCACGTCATCTGGGAGGACCTGGGCGAGATCCGCACCTTGATCGTCGCCGACGGCTGGCTGCACCACGGCATCGGGCGTGCGCTGGTCGAGACGCTCGAGGAGCGCGCGCGTCGACTGGGGCTCACCCGCCTGTTCTGCCTGACCTTCGAGGTCGACTTCTTCACCCGCCGCGGGTTCGCGCCGATCGGCGAACAGGTCGTCGACGCCGACGTGTACTCGCAGCTCGTGCGCAGCCCCGATGAGGGTGTCGCGGAGTTCCTGGACCTCGCGCACGTCAAGCCGAACACGCTGGGCAACACGCGCATGCTCAAGGTGCTCGAACCCGCCTGAGGCCGGTGCTCCTGGGCGCGCCGATCCTGCGCGTCGCCGCGCTCGGCTTAGCCTGGGCGTATGGCGACCGATGAACAGCCCCGCCGCAGACGCCACTCGCCCGCCGTGTACCGGCGCAGGCGACTGGTGCTGCTGATCGGTGTGCTGGCGGTGGCGGCCCTCGTGGCCTGGCTGCTGATCGCCCAACCGTGGCGCGGCGCGGCGGCCGAGGCATCCGGTCCCTCGCCGAAACCCTCGAGTACGTCCGACGGGACGGCCACCGAACTGCCCGTCCCGACGGCGGAGACGTCGGCCGCGACGACTCCGCCCGCCGATCCGGCCACCCCCGACCCGAGCATGACACCGACCGCGAAGGCCTGCGTGTCCAGCGATGTGCTGGTGGAGGGGGTCACGGACCAGGAGTCCTACGCCCAAGGGCAGAACCCCCAGTTCTCGATCCGCCTGACCAACAACGGGGCGACCGACTGCACGCTGAACGTCGGCACGAGCACGCAGTCCTTCACCGTCATGAGCGGCGAAGACACCTGGTGGCGATCGACCGACTGCCAGACCGAACCCAGCGACATGGTGGTGCTGCTCGCCGCCGGACAGAGCGTCACCAGCGCGGCACCGCTGACATGGGATCGCACTCGCTCTTCGGTCGATTCGTGCGCTTCGACCAGCCGCCCCGTCGCGGGTGGCGGGGGTGCGTCTTACCACCTATCGGTGTCGATCGGCGGGGTCGATTCGATGCAGTCGACGCAGTTCTTCCTGTCCTGAATCCCGTCGATTGACGAGTGTCCCCCGAAGGGGGGACATACGCAGTGCTGTGGACGACGTATCCTTAAGTCAGCTCCCGTGCATACGGTTCGGCGCCTCCCCCAGTGGCGTCATGCCGATTTTTCCCCCAAGAGAATCGGATCGAATCGTTCGGTGAGCCTTGGGCCCTCTCGAGTCGGCCGCCGCGCAGCGGGTGTCTCGAGAGGGCCCTGTGCGCGTACCGGGGGGCACGCGCGCGAAACGGGGCCGAAGCGAACCCCCCGGTACGCTTCGGCCCCGTCTTCCCCCCGGGCTCAGGGTTTGTCCCCGAACACCTCCTTCTCCATGGCGTCGTAGCCCTCGGACTGCGGATCGCCGTGCGAGCCGTCTGAGAGGGCGTACTCCTCCTCCGGAGAGAGCACCAGGCGGTGGCGGAAGAACACCGCGAAGCCGATCAGGATGATGACGTACACGATGCCGATCGCGATGATCGCCGGCCCGAACGTCGGGTTCAGCAGGAAGCCGACGAAGATCAGCGCGGCGATCGCGGCGGCGATGACCGCGCCGGGGATGCCCCACGGGCTGACGTACGGGCGTGCGGCGTTCGGCATCTTCTTGCGCAGGATGATGAACGAGATCATCTGCAGCAGGTAGGCCAGCACGGCGCCCCACACCGCGATGTTCAGGACGATGGCGCCGGCGACGGCACCCGCACCCTTCTCGTCGACGGCGGCGAGGACATCGAGCACGACGAGGGCGACGAAGCCGATCACCGCACCGACGACCAGCGCGACCCACGGGGTCTGGCGCTTGCCGGTCAGGGAGAGGAACTGCGGGTAGTACCCGGCCCGGGACAGCGAGTACATGTTGCGCCCGTAGGCGAACATGATCCCCTGCAGCGAAGCGAGCAGGCCGACGAGGGCGAAGAGGGCGAGCACCGCGGCGAGCTCGTCGCCGACGATCGCCCGGAAGCCGTCCAGCAGCGGCTCGCCGGCCACGCCGGTCGCCTCCGCTCCGATGACGCCGGTGTTCAGGAACAGCACCAGCAGGCCGGTGACGATCAGTGTGCCGCGTGCCCAGAATCCGGCGCGGGGGATGTCGCGCACCGGATTGTGCGACTCCTCTGCGGCGAGGGGCAGCTCCTCGATGCCGAGGAAGAACCACATCGCGAACGGCAGGGCGAACAGGATCGGCAGTACGCCGTGCGGCAGGAACGCGGTCTGGCCCGGATCCGGGACGATGTCCCACAGCGCGGCCCAGGAGAACGCCCCGGAGAAGATCGCCATCAGGGAGAACACCAGGATGATGCCGATCGAGATGATCGAGACGACGATCGCGAACGTGAACGAGATCGCGGCACCGGCGGAGTTCAGTGCGATGAACACGACGTAGAGGATGATCCACCACACCCACGCGGGCATGGTGATGCCGAGCAGGTCGCTCGTGATCGCATCGGCATACGACGCGGAGAAGTAGACGATGACGGCCGTGGTGGCGACGTACTCGATGGTCTCGGCGGCGCCGGTGATCAGACCGCCCCACGGCCCCATGGCCGAGCGGGCGAAGGAGTATGCGCCGCCGGTGTGCGGCATCGCGGCCGCCATCTCGCCGATGGAGAAGATCATGCCGTAGTACATGGCGACGAGGATGACGAAGGCGATCAGCATCCCGCCGAAGCCGGCGAAGTCGATGCCGAAGTTCCAGCCGGAGAAGTCGCCCGAGATCACCGCCGCGACGGCGAGACCCCACAGGCCCCACACTCCCGCCGAGCGTTTCAGGGTGCGTTTCTCGAAATAGCCCTGACCTGCCGGTGTATAGGTCGCGCCCGCGACCTTCCGGGCATCGCTCCTGGATTGAGACATCCGTCCTCCGTAGGGGGTCGCGGGGGCGCACGCTCCGGCGCCTTGCGCATGATTGTGTTCCCTATTGGTAGGGCCTGTCTACCTTTGGATGTAAGTTTCTCGTTACAGTCGACAGAGGTGGTCGCGGATCAGTGGCACACCGACGTGCGCAGGGAGGGATGACGGATGCCGGGAAATCTGAGTGTCGCCGAGCTCGAGGAAGAGATCGCCGCGGGCGCGATCGACACGGTGATCGTCGCGTTCGCCGATGCGCAGGGACGGCTGGTCGGCAAGCGCGTCTCGGCCCGGTTCTTCCGCGAAGAGGTGCTCGGCCACGGTGCCGAGGCCTGCAATTACCTGCTCTCGGTCGACGTCGACATGAACACCGTCGACGGCTACCCGATGTCGAGCTGGGAGACCGGCTACGGCGACATGATGCTGCTGCCCGACACGGACACCCTGCGCCGCATCCCGTGGCAGCCGGGCACGGCGCTGGTGATGGCCGACCTCGGCTGGACCGACGGGGCCCGAGTCACGCAGTCGCCCCGTGACATCCTGAAGCGCCAGCGGGAGCGCCTCGCCGACCGCGGACTGGTCGCGTTCTCCGGCACGGAGCTCGAGTTCATCGTCTTCGACGACTCGTTCCGCGAGGCCTGGGCGAAGGGGTATCGCGACCTGACGCCGGCGACGGACTACAACGTCGACTACAACCTGCTCGCCTCCACGCGCATGGAACCACTGCTGCGCGACATCCGCGTGGGCATGGACGGCGCCGGAATGTACTGCGAAGGCGTGAAGGGGGAGTGCAACCTCGGTCAGCAGGAGATCGCGTTCCGCTACGCCGAGGTGCTCGAGACGGCCGATCAGCACTCCATCTACAAGAACGGCGCGAAGGAGATCGCGGATCGGCACGGCAAATCCCTGAGCTTCATGGCGAAGTTCAACGAGCGCGAGGGCAACAGCTGCCACATCCACCTGTCGGTGCGGGATGACGACGGCGGGCCCGTGATGGCCGGCGACGGCGCGCACGGGTTCAGCCCGCTGATGGGGCATTGGATCGCGGGCATCCTCGCCACGCTGCGCGAGTTCACGCTGCTGTATGCCCCGAACATCAACTCGTACAAGCGCTTCGTGAAGGGCAGCTTCGCCCCCACCGGCGTCGCGTGGGGCATCGACAACCGCACGTGTGCGCTGCGCATCGTCGGGCACGGGCAGTCGCTGCGCGTCGAGAACCGCGTGCCGGGCGGCGACGTCAACCCGTACCTGGCGATCTCGGCGATCATCGCGGGCGGGCTGTACGGCGTCGAGAACGAGCTGGCGCTGCCTGAGCCGCTGACCGGCAACGCCTACTCCGCCGGCATCGATCATCTGCCCACCACGCTGCGCGAGGCGGCACGGCTGTTCGAGGAGTCCTCGATCGCCCGCGCGGCCTTCGGCGACGACGTCGTGGAGCACTACCTCAACCAGGCGCGCATCGAGGTCGAGGCCTACGATGCGGCCGTGACCGACTGGGAGCGGGTTCGTGGTTTCGAACGACTCTGACGACACTCGGACGCACCCCGTCATCGGTCTGTCGACGTACCTCGAACAGGCGAAGCAGGGGGTGTGGGACGTCCGCGCCTCCTTCCTCCCCGAGCAGTACTTCGACGCGGTGACGGCATCCGGCGGGGCAGCGGTGCTGCTTCCGCCTCAGCCGGCTCCGGATGCCGCGGCCGCCGCCGTGCTGGACGGCATGGACGGCCTCATCCTCACCGGGGGACTCGATGTGCAACCCGAGCTCTACGGTGCACGCCGGCATCCGCTCACCGACCCGGCGCGCGCCGACCGCGATGCGTGGGAGCTGGCCCTCTACCGCGGAGCACGGACGCGCGGGATGCCGGTGTTCGCGATCTGTCGGGGCCTGCAGCTGGTCAACGTCGCGCACGGCGGCACACTGCACCAGCACCTGCCCGAGGCTCTCGGCACCGAGCGGTTCCGTGTCGGCGGCGGAGTGTTCGCGATCAACTTCGTTTCGGTCTCGCCGGGGTCGACGCTCGCGCAGTTGGTCGGCGAAGGGCTCGACGTGCACAGCTACCACCATCAGGGCATCGACCGCCTCGGCACCGGTCTGGTCGCGACCGCCCAGACCGACGGTCTCGTGCAGGCGTTCGAGGCGACCGATGGCGGGTACCTCGTCGCGGTGCAATGGCACCCCGAGGAGAACCGCGAGGATCGCCGGCTCTTCGCCGGGCTGGTGGATGCGGCATCCGCCTACCGGTCCTCGAAACGCACCGACCTAGGAGTAACCGCATGACCGGAACGTTCACGCTGATCAACCCGGCGACGGCGGAGCCGATCCGCGAGGTCTCGCGGGCGAGCATCGCCGAGATCGACGAGGCGATCGCTCGGGCCGTGTCGGCGCAGCGGGGCTGGGCCGCGCAGGCGCCGGGAGCCCGCGCCGACGCCCTTCGTGCGTTCGCGCGCGCGGTCGAAACCCATGTCGAGGAGCTCGCGCAGCTCGAGGTGCTGAACTCGGGGCATCCGATCTCGTCCGCACGCTGGGAGGCGTCGCACGTCGCCCAGGTGCTGAACTTCTACGCCGGCTCGCCCGAGCGGCTGTCGGGGCAGCAGATCCCCGTCGCCGGCGGGATGGATGTGACTTTCCACGAGCCGTACGGAGTGGTCGGGATCATCGTGCCGTGGAACTTCCCTATGACGATCGCGTCGTGGGGGTTCGCTCCGGCCCTCGCCGCAGGCAACGCCGTCGTGCTCAAGCCCGCCGAGCTCACCTCGCTCACGGCGGTGCGCCTCGGCGCGCTGGCACGCGAGGCGGGCCTGCCCGACGGGCTGTTCCAGGTCGTCACGGGCTCGGGGTCGGTGGTCGGCGAGCGGTTCGTCTCGCACCCCGACGTGCGGAAGGTCGTCTTCACCGGGTCCACCGAGGTCGGCGTCTCCGTCGCGGCCGGCTGCGCGCAGGCGCTCAAACCGGTGACGCTTGAGCTCGGCGGCAAGAGCGCCAACATCGTCTTCGCCGACGGCGACCTCGAGAAGGCTGCGGCCAGCGCACCCGGCGCGGTGTTCGACAACGCCGGACAGGACTGCTGCGCGCGCAGCCGCATCCTGGTGCAGCGCTCGGTGTTCGACCGGTTCCTCGAACTGTTCGAGCCGGCCGTGCAGGCGTGGCGCGTCGGCGATCCGCGGCTCGAGCTGACGGAGATGGGACCGCTCATCTCCGCCGCCCATCGCGACAGCGTGTCGTCGTTCCTCGACGGGGCCGCGCGCGTCGCCTTCCGCGGCGGGGCGCCGGACGGCCCTGGGTTCTGGTTCCCGCCGACCGTCGTGCTGCCCGACTCGCCGCGCGACCGCATCGCCCAGGACGAGGTGTTCGGCCCGGTCGTGGCGGTGCTGCCGTTCGACGATGAGGCCGACGCCATCCGTCTCGCCAACGACACCATCTACGGCCTCGCCGGATCCCTGTGGACCGAGAACCTCGGCCGCGCCGTGCGCGTGGCGCGTGGCGTGAAGAGCGGCGTGCTGTCGGTCAACTCGCACTCCTCGGTGCGGTACTGGACCCCGTTCGGTGGCATGAAGGCCTCGGGCCTCGGCCGCGAACTCGGCCCCGATGCCGCCGAGCACTTCACCGAGACCAAGAACGTCTTCTTCGCGACGGATGCCTCGTGACCGGCGCCGCAGATCCCTCGAACACGCAACAGCTAGGAGCACCACAATGACGATCGACCTCACCCAGCGCCTGAAGGATCGGGTTGCGATCATCACCGGCGGAGCCTCCGGCATCGGCCTGGCGACCGCACGCCGGTTCGCGGCGGAGGGGGCCTTCGTCGTGATCGCCGACATGGATCCCACGACGGGGGAGGCCGCGGCATCCGAGGTCGGGGGAGTGTTCCGCGGGGTGGATGTCGCCGACGAGGCGAAGGTCGACGCGCTCTTCGACGGGGTGTTCGCCGAGTTCGGGCGCCTCGACATCGCGTTCAACAACGCCGGCATCTCGCCCGCCGACGACGACTCGATCGAGACCACCGAGCTGCCCGCGTGGGACCGTGTGCAGGACGTCAACCTGAAGAGCGTGTACCTCTGCTCGCGCGCGGCGCTGCGTCACATGGTGCCCCAGGGGCGCGGATCGATCATCAACACCGCATCGTTCGTCGCGCTGCTCGGGTCGGCGACGTCGCAGATCAGCTACACCGCGTCCAAGGGTGGCGTGCTCGCGATGACCCGTGAGCTCGGCGTGCAGTTCGCCCGGCAGGGGATCCGGGTCAACGCCCTCTGCCCGGGGCCGGTGAACACCCCGCTGCTGCAGGAGCTGTTCGCGAAGGACCCGGAGCGTGCGCAGCGTCGGCTCGTGCACGTGCCGATGGGACGCTTCGCCGAGCCGGAGGAGCTTGCCGCGGCCGTCGCCTTCCTCGCGTCGGACGATGCCTCCTTCATCACCGCGAACGCGTTCGTCGTGGACGGCGGCATCACCAACGCCTATGTCACCCCGCTGTGAAATGAAACTGTGAGGATGGGTACGTGCCGAACTCCGCAGATTCGTCGTCGCCACGCCGGCTCGGGCTTCTCCGAGCCCGCGTCGCGACCGGCCCTGCGGAGTACGGCACGGGTGCGCGATGACTGACACCCCGCTGACCGAGGTGCACCGGGCCGTCTACCGCCCGGTGCGCGAGGGGAACGCGCTCGAGGACACCGTCGCACGGCTGGTGCAGACCATCCGCCTCGGCGTCGTCGCCCCGGGGGAGTCGCTGCCACCGGAGCGCGAGCTGGCCGGGCGGTATGCCGTCAGCCGTGACACCGTGCGCGAGGCGATCCGGGAGCTGGCCGATACCGGCTTCCTGATCCGCCGACGCGGACGGTACGGCGGCACGTTCGTCGCAGATCCTCTTCCCCGTCCGGCCGACCCGGGCTTCGTCTCCGAGGCCGAACTCGACGATGTCCTGGGGCTGCGGCGCGTGCTCGAAGCCGGAGCCGCACGGGCCGCCGCAGGGCGCTCGTTCTCGGCCGAGGAGCGCGAGGCGCTGTGGACCCGGTACGAAGACGCCCGCGCCGCGAAGGAACCCGAGTACCGACGGCTCGACACCCTCCTGCATCTCGCGATCGCGGAGGCCGCGGGCATCCCGTCGCTCGTGGCGCTCGCCGCCGACAACCGGGCCCGCGTCAACTCCTGGCTCGACACCTTCCCACTGCTGCCGCGCAACATCGAGCACTCCAACGCGCAGCACGAGCAGATCATCACCGCGATCCTCACCGGGCGCGCGGATGCCGCGGAGTCCGCGTTGCTGGCGCATCTGGCCGGGTCCGAGGCACTGCTGCGCGGATTCCTCGCGTAGACCGTCGAATCGGGATGCGGCGGCTCACTGGCTACCCTGGAGTCATGGCATCCGGGAAGAAGCGCGGCAAGGGCAAGGGCAAGGGCAAGCAGCCCCTCGAGTTCCGCAACACCGCGCTGAGCGACGCACTGCAGACGCAGGACATGGCGGCGGTCGCGTTCGCCCTCCGGCACGGCCCGACCGTCGTTCCGCTGATGCGTCCCGCGAACCGCGACAGCCCGCTCGACACCGGCGAGGTCTGGACCTACCGCGACCCGGAGAACGGACAGATCGCGCTGCTGCTGTTCAGCGACGCCACGCACAAGCCGGCCACTCTGCCGCCCGCGGTCGGGCTGCAGCCGCCGTCGTGGCTGCGCGCCTTCCTCAGCGCGCACGAGGCCGAGATCACCACGGTCTTCTTCGACATCGCCGGCCCGCATCCGATGCAGGCCACCCCGGCCGACGTCATCGCCGCGCTCGACGCGTGAGCGCCGGCGGCTAGAACTCCGGGACGTCCTCGCCCGGTCGTCCCTTCGCCCGCACGCGCACATCGTCGATGGCGCCGCGCAGGCTCTTGGACCGGTCGTCGATGAGGTCGGTGTAGCCCAGTCGTGCGGCTTCGCTGCGTCGCTGGGCGCTCTGCGTGACCGGCCGGATCTCGCCGGCGAGGCTCAGCTCGCCGATCGCGGCCAGGCCCTTGGGCACTGACCAGTTGCGCACCGATCCCGCCACCGCGATGGCGATCGCGAGGTCGGCGGCCGGTTCGGTGAAGCGCACGCCGCCGACGGTGGACACGTACACGTCGTGGTCGGACGTGACGATCTTCGCCCGCTTCTCCAGCACGGCCAGCACCATCGCGACCCGGGCCGAATCGACGCCGTTCACGATGCGTCGGGGGTTCGGCGCCTTGGTCGCGATGGTCAGCGCCTGCACCTCCACCGGCATGGCGCGCCGCCCCTCGAGGGCGATCGCGACGCAGGTGCCGGGCTCGGGCTGACCGTGACCCAGGAACAGCTGGCTCGGGTCGGGCACCTCGGCGATGCCGGCGCCGGTCATGTCGAAGCATCCGACTTCGTCAGTCGGTCCGAAGCGGTTCTTGAGTGCGCGCACGAAGCGCAGCGACGTCTGCCGGTCACCCTCGAACTGGCACACGACATCGACGAGGTGCTCGAGGATGCGGGGCCCGGCGATGGAGCCGTCTTTGGTGACGTGGCCGACGATGATGACAGGCAGGCTGCGATCTTTCGCGACCCGGATGAGGGTGGATGCCACTTCGCGCACCTGGCTGGGGTGCCCGGCCATGCCCTCGGACAGCGAAGACGAGACGGTCTGCACCGAGTCGACGATCAGCAGCTCGGGCTGCACCTCGTCGATGTGGCCGAGGATGGTCGCGAGGTCGGTTTCGGCGGCGAGGTACAGCTCGTCGTGCAGGGCGCCGGTGCGCTCGGCGCGCAGTCGCACCTGAGCCGTGGACTCTTCGGCGCTGGCGTACAGCACCCGCTTGCCCGCACGGGCGCTGGCGGCGGCGACCTCGAGCAGGAGCGTCGACTTGCCGACGCCCGGCTCGCCCGACAACAGGATCGCGGCACCGGGCACGATACCCCCGCCGAGGACGCGGTCGAACTCGCCGACGCCCGTGGTGCGGCGGGGCGCGTCACGCGTATCGATCGAGGTGATGGGTCGCGCGGCACGCGCTGCACCGGGCGAGACGGCGGTGACGGAGCGCACCAGTCCGGTCTGCTCGGCCCCCTCGATCACCGTGCCCCACTGCTGGCATTCGCCGCAGCGGCCGACCCACTTGAGCGTCGTCCACCCGCACTCGGTGCACCGGTACGGCGCTGCAGTGCTCGCGCGTCGGGTGGCCATGGATTCAGGGTAGCCGCGACGCACGACATCGCCGGGACCGGCCGCACCCGTGACGCGCCGGGCACCGCGGAGTACCGTGGTCGCATGCGAGCCGATGTCGCCTCCCGCGTGATCGCCGCGCCGCCGGACAGGGTCTTCCGCGCGTTCACCGATCCGGTGGTGCTGACGTCCTGGCTGCCCCCGGAGGGGATGACCGGGCAGCTCGAGCGGTTCGACGCGTCACCGGGCGGCGGATTCCGGATGCGGCTGATCTACGACAAGGCGCCCGAGGGTGGGGGCAAGTCCGGCGAGGACTCCGACCTGACCGAGGTCGCGTTCGTGGAGATCGATCCGCCGCATCGGCTCGTGCAGCAGGCCGAGTTCGTCTCCGACGACCCGCGCATGGCCGGGACGATGACGATGACGTGGAGGTTCGAGCCCCGCGGCGGCGGCACGCAGGTCATGGTGCGCGCCACGGGCGTGCCGGAGGGCATCTCCGCGGAAGACCACGTGATGGGCATGGCGTCCTCGCTCGCGAACCTCGCCCGCGCGCTGGAGTAGCCTCAGCTCTCGATGCGCCAGTTCCCGACCTTGGCGTAGGTCGAGTCGTACAGGTCCTGCGTCGCTCCCGGCGCGAGCTCCAGCTGCTTCAGGCTGCCGCCCCAGTACCGGAGGATGCGCCCGAGCTCCTCTGCGGGAGCCGCCGCGATCGACTCTGCATCCATGTCCACTTCGAGTACGAACTTCATGGGTGCCAGGTTAGGGCGGGTGCGACCTCGTGTCACCGGAGGCGAGGGGCTCCGGACTCAGGCCGGGCCTTCGATGATCGTGCCGAGGGACTCCATCGCCTTCCGGCGCTCCTCGATGCGGCGGTGCAGTTCGTGCTGCGCGGCGTGGATGACCTTCGGATCCACCGGGGCGCAGTCGATGTCGGTGTGCCCGTGGTGCTGCGCGATATAGGCGTCGAGTTCCGGGCCCGACTCCCATGAGGTGATGAGGCTGTAGCGCGGCGCCGGGCCGCGGTGCCACACGGCGTGCCAGAAGCGCTCCGTGTCGACGATGACCTGGCTGCCGGCGGCGAGGGGGATGCGCATCTCGGTGGTCGCGTCGAAGCGGTCGTCACGCAGGATCAGCACCGAATCGGCGTCCTCGGTGAGGTTGAAGAAGCCGCGCACGACCCAGCCGGTGCCCTCGTGGTTGAGTCGGTTGTTGTCGTCGTGATGCAGGTTGTAGACCGCGTCGGCGTACTCGTTGGGCTGCAGCTCGATCACCCGGCAGCGGCCGACGTTCGCGCCCGGCTCCTGCGCGCGACGCGTGAGGTGCGGCGCCTTCTCGACCTGCGAGGGGATCCACACGCCGTCCTTGTCGGTGCGCGGCGGCGTGTGGTTCCAGAATCCGTTGCACTCGACCTCCCCGGCGAAGCTCGCGAGCGGCGCGAAGCGCGTCACGCCGGAGGATCGCCACGCTGTGTACTCGAGCTCCAGCCACTCGGCCGGATCGGCGGGCTGATCGTACGGGTCGAGGACGACGAAGCCCCGCTCCTGCAGAGCGTGAGACGTGATGTAGCCGCCCATGCGCGCACCTCCGAATCGCCGACCGCACACGCGGGGTCGACTCCGTCCACGGTAGCCCCGCGACGGCACCGGGATCGACGCCGTCGCCGTGAATAATCGCCGACGCGCCCGGCGCCGGCGCGTCCGCCGTTCAGCGCAGCGAGTCGGCGACCGTCCGCAGGGCGTCGGCGGACCTCCGCAGCAGCCCCAGCTCGTTCGGCGAGTACGGCGTGTTGCGGATCGGCACCGCGCCCGAAGCGCTGACCACCGACGGCACCGACAGTGCGACCCCGTCGAGGCCGTGATAGTCGTGCAGCACCGTGCTCACCGGCATCACCGCGTGCTCGTCGCCGAGGATGGCCTCGACGATGCGCGCGCTGGAGAGCCCGATGGCGTAGTTGGTCGCACCCTTGCCCTGGATCACCTTGTACGCGGCATCCCGCACGTCCACCGCGATGGTGTCCAGCTCGTCCGCGGTCATGCGGGGGTGTCCCTCGGTCTCCCACTCGAGGATCGGGACCGTGCCGATGGTCGCCTTGGACCACAGCGGGAACTCGGTGTCGCCGTGCTCGCCGACGATGTAGGCGTGCACGCTCGAGGTCGACACTCCTGCGCGCTGGGCGAGCTTCCATCGCAGCCGCGACGTGTCCAGCACGGTGCCGGAGGCGAAGATCCGCTCCGGGGGCAGGCCCGTCGACTCCTGAGCGAGCACCGTCAGTACATCGCAGG
Organism: Microbacterium sp. Root61; assembly: GCF_001427525.1. Lineage (NCBI taxonomy): Bacteria > Bacillati > Actinomycetota > Actinomycetes > Micrococcales > Microbacteriaceae > Microbacterium > Microbacterium sp. Root61. The sequence goes on along the minus strand of NZ_LMGU01000001.1, from coordinate 2,346,423 downwards.
GGTTCGTGACGATGACGTAGATGGCGTCGGGGGCGGCCTCCAGCAGCTGCGGCATCATCTTCTTCATGATCCCGGCGTTCACGCCGGCCAGCTCGATGCGCGTCTGACCGGGGTTCTGCTTGGCGCCTGCCGTGATCACCACGACGTGCGAGCCCTCGACCACTGACAGGTCGCTGCCGCCGATGATGTCACTCGTGCCGGTGAACTGCGTGCCGTGTGAGAGGTCGAGCACCTCCGCCTCGACCTTCGCCGTCGCGATGTCGTACAACGCGACGTGCCGGGCCGAGCCGCGGATCAGCGCGGCGTATGCGGTGCTGGCCCCCACGCTTCCGGCGCCGACGACAGTGAGTTTCGAGTTCTCGATCACGCTCATGCGCCCAGTCTGACAGGGGCGGGATGCCCCGACCAGCCGTGGCGGAAAGCTCAGGCCGGACGCTGCTCCACGGAGGGCTCGGGGTCGGGCTGCGGCATCCCGTTCCTGATTCCGAGGTACGAGACCAGGCCGCCGATCGCCATCATCCCGGCGGTGACGATCGCGGCCCGGTGGAAGCCGGCGAGGTCGAGCGCGCCGCCGACGATCGCCGCGAGCATGGCGATCACCAGAAGTCCGGCGACGCGCGAGACGGCGTTGTTGACCGCGGACGCGATGCCCGAGCGGCTGGTGTCGACGGCGCCGAGGATGCCGGCGGTGAGCGGCGACACCGTGGTGGCGAGCCCGAAACCGAAGACGAACATGCTGGGAAGCACCTGCCACCAATAGTTGAAGTCCTCCCCGACGCTGAGCAGCAGCAGCGCGCCGACCGCCATGATCAGCGGTCCGACCGTCATGAACAGCCGCGGCCCCCACTTGCCGGCGAGGGCGCCCATGCGCGAGCTGAGCAGGATCATCAGGATCGTCACCGGCAGGCTGGCCAGCCCCGCGAGGGTCGCGGGCAGTCCGGCGCCCTGCTGCAGGTACACGGCCACGACGAAGCCGTTCAAGGCGAGCGCGCCGTAGATGAAGAAGGTCGCGACGTTGCCGGTCCAGAAGTTGCGGATCTTGAACAGTCCCAGCGGCAGGATCGGCGACGGCGTGTGCTGCTGGCGCCAGAGGAAGCCTCCGAACAGCAGGATGCCGACCACCAGCGGGATCCAGATCTCCGGGGCCGTCCAGCCGAGCTTCGGCTGCTCGATGAGTGCGTAGACCATTGCTCCGAGGCCGAACGTGCACATCACGCCGCCCAGCCAGTCGATGCGGGTGCCCGGGCGGCGCACGTCACGGGCCTCGAGCCGCGTGAGCAGCCACAGCGTGATGCCGATCGGCACGACGTTGATGAGGAACACGTAGCGCCACGAAAGGAAGTCGACGAACAGACCGCCGATGAGGGGACCCGCGACCATGGCGCTGGTGGTCAGTGCCGTCCATGCCCCGATCGCCTTGCCCTGCAGTGGCCCGCGGATCGTCGAGGTGATCAGCGCGAGCGAGCTCGGCACGAGGAATGCGCCGGCCGCGCCCTGCACCGCCCGCGCGATGATGAGGAACAGCGGCGACGGAGCCGCGGCGATCGCGATCGAGGCGATGCCGAAGCCGATCAGGCCGATGCGCATGACAAGGATGCGCCCGTACGCGTCGCTCACGGACCCGGCCAGCAGGATGAGCGCGCCGAGGGTGATCAGGTATGCGTCGACGACCCACTGCTGGGTGACGAGGCCGCCGCCGAGTTCGCGACTGATCGCCGGAAGGGCGACGTTGACGACCGTTCCGTCGAGGAACGCGACGAACGAGGCGAGTGCCGCGATCGCGACGACGAGTCGCTGCTGCCCGGTGAAGATGAGGCTCACCCCGCCAACCTAGTCCCGCCCGGTGACGTCGGGGCCGAGGGGCGACTGTTACAGCCGGTGTCCCGTGGGTTGTCGCCGCTGTCGGTGCGGTGGGATCATGGATACATCGCAGGCTGACGCGAAGCCTCGCGCCCGACTCGCCTTTCTCGGCGTCGGGCACGGACTGCGACTTCCTGATGATGTGGGGAAGTCGAGGCTTCCTCCCTGACGCGAAAGCGACACGACATGACTCAGCCCCAGGGCGCACTTCTCGTCGGCAGTGTGAACTACGACGACGCCGAGACCACGTTCCGCACCGCCGCCGACCTGCTCGGCGGGCACCTCAAGCGCATCCCCGACGGTGAGGTCGGCGACCGCTTCCACTGGCTCATCTTCCAGGCCGACATCCTCGGTCAGGCCGACGGGCTGGAGCGCGTCGGCGACGAGCCCGTCTACATCCGTCACCTCGACGCCCGCGGATCGCGCATCGCGGATGGTGTGGACGCCGCATCCATCGTCCTCCCCCCGCTCGGCTACGCCGCTGCGGCCAAGGAGTCGTACGCGCTGTTCACGCGCCTGCGCGCGGAGGGCGCCATTCCGGCCGGTGTGCGCTTCCAGGTGTCGCTGCCGACCCCGGTCGCGGTCGTGTCGGTGTTCTTCCAGGGCGATGACCGCGCCGCGATCGAGCCGGTCTACCGTGCCGCACTGTACGCCGAGCTCGCCGAGATCCTCGACGCGATCCCGCACGAGGACCTCGCGATCCAGTGGGACGTCGCGGTCGAGTTCGGCATCATCGAGGCCGCCGCCTACGAGTCCGAGTTCGGCTCGCAGTTCGGCGCGTGGTGGGAAGACGTCTGGGCCGGGATCATCGAGCGTGCGCTCGACCAGGCCGCCCAGGTTCCCGCCGACGTCGAGGTCGGATTCCACCTCTGCTACGGCGACGCCAACGAGCAGCACTTCATCGAGCCGACCGACACCGCCAACCTGGTCCGGTTCGCGAACGCGCTGTTCGCGGCGGCTCCGCGCCCCATCACGTGGCTGCACCTCCCCGTGCCGATCGAGCGCGACGACGAGGCGTACTACGCACCGCTCGCCGAACTCGCCCTGCCGGAGAAGACCGAGCTGTACCTCGGACTCGTGCACCGCGAAGACGGAGCCGAGGGCGCCGCACGCCGGTCCGCCTCGGCGTCGAAGTTCGTCCCCGCGTTCGGCGTGGGCACCGAGTGCGGTATCGGCCGCGCGCCTGAGGGCACGACCGAAGGCATCCTGCGCACCCACGCCGAGGCCGCCCGCGCCTGGTGACATGACAAGAAGAGCGGATGCCGCGGCCCTGAGCCGCGGCATCCGCTCTTCTCTTCTGTCACGAGGTCAGCGGGCGTCCGCCCACGACCAGATGTCGTCGCCGCGCAGCGTCGCGTCCGCGCCGCCGTCGTCGTAGATGACCTGACCGGCGAGGTGGGTGTTCTCCTCGCTGGTCAGCCAGATCAGCACGTGCGCGATCGACTCCGGCGGCTGGTGGTAGTTCAGGGGCATCGGAACATTGGCGTCGACCATGGCCGCGCCCTCCGCAGTGCCCAGCAGGCCGGCGGTCATCGGCGTGAGCACGGTGCCAGGGGCGACGGCGTTCAGTGGGATACCGGCACCTGCCCATGTGGGCGTGATCGACTCGCGCCGCACCCAGCGTGCCAGCGCGCGCTTGGACGACGGGTAGACCAGGTAGCCGGATGCCGGGCCTTCGGCCGCGAGGTCGGCCGCGATGGCGAGAGCCTTCGGTTCGTCTCCGGCGAGGGCCGCCTCGACCATCTCGGCCGAGTTGGGTTGCAAGGACGCCATCGAGGAGACCACCGCGACGCGTGGCGCGTCGGATCCGGCCAGAGCCGGAAGCAGGGCGGTCAGCAACTCGGTCACACCGAAGTAGTTGACCGAGATGGTCTTGGGGATCGGGGCGGAGATGCCGGCGCATGCGATCACTGCGTCGATTGTTCCGGCGAGCTCGATCGTGCGGGAAGCCGCGTCGGCACGCCCTTCCGGGGTCGACAGGTCGGCCTCGATGTCGGCATTGTTCAGGTCGATGCCGATCACGCGCTCGCCGCGTTTGCGGAGAATCGCTGCGGTGGTGGCGCCGATGCCGGATGCGGATCCGGTGACGACATAAGTACGAGCCATGGCTCTTCCTCCATTCATGGACGATCCCGGGTCTCGGGAATGTCGGGGTTGCTGCCGACGGGGTCGCCGTCGGACGTGGGGTTCTCGGCGTCCTGCGTGACGACGGTGCTCGCGGTCGCGACGAACCGATGCACCAGTCCGGCCAGCTGATGCCGCTCCTCAGGCTTCCAGTCCGCCATCACGCGGTCGACCATCTCGAGGCCGCGGGCCACGAGTGCGTCGAAGGCCCGGGTACCGGAGGCGGAGAGGGCGACGATGGTGGCGCGGCCATCGTGCGGGTCGGCGGACCGCGTGATCAGTCCCGCGGCGGCCAATCGCGTGAGCTGCTTGCTCATCGTGGGCCGACTCACGTGGAGATCGGATGCGAGGTCGCCGGCACGCATGCGGCCCCCGAGTCCGAGTGCGTAGAGCGGCCGCACATCGACGGGATCGATCGCGACGCCGACGTCGTGGACATATCGCGCCTGGAGTGCGAGCGAGGACCACTGCGCCATCAAGCGGGTCAGTCCAGACAGGACGATGGCCTCATCGGTCTCTCGCGTCGTCATGACATCCAGCGTAGGCGGATTAATTGCCTGAGGCAATCAAATACGGCAAGCGCTCAGCAACCGGCGGCCTTGCCAGTGAGCATCGACAGGAGGCTGTGGCGCTGGAGGATGTGTCGCGGTCGCCCCGGCGGGGCCGGGAGGACATAGCCTGAAAAGTGCGGCCGGGTGCGGCATCCGGTGCGGCCACAGAGACGAAGGTGTCGTATGGAATACGGATTGCACATCGCGGACTTCACGTGGAAGACCGGCCCCCACCAGCTCGGCCCCGCCCTCGCCCGGCACGTCCGCAATGCAGAGGCCGCCGGCATCCAGCGGATGACGGTGATGGACCACTTCTGGCAGCTGCCCGGCATCGGACCCGAGGACGAGCCGATGCTCGAGGCCTACTCGACGCTCGGGTTCATCGTCGCGAACACCGAGACCGCCCTGCTGCACACGCTGGTGACCGGGGTGATCTACCGGCACCCGGCGTTGCTGGCCAAGCAGGTGACGACGTTGGACGTGCTCTCCGGCGGACGGTTCGGCCTCGGCATCGGCGCCGCCTGGAACGACCAGGAGACGACCGGGCTCGGCTTCGAGTTCCCTCCCGTCGCAGAGCGGTTCCGGCAGCTCGAGGAGACGATCCAGATCTGCCTGCAGATGTGGTCGGACTCGGAAGAGCCCTACGAAGGCGCGATCTGGCAGCTCGAACGGACCCTGAACTCCCCGCAGAGCATCACGCGGCCGCATCCGTACCTGATGATCGGTGGAGGCGGTGAGAAGAAGACGCTGCGGCTAGTGGCGCAGTACGCGGATGCCTGCAACCTCGGTATCCGCGACGGGATCCCCGCGCACAAGCTCGACGTGCTGCGTGGCCACTGCGACGCCGTCGGCCGCGACTACGCCGACATCGAGAAGACCGCGATGATCAAGGTGACGCCCGAATCGACGCCTTCCTCCGTTGCTTCGACTGTGCGTGAACTCGCCGCCGCGGGGTTCACCGCGACGTACGTGTACTCCGTCGGCATCGACGAACCAGAGCGCGTCGTCGACCTCGTTTCGGGGGCCATGACGCTCGAGTGACGGATGCCGCGACCGCCCCTCGAGATTCTCGATTCGCGGCGGGCCCCGCTGTGACGTAAACTCGTCGGCGGTGACGTGTCCGAGCGGCCGAAGGTGCGACTCTCGAAAAGTCGTGTAGGGTAACCCCCTACCGTGGGTTCAAATCCCACCGTCACCGCCAGAAAAACCCCTGTTGATCAGGGGTTTTTTCTTGCCCAAACGTGCTCGTGGGAAAGAAATGAGAAAGATCGTTTCCCGCGAGACGTGCAGTTGGCGGATTTCGGACACCGTTCGGCGCCGAAGCCTGGCAATGCAGCGGGGAGGAAACCGCGGAATTGCGCGGTTTGTGGTCGGCTGGCGAGGTGTTTGTTGTCGAGGTTCGCAAATACTTACGGTGAGTATGCGCCCCGCTGTAGTTGACTCTCCGGAGAGTCCGATGGACGAATTGGACTCGCCGTAGCTCGTGGAAATCGGCCCTCTACGCGGGGTGGGGTGGCGAGACCCACCCGTGACGCGTCGACTGCGGACTCCGAGTCTCACTTGGCGTCGCCGACTCCCATCTCGGGGAGCATCCGCACTCTCTCGCCATTTGCCCATACCGCCGAGACAATGAGGTCGCGCGTCAATAGCACGGCATCCGCCAGATGGCCGGGAGAGAGTCGGCCTAGATCCTGCCGATCGATCGCGCGAGCGGGAATCGAGGTCATCGACGCGATTGCTGCGGGCAGCGGCACGCCACAGAGATGGACCGTATGCCGCAAGGCAGCGTCCATCGTCAGCGTTGACCCTGCGATCGAACCGCCCGTGGCAAGTCGTGCGATGCCGTCCCGGACTTCGACCAGCAGTGCTCCCAGCTCATACGTGCCATCGCCCGCTCCGGCCGCGGCCATGGCGTCCGTGATGATCGCCACCCGCCCTGGTGCGCTACGAAAAAGGAAGGACACCATCTCGGCATGGACATGGACGCCGTCGCTGATGACCTCGATGACGCAGGTGGGGGAGCCGATGGCCGCGAGGAGGGGGCCGGGGTCCCGGTGGTGCATCACCGGCATGCCGTTGAAAGCGTGGGTCAGTATCGACGCGCCAGCCTCGAACGCCTGCTGCGCCTCGTTGAAGTTCGACGCGGTGTGCCCGACGGCGACCGTGACGCCCGCTGCGCGCATCGCATCCAACGCTGCGCGCGCCCCGGGCCGTTCTGGCGCGAGTGTCACCTGGAGCAGCGTGCCCGCCGCTGCTTCCAGAAGTGCGAGCACATCGCGGTCGGTCGCATCTACGAGGGCAGACGGGTCGTGCGCCCCGCAATAGCCGTTCGCGAGGAATGGCCCTTCGAGATGCGAGCCCAGAACACGCGGATCCGATGCCGCACGCCGGGCGATCGCGGCCAGTTGATCGCACAGCACGGGGATGGGGGCCGACACGAGGGAAGCGATCAAGCGGGTCGTCCCGTGGCGGCTGTGCGTCTCGATGACGGTATCGAGGTCGCCTGTCACGGATGAACCCCCTCCGCCGTGGCAGTGGAGGTCGATGAATCCGGCCGTCAGGTAAGCGCCGCAGGCGTCGACCACGTCAGCCGGGGACGAGACGTGCGCGCGCCACGACGGGCCTGTACCCCGCGCGCGAATCCGGTTCCCGGCCATCACGATCCACGAATCAGGGACGACGCCCTCGGGGTCCACGATGGTGGCGGAATGGATGACGGTAGTGGTGATGACATGTCCTTGTTGATTGAAAGTGATTGGAATGCTTAGATTAGATCACTTCCAATCGATGCAAAGGCAGGGCTGTAGTGACCGTACACCGATTCGTCCAGGCTGAAATCGACTCGCAACCCGAGACGTGGACTCGGGTTTCCGAGAGCGCCCCGTCTTTCAATCCGCTGCTCCCGTCGCGCGGGCAGAAGGTCGCGGTCGTCGGATGTGGGACGAGCTGGTTCATCGGACAGTCCTACGCCGTGCTCCGAGAAGGCGTCGGCCACGGAGTGACCGACGCCTTTGCCGCGTCCGAGTTCCCCGCGGGACGGGACTACGACGTCATCGTCGCGATCACCCGGTCGGGGACCACGAGCGAAGTCATCGAACTGCTCTCGGCCGCTGGCGACGTACCCACTGTTGTGATCACCGGCGACGCCGCATCTCCCGCAGCGCGCATCGCGACATCCGTCATCGAACTCGACTTCGCCGACGAGAAGTCGGTCGTCCAAACACGCTTCGCCACGTCCGCTCTCATCGCCCTGCGGTGCTCGCTCGGTGAAGAGGTCGACCTCGTGATCGAGGACGCCGCCCGCGCCCTTCAGATCCCGATCGACGACCTCCTCGGTGCCGAACAGGTCACATTCCTCGGAACGGGCTGGTCTGTGGGGATCGCCTCGGAAGCCGCGCTCAAGGCCAGAGAAGCAGCGCAGCTATGGACCGAGGCGTATCCCGCGATGGACTACCGCCATGGTCCGATCTCTATTGCACAGTCCGGTCGGCTCGTGTGGGCATTCGGCGCGCTCCCCGTCGGGCTCGAGGCGGACGTGTCGACGACGGGTGCGCGGTTGGTGCGTCACGACCTGGATCCCCTCGCTGGGCTGATCGTCGCGCAGCGGTTCGCCGTCGCCGAGGCGGAGGCGCGTGGGCTGAACCCCGACGAGCCGCGGTCGCTGACCCGATCAGTCATCCTGGCGTGACGAGCTTTCACGACGGAGGGGTCGAGGAGAGGACTGTGGACGAGTTCATTGCGCACGTCGGTCCGGGGCCTGCCGCGCTTGCTGTGGACGTCGGCGGCACCACGATCAAATACTCACTCGTCGCGGCGGATGGTTCAGTCGGGGCGGCAACGCGCGTGCCCACACCCCGTGGCGCGAATCCAGCGGCTCTCGTCGTGGACGCAGTGGCGTTGCTCTTCGACCAGACTCGTCGCGATCATCCTCATCTCGAGGTGTCCGCCCTCGGAGCGGCGGTTCCGGGACTGGTGGACGAGGATGCCGGGATCGGTCTCCACTCCGAGAACCTCGGGTGGCGCGATGCCCCGCTCCGCCGCCTGCTCGAGGATCGCATCGACGCGCGGGTGTCGCTCGTCCACGATGTGCGGGCCGCCGGCGCTGCCGAAGCGCGAATCGGTGCAGGGGCGGGCTTCGCGAACGTCATCACCGTCGTTATCGGCACGGGCGTTTCCGCGGCGATCTGGTCGGACGGCCGTCCCCTGCGGGGTCGCGGCTACGCCGGCGAGATCGGGCACATGCGCGTGTCCACTGAAGACGTCCCGTGTTCGTGCGGCGGCGTCGGGTGTCTCGAAGCGATCGCGTCTGCGGCGGCGATCGAGAGCCGGTACGCGCGCCTGGGCGGGGCGGAACCGATCGCGGGCGCTCGGGACGTCATCCGGCTGGCGCTTCAGGGCGACCCGGTCGCGAACGGGGTGTGGAGTGAGGCTCTGGATGCCCTCGCCTCCGGGCTCGCCGCGGTGACGGCCGTCGCCGCGCCCGAAGTGATCGTGATCGGCGGTGGGCTCTCGCAGGCGGGGGACCGCCTTCTCGAACCACTCACGGCTCGGCTCGCGGAGAGGGTGGGTATCGTGCCCGTTCCGCGTCTCGTGCGGGCCCGCTTTGGGGCGGATGCCGGCGCCGTCGGTGCCGCGCTCAGCACCAGGGACGCCATCGCTCCGGGTTCGCGCGACCTCGTGACGGCCGCGGGCTGAGCGGCATGATCCTCACGGTCACCCCGAACGCCGCCGTCGACGTGACGATCCGCGTGGAGGACGCGGCGTGGGGAGAGTCCAACCGCGTCAGGCCATCGACGCGCCGCGCTGGTGGCAAGGGCCTGAACGTCTCCCGCGTGCTTTCGCAGATGCACGAGGACACCCGCGCGATCACCGCGGTCGGGCAGGACGATCTCGCCTTCTTCTCGCGCGACCTGGTGGGCGTCCCGCACGCGCTGGTGCCGGCTCCCGGAGTTCGTACGCGCCGGAGTCTCGCCATCGTGGAAGACCCCGGTGCGCGTCGGGTCACCTTGTTCAACGAGGTCGGACAAGCCATGTCGGATGCTGTCTGGGAGGGTGTGCTCGCCGAAGCCGATGCATCGATCGGCGCGGCTCGGTGTCTCGTGGTCGCAGGGAGCACACCGCCGGAATTCGTGCCCGACCGTCTGCGAACGCTCTTCCGGCTTGCCGTCGGAGCCGGGGTGCCGGCGATCGCGGACCTGTCCGGTCCGGATCTGCTGGTCGCCGCCGACTGCCGTGCCACCCTGCTCAAGCCGAACAGGCGTGAACTCCAGGAAGCCACGGGTCAAAACGACCCCGTGACCGCCGCGAAGACCTTGATCGATCGCGGTGCGCGGGCCGTCCTGGTCTCACTGGGGGAGGAGGGCATGCTCTTCGTCGGATCTGAGCGCGACTCCGTGGTGCGCGGTCGCGGGCCCCTTGTCAGGGGCAACCCGACAGGTGCCGGAGATGCCGCCGTTGCGTCGCTCGCCGGACACCTGGCCCAGGGGATCACGGATCCGGAGACGCTCGTGGTCCGCGCCATCGCCTGGTCGACATCATCCGTCTCTGCACCCGAGGCGGGTTCGCTGAGTGGCGACCTCGCCCCGATCCTCGCTGATATCACCCTTCACCACGTCCGGAGCATCGCATGACCTTGGTCGCCACCCGCACACTCATCGACGAAGCCGTGCGCAGCCGCAGCGCGGTCGGGGCTTTCAACGTGATCCAGCTCGAGACGGCGGAAGCCCTCGTCCAGGCTGCGGTCGATTCGGGGTTGCCGATGATCCTCCAGATATCGGAGAACTGCGTGCGGTTCCACGGCGGGCTCGACCCGCTCGCGCGTGCGGTGATCGATCTCGCGCAGGGTGCGACCGCCGAACTCGCAGTGCACCTGGATCACGCAGAAGACGAGCGCCTCGCGTCCCGCGCGATCGATCTGGGATTCTCGTCCGTGATGTACGACGGATCGCTGTTGGGCTTCGCCGAGAATATGGCCGCGACCAGACGGATCGTCGCCCATGCCCACGCAGCGGGGGCATCGGTGGAGGCCGAGCTGGGGGAGATCGGCGGCAAGGACGGCGCGCATGCGCCCGGAGTGCGCACCGATCCCGACGAGGCGACGCTGTTCGTCGGTGAGACGGGCGTGGACTTCCTCGCGGTCGCCGTGGGTTCGAGTCACGCGATGACGAGCCGGGATGCGCGTCTGGACATCGACCTGATCGCGCGTCTGGCAGAGGCTGCTCCGATCCCGCTCGTGCTGCACGGCTCTTCGGGGGTCGCCGACGATGAGATCGTCCGAGCGATCCACGCAGGGATCCGAAAGGTCAACGTCTCGACCCACCTCAACGGCATCTACACCGATGCCATCAGGCAGTGGCTCGACGCGCACGAGTCGGATGTCGATCCGCGTCGGTACGTCCGGCCGGCCCGCGACGCTGTGGCGGTGGAGGCGGCACGACTGCAACGGATATTCGCGGCAGACCTCGTCGAGGCGATTCCCGCCGGCGGAGTCACGCCGCTTCTGCCACCAGCACCGTGAGGCCTGCCGCCTCGAGTTCCTCGCGCTGTGCGGAGGTGATGGCGGCGTCCGTGATGAGACCGTCGAACGCGGAGAGCTCGCCGATGCGGACGAATGCCCGCCGCCCGATCTTGCTCGAATCGGCCACGATGAACGATCGCTTCGAACGCTCGACCATCAGCCGGTTCACGCGCGCCTCCTCGTCGTCGTGGACCATGGCCCCGAGCTGATGGTGGACGGCGTTCACCCCGACGAAGGCGACGTCCAGAGACATCAGCGCGAGCGTGTGCTCTGCGAACGGTCCGGTGAGCTCGAACGAGCGCGAGTGGACCACGCCTCCGGGGACGACGACCTTGATGCGTGGTCGCAGAACAAGGAGCGACGCAATGTTGATCGCGTTCGTCACCACGGTGAGCGTGGAGCCATCGGCGGCTCCGTCGAACTCGCCCCGCGACGCGAGTTCCTCGGCCAGCGATGTGAGTGTGGTTCCGCCCGTCAGCCCGATGATCGAGTCCTCCGAGACGAGGGTGCTCGCGAGGGACGCGATCCGACGTTTGGCGTCGGAGTGCTGTCCGTATTTGTAGCGCAGGGGGAGATCGAACGACTCCGAATGGCTGCGTGCGCCACCGTGGGTGCGCTTGATCAGGCGCTGCTCGGCCAGGGTGTCCAGGTCTCGGCGCGCGGTGGCAGGGGAGACGGACAGTTCGTCGACCAGTTCGTCGACGCTCACACTTCCTCGTTCGCTGAGCAGCTCGAGAATCAAACTCAGCCGGTCCGTGCGTGTCACGTTGCCACCTCTTACCGTGCGAGCACTCACAGCGCCGTCCTGGCGTTCACCTCGCAACAGACTTAATCATAAGGAATGATCGAGAATGATTGATATATCTCCTATCAATCAGTTATCGTCAATGTGTTCCCTTCCGAACCCGAGGAGTACACAGTGCTAAACAACCACAGGTGGATGCCGATCGGCGCACTCGCCGCAGCCTCCCTCATCGTTCTGGCGGGCTGCAGCAGCGACAGCCCGGCGGCCGACAGCGATGTCACCCTGGAATACATGATCTGGGATGCGAACGCGGTAAAGCTCCACGAGGAGCTCGCCGCGAAGTTCACCGAACAGAATCCGAACGTCACGGTCGAAGTCACCGCGGTGCCGTGGGACCAGTACTGGACCAAGTTGCAGACGCAGGCTTCCAGCGACACGCTTCCCGACCTGTTCTGGCTCAACGAGCCGAATTTCGCGCAGTACGCGACCAACGGCGTTCTCGCCGAGGTGTCGTCGGACTATGATCCCGCGGAGTTCCCCGAGGCCCTCGTCAACAGCTACACGCTGGAAGAGAAGATCCTCGCCACACCGATGAGCTACAACACCATGGCGGTCTGGTACAACACGGCCATCTTCGACGCGGCGGGTGTGGCCTACCCCGAAGCATCGTGGACGCTGGAGGACTTCGAGGCCACGGCGAACGCCATCACCGCGGCGCTCGGCAGCGACGGAGTGTTCGGTGCCGCCTCCGGCCCGGCGCTGGGTCAGGAGACGTACTACAACACGATCTTCGCGACCGGGGGATACGTGATCTCGGAGGACGGTGAGACTTCCGGCTACGCCGACCCCGCGACCATCGAGGGTCTGCAGCTGTGGGTGGATCTCATCCAGTCGGGAGCCGCTCCCAGCGTCGAGCAGGTCAACGACAATCCGATCGCGCAGTACTTCACGTCGGGCAAGCTCGGCATGATGTGGTCGGGCGGCTGGAACGCCACCACGCTGAGTGAGTCCGAGATCGCGGACACGATCGAGGTCGCGCCCCTCCCACACGGCTCCTCCGACCTCGTCACGACGATCCAGGGCGGTGCGTACGCGGTTTCGGCCGGATCGGATCACCTCGCCGAGGCACAGGCCTTCCAGTCGTTCCTGACATCGCAGGAGGCGTCCGAAGCATTCGGCAAGGCCGGCCTGGGCATCCCGGCCCGGCTGTCCGCAGCGTCGACCTTCACCGAATCGTTCCCGGAGTGGGACCTGCAGATCTTCATCGATCAGTCGGCCGAGGCGGCTCCGTACCCGGTGTCGCTGAACACCGCAGCGTGGAACCAGCTCGAGGTCGAGTACCTGACCCCGGCCTGGACAGGTCAGAAGCCGGTCGCGGATGCCGCGCGCGAACTCGCCAAGGCCATGGATGCGGTCCTTGCCGAGGAGAACCGCTGACGCATGTCGATCCAGACTGCAACCCCCGGTGCGACCGCTCTTGCGGTCGCGCCGGGGGCGCCGCGTCCAGGCCGTCAGCGCCCGCGCCGCAAGCGCAAGGGCGTACGCAACGACGGTATCTGGCCATGGCTGTTCCTCCTCCCGCTGCTGGTGCCGCTGTGCATCTTCTACCTCTGGCCGCTCGCGCGCACCGTCTACTACAGCTTCACCACCTGGGGATTCCTGGGCGACGCGGAGTGGACCGGCCTGGACAACTACGTCCGTCTCTTCACGCGCCCTGACCTGCTCGATGCGCTCGGCAACACGGCGCTCTACACGCTCATCGTGTTCCTCAACGTTCCGATCGCCATCGCGCTCGCGACGCTCATCAACACCCCGGGCCTTGCCTTCCGCCGTCTCTACCAGGCACTGTTCTTCCTCCCCGTGATCACGATGCCCGTCGCCGTGGCCATCGTGTGGAGGATGCTGTACAGCGGCGATTTCGGGCTCATCAACCAAGCGCTCGCGGTGGTCGGCATCGACGGACCGTACTGGCTTTCCACTCCGGGCGTCTCGATCGTCGCCATCGGCATCGTCGGCATCTGGCTCGCGCTCGGGCTCAACCTCATCATCTTCGGCGCGGCCCTCAATGGGATCCCTCGCGACCTGTACGAAGCGGCACAGATCGACGGTGCGGGGCCGATCCGTCAGTTCTTCTCCATCACTCTCCCGCTGCTCACCCCCACCACGTTCTTCATCTCGGTGCTCACGCTCATCGGCGGCATCCAGGTCTTCGATCTGATCTTCGTGATGCTGGGAACCGGGCCGAACGCCATGCAGGCCAAGACGCTCGTGTACTTCTTCTACTCGGAGGGCTTCATCCGCAACGAGAAGGGTTACGCCGCCGCGATCGGGGTCGTCATCATCCTGTTGATCGCGCTGCTGACCGCCGTGCAATTCCGACTGCAGCGGAAGTGGGTGCACTATGCCTGAGCAGTCGAAAGTCGGGCGCCCGGCATTTGCGTGGCGCAGGCCGCTCGTCCACCTCATCCTCGCCGTCGGCGGGCTGGTGATGGTCTTTCCGTTCGTCTACCAGCTGCTCGCCACGTTCATGACGAACACTCAGATCACGTCGGTGCCGCCGACGCTCTGGCCGACATCGTGGTCGTTCGACAACTACCTCGGCGTCTTCGATCGGATACCGTTCGGGCGTCAGCTGCTCAACAGCGTCATCATCACAGTGGCCAACACGATCGCGACCGTGCTGCTCTCGGCGCTCGGGGGCTACGCGTTCGCGCGAATGCGGTTCCGGGGTCGCGGGTTCCTCTTCGGACTGGTTCTGTCGATGCTGATGGTGCCGGGGACCCTTCTGCTCATCCCGCAGTATCAGACCGTCCAGGCCTTCGGCTGGGTCGACACTCTCACCGGTGTCGTGGTGCCGGGCATCGTGAACGCGTTCGGCATCTTCTTGATGCGGCAGGTCTTTCTGGGCCTCCCCGATGAGCTCGAGGAGGCGGCCCGCCTGGACGGCGCCAACCCGTTCCAGATCTTCTGGCGGATTATGCTCCCTCTGGCCAAGCCAGGACTCAGTGCGCTGGCCATCCTCACGGTGATCGCGACGTGGTCCGCCCTGTTGTGGCCGCTCGTCGTGATCAACTCGCAGGGCCAGATGCCCTTGTCAGTGGGCCTTGCATCGTTCACGGGCGAGCACGGGTCCGAATATCCCTCTATGCTCGCGGCCTCGCTCATGGCGATGCTCCCGATCTTCGTGTTCTTCATCCTCATGCAGCGTCGCGTCATCGAAGGCGTCGCATTCTCCGGTCTGAAGGGTTAGAGATGTCCGCTCGACCAGCATCCCTCGTTCGCCGTGCCACGGGTGTGGCCGTGGTCGCGGTCCTCACCGTCGGCCTCGCCGCCTGCGTACCCGAGTTCCCGACCGGGTCGCCGTCCGGTACACCTTCGCAGAGCCCATCCGGAACGCCGACGACCTCGCCGTCGCCTGCGCCGTCGTCGAGCGCGCGTCCCGTCTTCGACATCGCCGAGCACCAGTGCGCCCAGACGATCACGGTCGACGGGGAGCCGGAGTTTCCGATGTTCCTTTTCCAGGAGGAGATCACCGCGGCCGACGGGGCGGCGATGGAAGCCGCGGGAGTGAAGTTCTACTCTTTCATCGACAAGGGAGTCTTCCTCGATCTGGGATGGACCGGGCCGCAGCAGCAGGACTTCAGCGACCTCGATCGCGTCATGGCGACCTTCACATCTCGCGTCGACGAGGGGTATGCGCTGCCGCGGCTGCACCTGTGGGCGCCGGATTGGTGGCTCGATGCGCATCCGGCCGAGGCGACGGGCTACCTCCGCACGCCGCCCCCGGTGTCGTTCGACTTCCGCGAGGACGCGTCCTTCGCCTCCGAGCTGTGGCTCGCGGATGCCGGCGATCGGCTGCGTGCCGCGGTGCGACACCTTCTCGACGGCCCCGACGGGGACAGCTTGATGGGATTCACGCTGGCCGCAGGCATGTACGGCGAGTGGCACACATGGGGTGCGAACGCCATCCCCGACACGAGCGAGCCGATGCGCGCGTACTTCGAGGAGTATGCGCGCGAGAAATACCCGACCGAGACGGCACTGCGCGCCGCCTGGGGAGACTCCGCAGCCACGTTCGCGGGCATCGTCGTTCCCGACGAGGCCGATCGACTGGCCACGGCAGACGGGTACTTCCTCGATCCGACCGCCGGTCAGATGGTCGTGGACTACTACGAGGCTTATCACCAGTCCGTGGTCGAGGCGATCTCCTGGTTCACGTCGATCGTCAAGGACGAATCCGATGACGCCCTGCTTACGAGCGTGTTGTACGGATACCACCCCGATCTCGGCTGGGAGAATCAGGTCGTGCATCACCGAGCGGCATCCCAGATGCACCGGCTCGAGACCGTCGACATGGTCACCTCGCCGCACAGCTACGTGCGCCGTGACCTCGGACAGCACGCCTCGCTGCGCAACTTCCCCGAGGCCGTCGGTGCGCACGGGAAGCTGTTCGTGAGTGAGGCGGACGAGCGCACTCATCTCGCGAACCCCTCCCTGTTCACACTCGCCTCCACGATGGAGGAGTCGACTTCGGTGATGCGTCGCGCGTTCGGGCAGGCTGTGACGCACGGGACGGGCCTCTGGTACATGGACCATTCGTCCGGTCAGTGGTACGACGACCCGGCGTTCGCAGGGGTCTGGTCAGAGCTCAAGCAATGGGGCGACTACTCGATGACGATCCCACGTTGCCGCAACTCCGAGATCGCAGTCATCTCGGATCTCGACGGCGAGTTCCGGCTCGGCACCGAGACCGACACGACCGCCAAGTTCTACGAGGGGCGCATCGAGAACTCATCGCAGGGGATGGCGGAGTTGGCTTCTCTGGGCACCGCTTTCGACCGCTATCTCATCGAGGACCTCGTCGACGGCAAGGTCCCCGACGACTACCGGGTGTACATCTTCCCTGACGCGATCGACCTCGATGCCGACGAGCGGGCTGCGGTTGAGGCCTTGAAGCGCGACGGGAACACACTCGTCTGGAACTGGGCCCCCGGTTATGTGGACGATCAAGAACTGTCACTGTCGTCGATGGAATCGTTGACGGGCTTCGACATCGAGAAGTGGAGTCCGTCTGCGACCCTTCCGGTGAGCACCGATTTCGAGTCTGGTGCGTATGCGGGGTCGGGGTTCGATGCGGGGGCGTTCGGGTTCGGGGCGTTGACCTCTGACCCGGCGCTGGTGGTCGATGGCACGTGGTCGGCGTTGGGGGCTGCTCCCGTCGGSGAGGAGTGGTTCGAGTTCTTGGGCACGAACCCTTCGGAGACCGTGCTGGAGGGCGGTGCACGGTATCGCGTCGAGTTCGATGCGCAGACCAACGCCGACCCTGGAAACTACTTCTACTTCTACGCGCAGTCGCCGAGCAACGGCCATGCCAAGGACGTCGGGAACTTCGAGTGGTCCGGCGGTGACGACGGGCGCAAGAGCGTCGAGTTCACTTTGGCYTGGGAGGACGACTACCGGGTGAACTGGGGGGTCCGGGGCGGTGGTTCGGTCTCCATTGACGGCATCACGATCACGAAGATCAATGACGCGGGGATGGCGCCGGTGAGCTACACGTTGAGCCCGGCGACCTTCCCCGCATCGCCCGAGGAGTATGGCGGGGAGATCAGTCTCGATCCGGTGTTCGTGCCCATGGACTCGGATCACGTCCTCGCCACGGGCACCATCGGCGGCAACGGTCCCAGCCTGACGGTGGCCGGGGCGAAAGATCACGGCACGTGGACCTCGGTCTTCCTTGCGGCGCCGCCCGCGCCCGCGAAGCTCTTGCGCTGGATCGCACAGAACGCCGGAGTCCACCTCTACACGTCCGGGGGCGATCCGTTCGAGGTGAGCGAGAAGTGGATCAGCATCCATGCGGCGACTTCGGGTCTCAAGACGATCACACTGCCGGCAGCGTCCCCGGTCTACGACATTTTCGAGGATGCCTTGGTGAGCACGTCGACGACGAGCTTCTCGGTGCAGATGGACGCGGGCGAGACCCGCATCTTCGTCCTCGAGGACGCGAGTGCGGGGGCTCACGAATGACAGTGCTCATCGTCGATACCGATATCCAGGACGACGTCGATGATGTCGGCGCCTTGGCCGTCGCCTGCGCGTTGGAGAAAGAAGGAGTCACCCTTGTTGGGGTCGCCGTCTCCACGCCTAGCGTGTGGGGCGCGCGCGCTGCGACCGCGGTGCTGCGCCACTACGCGAACTTGGCGCCAGTGGCCCTCGAGCGCGGACCCGACGTGTTCGGACCGGAGGAGTTCGCCCGGGGCATCTCGCGGACGTTCGGCACCGACCGTGTCGATGACTTCGCGCCACCCGTCCCCTTGCTCCGCCGGGTGATCGCCGAGTCTTCAGAACCCGTGACGATCGCTGCGATCGGGTTCCACCCGAACCTCGTCGCGCTGATGGATTCGCGGCCCGACGAGCACAGCTCGCTGGCAGGGATCGATCTGATCCGTGAACGCGATGTCCGGCTCGTCGTCATGGGCGGGTGCTTCGATGAGCGTGGGCCACGAGCGGAGTACAACTTCGCACGCTCCCCAGAACTCACCGCACGACTCTTCACTTCGTGGCCCGGCCGCATCGACGTGGTTCCGTGGGAAGTCGGCGATGGCGTGATCACCGGTGAAAACCTCATCGACCATCACGGCTACGCCAGCCCGGTGACCATCGCCTACCTGCTCCACTCGGGTCACCGCAGCGGCCGGCCCAGCTGGGACCCGATCACGATCCTCGTCGCTTCGGAGCGATCGGCACCGGGCCTCAGCTGGTCGGAGCGAGGCACAGTGAGTATCGGTGCGCTCGGCGAATCCCACTTCGCCCCGGTCGCCTCCGGAACACACAGGGTCGCTTCGCTCGATGATGACGGCGCTGCACTGGCGCGAGAACTCAACCGGTTGCTCTACGCATCCGCAACGGGGGGTCCGCAGTGAGGGTCGCCGTCATCGGAGCGGGTGCGCGGTTCGGGCTGGCCTCGTACATCCGGGACGGCGGCGCCGAGGTTGTCGTTGTCGCGGACACCGACGCGGCTGCCGAGGGGCGTGCGCGATCGATTCTGCCGCACGATTTCCGATTCGTCGGATCCCATCACAGCATCGGCGAGGTGGACGCGGCATTTGTGCTTACACCGGACGGAACGCACGCGGAGATCGCCTCCGATCTTCTCGGACGCGGGATCCCGGTGTATCTGGAGAAGCCGATGGCCATCAGCATCGAGGACTGTGACCGGATCCTGGATGCCGCCATGCGGTCGCGCACGAAGCTGTACATCGGACACAACATGCGTCATATGCCGTTCGTGCAGTTGATGTCGCGCCTGGTCGGCGACGGTGCCATCGGGCAGGTGGCGGCCATCTGGTGCCGGCACTTCGTCGGCAACGGCGGCGACTTCTACTTCAAGGACTGGCACGCGGAACGCTCTCGCGGCGTCGGTCTCCTGCTGCAGAAGGCGTCGCACGACCTCGATGTCATTCAGATGCTCGCCGGGGCGCCCGCCGACCTCGTGAGCGGGATGGGCGCACTCGCGGTCTATGACCGCGTCACCGATCGCAGGGACAACAGCGACCGTCTCATGGGCACGCTCGCCTCCTACGACAACTGGCCCCCATTGAGCCAGACGGAGCTCAATCCGATCATCGACGTCGAGGATCTCTCGCACGTTCAGATGCGGATGGCCAACGGCGTGCTGGCCACGTACAACCAATGCCACTTCACGCCCGACTACTGGCGCAACTATGTGGTGATCGGAACAGAGGGCCGTATCGAGAATTTCGGCGACACCGACGGCGGAGTCGTCCGCCTGTGGAACCGGCGTGGGGAATATCGACCCGAAGGGGACATCGACTACGACATCCCCGTCGGCGATGGCACGCACGGTGGCGCTGACCGCTCAATTGTCGCGGAGTTCCTGCGTTTCGTCAGCGATGGCGGACCCATTGCGGTTTCACCCTCCGCCGCTCGCGATGCTGTCGCCGCCGGCATTCGCGCGACGGAGTCGATCCGCTCTGGGTCTACTCCTCTCGACGTGCCCGCCCTGGATGCTGAGACGCGGACTTACTTCGAATCAGGACAGGTGGGTGCTCGATGAGCGTGATCGTTGTCGGAGGAGCCAACCGCGACCTCTCGATACGCGTGGACCGACGCCCCGGTCCGGGTGAAACGGTTCTGGCCACCGCGTCACAGGAGTCGAACGGCGGAAAGGGTGCGAATCAGGCATGGGCCGCCGCTCGTGCCGGAGCCGCTGTGGAGTTCATCGGCGCCGTCGGCTCAGATGCCGCCGGAACCGATCAGCTCGACGAGCTCGCTCGGGCGGGCGTTGTGTCGCGCATGCGGATCGTCGACGATCTGCCGACGGGAATGGCCGTCATCACCGTGACACCGGACGGGGAGAACTGCATCACGGTGATTCCCGGCGCCAACGACCGGGTGGCCGACCTCGTACCGACGAGTTTTCCCAGCGACGCGATCGTGCTGGTGCAGACGGAGATCGGGCGGCGGGCAAGTGAGCTCGCCATGGCAAGCGCCCGCCGATCCGGCGCGCGACTCGTCGTGAATGCCGCGCCTGTGCTCGACATCGAACCCCGGGCGTGGGAGTGCGACCTGCTCGTGGTCAACGAGCACGAGGCCGCAGACATCCTCGCTCGGATCGGCGCGGACGATATCACCGGTGAGCGTGTCGCGCGCGAGATCCTCGTGCATACCGGCGCCACAGCGGTCTGCGTAACGCTCGGGTCCCGGGGAGCCCTCCTCTGCTCGGGGGTCGGACAGGAGACGGTGCACATTCCCACACGCCGAGCGGATCCGGTGGACACCACCGGATCCGGCGACACGTTCGTCGGCTACCTCGTGGCCCGCGCGTCATTCGGCCACACATGGCCGGATGCAGTCCATGCGGGCTTAGCCGCCGCGACCGACTCGGTCGAGCGGGCGGGGGCGCGAGTATGGTGAGTCGCACGCCGACCATCCTCGTCACCGACCTGTATCACTCGTCGCAGGTTGTCGGCGACAACGTCGAAATCCTGATGCCCATGTCGCTCGAGATCGACCTGCGCGCCGTCATCCTCCCCACTGCAACTCAGCGACCTGTACGGGCGGACGATCCCGCACGCGACCGGCCCGTGGTCGCAGATTCGCGACGAGGATAACCCGATGTAGTGCCTGCGATGGCCCCCGGGGGAGCTGAGGTGTGAAATCACGTGAGAAAAACCGAGACGAATCCCATCCCATCGGGCACATCGGCGAAACTTCGAATCCCGCGGAAAACCAACGCAAACCCGCCCCGGCACATCGACGAAATACCACCGGATATGGGTTCAAATCCCACCGTCACCGCCAGAAGAACCCCTGTTCATCTGGGATTTGTTCTTGCCCGAACGTACTCGTGGGAAAGGATTGGGAAAGATCGTTTCCCGCGAGACGCGCTGTTGGCGGATTTCGGACACCGTTGCGCCGCGGAAGACTCGAAATGGAGTTGGGCGAGATCCGTGGAATTGCGCGGTTCGACACCGGCGGGCGAGGCGTTTGTTGAAGTGCGCACATACCTACCGTGGGTAACTGGCCCACGGTAGGTCAGGCCGTTGATTTCGGCGGTCCTCCCGCCACGAATCGATGTGTCCCCTAGGGCACGAACGAGCCCGCTGACTATGCGGGGGACCGCACCTCGCGATGCGAGGGAAGCAAGAGAGTTCAGAACCGTCAGGGACGTCGGCCAACCACGAGACGTGGACGAACCCCGCCGCGAGGGCGATTGGTTCCCCATCCGCGCGCAGTAGCTGTCAGTGTGTCGCTCATCTCTCGAAGACGACTTCCCCGCCGACGATCGTCACGGCCGTCTGCAGCGACGCGATGGCCTCCCCGGGCATCTCGAAGGGGTCACCTGTGGCGATCGCGATATCGGCACGTTCCCCGAGGCGCACGCGTCCCGGTCGGCCGAGCACCAGCTCGGTCGATCCGTTCGTGTAGGCGGTCAGCGCCTGCACAAGCGTGAGGGCCTGGTGCTCTGCGTCGAGGGTCGGCGGTTGTGCACCGGCGGACAGAGACGGGACCTTGGCACCCGGAGGTGGCGGTGCCCAGCGGTTCACGGTCACGTGGATCGCGAGCCACGGGTCGGCCGGCGACACCGGCCAGTCCGATCCCATGGCCAGGTCGGCGCCCCCGTCGACCATCGTGCGGAAGGGGTATCCCTGCTGCATCCGTTCTTCGCCGATGAGGCTGACGACGAACGGGTCCGGGGCGGCCCACAAGCCTTGGATGTTCGCGGTAATGCCGAGAGGACCGAATCGCTGTGCATCCTCGGTCTGCACCATGGAGAGGTGTGCGATGTGGTGCCGCGGTCCCGCTCCGTTGGCCGCGCGGGCCGCCTCGATCGCATCGAGTGCGACGCGGATGCCGCGATCGCCCATGATGTGCAGATGCAGGGCGAAGCCCGCGGCATCGAGTTGTGCGACGAAGTCGCGGATCGTCTCCTCGTCGAAGTGCATCTCGCCGGAGAAGCCGTCGCCGCTGTGATTGCAATACGGCTCGAGCAGTGCAGCGGTCTCGCCGTGCGGGACTCCGTCGATCATGGCCTTAGCGGTGGAGGTTGAGAACCCAGCTACCGCGTTGCGCTCGCGCAGTTCGACGAAGCGAGCGACGAGTGCGGGCACCTCTTCCCGCTGTAGACCCGGTGCGATCCAGAGCGCGCCGGAGGTGTCGCTCTTCAGCGTCCCCTCGGCGATCGCGCGCAGGTAGCCGGCGGTGCAATCGGCCTTGCCGTTGTACTCGCCGAGGATCGCCTCGTGCCAGCCGGTGACGCCGAGTGACCACAGATACTCCTGCGCGTTGAGCAATCCGGCGTAGATCTCGTCGTCGGTGCTGCGGGGGATCATGCGTCCGACCAGCTCAGCGGCGGTCTCATTCAGATAGCCGATCGGGTCGCCCTGCTCGTCCAGATGTATGTGGCCGTTGTGAGGCTGCGGGGTGGTGCGGTCGACACCGGCGAGTTCGAGTGCTTTGGAGTTCACCCACAGGGTGTGGTGCCCGGCGTCGCTGAGGGCAACGGGTCGATCCGGAACGATCGCGTCGAGGTCGTGCCGAGTGGGCATCGGGAAGAGCTCGTGGCTCCAGCCGCCGCCCGTCACCCACCCGGTTTCGCTGGCTTCGGCTCCGACGCGGACCAGCTCGAGCGTCTCCGAGACGCTGAGCGCCTGCGTGAGGTCGATGCTCAGTCGTTCGACGCCGGCGAAGGCGGCGTGGACGTGCGCGTCGACGAAGCCGGGATGGATGAGACCACCATCGGCATCGATGATGCGAGTCTCCAAACCGGCGAGCTCTTGCACGCGGGCGTCGGTGCCGACTCGGACGATGCGACCGTCGGCGGTGGCGACGGCGGTGCTCTCAGTGCGGATCGTGCCGTCGAAAACGCGGCCGTTCACGATCACGAGGTCTGCGGATTCCATCATGTGGAGGTCACTCTCTGTCTGGAGGGGGATCAGGCCGGTGGGTGCGATCATGTCAGGCGGAACACGCGGATGATCACGAAGCCGGGCTCGGCACGGGCGTAGCCGACGAACTGTGACGCGGTGAGCCAGTGCAGTTCGGGATGCTCGGTGCGGAAGACGAAGGCGGTGCGGTAGTAGAGGTCTTGCTCGGAGACGGACGCGCCCGCCAGCATCCGTTCGAACGTCTTCTCGTCGGTGCGCCAGATACCTCGATTGACCACCTCGACGCCGGCCGTTCCATCGGACACTGCGGCCTCGATGACGTACCGGGCGTCGAGGGTGACGGTCAGGCCGCGGGCGGTCCACCAGTCGCCGCCGCTGTCGAGCACGGTGCCTGTGAGTTTCGGCCCGTCGAAGGTGCCACCCGATACCCGAGCGAAATGTAGGCCTTCGCTTGGCGCGCGCCCGCCCAAGGGGACCGCCTCCTCGACCTGGCAGTGCAGTTCGAAGCAGTACTCGAAGCCGGGTTCCATCAGAGGTGTAGACATCAGGGGGTTCTCGATTCACTCGGGGATCATCGTGCTGCGGGTGACGGTCGGCAGGGATCGGGTGCGGCCCAGCCGGCGCCGTTGGGGCGTCCAGCCCTCGCGCGGGATCGAGTCGAGCAGGAGGCGGGTGTATTCCGCCTTCGGCTCGTCCAGAATCTCCGCAGCGGTGCCACGCTCTTCGATCTGCCCATGCCGCATCACCACGACGTGGTCGCACAGGCGCCGAATGACGGTGAGGTCGTGCGTGATCATCAGCAGGGCGACGCCAGTCTCGCGCCGAATCGTGTCGAGCAGAGTCAGAATCTCCACTCGTGTCGTGACATCGAGCGCGGAGACGGCCTCGTCCAGCACCAACAGCACTGGATCGGCGGCCAGTGCGCGCGCGATGGCGACACGCTGCCGCTGGCCGCCTGACAGCGCGCGCGGACGCGAATCGAGAAAGACCGGTTCGAGGCGCACCTGGGACATCAGCTCGGCGACGCGGGTGCTGATCGCTTCTGCTGAGTCCTTCGGCCGGTGTACGCGGATCGCTTCGATGAGACATTGCCGCACTGTCTGTCGCCGGTCGAGGGACTGATAGGGATCCTGGAAGACCATCTGGACGATCTTGGCTCGTTGGCGTCGCTCCTGTCCGCCGCGAGCCGGGAGGCTCCAATCCTGTGTGCCGACGGTGACCTTTCCGTGGTCGGCCGTTTCGAGCCCGAGCAGCAGTCGCGCGGTGGTCGACTTGCCGGAGCCTGACTCGCCCACGATTCCGAGGGAGCCGCCGCCGGCAAGCTCCATCGATACTCCGTCGACGGCGACCAGGACCTCTTTTCCGCCGTCCGCACTGCGCACTCGGTAGCTCTTGCGCAGGTCTTCGATCTTCAAGATCGTTTCGGCGGCACTCTCCGGCTGGACAGGCGGAGTTTCATCGAGCGCCGCCGACATGAGGATCCTGGTGTACTGCTCCTGCGCATCTTGCCGCATAGTGGCGGCGTTCAGGGTCTCGACGATGCGACCGTGCTGCATCACGTTCACCCGGTCGCAAACGGCGCCTGCCAGTGCCAGGTCGTGCGTGATGAACAGCAGGGAGAGCTCGCGGTGCATACGCAGGTCCGCGATGACGGCCATCACCTCCTCCTGCGTGGTGACGTCCAGTGCCGTTGTGATCTCGTCGGCGAGCAAGAGCTTCGGATCCATCGCCAGTGTTGCGGCGATCATCACCCGCTGCAGCAGGCCGCCGGAGAGTTCGGCCGGGTACTGCCGCATGCGACGCCCGGGATCGGTGATTCCGACTTCGTCGAGCAGTGCGCGTGCACGCCTGTCGGCGGTGTCACGGCTGACTCCCGCGACGTGGACGAGGGCTTCCGTCATGAAATCGCCGATCGTGCGCAGCGGATTCAGGTGCGCTCGGGGGGATTGGAAGACCATGCCGAGACGGCGCGCGCGCAGGTCACGCAACGCCCGTCCGGTCATCTCGCCGAGATCCTGGCCTTCGATCCGAATGGTGCCGACGGTGGTGAATTCGTCGGGCAGTAGCCCAGCGACGGCGCGCACGGTCAGCGTCTTACCGGAGCCGGACTCGCCGACCAGGCCGACCGCTTCTCCTCTGCCGACAGACAGCGTGCTGTCGAACACGAGTTGACGAGGACCATCCGGTCCGGGTGCGAAGATGTCGAGCCCGGTGATCTCGAGGACGGAATCGTTCATCGTTCCTTCTCCTCTGCCCAGATGGTGACCCTGGTACCGATGATGCCGACGGTGAGGACGGTGATCACGACCAGAATCGCTGGGAAGACGGACTGTTCGGGGGCGCCCGCGAGGATGCCGGATTGGCCGCTGGAGATCATCGAGCCCCAGTCGGGCGCGGGAGGTTGCTGCCCGAGTCCCAGGAACGATATCGCAGCGAGGTCGAGCATCGCGTAGCCGAAGCCGATGGCCATCTGCGCGGCCACCAGTGGCGTCAGCGCCGGCACGAGGTGGCGGAAGCAGATGGCGAGGCTCGCCACACCCTGCACACGTAGGGCGGCGATGTACGGCTTGCCGAGTTCGCGGGAGGCGGCGGTCTGTGTGAGCCTCGCGACGACCGGGATGTACGCGATCGACAGAGCGACGATGGGAGCGATCAGTCCTTTGCCGAACATCGCCACCGCGAGGACGGCGATCACGAGCCCGGGGATGGCGAAGATCACGTCGATGAGGCGTGCGATGCCACCCCTCACCCAGCCGCCGAACCAGGCGGCGAGCAGCGCGAGCGTGATGCCCATCAGTGTGGAAAGGACCACGACGACGATCGGTGCGAAGACGCTGGCCTGGGCTCCGACGAGGACCCGCGAGAGGATGTCGCGTCCCAAGTCGTCGGTGCCGAAAGGGTGCGCAAGACTCGATGCGCCGTTCACAGGTCCGACGTACAACTCGTTCGGGTCGTAGGGCGCCAGCCACGGCCCGAGGATCGTCGCCACCACGATGATCCCGAACACGATCAGTGCGACCAGGAACATCCAGTCCTTCTTCGCGGCCCGTCGGGCGACGCCGGGCACTGCGCCCTGTGCGATCTGTGCGACGCTCATGCGCTGGTCCCTCCGGCGACGCTGGACGGGTCGATCAGAGCGCTGACCAGGTCGGCGACGGCGTTCAAAACCACGAAGATCGTCACCAGCAGCAGTGAGACGATCTGCACCACGGGTAGATCCGCTCGGGCCGCAGCCTGGACCAGCAGGGAACCGATCCCGCCCAGCCCGAACGCCACTTCGGCGATGGCCGATGCGGCGAACAGCCCGGCGATCGTCGTGCCGGCGATCGCAAGGATCTGCGGTGAGGCGTTGCGGAACACGTGCGCGCCGAAGATGCGCTGTCGCGGAATGCCGCGCACCCGTGCGGTGTCGACGTGCTCGGAGTGCACCTGCGCGACCAGAGCGCCGCGCGTCACGCGACTGATGTAGGCGATGAACAGGACAGCGAGCGACGCCGCCGGAAGCGTGAGATGCCAGAGCCGGTCCCAGAACCCGGTGCCTTCGCCGTATACCGGGAACCAGCCGAGGGATTTGGCGAAGATCCAGATCAGCAGGATGGCGACGACGAAGGTGGGCAGCGCCATGCCGAGCGAGGTGAGGACTGCGACTGTGCGATCGACGGCCCGACCGCGCGTGGCGGCGAGGATGCCGGAGCCGACGCCGAAGATGAGGATGAACAACACCGTCAACAGCACCAGCTGCACGGTGATGCCGAAGCGGGGGGCGACCAACGTCAACACATCGGTCTTGTAGACGAACGACCTGCCGAAGTCGCCCTGGAACACTCCGGTAAGCCACATCCAATAGCGCGACCATACCGGCTCGTCGAGATGGTAGTCGGCGCGGATCTGGGCGATCAGCTCGGGCGTCGGTTTCGCACCGCCCGCGAGCGCCGCGATCGGATCGCCGGTCAGGAGCACTGCCGAAAAGATGACGATGCTCGCCAGGAAGAGGGTCAGCATCAAGCCGCCCAGCCTTCCCGCCAGCGTTCTGGTCAGTGCGTTCACAGTGGCGAATCCTCGCTCCGGGTCAGGGGATCAGGTGCAGGTCTCTGCGAGTGTCGACGGGGTCGCAGAACGCGGATTCTGCGACCCCGTCTCGACATGCGCTCGGCAGTGGACGATGCGGGTCAGACGACTACTTGCCGCCGAGGTGAAGTGCCCAAGGACTGCTGTACGCGGCGACCGAGGTGGTCACCCCTGTCAGATCCTTGTTCACATAGGTGAGCTGGTAGGTGCCCGCGAGGGTGACCTGGAGCAGATCCGGAGCGAAGATCTCCTGCGCCGCGACGAACTCCTGCGCCGCGGTCGCGGGATCGATCGCGTTGCGGGCTGCCGCCATGTGGGCGGTCACCTCGGGATTGTCGTACTGGCTCCAGTTGAAGACGCCTCCCATTTCTGCGGGCAGCAGGAAGAGGGAGGGATAACCGAGGACCCCCGGGACTTCCAGATAGCCCTGCGTTGCTACGAAGTCGATGCCGGCGCGTTTCGACGGATCATAGAATATTGCGCCGAAATCAGACGCCTGCATGGCGTTGATCTCGATGTTCAAGCCGATCGCCTTGCCGGCGCTCTGCATGATCGTCGCCGTCTGCTGGAACTCTTTCGCGCCTGCGGGGACGGCGACGACGAGCGGCTTGCTCAGGTCCTCGCCGCTCTCCTCCACGAGCTTCTTGGCGGCTTCGATGTCGACCTTCGGCGTCGCGAGCGCGTCGTAGCCGGCCTGGTAGATATCGGCATTCTCCTTCTTCTGGAAAGAGAACTCGGGAACGATGGTCTTCTGCACGTAGCCGAGACCATTGACCACGGTCTCAAGGAACTGCTCGCGGTCGATCGCGAGGCTCAGCGCCTGACGGATCTTCGGGTTGGCCGCGGGGCTGGTAGATGATGCCGGGCCGAAGCTGTAGGAGGCGGTCGAGTGGCCGACGGTCAGCGTACCGGCGCCGTCGCCCTGGAACGCCGCTCGCGACGCCGGCGGCACGTTTATGGCACCGTCGATCTCCCCTTGCGTGAGCGCGGTCGCGAGCGTCGACCCATCAGACACGAAGGTGTACGTGAGGGTCTTCACCAGCGGCGCCCCGCCCCAGTAGTCGTCATTGGCGGTGGTGACGATCTGGCTGCCGGGCGTCCAGCCGCCCGGGTTCAGCTTGTATGGACCCGTGCACATCAGCCCGACGGCGGGCGTGCCGACCGCTGCGCCGGCCGCCTCGCTGAAGGCCTTCTGCATGACGGCCGACCCTTGACCGGCGAGCGCATCGCGGAAGGTCGAGTCGGGGGCGACGAAATGAACAGTGACCTCGTGCGAGCCAGTGGCGACAATACCTGCCGTTGCGTCGGGCACGACCAGTGCGAAAGCGCCGAACCATTGCGATGCGGGGTTCATGTTCTGCTGCAGGCTGTAGACCACGTCGTCCGCCGTCACCGGGGTGCCGTCCCAGAACCTCACATCATCGCGCAGGGTGATGACGAAGGTCACCGGGTCGACGAACTCGGCGCTCTCGGCGATCCCGGGCTCGATCGAGAAGTCGGGCTGCAGTGAAAGCAGGTTGTCGCACAGATTGGGGATGATCAGGTTTGCGGACGCGCCCGGGTTGAGGGTGGCCGGCTCGCCCTCGACGATCGCCCACGTCACCTCGTCCACGGGCGTCGTTGCGGCGGGCTGCGAGTCGACGATCGAGAAGTCCTTTCCGTCGGCCCCGTCACCGCCGTCTCGGGGCGTACACGCGGTGAGCGCGAGCATGGCCACGCAGGCGACGGCGCCTACAGTCATTCCTGTTCTTTTCATGGTGTTTCCCTTTCGGATGATCGGATCGTTGCGTATCGAGTGAGGGGAGGATCTCGCGCGGACGTTCTTGGTCAGGTGAGCAGATACACCCGGATGCAGACGTGTCCGTCTTCGTCGCGTGCGAGGCCGATGAACTGGTTCTCCGCCAGCCAACGGTGCTGCGGGGCATCGGTCTGGAACACGGGGGCGGTGCGGAAGTAGAGACCGGGCTCATCCTCGGGAAGGTCCTCCCCGCGCTCCATGCGCTCGATCAGTTCCGGCGTCGCGCGGAAGTAGCCACGATTGATGATGTCGATCACCGCGCCATCCTCGGTGCGGATCATGTACCGAGCCTCAAGTTGGGCGGTCCCGAAGCGCTCGACCGCCCAGTCTCCACCTCCAGCCAGGACCACGCCGCTCAGGCGGGGGCCGGAGACTGTGCCCCCAGATACGGGCGTGAACGAGAGCTTCTCGTCGGGCCCGCGCCCGATATGCACGTCGGGATCGATACGGGCGCGAATCTCGAAGACGTAGTCCAGCACGGGTTCCATCAGGGCAGGTCTCCTTCGAGGATTGTCAGGGTCAGTGCGAACGCGTCGGATCCGCCGACGATGAGGGATTGGATGTTCGGGCGGGTTGCTCCCCACGTCCAAGGGTCGGCGCCGGTGCCGGTCTGCGGCAGGAACTCGGGGTAGTCGCTGCTGGACACATGCACACGGAGGCGATGCCCTGCCTGCAGCCGGTACCCGATCTGCCCGAGGTCGAGGTCGACCGTCGATGTCTCGGTCGCGTCGGTGACCTGCTGCTGGCCACGCGCGATGCGCAGCGCGGTGCCATCGGGAGCGACGTCGAGCAGACGCACGAAGAAATCCATGATCGGACCGTCGGATCCGATGCGCGCCCGCGCGGTGGCGGGACCGGCAAGATCGACATCGGCCGCCAGTGGCGCGGAGTCGAATCGCAACACGTCTCCTCGTTCGCCGATAGGCGCCTCATCCGGCAAATGAAGGAGGTAGGAGAAGGCATCCGGCACGCTGGACGGAACCAGGTCAGCAGGGTCGTGAGTCCAGTCGAGTGTCGAATCGCTCCGAGGACGCTCAGCTACCAGCGCGCCGTCGGCGGTCGCGTAGCGGGTGATGCTGCGCACGCCGGCGGGCGGCCAGGTCGCGCTTTCGCGCATCCCGGTCGTTCCGGCAAGATTCCAGGAAACCCGGGGCACATCCGCCGCGGACCCGTTGCCGCGCACGAACACGTCGAAGAAGGCGAGCGCCGGATCGAGCGTGCGGGGGAGCAGGTCCTGGATCTGCTGCTCGCTGCGCTCCATCACCCGTGCCCCTTCAGCCTCGAGCAGCTGATAGCTCTCATGGTCGATCGGTTCGATACGCAGATAGTGGTGCACATCCCAGTTCGGATGACGCTTGATCTGCTCGACGTCGGCCCAGGACAGTGGGGCGCAGTTGTCCCACCAGCCGATCGTGTGGAGCGCGGGCACCGAGCGCCCGGCGAACGGGTCGCCGTTCGGGAATCGCGGCAGCAGTACCGGATTCGGGTACCACTGGTCGTACGACAGCCCCCGTTGACCGACTTGTGCCATGAAGTCCTCGGCTTGTTCGGCGAAATCGCGGCGAGTCCAATCAGGCTCCCAAGCGACCATGTCGTTGTCGAAGAACTGCGTCAGGGGGTACATGTACGTGACCCCCCACTCGACACGCCGCGTGCGCTGTGAGTCGTCGCGGCGCACCGGCTCGCCCAGTGCGGTTCCCGTCACCCGGGGCGCGATGGCCTTCAGCGCCGGGTGGCCGCTCGCGGCGGCGGCCCACTGCGTGTAGCCGTAGTAACTGTCGCCCCACATTGCCACGCGGCCGTTGGACCACGGCTGCCGCGTGATCCACTCGATCGTGTCGTAGCCGTCGTTCACCTCGTTCACGAAGAGGAGAGCATCGCCTTCAGAGCGGAACTTGCCTCGTACGTCTTGCGCCACGACGCGGTAGCCGTGCCGGGTGAAGTACTCGGCGATCAGGGGAATGAAGCAGTACACGCCTGATTTGTCGTAGGGAAGGCGGATGAGGATGGTGTCGCCTGGCGAGGTGTCGGCGTCTGCAGGAGCGCCGGGCAGGTAGACGTCGGCGGCGAGGAGCACGCCGTCGCGTGTGCGGACCCGTACCGGGAACGAGAGGGGGCTCTCGGGCGCCGGCGGTATGCGCAGAACGTGGTGCATGTCACTCCTTCGAGACGGTCACGGCACCAGTCGGCGTCGCGGTGTCGGTCACGCTACGTCAGCCGATCGTAAGTAGTCAAGTCTGACTAGACTAAAATTTACCTGCCCGTTACACTCGGCTCAGTGGCCCGTAGCGCACCCGAGCATTTCCGATGAAAGGAGAGCGGATGGCACGTCCCTCCGTCGCCGTGGAGCGCCGGGAGCAGATCATCGATGCGACGATGACGACGATCGCCGAGCACGGCATCAGCGGCACCTCGTTGGATCGGATCGCCGACGCCGTCGGAATGTCGCGCGGGCACGTGCGGCACTTCGTGGGCAACCGTGATCGGTTACTGCTCGACACGGCGATCGCCCTCTTCGCGGACCACACCGGCAAGGTCGGCTCGATCCTTCCGTCCGACGTCGCCGATGTCGAGGGCGCGCTCGACTATCTGTTCGGTCCGGAATTCAACTCTCCCGATCGGGAGAATGCCGTCGTGCTGGGGTTCGTCGAACTCTCGCGCACGACCCCGGAGATCGCAGAAGTACTCACTACGGCGTACACGGCGACCCGCCTCCAACTTGCCGACCTCGTCGCCGCAGACCATACCGATGCTTCGCCGGACACCTGCGTGACGGTTGCGTACGGGATCCTCACCTGCGCCCTCGGCTCCGTCTTCCTCGGTGACTTCGACGCCGATCCGACACGGATGCACCGCTCCCGCGCTGCCGCAGAAGCGCTTCTCGCGGCGCTCTGAGCTCACGCCCCCGGCTTTGCGTGGAGGCGCCTACGAGTTGAACGATTCCTGCGAGATGCCGCGTCAGTGCCGGCACTGTCATCGAACCCCGTTGATAGCGAGCGATTCCCAAGAAGTTGATCCGTTCTTCGTGCGGGCGATCTTGGGCGCTCGTCCCGCTATGGACGCTCGTGCGTGTGGCGCTTCGTCGGCCGATTCGATCGCATGGCTCGCACCAATTGTCCGAGGGTTGGCTCGATGCGGAGGGGCGACCCCTTACGCCATTTGTGGCATGTCCGGCATGTCCACGAGTGCGAGGAAATGGCCGGCGAGCGTCTCTCTGATGTTCACGGCATCGGGGTGCAGCAGCCACTGGAGCTGAAGGCCGTCCATGAGTGCGAGGGTCGCGGCAGCAGCGAGTTCCGGAGCAACGCCCGCTTTCAGGTGTCCCTCGCCAGCTGCTTGGTGAAACGCGTGGAGAAGCTCCCCTCGAGTGCGGTCATAGCGTTCGACGAAGAAATCGTGCGCAGGGTGGCTCGGATCGGTCGACTCGGCGAGAAGCGTGCAATGAAGTCGGGCAATCCCAGGCTCGGTCGGTATGTACTCGGCGACGCGGAGGAGCCCCGCAAACGTTGCAATCCCGCTGTCGCCAGGCTCGGGAAGAAGAGGTGAGATGCGCTCATCGCGCCACTCGAGCACGGCGGCGAGGAGCGCGCTCTTGTTGCCGAAATGGTGCAGAACGCCGGCGTCCGTGATCCCGACACGCTCGGCGATGGTCTTGATGGAACCCGCACGGTAGCCGGACTCGGCGAACACATCGGTCGCGGCAACCAGGATCGCGCGCCGCATGGCGTCGGCCGCCGCATAGGGGCCCCGCGGCTTCTTGGCGGTGGTCATCGCACTCATTCTTCCCCATCTCTGTGCGGTGAAACCGCTTGACTCAAAGCTTAGCGTCCACTAAGTATTGATGCTACCGTCACAGAAACCTAGCGAGTGCTAAGTCTCGCTAGGGCACGGCGAAACGAAGGAGTACGAGGATGAACAACGATCTGCGCATCTCGGCTTGGGGTATTCGACATGCCCTCGGCCCGATATCGCTGCCGGTTCGCAATGACGGTGGTGAGATCGAGTGGATACAGGTGACCGAGGGAAAGCCCGATGTCGCAATCGAGGAAATCCCCCAGCACATCGCCGACGTCTTCCGCGTAAATGAGTGGGAGGTTCCCGACTGGTATCTCAACAACGCGGATGCTGACAGCCTCGGTGAGTTGCGAAGGAATCTTGACGCGATCGGCTCTCGCATCACCACCGTGACGATCGACGGACCCTATGCCGGAGCAGGCGATCCAGTCCACCGCGAAGAAGACCTCCGTGAGATCGAGCGGGAGCTCGAGATGATGTCCGCGCTCGGCGTCGTTTCGGCGCGCGTCAATCTCGCACCGCCGCCGATCGTTCAGGCCGGATCAATTGCCGGATTCGACGTTGTCGTCGCCTCGGTCCGCCGCCTATCGGCTTTCGCCCAGTCGCACGGAATCCGACTCCTGATCGAAAACCACTGCGAGCTGACCTCGACGCCGGAGGATGTGATGCACTTCCTCGATGCCGTCGGGCCGGAGGTGGGATTCATCCTCGACACAGGCAATATAGAGCCGCTCCAGACAGCGGTATTGGCCACATTCGAGGGTGCGCCGTTCGGCTTCGTCGAAGACATCACGCCCGTCCTCTCGTTCATCACTGCGCTAGCCGAGCGGGCCTCGATCGTCCACGTCAAGACATACGGGTTCCAGGAAGACGGCACGCCAGTCTTGTACGACATTCGGACCGTCCTGCAGTCGATAGCCGACGCCGGATACGGCGGGCCGATCACTATCGAGTGTGCCCAGTTCGACGTGCCCGAGCAGTCCTATGCAACCATCCAGCGCACCCACGAGCTCATCAACGCGACTCACCCGATGTCTCGATGAGCGCCATACACCTCATCGAGAGCCCCGAAGAGCTCCGCTATACCGCCGACGTCGTCATCGTCGGGAGTGGCGCGGGTAGCGCCGCCGCGGCGGGTGCCGCACGTCGGCGAGGACTATCGGTCCTGATGATTGAGGCGGGCTCTGCACAGTCCGCCCAGCCCGGCGTGCATTTGCGGAATGTCATGCCTGACCCTGACTTCAACCGGGCGGCAATGACGTTGCTCGTCCCGCACGCGGGTGGGGAGGTTCCGATTCCCGGACTCTCAGGCACGCGAGGCATCCACGCCCTCGGCGGCATGATGATCGCGTGGTCGCACGCGGTTCCACGTCCGCATCTCACGGAGGAGTGGAACGGAACGCTTTCGGGGGACACGCTCTCGAAGTATCTCGACGAGGCAGAGACCCTCCTCTGGTCGACCGATTCGCTATTCGACGATGTGGGCCCACGGCAACAGTGGGTTCGAGATCGAATCGCGGCGAAGATCGGTACCTCACCGCGACGTGTGCCCTTGGCCGCCCGCCGAACCGGAGCCGGCGCTGTCGAGTACGCCGGGGCGGCAGCACTCTTTGACCCCGAGGGTGCTGTCGGCGATCTGACCATCCTGACCGGCGCGATCGTCCGGCGAGTGGTTCAAAGGGCCGGCGTGGCAAGCTCCGTAGTCGCGGTGCACGCCGGCGCTGGCGAGTTCACCGCGAGCGGTGCCATCGTGGTCATCGGTGCGGGCGCCATCGGCACACCCCAGCTTCTCGTCGCCTCCGGTCTGAGGCATCCTGCGCTCGGTCGCTTCGTCACCGACCACCTGAACATCGTGTCGATGGTTCCGCTCAGCGGTGAAGCTCCAATCGCGAATGAGAGCGAGCCTGCTCTGGCCCTCTACTTGCCAGTCGCTGATGACAGACCCTTTCACACTGCGGTGATCGATCTACCGAGCGTCGCCCACACGGGCGTATCGATGGGTGATGACGCTCTCAGCACCACCAACATCGGGACTTTCATCGGAACGGAGCCGGTGTACGAAAACACTGTCGAGTTCGACGAAGTCAACGTGGACGCATTCGGATTGCCTCGACCGCGTGCCCACATCGAGCTCACGAACGACGATCACGCTCGCGTGTCACAGGCCCTCGTGGATCAGTACCAAATCGCACGGGCGATCGGGGACACGAAGGACGGCTCGACGTCTTTCCTGCGTCCCTACGGATCCGCGCTCCATCTCATGGGTACGCATCGCATGGGATCCGACGAACGGACGTCAGTGCTCGACGAGGGCGGCAAAGTTCGCGGAACCGCAAATATCTGGGCTGTCGGAAACGGTGTGATTCCCACCAGGAATTCTGTGAACCCGACGCTCACGAGCATCGCTCTTGCCCTTCACACCGCGGATCGAATGATCGACGACGGGACACTTCGATGACACGAACGCTGCGGGTTGCCATGATCGGCCATGGCTTCATGGGGGCCGCCCACTCCGTGGGCTGGCGGCAGGCGCCGCGCGTGTTCGACCTGCCGGGTGAGCCTGAGATGGCGGTCATCGTTGGACGCAATGCGAGTTCTGTGCGTGAGGCCGCCCACAAGTGGGGATGGGCCGAGGCCGCGACGGACTGGCGCGCAGTAGTCGCGCGGGATGACATCGACATCGTCGACATCGTCACCCCTGGCGACTCACACGCCGCGATCGCTATCGCCGCGCTCGACGCTGGCAAGCACGTTTTGTGCGAAAAGCCACTCGCGAACACGGTTGACGAGGCCGAAGCGATGGCCGACGCCGCCGTCCGTGCCGCAAAGCGCGGAGTGCGCTCGATGGTGGGGTTCACCTATCGACGGGTCCCCGCCGTGATGTTCCTGCGGGAGCTGATCGCCGAAGGCGTTGTCGGAGACGTTCAGCAGGTGCGCGCCGCGTATCGGCAGGACTGGCTCGTGGATCGCTCGGTGCCTCTCGCCTGGCGTCTGCAGAAGGAGCACGCCGGGTCGGGGGCGCTTGGCGACATCGGCGCACACATTGTCGACATGACTCAGTTCGTCACGGGGTCTCGAGTGGAATCTGTCTCGGGCGCGCTCGACACGATCGTGAGGGAGCGGCCACTGAACGTATCGGGCTCCGAGCCCACGGGTACAGCGGGCTCGAATTTCGGCGCAGTGACTGTGGACGACATTGCGATCTTCACCGGTCGCCTGTCGAACAGAGCACTGGTGTCGTTCGAGGCGAGCCGCTTTGCGACGGGCCGAAAGAACGCTCTCACCATCGAGGTCTCGGGCGACAAGGGTGCGCTGGCCTTCGATATGGAGGACCTGAACAGTCTCAACTTCTACGATCGCGCAGCCCCGGAGGATCGTCGAGGCTTCACCAAGATCCTTGTCACCGATGGCACCCACCCGTACATCAAGGCTTGGTGGCCGGCCGGGCATCTGCTCGGGTACGAGCACGGGTTCAGCCACCAGGTCGTCGACTTGGTCACCGCCATCGTCAAAGGTGCCGATCCTCAGCCTTCTTTCGCCGAGGGCCTGTCGGTGCAGCGCGTACTCGCGGCCGTCGAGCGTTCGAACCAGAACGAATCCGCCTGGGTCCATGTAGCCGCGGCCGTCGAGACATCCGCCTGAAGTCGCCGTTCGAAAGTCGATCGCAAACACTCACCGAAATCGAAACGAAGTCGTTTCACGTCTACCGCAAAGGAGCAGTAAACAATGTCATCATCCGCAGAAATAGGGATTGCCGACCAGGACAAGGTCACGATGGGAAGCAAGCCGCGACTTCCGTTGTCTTCTCGCGTCGGCTACGGCTTGGGAGATCTAGCCTGCGTCCTTGTCTTCACGGGCATGTCGAGCTATCTGGCGCTGTTCTACACGGACGCGGTCGGCATTTCGGCAAGCGTCGCGGGTTTGATCATCCTCGGCGCGCGTTTGCTCGACGGCATCTTCGACGCAGCTGTCGGCGCGGTCTCCGAACGAACCCGTAGCCGGTGGGGCCGATTCCGGCCATGGATCATGTTCGGAGCGCTGCCGCTCGGGGTCTTCGCGGCCCTCACTTTCACCGCACCCTTCCCGGGAGACACGGCTGCTGCGGTCATCTGGGCGGTCGTCACCTACGGCGTGTGTGGGCTGGTCTACTCGATTGTCAATGTTCCCTACGCGGCACTTTCGGGGGTCATGGCAGAAACGCCGGCCGACCGTGTATCGATGAACTCGATGCGCTTCGCGCTCGGTTCGATCGGCCTTGTGGCGACCAGTGTGGTCACGCTTCCGCTTGTGGGTGCATTCGGCGGATCATCGGGGACGCCGATCTCCATTCAGGGCTTCACCTTCACCGCGGCGATGTTCGCTGTAATCGCCGTGATCCTGTTCTTCGTCACGTACCGCACTTCGCGCGAAACGGTGAAGCCGGTGCGGACGGACCGAGTGCCGTTCAAGGAGACCTTGAGTGCGATCTTCACCAACGGTCCACTTTTCCTCGTCGCCGTTCTTACGATCCTTGGCGGTGTCGCGTTCTACAGCCGCCTCGGGGTGATCGTCTACTACTACATCTACAGCGCGAACGCCGCTCCACTGGTCCCCCTGCTGATCCCCTTGAGCCCCGTCGCTGCGCTGGTCGGCTCACTTGTGTTCTCGCGATTCGCTCGCCGAATCGGCAAGCGCAACCTCTTCATCATCGGCATGGCTGTGCAAGTGGTCGCGCTGACCGCGTTGTTCTTCGTGGATCCGGCGAACCTCGGAGTGGTCATCGTGCTGACGGTCGTCCACGGTTTGTCCGGCTTCACGATCCCGCTCACCTACTCGATGGTCGCGGACGCCGCCGACTACGGCGAGTACAAGAGCGGAGTGAGGGCTGATGGCATCTCCTTTGCGTTGGTTTCGATTGCTCAGAAGCTCGCGTTCGCCGTCGGAGGTGCGTCGGTCCTCCTGATCGGCATCTTCGGCTATCAGCCCAACGTCCAGCAGACGTCCGAGGCGCTGCAAGGAATCAACTTCGTCGTGAACCTCTTCCCAGCGATCATCGGATTGATCGCCATCCTGACCGCGCTCGCGTACCGCATCACCGACGCCCAGGCCGCGCAGATTCGCACGGACCTGAACACAGGCACGATTGCAGTGGCCAAAGCGACCCGCCGCGGCTAGCAAGATCGATCGGGGCGCGCCGCAAAGTTTGTGCGGTGGCGCCGGCCGCGCCCCGGTCCATCGCGCCAGCCACCGCGCCGCGGAACCCCAAACCCCGCGTCGGGATGGATTGAGTCGTGGTCTGCTTTGAGACCGACGTGCAGAGCGGCCGCACCGCCGCGATGGAGACGTGGAATACTTCATCGCTGTGGGTAGCTCAGATCTTGATTCGCGCGGCGGTCGGCCAGCAGGGGTGATCGGATCTGTGGCGAACGCTCTCGAACTGCTTCAGCTGTTTGCCGGCGGTCAAACCATTCAGGTCAATCGCGCAAGTCGGGAACTCGGGCTATCGCGCTCCACGGTTCACCGGCTCCTGTCGACGCTGGCAATCTATGGGTACGTCGAACAGGAACCCGTGACGCGCTCGTATCGTCCGGGACCGGCACTGACAGGGATCGGCCTTGCGGCTGTCCAGGACAGCGACCTTCGCACAATGGCGCGCGGCGTACTGTCCAAGCTTGCGCGGACGACGAATGAAACTGCCCACCTGATGGTCCTGCGAGGCGACCACGTGTTGTGCCTGGACAGCATCGAGAGCGGTCAGCCGGTGCGCACTGCAAGCCGGATCGGATGGAACCTGCCGGCGCACTCGACCGCGGGCGGCAAGGTGTTGCTCGCTGAACTCAGTGACGCTGAGGTGGAGGCCATCTTC
The DNA here is from genome assembly GCF_001427525.1 of Microbacterium sp. Root61. NCBI lineage: Bacteria > Bacillati > Actinomycetota > Actinomycetes > Micrococcales > Microbacteriaceae > Microbacterium > Microbacterium sp. Root61. The sequence goes on along the minus strand of NZ_LMGU01000001.1, from coordinate 2,307,712 downwards.
CCCCACGAGGTCATACTCGGCGAGAGCCGCGTCACGGCGAAGCGACGTGTCGATCTCCTCGCAGACCTGGAGCTCGTGCGAGCTCGCGGCTATGCAACCAACTTCGGTGAGACTGAACCGGACGTGAGCGCGGTGGCTGTCGTTCTTCGGGATCGAGAAGGACGTGCCCGCGCCGCGCTTTCGGTCACAGCCCCGCGCTCGAGGAGCGACGAAGCATGGATACGTGCAACGCGCACACAGGCACTGGCGATCGCCGACGAGTTTCGCGGGATCATCGCGTAGACGCAGCATGAGGGGTGCCGCTCGGGGGTGAGGCAGAAGAGCGGCGCTCGGCGTGCCACGATTGGGTGGTGTTCCGCAGAGAGACTCGCCCTATCGATGAGCTCATTTTCGAGATCTTCCGGGTGAATGACCGACTCATCGTCGTCGGCGATGCCACGGTGAAGGACTTTGGGCTTACGAGCGCCCGATGGCTGGTCCTGGGCGCCGTCGCTTTGTCCGAGTCGCCTTTGCCGGTATCGCAGATCGCTCGCAACATGGGCCTGTCGCGTCAGGCCGTGCAACGCCTCGCAAACGAGATGTCCGCTGCCGGGCTCGTCGAACTCCGAGAGAACCCGAAGCATCGCAGAGCCCGTTTGGTCGTCCTGACGGATGCTGGTCGGGTCTCGTATGAGACCGCGCTAGAGCGCTGGCGTGCGGAATGGACTGGCCCGATGGAGGAGATTCTGTCGGATACGGACATCGCTGAAGTCATGCGTCTGTTGCGGCGCCTCCGCGGGCTGTTGCAGTCTCGATCACGCTGAGGACGGGTCGGGCCATGCGAGGCATCCTGACTGCATTCCTCTCCTGACGCCGCCCCCTCGTTGGGAGCACCGACGGCCCCACGCGTGTAGCAACACGCATGCCACCCAACGGTCGAATCATTCGTCAAGTTGACAATGCGTTGTCATGCTTCGTTCTCCTCAAGGTCGGCTGGACGCCGGGTCCGATCTTCGCCGATCGGAGCTTCCGCACGTGCCGACTCTACGATCGAGGGCGCTTTCGGCCCGAGGATCCTGCGGAAAGGGGCTTGCTACGCGGGACCGCCATGGCTATGGTTGCAACATCTGGTCAAAAAGTGTTCCGTATGGTGACACATGCTGACCTACTTGTGAATCGAGGGAGATTCGTATGTCGATCGTTGAGGACGGCGCGGCAGTTGCCGTATTGCCGGACATTGCCAGGACGCGGCACGTCCCCGCGCCGCGTGGGCCGCGGGAACCGTTGAAGGTGAGCGTGTATGAGCGGATGTCGAAGTCGAACGCTCAGCTGATGCCGATCTTCCCGTACGACGGTGCCGGGGTGATGGTTCCCTGCGGCGCCATGCTCTACGGCGGCGAGGACCGATTCCACGGTCACTTCTTCCACTGGAACACTGTGTCCGAACTGCTCGTCGCGTGGGGCTCGAACGAAGCCATGATCCCCACCGGTTCGCTCATGGCCACCCAGCCGTTCCACGGGGTGAACTCCTTCCTTCGCGATGAGAAGAAGGACGGCGCGTTCGCGCTCGTCACCATCACTCAGCGCCAGTCGGCGGAGGCAGGCCAGCGCGAGGCGCTGACGGCCAAGTGCGAGAAATGTCGGCAGGATCTCGTCAAGTTCGAGTACGCGTCCGCGCCCGAAGGCACCCCCGACTACGACCCGAACGCCTTCGGCGATGAAACCGACGTCTTCCCTCAATTCTCGACGCAGTGGGGTAGCCAAGAGTTCGTAAAGGCGCGGAACTCAGATGAGGTGCGCACTTGCAAGAACTGCGGTCACGAGAACTACTGGTTCGACCAGAACGTGTGGGGCTGGGACCGGCTCTACAACCAGACCAAGGTGTCGAACGCGGCTTACCACGCGCTCGCTACCAGCGCCAAGGAGGTGCTCGGCTGATGGCCCGTCGACGGATGCTGCAGACCTTCGAGGCGGCAAAGGAGGTGGGCAACTATGCCGACGTTCCCGTGATGCCTGCCGATGTTGATCCGCAGATCACGATTTCTCGCAACTGGGTGACGCAGCCCTTCTACATCGCGTTCGAAGAGGACACTGTCCTCGCGCTGATGTCGGGAAGCGCCAACGTGCGGCTCCGCGATACCAACGTGAAGTACTGGCCTGTGATCCCCGGGGACCACGTCTACGTGCCTGCGGGTACCCCGCACCGGCTCGAGCCCGACGGTGAGAGTGTGCTCATCCGGTTCATCGGCAATGACCCCGCGTACCGCGCCGCCATCTTCGCCTGCGAACGCTGCGACGCAGAGCTGGACCGGCTCGAGTGGGAGCAGGATCTCGATGTCGAGGCCGTCGCCATCTATGCCGAGATCGTCCGCCGCTTCAACGAAGACCTTCCGAAGAGGACGTGCCCGACCTGCGGGACCGTCGCAGACGAGATCTCGCTCGAGCAGCTCGGGTGGACCGCAGAGCCCTCCGCGATCTGAAGACCTCACCTCCGCTAGTCGCGGTGGGCGACGTTGCCCACCGTTAAAAACCACGAAACAAGGAGAAAGTCATGACACTCTTCATCAGCGTTCACCAGGCTCCCGCACTCGACCCGGCAGAGGTCGCCGCGTACGTGCCGGAAATCAAGCTCAACACCTACGCCGAGTTCCAGCAGGTGTGGATCAACTTGGAAAAGGGTTCCATCGTGACCCTGTACGAAGCCGCCGACGAAGCCGCAGTGCGCAAGGAATTCGATCGCATCGGCTGGCCCGTCGATGTCGTCAACGAGGTTCACTACACCGTTGACAAGGCCGGCCTCGACGCCATTCCGGCATGACGTTGACTGCGGCAGCTACGACGGAGCCGAGGCTCTCGAAACCCGTCCGCCTTCGGTTCAAGGCTGATTGGGGGCAGGCCAACCTGACACGCATCTCCGGGTGGCTGTCGCAGGAGATCGGCGACCGGTCCCCTGCGGGGTCGGAGTTCTCGATTCACGCGGGCAGGGGTGGCGCCGACGCTGTCGACGCGTTGGAGGCCGGCCTGGTCGACATCGCGCTCGCCACGCCGGCCGCCGCCGCACGCCTGCTGCACGACGGCTCGGGACCCGCGGGGAGGCCGGCCGCGCCATGGCTGCGCGCACTCGGCAAGATCGCCCATCGGGACCGTCTCGTCGTCGCCGTCGATGCGGACCTCCCGGTGACGAGTGTCGCCGACTTCACGCACGTGGCCTCGGACCTGATCATCGGGACATCCCAGGATGACGGGGTCAATGCCATCGGTCTCGCCGCCCATTTGGGGTTGACGCTGGCAGGAGCGGACCCGCACGAGCTTCGTCGACGTGGAACAAAGTTCCTTTACGACGAGCGGCCATTCCCTCTGGTGCATGCCTTCGCCACCGGTGCGGTGAACGTCCTGATTCAGGAAGCAATCATGATGCCTGCCTGGCAACGCATCGCGGACCGCCGACCGATCCGGTACCTCGAGTGGGGTGACACGGTGCTGAACGGCTTCGCTGCGCTCGGCTGGCCCAGCGCTGTCGTGGAGAAGGGGTACCTCCCCTCCCTCGACCGCGATCTGCTCACCCTGGACTTCGCCGACTTCGTCCTGCTCTGCCGAGAGGACCTCGACCCCGAAGTCGCGTATCTCGCCACCTGGTGCATGGTCAAAACGCGCAGGGCGATCGAAGGGCAATACGCGCACATGCCGCAGGATCGCACGCCGCTTGGCTACCCGCTCGACCCCGCCGAGATGCGCAACACACCCGTGCCCTTGCACGACAGTGCTCGGCAGGCGTACGACGACCTCGTCGGTGAGGAGCCCCTCACCGACGGACTCCTGTGGACGTGACCCATGCCGACTGCTGACCTCCTCATCATCGGTGCCGGCCCCGCCGGTCTCTTCGCCACGTATTACGCCGGAATGCGTGGACTGAGCGTCGTGCTCGTCGACAGCCTCACCCATCTCGGCGGTCAGGTGTCCGCCCTGTACCCCGAGAAGTTCGTTTACGACGTCGCCGGGTTCCCCGCCGTTCACGGGCGCGATCTCATCGCCGGGTTGGTCGAGCAGGCGTCCAGCGCCGACCCTCACATCATCCTCGGTGAGGAGTGCTCCACCGTCGAAGACCAGGTGGACGGCTCCATCCGCGTGACGACGACCGCGGGAACGCAGATCGAGTGCGGTGCGGTCCTCATCACGGGAGGAATAGGTCGGTTCACACCCCGACCGCTGCCAGCCGTCGACGTCTACCGAGGTGCTGGCATCCATCGGCTCGTCGGTCCGGCCGTGGAATACACGGAACATGACGTCGTCATCGTGGGCGGGGGCGACAGCGCAGTCGACTGGGCGAACATGCTCGCCGAAACGGCACGTTCCGTCACCCTCATCCATCGTCGTGCCGGCTTCACGGCGCACGAGAGCTCTGTCGCGCGGCTTCGCGAGTCCGCCGCGCGCGTCGTTCTGGAGTCCGAGATCTCGGAAGTCCTGGGTGACGAGACCGTTCGCCACATCGTCATCCGGAACGCGAAGACCGGTGATGTGGAGACCGTCCCGGCATCCGTCGTCATTCCCGCCCTCGGACACATCGCCTCACTCGGTCCGCTGTCCGGATGGGGCCTGTCTATCAGAGGCCGTCAGATCGACGTCGCAACGAACATGTCCACCGGTCGTTCCAAGGTGTTCGCCGCGGGAGACATCACCGACTACCCGGGCAAGGTTCGACTCATGGCCGTCGGATTCGGAGAAGCAGCCACGGCCGTCAACAACATCGCCGTCATCCTCCGTCCGGGTGAAGAGGTCTTCCCCGGACACTCCTCCGAACTCAGCCGTCCTGAACCTGCCCGGATAGGAGCCTGAAATGGCCTACGTCATCGACGACGCATGCATCGGTGAGCTCGACGGCTCGTGTGTCGATGTGTGTCCGGTGGACTGCATCTACGAGGGTCTCGAGAAGCGCTACATCAACCCGAACGAATGCATCGACTGCGGAGCATGCGTCACCGCGTGCCCTGTCGCCGCGATCAAGTCCCCGAGTGACGGGCCGGACCCTGTATGGATGGCGGATAACCGCGCGTTCTTCGAATTGCCATTGCCGACGAGGTCTGAGCCGATTGGCGACCCGGGCGGTGCGTCGAGCTTCGGCCCGTTAGGCGTAGACACACAACTAGTTACGGAACGAGGCGGCAAATGAGCGACGCAACGCATATCGACGATGTGATCGCGGGGTGCGCAGCCCTGGCGGCGGCCGGCCTCAGCGACATGGTGTGGGGCCACCCATCCGTTCGCGACAACGCGGGTCGCGGCGTCTGGATGAAAGCGGCGGGGTACGGGTTCGAGGAGATCGACGCCAACCACGTCGTGCTCGTCTCTTGGGGAGGCGAGGTCCTGGTCGGCACCGGGCGCCGCCACATCGAGTACCCGATACACGCACAGCCCTACCTCGCCCGGCCCGATGTGCACGCGGTCGTGCACACTCATGCCCCCGCGCTCGCCGCCTTCGCATCCCTCGATGTCCCCCTCCAACCGCTCTCACACGACGGCGTTCCCTTCACCCACCCTCAGCTGCCGAGGCTGACATCGGTGACCGGGTCGCTGATCGCAACGGCGGAGCTGGGCGAGGATGTCGCCACGGCGCTCGGATCCGCCAACGCGATCCTCCTGCCCAGCCACGGAGCTGTGACCGTCGGGCCCGACATCGCCACAGCGGTGATGTACTCGGTGCTGCTGGAACGGGCGTGTCGAACCCAACTCGACGCACTCGCGGCCGGCGGCGCGAAGATCTGGACCGACGCCGCGGAGACCGCGTTCAAACGCGACCAGGTGTGGAATCCGACGCAGCTCCATGCCGGGTTCGACTATCTGGTGCGCTCGGCCGGCAGGACGAGGGCATTCGCGTGAGTGGGGGAGTCATGACAACCGTTGAGCTGCAGTCCGTGGTGCAGTCGCTGCAACGGGAGAGCGATCGGCTCATGGATCGAGCCTTCACCGTCTTTCTGGAGTACGACTTCCTGGACTATTCAATTCTCAACGGGACGCTGACGGGCGGGCACATCATCACCTACTTGGCCCGCGAGGCCGACCGGATGGCTGACAGCCTGCTGGCAGCGACCGGACGCGTCGTTCCGCCATCTGACCCGGGACGCCAGTGGGAGAACGACGAGGGCGGCAACCTCCGGCCCGGCGCCGTAATCCTCGATGACCTGCACGTGTCGACGGAACGCCTGAATGCAGCCATCTCGGGCGTGGGCGACTGGAACGCACTGTCCGATGAAATGGCGGGGATTCCCGGGCGCCGGCTGCTGCAAGTCGTCGTCCACCACGCGGACCTCGGTCGCTCGCTGGCGGACCTCCCGGACGACGATGCCGAGATCGCGGTGGCCCTGCTCCCCGATGTGCTCGGATCGGAGCTCGAGGAGATTCGGCTGGTGATCGATCCCACGCGTGCCCACGTGCGCGCGGCTGGCGACCACGGTCTCACCGTCGTCACGGGGCCGGCCCAAGAACTACTCGCATGGGCCACCGGTCGTGTGGCCGGTGTCGAAGGCATTCCGCCTGATCTGGCGCGACCACCGCTTCGCGAGTGGATCTGATTCCTGTGCAGAGCAATTTGGGGAGATCGATATGAGACTCACACACTTCGGCCACGCCGCCGTCCTCGTCGAGACCGACGGGGGGAGGGCGCTCTTTGACCCGGGCACATACTCGAGTGGATTCGAATCGATGACAGAGCTGGACGTGATTCTCGTCACCCATGCGCACGCGGATCACCTCGATGCCGCGCGCCTCGTCGCCCTGCGGGAGGCGAACCCAGGCGCAATCCTGGTAGCCAATGCCGAAGCAACGGCCGCGGCGGGCGCGGGTCGACCAGGGGACAGGCAGGTCGCCGACGAGATGCCGTTCGAAGCGGCGGGCATTCGGGTGCAGCCCACGGGTGCCCTCCATGCACCGATCTACCCGACACTGCCGGCCGTGGCCAACAGCGGATTCATCTTGGACGACGCGGTGTGGCACCCCGGCGACGCCTTCGACGCAGTGCCACGCCACGTGGATGTGCTGCTCCTTCCGGTCGGCGGACCGTGGATGAAGGTCGCCGATGCGATCGATTTCGCGAAGGCGGTCGCCCCACGCGTCATCGTGCCCATTCATCAAGCTGGGCTCGCCGACGTGCACCGCCAGCTGCACTACGGACTCCTGAAGAATCTCGTGCCGTCCTCTGAGCTCCTCGTGCTCGATGAAGGCGTCGCTCAGGATGTGTGAACTCCGGGTCGGCTAGGACCTCGTGACATCTGGCCAGCTTCGGCCAACGGCTCTATGAAAGGCAGTCAACGGTGACCCTTGCAACACAAATCAGCGCGGTGGTGATGCTCGTCGCTGGCGGGCTCTGGGCCGGCGTGATCTTCACGTATGCCGTCGAGCGCGTGAACCTGTGGGGACGGATGCCGATCGACCAGTACGTGGTCGACTTCCGCCGCTCGGTATATCGGGCCGACCCCTTGCAGCCGATTCTCGGCATCGTCGCGACCGTCGCCGCCGTGGTCTTCGCGCTCTCATCGGTGGGCCTCGCGTCGACGTTCGCTTGGATCGGCATCGGGCTGGTCCTCCTTGTGATCGTCCTGTCGATCGCCTTTCCGGAACGTATCAACTCGCAGTTCCGTCGCCGCAAGGAGGGGGAGGCGCCACCGAACGTCGAGGATCTCCGTGTTCGATGGCGTCGGCTACACCTGATCCGCACGGTACCAGCGGTCGCGTCGCTCGTGGCGCTTGCCATCTCGGTCGTGCTCTGACGCCGAGGTTGCGTCAACCCACGAACGTGTCCAGATCGTCGCGCTCCACCAGAGAGCCAAAGACCGCGAAGACCACGAACAGAGAAGATTTGCAATGACGCAAGATGCACCCCGACCCACGTCGTTCGCTAGTGAATTCGACGTAGTCGTCATCGGCATGGGCCCGGTCGGCAAAATGATCGGCCTCATGCTCGCGCGTGCCGGCCACTCCGTGCTGCTGACCGAACGGAAGCTTGAGACCTACGGGCTGCCCCGTGCTGTCGCTCATGACGCTGAAATCGCGCGTCTGCTGCAAACGGCGGGAATGAACCCGGACTCCATGCCCGACGCTGTAGAGCCGTACGACGATCTGTATGTCTGGGTCAACGGCGACGACGAAGTTCTCCACGAGGTCGACTGGCGGGGCGTCGATCCGTCCGGGTGGAACAACACCTACTTCTACAACCAGCCATCTCTCGAGGCCCATCTCGAGCAGCGGCTCGCCTCCTTCGAGAACGTGGACCGTCGGCGTGGTGTGTCGGCCAAAGTGGTGGACCAAGATCAAGACGGCGTCACGGTCTCGATCGACGGCGACAACGACCAGGCTCTCGTCCGTGCCAAGTATGTGATCGGCGCAGATGGCGCGAACAGCGCAACGCGCAAACAGCTCGGTATCGAGTGGAACGACTTGGGTTACTTCTACGACTGGCTCGTGGTGGATATTCGACCGCGGGAGGGACTCAAAGTAACGCACCTCGCCAAGCAGGTATGCGATCCGCGTCGCCCGACGACAGTCGTACCCGGTGGCCCCGGCCGCCGCCGGTGGGAATTCATGCGCCTCGAGGGCGAGACTGTTGAGGAGCTCACCAAGCCGGAGCGGATCTGGGAGCTGCTGGGGCCGTTCGGAGTCACCGCAGACAATGCCATCCTCGATCGGGGCGTGGTCTACACCTTCAACTCGGGTTGGTCGAAGGAGTGGAAGCAGGGACGAGTGTTCGTGGTCGGCGACGCGGCGCACCTCATGCCCCCGTTCGCTGGTCAAGGTCTGGCCGCAGGCTTTCGCGACTGCATCAACCTGGCGTGGAAACTCGACCTCGTGCTCCGCGGTATCGCCGACGATGCCTTGCTCGACACCGTCGAGAGTGAGCGTCAGCCCCATCTGGCAGAGTTCATCCAGTTCTCGATGTCGCTGGGGCAGATCATCTGCATCACCGATCCCGAGGCTGCGCGACAGCGCGACGAGAGCATGAAAGCGGTTCGCGCCAGCGGCGTCACCGCCGAGCCGCCGCCGGCTCCGCGGCTCGGTGATGGGGTGCACCGCGGTGAGCACGGTGGCACCTTGTCCTGGCAGGGGCGAATCTCGACCGAGCGCAGTGTCGAAGACGAGCGTTTCGATGATGTCTTCGGCGCCGGTGCATTGATTGTGCGCGGCGAACTCGCCGCGGGCATCGCCGATACAGATATCGCGGCCTTGCGAGAACTCGGTATCGCTGTGGTGGCGTTCGGAGCGGATGCCGCAACCACGGGAGTCGAGTCGTTCTTCGACGTCTACGGCACCTATGCGGAGTGGTTTGACGGGCTCGGCACGCGGGCCGTTCTGGTGCGTCCCGACTTCTACGTCTTCGGCACGGCCGACTCGCCCGCCGAATTGCACGAGGTGGTCGTCGACTTCGTCGCCCGCGTTCGCGCGACGACGGGTGTGCGATAGCGCGCGATACGCCTGAGAAGGTCCCGCCACTGTGCGGAGCCGGTGCGGCTAGTGCGCCGGAATCAATCTGTTCACGACTGAAAGGAAACAAAACGTGAAGCTTGCAAATGTGGGCGGACGTGCCGTCTTGGTCACGGGTGATGGTGAGGGAGTGGATGTCGCAGAGGCGAGCGATCTTGCGTTCGGACCCGATACTCACACGGTGTACGCGGAATGGGATGGCTTTCGTGCGTGGGCAGACAGCGCGGACCTCAGCGAAACGGCGCGGATGACCTTTGCCGCCACGGAGTTGGGGTCGCCGTCGCCAGCACCTCGACAGGTGTTCGCGATCGGCTTGAATTATGGGGCTCATGCGGCGGAGTCGGGCTTTGCGGAGCCGGTGGATCTGCCGCCGACGTTTACGAAGTTCGCGTCGTCGTTGTCGGGTCCGGACACGGTGGTGACGTTGCCGGCGGGCGGCAACACGGATTGGGAGGTCGAGTTGGTCGTCGTGATCGGTCGGACCGCTCACCAGGTCGGTCGCGACGAGGCGTGGGACTACGTGGCCGGGGTCACGGTCGGTCAGGACCTGTCGGAGCGGATTGTGCAGTTGCGGGGGCCGGCGCCGCAGTTCGGGCTCGGAAAGTCTTTCCCCGGGTTCGCGCCCGTGGGTCCGTGGCTGGTCACCCCTGACGAGCTTGCCGATCGGGATGATCTGGCTCTGGGGTGCGCGATCAATGGTGAGACGGTGCAGGACGGGCGCACACGGGATCTGATCTTCCCTGTCGCGAGGTTGGTGAGTGAGCTGACCCAGGTCGTGGAGCTCTATCCGGGCGACCTGATCTTCACCGGCACGCCTGCGGGAGTCGGGATCGGTCGTGACCCGCAACGGTTCTTGCAGCCCGGCGACGAGCTGGTCTCGTGGATCGAGGGCGTGGGCGAGTTGCGTCAGAAGTTCGTCGAGTAGTCGTTTCGTTCCCACCACTTTCATCCCGAACATTTCAGGAGTGTCAATGTCGTCTTCCCCTGTCATCAGTGCCTTGGGCTACGTGTCCTTGCAGACCACCGACCTTGGAGCTTCGGTCGCGAACGCGACCGAAGCTCTCGGGTTGCGCGAGGTCGCCAACCGCGGCACGACCTCGCATTTGGCCGCCCAAGACGTGGCGCGCGAGATCGTTTACACGCAGAGTGAGCGCGACGCGCTCGATCACGTCGGCCTGATCGCGGCCGACGCCGACGCCGTCATGCAGATCCGTGAACGTGTGGACCGGGCCGGATATCGGATCGTGAGTGAGAGCCCGCTGGAGGAGACCGTTGAATCCGGGTTCGCGTTCGTCGGCCCGGAGGGCTTCACCTGGCAGATCTTCGCCGAGCCGGCGCAGTACAGCATCAAGAAGACCGGTGGGTTCGGACCGGACCGGTTCGGGCATGTCAACGTGCAGGTGACCGATCCGCTCGCGCAGCGCGACTTTCTCGTCGACGTGCTGGATTTCCGGGTGTCGGACCAGATCGGAACGGATGCTGCGTTCTTCCTGCGGTGCAACAACGACCACCACGGCATCGCCGTGTTCAAGAGCGAACGCACCGGGCTGCACCACCACGCCTGGCAGACCCAGAACATCACCGATCTGGGACGTCTCGGCGATCGCCTCGCTCGTCGCGGGGCGCGCCTGGCGTGGGGACCGGTCCGGCACGGTGCCGGTGACAATATCGCGGTCTACTACATCGAACCCACTGGTGCCGTCATCGAGCTCTACACCGACATGGAACTGATCCAAGACCCCGCCCGGCCGGCACGCCTCTGGGACGAAGACGACCTCTATTGGATCAACCAATGGGACGGACAAGTTCCTTCCGGCATCCTCGACCACGGCATCCCGCCCATCGAACGGTGACGCCCGGCAGCATCGAGGCCCTGATAGCTCACGACGGCGTGCACGAGAAGGTGTTGGCGTGAGAACGCTGCGAGAAGAACCGAGACTGTTCCTCTCGCAGCGGGCACATCCACGTAATCTCAAAGCCCGCGGAGAACCAACCCAAACAAGGTCGCTCACACCGACGAAATGTCGCCTTGTAGGGTTCAAATTCCACCGTCACACCCAGAAAAACCCTTTTCATCTGGGATTTGTTCTTGCCCGAACGTGCTCGTGGGAAGGGATTGGGAAAAATCGTTTCCCGCGAGACGTGCCGTTGGCGGATTTCGGACTTCGTTTCGGCGCCGAACCCGGCCGCACAGCTCGGCGAGATCCGCGGAATTGCGCGGTACGACGCCGGCGGGCGAGGTGTTTGTTGTCAAGGTCGCAAATGCCTACCGTGGGCAAATGACCCACGGTAGGTCGGATGGGGATCTATCTCGGTGAGCCAACCCGAACGGCGGCCCTCACGCTGATGAAAGCCACGGGGGCTTGGGTCAGACCCGACCGCCGCCGCCAGCTTGAAGCCGGGCAACCCTGTAAGAACGGAAACCCCGGCATCGCGGTGCAATGTCAGGCCAGCGATCGCTGGCGCGCGATCTGTTGAGCTGCCTCAAATGCGTACGGCAGCGGATCCTCGATGGCCCGGCTCGCAGAGCCCGCGAGGTCTGTCAAGGAGGCGACCCAAGTTGCGACCGAGATGGGCAGACCGGGTTCGAAAGCGCCGGCGATGATCCCGACCGTGGCCCCGGCTCGATGGGCGGCCTCCACGGTTCGTCCTGCGGCCTTGCCGTCGGCGGACTGGCGGTCGAATCGCCCCTCACCTGTCACCACGATGTCGGCCCGCTGCAGGAGTTCATCGAGCCCTGTGAGGCGTGAGATGTACGCCGAGCCGGGGGTGATGGTCGCGCCCCAGGCCGCCAGGCCGAACCCGACGCCCCCCGCTGCACCGGCCCCGGGTGCATCGGGATCTCCCTGAAGATCCAGCGCGGCCTGCTCGAGACGCTTCTCGAGCACTGCGATGTCGTGCAGGGACGCCCCCTTCTGCGGACCGAACACCGCTGCGGCGCCACGCGGTCCAAGGAGCGGGTTCGTCACGTCGGTCAGGACAAGCACCCCGTCTTGAGGCGGTCGCCGGTCGCCCAGTGACTCCAGCGCCGGAAGACCGGCATCGGTCGATGCCGACCCGCCCAGCCCGACGACGAGGCGAGAATGGCCCGCATCGATCGCGGCAGCCATCACCTGCCCGAGTCCGCGCGAGGTCGCGTGGAGGGGGTCCAGCTTCGACATGAGCGGTAAGCCCGACATCTGAGCGATCTCGATCACGGCGGTGCCGTCGCTCAGCTCCAGCCACGTGCCTTCGACTTGGCGACCATCGGGGCCGGTGACGAGCCCCGCGGAACGGAGGCGTGCATCGGGCGCGGCTGCTCTGACGGCATCCATCGTTCCTTCGCCGCCGTCCGCCTGAGGGCACTCGATCACGTCGTCTTCAGGGCGGACCGATCGCCAACCGCGCGCGATGGCTGCCCCGATGTCGTGTGCACTGGCGGAGCCCTTGAACGAGTCCGGCGCGACCACCACCGTCATCCCCACTGTCTGTGCGGTGACCCGTGCGGAGTAGGACGAGTCGCCGGCTAGCGGGTCTGCCATGCGGAGCTGTCTGCGAAAGCGTCGCGATAGTAGTCCGCGTTCGCGAGCAGCCGCGATGCTGCTTCGTCGATGACGACGGTCGCTCGCGGATGCAGCTGAATGGCCGATGCAGGAACCGATGAGGTCAGCGGCCCTTCGATGGCGGACGCCACCGCTTGTGCCTTGCTCTCGCCGAAGGCCAGCAGCACGAGATGTCGCGCTCGCAGGATGGTCCCGATGCCTTGCGTGATGCTCCTGCGCGGAACCTCGTCGGCGTGGCCGAAGAACCGCGAGTTGTCGCGCCTGGTCTGCCTGGTCAGCGTCTTCACTCGTGTCGGCGATGCGAAGGATGATCCGGGTTCATTGAAGCCGATGTGGCCATCGGTCCCGATGCCGAGCAGTTGCAGATCGATGCCGCCGGCCGCGGCGATCGCAGTGTCATATTCTTCGCCGGCCGTCCGGATTCCTTCGACCCGACCGCACGGAACGTGCACGTTGGCCGGTGTGAGGCCGAGCGGCACAACGACTTCGCGGGTGATCGTGGCCCGGTAGCTCTGCTCGTGTCCCTCAGGCAGACCGACGTACTCGTCCAGCGCGAAGCCGTGCACCCGCGAAAGATCCACCTCGCCCGCCCGCCGCCCGATGGCGTCGTACACGGGCAGGGGCGAGGACCCGGTTGCCAGGCCCAGTACCGCGCCCGGGCGGGCGCGTACCAGGTCGATGACGGCATCCGCGACGAATTCGCCGCCCTCCCGCGCGTCCCGGACGATGATGACCTCAGCCATGTGAACCGGTCCTGACTTGTTAGGTGCGCCGTGCGGGTACGACGACGGAGCCCGAACGCGCCGCCTCGTAGAACGCGATGCACACCGCGAGATTGTCGAAGGCATCGTCGACGGTGGCGATGGCCGCCTGCGGATCGGAGATCGCGGCGTGCATGGCCTCGACGCCCTCGGAGTAGTCGGAAGGCGAGGCGAACTGGATCCACCCCGGGTCGCGGCCGGCCGGGTCGAAGATCGTGAATCGGCCCGTCGACGTGTCCACGTGCAGGATGCCTTCGGTTCCCGCGATGGTCGTGGAGATACGCCACCCGCCGTCGGGGGCCGACCAGGTGTCCTCGATGGAGAAGACCCCACCGCCGGACATCTCCACGATCGCATGGCCGTAGTCCTCGACGGGCAGGTCGCGATGCATGAGGTTCGCGGTGCGTCCGCTGATCGACACCACGTCCTCATCCAGTAGCCAACGGAGTCGATCGATCTGGTAGATCGCGTGGTCCACCCAACCACCGCCGAGGGTCCGCTGCGGATCCCCCCACCACCCGGGCCCGTCATGATCCGGCCAGTGGCTCGGGAGGATGCCGCTCAGCGTGAAGCTTCCCGATCGGATGTCTCCCAGCCGTCCGGACCGCACGATCTGCGCGATGAGCTGGTTCTGATCAGAGGTGCGCGACCGGGACTCGCCAGGCAGGAAGATGACACCAGCGTCGCGCACGGCTGTGCGGACGGCGTCCGCCTCTTCGAGCGTCAGTGCCAGCGGCTTGATCGAGATGATGTGCTTGCCTGCCCGGGCGGCCTCGATGCAGATGCCGGGGTTCTCATCGACGCTGACGAAGCTTGCGATCACGTCCACGTCGGGGGAGGCGATGAGGGAGGACAGATCGGTGGTGCCGTCTACCCCGAACCGCTCGGTGAGTTCGGCTACACGATCCGCGCTGCGATCGGCGATGCCCACGAGTACCGAGTTCGAGTCGGCAAGGATCGCCTCAGCCAGGGGGATCGCGGAGTACCAGTGATCGAATCCGACGATCGCGAAACGGACGGGGGTGGTCATGCGGGCTCCAATTGTGGGCGTTGACGTCTAGAAGGTGGTGGTGAGCTCGACGACGCGACCCTCGCGGGCGGAGTCGCCGACGGCGATCATGATCTCGAGGGCGTGACGGGCATGCTCGCCGGAAAGGACCGGCTTCTCTCCGGTCCGGACGCAGCGCGCGAGGTGTTCGACGAGCACCGCCCGACCGAGGCGGTCGCGATGCTCTGGATCGGTCACGCGCCAGTCAGTGGGAGTGATCCAGCCATCCAGACCCGGCGCGATGTCCGTGCGGAAGACCTCGACCGTCGGGCCATCCGGGGTGTAGATGTTCAGCACGCCCTTGCGGCCGAAGACTTCGAGCTTCGGGCTACGGGAGGCATGGACATTGAATGTGGCATCCACAACGGCGAAGCAGGAGTTTCCGAAGTCGAGCATGAACAGGTAGTTGTCGGGGGTTTCGACGGGCATGTCCGTGCCCGCGAATGGTCCGAAGCGCACCGTGCGCACCTCATCGGTGACGCCTGCGAACGCCGTGACCCTCTTGGCGGGACCGAGGAGCCCGGTGATCTCGTGGATGCCGTAAACGCCCATGTCGAAGAGCGGTCCGGATCCGTCGCGATAGAACCACGACGGATCGAGGGGCCAGGGTTCGGTGCCGCCGCCGGGGCCGGCGTGCGAGCTTCGGACGCGGGCGAAGGCGACGTCCCCGACCGTTCCGCTCTGGATGAGCCGGCGGGCTTCGGTGTACGGGCCGAAGAGCATGTCGGGCGGCGCGACGGCCAGGACGAGGCCTCGCGCTGCGGCGAGTTCGATGATCTCGTCCGCCTCGGCCATCGTCGTGGCAAGGGGCTTCTCCACCACCAGGTGCTTGCCGGCACGGAGGATCGCCAGCGAGGTGGTTGCGTGCGCGGGAATGGGGGTGAGGTTGGCCACGGCCTCGATGTCGGCGGTGGCGAGCATCGCCGCCAACGAGTCGTAGACCTCCGGGATTCCGTAAAGGTCCGCCGCGCTCTGCGCCCGTTCTCTCTCGACGTCGGCGATGGCGACGATCTCGACGTCCTCGTCGATGTTCTTCATGTTCGCAAGCACGCCGTCGGGAATCGTGGCGATGCCGCCCGCGCCCAGGATTCCGAGCTTCAGGGGGCCGCGGGTCGACGGCTTCGTGGGTGGGTTCATGGATGCTTCTCCGGAAAGTCGGTGGTGGGCGAGGCGCCCAAGAGCGAGTTTCAACCAACGTGCAAAAAAAAGCAAGCGAACATCTTGCATTTTTGGTCAGCGTGAGTGAAACTCACTTCACGCCGTCGCGGATGACGCTTCTGCGGCCGGCACCGATCCACTTGCCGGGCATCAACCGATCCCACCCCCGGACGTGGATCGTCACCGCGAGCGCATGTCGCGCTCATTAGCCATGGAGGCATCACAGCAATGAAGAAGAGAATCATCGCCGTTCCTCTGGTCGTCGCAGCCCTTGCGTTGACCTCTTGCGCACAGCAGCCGGGAGGAAGCGCCAGTGAGGCGTCGACCGATGAGACGCTGACGGTCTGGTACATGCAGGACTCGTTCACCGACGAGAGCATCGACGCCCTCAACAAGCAGTTCGAGGAGGAGACCGGCGCGAAGGTGAAGGTCGAGATTCAGCAGTGGGACGGCATCACGACGAAGCTCGTCACGGCGCTGTCGAGCGACAGCGGACCCGATGTCTTCGAGATGGGCAACACGCAGGTTCCCCTCTACGCGGAGGGCGGCGCGCTCTACGACCTGACATCTCACCGCGATGACTTCGAGAACTCCGATGCCTGGCTCGACGGCCTCGAAGGGCCGGCGACCGTGGACGACAAGCTGTTCGCGCTGCCGCTCTACTCGGGCGCTCGCGCCATCGTCTACAACAAGAAGATCTGGGCAGACGCCGGTATCACCACCGAGCCGACCACGTGGGACGAGCTGACCACCGCGCTGGACGCGATCAAGGCGGCGAACACCGCTCCGGAGTTCTCGGCGTTCTACCTCGCCGGAAGCAACTGGTTCGGCGGTCTGCCGTTCCTCTACGACGCCGATGGCGCGATCGCCGCTCAGGACGACGGCGAGTGGGCTGGTCAGCTGTCGACGCCGGAGTCGCAGAAGGGACTGGAGCAGTTCAAGGAGTTCCAGAACACCTACTCGATCGAAGCATCGCGCGCGGCGGCGATGGGCACGCCCGACCCGAACGTCGTGTTCTCCTCGGGCCAGGCTGCCGCGATGGTCGGCGATGGCAACACAGTCAAGCGGGTTCAGGAGGCGAACCCCGACCTGGTCGGCCAGGTCGGCAGCTTCACGTGGCCGACGCAGAACAAGGCCGACGGCATCAAGCCGTCGTTCCTCGGCGGCTCGACCATGGGCATCGGAGCCAAGAGCAAGAAGCAGGAACTGGGTGTCAAGTACCTGGAGCTGTTGGCGAGCACGGAGGTCCAGTTGGGCTTCGTGTTCGAGGAGAACGCGCACGCGCCGAACTCGAGCGTGCTCGTCGAGCAGGTCTCCAAGACGCTTCCCGAGGAGATGCAGGCCTTCTACGAGGCGTCGCAGGTGACGGTGTCCACCCCACCCACGGCTGGTTGGGTCGCCATCGAAGCGGATGGTTCGCTGACCGACTTCTTCACGCAGGTCGCCACGGGGTCCAAGTCGGTCGAAGAGGCTGCACGAGACTTCGATGATCACCTCAACAAGACGCTCAACACCAAGTAGTCCGATCCCCTCTTGAGAAAGGTCGTCCGCAGATGACGCGTCTAGCCGTAGGTGAGCCCGAGAGCTCACTGTCGCGTCGGTCCGCGGATGCCCCGACGCCGACCTCTTCCTCGACGCCCCCCGGATCGGGGAAGAGGCCGGCGTTCTCATCTCGTCAGTGGCGCCCGGCTTTCCTTCTTCTGTTGCCCGCGGCGATCGCGCTCGGGGTGACGCTCTTCTTCCCGCTCGCGAAGATGGTCGTCAACTCGTTCCAAGACTTCGGCATCAGCTCGCTGTTCTCGGGCGAGACCGTGTGGGTGGGCTTCGACAACTATGTCGCGATGCTCACGGACCCCGACTTCATTCCGGTTCTTCTGCGGACACTCGGCTTCACCGTCTCGCTCGTAGTGGCCATCATGGGCATCGGGCTCGCATTGTCCGAGCTCATGACCCGGATCTCTCCGAAGGTCCGGCTGATCCTCAACATCGTCCTGATCACCACGTGGGCGATTCCGGTGGTCACCTCCGTGCTGGTGTGGCAGTGGCTCTTCCAGCCGCTCTACGGAGTGGTCAACTGGATGATCACACAGCTCGGGGTATTCGGAGACTTCACCTCGCACAACTGGACGGGCACACCGTTCGAGGCGTTCGCGATCGTCTGGCTGCTCATCGTCTGGCAGTCCGTTCCTTTCGCCGCTTTGACCCTCTACGCCGGTCAATCCCAGATTCCCGCCGAGTTCTCCGAAGCCGCTCGACTCGATGGGGCGGGCGGTATCCAGCTATACCGCTACGTCACCTTGCCGTTCCTGCTCCCTCAGCTGTACCTCGTGATGATCCTCGAACTCATCTGGCAGTTCAACGCCTTCACTCAGCTGTGGGTCCTCACACGAGGCGGTCCCGATGGGGGAACCACGACTCTCAGTATCTGGTCGTTCAAGACGGCCTTCGCCTCCAACGATTTCGGGCAGGGGTCGGCCATCGCCGTAGTGACCGCGGTGATGCTGCTGGTCCTGACCGCCTTCTACACCCGCCGCCTCGTCAAGCAGGGAGAACTGTGAGCACTGTCGTGCGCCGGCCGAAGCCTCGCCATACCGTCGCGAACGTCGTCGTCATCGTGTTCTGCGTGATCTGGGCGTTCCCCATCTACTGGATGCTCAGCACCTCGTTCAAGACTTCGGGCAACATCGTCTCGACCACACCGCAGTTCATCCCGCAGCCCTTCACACTGGACAACTACATCGGCGCGATCCAGAAACCTGGCTTCCTGACATCGCTCGGCAACAGCGTGCTCGTCACGATCGTCGTCACGATCGTGACTGTTCTACTCGGCTTCTTCGCCGCCGCAGCACTCACCAGGCTTCGATTCCCGGGACGCAAGGCCATCGTCGTTGTTCTGCTGGCGGTGCAGATGATCCCCGGCGCAGCGATCCTCATTCCGTTGTTCCTGACATTCCGCGACCTCGGGCTCCTCAACAGCTTCCTGGGTCTGTGCCTGGCGTACACCGCCACCGTCCTCCCCTTCGGCATCGTCGTCCTCCGCGGGTTCTTCCAAGCGATCCCCGCAGAGCTCGAAGAGGCCGCCCGCCTTGACGGCGCCGGGGAGACGCGACTCCTGCGTAGCATCTACTTCCCGCTCGTGCTTCCCGGTGTCATCTCCTGCAGCGTGTTCGCGTTCATCGCCGCGTGGAACGACTACATCGTGGCGTACGTCATGTTGCAGGAGCAGGAGAAGTACACGCTGCCCGTCTGGCTCGTCTCCTTCAGCACCAACGTTGGAACCGACTACGGCGGCATCGTCGCGGGCTCCGTTCTCTTCGCGATCCCGGTTGTCGTCTTCTTCATGATCGTCCAGCGCAAGCTCGTCAGCGGCATGTCGGCGGGCAGCGTGAAGGGGTGACCGCCCGCCGGATGGCCGGACCGCACACCATCAACCGATCCGCTCCGGTGCGCTGCGCGCGTCCGGCTGATCTCCGTACTCATTTCCTCCGAGAGTGACCCCATGAAACCGCTTGCGGGATTCGAACCCAACCGCACTGATGTGCTCGCACGACTGCTCGCCGGCGACGAAGTGGATATCCAGCGCCTTGTCTCCGACACGGGTCTCAGCACCTCGACCGTGCTGCGTTCCGTGGATGACCTGATGAACGCCCACGGTCTGATCGAGAGCCGCCCTTCGGCGCAGAGCGGGCCCGGCCGACCGGGCCGTCGCGTGGCGGTCAACCGTCGGTTCTCGCTCGTGGCGGGCGTGGATCTGGGCGGCACGAACTGTCGGATCGTTCTGGCGGACGCTTTGGGCAAGCCTCTGGCGAAGGTCCGTCTCGCCACGCCGCGCGATCGCACAGCCGAGGAGCTCGGGGACTGGCTCGCTGCTCACGTCAGTGCCCTGGTCGGGGAATTCGGCGACGGCGCTCACCTCGGCGCGGTCGGGGTCGGAGTTCCTGGCGCGGTCTCGTCCGAGCGCGACCGCGTCGTCGGCTCCCTGAACCTGCCGGCGATCGTCGGCACCGCCTTCATGGAACGTGTCTCCACCACGCTCGAGGTGCCTGTCAGGTTCGACAACGACTCAAGTCTGGCGCTCCTGGGAGAGCTTTCCTACGGAAGCACACCCCCCTCCGAGACGACCGTGCTGCTCATCCTGGGCACTGGTATCAGCGCGGCGGCAGCGGTGCGCGGCGAGATACTCTCCGGCGCGGAGGGATCGCTCGGCGAGTTCGGCAGGTTGCCGTTGCCGGGCACTGACGCACGGGTCCGAGACCTCTTGAGCGGGGCGGCATTGCCCGAGTACGCGACCAGAAGCGGGCATCCGATGGCCTCGTCACGAGAGCTCCTCTCCGACCCCGACGCGTTCCGCGATCTCTTGAGCGACATCCACGGCGCCTTGCAGCACGTTCTGGGAATCATCGCGCTGGCCTACGAACCCGCCACGATCCTTCTGTCGGGTGGGTTCTCCGACGTGTTCCCGCCGGAGACCCTGACCGCCATTGCCGAGCGCATGCGAGCGGGCACGGAGGTCGATTGTGAGGTCCGTCCGTCGTCGCTTCGGGATGACTCCGGTCTGCTCGGTGCGATGGCGCTCGGACTGCTCGCGCTGTATCGCGACCACGGCGTCGCAGCGGAGCAGCTCGCCGGCCTCCCGGAGGCGACTTCTATCGCCGCAGCGCTCAAGACCGCTCCCGTCCCCGCGACCTGATCACCTGCTCAGATCGGTTCGCCGGCGAGGAAGACCGACCGAACCTTGCCGACGGCGTCCGTGACCACGAAGTCCGCCCGCGCGCCGATCCGGAGGGAGCCACGGTCAGTCCACCCCATCAACTCGGCCGCATTGCCGGACGCCATCTCGCTCACCTCGTGCGGCGTCGAGCCGAGCTCGATCAGTCGCTGCACGGCCCGATCCATCGTGAGCGTGGATCCGGCCAGGGTCGACGTGCCCGAGACGTATGCGGCCCCGTCTTCCACCGTTGCGCGCAGACCCGGCAGTGAATAATCGCCGTCGGTCATGCCTGCCGCGGCCATCGCGTCGGTCACCAGCATGAGCCGCCGCGGCCCGGCGACGGCCAAGGCGACGCGAACGGCGTCGTCGTCCATGTGATGTCCGTCGAGGATGATCTCGCTGCGCACCCGTGGATCCAGCAACGCCCGCGCCACGGGGCCCGGTTCGCGATGATGAAACGGCGGCATCGCATTGAAGAGGTGGGTGACGCCGTGCGCCCCGGCATCGACTGCGACGTCGAACTCGGCCGCAGTGGCGTCGGTGTGCCCGATGAAGAACCGCACGCGATGCGCGAAGCGACGGATGGCCGCGATCGCGCCCGGCAGCTCCGGGGCGATCGTCATGGAGACCGGCAGGCCTGCGCACGCGGCGATCAGCTCCTCGAGCTCCCCTTCCTCTACGTCGCGGAGTCCATCCGGGGGTTGCGCACCGGGTCGCTTGCGCGAGAGGTAGGGCCCTTCGAAGTGAACGCCGACGATGTTCGGTGCACGTCGGGACGCGACCGATCGCGCCACCGCTTCGGCTGCCGCCCGCAGAGCGGACGTGGGCGCCGCTGTGAGAGAGGCCAGCATGCTGGTGGTACCGCGGCGGAGGTGCGTCTCGGCAGTCGTGGCGACGTCATCCTCGTCGCCCGAGTACACGCCCGCACCGCCGCCCCCGTGGCAGTGCAGATCGATATACCCTGCCCGGACGACCCCGCCGCGGAGGTCGAGCATCGGCCCGTCGTGATCCTTCGCCGTGGCCCCGTAGCCGTCGATGGCTCCATTCCTGACGGTGACCGAATGCTCCAGGGCCCGGTCCGGAGCGATGATCGTGCCGTTGAAGAGGAGCAGCTGAGCCGACCTCGCCTCGCGAACCGCCTTAGGGCGCATCGACAGGCATCGGCGGGCGGGCACTCGTCGCCGTGACAGGGGCGCCGGACGGTGCAACCGGGGCCAGCGTCGCGGGCGGGAGCGCCGCCAACTGCTGATCCGTCAGTCCGAACTCCGCGAACCGAGCAGCCGATGCGAGTGAGATCGCGCCGAGAAGAGCTGAGTCGTCGCCCAGATCCGCGCGACGAATGTCTGTGCGGACAAGGACCTGGTCCTCGACCCTGCGCGCGACCGAAGCGAGGCGGTTCTCCGGGAACAGCGCGGAGAATCCACCCGTGACCAGAATGGTGTGGGGCTCGTAGGCGAGGGCGATGATCGCGATCAGGTGGTCGAACGCGTCATCCATCTGCCGTCGGATGCGTGGATCCTCCTCGACAGCTGCAGCCAGACCAACCGAATCGTCGATCGGATGCCCGCGCGCTCGGAGATGCTTGTTGAGCCCCGCTTCGCTCAACAGGTCTTCGACGCGAAGCCCGTCCGCCGTGAGCGTCAGCCGGCCGAACTCTCCCAGCGATCCGGTGCTCCCTACGAGAATCTCGCCTTCGACCGCGATGGCAGCGCTCACGCCGGTGCTCATGGTGACGAGCACCACCACGCCGGAGGCGCTCACTGCCCCGAAGCTGAGTTCGCCGAGGAGTGCTGCGTGCGAGTCGTTCTCGAATCTCACGGGAACGTGCATCGTGCGACGAATCCGATCGATGAAGTCGGGGCCCCCGATGATCGGAAGGTTGTGCGATCCGACAACCTGCTCCTGATCCGGGGTGAGTGCCCCGGGCACTCCGACGGCGAGGGCTCCGAGAGGGGACCCTTCACCCAGTTCTGCGACGAGGTCGCGGGTCTCAGTGACCACCCAGTCCGCGAGTTCAGCAGCCGTGAGTGCGGGTGGCGTCGTCAGCTTCCGCTCGCCCCACGCCCGCCCGAGCACGTCGGTGAGGATGAAGCGGCTGACGGCGCTGTCCAACACGACGCCCACCAGGACCGAGTAGCGCCGGTTCAGCATCACCTTGGTCGTGGGTCGTCCTCGACCGCCCTCGCGAGCGACGCGGCGGTGCAGCAGATTGGGCACTTGGAGGAGCTGATCGACCGAACGGAAGACCGTCGATTGGCTCAGACCGGTCTTCGCGGCGAGCTCGTGCACATCTGTTTCTTCGCCGGAGAGAAGGCACGCGAGCACCTCGCTCCTCGTGGGCTCGAAACTTTGCGCTACAGCTGACATTTTTTTCTCATCATGAAATCAAACGGTGAAGTGGTGCTATCTTAGCGTCCAACCCAGGCTCGACGATGTACTTCGAATCGAAAGAGGTCGCGATGAACAAGGTCCGCGCAATACTCGTCCCGGGGAGTGTGGCCCTCTCGGTCGCGCTCATCATCGCCGGCGTCACACCGGCCTATGCGCTGAGTCCGGAAGATCTCACAGTGACCGATCATGCGCACGTCACAGCGGCAAACGCCTGGCTCGACTCGCAGATGGACACCAGCACGGAGGTCGTGACCGCGAGCACCATCGCACCGAGCACGAGCTACGCCTCGAACCACCTCGCCGCGGTCGATGGAACATTCGCGCTCACCGGCCGCAGCTACGGGACCGAGAACAAGGCGGTCATCGCCGTATCCAGCCCCGCGACGGTCGCCGACAGCTACCGCGGAGTCATCGCCGGCACAGTGACGCTGACACCGACGCCGTGGCGATGGATCATCCAGGCGTACAAGAGGACGGCAACCGCCACCGTCCAGATTCCCGTCCAGGCATTGGCGGATCCGGTGACCGGCGCGTTCTCGATCGACCTGTCGTCAGTGTCCACCAGCATCCCGGGGGAGTGGGAGCTGGGCGTGCTGGATGCCACGGCCTCCTACGCTCCCCATGGTCCCCACTGGCCCACGCCGAACACCTATGCGGGCCTTGAGGTTCAGCAGCTTCTCGTGACCGACGCCATCTACTACTGGGCCTCGACACCGGCTCGAACGGACGGAACGTTCCGCTTCACGAACTCGAACACCGGATCCAAGCTCTTCCGCCTCGTCGAGACCGCCACCGGTGATGTGCTGGCGGAGAGCGACCTGCGCAACGGTCTCATTCGCTCCTACGAGTACACGCCCTCCGATCCTGAATGGGGTACGGGTCTGCAGGACCGCACCGTCGTGTACGACCAGGCTCTTGCGTTGATGGCAGCCGTCTCGAGCGGTCGACCCGCTCAGGCGAAGGAACTCGTCGATGGACTCCTGCTCATGCAGACCACCACGGGCACCCGCGCTGGAGGCTTCGTGTTCGCCGCACCTCAACTCAGCCCGGCGTTCGCCGACCCGTTCTATCGCACCGGCGCGCACGCCATCGCCGTCGATGCTCTTCTCAGCTATATCGACGCGTATCCGACGGACCCGTCGATCGCGACGTACAGGACCGCCGCAGTCGATGGCCTCGACTTCCTTCTGGGCACTCAGTCCGCCTCGGGCGCGACCGCCGGCCTGTTCCTCGGCGGCTACGGCGGCGAGGTCGGGACGCCCCCGGTGTTCGATCCGAGCTTCACCATCCCGTGGGCGTCCACCGAGCACAACATCGACGCGTGGCAGGCGCTGACTCACGCCGCGGCGGTACTCGGGACCAGCCCCATCGACTACGCCGTCATTGCGGATGACCTCGACACGGCGATCCAGTCGAAGCTGTGGAACAGCACCCTTGCCCGCTTCAACCAGGGAGTGAACGGCGGAGTGCCCGACACGGCCGATCCGCTCGACGTGAACAGCTGGGGAGCGATACAGCTCCTCGGCGCCGGACACACCGCGAAGGTCGCATCGGCGATGGCGGCGCTGGCGCCGTTCGAGATCGTCGACGGCGGGATCGCCGGCTACATGCCGTTCTACGACAGCCCCGGATACCCCGGAGCCACCCCCACCCTCTGGTATGAAGGATCCTTCGGGGTTCTCCTCGCCCTCTACCGAACAGGCGACATGGCCGGATATCGCGACCTTCTGGACGGTTTGACTGCCGGACAGGAAGCGGACGGCTCCTTCGTGTACGCCACGCAAGCCGATGCGCTGTACGGCATCAGCACGGCCAAGTCCGTCGCAAGCACGGCATGGCTGGTCCTTGCCACCGTTGGGCGGGACGACATCTGGAACTAGGGGAAGAGCCGTATCGGGAGAGGTCCCGGGGCCACAACGGCCTCGGGACCGGGTAAGGCAGGTCGTCGACGCGATGAAAGCGTGCCGCTGCGTGCCGGCGTCCGATTCGACTTCCACCCACCCGACATCGATCGCGCGAGTACCCAACGGAACGATCGCCATTTCGGCGGCGACTGATCCGTCCGCCAGATACTCGGCGACCGCCCGCACGGTTCCGTCGCCGCGGCCACGATGAGCAGGTTCGCTCCCGCGGCGATCGCCTTCCCTGCGGCCCCCTGGCCGGGGTCGTCTTCGCTGGTGTTCCACCACCGCACACTGGGTGCAGGGCTTTCGCTTACCGCGGAGGCGAGCCCAGATTCCAGCGCATGCTTATCGGTTTTGAGGGATTCCAGATGATGGCGATCTGAGTTGACATGTTGCTTCACCTAACGAGGTGCCGTTCAGACAGCCCCGCGTGTTGTGGAGGGAAGGAACGGGATACCACCGCCGACCCTCCCAGCCGCGGCCTCGACTTCAAGCGGGCAGGATGGCGGTCAGTTGCGGCGGGCGATGGCCATAACGATGCCGATCAGGCTGATGGTGCAGGCGGCAGTGATCGATATTGTGCGGACCGGGTTCTTTGTGTACGCAGCCCGGACGCGGGCGATCGTGTCGGTGGTGAAGTTGCCGGTCTTCTCGGCCACGTCGGTGAACGTGTCGCCGACCTGCGCGGCCACCTTCCTGGTCGACGCGGTGAGATTCTCCGCGGTGGCGTGGGCGGTGTCTGCCGCCTGGGCGATCGTCTTGTCGGTGGGGGTGGTCATGAGCTTCTCCTGTGGGTCTAGATGTTCAGCGCTCGGGTGAGCTTGCGGCGTCCGTGTTTCGCGGTCTTGCGTGCCCAGCGAGTGGACGGTGCGTTCCAGCCCTTCTTGGCGTTCCTCTTGATAGAGCGGTAGCGGCCGCGTCCGGCATGTGCACCGAGGATGTATGCGCCGAAGGCGATTGCCGCGATCAGCAGGATGCGGAGGTAGGGCATGGGGTCTCCTTCTGGGGGGGGCGAGGTGTTCTGCCGCGGGGTGACGCTGCCTTGTAGTACGTGTTGTCTGCGGATGTCGTTGGCCGTGACGGTGGAGAACAAGATCCGATCGCGCTGTCTCAGCGAATGAGTGAGGGTGTCGGAGACGAACGCTTCGTGGAGGGTGACCCGGGATCAGCCGGAGCGTGCACGTCGTGGTAGTGCTCTTCAGGGGTTAGGGGTCGGGTAGTGAGGATGCTCCGCAGTGGGCCTAGCCGATGTTCGACCCAGTCCCCCCGGATCAGCAGACGGGTGACGGCGTCGCGGATCCCGGGGTCGGTGACGCAGGGAACACCGGGGGCGTTGTCGGTGAGTTGAGAGCGTGTGAACCGGTCCGCGTCGGTGATGAACTCGATACTGACCAGGACCCCCCGCCTGCTCACGCCGCGACCAAGCTGTCGTCGGGAACCGCGTCCGCTTCGGCAATCAGACGTAGCCCGGTAGGGGTTCCTGCGGTGGCGATGATGGACCGCAGCCACGGCTCGTTGATTCGGGGCACCCTGCTTCCATTGAACCGGAAACGGATGTCGGTCGACGGGCTGATCCACAGCGTCTCCCGCCCGCTGCCGGCAGCGGCAGAGCGGTCGAAGGTGAAGGCGACGCTTTTACCGGCGCGCAGCAGGCTGAGGATGGCGATCTTCAGGTGAGCGAGGGGACGATCATCGATCTCGACCGCATAGCTGTCGTTGCCGTAATAGAGATAACCCATGGGAACGCGCCTTACAGTGTGGAGTGACCGGGGCGGAGATCCGTCCGGGTGAACGGGTGAACGCCCCGAGACAAGCGAGGGCGGGGGCGGTCCATCATGTTGGGCGTTGCGCGGTTGCCGGTTTCGACGGCCCCGCCGGTGACACCCGACGGGCGAAGTCTCGCGACGTCGCCATCGCCGCGTGTGCGGAGCTCAGCGATGATCGCTCGCTCGCGCTGTGTGGCGCGATGGGTTGCGAGTGCGTCGTGGTGTTGCCGGGCGGCCGAAGGGTGTTCAAGTTTGCTCAGTTCGATCACGAGCTCGCGGATGGTCAGCTGATTCAGCGCTTTTCGTGTCCAGTTGCGACTCGGAACTTCGCTCGCGGGTGCGCCCGACGGCAACAGCCCGTCGCCGGCGGCCGGCGACGGGAATGGAAACAATGTCATACCGACTACCGTATGAGTCGAGGGGCGGGAAATCTTCACCCCAAAGGGTGAAGGTTTAGAACCTATAGTGGGAGTCATGCCACTGCTCAGGATCGCCCTCGTCAACGACTACGAAGTCGTCGTCCGCGGCGTGGCCGCGATGTTGCGGGGCTACCAGAGCGTGATCGAAGTCGTCGAGCTGGATCTGAACCATAGCGTCGGCGAATCGGTGGATATCGCGTTGTATGACACGTTCGCCGCGACACAGGCTGATCGGCAAGAGGTGCGGATACTGGCTTCCAACCCGCTGGTAGGGAAAGTCGCTGTCTACTCGTGGGTTCTGGACCCTGCGCTGATCCAGGCGGCGTTGGCGAACGGGGCAGGGGCGTACATTTCGAAAGGGATCCCGGCCCAGCAGCTGGTGACAGCCCTCACCCAGATCCACCAAGGCGGGCAACTCGTCTACACCGGAGACGACACCACCGCCTCCATCGCCATCGGCGACTGGCCCGGTCGAGAAGAAGGCCTCACCCAGCGCGAAGCCGAAGTTCTGGCGCTGATCACACAGGGGCTATCAAACAACGAGATCGCCGACCGTGCCCACCTCTCGGTCAACTCGATCAAAACCTACATCCGCACCTGTTACCGCCGGATCAACGTGACCAGCCGCACCAACGCCGTGCTGTGGGGCATCGAACACGGATTTCGCCCCGATCGCACCAGGGTCAGCCACCCCGAACTCGAACCAGCCGCCAGCAGCCACTGACCCGAACACGCGGCGACCGACTGGCCGAAAGCAGGCGTGACTCGGTTCGAGATCGGCCACGATCCACCGTGGATAGTTGGCCCACTCAACGAGCCGCGCGCGGCTGCCTTGCTGCATCGGTAGGGCCGTCTCGGCCTCGCGCATCGGTGACATTCAGCCGTTCGGTCCGGTGTTCATCGTGATGGCCAAATCTGGATTGCCATCCGAGTTCACGCCGCTACGTGTCCCGTTCGCCAGGGTGCGATGAGTCACCTTACCGAGCATGGGAGAGGGTTCGCGGCGACGGTCCACTCGGCTCTCGTGAGAGCGAACCGACGGTTCGGGTGAGAGCGTCCCGGAGCCACGCGATCGCAGGATCGTCCTCGTCGCGCGGATGCCAGTACACACATTCGGTCATCGGCAGCTTCATGTCCTCGGGTAGCTCGAACACTGAGAGGTGAAGAGTGCGAGATGCCTTGGCCGCCAGCATCCGCGGAACCATCGCGACCATGTCCGTACCCGAAACGAGCAGCGGTAGCGCGGCAAGGCCGAACAGCCGGGCGCCGATGATGTAGTCGACTCCGGCTCGGCGCAGCACGTCCTGCACGCTGTCGTGGTCGGGGTCGTTGAGGTACGCGAGGGCGTGTGGCACGGAGGAGAGGTCTGAAACGGTCGGATCGGACTGGGACAGTACGGCGTTGTCCGGATCGGCGATGAGTACGAAGTCGTCGGTGAAGAGCTCTCTGCTGCGGCCGGGGAGGTTGAACCCGACCGGCCCGACGATGAGGTCGAGATGGCTGTACGGGGCGAGTGTCCCGTCCCGCACAGGCTGGGGCGCGAAGTCGACCGATGCCCGGGGCGCGTCCTGGGAGAGCGTTCGCAACAGCGGACCCGCGAGGATCGCCGTCATGTAGTCGGTCGCCCCGATGACGAATCGGCGCTCTGTGTGAGCCGGATCGAAGCTCAGTTTGCGGTCTATGACCGGCGTCAGCTCTGCGACCGCGTGGGTCACCGCTGGCAGCAGGTCCCGGGCGAATGGGGTGAGCTGCATGATCCGGCCGGTGCGTACCAGGAGGTCATCGTCGTAGTGGCGACGCAGCCGGGCGAGCGCCGCCGAGGTCGCGGGCTGGCTCAGATGCAGGCGCGCCGCTGCCCGCGTGACGTTGCGCTCCTCCAACAGCACCAACAGCGGTCTCAAGAGATTCAAGTCGAAAGCTGCCACGGGTCTCCTCCGTAGTATCCACGAGATGGATACAAACCATGAAAAGGACGGGATTGCATGAATAGTACCCGGCTGTGACGATGGATCTTCGCGCGACCCGAGCGTCGGAGCGCGACCCTTCAACGTCGAAAGAGGAACGCACATGACGCAGTCACAGACCCTGGAAGAGAAGGTCGTGGTCTCGCCGCAGGGCGAGTTCCGACGCGGATGGCCGACCCTCGTTTTCAGCACGATCGGCGCCGGCGTCGGTCTGAGCGCGCTGGGGTACATTCTCGGCACCCTTGTCGTCCCGCTTCAGGAGGAGTTCGGATGGGGACGTGGCGAGATCAACCTCGCTTCCCTCGTCAGTTCGCTCGGTCTCGCAGCTGCTCTTCCGTTCGTGGGCAAGCTCCTTGACCGCTATGGGGTAAAGCGGGTCGCTCTGATCTCGATACCGCTCTTCGTCGTCGTACTGACCCTGCTGAGCGTTCTGACCTCGAGCCTGATGACGTTCCTGGCGTTCTATGCCATGGCGGGATTTCTGGGCGCCGGCACGTCGGCCGTAACGTACTCGAAGGCGGTCGTCGAGAAGTTCAACAAGAACCGCGGCATCGCGCTGGGAATCGTCGCGGGCGGGCTCGGGACAGCAGGGCTGATCCTGCCGCCGCTCATGGGTATCGTGATCGCCAATGGCGGCTGGCGTGCCGCATACCTGACGATGGCGGTGCTGGCTGCATTGCCATTCGTGCTCGTGTTCTTCGCCCGGCTGAGCTCGCCATCCGCCGTCGTCGCGATCGACCGCACAACTCTTCCCGGACTGACGTTGCGCACCGCGGTTCGCCGGCGCGAATTCTGGAGCCTGTGCGTCGTCTTCTTCCTGCTGGGCTGGGCGCTCCTGACGATGATTCCGCACTTCGTGCCCCTTCTCATCGACTCCGGCGTCGACCCTGTCCGGGCGGCATTCCTGTCATCGCTCGTCGGTGTCGGCACCGTGATCGCTCGCCCGGTGATCGGCTGGCTCTTCGATCGCTTCAACGCGATTCACGTTGCTGTTCCGCTGTTCGCCGCTGCCGCGCTGGGATGCCTGCTGCTCCTGTGGGCCGGCCCCGGTGCAGCGCCGTTGACCGCCCTGCTCATCGGCATCGGGTTCGGCGCTGAGATCGACCTGATGTCCTACCTCAGCTCGCGATACTTCGGCCCGCGCGCATTCGGTGCGCTGTACAGCATCGTCTACAGCGTCTTCATGATCGGCAGCGCTTTCGGGCCCGTGATGGCAGGCTTCGCGTTCGACGCCACCGGCAGCTACAGCATCCCACTCATCGTCGCCGCGTCGATGATGGCGGTCGCCGCAGTCGTGCTCTTGACCCTGCCTCGCTTCAGCAAGGACTCCTGATCGTGACCGCGACCCCGAGCATGCAGGAACTCGCTCCGGGAGTGTGGGCGTACGTCCAGCCCGACGGCGGCTGGATGATCAACAACATGGGGTTGATCGTCGGGCCGAGTGGCGCGACGAGCGTCGATGTGACATCGACGGAACGGCGCACGCGCGACTATCTGCGCGCCGTCGAACGGGTGTCCGAGGTGCCGGTGAAGCGGGTGGTGCTCACCCACTCGCACCCGGATCACTGCAACGGCATCTCCTTGATGCCCGATGCCGAGATCATCGCCCACAGAACTGTCGCCGACGACCTGCAGCGACCGCATACACTTGCCCCGCATATCTTCCAGACCTTCGAGCAGGGGGCGATCGAACCGCGCATCCCGACCGTCGTCTTCGACGACGCTGTGACCATCGACCCGAGCGGGCGCCGTATCGAGGTGCGCCACCCGGGATGGCCCGCACACACTCCCGGTGACGCGTACGTATGGCTCCCCGACGAGCGTGTGCTCTTCGCGGGGGACCTGGTCTTTCACGGAGGAACGCCGTTCGCGCTGTCCGGCTCGCCCGCGGGATGGCTGCGCGCGCTGGAGCAGATGGCGGACCTCGAACCCGAGATCGTCGTTCCCGGGCATGGGTCGGTGGGCGGTCCGGAACTCTTCGGGCCGGTCGCCGACTACCTGCACTTCCTCATCGACGCGGCGACGGAAGCCCGCGACCGTGGTCTGACGCCCTTGGAGGCAGCTCGCGCCCTCGACCTTGCCCGGTTCGGTGATCTCCTGGAACAGGAGCGCATCGTCGGAAACCTGCATCGCGCTCTCGCAGAGCTCGACGGCGTCGAACCGGACTTCGCGAGAGCCTGGCAGGACATGTACGAGTACAACGGAATGCGGCCCCTTGACTGCCATGCCTGAACATTTCGCCGCGGCTCGCGCGGCACAGCACCCATCCACGGACCGAATGGAGACGCCGGCATGAGAATCGCGCGCTGGATGCACGATGGACACGTCGGTGAGGGATTCGTCATCGACGACCGCGTGATCGCATTCGATGACGGGACCTCTGTCACGGAGATTCTCGCGCGTGGCCTCGAAGGAGCGCGAGACGCTCACGAGCTTGTCCTTCACCAGCTGCGAGAATCGGATGCCGCGGCCTTGCCGCTCGCGGACGTCGCGCTTCTCGCCCCGCTCGTGCCCGCCTCCATCCGGGACTTCGTCACGTTCGAGGAGCACGTCGAGGGAGTCTCCGCCGGCGTGGAGGGCAAAAGTCACGTCGCCCCGGAGTGGTACGAGGCTCCGACGTTCTACTTCACCAACCCGCACACAGTCCACGCACCGGGTCAAGAGCTGCGACCACCCGTCACCGAGCGGCTGGATTTCGAACTCGAACTGGCGGCGATCATTGGTGCAGCACCCGCAGTGGGCGAGTCGAACCTCACCGTCGCGGATGCCGCATCCGTCATCTTCGGGTACACGATCATGAACGACTGGTCGGCCCGCGATCTTCAAGCCCGCGAGATGCAGGTCAGGCTCGGCCCGGCCAAGGGCAAAGACTTCGGCACCGTGCTGGGGCCATGGATCGTGACCGCCGACGAATTCGAGCAGTACCTCGACGACGAAGGATTCCTTCAGCTCCGTGCCGAAGTCCGGGTCAACGGCGTGCTGCTCGGCGAGGACCTCATCGCGAACATGGGATGGCCGTTTCCTGAGCTCGTCGCCTACGCGTCGAGAAACTCGCGAGTGGTCCCCGGCGATGTTCTGGGATCGGGAACTGTGGGCAACGGCGGATGCCTCGGTGAACTGTGGGGGCGCAACCAGGGCCTCACCCCGCCTCCGCTGAAGGAGGGTGACGTTGTCGCCATGTCGATCGAAGGCATCGGCGACCTCGTCAATCGCGTCGGCGCGACACAGGCTGCACCTGAGCTCCCGCCGGCGCGAATCCGAACGCGCCAGCGCCACCGCACACACCGTGGGACAGTCTGAGTGCCAGCACCGATTCGGGGGTCGGCGACTCGCCATTGCACCGCGTCATGCACGACGTGAGCCAGGATGCGCATGTGAGGAACGAAGGGCCGTCAGTGCGCGTCTGAGGTGTGTCGGATGACGAAGTCGCGTACCAACTCGACCAACCGGGTGTGAAACGCCGTCGGGTCGATCGATCCGAGGAACTCGTCGCCGGCTTCGCCGAGTTGAGAGTGCAGCCAGAGCAGATCGGTGAACGACAAGTGGCGCGCTCCGTCGATGCGCTCCAGCTCGGCACTGGGGGATGCCGCGAGAAACGCTTCGAGCTGCGGATCATTTGCCGGTTCGGTGTCATCGCTCAGCACGATGAGAGCGGGCTTGGTCACTCCTGCCTCGACGACTGGGCCCCACGGAGTGCCGTCGAGGTCGATGACCCCGGCGATGCGGGGGTCGGATGCGGCAGCCAGCGCCGTTGCACCGCCGAGGGAGTGCCCCATGACGACGACATGCTCCGTGTCGATCCGGCCGGCCAGCCCCGGGGGAAGAGCAGAAGCGCTCACGTCGGGCTCGGTGCTCAACGCGGTCAGTTCGTCGAGCGCCGCAAAGACGTCGTCCGTGCGCGCGACGACGGCGTCCTCCGACAGCAGCGCGGCACGCTGCTGGTCGCCAGCGCCGGCTGCGGCGTCGATCAGAGCGGGAAGATCGCCGTGCACGACCTCACCATCGGGAAATAGGATGGCCGCGGCATCCGCGGGATGGTCCACAGCGAGCACGGCCACTCCGTCCGACGCAAGGCTCTCCGCGAGCCCCGTCACCATGCTGCGCGAGGCGCCCAGGGCCGGCGAGAACACAACGAGCGGGATATCGCTGATCGACGCCGCTGCAGCGCTCCCGTGCGCATGCGCCCGGACCTTCTTCAGATCCGGTGCTGAGGCCTCTGGCGCTCCGAGTGCCGTCACCAGCTGCACTTCGAGCGCGTCAGCGGTCTCCGAGTCAGCCCACGGCTCGCCGGGCGAGGCGGTCCCATCCTCGTCCGCGGCGGGGTACCAGAGCGCTGCCATGGTGCGGTCGTGGCCGCCGCCCGCCCGGCCGGGGACCTCGAGAGTGACGACTCCGACCGACGACGACCCGTTCGGTATGGGCAGCGCGAACGGGACGAGGTCCGGGGTCGATGCCCCACATCCTGAGAGAGCCAAAGCCGCAGCGATAGCAGCCGACACGGCCGCGAGACCGCGCGCGGAAGAGGAGCTACATGTGGAAGAGGACCGATGTGTCGAGGGCATGGCGCCAGCTTCGCGCACAGAGGCGACAGGCGGCATCCTCCTACGGTCCCATTCGCATCGTACTGTCGTACCGTTTGTCCGCATTCGGCCCTTTCCGAGTGACTGTTGGCCCGCAATCGGTGGGATCCCGGATCGGGTCATCGACAGCCGCAGGCCTGACGATCCCCGCGACACAGGTCGCCTGTGAGCTGGAGAGTCGAGAGCTTGCGGTCATGGAAAGTTACCGGTAACATCCAGGAACTGGCGATCATCAGGGGCAGCGATTCCCGGGTCGCCGGCCTCCGTGGTCTGCGGCATCTCAAAGAGGAGAGTGAATGGATCGTTTGGTTACTGCGGGCAGGTCGATGCGGTCGTCGCGACCACCGTCGAGGACTCCGCAACGCCACCCACCTCGACGTGCCGGACGCGGGGATGACAGCGCACACCTGACGTGCGGTGTGCTGCCCCGGCGCATTTACCGCTCCGCCGCTTGACCCCCCAAGACGACCGGATGCTCGCGCCGCGGTAATCCACCGCGTCCGGCACATCCGGTCGTATGTCCACACACTCGCCCGAGGTCGAGGACTCCGCGGCATCCCCCTGCTGGCAAGGATGCCGCTGTCTCCGCGCGCCCTCGTGTGAGTTGAATCAGCAAGGAGAAATGAAGTGAAACCCCACAACAGACGCGCTGCCGCGTTACTAGGCACCGTCGCACTCGTCGCCTCAACGATGACTGCGATCGGTGCGGCGGGGGCGGCCTATGCCGCCCCCGTGAGCATCATCACGAACACAACGTTCGAGACGGGCATCGCCGGATGGACCGCCCCGTTGGGCGGGACATTGTCGGAGAGCGCAGATGCCAAGTCGGGTCAGCAGGCTCTCGCCATCAGCGGCCGCACGACCTTCCAGTCCGGTCCGACCGCAACCGTCACCGGCCTGCTGAACACCGATCAGTCCTACGACCTCAGCCTCTCCCTCAAATTCGATACCGGCCGTGCGTCTCAGCTCTTCAACGTCGTGCTCTGCACATCGACGCGCAGCCAATGTGATGTTGTAGCCTCCACAACGGCCACCGCAGGGCAGTGGTCCACCATCCAGAAGTCATTCACACCGCTCGCCGCGAACTACGACATGATGTTCGTCGAGACTCCGTGGAACACCGACGTGCAGACGTTCGTCATCGACGACGTCTCCCTCACCACGGATGATGGCGCGCCCGCCGTAGTCGAGCCGCCGGCCGTTCCGGGAAACCTGTTCCCCGACGGCCGATTCGTTTCGGGCTTCTCTGGGTGGACCAACACCCGTGGCGGCGACCTTGCTCTCTCCGACGATGCCGCGAGCGGAGCGCACTCCCTGCAAGTCACCGGACGCGAGAACACCCAGTCGGGCCCGTTCGCCAACGTCGCAGACAAGATGGAGCTCGGCGCGTCCTACCGTATGACGGGCAAGCTCAAGTACGACGAGGGCAACAGCACCCAACAGTTCAACTTCACGTTCTGCCCGTCGAACTTCAATGGTTGCATCGACTCCGGTCACACTTTCACCCGCGGTGAGTGGGGGACGTTCTCGCAGGAGTTCACCGCTGAGGCGCGCCACGTCGGAGCGTCCTGGTTCTTTGTGGAAACGCCTTGGGGTGCCAATGCGCTGCAGGACTTCCGTGTCGACGACCTCTCTCTCGTGAAGATCGCGGATGCCCCGGCCGGACCGGAGTTCACGAGCCTCGAAAAGGTGCAGACCAAGCCGGTCGGCGACCACAACCCTCTGGTCGGGCACAAATTCGGCGCTGATCCGCACCACCTCGTCTACAACGGTCGTCTCTACATCTATTCGACGGACGACACGCAGCAGTACGAGCTGAACAGCAAGGATGCGAACGGTCTTCCCACGCAGTCGAACGGCTACGGGGGGATCACACGACTCAACGTGATGTCGACGAGTGACATGGTCAACTGGGTCGATCATGGAACCGTGCCGGTCGCCCGAGAGGGCGGCGCCGCCCCGTGGGCGCGGAACTCCTGGGCGCCGGCGGCAATCGAGAAGGACGGCAAGGTCTACCTGTACTTCTGCGACAGCGGGACCGGAACCGCCGTTGTCGTGGGCGGCTCGCCGCTCGGGCCGTGGAACGATCCGCTGGGCAAGAAGATCATTCCCGACACGGTGTCGCGCGACTACATCGCCGCTGGCGGGTTCCCCGCAGGGATGTGGCTGTTCGACCCGGAGGTGTTCATCGACGACGACGGGCAGGGCTACCTGTACTTCGGCGGCAACTCGGTGATCGGCACCGGTGCGAACCAGCAGGGCCCGCAGAATCCCAAGTCGACGCGCGTAGCCAAGTTGAAGGACGACATGGTGACGCTCGACGGAGACCCCGTCGAGATCGACGCCCCCGGAATGTTCGAGGCTTCGAGCATGTTCAAGCGAGGCGACAAGTACTACTACTCGTACTCGTCGAACTTCCAGGTGAACGAGGTCCCGGGCCAGCATCCGTCACGCGGCGCCATCGCCTACATGATGACCGAGGACCCGATGGACCTGTCTGCTTCGGAGTACGCGGGAGTCGCGTTCCAGAACCAGGGGACGTTCTTCGGCGCCGGCAACGGCGGCAACAACCATTCGGACATGTTCAACTACAAGGGCGGAACCTACTTCACCTATCACGCGCAGACGCGCGGGGCGGCGTGGGCTGCGGCACTCGGCACGCCCGGCGCCACGCAGGGCTACCGTTCGGTGCACATCGACAAGCTCGACTTCAATGCCGACGGCACCATCAAGCCGGTCACGGGAACACGCGCGGGTGTCGAGCAGGTCGAGAGCTTCGATCCGTACCGCGCCTTCGAGGCCGAGACCCTCGCCTGGCAGCTGGGAGTCAGCACCGCGAAGACGGATATCGCGTCAGCGGAGTTCCCGGAACACAACGGCGGCGGCAACATGGTGTTGTCGGGCATCGACGACGGCGACTTCTCCGGGATCGCCGGCGTCGACTTCGGCTCCGGCGCAAAGGCGGTCTCGGCCACGGTCAAGCCGTTGGTCGCCGGCAGCAGCATCCAGGTCCGACTGGACAACGTGGACGGCCAGGTTGTCGCGGAGATCCCCGTCGACGGCACCATCGGCGAATGGACGACCGTTGAAGCGGACGTGACCGGTGCGACCGGTGAGCACGATGTGTTCTTCGTGTTCGCCGGTCCCGAAGGGGCGGACGCGGAGGCAGATCTCGTCGATGTCGACAACTGGGCGTTCACCGCAGTCGACGGCGGCGAAGGTGCGGAGTTCTCCGTGCAGCTGTCGCGTACCGACGTGGTCGCCGGGGGGTCGGTCACGGTCACTGCGACCGGCGTCACGTCGGCTGAGGTCGAGATCGGCATCGCCAGCGAGTACCGTGCTCTCGCCACGGCGACCGTCGCGGGTGGCCGCATCGACAAGACCGTGGCGATCCCGGCGGACATCGAGCCGGGAGCGCATCATATCGTGCTGCGCGACGGCGACACAGAGCTGGCAAGGCTGCCGATCGTGGTCGCTGCGGCACCCGTCGACGGCGGCTCAGGTGGCTCCACAGGCGGTGGATCCGGAAGCGCCCCAGGTTCAGGCTCAGGCGACGCGAACGGAGACGGATCGCTTGCGAGCACTGGTGGCAATGGGGCGTCGAGCCTCAACGCCGTATGGCTGGGGGCGCTGCTGCTCGCGCTAGGTTCCGGCTTCTGGGTACTGCGCAGGAAGCGACGCGCGCTCTCTCAGGAGGTGGAGATCGACTGAGCGTGAGGAAGCGGCCTTCGGGCAGCGACTGAGCGTGGGCCGGCCCGTTCAGCCTCTTGCCGCGGCAAGACGGGTGGACGGGCCGAGCCGCGTGTGGTGGTGCAGGTTTCGCGCCGTCGTGGTGCATGCCGACTCGGCCGCGCCCCTTACTATGTGGTCAGCGGTCCTCGCACGGGTGACGGATTCTTCGTCCTCGAAGAGCTCCCTCACGGAGCGGGTGTCGGTGGCCGCGGCAAACTGACGAGGTGATCGGCAATGTCTGAACAGGCGACGCGCGGCTGGCAGCGGCCGAGCATCTACGACGTGGCGAAACAGGCGGGCGTTTCGCACATGACGGTGTCGCGTGTACTCAACGGCCACCCCAACATCCGCGAGTCGACTCGGGCGCGCGTGCTCCAGGTGATCGACGAGATGAACTACACGCGCAGCTCGATCGCCCGGGCCCTTGCCACGCGTCGTGCGATGCGTATCGGAGTGCTCGTCGACAGCCCCGTGCAATGGGGGCCGAACAGCACTCTTCGGGCCATCGAGGAGGCGGCCCGAGGGGCCGGGTACGCGATCAGCGCATTCTCGATCTCTGACGATAAGGAGTCGCAGATCGATGTGGGGGTGGTGGAGCTGGTCACACAGGGCGTCGATGCACTGTGCGTCATCGCGCCGCGTGCCTCGTCGCTGGACCTGTTGCGCCGGCAAAGCACGGGCCTTCCGATTCTGGTCATCAAGGCTGAGTCGGATGCCGAGATGCACACCGCGGCGGTCGATCAACGCGCCGGCGCGATGGCGGCGGTCATGCACCTGATCGAACTGGGGCACCGCTCGATCGCGCACCTGTCCGGGCCGCTCGACTGGTTCGACGCGCGTGCCCGCGAACAGGGCTGGCGGGATGCCCTCATCGACGCGGGGCTTCCGATCGGTACGCCCGTAGTCGGCGACTGGACCTCGGACTGCGGGTACGCCTTCGGGGCGGCGTACGACTTCGACACGGTCACGGCGGTGTTCGCCGCCAACGACCAGATGGCGCTAGGGCTCGTCCACGGGTTGTCGGAGCGCGGCCTCAGCGTGCCTGATGACATCAGCGTGGTCGGCTTTGACGACCTCCCCGATGCGCGGCACTTCCTGCCCCCGTTGACGACCGTGAGACAGGACTTCTCGGCGCTCGGCGCCCTCGCGCTGGAGATCATCATCGCCGCAATCGAGGGTGATGAGGCCGCCGAGCACGACATCATCGAACCGCGCCTCGTAGTGCGCGGATCGACCGCGCGGCCGCGATCCTGACGGATCTCGACACGGGAATCCGGGAGTCTTCATTCCCAGTGATGTTCGCGGTAACGAGGGCGTAACGAATATGCGACATGAGCTTGCGTTCGTGAATGTTAGCGCGCACAATTGGTCCGCACGCACACTTAAGTGTCCCACTCGGTGACACACGCACTCCACCCCGGACCGTAGAAACCGGGGTGTCTCAAGGAGGAGAAGAGATGGCAAACAAGAAGCGAATGCTGGGCCTGATCGGCTTCGTCGGCGCCGGGGTTCTGGCGCTGGGTCTCACCGGCTGCGCCGGCGGCGGCGATGACACAGGCTCGGACGGCGGCGCGGGCACCGATGGTGACCTCACCACGGTCGGCTTCGTGGCGGTCGGCCCCGAGGGCGGCTGGCGCAATGCCAACGAGCAGGCCATCAAGGACGCATTCACGGAAGAGGCGGGTTTCGAGCTCAAGTACGCTCCGGCCGCCAGCCCGAGCGATCAGAAGTCGCAGCTAGACGCGTTCGCGACCTTCGTCAACGACGAGGTCGATGTGATCCTGCTGACCGCGACCGAGGCGTCGGGTTGGGAGGACTCGCTGAAGCTTGCGCAGGAGGCTGAGATCCCGGTCATCCTTCTGGACCGCGGCGTCGACGCGAGTGAAGACCTCTACGTGACCCGCATCGCGCCCGACAACTTCCAGGTCGCCGCGTCGGTGGGAGCCTGGACCGTCGAGACCTTCCCCGAGGGCGCGAACTACTTCGTGCTCGAGGGCGTTCCCGGGCTCTCGGTGGTGAACGAGCGCAACGAGGGCTTCGATTCCGAGGTCGGCAGCGTTGCCAGCCTGAACAAGGTCGGCGCACAGACGGCCAATTGGAAGACGGACGAGGGCAAGTCCGTCATCGAGACGGTCCTCAAGGCCAACAACAACGACATCCAGTTCATCTTCGCCCAGAACGATGAGATGGGTATCGGCGCGGCCCAGGCCGTCACCGCGGCAGGTCTGGTACCCGGCACCGACGTCAAGATCGCCACCATCGACGGCACCACGGGTGCGCTCGAAGCACTGGCCGCGGGGCAGCTGAGCTTCGTCGCCCAGTACAACCCCTTCTTCGGCGACATCGCCGTCGACGCGGTCAACAAGACGCTCGCGGGCGAGAAGGTCGAGTCCGTGATCATCGTGGACAGCGCCACGTTCGATTCCGCCGAGGCCGGCGAGAAGGCACTCGCCGACGGCCAGGGATTCTGAGCCACCGAGGCTGAGCAAACTCACCCTCTGACAGGAACGGGGATCGCCGAGATCGGCGGTCCCCGTTCCTTCCCCGACCACCCACCGCTATCCGCCCCATTCGAGGAAGTTCGTCAGCGATGACCGAATCCCCCCCGATCGTCGAGGTTCTCGGCGTATCGATCACATTCCCCGGTGTCAAAGCACTCGATGAAGTCGACTTCCGACTCCTGCCCGGCGAAGTCCACACCCTCATGGGTGAGAACGGCGCAGGCAAGTCGACGCTCATCAAGGCCCTGACCGGGGTCTACCAGATCGACTCCGGGTCGATCCTGGTCTTCGGCGAGAAGCGTCGCCTGACGGGCACGGCATCCGCGCAGGCCGCCGGCATCTCGACTGTGTACCAGGAGGTCAATCTCTGCGCGAACCTCACGATCGGCGAGAACGTGATGCTCGGTCACGAGGTGCGCGGAGCGCTCGGCATCAACTGGCGCAAGACCCATGCCCGGGCCAAGGACGCCCTCGCGGGCATGGGCCTGGGTCACCTCGACACCCGTGCCCCACTGTCTTCGATCTCACTTGCGCTGCAGCAGCTCGTGGCGATCAGCCGCGCGATGGTCACGGACTCCAAAGTGCTCATCCTCGATGAGCCGACCTCGAGCCTGGACGCCGCAGAGGTCGAGGTGCTGTTCACCGTCATCCGGCGCCTGCGCGATCAGGGTGTCGCGATCCTCTTCGTCTCGCACTTCCTTGACCAGGTCTACGCGATCAGCGACCGCATCACGGTGTTGCGCAACGGCCGCTTCGTCGGCGAGTACCTCAAGCGCGAGCTCGATCGCACCCAGCTCATCTCGAAGATGATCGGCAAGGACCTGGATGCGCTGCGCGCGCTCGGCTCCAACCGTCAGGTCGATGTGCGCGATCGCACCGCGACCCCCGTCTACGCAGCCGAGGGCATCGGCCGCAAGGGCGCATTGGCACCCACGGACATCGAGATCCACAAGGGCGAGGTCGTCGGATTCGCCGGACTGCTCGGCGCGGGCCGCACCGAACTCGCTCGCCTCATCTTCGGCGCGGACCGCGCCGACTCCGGCACCGTCCGCATCCAGGGCAAGAAGGTGAACATCACCACGCCCGTCGCCGGCCTCGGAAAGCACGTCGCCTACTCGACCGAGAACCGCCGAGAGGACGGCATCATCGGCGACCTGAGCGTACGCGAGAACATCATGCTGGCAGTGCAGGCCAAACGCGGATGGCTACGGCGGGTGCCGGCGCGTGAGGTCGACCAGCTCGTGAAGACCTACATGGAGCGCTTCAGCGTGCGCCCCAACGACCCTGACCGCCCGATCCGCCTGCTCTCCGGAGGCAACCAGCAGAAGGTTCTGCTGGGCCGCTGGCTCGCGACCGAGCCCGACCTGCTGCTGCTCGACGAACCCACCCGCGGCATCGATGTGGGGGCCAAAGCAGACATTCAGGAGGCCGTCGCCGAACTCGCCGAAGCGGGCATGAGCGTCGTGTTCATCTCGTCAGAGCTCGAGGAGGTCGTGCGGCTCTCCGAGCGGATCGTGATCCTCAAGGATCACGAGAAGGTCGGCGAGATCGTGAACGGACCTGACGTGACAGCTGAGCGGATTGTGTCGATCATCGCCGCCGAGTCGGAGGAGCAGGCAGTGATTCAGGCCGAGGCGCTCGCCGGAGGAGAAAACTCATGACGTCCTTCCTGAAAACGCTCGTCCGCACCTCGTGGTTCTGGGGCCTGGTGGGCATCGCACTCTTGCTCACCCTGAACGTGATGAAGGACTCGAGCTACCTGGCGATCGGCGTCAACCCGACCACGGGTCTGCTCTCCGGCAACGTGCTCGACATCCTGCGGGTGTCGGCGCCGATCATCATGATCGCGCTCGGCATGACATTCGTGATCGCCACGAAAGGAATCGATCTCTCCGTCGGCTCGGTCATGGCGGTGGGCGGCGCGGCGGCGATGGAGACGCTGCGTGCGATCAATGACCCGAACTCGGTCGGCGCGATGTTCACCGCGATCGGGATCGCTCTGCTCCTCGGAGCGCTGCTCGGTCTGGTCAACGGTCTGCTCGTCGCCGTCGTGGGACTCCAGCCGTTCATCAGCACGCTCGTGATGATGCTCGCCGCCCGCGGTATCGCCCGCGTCATCACCGGCGGTCAGAACACCAATGCGTCCAATCAGCCGTTCCAGCAGATCTCCAACGGGCAGGTGTTCGGCCTGCCGATCAGCTTCGTCGCGGCGATCGCCATCGTCGTCGTCGTCTCCCTGATCATGCGGCGGACGGCGCTGGGACTGATGATCGAGTCGATCGGCATCAATCCAGCGGCAAGCCGACTCGCCGGCATCCGTCCTCGCCCGATCCTGATCACCGTCTACGTGCTGTCCGCCGTTCTGGCCGCGGTGGGCGGTCTGTTCACAGTGTCGGAGGTGATGACCGTCGATGTGTCCGGTACCGGCTACCAGATGGAGCTCGACGCGATCCTCGCGGTCGTCATCGGCGGGACCTCCCTCGCCGGAGGAAAGTTCTCGATCCTCGGTTCCACTATCGGAGCGCTGCTGATCGCAACGCTCAACAAGACGGTGCTCTTCCTCGGTGTGTCGGCCGCCGCCACGCCCGCCTTCAAAGCGGTCGTCATCATCGTGCTGTGCCTGCTGCAGTCCGAGCGGGTGAGGAACTACATCCTCGGCCTCGGACGTGAACGTTCCCGAAAGGAGGCCGTCGCGTGAGCGCGCCAGTCTCAGCCCCGCTCCTCGGAGTCGAGCGTCCCGACCGGGTCGGGCTCTTCCACCGTCTGTGGGAGCGCAATCAGTCGATGATCCCGACACTGGCCGCCGTCGTGCTGCTGATCGTCATGCTCGTATACGCGGAGATCGCCTACGGCCGGGTCTTCCACGCCGGGACGATGTCGAGCCTGCTCGTCAGCTTCGCGCCGACGATCATCCTCGCCGTCGGCATGACAGTGGTCATCCTCTCCGGCGGAATCGACCTATCAGTCGGGGCCGTCGTGGCCTTCACCTCTGTGGCCGGCGTCATGTTGATGAACATCGGCGTCAACGGGTGGCTGGCGATCCTCCTGATGATCGTCTTCGGTGCGCTGTTCGGACTCGTGTCGGGTGTGATGATCCAGTACTTCAACGTGCAGCCGTTCATTGCGACGCTCGCGATGATGTTCCTTGCGCGAGGTCTGGCATCGATCCTCTCGACGGTTCCCGTCCAAGCCCCGAAGGATGCGCCCATCCTCCTGATCGCAACGGACCTCAAACTCATCGATGGTCCGAAGGTCAACGACCTCGTGCTCACGCCCGGCTTCTTCATCGCGGTCATCGTGGTGATCGCCGCGTTCATGTTCCTGCACCGAACTCGGATGGGCCGCACCGTGTACGGCATCGGCGGCGCCGAGTCCTCGGCGCAGCTGATGGGTCTTCCCGTCGCTCGCACCCGGGTGTGGATCTACGTGATCAGCGGTGCACTCGCCGGCCTCGCGGCCGTGGTCTACACCGCGGAGGTCGGAGGGAAGGCGCAGAACGTCACGGGCATCGGATGGGAACTCGACGCGATCGCCGCCGTCGTCATCGGCGGCACGCTCCTCACCGGCGGAGCGGGCTATGTGCTCGGATCCGTGGTCGGATCGCTCGTGCTCGCG
Organism: Microbacterium sp. Root61; assembly: GCF_001427525.1. Lineage (NCBI taxonomy): Bacteria > Bacillati > Actinomycetota > Actinomycetes > Micrococcales > Microbacteriaceae > Microbacterium > Microbacterium sp. Root61. The sequence goes on along the minus strand of NZ_LMGU01000001.1, from coordinate 2,264,173 downwards.
TCGCTGTGGATGATCATCACGAAAGACGGCACCATCCGGCCGGAGTACCTCACGATCATCACGGGCGGCATCCTGCTCGTCTTCGTCCTGCTGCAGCGCGTGCTCACTGCCAGGCGACCCAAATGACCGCAATCCCCGACCAGACCGAACCGAAAGACAGGACGATGGCTGCGGACGCCACTCACTTCACCCCGGAGATCCAGGCAGCGATCGACGCGGTCCGCGTAGATGTCGCGGCCCTGCACAGCGAACTGGTGCGGTACGAGCTCGTCGTCTGGACCGGGGGCAACATCTCGGGTCGGGTACCGGGCGCGGACCTCTTCGTGATCAAGCCGTCGGGAGTGTCGTACGAGGATCTCGCACCGGCGAACATGATCCTCTGCGATCTGGACGGTGACGTCGTGCCCGGCTCACCCGGCAGCGACCGCAGCCCGTCAAGTGACACCGCGGCTCACGCATACGTGTATCGGAATATGCCCGAGGTGGGGGGAGTGGTGCACACGCACTCCACCTTCGCGGTGGCATGGGCGGCGCGCGGCGAAGAGATCCCGTGCGTGCTCACGGCGATGGCCGACGAGTTCGGCGGCCCGGTCCCGATCGGTCCGTTCGCGATCATCGGCGACGATTCGATCGGCCGGGGCATCGTCGAGACGCTCAGCGGTCACCGTTCGCGTGCGGTGCTGATGCAGAACCACGGACCGTTCACGATCGGCGTCTCGGCGAAGGATGCGGTCAAGGCCGCCGTCATGGTCGAGGACGTCGCCCGCACGGTGCACTACGCCCGGGAGGCGGGTCCACTCATCCCTATCCCGCAGGACGCGATCGACAGCCTCTTCATTCGCTACCAGAACGTCTACGGGCAGTCCTCAGACGAGCGCCGGGACGCCGGGGAGAAGTGATGGATCACGATGCCGCGGTCCAGGCGATCGTCGACGGCCGTACCGCGCTGGGGATCGAGCTGGGCTCCACGCGCATCAAGGCGTGCCTGGTCTCGGCCGACGACCCGTCCCGAGTGCTCGGCGTCGGAAGCCACGAGTGGGAGAACCGGTTCGAGGATGGCACCTGGACCTACTCGCTCGAGGCCGTCTGGTCTGGTGTGCAGTCCGCCTACGCCGACCTCGTCGCGCACGTCGTCGAACACTACGATGTAGCCCCGTCGACGTTCGGCGCGATCGGCGTGTCGGCGATGATGCACGGCTACCTCGCCTTCGACGCCGCCGACGAACTCCAGGTGCCGTTCCGCACGTGGCGCAACACCACGACGGGACAAGCCTCCGAGGTCCTGTCCGAACTGTTCGCGGTCAACATCCCGTTGCGCTGGTCTGTCGCGCACCTGTACCAAGCCGTGCTCGACGAGGAACCGCACATCACCGATGTGCACTTCTTGACGACGCTCGCTGGATACGTGCACTGGCGTCTGACGGGGCGAAAGGTGCTGGGTATCGGGGATGCCTCGGGAATGTTCCCCATCGACGCCGGCACCCACGACTTCGACGGACCTCTTCTCGACAAGTTCGACCGGCTCGTCGCCGAGCGCGCACCCGGTCTGTGGATATCGGAGCTGCTGCCCGAAGTCCTCGTCGCCGGTCAGGCGGCTGGAGAGCTCACCGCCGAAGGCGCGGCGCTGCTCGACCCGTCGGGCGCGCTGACGGCAGGCATCCCGTTCTGTCCGCCAGAGGGCGACGCCGGCACCGGCATGGTCGCCACCTGCTCGGTCGCACCGCGCACCGGCAACATCAGCGCAGGCACGAGCATCTTCGCGATGGTCGTGCTCGAGCGGCCGCTGGCACACACCCATCACGAACTCGACCTCGTGACGACGCCCGCGGGGGATCCGGTTGCGATGGTGCACTGCAACAACGGCGCGAGCGAGCTCGCCGCGTGGGTCGGCCTGTTTGCGCGATTCGCGACGGTGTCCGGCAGAGACCTGGGCAACGACGACGTGTTCGAGGTGCTCTTTCGCGAGGCGCTCGATGGGGAACCGGATGCCGGGGGTCTGCTGGCATACAACCACCTCGCGGGCGAGCCGATCGTGGGACTCGACGAAGGTCGTCCGCTCTTCGTTCGCGCACCCGACAGTCGCTTCACCCTCGCGAATGTGATGCGCGCCCAGCTGTACGGCGTCTTCGGCACCTTGGCGCTCGGCATGCGGGTGCTCGACGGCGAAGACGTGACGCTGGAGACCATGTTCGCCCACGGTGGCATGTTCCGCACCGTAGGTGTCGCGCAGCGGTTCCTCGCGGGCGCCCTCGACGTGCCCGTCGCCGTTGCCGAGACGGCATCCGAGGGCGGCGCGTGGGGGATCGCCGTCTTGGCCGCGTACCTGTTCGAGGCGGGCCACATCGATCTGGACGGCTACTTGCGCGAGCGTGCGTTCCAGGACGCGGACGTCGTCGTCGTCGAGCCCGATGCCGAGGATGTCCGCGGCTTCGCCGCCTATCTCACCCGCTACCAGTCCGGCCTCGCGGTCGAGAGAACTGCCATTCAGGCTCTCTGAATACGAACATCGAAATCCCAGAAGGAACTCTCTATGACCCGTCAGTCACTGTCCACCTCGCTCGATCAGTATGAGGTGTGGTTCGTCACCGGCAGTCAGAGTCTCTATGGCGACGAGACGCTGCGGCAGGTCGCGCAGCAGTCGCAGGCGGTCGTCGAGGGGCTGTCAGGACTGCCCGTCGGGGTGGTGTGGAAGCCGGTGCTGAAGGACTCCGACTCGATCCGCCGTCTCGCACTCGAGGCGAACTCACGCGACGACGTGATCGGCATCATCGCGTGGATGCATACATTCAGTCCGGCGAAGATGTGGATCGCGGGACTGGACGCGCTGCAGAAGCCCCTGCTGCATCTCCACACGCAGGCCAACGTGGAGCTGCCGTGGGCCGACATCGATTTCGACTTCATGAATCTGAATCAGGCCGCACACGGCGACCGTGAGTTCGGATACATCCAGACTCGTCTCGGCGTCGCCCGCAAGACAGTGGTCGGACACGCATCGAACCCGGTTGTCGTGCAACAGATCGAGGATTGGCAGCGCGCTGCTGCGGGCTGGGCCGCATCGCGCAGCCTGAAGCTCGCGCGCTTCGGCGACAATATGCGGTTCGTCGCGGTCACTGAAGGTGACAAGACCGAGGCCGAGATCCGCTTCGGCGCGCAGGTCAACACGTGGGGTGTCAACGAGCTCGTGACCGCGGTCGACGCGCAGTCTGAAGCGGATATCGACGCCCTCGTTGCGGAGTACCTGCAGACCTACGACGTGGCCGACGAGCTGCTCCCCGGTGCGGAGCGGCACCAGTCGCTGCGCGACGGTGCGGCCATCGAGCTCGGCCTGCGGTCATTCCTCGAGGAGGGCGGTTTCGGAGCGTTCACCACATCATTCGAAGACCTGGGCGCCCTCAAGCAACTGCCCGGCCTCGCTGTGCAACGACTGATGGCCGAGGGCTACGGCTTCGGCGCCGAGGGCGACTGGAAGTCCGCGATCCTGGTCCGCGTCGCGAACGTGATGGGCGCGGGCCTTCCAGGCGGCGCGAGCCTCATGGAGGACTACACCTACGACCTCGTTCCCGGCTCCGAGCGCATCCTGGGGGCGCACATGCTCGAGGTGTCGCCGTCGCTCACCACGACGAGGCCTCGCCTGGAGGTGCACGCGCTCGGCATCGGCGGGAAGGACGACCCTGTACGTCTCGTCTTCACTGCCGATCCCGGTCCAGCCGTGGTCGTTGCGATGAGCGACATGCGCGACCGGTTCCGATTGGTTGCGAACGTCGTGACCAACGTCGACGCGCCCGATCTGCCCAAGCTTCCCATCGGACGCGCCGTCTGGAAGCCCGCCCCCGACTTCGCTACCTCGACCGCCTGCTGGCTTGCGGCCGGCGCTGCGCACCACACCGTCATGACCACCGCGGTCGGCCTCGATGTGTTCCGCGATTTCGCTGAGATCTCGAAGACCGAGCTCGTCGTCATCGACGAAGAGACCACGGTGCGGGGGTTCCAGCGCGAGTTGCGGTGGAACCAGGCCTACTACCGCCTCGCTCAGGGCATCTAGCGGAAACCGGGAGCGAGGAGCGACGCGGCGACCATGCAACTCCGTGGAGACTGCGTCCGGGGATTTCAGCCGTGAAGCTCGCGCACGAACTCCGCGAGCACGTGTGCGCGACGGGGGAGGAGTATTCCTCGTGCGAAGGCGAGGACGACTCTCACCGGCGTGATGTCTTCGCGCGCCTGCAGCGCCTGCACCTCGCGTCCTTCCACGGTCACGGATGACTGGAGCGGTCATCTTGGTGTGCCCTACGCCGCCGAGCGCGTTCGCGCGGTGCGGACACCGGGGCTGGGAGCGAGAGCGGGCGCTCAAGGCCGGCAGCCCGCTCTCGCATTCCTCTACTTCTTGCTGCCAACCAAGGACTGAACCGCCTTCTTGATCTCTTCGAACTCGTCCTGCTTGTTGGCTACGAACTCGAGTGCCTTCACTCCCGTAGCCAGTGCGTCGCTCGCGAGCTCGCCGACGTCGGTGAACTTGTGGCTCACGTCGCCTGCCAGGCCGCCTTCGAGCGCAAGCCGGCTGACGAGGTCGAGCCTCAGACTCTTGGTCCCCTCGGTGAAGCTGACTTCGTCGAAATCAACCCAGACCATCCCGGGGCGTGTCGTCGATTCGAAAACGTAACGCTTGTTCGTGAGGTCGAGCACCACCTGCCAGATCGTTTGCGACGCATCTGGCTTGCCCGGCTCCGGCGTGCGGAACGGCTGCGCCGCGTTGCGAATGATGCTGAACATGGCCGCGATCGCATCGACCTGTGTCTGGGGCTGGACCTGGTGCTCGACATAAAAGAGCGCGCGGGCAAAACGATCGCTGGCCAGAGTTGAACCCGGCAATGGCTGGTCGCCACCGAGACCCTGGTAGACCTTGACGAGGTCAAGCTGCTTGTCGTAGGTCGGCGAATTGGTCATGACCTTGTAGTCACGGCTGTGGTAGACCTTGGGCTTGCCGTCGGTGTATTCGATGATCGCAGAGTCGCCCGTCGGATCGTTGATCGCCAGATGCAAGGTCGGCACCAGGTGACCGGTCGGGTCGAACAGCTGCGCGATCTCGACCTGCGACTGGTTGGTCCACTCGACCGCTTCCGCAACCGTGGCGAAGTTGTCCAGGTAGTACTGCAGCCACACGGCTTGGCTCAGCTGGGTTGCCGAGGCTTCAGGCTTGCCGTAGTTGGACTCGGCGAGCCACAGGATGTGCCCGGCGAAGCCCTCCTCGTTCATTCCGTCCGTGGCGATGAGGTCGAACGCGGTGGCCACGATGCTTCCGTACTTCGAACGCCACTGGAGGTTTCCGTGCACTCCGTCGGTGCGCTCGATACCGCGCGGGTACTTCCAGAGGTTGGAGAGGAGATCCATGTGGAAATCCATGTTCCTGCCAACGATGACTGATCCGTTGGCGTCCGCCCATACAACTCGTGTGCACATGGCTATTGCACATCCCTTCTTAGCTGGTGTTCTTCGGCGCCGGCGCGATGCCGAACATGGTGGGTCTAGGGGGTGAGGCCATCCGCTGCGTGGCGATTCCTGTGGCCTGGGGACAGTGCGACGGGTGCACGGAAGCTCGACGCCGCGGCGACGACACGATCGAACCCGATCCGGCCAAAACCTCCGATCAAACGTCGCGAGGTTTCCGCGGCGCAAGATCTCCATAGCTGCGACTGCTGTCGTTCATCGTCCTTCCATCCCCGTCGGACTCGAACCGCACCGGACATGGCACCGACGCGTGTGCTTCGACGTGCGCCCCAGAGTACGGAGACGCAGGTCGGCGTTGAATGCCGGACGGCTGATTTCATCAACGGCATCACCCGGACCATCACCCGTCGAGTTCGCGGCCGAGGGCCGGGTCCATTGGTACAAACGGCGAGGTGCGGCTCAGGCAATGTGGCGCGGACGTGGCTCTGAGCGGTGTGGTCGGAGGCGCGGGCTGAACGGATGCCTCGAACGGGCCGTACTTGTCGTACGCCAGAATGGCCTCATCCGTTGCGCTTGGGGACTGATCGAGAGGAAGCTATGTCCAGCCTTCACCACCACAGTGCGATGCGCGCGACTCTGGCGGCACTCGCCGTCGGCGTGCTTGCGGTCGGTCTCGCAGCGTGCGCAGGAGGCGAGCAAGGAGACACCGCGACAGCTCAACCTCGAGCGGCCGTCTACCGCCTCCCCATCACCGACCCGGGGAGCGAGATCGACCCGCTGACGGAGGCCGATCAGAACGCGCTCGCCATCACAGGTCTCGTGACGGAACCGCTCGTGAGCCTCGACGCGAGGGGCGAATTGAACCCTCGACTCGCTACGGACTGGTCCGCTTCGGACGATGGGCTCGTATGGACCGTCGAGCTTCGTCCGGGAGTGCGTTTCAACGACGGCTCACCGCTGACCTCTGCCGACGTCGTCGCCACATTCGAAGCGATCACCGCCGAGGACAGCCTCTCTCCGGGTCGAAGCGCATTCTTCGGCATCCTCGATTCCGTTGTTGCCGATGGGGACGACACGGTCGAGTTCGCCCTGATTCGACCGTTCTCGGACTTCCCGATGATGCTCACCGGCACCAACACCGGAATTCTCCCCGCGGACTATGAGCCGGGAACATGGCTGGAGAACCCGGTCGGGGCAGGTCAGTTTCTCCTCGAGGACTACACCATTGGCGTGGGTGCGACCTACCTGAAGAATCCGGACTACTGGAATGCCGACCGAATCAATATCGATGGGGTCGAGCTGAAGATCTACGGTGACATGCAGGCTCAGGTCCTGGCATTTCAAGCAGGTGAGATCGACCGTGTGGGGCTGACTGTGGAGGCCGCATCCGCCGTCGATGTGGCGAAGTACGACTCGATCTCCTCCGGATACAACAGATTCGATGGGATCGTCCTGGATGTGACGGCGGCGCCATTCGACGACCTCGCGGCACGCGAGGCACTCGCGTGGGCGATCGACCGCCAGAGCTTGATCGAGGCCGTGTATGAGGGCAATGCCGACCTGGGCAACGACACGACGTTCTTCCCCGACTACAGTCCTCAACCGACGGGCCTCGCTCAACGTGATCAGGATCTCGCCAAGGTCTCGAGCCTGCTCGCGGGCCGGACACTGACGTTCACCATCACCACCGCCTATCCACTGTTCGGCGAGGTGCTCCAGCAGCAGCTCAACGCAGTGCCGGGGTTCGAGGTCGAGCTCGAGGTGATGAGTACGGAGCAGTACTATGCCGGCGGCGACAGCTCGCCCTGGCTGAATGCACCCGTCACAGCGACAAGTTGGGCGAAGCGGGCGCCATCCCAGTACGTCTCCCTGATCTACGCGACGGGAGCGACCTGGAATGCCTCGCACTACGCGAACGATGCGATCGAGGAGCTGACAAGACACTTCGACGCGACGACGGACCCTGAGGAGCGTCAAGACCTCGCCAGCCAGATCGCGGAGATCCAGTGGACGGATGTCCCCATCATCGTTCCCGCATATTCGAAGTCGCGCGCGCTCCAGAACAAGCGCGTCGTCGGCGAGTTCGTCGGGGCGCTCGACTTCTACACCGGATACAACTTCGCGGGAATCTCGATCGCGAAGTGACGCCCACGTCCGGACGGCCGAATATCGCTGACGGCGTCGTCCCGGCGCCGCGACCCACGAGACTGCCGGCGCGACACCGCCGATCCATGAGGATGATCGTGCAGAGGGCCGTGCAGATCCCGTTGGTCATGCTGGTCGTCTCGGTCCTCGTCTTCGTGCTGATCCAGGTCGTTCCGGGGGACCCGGGTCGCAATGCGCTCGGGCCCTATGCCACCGCCGATCAGGTCCTCGCGTGGAACGCTGCCCATGGGCTTGATGGCGCCCCCATCGATCGATACGCCTCGTGGTTCTTCGGACTGCTTGCCGGGCAGTGGGGGGCGAGTGTCGTCTACGGGGTCCCGGTCTTCGACCTCGTACTCGGCCGGCTCGCGAACTCAGTCATGCTGGGGTTGTTCGCGTTCGCAATCCTCGTGCCGCTGGCGATAGGGGTCGGCGTGCTCCAAGCACGCAAGGAAGGTTCACGTGGAGATCGGAGCTTCACCGTCGCGCTGATGGCGCTGGCCGCCGTGCCGGAGTTCGTCGTGGGAGTGATACTGCTCCTCACCTTCGCCGTCGTGTTCCCCGTTCTGCCGGTTCAATCGAGCGACGGGGTCGGGGCGGGATTCCTGCCGCAGCTGCGGGCGATGACGCTGCCGGCGATCACCCTGGCTCTGGGATCGCTTTCCGTTCTCGCGCGCACGACCCGCGCGGGTGTCATCGAGGCGACACGATCGCAGTTCTACCGGACCGCCGTGATCAAGGGCGTCCACGGTGGAATGCTCTTCCGTCGTCACGTTGCACGCAATGCCCTCGTGCCGACAGTTGCGCTCCTGGGTATCTACCTCGGAGCGTTCCTCGGCGGAAGCGCGGTCGTGGAAACCCTGTTCGGCTATCCCGGTCTGGGAGAGCTGCTGGTCACTGCCACGCAGAGGAAGGACACCTTCGTCCTAGCCGCCGGGGTGATGATCACCGGACTCATCTCGTTGCTCGCATTGCTGATGGCCGACGTGGCCTTCACCCTCATCGATCCCCGCGTGCGCTTCACGGGGCAGCGCTGATGTCCTTCGACTCCTCGCCGGCTGAGAGTGGGGGCGCCAGCCAGGGCGGCGAGGAGGATTTCGCACACCCTCGCCTGCGGGGGGCGTGGCCGGCACTGTTGACGCGACCCACTTTCACCCTCAGCGCGATCATCGTCGTATGGTGGATGGCCGTCGCGATCGGCTGGCGCTGGCTCGACATCGATCCGTTCATCAATACCGGAGCGCGGCTTGCTCCGCCGAGCGCCGAGCACTGGTTCGGTACCGATCGCATCGGTCGGGATGTCTTCGCTCGCGTGCTTGCCGGCGCCGAATCCGCACTCCTGATCGGTCCGTTGGGAACGGCACTGGCGACGGTACTCGGAACCTCCCTCGGCCTCGTTGCGGGCTTTCATCGCGGCTGGGTCGATCAGCTCCTCATGCGGGTGTTCGATGTGTTCGTCGCGTTGCCCGCCGTCCTCTTCCTGCTCATCATCGTCGGCGCATTCGGCAGCAGCCCCGCCGTGCTCGCTTTCGCGATCGGGGTGCTCTTCGCGCCGGGAATCGCCAGGGTGGTGCGTGCCGCAGTCCTCGTGGACATGGGGAAGGACTACGTGCCCGCCGCCAGGTCGCAGGGCGAAGGCAGCGGCCGGATCCTCCTGACAGAACTTCTCCCCAATGTCTGGCCGCAAGCGCTCGTGCAGGCGACTGTCACCGTCGCCGCCGCGGTGTTCGTCGCCGCGTCCCTGTCCTTCCTCGGGCTCGCCGCAGCACCGCCATCGCCCGATTGGGGACTGGCGGTCAATGAGAATCGGGCCTACTTGCAGGGCGCATGGTGGACGCTCGCCTTCCCCGCTCTCGCCATCGCGTCATTGGTCGTTTCGATTACTCTGATCGGCGACAACCTCAAAGAGGTTCTTCGCCGATGAGTGCCGTCGTCAAGGTTCGAGGTCTGTGCATCGACCATCTGGTCCACGGGCAGCTTCACCGAGCCGTCCATGACCTCGACTTCGAGATCGAAGAGGGCGAGGCATTCGGGCTCGTCGGCGCATCCGGTTCAGGCAAGAGCAGCATCGCGCTCGCGTTGACGCGCTATCTCCCACGAGGCGCGGAGATGCACGCTCGACGTCTCGAGGTTGCGGGACACGACCTCGTCGCCCTCGACCGCGATGCGCTGCGCCGGTACCGCCGCCACGACATCGGAGTCGTCTATCAGGAACCGGCCGGTGCGCTCAACCCGACGTCCACGATCGGAGCGCAAGTCTCCGAATCGCACCGCCTGCGCGGCGAGGGTCGCAGGCGGTCCCACCTGTCTGCGGTGGGATCACTCGCCGAAGTCGGCCTGGACGACCCCGAGGAACTGGCGCGCCGGTACCCGCACGAGCTCTCCGGCGGGCAGCAGCAACGCGTCGTGATCGCGATGGCGCTCGCCGCGAAGCCCCGCCTGCTCATTCTCGACGAACCCACAACGGGGTTGGACAGCATCGTGCAGGCCGACGTCCTGGCGTTGATCGGTCGGCTTCAGGCTGAACTCGGTTTCGCTAGCCTGATCATCAGCCATGACCTTCCGATCGTCGCTTCGCACTGCGATCGCGTGGGTGTGCTTGAGAACGGTCACCTGCTGGAGACCACGGCGTCCGCTCGGTTCATCCGCGAACCCTCACATGCCCGCACGCGGACGCTCGTTGCCGACATCCCGACGATGGACGGGGTCATGGGCTCGTGGAGGCATCCGGGTTCGCCGCCCATTCTGGTCGCCTCCGGCCTCAACAAGCGCTACGGATCGCACACCGCACTTGACGACATCCATCTGCGGCTCGGACGGGGCGAAACGCTGGGCATCATCGGAGAGACGGGAAGCGGTAAGACGACGCTCGGGCGAGTGGTCGCCGGCCTGACGTCGTACGAGGGGGCGATTGCGATAGATGCACCGCCATCGCCGCGGCCGGTCCAGGTCGTCTTCCAGAACCCCGAGGGCTCCCTCAACCCCCGGCGGACGGTGCGCAGGACGTTGCACCGTGCCATCCAGCTGCTGCAGGGCGACACAACTCCGGAGCAACTCGTCGATCGCACCGGGCTGCCCTTCGACGTCCTCGACCGGGTGCCGTTCGAGCTGTCGGGCGGCCAACGCCAGCGGGTCGCGATCGCGCGCGCTTTCGCCGGCTTCTCGCCGATCGTCGTCTGTGACGAGCCCACCTCGGGGTTGGACCCCAGTGCGCAATCGAGCATCCTCGACCTGCTCATCGAGTTGCAGGAACGTACGGGGGTGTCCTACCTCTTCATTTCGCACGATCTCTCCGTGGTGCGGCAACTGGCTCATCGCGTCGCTGTGATGCAGCGTGGTCGCATCCTGGAGACCGTGTCGACCGAGGCGCTCTTCACCGATGCCACGCACGCCTACACGCGTGAACTCATCGCGGCATTCCAGCGGCGGAGTCCGCGTGCAGAGCCGGATCGGCACACCCGACCCACGCCGTTTCGCTTCGAAGGGTGATGGAAGGACTACACGGAGGGTGATGTCGAATCACAGTTTTTCGATTTAGTGACGAACTGCACTAAACAGGAGGTGTAGCGAGGGGTGAAGACCTCGACGCTGCAAGACGCGGTTCGAGTCGCGAACCGCGCCGGGGGGAACCGGAAACAGAATCATGAATCGCTACACGTTTCGAACCACGACACACCGTACGCACCGTGACGGCGCCACGCACGCCGTCGAACAGCTCGGGCGGCGACTCACGTCTCGAGGTGATGTTCGGAGGCGACGAGCGTGAATCTCAACGATCCGGACAAGGCGAAGGACGACCTCAGGCGCGCCGTGGAGTCGGGAGACTCGGACACGATCGCTCGCGTCGCCATGTTCAACATCTGGCCGCTTCTGATGTCGCACACCGAGCAGGTCATCTCGGCGATCGCACTCCTTCCGTCCTCTGTCCTCGAGCACTACCCGGTGCTGCGGCTCATGCATCCGATGACAGCAGTGCTGGCGCGCACAACGCGTTCCTTCAAGCCGGCGATGTACACGGAGCACGCGCGCTCGATGCGACCAGAAGAGGTCGACTTCGTCATCCTCACGCAGATGATCGCCTTCCGCACCAGCGGAGACATCGAGGCCGCGTTGCTCTACGCGAAGCGACTCGAAGACCGCATACGCAACGTTCGCATCGAGTCGCGCGACCGGCTCGATGGCCCGCTGTGGTACTTCCACCACCAGATCGGAGCGACATTCCTCGCTGCGGGCGACTCGCGCCGCGCGCTCCTCGAGCTTGCCACAGCACGTCAACTCGGCAAGTTGTCGGCCCAGGCCGACGCGGAGCGCGTCGTCTTGGGCCGTGTTGCCCTTGCGCATGCCTTGCGCGGCGCGATGGGCGACGCCGAGCGGACATTGGCCGAGGCTCGCGCCCTTCCTCCTCCGACGCCGGCGCACGTGTCCGCGAGCATCAGCACGGAACACACTGCAGCAGCCTTCATCGCAGTCGATCGGATGGCCGAGAACCTCGATGAGGCGCTGGGGGAGCTGGCGCCGTATGACTCCCTCGATCTGACGTGGCCGTTCGTGCTGCTGGTTCGCACACGTGCCCTCCTCTCCCGCCAGCAGCCCGAGGACGCACTCGAGACGATTCGGCTGGCACGCGACTCGCATCCGGTTCACGAGGGATCCTTCGCGTTCGACGTCGTCGGAGCCTCCTCGATCACGGCGATGGTGGAGACGGGCGATCTTGCTTCCGCGCGACGCGTTGCCGAGGAATTCTCCGATGCCGGCGTGCTGACCAGGCTCGCCACGGTCCGGTTGTCGCTCCGTGACGGCAAGTTGGACAACGCAGCAAGCCACCTCGGGCTGCTCGCCCGTGATCAGGCACTGGGGCCGGCCCAGCGCGCCGAGTGCGTACTCCTGTCCGGTTGGCTCGAACTGGCCCGCATTGACGATCTCGACCGTGAGACGGCTGTTCAGATCCACCGTGTCGTCCGGAGGCCGGAGATCCGAAGGCTGGTCACGATCATGCCGCGACAGCTTGTCGATCGCGTCCGGGATCGTCTCTCCGCGGAGGCCGTTGCGGAGTTCGATGTCGCTGTGGGTGGACTTGCCCACTTCGAGATGGATGAGCGGCCCGTCCTGACCGCCGGCGAGCTTCGTGTGCTGAACGCTCTCCTCGATCACCATTCGACCGCTGCCATGGCGTCGACATTTCACGTGTCGCCGAACACGATCAAATCGCAATTGCGTTCGCTCTACCGCAAGCTCGATTGCTCCACGCGTGGGGACGCGCTGAGAATTGCCACCCGGATGAACCTGCTGGTGTCGGAGGTGAGCGCGTGAGCCCGACCGGCTGACGCTCCGCCGACGCACCTGATCGCTCGCGAGGAGGGATCGAGGTTGACGTCGCGGGTGATGGCTCGGGTGAACTTCGTCCGTGAGTCAGGTATGGAGCGTGCGTGAACCGTCATCCTGATCCCAGCCGCCCATCCGACACGCGGCTGGTCAAGCTGCGTGCGTGCCGGTTTGAGAGAGGACATCCCCGAATGACAACGACATCAGCAACCCAGACACCGGTCGCCAACGGAATCCGCGTAGCCCTAGGAATCGGCGGCGTGCTCGCGCTCATCGTCGGCGTTCTGATTCTCGCGTGGCCGAACAAGACAGCGATCGTGGTCACGGCGATCATCGCGATCTACGCGATCATCGCCGGACTCGTCTATGCAGGACTCGGCATCTTTTCGCAGCACAAGGGTGGATGGGCCCGCGTCGGCCATATCGTGCTCGGTGTCGTGTACATCATCGCGGGGATCGTCGCATTCATGAACCTCGCTCAGACGACCATGTGGCTCGCCGTGTTCCTCGGCATTCTCGTCGGCATCGTGTGGATCGTCGAAGGTGTCGTCGCCATGACGGCGCTGGGGGATGCCTCCTCCAAGGCATGGACGATCTTCTTCGCCATCGTCAGCGTCATCGCCGGTATCGCGATCCTCTTCTCGCCGTTCTGGGGTGCGCAGATCTTGTGGTGGCTGCTGGGAATCGCGCTCATCGTGCTCGGCGTCATGAACATCGCGCGGGCCTTCACCTTCGGCAGGCGTCGCCCATAGGCGAATTCGTCGGAGTTTCGACGTTCGACTTCGGACGGTCACGGTCCAGCTCGCGGTCCTATGGCCGCAAGCTGGACCGTTCGCCCGCGATGGTGGACGGCGTTGATCGCGAGACTCAGACCTTGGCGTCCTGTTGGGGAATGAACACCTGTTTGGCGATGAGAAGAAGCGACGCGGTCACAGGGATGGCGATGAGTGCTCCCAAGAGCCCGAGAAGCGTCCCGCCGACGATCGCCCCGATCACGACGAGCGCCCCGGGCACCGAGATGACCCGACTCATCACGCGCGGCGTGAGTACGTAGGCTTCGATCTGCATGTACACGAGGTACACGATTGCGAAGACGAGCGCTGCGACCGGGCCTGTGAACAGTGCGATCACGGTGGCGAGCCCCCAATAGAGCACCGACCCGACGAGGGGGATCAGCGTGATGCAGAACGCGACGACCGCCATCAACATCGGGAAAGGCAGTCTCAGCGAAACATGCAGGACGAATGCCACGATCGAGTTGCAGAACGCGAGCACGACCATCCCCCCGAGATAGCCGCCCACGGAACCCGTGATCTGCTCCGTGAGAGCTGCCGCTCCCGCTCGCGAGCGCGCGGGAAGAAGCCGAATGAACCCGGTCTTGATCGCCGAGAGCGACGCCAGGAAGTAGAGACTCAGCACGAGCACGATGACCAGTCCCGATGCGGTCGCGAAGACGGTATTGCCCGCGTGCAGCACGCCGCGACCGATCGTAGCCACCCGATGCGGATGGATGAGGTAGGCCTCGATCTCCGAGATGAGGCTGCCCACATCTGCTCCGAAGGTCCTCTCCATCCACGCATAGGTGCTCGAGTGCAGAAATCCGGTGATCAGCCTCGGGATGTCGGTCACGAAGTGCGTGATCTGACCGATCAGGGTGGGGAGCACGAGTAACAGCACGCCGATCAGCACGACCAAGAGCCCGGTGAAGATCGTCGTGATCGCCCACCCTCGCGTGATGCCGCGCCTCTCCAGGTTCCGCACGACCGGATCGAGGCCCAACGCCGCGAAGAGGGCGAAGGTGATCGAGATGAGCACCGTCGAGAGGTTCGAGAAGGCGATTCCGAGGCCGATCGCGGCCAGCCCGCCCAACGTGACAGTCACACCTGTGGCGAAAGGTCGGGCTAGCCCCGCCCAGACGGTCCGCTGACCGTGATCGACCGTCATCCGTCGCTCCGTTCGCTGTGTTCTGCTCGTCGCCAACCGCGGCTGACGGCCATGACATCGCGGCTCATACCAGCCCCGAGTACCATTCCGATGGCGATCGCCGTGAGCGAGCCGAAAGTCCGAAGGATCGTGCTCGTGGCTCCGGCGGTACCTGCCGCCGCTTCGCTCAACCCGATGAATCCCATGGCACCCGGAACAAGGAGCCAATACGCGCACGTGAGCATGATCGCCGTCGACGGGGCGGCCCTGAGGCGCCCGGCGAGGGTGACGGCGGGGATCACGATGAGCGCCCCGATGAGGCCGGACAGCTCCGCTCCCACGAGCAGATTGCCCAGCAGTTGTGCCGAATACGCGACGACGAGCGCGTAGAGGATCCAGATGAGCGAGCGCCGAGGCGCCGCCGAGTACAGGTAGTAACCGAAGCTCACGAGGACGATGCCGATCCACGGTGCCCACGCGCCGAGCTGCGTGGGCGCGGTGGCAGGGGCGGGCGGAGCGCCGGCGACCGTGATGCCGGCGAATACCCCGAAGGTGAGCAGGCCGAGCCTCGCGATCCCGTACACGAGACGGCTCGCCCCGGCCATGACCTGGCCAGAGGTCAGTTCGACGGCCGCGATGGTCAAGGTGAGACCGGGCAAGAACGACACAAGAGACGGGGCGACGAGACGCAGGACGTCGTCGTGCACGAGCGGGCGAACGAGAACCGAGATGAGAAGAGTCACGGTGAAGGCCGTCACGACGGGGAGGATCAGCGAGAGAGTGGCGATTCGGTTGCCGACGAGCACGATGGTGCCCACGATTGCCCCCAGCACGAGGTACACGGGGAGTGCCGTGACCGTGGGGTTCAGCACCATCCCGAACCCGAGGGTCAGCAACGTGTATCCGACAACGGTGAGCACGGGGCCGAACCGAGCAGGCTGCGACCGAATCCTGCCGAGCCCGGCAACGACGACGTCCGGCGGAGTGGTCTGTGTGAACGCCCGTCGAACGAGTCGCTCAACCGCTCCCGCTTGGTCGAGGCGGAGGGCATTCTGGTCCGCTGGGAAGATGACGGTCTGCGCCGGCGCCGAATGCGGATCCTCTATCAGGATGAGGGTCGGCAGGACGAATATGCGCAGGTCGGGTCGTTCGTAGCGGGCGGCGAGATGATTGAGTGTTGCTTCCACGTCGCTCGTCGCCTGCGACGAAGCGAGTAGGGAGCCACCCAACTCACCGAGCATCGCAGGGATGTCGTTCCCGTCGTCCGCAATCGTGTCCGACTTCGTCTCAGGTCGCAGCGCCTGGAACGCGCCGAGCGCACGGGCCACGAATCCCGGTACCTGTCGCTCCCCCTCTTCATCACTCGTGGACACCCGGGCCGCCTACTCCATCTCAAACACGAAGAGGTGCAGGCGGGAGGCGATCTTGATGGCGTCCTCCCGCGTTGTGCACCCGAGCTTGCGGTAGAGCGACTTCAACTGCGACTTCACCGTGTTCGGCGAGACATGGAACTGGGACGCGATCTCCGCCGTGGTGACATGCAGAGGGAGAGCGTTGAGCACCCGCAGTTCACTCGATGTGAGCACGGGACGACGGGGCGCGTCGACGTGCGCCAGTCCCGAAATGGCCGTCTCGAACATGGCCGTTTCGGCGGCGGGTAGATGCTCACGAACCTGTTCGATCAGCCTGAGCGGCATGGTCGAGAGGAGACGACGGACGCCTCCCTTCGACGCGAGCCGAGCCACCTGCCGCGCTGTCCTGAGCTCCACGGCATCGAGGCGTGCGGACTCCAACCATGCCGACAGCAGGATCAGCTCAGCGCGATGACCAGGCCCCATCGTGTGCTCGGCCGAGAGGCGTCGGATACCTTGCTCCGCAAAGTCGAGACGCGACTCGAGCAGGGAATGCCGGACGATTGAGAACCTCGTGAGGAGCCCGCTTCCGGCCGTTGACTCGGCGATGCGGCGCGCAGCGCCCGTGGCGCCCGTGGCCCAGAGCGCATCGATGGACGCCGAATTGATGACATCTGACGCAAATGAGCCGTGCTGATCGGGATGCGCGTCATTCGCGAGACGTATGGCTTCGACCGCCTCGTCGGGCCGGTGCTGAGCGTGCAGGGCGCGAGTGCGCGCGAGCAGCGCAAAGGGCCACGTCAGCTCGATGCTGTCGTAGGGTTCGAGTTCATTCAGGAGAGCATCGATATCCGGCGTCATCCGTTCGACCGCGATCAGCGCGATGGCGGTGCGCTCGGTCATGGTCGTCGAGTTCACATGAGCCCCCGTCGAAGCCGGCTGCAGTGCGAGCTCGGCGAGGGCCGCTTCGGCCTCCTCGAGGGATCCACGGAGTGCGTGGGCGAGTGCCGTGCGCCCGAGGGCCATCCGTTCGGCGTCGGGCTGCGGTGAGAGTCGTCCGAGTTGGCGAGAGGTGGCGAACTCGACCAGCGCGTTCGACGAATCGCCTGCAGCGAGAAGAGTCGATCCGATCTGCTGGTGGTAGAACCACAGCGGCCCGTCCGCGCGTTCTCGCGACTCCACGCGAATCTGGAGGATCCGGTCCTCCAGACGACGCGCGTAGATCAGCGCCGCAGCGACATCCCCACTGAATCGGAACGCGACCATCTGCACCAGGGTCAGGATGTCGAGCTCGTCGGGGCTCATCGTTCGCGCGTCATCCGGGGTAAGGAGCGGTTTGAAGGGGCGGGACGTCCTCGCCAGCACGGGTGTCATGCGGTGCACGATCCGCAGGACCGGATAACGCTCCAGCACGGGGCTGGGGAGGCCCTCGATCGCGGCGGTGAGCTCGTCGAAGTGCGTGCTGTACAGCGGCCAGATATTCGCCATTGCGACGGACGCGATCGACTTCGAATGCCCTGTCGCGACGGCATGCCGCAACTCCCGAATAGCCAGGGCGTGATCGGTCAGGTTCACGGCGTCACCCCGAGCGGAGACGATGTGCGCGTCTCGTCATACTCAGCTCACTTCGCCTCTGTCGGTCCGTCGGTGGGGGCGGCGCGGTTTGCGGCAAGCTGGCGGAGGTCGCTCAGTGAGAGGAAGTGGAGGGCGCCGCGCTCCTCGAACCTCGCGGACACATTCCCTGCCAGACCGCCCTCGACGGCGAGTCTGCTGCCGAGGTCCAGGACGAGCTGCGGCGACCCTTCGGTGAAGTCGACGTCCGCCAGATCCACCCACACGATGTTGGGACGCGTCGTCGATTCGAACACGTATCGACGACGCGTGAGGTCGGCGACGACCTGCCAGATGGTCTGGGACGCATCGGGCTTGCCCGGATCGGGGAGGCGAAACGGCTGGGCGGCGTTGCGGATGACGCTGAACATGGACGCGATGGCCTCGAGCTGAGTCGCCGGCTGCGGCAAGCGCTGCACGTAGTGGGCTGCACGAGCGAAACGGTCGGTGGCGAGCGTGGTGCCGGGGAGCGGCTTGTCGCCGCCGAATCCCTCGTGCTGCGCGAGCAGGGCGAGTTGCTCGTCATATTTCGGCGAATTGGTCATGACTCGGTAGTCGCGACTGTGGTGCACATCGACCGCGCCATCTATGTACTCGATAATCGCCGAATCGCCCGACGCGTCGTTCAGAGCGAGGTGGATCGCGGGCACTTCGCCGGTGGCAGGGTCGGTCAGCTGGACCACCTGAACGCGGTTCGACTCGATCCACTCGACAGCTTCGGCCACGGTGGCGAAGTTGTCGAGGAAGTACTGCATCCACACCGCCTGGCTGAGCGCGGGGCGGGTCGGATCGAGCTCTCCGTATGCTGATTCGGCGAGCCACAGCACGTGCCCTGCGAGCCCGACTTCGTTCAGCCCGTCGACGGATATCAGATCGAAGGCCGTGGCGACGATACTGCCGAACTTCGAGACCCATGTCAGGTCGCCGTTCACTCCGTCGTCGCGTTGGACCCCGCGGGGGAGCTTCCACAGGTTGGTGCCCAGGTCACGGTGGTAGTCCATGTTCCTGCCGACGATCACCGATCCGTTGGCGTCCGGCCAGACAACTCTTGTGCACATGGCTGCGTATTCTTTCGTTCGTGTCGAGTCCGCGACGTCCCTGCGGGACATCGTCGCGGGCGGCTCCGGGTCTATGCCGATCGGCGCATGAATGGCCTACTTCTTGCGGGGGCGGAACCAGGGGAAGAGCGATCCGATCACGACGCCGGCGATCAGGACGGCGAGAAACCAGCCCCACGCCGGCATCGTGAATTGGAGGAAGAGGAATCGCAGCGTTGCCGGCGCGACGTTCGAGAAGACGAAGGAGAGCGCCACGATCGCCACGATGATCGCGATGATCACCTTGGTGTTGCTCTTGGCCGAGCTCGCGTCGCTGCCATCTTTCGCACTGGTTTCCGTGCCGGACATATGTCTGCTCCTCACTCCCGCGACGCTCGGTCGCGTGCCTCGGACTCGCTCATTGGTCCGCTCAGGAAGGGACACTACTCACATTTCGCGCGTCGTCACGAGAGGGTGAAAGCCAGGTGATCAGAGGATGAGCTGCCAGGTCACCTGTGAATGACGACCCGGGCGAAATCCTCTGCTGCACCGCCTGCCGGTTTCCCCAGCGGCATAGTCTCGCCGCCATGACCCCAGGGACACATGCACCTCAGAGAATCATCATTCGCAACGTCCGAGTGTTTGACGGCGTCAGCGATCAGACGAAGGACAACGTCGATGTCCTGATCGAGGGGCCCCACATCGTGGCGGTCTCGTCCTCCCCCGTCGCAGGCGACGCCTCGGACGGTGTCCTGGAGATCGACGGCAAGGGACGTTTCCTGATGCCCGGCTTGAGCGACGCTCATGTGCACCTCATGGGCAACGCCAACAACATGATGGATTTCCTGCAGGGACCCACGGGTGCGCTCTATGGCAACACCATCGCCGAGGCCAAGCGCATGCTGCTGCGTGGCTTCACGACTGTTCGCGACATGGGCGGTGACACCGCGCCGGTGAAGTCCCTCATCGACCGCGGCGTCTTCGAGGGGCCGCGAATCTTCCCGAGCCAGGCCATGATCTCCCAGACGTCGGGCCACGCGGACTTCTCGTTCGTGTACGACGTTCCGGAGGAGTTCGGTGGCAAGGCCAGCCGCACCGAGGACATCCACTTCACGCGCATCGCCGACGGCGTACCGCGAGTGCTCGCGGCGGTGCGGGAACAGCTCAAGCACGGCGCGACCCAGATCAAGCTCACCCTCGGCGGGGGAGCGGCGTCGATGTACGACCCGCTCAACACGCTGCAGTACACACCCGACGAGATCAAGGCCGCTGTGCAGGCGGCATCCGACTACGGGACGTACGTCGCAACCCACGTCTACACGCCTGCGGGCATCGCGCGCGCCATCGACGCCGGTGTGAAGTCGATCGAACACGGCCACCTGGCCGACGAGGCGACGATCCGCCACATCGGCGAGACCGAGACGTGGCTGTCGATGCAGCCCTTCGCCGAGGACGACCACCACTACCCCGATCCTGCGCGCGCGGACAAGAACACGGAAATCTGCCACGGCACCGAACAGGTGTACGAGTGGGCGAAGAAGTACGGCGTCAAGACCGCATGGGGTACCGACCTCCTTCTCGAGCCGCAGTCGGCTCCCCGTCAGAGTGACATGGCGGCGCGGCTCGGCGAGTTCTACAGCAACGTCGAAGCGCTGAAGATGCTGACTTCGGGTAACGCAGCGCTCTTCGAGCTGGCGGGGGACCGCAATAGCTACCGCGGCGGCAAGCTCGGCGTCCTCGCCGAAGGCGGATGGGCGGACATGATCCTGATCGACGGCGATCCCATCGCCGATCTCTCGGTGATCGCCCAGCCCGACGCGAATTTCAAGCTGATCGTCAAGGGCGGTCAGATCGTGAAGAACACGCTCTGAGTCGTCGGCCGGCCGCTATGGCCGGCGTCGGGACCGGGGAGAGAAAGGGAGCAGTCTTGCGAGCATCCACGAACACCGAGTCGAATGTCGCAGTCGGTGACATCCTGCTGGAGGCGAAAGGGCTCAGCGTCGACGCCTCCTGGGGACACATCTTCGGTCCTGTCGATGTGACCGTGCGCCGTGGCGGGGTGACAGTCCTCGTCGGTCAGGGTGGGCGCGGGCGCACCGCGCTCCTGCTCACCCTTGCCGGTCGGATGAAACCGACGGACGGTTCGCTGTTCGCATTCGGCGAGCGGCGCGGTGCCCAGCATCTGTTCGAGAACGCCACAGTCGCATTCATCAATGAGGTGGACGGCATCCAGCAGACGATCAGAGTGAGCGACATCGTGACGGAGCAGATCCGCTGGTCGGCCCCCTGGTACAGCTGGGTGACTCCCGCGACAGACGAGGATCTTGAGCGCATCTGCCGCCCCGTCTTCGGTGACCTCACGTTGCCGAGGATGGACGCGATGGTGGAGGAGCTCCCCGAACTGACCGCCGCGCTGTTCCGCATCGCTGTGGCCAATGTCCGCAAGCCCGCCCTGCTGGTCGTCGGCGGTGTCGACAACCTGAACAGCATCGCCGCCTCGCGCCATTTCCTCGATCGGCTGATCGTGCTCGGCAGAGAGCAGACCGTGATCACCGCAGACGTCAACGGTGTGGAGTTGCGGGACGGCATCCGCGAGGCGATCGAGGTCCCGAATCTCACGGACCGCGAATTCGCCGTGCTCGAACGAGAGGCCATGTCCGCATGATCGCCGCATTCACTCCCGGCAGCGACTTCAAACGCTACTACCGCGGGCGGATGCCCCGGCTCGCTCTCGTCGTCATCCTGGTCATGCCGTTGCTGTACGGCGCGCTGTACCTGTGGGCGTTCTGGAACCCGTTCGGCAACGTCGACAAGCTTCCGGTCGCCATCGTCAACCTCGACGAGGGCTACAAGATGGAGGGCCAGCAACTCGACGCCGGCACGGATGTCGTGTCGGGGATCATCGCCTCCAAGCAGCTCGACATCATCGAGGTCGGTGAGGACGAAGCTGTCTCGGGGCTGGAGCACGGCCACTACTCCTTCACCGTCACGATTCCTGCGGACTTCAGCGAGTCGATCGCTTCCGCGGCGTCGGGCAACCCCCGCCAGGCGCAGCTGATCTTCACCTATAACGACGCGAACAACTATCTGTCGTCTGTCATCGGTCAGGATGCCGCCGCCGAAGTGATCAACCAGGTGACCGCTCAGGTGAGCGAGCAAGTGTTCACCGCGGCGATCACGGGGATCAAGGGCGAGTTGCCCACGATCCGCCAGGCCGCGGCCGGCGTCGAAACGCTCAATGCCGGCATGGGTGAGCTGGATGCCGGCGCGCAGCAATTGGCTGCGGGCCTCGTGACGGCGCAGGAGGGTTCGGCGACACTCGACGGTGCTGTCGACCAGCTGGTCGGCGGCGTCGACCGGGCGATCGCCGAGGCTGAGGCGGCGCTCGCGAGGGATGGCCTCACCAGCGACGACATCCGGTGGATCATCCAGTCCATCGAGAACAGCACGGATGCTCTGGCCGATGCCCTGAACGGCATCGCCGCGGCGAACGACCGTGCTCACGCGCAACTGCAGGGCATCATCGATGCGCTCAACGCGAGCGGCGATCCGGTCCAACAGGACATCGCTGCCCAGCTCGAGGACGTGCAGCGCCAGATCGAGCAGAGCGCGGTCGGCGGCGACGTCATCGCGGTGTTCGACAGGCTTCGGGGCGACGTCAACACCCTGGCTGAGGAGTTCGGCAACCCGACCAGTCGCGTGAACGTCATCCTTCGTTCCATCGAGAGTGGCGGTGTCCAGTCGGCGCTGAACACGGTGAAATACGATGCCGATCAGCTCGGCAGCGGCATGGACACGCTCGCCAGTGGTCTGGTGCAGCTCAGTGACGGCGCCGGCAAGCTCGCAGCGAACACCCCGTTGCTGCTCGCCGGGACGACGGAACTGGCAGACGGTGTCGAGTCCGCTATGTCGCTCATCCCGAACTTCAGCAGCACCGAACAGGGCAACTTCATCAAGACCCTCGCCGACCCCGTCGTGATGAAGGAGGTCACCCACAACGAGGCGAAGACGTTCGCTTACGGATTCGCACCGTTCTTCTTCGGCCTGGCGCTGTTCGTCGGCGGAATCATCGCGTGGATGCTCTTCACTCCGTTGCTGGCGCGTCCGCTGGCTCAGGGCCTCGGTTCGTTCCGCGTCGTCCTGGCGTCGTACGCACCCACGCTGTTCATCGGGTTCATCCAGGCCACGATCCTCTACCTCGTGGTGGGGCTCGCGCTCGGTATGGAGTACGCGAACCCGGCGGGAACGTTCCTGTTCATGCTGCTCATGGTCGCGATGTTCCTGGCCATGATCCAGATGTTCAATGCGCTCCTCGGCCCGGCGGTCGGGCGTGTCCTCACCCTGGCGTTCCTCATGGTGCAGCTGACGTCCGCGGGCGGCATCTATCCGGTGGCGGTGACGTCGGTGCCGTTCCAGTACATCCATTGGATCGACCCGATGACCGCGACCGTGACGGGGCTCCGCTTCATGATCCTGGGCGGTGCGGACTACCGGTTCTGGGTCGCGACCGCCACGATCGCGGGGCTCACGATCCTGTTCCTCGCCGTCTCAACGTGGGCCGCGCGCCGGAACCGGCAGTACAACATGGACCGCCTCTATCCCCCCGTCGAGGTCTAGAAGGGGGCATCCGCAAGACAAGTCTCGACATCCCACCTACTCCGCCTATCCGCGCCAACACATAGGAGCGAAAGTGACCATCAACACCAGCAAGGCTCGTCAGAGCACCAACATCGACCCCATGCTCAGCGTCAACCCGGTCTTCGTCCGCCCGGGCGAGGCGACCGAGTTCGACAAGTTCAAGCTGCCCGCGGGGCCGAGCCTGCCCTCGACCGCCTACCAGATCGTTCACGACGAGGCGATCCTGGACGGCAACTCGCGCCTGAACCTGGCGACGTTCGTCGGCACCTGGATGGACGACGAAGCCCAGAAGCTGTACCTCGAAGCCGCCGACAAGAACATGATCGACAAGGACGAGTACCCCGCGACGGCGGCGATCGAAGACCGCTGCTGGCGCATGCTCGCCGACCTGTGGCACGTTCCCGACACGAACGACACGATCGGTACCTCGACGATCGGTTCCTCCGAGGCATGCATGCTCGGGGGGCTTGCTCTCAAGCGGCTGTGGCAGGAGAAGCGCAGGGCGGAGGGCAAGTCGACGGAGAAGCCGAACCTCATCATGTCCGCGGCCGTGCAGGTCGTCTGGGAGAAGTTCTGCAACTACTGGGACGTCGAGGCTCGCTACGTGCCGGTCAACCCTGACCACATCATCCTCGACGGCTACAACCTCGAGGACTATGTCGACGAGAACACGATTGGTGTCGTCTCGATCCTGGGCCAGACCTTCACGGGACTGTACGACGACACCGTCGCGATCTCGAAGAAGCTCGACGAGATCCAGGCCAAGACGGGTCTCGATGTCAAGATCCACATCGACGGCGCATCGGGCGCGATGGTCGCTCCGTTCTGCCAGCCCGACCTGGTGTGGGACTTCCAGCTCGACCGCGTCAACTCGATCTCGACGTCGGGGCACAAGTACGGCCTCGTCTACCCGGGTGTCGGCTGGGTCGTGTGGCGCAACACCGCAGTCCTGCCGGAGAGCATGATCTTCCACGTCAGCTACCTCGGCGGTGACATGCCCACGCTCGCCCTCAACTTCTCCCGGCCCGGTGCGCAGGTTCTGTTGCAGTACTACCAGTTCCTCCGCCTCGGCTTCGAGGGGTACCGAGAGGTGCAGCAGAACTCGATCGATGTCGCCACCTACCTCTCCAGCGAGATCGCGAAGATCGGTCCGTTCGAGCTGATCAGCAAGGGCGACACGATCCCCGTGTTCGCGTGGGTTCTCAAGGACGGCTATACCGACAAGTGGAGCCTGTACGACCTCGCCGATCGGCTGCGGATGAAGGGCTGGCTCGTGCCGGCCTACCCGATGGCCGACGACATGGCGGATGTCGTGCTCCAACGCATCGTCGTCAAGGTCGGGCTCAGCCGCGACCTCGCGTCGGCGCTGCTGTCGGACATCAAGGGAGAAGTGGCGTTCCTCGACTCGCTGCAGACTCCCCTGCCGGACACCGCGAGCAGCGGCTCGCACTTCCACCACTGATCGAACCCGTTGAGGGAGGGCGCCGCGCGCGGCGCCCTCCCCGCACCCCAGACGGCGGTGCCTCGCACAGACTCGGAGCGCATGAAATGACCGCCGAAGCAACCACCATCGACCCGCCACGGAGACTCTTCGTGCCGACCCTGACGAAGCAATGCTGGGGCTTCATGATCGGGTCCGCATTCTTCGCCGTCGGCTCAGCGCCCGGATTGAGCACCGCTCTCGGGTCGAGCGTCTCCAACATCCTCTTCTTCATCGGTGCGCTGTTCTTCACCACCGCCGGGCTCATTCAGCTCTTCTTCAGCGGAGCCATCGCGGTCAAGGTGTCATACCCTCCCGGTCGCATGGTGCGCGCCGAATGGCTCACCGCAGCGACGCAGACATTCGGGACGCTGATGTTCAACGTGAGCACGACGGCCGCGCTGCGTGCCAAGACGATCACCGCGGAAGAGCAGTTCGTCTGGAATCCGGATGCCGGAGGCTCCGTCGCCTTCCTGGTGAGCGGCTGCCTGGCCTTCATCGCCTATGCACACGTCGCGAACGTGTGGGATCTGCGGCCCCGCGCGTGGTGGTCGGTGTTCATCAACTTCGTCGGATGCGTCGCCTTCGGCATCTCGGCAGTCGGTTCCTACATCCTTCCCAGCGGCAGTTCCTACAACGATTCTCTGGCCAACAACGGCACATTCATCGGAGCGATCTGCTTCCTGCTGGCCTCACTCATCGTGCTTCCGTTCTGGGATCGCAAATCGCACCGGACGTCGGCATCGGCGGTTTTGGGTGACGACGAAGTCGTCGTCAAGTGATGTCGGCTCTGTCTGGGCGCTCGACGGAGAGCGAGCCTGTACTGGCACTCACTGTGGCTGCCCGTGAAACCGCTGGTCGTCGTTCGCTTGATGACGAGTCGTTCGCGCTCACGCTGGGGGCCTTCGCCTTCGCGATCTCCGCAGCAGTCGCGGCGTTCGTCTTCTGGGGGCGCGAGCTCCCCATCGATGGTCGGCACTCGCTCGGCGACTTCACGGCGATGGCCGGCGCCGTCGCGGCGGCCGTCGGGTTCGCGATCTCGCGGCTTCTTCCGCGCCGTGCCGCGGCGGCTGACCCCCAGGATGCCGAGGGCGCGAAGTACCGCTGGTTCGACCTGATCGCGCTGTCGGCGGCCCACGGCGCGATTGCGCTGCTCGGGTGGATCGGCGTGGCGACGATTCTGGAACACAGTTTCGTCGGCGCGACGGTGTACGCCTCGCCGGCCGTCGCTCTGGCAGCGACCGCGACCGCGCTCAGCGCCTACCTCTCCTTCTTGAGCGGGGCGGCATTGTCTCCCCGCCACCTGTCCCTTGTGCTGGCGGTGTTCCTCGTCGTGGGAATGGTGACGGCAATGCTGAGCTCGACCGATCCGCTGTGGTGGCAGATGAACCTGTCCGCCCTCGGCATCACGCATGACATCTCGTCGCTGACCTTCAATGTGACCCTCATCGTGTCGGGTGTCCTGGTCACGACGATCGCGCGATTCGGGACGGCATCGCTGCCCTCCGCGACCGTGCTGGATCGGCGCCGCCGCGGAGTCATGCGCGTGCTCTTCGTGCTCCTCGGCGCTCTTCTCGCCTGTGTCGGGATCTTCCCCGTCGATCGGTTCTTCCTCATCCACAACACCGTCGCCACGGGGATGACGGTCGCCTTTGCGGCGCTCGTCATCGGTCTGCCTTGGCTCGTCCCCTCCATGCCCAAGGTCTTCGTTGCGCTCGGCTTCGTGTATGTCGGGGTGATCGTCGTCCTCGCCGTGCTCTTCGCCGTGGGCGTCTACAACCTGACCGCCGTCGAGCTGGTGTCGGCGCTCCTGATCTTCAGTTGGATCATCCTGTTCCTGCGCAACGTGCATCCGGGTGGACGATCTCTCCGAGAGGGCGCTGATGGTTGACGCGATGGATGCTGAGGTTCTCACCGCCCGGCTACGCACGCTCGAAGCACAGAACGCGGCCCTCGTCCGCGAGGTCGAGCGTGACCAACCGCACGGGGGCTGGTGGCGATCGGTCGCCTCGGCGCTGGTGATCACGATCGCTGCGATTCTCGTACCGGTGTCGATCGCCGGTGCGTGGGCACGCGTGCAGCTCGTGGAAGAGGAGGCCTTCGTCTCGACGCTCTCACCGGTTGTGGACGACCCCGCCGTGCAAGCGCTCATCATCGATGAGACGATGTCGGCGGTTCGCGCGCAGGTCGACTTCGCAGCGGTCACGGATGCCCTCTTCGACGGAATCGCCGAGCTCGGTGTGGGAGCACGCGCGAACGACGCGCTCGACCTTCTCCGCCAGCCCGCTGCCGGCGGCCTCGAGAACCTCGTGGCTACGGGCGTGACGACCGTGGTCGAATCGGATGCGTTCTCCGAGGTCTGGACGATGGTCTTGCGCGGCGCGCACCGCGCCTTGACCCTGGCCTCGACCTCGGACGGTGGCGGGATCGTGGTGCTCTCCTCCGAGGGACTCGGCATTGCGCTGGGGCCCCTCGTCGAGAACATCAAGGACAGCCTCTCCGAACGGGGAGTGGGGGTGGCTTTCCTCATTCCCACTGTGGACAACGTCATCATCATCGGCAGCGGTGAGAGCCTCATCGCGATCCGCACCGGCTACGCGATCGCGGATGCGATCGGCTGGTGGCTCCCGGTGATCGCCCTCGCGCTGTTCGCCCTCGGCATCGCGTTGGCACGTCGTCGCAGCGCGGCGGTGCTCGGTGCCGGTCTCGGCGTCACCCTCGGTGCTGCATCGCTGGGCGCGCTGCTGTCGCTGGGCTCCTTCGCCGTCGCGATGGTGGCCGCCGAGCTCGCGCTCTCGCCGAGCGCGCTCGCCGTCATCTATGCGCAGCTGGTCGAGGACATGCAGCAGACCGCGTGGATCTTCGCCCTCCTCGGCCTCGCGGTCGCCGCCATCGGCTGGTTCATGGGCCGTTCGCGCGCGGCGCGTCGTACGCGGATGACGCTCGACTCCCTCAACGCATCCGCTCGACGATCGCTTGTCGAGCGGGGCCTGCAGACCGGCGGGTTTGGTGAGTGGCTCGGTCGTCATCGGGTCGCGGTGCGTGTCATCGTCGCGATGCTGGGCGTGACGTGGTTGTTCGCGCTGCGGCCCCTCAGCGGTGGCGACATCGTGCTCGTCATCGTCGTCGCGCTGATGGTGGGGTGGATGCTCGAGCTCCTCCAGCGTCGGCCAGACGAGATCGAGGTCTTCGATGATCTGTCAGGCGAGACGGCTGACGCACAAGCGATCGCGAAGGTGAGCTGATGCTCGCCGTTCTCGCCGACCTCCTCACGCTCGGGATCGCCATCGCCATCAGCCCGCTCGCGATCGTCGCCGTCATCCTCATGGCGACGGCCGGTAAGGGGCGGACCAACGGCACCGCCTTCATCCTCGGGTGCTACACGTTCGCGATCGTGTTCGTCGGCGTCTTGGTGCTCTTCGGCCGCTCAGCGGGAGCGGAGGACCCCGATTCGGGTCCGCACATCACTATCGACATCATCGAGATCGTCCTCGGCGCAGGATTGCTCTTCCTCGCCGTCCTGCAATGGCGCGGCCGATCCTCGCACGAGACTCCGAAGTGGATGGCGAGCCTGGACGGACTGACCGTCTGGAAGGCGTTCCTGGTCGGCATCGTGATCTCGGGGCCGGCCTCGCCCAAGGATCTTCCTCTGCTCATCGCAGCCGGGGGCCGCATCTCGCAGGCGCCGCTGCCGGTGGAAGAGATCGTCGCCGTCATCCTGATCTTCGGGGCCATGGGAATCCTGGCAGCCGCGATCCCGTGGGTCATCAGCATCGTCTCGCCGAGCAAGGTCGAAGTAAGGCTCTCGGGCATGCGCACGTGGCTCGTGTCGAATCACGCCGTGATCATGACTGTGCTGTTCGTCGTTCTCGGTTTCAAGCTGATCGGATCAGGGATCGCCGACCTGGCGGGGTGACATGGAGTCGGCACTCTTCGTGATCCCCGCGTTGGCGGTACTCGCCCCGCTGCTCGCGCGCGGGCTCTCGCCGTGGCTGCGTGTGCCTGTCGTCGTCTTCGAATTGGTGCTCGGCATCGTCGCGGGGCCGAGCGTCCTGGGCTGGGCGGAGCCCTCCGTCTTCATCGACACCCTCGCGGCGCTCGGACTCGCGATGCTGTTCTTCGTCGCCGGCAGCGAGATCGAATTCGGATCCTTTCGGGGACGCACCGGCCGCAATGCCGTCCTCGGGTGGCTCATCAGCATCGCGGCGGGCCTCGCGATCGGATTCGTGCTCGCCCCCGGTGACGCCGCGGTCATCATCGGCGTCGCGCTGTGCTCGACGGCTCTGGGCACGCTTCTCCCGATTCTCCGAGATTCGGGAGACCTGCACACACCGTTCGGACGGACGGCCGGCGCCGTCGGCGCGGTGGGCGAGTTCGGACCCCTCATCGCGATCTCCGTGTTCCTCGGCGCGCGCGACCCCGGCCCCGCGACGTTGGTGCTCGTCGCATTCGGCGTGATCGCGGCGATGGCGATCTGGCTGTCGATCACCCTGCCCCGCGGAGCGATGCACCGCTTCGTCAACTCCACCCTGCACACGTCGGGGCAGTTCGCGATTCGGGTCGTGTTCTTCGTGCTCACCGCACTGCTCGCACTGAGCATCGCGCTGGACCTGGACATGCTGCTCGGCGCGTTCGCGGCCGGTGTCGTCTGGCGTCTACTCATGCGGGATGCCGAGCAGGCGGACCGTGCCGCCGTTGACAGCAAGGTGGAGGCTGTTGCATTCGGCTTCCTCATTCCCGTCTTCTTCGTCTACACCGGCGTGACATTCGATCTCGCCGCGTTGCTCGCCGACCCCGTGCTGTTCGTCTTCGTCCCGTTGACCGTGGTCGTGCTGCTGGTGGTTCGCGGCATCCCATCGATGCTCGCTGCGCCCCCGGATGCCACGTGGCGAGAACGAATCGCACTGGGACTCCTCGGGGCGACCGGGCTGCCCATCATCGTCGCGGCGACGGCGATCGGAGTCGCGAGTGGTGTCCTTCCTTCTGCGGTGGCATCGGTGCTCGTGGCAGCGGGAATGCTCTCGGTGCTCTTGCTTCCGCTGATCGCCATGGGTCTGAAGGGTGCGCCGCGGGTGTCCGTCGCAACCCATGAAGGCTCGACGCAAGGACAACGCGCGTGAGCTGTCGTCCTGCCCGCGACAAGAGGCGTCGGAATGTCGGCTGAACTGATCCTGATTGTGGTCGTCGCAGTCCTCGTGATCGTGTTCGCCAACTCTCTCTCGAGTCGAACCGGCGTTGCCGGCCCGCTGATCCTTGTCGCCATCGGGGTGGGCGTGAGCCTCATTCCGTCAGTATCGGCCGTGTCGGTGCCGCCCGAGCTGATCCTCATGGGAGTGCTGCCGCCACTCCTCTTCTCCTCTGCGGTCTCGGCGCCGGCCATCGAATTTCGTCGCGATTTCGTCGCGATCGGCGGGTTGTCGGTCCTGCTGGTCATCATCAGCTCTCTCGTGCTCGGGCTCGTCTTCTTCTGGGCGATCCCCGACCTCGGCTTTCCGCTCGCGGTCGCCCTCGGCGCGATCCTGAGCCCGACGGATGCCGTCGCGACATCCATCGTGCGAAAGCTCGGGGTTCCTCGACGCGTCGTCACCGTCCTCGAGGGAGAAGCGCTGCTCAACGACGCCACCGCGCTCGTGCTCCTCCGTACGGCGATCGTCGCCGCGGCATCCGGGTTCTCGTTCCTGGCGACACTCGGCGACTTCGCGTGGGCTGTCGTCTCGGCGATCGTGGTCGGCGCCGTCGCGGGTGTGATCGCGCTGCGGCTGCGGGCCTGGACAACCAGTGCGACCGCCAACACGGCACTGGGCCTGACGATCCCTTACATCGCCTATGTGCCCACCGAAGCTCTCGGCGGCTCCGGGCTGGTCGCGGCCGTCGTGGCCGGCGTGGTGTGCGGCCAGGGTTCGGTCCGCTGGCTCACTCCCGAGCAGCGCATCTCGGACAAGCTCAACTGGCGCACGATCGAGTTCCTTCTCGAGGGAGCCGTCTTCCTCGTCATGGGGCTCGAGTTGTGGGGCATCGTCGAGAGCAACCTGGCCGCCGACGAAGGGCTGCTCAAGGGCATCGCGATCGCGACGGTCGCATTCGTCGTGCTCGTCGTCGTGCGTGCCGCCTATGTCTTTCCGATGCTCCGTGTTCACGCCATCCGCGTGCAGCGCTCGGTGCGCAAGCGCCTGGTTGCCAGCGGCGTTGCCTCGCAGCATCCCGATCCCGATACCGCCGGCCATCCCCGGCGCGCGGCACGACCTTCCACATCTTCGGCCGCACGCCGGAGGAAGAGCAGAACGCGCATCGGACGGATGAACGCCGATATCGACTACTTCGACGCGTCGCCCCTCACCTGGAAGCACAACACGATCATCGTGTGGGCGGGCATGCGCGGGGCCGTCACCCTCGCGGCCGCCCAGACCTTGCCGCGCGACACCCCCGACCGCGACCTCCTCGTGTTCATCGCGTTCCTCGTGGCTGCGGGGAGTCTTCTCCTGCAGGGGCTGACGCTTCCGGTTCTCGCTCGTCTTCTCGGTTTGCGCAAGACCGGTGCCAGCGGTCCACCGCGCGAGGAGATCCGCGCGATCGACGGGCAACTGCGCGACGCCGCCCAGGCCGCGATCGACGGTGGAGCGTTGGTGCGCGCGGACCGCCAGCCGTTCTCGGAGGGGCTCTACGCGCTCCCGGGGTCGCGGTTCGTCGCCCCGCTCGCCCCCACCGATGGCTCGGACGCGCCAGAAGCTCTCGAATTCGAGCTCGCACTTGTCGCGGTGATGCGAAGTCGGCTGCACGAGCTCGGCCGGTCGGGACGCCACAGCACCAGCGCTCTTCGGTACGTCCTCGACGAGCTCGACGCCTACGAGATCAGCGTGAAGCTTCACCTGGAAAGCGAGAAGTGACCGTGGAACTGAGTTCAGCGCCCCTCGTGGGAATCGCGTTGGCGATCGGGTCCGCGGCCGCTCTTGCCGTCGGCAATCTGTTGCAGGCGCGCGGGGTCCGGGCGATGGAGGCGGGAGCGGCACGCGGAGTCGACGGCTCCAAGGCGATGAACCTCGTGCGCAATCACATCTGGCTCCTCGGCGCGGTCCTCCTCGGCGCTGCCGTGCTGCTCCAGATGGGGAGCCTCGCGTTCGCGCCGCTGATGGTCGTCCAGCCGATCGGGGTGGCGGCCCTGGTGTTCACCGCACTCTTGACGGCGATCTTCGCGAAGCGACTGCCGTCTCGCGCGGTGGTGTGGGCGATCGCGGTGTGTGTCATCGGCGTCGCCGGATTCGTCACGGTCGCCGCTCTCGTGAGTACGCAGCAGGCCATCACCGCCGGTCAACTCATCGATGTGCTCATCGTCCTGGCCGTTGTGTTGCTCACGACAGCGATCGTCTGGATATTCGGACGTCATCGTCGCACGCCGCCGGTGACGTGGGTGCTTCTCGGCGGCATCTACTCGGCGTTCGTTGCGACGCTCGGCAAGACCGTCATCCTGCGGGTGCAGTCGGCACTGCAGGGCGGCGGTCTGAAGTGGGATGTCGAGAACCTGCTGACCATCGGGTGCATCATCGGCATCGGCATCGCGGGCTTCCTCTCGATCTACTTCGTGCAACGTGCGCACGCTGCGAACCGCCCCGAGGTCGTCATCGCCGGCCTCACCGTGGTCGACCCCGCCATCGCGGTGGTGCTCGGTATCGGGATCCTCGGCGAAGCGAGCAGTGCCCCGCTCTGGGCATTCTTCGCGTTTGCGGCAGCAGGGGCGGTTGCGATCGGGGGAGTGTTCGCGCTGTCGAGTGCGGAGAGCCGCAAGGAATGACTCCCCTGCGCCGGGCGGTCGACGACAGCGAAGCGTGGGCGCGAGCACTCGTACGCACGACTCCATCACGGGTGCAGTGGGACCGTGTCGCGCTTGCGGCTGTGGGGATCACCGCACCGGTCGGGGTCAGCCTTCTTCTCGCACCGCACAACGATGCTGCCATCGGCGCCGGGGCACTGGCATCGATGGGTGCGCTCGTGGCCACAGCGATGGATGTCGGCGCCGCCGGTATCGAGCGCGTCCACCGAATGGTCTTTGCATCATTCATGGCCGGGTTCGGCTTCGCTCTCGGCACGGCGGTCCATGGGCATGCAGCGCTGACGGTTGTCGCTGTGATCGCCGCGACGCTCCTCTCCGGCGTGTCCGGCGCGATCAGCGCGACGGTATCCAAGTCCGCCGTCTACTTCTTGATGTTCGCCGTGACCGCGGCCAACGCCGACTTCGGACTCGCCTCGCCGTGGATGGCGCCCCTCATCTTCTTCGTCGGCGCAATGTGGCGCGTATTGCTGACGGCGGTGGCGGCCGCGTATGCGGGGCGCGCGTTCGCACCCGAACGGCAGGCAGTCGCCCTCGTCTACTCCGCACTTTCCGACCAGCTCGTGGCCGAGGACGCGGCGAGCCGTGGCGCGGCGGGTACGGCATTGACGAAGGCACTCAACGACGCGTACGACGTGCTGGTCGCCTCGCGCACCGACATCGCTGCGCATGATCTGCGATGGCAGAGGCTGGTGGCTGTGCTCAACGCCTCTGCCCCTGTGGTGGATGCCGTGATCGCGATGGCTGAGGAGGGTCGTACAGCGGAGAACGAGATCGTCCTCTACCTGCGCGGCGTTGCGGGCTGGGTCACGGATCCCGCGCGGACGCGTCCTCGCCTTCCTCCCCTCGCCCACGGACCTGAGGGGGAGGCGGCGCTCGGCGCATCGCTGCGTCACCTGGCCCGCGTCATCGGCAGGGTGGCCTCGGAGGGCGGCCGGGCCGTCGACGACGTGGAACTGTCGCTCCCGTCCACACCGTCCGCTCTCTCGCGGTTGCGTGCGGCGGGGCGTGCACTCACCACGGGCACCGAGCTGTGGAACTCGATTCTGCGGCTGGTCCTCTGCATGACCGTCGCGCAGGCGCTCTGCCTCGCCTGGCAGATCGAGCGCCCGTACCTGGTGATGCTGACCGTCGCGCAGGTCATGAAACCGGACTTCGGATCGGTGTTCGGCCGGGCCGTGCAACGCGGGGTGGGCACGCTGATCGGTGTGGCCATCGGCTCGCTCGCCGTGGCGCTCATACCGCGAGACGGCTGGCAGGTCCTCATCATCCTGCTTCTCGCGGCCAGCATCCCGATCGTCATGCCGCGCAACTACGGCCTGTACTCGATCGTCACCACACCGCTCGCGGTGCTCCTCGTGGAACTCCACGTGAGCAGCAGTTCCGGACTGGTCGAAATCCGTCTGCTCGACACGCTCCTCGGATGCGCGATCGTCCTCCTCCTCGGGTACCTGCCGTGGCCCCAGACATGGCATGCCCCTCGGCACTTCGCTGCACAAGTGGGTGAACTCGCTCGATCGCTGAGCTCCTACGCCGACGTCGCGATGCGCCACCCTGATGGCGCGGATCGCGCGACGGCGCGCCGAGTGGTCTATCGCCGCATCTCGGACGCTCGCACCGCGATCGCCAAGTCGCTCGCGGAACCCCCCGCGATCAGTGCGGCGACGGCATCCTGGCTGCCCGAGATCACTGCGTTGGAGCGGGTCACGGATGCCGTCACCGCCGTCGCGACCGAGACCGCGGCATCGGGGGTGTCACTGGATGCGCACGCCGTCGACGCCGTGTGCGCGGCACTGGACGATCTCGCGGATGCCGT
The DNA here is from genome assembly GCF_001427525.1 of Microbacterium sp. Root61. Taxonomy (NCBI): domain Bacteria; kingdom Bacillati; phylum Actinomycetota; class Actinomycetes; order Micrococcales; family Microbacteriaceae; genus Microbacterium; species Microbacterium sp. Root61. The sequence continues at coordinate 2,229,585 of NZ_LMGU01000001.1, read as the reverse complement.
CACCACAGGAAGGGCGCCGGCCGAATTGATCGTGCCGCCGGGCGCGCTGGACGAAGTCGTGGGCGAGTTCGTGACGGCACGGACGACTCTCATCGAGCGCAGGAAGGGTGCCACGATGCATCGATCCAGGAGTGATCGCGCCTGAGCCTCACTCGCGCTGTCTCCGCTGGACGGGATCGAGGCTGCGGCGCGGTGTCAGCCGGCGAGGCGTGCGCGGAGCGCGGCGAGCTCGGTGTCGGTGAGCCCACCGGAGCGCAGGTAGCCGGCGGTGCCGTCGAATCCCGCGTCGACCCACGCCAGCGCCTGCTCGATCGCCTCGGGCGGTGTGCCGGTGGCGAGCGTGCGCAGGGCGGGCGTGACCGGCAGACCGAAGGAGGCGACCATGTGGAGGATCCCGTCCGCCCACGGGCCGGCGAGATTATCCTGCGATGCCGCGTAGTCGGCCACGATCGCCGCGCGCTCGACTCCTGCGACATCGAGCATCAACGCCGTCGCGACTCCTGTGCGGTCCTTCCCCGCGGTGCAATGCACCAGCACGGCGGTCGGGGCGTCATCGGTGGAACTGCCCACGAGGCGGGCGACCTCTGCGAACGCGGGGGCGCCGTGCTCCAGCATCCCGACGTACATGTCGCCCAGTGAAGGGATCGACGCCAACGCCTGGGCGACAGCGTCGGGGGACGGAGTTGTGCCCCCACCGATCAGCTGCTTCATGGTGTCCGCCATCGCACCCTCCAGGATCGAGAGGTCGACCGTGCGGAATGGCCGGGACGTGGGAAGCCGATCCGGCGCCGACCGCCGCTCCTCGGCCGTGCGAAAGTCGACGATCACTCCCAGGGGAGTGGCGGCGAGCGCATCGAGTCCGGCCGGCGTGAGGCCGCCGAGTGCGTCGGAGCGGAAGAGCACTCCCGCGTTCGACTCCCCGCCGGTGACGAGCGGCATCCCGCCGGTGTCCCGGAAGTTGTACAGGCCCTCGACGGTGGTGGTCGAAGTGTGGGACATGATTCCTCCGGAGCGCTCGGTGAGTCGACGTCGAGCCGGTCCGGACTTCGCGACTTCGCGACTTCGGCGAACGGCTCACCACAGTGTGCCAAGCGGGTGCCTTCTGCGCCGGGCGCCCAGCCAAAGATCACCCGGGCCGTCACCTGGGGCTCATGCCGCCGTCGAGGAGTGTGCGATTTGGTGCTCACGAACACGGGTGACACGAGGGTGACCGCGAAGGTGGGCAGGGAAGTGCGGCCCGGGTGAAACCCTGTGCCCTGCGCCCCTCGGCGCGGTGGCGCCGCGTTAGGGTCGGGGCTTCACCGGGAGGTTCCATGTTCGAGGCCATTGGCACTGTACTGCTCGGCGCGATCTTCGCCCTCTGCGCGACCTGGGTTGCGCAGCACGTGCTCGGCACGGCCATCGGCTGGGCCCGTGCACTCCTCTTCGTCGCCGTCGTGTACGCGCTCACCGTCCCGCTCGTGCGCACGGCGCTCGCCGCGGGCGACGTGATGGTCGACGGGCAGTTCGCGGTATCCAGCCCGATGGGCGTCGTGTTCGTCGCTGTCGCCCTCGGCTGGCAGTTCGCCATCGCCGTGACGGTCATCATGATCTCGGAGTTGTTCTGGCCGTCGGGCCGCGGCTGGCACCCGATACGCGCAGTGAAGGGGATGCTGCGCCGTCGCAAGCGGATGCGCCGCTACCTGCAGACGCTGAGAATCGCCTCCAAGCACGGTCTCAGCCTGTACAGCGACCATCGGCGCGGGGAGGACCAGGATGTCCCCGCTGCCGTGGTGGCGGCAATGAACGAGGCCGGACCGACGTTTGTGAAGGTCGGTCAAGTGCTCTCCACGCGCGACGACATCCTTCCGACCGAGTTCACCGACGCTTTTGCCACTCTGCAGATGCAGACCACTCCGCTGCCCTGGGACGACGTCCGCGCCGCGATCGAGACCGAGCTCGGCGGACCCCTCGCGGAAGCCTTTGAATGGGTCGACGAGACGCCGTTGGCCGCGGCGTCCCTCGCCCAGGTGCACGTGGCACGGCTGCGCGCTCCGGCCGGTGCGGCGGAGGGGCCGCGCGTGGTCATCAAGGTCCAGCGACCGGATGCGCGCACTTCGGTGCTCATCGACTCCGACATCATCGTGCGCCTCGCCGCCCAGGCGGAACGTCGGGCGTCCTGGGCTCGTGCCTACGGGCTCAGCGCACTCGCTGGGGAGTTCGTGCAATCGCTCAAGGAGGAGCTGGACTACCGCATCGAGCTGGCGAACACCCAGCTGCTTCGCGACACTCTGGCGCGGTCGAGTGTGAAGTCCATCCATGTGCCGGACGTGTATCCGGAGCTGTGCACCGAGCGCATGATGGTGCAGGAGCTGGTCGAGGGCGTCCCGTTCTCCAAGCTCGACGGCTCGCTGCCTGCGGCGATGACGGATGCCGCACCCGAGCAGCGCACTGACGAGACAGACTTCGCCGTGCGCGACGTGACCGGGGTGGTCTCGCTCACACGGCCGCAGCCGCTGCCGACGGCGCGCGAGATCGCCGACACGCTGGTCGACACCGTCTTCGAGCAGGTGACCGTGCGTGGAGTGTTCCACGCCGACCTGCACCCGGGCAACATCATCCTCCGGGCCGATGGCGGGATCACTCTCATCGACTTCGGATCGGTCGGCGTCGTGGAGCGGAGCCTGCGTCGGGTGCTGATCGCGATGATGTCGGCGATGGGGGCAGAAGACGACATCGCGCTGACGGATCTCCTGCTGATGATCGCCGGTCAGCCCACGGACGGCCCGGACATCGATCGGCCGGCGCTGCAGCACGAGATCGGCGTCGTCCTCACGCGCGTGCACAACGGACGCACCGATGCCGGGATCTTCCGCGAGGTCATCGACGTGCTGCGACGACACGAGTTGTCGCTTCCTCCGGCCCTCGTCCTGGTGTTCCGCACCATCGCGTCGCTCGAGGGAACGCTGCGGCAGCTCGTTCCCGACTACGACATGGTCGACCAAGCCCTTGCACGCACACCCCATTTCCTGCGTCTGACGATCAACTCGCAGGAGATGTTCGCCGACGGCCGCGTCCAGCTCCAGGTCATCGGTGAACAGCTGAGGCGTCTCCCACGCCGCATCGAGGTGATCGGCTCTCAGCTCGAGAACGGCACCTTCGGACTGAACCTGCGCATGTTCCGCGACATCCAGGAACGCGGGTGGATCGGGTCGCTCGTCGGGCAGCTGACGACGGCTCTGGTGGGCGTGTCGCTGGTCGTCACCGCGGTGCTGCTCATGGTCTCCGGCGGCGGCCCTCAGCTCACTGAGGACGTGTCGCTCCTTCCGTTCCTGGGGACGGTGGTCGGCCTCGCCGGCATGCTCCTCGTGCTGAGGTCGCTCCGCACCTCGCTGATGCGCACGCCACACTGAGTGCCGGGAGCGCCAGCGCACGGGTGGCGAGACGAGTTCGTGATGTCGAAAGAGCGGGCGACACCAGCATTCGCTCTCCGGGTATGCCGCGGTGCGTCGACAGACGAACCTGCGCTGCATCTGTCAGCTGTCTACAAGCGTCAACGACCCAAGGTTGAGTCGTTGCCACTCCGGCTTGTTCGCCACGCGAACTGGTAGTACTCGCGGTGGCCGAGATCGCTGGCGGCTGCGACGTCCGCTAAGACGATCGCTTTGCTTGTGAAGCCGCAAAGCGGACCCTGGGTCCGCGACGCTGACGGGGCCCTCGAACGCTCAGTGAATAGCTCCGCGTTGACGTCGCTCAGAGCCTCGTTCCAACTACTTGTGTGAAAATTTCACACAAGTAGTTGACGGGCGGTAGATAATTTCACTATGGTTTCGTCATCCCGACCTTCCCGAAGGAGCCTGAGTGTCATGACCGTCCCAATGCCCACATCGCGGCGGTTTGCCGCCCGCATGGCTCGAGCGACAGCCGTCGTCGCCGCGACCGCGCTCGTGCTGACCGGCTGCGCCGTCGCGCAAGGAACTCCCGGTGATAGCCCGGCCGCCTCGAGCACGCCCGTCCCGGGCGGCGTGCTCACCATCGCCGCCGCTGCCGACGCACAGCCCCAGTTCGCCATGGCCAATCGCGCCGGCAACTGGTCCTGGCGGCGCCTCGTCTTCGACTCGCTGATCCAGCTCAACGAGAACTCTGAGCCGCAGCCGTTGCTCGCCACGGACTGGTCCTACAATGACGACCGGACAGAGTTGACCCTGACTCTTCGGGATGACGTCGTGTACCACTCGGGCCGCGCCTTCACAGCAGACGACGTCGTCTTCTCGCTCCAGCAGGTGCAATTGCCGGCGAACGCTTCGCAGCTCGCGGCCGTGGCCAAGAACATCGCATCCGTCGCGGCGACCAGCGACACAGAAGTGGTCATCACGCTTTCGGCCGCCAGCGACAGCATGTTCGATCTCCTCGACCTCACCCCGATCGTCGACAGCGAGACCTGGGCGCAGGCTGCGGACGGCAAGAACATCGTGGGTACCGGTCCCTTCACGTGGGAGGAGTGGGTGCCCGGTGCATCCCTCACGCTCGAGGCGAACGACGACTACTGGGGCGAGGACGGCCCCTACCTCGACGAGGTCGACATCTCGATCATCCCCGACAGCACAGCCCTTCAGTCCGCGCTGAAGGGCGGGGCGGCGGACCTCGTCATCGGGATGGCCCAGAGCGATGTGATCCGCCTCGCTGACGACACGGAATACGTTCTCCAGAACGCCGGTGGCGTGTTCTATCCCTTCGGCATCGACGTGGAGCGCGCACCGTTCAACACCCCCGAGGCCCGTCAAGCCCTCGCATACGCCATTGATCGTGAACGAATCAGCGACCAGGTCTTCGGCGGCGACGCGATCATGACCGACCTGTGGTGGACCCCGGGGAGCCCTGGCTACCCGACGGATCTCGCGGAGCACTACTCCTACGATCCCGAAAAGGCGAAAGAACTGCTCCAGGCTTCGGGAACCGCCGGTGCCGACCTCACGATCACCTATGCCAACCTTCCGGTAATGAAGAGCCTCTTCGAGATCGTCCAGAACAACCTCACCGAGGTGGGCCTCAACGTCACCGCAGAGGCGCTCGATGTTCCCGACTACGACAAGCGCCAGGTCGAGGGCAACATCGGGCAGTCGTTCCTTCTCCTGCACGGCATGGTCGGGTTCTCGGCAGCGACCCTCATCGATGCCATGCCGTCGATCCGGACGGGAAACCCCTCGCATTTCACCACTCCCGAGTACGACAAGCTGAAGGCGGGTGTCCGTGCCGCAGACGACAAGACGCGAGAGAAGGCGCTGACCGACCTGAGCAAGTACATGCTCGACCAGGCGTTCAGCAACATCATCGCCGTCGCACCGCAGTACCACGTCAACAGCGCCCGGCTTCAGGGCATCGATGTGGTGTCGCTGGGCAGCGTCGTCGCGACTGACGCCTACCTCTCGGAGTAGACATCGTGGTGACGTATCTGGTCCGGCGGCTCCCGTCGATCGCCTTCCTGCTTGTCGCGGCGTCCATTGTGGCGTTTGCCTTGCCGCGGATGGCTCCCGGCGACCCGGCCGTCGCGATCGCCGGACCGGATGCGTCACCCGAAACGCTCGATCTCATCCGCACCGAGATGGGACTCGATCGGCCGTTCATCGCTCAGTACTTCGCTTGGATCGGCGGAGTGCTGGTCGGCAACCTCGGCATGTCGTTCACGACTGGAAGGCCCGTCGCGGAACTGATCGGCGTGCGTCTGTCGAGCACCTTGGAATTGGCGATCGTCGCCGGAATCCTGATGGTGGTCATCGGTATCGCGTTGGGCGTTGCGACGGCGACGGCCCGCCGACCCTTCGTCCGCGGAATGCTCGACGCGGCGAATTCGGCTCTGTTGGCGGCACCCCCGTTCTTGACAGGTCTGTTCCTCATCCTGTTGCTCGGGATCGCGGTGCCGGTCCTGCCCGTCTCGGGGGAGGTGAGCCTGCTGGAGGACCCGGTCATCGGGATCCAGTACCTGATTCTCCCCGCGCTCGCGCTCGCTCTTCCCCAGGCAGCGACGGTCGGCAGACTGGTCGCCACGTCGATGCGCACGACCTCCAGCGAAGACTTCGTGGACCTCGCGATCGCCAAGGGAGTCCCGCGGCGGCGGGTGGTGCAACGACACATCCTGCGCAACAGCATGGGACCGGCGCTGGTCACCATCGGTCTCCGCTTCGGCGAACTCTTGGCCGGCGCGATCGTGGTCGAGGCGATCTTCGCTCGACATGGCCTCGGATCGCTCGCCGTGTCGAGCGTCCAGACTCGCGACTACCTGGTCGTTCAGGTCCTGATCCTCGGCGCCGTCGTGATCGCTGTGCTCATGCAACTGCTGACCGACGTGGGCGTCGCCACCCTGGATCCTCGCATCCGACTGGGAGAATCCGCATGACCGTCACAGATCGCATCGCCCTCGCCGGGCAGACTCCCGCCGTTGAGGCGATGCGTGCGCGTCTGCTCATTGCGCGCTACACCCGTGCGCTGCGGACCCCGCGCGGTCTCGCGGGATCGATCATCCTCGGCATCCTGATCATCACGGCAGTTGCAGCGCCCCTCCTCTTCCCCGGCGGCTACGACGTGCAGAGCCGTGATGCCCTTGCGCTGCCGACGCTCGCGGCACCATTCGGAACCGACGAGGTCGGCCGCAACATCTTCGTCCGCGCAGTCTTCGGCACGCGCACGGATCTGTCCCTCGTCGGCGTCGCGATTCCGATTGCAGCGGTCCTGGGGACCCTGTTGGGGCTCATCGGCATCATCAATCGGACCGCCGGCAACCTCGCGCAGAGGCTATTCGACCTGATCATGGGCTTTCCGTCCCTGATCCTCGGAATCTGCGTCACCCTCGTGATCGGTCCGGGATGGCTCGCGCTCGTCTTGGCGATGACGATCTACGCGCTGCCCGCGTTCGGTCGACTCTCGCGCGCGACTCTTCTCTCACAAGAGCACCGCGACTATGTGTCCGCCGCACGCATGCTCGGTGTCACCAAGAGCAGGATCATGGCGCGCCACATCCTGCCGCATACGCTCGACACGATGATTGCGCAGATGGTTGTCGCCGCCGTCGCCGCGATCTTCCTCGAATCCTCGCTCAGCATCGTCGGACTCGGCGTTCAGCCGCCCGAGCCGTCACTCGGCGTGCTGCTCAACAGCGGTGCGAGGTACATGGAGGATCAGCCCTTCTACGTGCTCGGGCCCGCTGCCGTGCTCTTCCTCCTCGTCCTGGGCTTCAGCCTTCTTGCCGATGCCGTGACCAGCAAGGACCTCCCCGCATGACTGCCGTCGACACCCGCCACGATCTCCTGAGCGATCCCGCGGAGTCTTCCATCGATAGCCCCCTGCTCTCGATCCGCGACCTGCGGGTGGCATTCGGAGCGACGGAGGTCGTCCACGGCGTCGACATCGACGTCCGCCGACGACAGGTGATGGGACTCGTGGGCGAGTCGGGCTCTGGGAAGACGGTGACAAGCCGAGCGATCATCAATCTGCTCCGCCCGCCTGGACGAGTCACCCGAGGCAGTATCCGATTCGCGGGCAAGGAGCTGGTCGGGCTGCCCGACAAGGATTGGGAGAGTATCCGTGGTAACCGCATTGCGATGATCTTCCAGGACCCGCTTTCAGCGTTGAATCCCGCCATGCGAATCGGTGCGCAGGTGGCCGAGACGCTCGAAGCACATGGGGTGGCTGGTGCGGCGGCGCGTGCGCGTGCCATTGAACTCCTCGACCGTGTCGGCATCCCCAACGCGAAGGACCGATACCGGGCCTATCCGCACGAGTTCTCCGGCGGGCAGCGTCAGCGTGTTGTCATCGCCGCCGCGCTCGCGAACAACCCGGAATTGATCATCGCCGACGAGCCGACGACGGCACTGGACGTCACTGTCCAAGCCCAGATCTTGGCGCTGCTCAATGACCTGCGACGCGACTACGAGCTCGCCACGCTCTTCATCACGCACGACCTCGGAGTCGTCGCCGAGCTCTGTGACGATGTCACGGTGATGCGTCGTGGGCATGTCGTCGAACAGGCGCCCGCCGCCCAGCTCTTCACGACGCCAGGACACGAGTACACGAAGCTTCTGCTCTCGGCAGTTCCACGGATCGACGCACCGGCGGCCGCCTCTCGCGATCCGCAGCACACGGTGCCGGCCCTCGTCGTGAGCGACTTGCGGGTGGACGTCACACCCGGCCGGGGTCTGTTCCGACGCAACCAGCCCACCTTCGCCGTAGACGGCGTCTCTCTCGAGGTCTTCCCCGGGGAAACCCTCGGCCTCGTCGGGGAGTCCGGCTGCGGCAAGTCGACGCTCTCGCGCGCCATCGCCGGACTGCTGCCGTCGTGTGAGGGCACGATCACGGTAGACGGTGTAGACGTCACCGCCCGTCGCATCGGGGATACCTCGAGGCGCCAGCTCCAGTATGTGTTTCAGGACGCGGCGGCCGCCTTGAACCCGCTGAGGTCCCTTCGCCAGTCGCTCGAGGAAGCACGGGCGGCCGCACCTAGCGACGCCAGCGCCCCGACGGCCGCGGAATTGATGGACCTTGTCGGGCTGGATCCTGCGTGGCTGGATCGCCGGCCCGGCACGCTCTCGGGTGGTCAGCGCCAGCGCGTCGGAATCGCCCGTGCTCTTGCAGCCGGCCCTCGTGTTCTGTTGTGCGACGAACCGGTCTCCGCCCTCGACGTATCCATCCAGGCGCAGATCATCGCGCTGCTGAGCAGACTCCGCGACGAACTCGGTGTCGGCATCCTCTTCATAGCGCACGATCTCGCCGTCGTGAAGCAGTTGAGCGATCGCGTGGCGGTGATGCAGAAGGGCAGGATCGTCGAGACCGGGCCGGTGGCCGACGTCTACCTCCGACCCCAGCACACGTACACCCGGCAGCTTCTCTCGGCCTCGCCGATCCCCGAGGTCGGTGCCGCACGAGAGGCGGCCCTTCAGGCTCGCGCCGGCTGGGGGAACGGATGACCGCTCCGCTGCCCGCCCGCCTCGCGTATCTGCGTCCATCCACGCTCGCGGGCTGGAGTGGTGCGATGAAGGACGGGTGGTCAGCGGCCGCAGCTGAACGTGGGATCAGCGGCGTGATCACCAAGCTCGACATCATCGACGATGACCTCAAGGCGGCCACCGCGCGTCATGGTCTCCACGTGGTCGGATCGTTCGCGGCCTACTCCGACCATGCCGGCAGCGCGATGGCCGTTCCCGTGCGTCCGACCGGACGGGACGGGGGCGAGCTGACACCCCTCGAGTGGTACCGCGGTATCGTGCCCGGAGACCCGACCTTCGATACCGCGCTTGCGGCGAAACTCGCCCGAGATCTCGATTCGTCGGGGGTAGAGACAGTGTTCCTCGACTTTCTCCGGTGGCCGGGACATTGGGAGACCGAGTCTCGCAACGGAGGTTCGCCACGCCCTGCGTCTTTCGACGACGGCACTCTCGCGCGGTTCGCCAGTTGGCTGGGAGTCGATCGAATCGACCGTGTCCAGGTGTCAGAGCACGCGGCGGCGTGGGATGAGTTTCGTGTCCACGCCGTCAACGAGACGGCACGCCGCCTTGCGGAAGTCGGTCATCGCAGGGGAGTCCGAGTGGGCGCATTCCTGGTTCCTTTGCCTCATCGCGAGCGTCGCGCACAGTATGGACAGGACCTGAGCGATCTCGCCACTCACCTCGATCTCTTCGCGGTGATGTCCTATCAGCAGATTGCAGGGCTCGACATCGGACGCACGCTCGATCTCACCGACGAGGTGAAGACGAAGACCGGGAGGCAAGCCGTCGCGATGCTGCAGACCTCCACCGACCCGGCTCTCTCAGGGGGGTGGGACTGGGGCCCTTCCCTAGCCCCCGACACCGTGGTCGCCCGGGCGACGCTCCTGGAACAGGCTCGGCGCGAAGGCCGGGTCGACGCGATCTGCTGCTTCCCAGGGGAAGCACCCATCCCTGATTTCCTGCATGCTCCACCCTTGGAAGGAATCGTCCAATGACGACAGACACAGCAACCACTCCCGATCTGGTCGAGCTGATCGCCATGCGTTTGGACTCGCTATCGACGGCAGAGCGCGCAATCGCCGAGACGATCCTCGAAGACCCCGCCGCAGCTTCGGAGAAATCGATCGGCCAGCTCGCGATCGCCTCCGGAAGCTCCGAGGCGACAGTCACCCGGTTCTGCCGCACCATGGGGCTGCGAGGCTACTCGCACCTGCGACTGCGCCTGGCCGTCTCCGCAGAACGTCGCCGCGGAGACGAGGAAGCCGAGGGCGGGATGGCGATGCTCGGCGACATCGATCCTGGAGACCCCATCTCCGAGATCCTGCGCAAGGTGTCGTACGCCGACACTCGTGCCGTAGAGCTCACCCTCGCTCAGCTGGACACCGATGTACTGTCCGCGGCAGTGGAGCGGATCGCGTCGGCACGGCGCATCCTGACCTTCGGCGTGGCTTCGTCTGCAACTGCCGCGATCGACGCGGCGACCAAGCTGACCCTGTCGGACTGCGGCGCTACGGTCGTCCATGACGTGCACGGTGCACTGATGGCATCGACGCTGCTGGGGGAGCAGGATGTCGTCCTGGCCTTCAGCCATTCCGGTCGCGCGAAGGAGGTCTTCGACGTCCTCAACGCTGCGCGACTCCAGGGCGCGACGACGATCGCCGTCACTTCAGACCCCGCCTCACCGGTTGCCCGAGCTGCAAGTCACGTCCTCCTCACCGCCGCGCGGGAACTTCGCTTCCGAAGCGGTGGGGTGGCCTCACGGATGGCGCAGCTTGCGGTGGTCGACGCCATCTTCGTGCTGCTCGCCCACCGTCGCTTCGACGCTTCAGTGAATGCCGCCGACAAGATGCACGACGCGGTCTCGCACCACGTCATCGGTTCGGAACGGAGCAAGTGACGGTGGATCAGCTCATCTCGCCCGCACCGGCGCCGCCACCCACGGAGCGGCGGTCGCTACGTTCGACAGAGATCGACCGGATGACGAGCCAAGACCTTCTCGCTCTGATCAACGACGAGGACGCGACGGTTCCTGCGGCGGTGCGCGCGCTGCTTCCGGCGCTTGCCGGTGTGGTCGACCACGCCGTTCGAGCAATCGAAGCGCGGGGTCGCATCCACTACTTCGGTGCCGGGACGTCCGGTCGCTTCGGCGTTCTCGATGCTGCCGAGGTACCCCCCACCTACGGCATCTCGCGCGACCTCGTCGTCGCGCATATGGCCGGCGGCGACAGGGCGATGAGCGAGGCCGTCGAGGATGCCGAAGACAGCGAAGAGGCCGGCGCCCAGGAAGCCCGCGACAGCGTGGGGCCGATGGATGTCGTCTTCGGTCTCGCGGCCTCGGGCCGGACGCCCTACGTCTCGGCGGCGTTGCGCGAGGCGCGGTCTCTCGGCGCTCGCACGGTCGCCATCACTTGTAACCCGGATGCGTCGATCGCGGAACACGCAGACGTGCACTTGTGCGTCGAGACCGGACCCGAGGTCGTGACCGGGTCGACACGGATGAAAGCTGGAACAGCCCAGAAGCTCGTTCTTCATTCATTCTCGACCGCGCTGATGGTCAGACTGGGACGAACGTACTCCAACCTGATGATCGATGTCGTGCCCACCAACAAGAAGCTGCGACGGCGAGTCATCCGGCTGCTTCGCGAGGCATCGGGCGCGTCCGATGCTGCGGCGACAGAAGCGCTCCACGAGGCCGCCGGCGATACCAAGGCGGCGCTGGTCATGCTGCTGACCGGATCAGATGCGGTAACGGCGCGCGCCCACCTCCTCGAGGAGCATGGGGACGTTCGCGCCGCGGTCCAGAGCGGGCGGGTCAAGGAACGTCCTCGCACCCCCGGGTCGAGCTGGGTCGGCGTGGACATCGGCGCAAGCGGGTTCCGCCTGGCCGTCCTCCAGGGTCAGGACGCCGCCGAGGATGACGGCGGCCGCTCGCGGCCCAGCATCAGCGGGGCCGCTGTGGAGGTCGACTCCGTACTCGACGACCTTCGACAGAGAATGGGCGTGTTGCGCCAAGACGGTCTCGGCGTCGACGTCGACGCCGTCGTGGTCGGACTCGCGGGAGCCACCTACTTCCGCGGAGGCGCGTCGGAAGTGGCCGAGCTCGTGCGTGCCGTGACGGGCGCGCGGTCGGTGTCGATCGCGTCGGACATCGTCCCGGCATTCGTCGGTGCGGTCGGACTCAGGTCGGGTGCCGTCCTCGCCGCCGGCACCGGCGCGATCGCCTTGGGGACCGACCTCGACACCGTCTTGCGACGCGTTGACGGACTCGGTCATCTTCTCGGGGACCATGGCTCCGGTGCATGGATCGGCCGCCGCGCCCTCGAGGCCGCGACCGCGGATCGAGCCGGCCGCGAGCTCGATTCGCCGTTGCTCGCCGAAGCGCTGCGCTCCCGCTTCGGGGACGTAGAACAGCTCATCGCACGGCTCTACGGCGGCCAGGACCGTTCGGCCGTCCTCGCATCCTTCGTGCCCGATGTCGTGGCAGCGGCCGAGGAGGGCGACACGGTCGCCTCGGCGATCCTGGATGCGGCGGCCGAAGCGCTCGCCGGGACTCTCTCCGCCGCAATTGCGGACATCGATGGACCCACAGCCGCAGTCGGGGGTCTTATGCGACCGGGATCTCCGCTCCGTGTCCGGCTCGAAGACCGCATCGATCTCGAACCTACTTTGGCGAGTCCGGCGTTCGGTGCGGCCATGCTCGCACGAGCCTTGCGCGCCGGGCAACTCTCACCGATTCTCTGGACCCAACTCGATACCTTTGCCGAAGGAATGTGACATGCGCCGATACCGCCGCCGTTTCGCTCTCATTGCATCGATGGCCGCCGGAGCGACGGCTGTCGCCCTGTTCGGCGCGGTTCCTGCCGCAGTCGCCGCAAATACCTCTCCGCTGACGGTTCCACGCATCCAGGAATGGACCGGCGGGACAGGGGCGGTAAGTCTCTCTTCGTCCTCCCGGATCGTGGTCGACCCCGCGACAGCCGATGATGCAGCGGCCGGAACTCCGGCACTGCTCGGTTCTCTGCGCACCCTCCGTGAGACTGCCCAGCGCATCAGGGACGATCTCGAGCTGGTCACCTCCCTCGACCTCCCCGTCGTCGAGAGCGCTACAAGCACTGCGGGCGACATCACGCTCGCCCTGGCCGCGGACGCAACACTCGGCGATGAGGGGTATGAGCTGAGCGCGACCGACCGAATCGCCATCTCCGCTCCCGCCACCGACGGCATCTTCTACGGAGCCCAATCACTGCTCCAGGTGCTCCGGCAGGCGGCGCCATCCACGGTATTCCCACAGGGCGAGATCCGCGACTGGCCAGACTTGACGTATCGCGCCGAGCACTTCGACGTGTCGCGTCGCTACATGAGTGTCGAAGACATCCAGGACGAGATCCGTCGCGCTGCGTGGAGCAAGCTCAATGTCATCCAGCTGATGTTCAATCAGGCCAATGCGTTCCGGCTCTACTCACCTGACTACGCAGCCGCGGCGCCCACGGACCCCGGCCAGCGGTACACGCAGGCCGACATCGCCGCGATCGAGGAGGTCGCAGCCGACTACCACGTCACGATCGTCCCCGAAGTGCAGAACCCGACGAAGATGCAGCCGATCGCCGGGCTCGGGGGCATCGACCGGTCGCTCGCCAGCCAGTGCGGCGACCCGTCCACGATCGATTTCACCGATCCCGCCGTCGTGACTTGGTTCCAGGATCTGCTGGACGAGTTCATCCCGTGGTTCAGCGGGCCGTACATCCATCTCGGCAACGATGAAGTTCCGACGAGTCTCGCCAGCTGTTCCTACCTCACTTCCCAACTGGGAGCCGGGGAGACGATCGACGACCTTCAGGAGGAGTACATCGCCTCCCTGAAAGCGACCGTCGAAGCGCGGGACAAGACGGCGATGATCTGGGTCAACAACACGAGAATTCGCCCCGGCACCGACGTGCTGATCATGAACTTCGGCGCGGAATCCGTTGCAGCGTCCATGCGTTCACTCGGCTACCAGGTCGTCGACAGCGCGTACAAGTCGGGACCGTACGATCGCTTCTACATCTCGCCCAGCGACTTTGAAGGCAAAGTCGTGCCGCGCGGCGACATCTACGCGTGGACGCCACCGGCACACGCGAACAACTTCGGGCAAGTTCTGGCCATGTGGGGAGACGACCTCTTCTTCAGCGAGACCGACTACTTCATCGACATGTTCGACGGACGCCGGGAAGAACTCGCCGAACGAACCTGGAACACGGCTGCTGCCGGGGCAACCTTCGCGACCTTCTCCAGCCTCATAGGCGCGATCGGGCGCGCCCCCGGCGTTGCCGCGCTCCCGTCCGTGCCCGAGACGACGGACGGACAGCCCATCCATGCCTACGACTTCAATTCGACGTACACGCCGACGGCGGCCACACACTACCCGGGTTACTGGAAACTGAGCCTGGCCGATTCCGTCGGGACTCTCCACGGCAACGGGTGGATCTTCACGCCCAACTACCCCGTTGCGGGTCGTGATGGGAACGGACTCGGGTTCGGTGCGGCAGCATCGCAATCACTGAATCTCGGCGGGTACCGGATCGCGGGCGCTTGGAGCACGGCCTTCTGGATCAAGCGCACAGCGAATTCGACGAACACGGTCCTGCTGCGCGACATGGACCACGCCATCAAGGTCGAACAGTCCGGTACCGCCAATCGTTTCGGAATCAGCACCTATGGTGGGGCGAACTACACGCTGGCCTACACGGCACCACTCAACACGTGGGCGCACGTGACCATCACCTCAGACTCTGGGGGCACGTCTTTGTACGCCGACGGCGTGCTGGTCGACAGTATCGCTCAGCAGATCCCATTGCCGCTCGGCGGAATCGGCGGACGGCGGTCTTTCGGTGGAGTGCTCGATGACCTTCTCATCTACGCCGAGAAGCTCACGGCTCTTGAGGTCGCCGCCCTTTATGGCACGTATGCGGTTGGAACCCCCGTCGATCTTGCGGCCGGAAAGACAGCCACGGCGTCGTCCGTGAAGAACGCGAACCCCGACCGAGTCGCATCCAAAGCCTTCGACGGAGACAGCGCGACCCGGTGGGGGAGCGAATACGCAGACCCGACCTGGGTTCAAGTCGATCTGGGACAGTCGGTGGCGATCAGCGGGGTTCGGCTGAACTGGGAGTCCGCGTACGGCAAGTCCTACAAGATACAGGTGTCATCCGATGGCACCACCTGGACCGACGTCTACTCGACCACGACCGGCGACGGTGGAGTCGACGAGATCGCCGGACTCTCTGCGACCGGCCGGTACGTGCGCATGTATGGCACCGAGCGCGGGACGACCTTCGGGTACTCCCTGTTCGACTTCAACGTATATGGCAGCCCGGCGGATCTCGCAGTGGGAAAGATGGCTACGGCATCGTCGGTGAAGAGTTCCAACCCGGACCGCGCCGCCTCGAAGGCGTTCGATGGCGATCCGGCGACGCGTTGGGGCAGCGAGTACGTGGACCCGACATGGATTCAGGTCGACCTCGGTACATCGATGTCGATCAACGGTGTCCGCCTCAACTGGGAGTCGGCGTTCAGTAAGTCCTACCAAGTGCAGGTGTCCTCCGACGGTACGACATGGACCGATGTCTACTCAACGACGACCGGAGACGGTGGAGTCGACCAGATCACAGGACTGAGCGCGACAGGTCGATACGTCCGGATGTACGGCACCGAGCGAGGCACGGGCTACGGGTACTCGCTGTGGGACTTCAACGTCTACGGCGGCCCCTGAATTGGTGGTTCACTTCGGCCGTGGGGCGATCACACAATCGCGGCTGTAGTCGGAAGATGCGTCTCTAGGTTTCGGCGCGGAAGACCATGCTCTGACCCATCGACGCGACGATGGTCCGACTCGCAACGGCTGTGGGTGCATTCCGCGATCGATGATGTCGCGGTCGATGTCAGCGAGGCCCTCAAGTACCGGGATACCTGCACCGATCAAATGGGCTTCGCATTCATGCTGCCAACATGGAGGGCATGACTGTGGTGTTCGACGGGATGGTGTGGAGTTCCTATGCGCAAATGCAGCTCACCACCGGTGAAACATCGGTGTCGGATCCGCGCGAAGCATTCGTCGGCCAAACGAACGGATTGTGCGGTGCGGCTCGGGATGGCGCCCTGTTCCTGATTACTGGACTTCACACCGGGCAGGTGCGCGTGCAGGTGGTGCTTGCCGATGTCGCGCCGGAGCTGGGGGATTGGGAAGAAGTCGTGGAGGTTGACTTCTATCCGAACGGCCTCTTTGCGTCTCTGTCTGGATGGGCATCAGATCCTTCCATCACATTTCCGCTTGCCTCGGTCAACTACCGTGCACGATGGTGCGCCACGGCCATGGATGCCGGCAGAGCGCAGGACACCGCCGACGAGACGAACCCGGCACCGGATCGCTACGCGCTGTATCTTTGGCCGGCACAGCCGACACACGACACGATCTTGCGGCGGACGTCCGAGATCGCCACGTATTGGCACGATGACGGCTTCTCCCGCGTGTAATCAGGGCACAGAAGCGTGGGCGGACCTGTCCGTCACCGTGATGCTATGAATCGCACAAACGGATCCGTCAAACGGGCGATTCACTGTGGGGAGGGCCAGTCTTGCTGGTCTGTGCATATCGCTCGGCGAGAGTGGCGAACGCGGATGTGAGCTCGGGAGGACCGACGATCTCCATCGGCACTTCGAACCTCCCGAACGATGCCGCGAGTGTCGCGGCCCGTGCGAGCTCCGTATCGTGCGGGTCGATGTCAACCCCCTCGACTTTTGCCTTGCCTGGTAGCAGTCTCGGGTTATGACCGCGCTCGCCCTCATCCTGCTCGTTGTCGGACTCGTGCTCCTGCTTCTCGGGGTCTTCGTCGAAGCGGCGAAGTTCCTGTTGTGGATCGGCATCGTCATCGTGGTACTAGCGATCATCGCGTTCCTGTTCCGCTACATTCGTCGGGGCGCCTGACTCTCCGACCTGGCCTCGCGGCCCGGCTGGGAGTGGCGCTACCCGAGACCGGCCGGCGAGTCAGTCGGCGAGGATTCCGCAATCAGTCATCCACGCGGCGAACCGACTGCCGATGAACTGATGTGTCTGTGCATCAGGGTGTAGCTCGTCCGGCAGCGGATAGTCGGCGGCATCCGTCTCCGCGTAGAGCACCCGCCCGTCGAGATAGTGCAGGTTCGTGTCAGTCTCGCGCCGATCCTTCACAATGCGTTCCAGCGCTTCTCTGATCACGGTGAGTGTGAGCTTGCCGGCGCTCGCCTCGGCGGGGTCGCCCGTCGCGTGGAAGCGGAGCTGACCGACAGCCAGCGCCCCGACGTCGAACGCTCCCGGTCCGGGCGTGTTCTCATGGATGCCGCAGAAGATCGGCGAGATCACCACGAGCGGCGTCGTCGGATGCCCTTCGCGGATCGTGTCGAGGAAACCGTGTACCGCCGGGCCGAATGCACGGAGGCGCATCAGGTCGAGATTCACGAGGTTGATGCCGAGCTTGAGGCTGATCACGTCGGCGTCGGCGTCGCGGATCACGCGCGCGACGAACGGGTCGAGGAGGGCGGAACCGCCGAACCCGAGATTGACCAGCTCAACGCCGGTGCTGCGCGCCGCGACGGCCGGCCAGGTTCCGGTCGGGTGCGTGGCGTTGGAGCCGTGGCTGATCGAGCTGCCGTGATGCACCCAGACCGGTCGACCGTCAGTGGGAAGGGGAGCGGCGTCCGCGTTCGCGCGCAGAGAGACGAGTTCGAGGTTTTCGTTGTGGGGCAGCCAGATCTCGACATCCTTCGCGTGCGCGGCGAGCCCATCGAAACGGGTTGTATGCGATGCGCTTATGGCGGTGTTCGCCGAGCCGGTGGCCATATCGATCGCGATTGTCGTGCCGCCGGAGGTAGCGTCGTCGGCGACATGCCGGCCGTCGACGATGAGTTCGATCACGCCATCCGGACGCGGCGGAAGTCCGAGGTACGTGCGGACGGTGCGATGGGTGACCAGCTCGATGGTCGTCGCTGCCGTAGTGAAAGCGAGGCGCACTCCGGAGGGCTGCGCCTCCACCATCGCGAGCTGCGGATCCGTGTTCTGCGCGCGTGCCCAGGCCGGGAGTCGATGCGGAAGCAGACCGAGTGGCGTGGCCTCGAGTTCGGCGACGCCGTGCACGAACGCAGGGGCGAGGTCAATGTCGATCAGGTCGTCGGACATCATTCATGGCCATTCTTCGTTGAGGATGCAGGAGTGCTCGGGCCCACCGGCCAATTGCGCATCAGCGTGTCCAGGGCGTCGATCGCCACGAGCCAGCTGCTGTCTGGGTCGGGACTGCTGTGGTCGAAGCTCCCGCTCATTTCGAGCGTGATGAATCCGCGCACGGTGCTGCCGAGCATGCGGATGGCGTGCACATGTGCGGCCTCAGGCAGGTTGTACCCCCGCAGCACGGCCGCTGTGAGTTGTGCGTGCCGCGGGCCGGCGCTGGCGGCCGCCGTCTCCGTGTCGACCACGGCGAGGGTGGCGGCGAATCGGCCCGGGTGCTCGTGGGCATAGTCCCGATACGCGTTCGCCAGCCCGGCGAGGGCCTCTTTGCCCGATCGGCCCACGATCCGTTCTGACACCCTGTCGGCGAGTTCCTCGAGCGCGAGGAGCGTGACGCGGGTACGCAGATCTGCGCTGCCGGCCACGTGCGAGTAGAGGCTCGGCGTCTTCACTCCGAAGCGACGCGCGACCTCAGCGACGGTCACCGCGTCGAATCCGAGCTCATCCGCGAGAGCCGCGCCGACCTCTGCCGCTCGCTCGGGTGTGATTCCTGCCCGCGCCATCCGCGATTCCCTTCTCGCGATGCAAACCTAATGTGATAAGAGTCTAACCTAATGTTGTTAGGTACAGTTTCCCCGAACGTCTGGGTTTGAACAGTCCGCCATCACCAAGCCACAGGTGAGAGGGTGGGTAGTCCCGTGAGAAGGAGCGAGACGTATCTGGTCCCGTCTGGCACATCTACGAAATCTCCTGCGTATCCTCGAGAACTATCAATCTGAGAACGATCGGATTCATATCGAGAGATAACTTGTACGGTTGTCGCATGAGCGAAGCGGATTCAGTCGATGTTGTGCGGGGCATTCCGGACGGCTCCCGCGCCGAGGTTGCCCGGCTCTACTGGGAGGCGTTCGGGCGCAAGCTGTCGCCGAGCCTGGGCGATCGTGAGCACGGAGAGAGTTACATCGAGTCTCAGCTGAATGCCGACGGCTTCTTCTGCGCCACGATATCGGGACGCGTCATCGGGGTGCTCGGGTTCCACGATTCGAGCCGTGCTGCAGTGGGGTTCTCGTATCGACGACTAGTCCAGGAGTACTCGATGGTGAGCGCGCCGTGGCGGACCGCACTTCTGATGATCCTCGGCCGCCGTCCCCGCGCAGGGGAGCTGCTTCTCGACGGGCTCTCCGTCGCCTCGCAGTCGCGGGGGCTGGGGGTCGGTTCCCGTCTACTCGGGGAGGCCATCATCATGGCTGAGAGCCAGGGGATGAAGCAGGTGAGGCTCAGCGTCGTGGACTCGAATCCCCGCGCGAGGGCGCTGTACGAGCGCCTGGGGTTCCGCGCCGTGAAGACCGAGTCGATCGGCCTTCCCCAGAACGTGTTCGGATTCCAGCGGGCGACGGAGATGGTGTTCCGAATCTCGGAGAGGGCTCAAGGATGAGCGAGGTCGTCATCGCGCCGAAGACGGTGGTCGCAGCGTGCTTCAGCGCGGAGGGGGTCGCCGAGCTGGAGATGGTCTACGGCGTGGCTGCCGCCGTCGGGCTGGCCGATCAGCCCGTTCGCCTCGCGATCCGCCGGATGGAGGCCCACGGGGTACTCGATCAAGTCGGGCGGGGACGCAAGGGGCGACTCGTGCTGACCGAGAGCGGCAAGACGAGAGAGCGATTGGATGGCGGCCATCTCGCGTTCGTCTCCTCGCAGGATGCCGGAATGCCGACGTGGCAGGGGGTCTGGTGTCTTTACGCCTTCTCGGTTCCCGAGAGACTCCGTGCCGAGCGGGACTCGTTGCGGACGGCACTCGTTCGGCTGGGGGCGGCGTCGCTGGCCAACGGGGTGTACGTGAGTCCCTTCGATCTGCGCGACGACCTGGCCGCCGAGGTCGCGCCGGCCACCATCGGGCGGTACCTGATCACCGCCGAGGCGGCGCGGCTGGACGGGCCGGGGCTGGGGGACCCGAAGCAGGTGGTCGAGACGCTATGGCCGGCGGCGGACATCGAGGCCGCCTATGAAGGACTGGAGCGGGCGCTCTCGGACGCGGACGGCCTGTCCGAAGAGGCCAGCGTCCCGACACGCCTCGCCTGCGCGTTGAGGCTGGCCGCGGCCTTCACCTTCGCGCTCGAGCATGACCCGCTGATCCCGTTCGAACTGCGCGACCCGGACTGGTCGCCGCCGATCATTCGTCACCGGTTCCGCGAGATGTGGGAGCGGCTTCGGCACGACCTTCCCGAAGTCAGGCTGTTTCGCGCCCACGATCCTTCGGCTACGTACCCGACACTCCCCGCCGATGGGACGCGTTCCTAACGGGAGCGCGAAGTCCGGCTCATCGAGTAGACGACGGGGCCGTCCGGTATCGCGGTCGTGGCGACCGTCGTGAACCCGAGACGCTGGTAGAGGGCCACGTTTCGTTCCAGCGATGTCTCCAGCGCAATCGTGTCGGCGCGGTCGTCGATGATCGCGAGGCCGGCCGCTGTCACCGCTGTGCCCAGCCCGCTTCCTTGACGGGCGGGATCGACTCCGACGGTCTCGAGGGTCCATGCACCGGCGGGTGGACTCGGCAACGACAGCTCCGAGGTCACCGCCAGCCGGGCTCCGTGCAGCTCGGCGACCTGCTGCTGCAATCGGTGGCTCGGGGCCGGGGCATCCGGTGGCAGGAAGGCCGCGACCGCGCGCAGCCGGGTGTCCACGACCACGAGGCCGTGCTCCAGCGCGTGGGACAGATAGAGGCGCTGGATCTGCTCGAGGCGAGCCGCGTATCCGTCATCGGGTATCGACCATCGCGTCCACGGGTACTCCTCGAAGGCTTCGGCCAGGACACGGGCCGCGACGTCGAGGTCGCCCGATTCAGCCAGGCGCACCGTCATGGTGTGACCGAGTAGCGGCTCGAGATCGCCACGCGATTCCACGCGTTGATCACGATGACGAGCCAGGAGATCGCTGCGATTTCTGTTGCCGTGAGGACGACATCGACATCAACCGTGTCGTGACCGCCGGTCGGGGTGTGCGAGATGTTCGTCAGCCGTTCGGCGAGGATGAGTGCGGCTTGCTCCTTGTCGCTGAAGTACTGCGTCTCCCACCAGGCCGCGACTATCGCGAGCCGGTCGGCGGACTCGCCCTTGGCGATCGCATCGCGCGAGTGCAGGCGCAGGCAGTATGCGCAGCCATTGATCTGCGAGGCCCGGATTCTCACCAGCTCGATGAGCAGCGGATCGAGTCCGGCGTCGACCGCCGCCTGCTGAGCCGTCGCATCGAATGCGGCGAGACTCTTGTAGGTGGCCGGATTGAGCTTGCCGAGGTTGACAGTTTCCACGCGTGACAACTCACCTTCTTCTCTGGCGTGCGTGTGCTCAGTGAGCATCACGATCGCCGATTGTCCCCGCGCGCGTGCCCGCGTGCGAGGGGCGCATGGCCGTCAGCGTGGCGTGTATCAGCCGTTGCTGTTCGGCGGCCGTGCGGTCGGAGGAAAGAGAAGTGACTTCGCTGATGGCGGCGAAGACCGAACTGACAACGGCGTACAGGACTATCCGCTCGTCAGATCCTCCCGGCCGGCCCTCCGTGATCCGGTCGCTCGCTTCGCTGCCGAGGTTGGACCGACTGCGGAGCCAGAGTGCTTCCGCGATGCGACGCTGAAACGCTTGGAGATGAGTGAGGTAGGCCGCGGAGACATGGGGGGACTCGGCGGCGATCCTCTGAAACAGCGCCGCCCTCCGCTGTGCTTCTTCGTTGAGCCGGCCAAGGGCTGCCTGCACGACGGCGTGCAGAGTGTCCCAGGTATCGTCACTCACCGGATGGGCATCGATCGTGTCGATCACCCACTGCGTATCGGCGGCGAAGCTCCAGAAGAGGAGGTCGTCTTTCGTCGCGAAGTAGCGGAAGAAGGTGCGCTCCGAGATCCCGACGCCTGTGGCGATGGCGCCAACGGTCGTGTCGCGGTACCCGTGCTCGGCGAAGAGCATCTCCGCGACCTGCTGGATTCTGTCGCGAATCGCCTGACGGGCGATCTCGCGCGATGAGAGCTTCAGCGCGACCACAGGCATCGATCCTCAAAGTGTCATAGGCTGTCAAATCTGGCAGACATGTCAGATTCATCCGACTCTACCCCGACGGAGGCACGCTCGTGACCCGCTTCTCCCACGCCGTCACCGAATTCTGGAAGCAGCCGTTCGCCGGTCGGCTCACCTACTCCGACCAACGTCTGAGCTTGATCGTGAACCCGACGCTCGACGAGGGAGAACGTGTCACCGTTCTCCGCACTGCGTCGGACTCCCATACTGCGATCGCGCTGAGCGCGGAGGTCGCCGACGCTCTGGAATGCGACGGTACGCGCACGGATTCATCCCCGCTCGACGAAGCCCGCGTGCGGAGTGCCCTCGCCGAAGCCGGAGTGCAGCTCCACGGCGCGGACAACCTCTACTACTTCCCCGAGGGCTACGAGGCCGAGGCGGAGACCGCGTCGGCGCCCGGGATCGTTCGCCAGCTGACCGCCGGCGATCGTGAGCTGTTCGAGGCATTCGAGGCGCGAGCGTCCGAGCAGGACCGTGACGACGCCCAGGTCGATCTCGAAGATTGGGCGGCGTTCGGCGTCATCGTCGAAGACCGGCTCGTGAGTGCCGCCAGCACCTACCCGTGGCGGGGCTCGACCCTCGCCGACTTCGGCGTACTCACGCTCACGGATGAGCGCGGCCACGGGTACGGGCGTCGTCTCGTTCGTGCCATGGCGGGCCACGCGAGCGATCTCGGGCTCGAGCTGCAGTACCGCTGCCAGGTCGACAACGCGGCGTCGAATGCGCTCGCCGCGGCTGCAGGGCTGCGGCTCTTCGGCCAGTGGGAAGTGCCGACGCCGCCACGCGACGACGACGCAGATTCATCCGCCGACTGAGCTTCGATCGGCGGCAGGTGTGGGGCGGCCCCGATGGCGGAGGCGTCGACCGCGTACTTTGCGCATATTCCACCGCTCCGCCACCGCACGTTCGCACCGGTCGTCGTCGGCGGGACAACGAATTGGGATTCACCTCCCGCCCGAGGGGCGACCCGGCCGCCGCCCTGCGGGAAGCGAATCCAGGCGCAATCCTCGCAGCCAATGCCGAATCTCGTGCCGTCCGCGGAGCTCCGCGTGCTCGATGAAGGCGTCGCTCAGGACGTGTGAACCCAACGGCAGCTAGGGCTTCGTGGTGACCTGGGTGATAGTGCAATCTTTGTCGAGCGCCAAGCTCCAACGATCAGGCGTAAAAAATCCGCTATTCGCACCCCTTTCGGGCATCCACCGAGGTCGTTTGTGGCGTAGGCAAACTCGCCTGTGCTACAACTAACGGAGTGACTCCACGAAGGCGTGCAGAAACCTCGACGCTCATGGGAGTTCTACGCATTCCGCGCACCCGACGTTGCTTTGGGTGGTGGGCTGGCTGCGCGCAAATCCGTACCAACTCGGAATTGGGCCGGAACGAAACCTCAGCAGAAGGAAGTTTGAATGTTCTACGAAACTGACACGGAAACAAGCGGGCTGCCGTACAACCCGTTCAAGGCGAGCTGCGTGCCACGCCCGATCGGCTGGATATCGACAGTCGACACCGACGGAGTGCCGAATCTTGCCCCGTACAGCCAGTTTCAGAACGTCACGTGGGACCCGCCGACCATCTCCGTGGCGGTGAACTGTCAGCCGGACGGCCGCCCGAAAGACACGGCGGCGAACGCGATGGCTACCGGCCAATTGGGCTGGAGCATGGCGACCGAGCGCCATTTCGATGAGATGGTCATGACGAATCATGATCTCCCTCCAGCCGTGGACGAGTTCGAGTACGCGAACCTGGAGTCCACTCCGTCGAGGCTTATCGCGCCCCCTCTTGTCGCAGGTGCCCCGGTCAAATTCGAATGCGAACTTCAGCAGTCGATCTATCTTCCGGGACGGACTCCAGAGTCATCCACCCACTTGCTGATTGCCCGTGTGATCGGTATCCATATCGACGAGGACTTTCTCACTGACGGGATGCTGGACATCGCGAAAATGCGCCCCCTCGCACGCCTTGGCTATCTCGACTTCACGGTCGTGGAGAAGACCGTACAGCCACCAACCGCCAGCCTGCGGTCACCTGACTCCATTGCCTTCATGGCCGAGCAGAAAGCCGGTTGAGTAGGGGAAGCCACCGGGGATTGCGACATCGATGTCGCAATCCCTAGGCTCCCGTTTCATCTGAATAGGAACAGCTTCCGAGACCGGGTTCCTTGTGAGCCCGGTCTCGGCGATCGCCGAAGACCCGCTTGCGGACGCACCCTTCAACGGGCCTATCCCGAATCGGCCGCGATGGGTGGACAATCAGGCCATGACACGCGGTGCGTGGACGCAGGGAGCCCGCCTCGAGGCTGCCGCGATGCGGGTCGAGACACGGCTGCACCGTAAGGGGGTGCTCGAGACGCGGCGCTTCGCTGCGCGCACGGAGGCGCGCGCGATCGTGGTGGCGACACTCGCGTTCGGCGTCGGGCTTGCCGGCGGAGCGGTGGGGTACTGGGGTCGCGCGGTACCTGTGTGGGAGGGCGCGTCGGTCGCAGCCGGAGGAATCGCGGTCGCGGCATCCATCACCCTCGCCGCTGCATCGGTGAGCTATCGACTCGCGGCCCGCGATCCGAGGCAGGCGTGGCTGATGGGCGGCACGCGCGCGCGGCGGGCGTGGATGACCTCCGCGGTGGCGATCTCACTGGCCGCAGTGTTCGGAATGCTGCAATGGATGCTGTTCGACATGGCGTCGCTGATCTGGCCCGGCGCTGCCGTCGACACCCTGACGGCGACCATGATCGTCGCCCTCGTGGCCGGCGCTTCGGGCTACACCGCGTTCGCGGTCGCCGCCCATGTCACCGCGACGCGGCTCGTGGTGTTGTTGTTCGCGGTCGTGGCTACCGGGTTCGCGGTGAGCGCTGCGACGACCCGCGACGACGACTGGTACCGCCTCAACTTCAGCGAGCTCGGCGGTCAAGGTGGTGTCACGGCGGCCGTCTTCAACGCCACGCTGCTCATCGCGGGTGGGGTGACAGCGCTGCTCGCGCTGTACCTGCTCACGAGCCTGGCGCGGTGGGCGCGCACCGAGCCCCGAGTGACTCGCGCACGGGAGCTCATCGTGTACGTGGTGTTCCTCATGCTCGCGGGGTGTTTCATCGGTGCGGCCGTGGTGCCGGTCACCACCAGCCAGGTGGGTCACAACGTCTTCGCCATCGGGATGGCAGTGGTGTTCGGAGCTCTCCTGCTCGGTCTGCGGTGGGTGCTGCCGTGCCTTCCGTGGGCGATGATCGCGCTCGGCGTCGCGGTTGCGATCGGCATCGTCTTCTCCGCCATCTTGTTCTGGCTCAGTTACTACACTCTGGCCACGCACGAGATGGTCTGCGCCGGCCTCGTGGTGGGGTGGCTGCTGCTGTTCACGCGCACCCTCGCGGCGACCGAGCGAGCGGACGCGGCAGCGGCCGACGTCGATGCCGGCTCCTGCGTTCTCGAGACGGACAGCTCCGAACCGCTCGTCTGACCTGCCGTCGGGGAGCGTTCGTCGGCTGCGCGGCGGTTCCTCCGGCGAAGGGCTCGCCGCCCTGACATTTCCGTCGCGCCCGGGTAGGGTCGCGGCATGGCGACCGCAACGATGCAGACCCACAAACGCGAGGCATTCGGCTCGCGGAACGTGTTCATCCTTTCGGCGATCGGTTCCGCCGTGGGCCTCGGGAACATTTGGCGGTTCCCCTACGTCGCGTACGAGGGTGGGGGCGGCGCCTTCCTCATCCCCTACCTGTGCGCGCTGCTGACGGCAGGCATCCCGTTGCTGTTCCTGGACTACGCGATCGGTCACCGCTTCCGGGGATCCGCGCCCCTCGCGTTCCGTCGCATGCATCCGGCAGCCGAGGCGCTCGGATGGTGGCAGGTACTGATTTGCGTCGTGATCGCGGTGTACTACGCGGTCATCATCGCGTGGGCCGGCATGTACACCTGGTTCTCGGCGCAGCTCGCCTGGGGGCCGGGCAAAGAGCAGGAGTTCTTCCTCGGCGATTTCCTTCAGACGGCGGATGTCGCCGAAGGCGGCCTTTCGACGACGTTCCTGCCTCAGGTCGGCCTTCCTCTGGTCGCGGTCTGGGTCGTCGTGATCGGGATCATGGCGCTGGGGGTCAAACGGGGCATCGGCCGCGCGAATCTGGTGCTCATGCCGCTTCTGACCGTCATGTTCGCGATCCTCGTGGTGCAGGCTCTGTTCCTTCCCGGCGCGATGGACGGGCTCAACGCGTTCTTCACGCCGAACTGGGAGGCGCTCGCCGACCCCGCCGTGTGGGCGTCGGCATATGGGCACATCTTCTTCTCGCTGTCCGTCGCGTTCGGCATCATGGTGACCTACGCGTCGTACCTCAAGCGCAAGACCGACCTCACCGGTTCGGGCCTGGTCGTAGCCTTCGCCAACTCGGGTTTCGAGATCCTGGCGGGCATCGGTGTCTTCGCCGCGCTCGGCTTCATGGCCCACGCGCAGGGCACCGAGGTGTCAGGGGTGGCGACATCCGGCATCGGCCTCGCGTTCATCGCGTTCCCCACGATCGTCTCCCAGGCCACAGGCGGATCGATCATCGGCGTGCTGTTCTTCGGGGCGCTGGTCTTCGCCGGCATCACCTCGCTCATCTCCATTCTCGAAGTGATCGTGGCGGCTTTGCAGGACAAGCTCGGGTGGGCGCGTATCCGCACGACGCTCACAGTGTCGATTCCGCTCGCGATCGTCTCGATCGCCCTGTTCTCGACGACCACCGCCCTGACCGTGCTCGATACGGCGGATGCCTTCGTCAACGCGTTCGGCATCATGGCGGTCGCGCTCGTGGCCATCGTCGTCGTCGCCTGGATCCTGCACAAGCTGCCCGCGCTGCAGATCCACCTCAACACTCGATCGAGTTTCCGCGTCGGCATCCTGTGGAGACTGCTGCTCGCGGTGCTCGCCCCGATCGTGCTCGGCTATCTGTTCATCAGCGAGCTCGTATCGAAGATCTCTGAGCCGTACAGCGGCTACCCGGTCTGGTTCGTCGCAATCTTCGGCTGGGGGATGGTGGTCGCCCTCGTGGTGCTCGCGATCCTGCTGTCCCTGCTGCCGTGGAGTGCCCGGTCGCATGCGAAGGACGACCCCGAGTACGACGAGTTCCTTCTCGATGAGCAATACGATCCCGACCCCGAGACCGGCGCAGTCCACCTGCCCGCGGCGACGGAGAGCGGAGCACGTTCATGACCACGACAGCAATCGTCATGATGATCATCGCCATGGTCACCGTGTGGGGTGGACTGGTGGCCGCGATCATCAACCTCGCCCGTCACCCCGAGGTCGCCGAGACGGAGCCGGCGCCTCCGGTCGAGCTGTGATCCGGTAGGCAGCGTGCGGGTCGATGCCCGACCCTCAGCTACGACACTCTGGCCACGACCGAGATGGTGTGCGCCGGCCTCCCTCGGCACTGATCCGGCGGACTCAGATCGTGGGGCGCATCCCGCCGTCGATGACGAAGTCGGACCCTGTCACGTTCCCGAATCGCGGACTGGCCAGGACGGCGATGAGGTCAGCGACTTCTTCGGGGCGGGTGAAGCGGCCTGTCGGCATCGCGCTCTCGGCTCCGGCGCGCACCTGCTCCGCGCGCCCGCCGGTCGCGGCCGCGACCTGCTCGGCGACGCCCCCGGCGCCGAGCCACAGATCCGTCGCCACCGGACCCGGACTGATGGAGTTCACTCGCACGCCCTTCGGTCCGAGCTCCTTCGACAGGGACTTCGTGAAGCTCAGCAGGCCGGCCTTGGCCGCGCTGTAGTCCATCACCAGAGGGTCCGCGAGCTTCGAGTTCTCCGAAGCGACATTCACGACGGCACCTCCGGGAGGAATACGCGGCAGGACGGTGCGGGTCATTCGAACCGCCGCGAGCAGATTCAGTGTGAGCGTGCTGAGCCAATCCCGATCCGCGATGCTGCCGAATCCGCCCGGACGCGGCGGTGCAGATCCGACATTGTTCACGAGCACGTCGATGCGGCCCGGGAGTACCGCAGCAAGAGCCTCGATCGCGTCCAGGTCCGAGAGATCCGCGCGCAGGTAGGAGAAGCCGGCGTGATTCCGAAGATCCTCATCCTCTGGCATCGACCCGCGCGCGATCCCGATCACCTTGCACCCTTCGCGCAACAGTGAACGGGTCACCGCCACGCCGATGCCTCGACTCGCGCCGGTCACTACCGCGACGCTTCCACTCAGTGTCAGATCCATGCCACGACCGTACGCTCGCGCCGGTCTCCGCGCCTCGGCATCCGCCCGATATGGACGGAGTTAGCGCGCACCGCACGCCAATCTAGGTACGGGCGACGGATGTCGCGGCTTCGCGTGCGGAGGACGCTGGGTCGTGTTCATCCAGGATGAGGAGACCCCCATGTCGCTTACCGCTCACGAACTCGCCGAAGTCGAACGAGCCAACCAATCGGGACTGCGCCCCGTCGTCTTCGTCCACGGGCTCTGGCTGCTCTCCAGCAGCTGGGACCGCTGGCGCGCCCGCTTCGAGGAAGCCGGATTCACGACGATCGCGCCGGGATGGCCCGATGATCCCGAGTCGATCGAGGACGCGCGGGCGAATCCTGACGCGTTCGCCGAGAAGATGGTTCAGGAAGTGACCGATCACTATCTCGACGCGATCGCGGCGCTCACCACCAAGCCTGCCGTCGTCGGCCACTCGTTCGGCGGACTGATCGCTCAGAAGATCGCCGGAGTCGGAGCATCTGTCGCGACCGTCGCGGTCGATCCGGCGCCCTTCCAGGGCGTGCTGGCGGTGCCCGTCTCGTCCCTCAAGTCGTCCGCGCCCATCGTCTCGCACCCCGGCACCAGCCTGAAGCACGGTGTGACGCTGTCGTTCGAGGAGTTCTCGTATGGCTGGGCGAATGCTCTGGACGAGGACGAAGCGCGGGCGCTGTATGAGGAGTTCCACGTCGCGGCGGCGGGGAACCCGATCTTCCAGGTCGTGACCGCCAACCTCAATCCCTTCAGCGAGACGAAGGTCGATTCGAAGAACCCGGATCGAGGACCGCTCCTGATCATCGGTGGCGAGGTCGACCACACGGTGCCGCTCAAGCCCACCGAGCAGGCGTTCAAGATCCAGTCGAAGAACCCCGGTCTCACCGAGCTGGTGGTCATGCCGAATCGCGGCCACTCCCTCACGATCGATCACGGCTGGGCCGAAGTCGCCCAGACCGCGCTCGAGTTCCTCGACCGCGTCGACGCGCAGGCGGTCCCGGCCTGACGGCGACGTCAGTCGGACTCGAGCGCTCGGCCGAGCTGCTCCCGCGCAGTGATGCCGAGCTTGCGGAACGCCGTGTAGAGATGGGCCCCGATCGTGCGCGGCGACAGGAATAGCCGCTCTGCGATCTCACGGTTGCTGAGTCCGTCGGCTGCGAGCTCGGCCACGCGGAGCTCCTGCGGAGTGAGCACGTGGCTCCCGGACGGTGCGGCATCCGTCAGACGCTCGCCGGAAGCGCGAAGCTCCTCCCTTGCTCGCTCGGCCCACTTGACGGCGGGGAACTCTTCGAAGAGCGTGAGCGCGGTGTGCAGGTGGATCCGGCTGTCCGCCGTTCGCCGCATCCGCCGTAGACGCGTACCGAGGTGCAGATGTGCCCGGGCGTGAAGGAACGGCACGGCGATCGGGCGGCGGTCGATCGCCGCGGATGCCTCGTCGAGGCGGGCATCGTCGCACAGCACGATGCGGGAGTACTCGAGCGCGGCCGTGAGCACCGGCGCATGCCAGCCCTCGTGGAGCTCGGCCAGCGCCGCGACCTGCTCTTCCGCCAGCGGTCGGTCCTCCAGCAGTATCGCCGACTCGACCAGGTCGGGCAGCGAGACGATCCGGAACATCAGGTTGTAGACGCGGTCAGCCGGATCCGCCAGACGCTGCAGCACGCGTTCGGCCTCGCGCGGACGCCCGGTGACGAGCGCGGCGCACCCTTCGGCGAAGACGAGTGTCGCGCGCGGCGACTGGGCGTCGAGCACCAGCGCCGCGAGGGGGGACGAGCCCGCGATGGAGCCGCGGTCGGGTGCGGCGCCGTCCAACGCGTCGTACCAGGCGAGGGCCGTGCGCGCCGCTGCCGCGAGCCCCGGATCCTCTGCGTCGATGGCGATGGTGATGCACTCGTCTATGCAGGCACGCCCTCGTTCGAACCGTCCCTGCAGGAAACAGATCCAAGACAGACCCATCAGTGCGTGGGGCAGGAGCGCCCGGTCGCCGTGCGTTCGGAAGCCGTCGACCGCGCGTTGCAGATAGTCGGCTGATGGGCCGATTTCTCCACACAGGTTGAGGGCGTAGCCGAGATACCAGGCACCCTGCGTGTCAGCAGGGTCGATGACGACCCGATCGCGGATGCGCGCGATCACCTCGTCGCCTCGCCCCGCCGGGTCCGTGACCGCCGCCAGGAGGAGCGCCCGCGGTTCGTCGGGGTCGAGGTCGAAGGCGAGCGCCGCCTGGGAGATGACAAGTCCGGGATCGCTGTGGGTGGAGTGGTCCCAGGCGATCGAGGCGAGGTGAAGGAGGGCATTGAGTGCGGCATCCGCGTCCCCCGCGTGACGCATGCTCTCGATGGCCGCGGTGGCCGGTCTGAGATCGCCGCGCGCGAGCGCCGATTCCTCGACCGGGAGCAGTTCGCGCATCCAGGCCGCGCGAGCGCGAACGCGGGAATCCTCGGTCTCGGCATCCGCCTCCCTGAGGAGTCCGAACGCGGTGCGGTGGGCGCCTGCGCGTGCAGCGGCATCGGCCGCGAGCAGGAGCCGCTCCGGGCGCATCGGGGACGGCGGGGTCAGGTCGGCCGCGCGACGGAGGGCGCGCAGCGCCAACGCGGCGTCGCCCGCGGCGAGGGCGACCTCGCCGATGCGCCCCAGTTCTGCAGCGAGGTCGGGGGCCGTACCGGTCTGCAGATCGGCACGCCACCACACGGTGCGTACGGGGTCGGCGATCGTGTCGATGAGCGACCCCAGGATGCGCGATCGTTCCTGCGGATCCGCCGCGCTGACCACTGCCGATCGCACGAGCGGATGGCGGAAGCCGATGCGTCCCTGTGCCGGTTCGATCAGCCCTGCCGCGGCGGCGGTCCCGACCCACTCCCGCGTGGGTGGGTCGTCGATCACCCGAATGATCGCCGTCGTCGTGTCATCGATCGAGTCGCACCCCAGCGCCGCAGCCAGCACCCCGAGGCGCGCCGCGAACGGAAGCTCCGCGTATCGTCCGGCGAATGCGAGCTCGAGCCGGTGCGTCAGAGGAACGACATCGAGATCGGCCACGCCGAGGTCGGCGATGGGCAGCTCCACCAGGGCGAGAGGATTGCCGTCGGACAGTTCGAGCAGCATGCGCCGCTCCGTGCCGCTCGGCTTGTCGGGCCTGGAATCCAGCAGCGCGTTGGCGTCGATGAAGCTGAGAGGTTCGAGGCGGAGGCGTTCGATCGGCTCCCCTTCGATCGTGTCATGACTGCCGCGGGCCGTCATCACCACGACCAGAGGGTCCGATGAGACCCGCCGTGCCACCATCAGCAGCGTCTGTCGCGAGGCGGGGTCCAGCCAATGCAGATCCTCCCCGATCACGAGCAGGGGGTGCGCGCGAGAGGCGTCGGAGAGGAGTGTCAGCGTCGCGACGCCGGCGAGGAAGGTGGTCGGCGGTTCGCCCGATCGCACCCCGAACGCGATCTCGAGGGCATCTCGCTGCGGCTCCGGCAGCTCGGAGATCCGCGCGCGGAGCGGATGAAGCAGAAGGTGCAGCCCGGAGAACGGGGCCGCAGACTCGTCGGAGGTGCCGGAGGTGCGGAGCACTCTCATGCCCGACTCCTGTGCGCGGTGTTCGTACTCGTCGACCAGTGCCGTCTTGCCGACACCGGGATCGCCTTCGATCAGCAGCGCCGACCCGCCCGCGCTCGATCGCGCGCACATCTCATCGAACCGCTGAAGCTCGGGGTGGCGGCCGATGACGGCACGAACGGTGGACACGTGAGCAGTTTGGCGCATCTGGACCGGCGCTGGGCCGATCGCTGTCACTGTGGCGCGCGGATGGGGTGCCGGAAGCGGCCGGCGCCGAAGATCATCCGCGGTGGGTGAGTCACCCGAACCGCAGGGCTCATAGCGTGAGCGTTCCAGAGAAGGGGAGTCCCATGACCGATCCCGCGTTCGAAGAACTCGGACCCGTCGACTACGTCGTCGTCGAATTTCCACCAGAGCAGGCCAACTTCACGGGTGAGATGGCGGCCGAGCTGCTCAAGCTCGTCGACGCAGGCATCATCCGCGTGATCGACATCCTCGTGGTCACCAAGGACGCGGATGGCTCGATCGAGGCGCTGGAGCTCACCGACCTCGACGACCTCGGGCCACTGGCCCGACTCGAGGCGGAACTCGCAGAACTCCTCGCGGCCGACGACGTCGCGCATCTGGCCGCGGCGATGGATCCCGGTACGGTGGCCGGTGTCGTCGTCTACGAGAACCTGTGGAGCGGACCGTTCGCGGCCGCGGCACGCCGCGCGGGCGGACGGGCCATCGCCAACGGCCGCATCTCGGCCGAAGCCATCATCGCCTCGATCGAGGCCGATGTCGACGCTGTGCAGATCGGAGCCTGACATGCTCGGAAGACGAGTCGGACGCGTAGGAGTCATCGGGGCACCGGTTGCGAAGGCGGCCGTCGTCGGCGCAGCCATCACGCCGGGACCGGCCCCGATCGCGAAGGCCGCCGTGGTCGGTGCGGCGGTCACGCCCGGCCGTTCGCCCGTTGCGAAGGCGGCCGTGGTCGGAGCCGTAGCGACGCCACGGTTCCGGCGAATCTAAGGCGCTCGAGGACCCGCTGCACGCGTTCACGCGGGTGATGGACCGGGCGGCCGCCGCGCGCAACGGGGGATCTGGCGTCGTGCGCATCGCGGGGCCATGATGGGCGCACGACCGAGCGGGGCATCGGAGGCATGCATGAGGATCGACGCAGTCAGGATGCGGCGCCGTCGTGCCCTGGGCATGATGTGCGCAGCCCTCGTGGCGATCGGCCTCGCCGGGTGCTCGGGCGAGGTCAGCACCGTCGACCGCGCGGAGGCGAGGGTCGCTGCCAAGGAGAAGGCCCTCACCGAGGCCCAGGCGCAGCTGACCGCAGCATCCGACACATTCTGCGGGGCGAGCAAGACCTACGTCCTGGCACTCGATCGGTACGGGGACGTGCTGCACGACACCGCGCCCACCGTCGGAGATGTCAGGGAAGCCGGCGCCGATCTCACGCAGCCGCGCGACGATGCCTTCGACGGTGCGGAGGCCGCCGTCGACGCACAGCAGCAGGTCGTGACAGCCCAACAGGAGCTGACCGACGCGCAGGCGGCACTGGAGCGGGCGAAGGCCGGCACCTCGGCACCGCCCACTGACGCAGGCAGCCCGCCGCCGACCACACCTCCTCTGGCGCCGGCGGCCACCGTCGATCGGGTCAGCCAGGCCGAGTCGGAGTTCGCAGCGGCGCAGGGAGCCATCACCGATGACACCCCCTTGGCCGACGCATCCGAGCAGTTCAACAGCGCCGTGGTGGCTCTCGAGTTCGCCTGGCTGCGGCTGTTCGTCGACGCCGGGTGCGTCTCCGATGAGCAGACGGTGCAGGCGCAGGAGGCCGTAAGCGCGTACACGACCGCGCTGCAGCAGGACCTCGCCACCGCGGGGTATTACGCCGGCGCGGTCGACGGTGTGTACGGGCCCGAGACGGTCGCGGCGGTCGAGGCGTTGCAGGAGGCGAACGGCTTACCCGTCACCGGCACGGTCGACAACGCGACCGCCTCCGCCCTCCAGACCGAGCTCCTCGCCCTCGGAGGAGCCGCCGCGCAGGAATCGATCGCCACCACGGCCGCCGTGCAGCAGACACTGAAGCTGCTCGGATTCTGGGACGGACCGGTGGACGGCGTATGGACGACGGCCCTGACCGAAGCGGTGAAGGCGTTCCAGATCGAGCTTGGCGTCGAGCCGACAGGTGCCGTGGACGCGGCTACCGTCAGCGCTTTCCGCCAGGCGATCGAGTCGCTCTCGCCACCCGAATCGAACATGAGTCCCTCGCCGGTTCCCTCGGAATCCGGCGCGCCGTAAGCCGAAACCGCAATGCACACCAGATTGAGACGGAAGGGATCGACATGACTGATCGCAACTACACCCTGGTCATCGCCGCGTACGACGATGAGGCTGCCGCGAAGACCGACTTCGCCGCGATGAAGGAGCTGGATGACCTGTCGGTCGTCGCGGCGGTCGTCATGGCGCGGGATGCCGATGGAAAGGTCGCGGTCACAGAACACGGTGGCAAGCTCATCGCTCGCGGGACGAGTTTCGGCGCCGTCGGCGGCCTCGTGATCGGGCTGTTCGCTCCTCCCTTGCTGCTGTCCGGCGTCGTCGGAGCGGGGATCGGCGCGGGGGTCGGGGCGATCATGAAGCACAACGAAGAGAAGAAGATCGGCGTCGACGTGGAGGAGTGGCTGCCGCCCGGATCCTCGGCCATCGTCGCGGTCGTCGACGACCTCTACCTCGACCGGGTCGACACCGCGATCGCTCAGGCGACCAAGAAGGTCGACAAGGCCATCGACAAGGGCGACTATGACGCCATCGTCAAGGCCGTGAACGAGGGCGACGAGAAGATCATCGACGCGATCGAGTCCTGACAGGCACTCAGCGACGGTTCCGCACGTAACGTCAGGACCATGCCGAGCGCCGGCATTCGGTGTTGTGAGGGGTCTAGATACCAGGGTCCACATTCTCGCGACGGGTGGAACCATCGCGGGCTGGCTCCATCGCGCGTCGATGTCGGCTATCGCGCGGGCGAATTGGGTGTCAGCGCCCTGATGGACGGCGTGCCGGGCGTCCGCGATGTGGCCACTCTGACCGCCGAGCAGTTCTCTTAGTACTTCCTGTATCTCGTCGTCAAGTCCGACCGGCCGGTCGTGCTCACCGGTTCGATGCGTCCGGCCACAGCGCTCAGCGCCGACGGTCCGCTCAACCTGTTCAACGCGGTGAGCGTGGCTGCGGATCCGGACGCTCGCCGGCGGGGTGTCATCGTCGCCGTCACGACGATCTCCATAGCGCGCGGGACGTGACGAAATCCAGCACCACCGATGTGCAGACGTTCGTTTCACCCGGCCCCGGGCTCCTGGGCACGGCGAGCTACGGCCGCATCCGGTATTTCCGTCGCCCCACACACCTGCACACGCACGCCACGGAGTTCTCCGTCAAGGACAGGAACGTCCTGCCCCGCGTCGACGTCCTGTACGCGCACGAGGGGATGGTCATCGCCGGCATGGGAAGCGGCAGCGTTCCCGCCGCAGTGGCGCGAACGCTGGCCGACGTGGTCGCGTCCGGCGTCATCGTCGTGCGCAGCTCGCGGGTGGGCAGTGGTGACGTCGGACGCAATATCGAGTTGGACGATGACGGCCTGGGGTTGGTCGCATCGGGCCAGCTCAATCCGCAGAAGAGCCGAGTCCTTCTGCAGCTGTGCCTGGCACATGGGCTGCGCGGCGACGCCGTGCAGGACGCGTTCTACCGGTACTAGGCGCGGCCGGCCCGGCACAGGCGGCTGTGGGCCCGTCATGCCTGTCGCGGCTCGACCCTGATGTGCGGGGCCTCCTCCTAGGACGGCTGGTGTCGTCACGGTGCCCGTCGACTTCGAGGCCGAGCCTTGCGGTGATTCCTGCCCGACTGCTAGCCTGCCGATACATGTGAACTACGGTTCATATGTATGAATTGCCGCAACCCACCAGCGCACCAGGAGGCACCGTGAAATTCCGTTCATCAATCGCGATCGCGGCGACTGCCGCACTAGCCGTCGGGCTCGTCGGCTGCACCGCAGCGGGCGGGGGAGGAACCGCAAAGCCCAGCAGTGGCGTCGATCAGTGCACTGACGCACCGACGGCCGGTGGCCACCTCACCGTTGCCAAGCAGAACGAGACCCTGTCTCTGAGCCCCTATGCAACGCCGGGCGGATTCGGCGACACCGAAGCACTCAACCTGGTCTTCGAGACGCTGGTCCGCATGGATCCGACGGGTGCGACCCAGGACATCGTCGACGGCGTCGCCGACGATTGGTCTGTCGCCGAGGACGGCATGTCCTACACGTTCCACATCCGCGACGGAGCCACGTTCTCGAACGGCCGCGCCATCACGGCGGAGGACGTCCAGTACACACTCGACAACTGGTCCGACCCGGAGACCAGTCAGTGGGCATCTTTCGCACGCGGCTACGGATCGACCACGATCGTCGACGAGTCCACCGTGAAGATCGAGATGACCGAGCCGATCGGCGGGTTCCTGTATTCGTTGGCGATGGTCACGGCAGGAGTCATCCCCAAGGCTGAGGCCGAGGCTGCCGGGGATGCGTTCTTCGACGCCCCCATCGGGAGCGGACCGTTCGTCGTGGACGAGTGGGTCAAGGGCTCGTCCATCAGTTTCGTCAAGAACGACAAGTACTGGGATCCCGCCGGCCCGCTGCTGGACAGCGTCGAGTTCCGGTTCATCACCGACGACAACAACCGCACGCTCGCCCTCCGCTCGGGTGACGTGCAGATGGTCGACATCGTTCCGTGGTCGCAGGTGGAATCGCTCCAGTCCGAGGCGGCGGTGACGATCGAGCAGTTCGAGATCCCCTCGTGGATCCTGCTGTCGATGAACAATCAGCAGGGCCCCTTCTCCGACCAGAAGGTGCGCCAGGCGCTCTCGCTCGCGATCGATCGGGAAGGTGTCAACGAGAAGGTCTACTTCGGCCTCGGTGAGCTGCCCAACAGCATCCTTCCGCGGCTGCGCTTCGATGCAGGGTCGGATGAGATCGCGCCCACGTCGTTCGACGTCGACCAGGCGAAGACGCTGATCGCGGAATCGGGCTACCCGGACGGATTCGAGGCCACGCTCGAGTACCCGAGTGGGAATGCAGCGTTCGACAGCCTCGCCGTCGTGCTTCAAGCGGCATGGGCCGACCTCGGCGTCACGATCGAGTTGCTCCCGGAGGACCAGGCGACGCTCAGCAAGAACTTCACGGGAGGGACTTACGATCTGATGCTGCCGTACTCGTTCGCGGCGAGCGACGTCCCGATCCCCGACGAGTTCGCGGAGTTCTATGGCGTGGCCGGCGGGACGAACGGGTTCTTCACATGGTGGAACGATCCTGAGATCGAGGACATGATCCTGGAGTTCACCGGCACCATCGACGAAGACGAGCGCGCGGCTCTGTGGCCGCCGATCCAGGAAGCGATGCTGGACGCGCAGCCTGCGATCAACGTCCTGAACCTGCCCCTGGTCGCCGGACGATCCGGTGACGTGTGCGGTTTCACGACCAACCCGATCGGGCAGAGCACGTTCACGTCGACCTGGATCTCCGGTTAGGTCCGTATCGCATCGTGCTAGTCGTTTTCACGCTCCGGGGGAGGTAAAGGCATGTTCCTCTACTTCCTCCGGAGGCTCGTACTGAGCCTCGGCCAGCTTCTCGCGCTCGCCATCATCGTCTTCCTCATCCTTCAGGCTGTTCCCGGTGACCCGGTCAGGATCATGCTCGGCGAGCGGGCGTCGCCCGAGTACGTCGAGGTCGTCCGGGAACAGATGGGACTGAATGAGCCCGTCCTGACCCAGCTCTGGATGTACCTGTCGAGGCTCGTCACGGGCAATCTCGGCGACTCGGTCATCTTCGGCCAGTCGATCAGCTCCCTGATCGCATCGCGGATCGAGCCGAGCGCGTTCCTGATCACCTACGGCCTGCTTCTGGCGATTGTGGTCGGATCGGTGCTCGGCATCATCGCGGCGATCCGATCCGGCTCCGTCGCCGACTTCTCCATCCGCATCCTCGCAACGGCGATCTTCGCGATGCCGGCGTTCTGGGTAGGTCTCGTCCTCGCGCTCGTGTTCGGTATCCAGCTCGGGATGTTCCCGGTCTCGGGATACGAGTCCGGTATCGCCGGCGCCTTCCGTACGCTCACGCTTCCCGCGGTCGCCCTGGCACTCTCGCTCATCGCAGTCGTACTGAGAACGCTGCGAGCGAGCATGAAGCGAGTCCTCGGCACCGAGTACGTCGAGGCCGCCCGCGCTCGTGGTTACTCGGAGAATCGGATCATTCGGCGTCACGCGCTGCGAAACGCGGTCACTCCGACGATCTCGGTCATTGCGGTCGTGCTCGGCTTCCTCATCGGCGGCACCGCAGTGCTCGAGCAGGTCTTCAGCATCCCCGGGCTCGGTTCGCTGCTGGTGCAGGCGGTCGAGCGTCGGGACTATCCCGTCGTCCAAGTGCTTGCTCTGCTGGCAGGAAGCGTCGTCATCATCGCGGGCCTCGTCGCAGACCTGCTGCAAGCCGCGTTGGATCCGCGGGTCAGGAGTGCGATCCAGAATGGTTGACCTCACAATGCGCACACGCAAGCGCACCTGGACCATCGAGACGACGATCGGCGCAGCGATCGTCGGGACCGTCGTCGTCGCGGCCATCGTGGGCCCGGTCGTCTCCCCCTGGGATCCGAATACTCCCGATGTGCTCGCCGCACTCGAACCGCCCTCCTTGGAACACTGGATGGGCACGGACTCCGCGGGTCGTGACGTCTTGACACGTTCGCTCGTGGGTACTCAGATCTCGCTGTTCGCGGGAGTGGCCGTCACGCTCGCCGCCCTCGCCCTCGGTACGGTCATCGGCGCCCTCGTCGCGTACGCCGGAGGGTGGCTGGACGCCCTCGTCTCGCGGGTGATCGATACCGCGATCGCCATTCCATTCCTGGTCGTCGTCTTGGCCACGGTGGCGATCCTCGGTGTTGGCACGCTCAGCGTGGGCCTTGGCATGGTCGTGGTCGGCTGGGCCGTCTACGCCCGCATCTCGCGGGCCGAGGTGCTGTCGCTGCGCGAGCACGAGTTCATCATGGCAACCCGTTCCCTCGGGTACACGTCATCCCGCATCCTGATGCGTCACGTGGTCCCGAACGTGGTCCGACCGGGGCTGACCTTCGCCACGATGGACGTCGTCGCCGCGATGGTCGTCTTCGCCGCGATGTCGTACCTCGGTTTCGGTGCGCAGCCGCCGACCGCCGACCTCGGTTCGATCATCGCCGGGGGACAGCCCTTCCTCCTGACCGCGTGGTGGATCTCCACGCTGCCCGCCGTCATCCTGATCGCTCTCGGTGTCGGAGTCGGCATGATCGACGACGGCTTCTCGATCCGACGACAGGGGCGCTGAGCCGATGAGTGGTGTGAACATGACCGATCCCCTGCTGGAGATCGAAGACCTGCGGATCGGATTCGCCGCGAAGGCAGCCGATGCCGAAGCGACTGTTAGGGGAGTGAGCCTGCGGATCGATCCCGGCCGCATCGTGGGACTCGTGGGAGAGTCCGGCTCAGGCAAGAGCCTCACCTGCCGAGCGATCATGCGCCTGTTGCCGGACCGGGGTCACGTGCTCTCGGGGTCGGTCTCGTTCGGCGGGCAGGACGTGCTCGGGTTCACCCGGGACGAACTGCTGGAGTTCCGCTCGACCCAGGTCGGCATGATCTTCCAGGACCCGTTCTCGTCCCTCAACCCGACCTTGCGCATCGGGGCGCAGATGACCGAGGCGCTGCGCTCCTCGCTTGGTGTGTCGGAGCAGGAAGCCATCGCGCGAGCGACGTCCTTGCTCGATCAGGTCGACATCCCCGATCCGGCGAAGAAGCTGGGGATGTACCCCCACGAGCTGAGTGGTGGCATGCGCCAGCGAGTCATGCTGGCGATCGCGATGGGCGCGGGTCCTCGTCTGCTGATTGCCGACGAACCCACTACCGCGCTCGACACGACCACCCAGGCACAGATCCTGCGTCTCCTGCGCAGCGTGCGCGAGGAGAGCGGAACCTCGATCCTGCTCGTGTCGCACGACTTCGGCGTGATCGCGGAGATGTGCGATGAGGTCGTCGTCATGTACGGGGGATTCGTCGTGGAGTCCGGCCCCGTCGAGGAGGTGTATCTGCGTCCTCAGCACCCTTACACGCGAGCTCTGATCGCCGCGGTGCCGACCCTGACGGTGCCGGAGCGCGGCTATCGCCGACCGACGATCCCGGGCCCTCCGCTCGGCACGACCCCCTATCAAGGCGGATGTCCCTTCGCCCCGCGCTGTGTTCAGGCGAGAAGCGAGTGCCACGAAGTTCCTATGACGCTCCTCGGCGTCGACGACCGTCACGTGACGGCGTGCCCGTTCTGAGATGGATGAATCCATGCTGATCAACGAACCCATCCTCTCGGTGAGAGGCCTCACGAAGGTGTACCGCCCGCGGGGCGGCGCACTGCGGATGCCGGGCCAGGCGAAACCTGCCGGACTCGCGGCCGTCGACGACGTCTCGTTCGACCTCGGTCAGGGCGAGATCGTGGGGATTGCGGGCGAGTCCGGCAGCGGCAAGTCGACCACGGTGAAGTGCGTCGCCCGACTCGTCGATGCCGACGCGGGCGAGGTCTGGCTGGACGGTGTGAACCTCATGACGCTCGAGCGTGCTCGTCTGCGCGCGGCGCGGAGCATGCTGCAAGTGGTGTTCCAGGACCCGTACTCGTCCCTCAATCCTCAGATGCAGGTGGGCGCGGCGATCCGCGAAGCGGGAGTCGCGCATCGGATCGCGGGCGCGAAGGAGCCCCGATTCGTCACGGACCTGTTGGACAAGGTCCGTCTTCCGGCCTCGTATGCCCAGCGCCTTCCACGAGACCTCAGTGGCGGGCAGCGTCAGCGCGTCGCGATCGCCCGCGCGCTCGCACCTCGGCCGAAGGTGGTCATCGCCGACGAGGCGGTGAGCGCGTTGGACGTCTCCGTTCAGACCGAGATCGTGAATCTCTTCCTCGACCTGCGGGATCAGACGGGCATCTCGGTGATCTTCGTGTCCCACCAGCTGCCGGTGCTCTCGGCTCTGGCCGATCGACTGATCGTGATGAAGAGCGGCCGGATGGTGGAGATCGGCGATACGCGCGAGGTGCTGGCGAACCCTCGGGATGCCTATACCCGCGCACTGCTGGACGCTTATCCCGACCCGGTAGCGGCGTTGCGCAGAAGAGGGTTCGAAGCCAGGGACGACGACCGTTCTCGACAGGGGGAGTTCAATGTCTGAGCCGTACCGCGAAATCCGCCTCGGGGTGTGGGGTGCAGGATCCATGGGGGCACGCGTCGCCCGATCGGCGGCGACGCTTCCCGGCGTCGTTGTTGGAGCGATCATCGACGTCGACGAGGCTCGAGCCCGCGACGTCGCCGCGAGTGTCGGAGCAGTCGCCGCTGGCTCCCTGGAAGAGGCGTGCGCCGTCGCCGACATCGATGCCGTCTACATCGGGCTGCCCAATGCCGTCCATCGAGATGCGGGCATCGAGGCCGCTCGCCGCAACCTGCATGTCCTGATCGACAAGCCGCTCACGACGGACCTCGCGGACGCCGACGCCGTACTGAGTGCCGCAGCGTCCTCGTCCGGGTTCTGGATGATGGGATTCAGCTACCGTTTCCGCGAGGAGTGGAGACGTGCGCGGGAGATCATCCGCAGCGGCGGGATCGGCGAGCCGTATTTCGTCTCCGACAACGTGATCGAGGCGTATCGCGTCACACCCGCTTGGTACTGGAGTGCGGAGGCCGGGGGAGGGACACTCCATCTGCAGAGCCACCATGTCTTCGACCGATGGGAGTGGCTGCTGGGCGCCGATGTGACGGCGGTCTCGGCCCAGACCCCGACCACTGAGCGGGCCGATGCGGAGCTCGCGGTAGTCGTGGCGGCTCGCATGGGTCCGTCGATCGTGGGCTCGTCCGCGATGTCATTCGGGGTCGGATACGACGCACCGCCGCGGATCTCATTCACGGTCCAGGGGACGCGCGGAATGCTCGAGCTGGATGAGACGCGGCGGCTCACTGTCGCCACCGCGGAAGGGCTCGTCGAAGAACTGCATAGCGACGACGATTGGCTCGTCACCCAGCTCTCCGCCTTCATCGCCGGGGCCCGAGGAGTGCTCGCCGATCAGCCCACCCTCGCGGCGGGACGCCGGGCAGTCCAGCTCGCCGAAGCCGCCGCGCTCTCGACATCGGATGGTGCCTGGATCAGCACGCCGCGTTCCTTGCCGCGCATCGCGAGCACCGGGGCAACCCCGTGACCGGGTTCGAGCAGGCGATGACACGTTCGGGTGAGAGTGCCGGACACTCCGGCGTCGCCGCCCATCACTCGATCCACGCCGAGCTCGCGGCGATCCTTCCGGCCCCCGGTTGGGCCATCGTGTTCGGCGACAACGACACCGGCCTGCACGATCTCCACTTCTACGTGTGGATCATCCGCTGCGGCTCGACGGTCGGTCTCATCGATGCCGGGCTCCCGCTCGATGCGGTCGAGGCGGATGCGCTCGGCGCGACCAACCAGGCGTTCGGCGACCCGGTCGGCTTTCGGCAGGTCCGCACCCTGCCGGAGATCCTGGCGGACGCGGGCGTGGACCCCGCGGAGGTCGCCTTCGTCGCCATCACGCAGACCGTCACCTACCATTCCGGCGGCATCGACGCGGCACTTCTGCCGAACGCGACGTTCTACCTTGCTCGCGACGGTGTACGGGAGTTCCTCGAGGATCCGCCGGGACACCCCGCACCCGAGTTCTACTTCTCGGCGTCATCGTGGGACAGCCTGCGCACGCTCGCGATCGAGGGCCGGCTGCGATTGGTCGCCGAGCGGGAGCAGGTTCGCCCGGGCGTCCTGTTCGAGGTGACCGGAGGACATCACCCTGGCTCTGCGGCAGTACTCATCGACACTTCCGAGGGTGTTGTGGGGATCATCGAGACCGCTTTCGTGAAGCGGAACATCGAATCGGGTACGCCGATCGGGATCGCCGAGGACATCGCCGCCGCGCGCCGTGCGACGACGTCGCTCGGATCGCGGTGCGATCGCCTCGTCGCCATTCACGATCCCGCCAACGGCACGGACTTCGCGGAGGTGGCGGATGAGCGGCGATAGCGGACGGGCCACCATCCGGGCGACGGTGTTGCGCGGCGGTGTCGTCCACGATCCGGAGACCGGTGTGGCGACCGGAGGTGATGTACGGCTCGCGGACGGCATCATCTCGAACCTGCCCGCTGCGCCGTCGGACGACGTGATCGATGTCACCGGGTTCGTCGTCGCTCCGGGGCTCGTCGATCTTCACACGCACGTGTTCTCCGGCCAGGACCTGGGGGTTCCCGCGGATGACATCGCGTTCCCATCGGGGACGACGACGATCGTCGACGCCGGCAGCGCCGGAGCGCACCTCATCGGAGCGTTTCGTGCCACGGCGGTCGAACGGTCTTCCGTCCGGATCCGCGCCCTCCTCAACATCTCGTCCATCGGAACGACCAGCATCCGCCTCGGTGGCGAGCTGGCCTCGCCCTGGTACGTGTCGGAGGATGCCGCGGTCGAAGCGATCGAGGCGAACAGGGACTTCGTCTTCGGGGTCAAGGTCCGCGCATCGGCCGACGTGGGTGGTGCGCACACGCGAGCTGCGCTCGCGGCAGCCAGGCGCGTCGCCGATCACGTCGATCTTCCTCTCATGGTGCATCTGGGGCCGGCGCCCGCGGGGGTCGACGAGATCGTCGACACGCTCCGTGCGGGAGACATCCTCACGCACGCCTTCACCGGCTGGGAGGGCAATACGGTCCTCGGTGAGGACGGCAGAGTCCGCCGCTCCGTACGTGCCGCGCGAGAACGCGGCGTGCTGCTGGATGTGGGCCACGGAATGTCGGGCTTCAGCTTCGAGGTGGCGCGCCGGATGATCGCGGAGGGTCAGCAGCCAGACACGGTCAGCACCGACATCCACACCTACTCGCGTGACATCGTCGTGGATCTCCCGACCGTCATGTCCAAGTTCCTCGCCCTCGGCATGCCCTTCGCC
Source organism: Microbacterium sp. Root61 (assembly GCF_001427525.1). Taxonomy (NCBI): domain Bacteria; kingdom Bacillati; phylum Actinomycetota; class Actinomycetes; order Micrococcales; family Microbacteriaceae; genus Microbacterium; species Microbacterium sp. Root61. The sequence goes on along the minus strand of NZ_LMGU01000001.1, from coordinate 2,185,593 downwards.
GATGTGCTGCGCAGCGCGACGGTCACGGCGGCCGCGGCCGCTCGGTCGGATGCCGGAACGCTGCGCCCTGGCCGCCCCGCGGACGTCGTCGTGCTGGAGCGAGTGCCTGGGCGAGTCGAGTACGACGATGCGTTCGGTGGAAGCGCCGTTGGTGGCGAACGCCTGCGCGTCGTGATGACGTACGCCGGGGGGCGACTCGAATACGACGGAAGGAGGCTGTCATGACGCGAATACGCACCGCCGTCGTCGGAGGCGGAATCATGGGCGGAGGGATTGCGATCGCACTCGCCCGTGCCGGGCATGAGGTGACGGTCATCGAGCCGGACGAGGGGGCTGCGGCCTCGCTGAAGGATCGCCTGCGCGCCGATGGGCCGCCGACCGCTGGGGAGACTCCCACGATCACGCCGGATCTCGAGGCCGTCTCATCCGCCCGGCTCGTGATCGAGGCGGCTCCGGAGGATCTCGCGCTGAAGCAACGACTGTGGACGCGCCTCGGTTCCCTTGCTCTGGTCGATGCGATTCTCGCGTCGAACACCTCCTCGCTCGACATCGATCGACTGGCCGAGTGCGTCCCACAGCCGTCGCGCGTCCTGGCCACGCACTGGTTCAACCCTGCCTACGAAGTGGAGTGTGTGGAGGTGGCGCCGGGCACGGCCACCAGCAACGATGTGTTGGAGAACGTCATCGACGTCCTGCGGCAAGCCGGCAAACGGCCGGTCATCGTCCGCAACGGTGCGGGATTCGTGGCGAACCGCATCCAGTTCGCCGCCATCCGGGAGGCACTGTTGTGCATCGAGGAGGGCATATCGGCCGAGAGCGTCGATGAGATCGTGAGCTCGTCCTTTGCGCCGCGGTTGGCCGCGTTGGGGCCACTTGCCAATGCCGATCTCGGCGGGCTCGACACGTATCTGGCCATCTTCGAGGTGCTCCGCGCTGCCCATGGAGAGAGGTTCTCCCCTCCCAGCATCCTGAGCGCTCTCGTGGCGGAGGGGCGCCTGGGCGTCAAGTCCCTCGCCGGCGTCTTCGATTACACGCCTGCGAGCGCCCGCGAAGTCGCCACTCGCCGGGATGACCGCCTGTCGCGCATCATCGCGTCCGCTCACGAACCGGCGGTGGACTCGTGACCGGGTGCGCGCGGGGCGGCAGGAGCTTGCCCCGCCGATCGAAGACCTGTCATGCTGTTCGTATGCATGAAGTTAGTTTCAGAGGGATGAACCAAGGGATGGCTCCATGCGCGCTGTAAGACTGGAAGAGATCGGCAGAGTAGGCCTGGTCGAGGTGGATGACGCCCTACCGGGACCGGGAGAGATCGTCGTCGCGACGATCGCCACGGGCATCTGCGGTTCGGACATCCACGGGTACACGGGCGAGAACGGACGACGCTTCCCCGGCCAGGTGATGGGCCACGAGACCGTCGGCCGCATCGCCGCAGTCGGCGCCGAGGTCGATCCCGCGCTATACCCGCTGGGAGCGCTCGTGACCGTGAATCCCGTGATCGTGCCGTCCGAGGAGATCAAGCAATACGCGGGGCGCGAGCAGCACGACCCGCGTCGCCGGATCATCGGGGTCGACCCCACGATCGTCTCCGCTTTCGCCGAGCAGTACGCGGTGCCGGTGGCGAACGTCGTCGTGCTCCCGGAGATGGAGAACCCTCTTCTCGCGGCCCTCATCGAGCCGCTGGCCGTCGCCCTGCATGCGGTGCATCGGGTCGGTGTGCAATCCGGTCACGTCGTCCTGGTCGTGGGAGGAGGCCCTATCGGCCAATCGTGTGTGCTGGCCGCGCAACGTGCGGGGGCCTCTCTCGTCATCGTCTCCGAGCCCAACGAGGGGCGGCGCGAGGTATGCGCGGCCCTGGGTGCCGAGGTGCTCGATCCGACTCGCGCCGGCGTGCCCGATGCCGTCCGCGCACGAACCGACGGGCGTGGTGCGGACATCGCGATAGACGCCGTGGGAAGCTCTGCGACGATCGGCGATGCGTTGCGATCGACGATGCTCGGTGGCGGCGTCTGCCTGGTAGGAATGGCCACGCCGAACGTGTCCTTGGATGCCTACCGCATCAGCACTGACGAGCGCGTGCTCGTGGGCAGCTTCACCTACCCGGCGAAGACCTTCCAAGAGGCAGCGGAGTGGGTCGCGGAGGGCGCACCGGTGCTGAGCACCCTCATCAGCGAGGTGGTCGCACCGGGCGATGCGGATGCGGTGTTCCAGCGGCTGGGGCGAACGTTGGATGTGCCGGGAAAGGTCCTGATCCGATTCGCGGCCGACAGCGCCCCGGTGTTCGCGAGCGCTGCCATCGATGCCGAGACGATGACCGTGGAGGGGGCGTCATGATGGCCGACGCCGGGGCGCAGGGCGCCGATGGGCAGGACACCCTTTTCGACCGGCTCGGTGTTCGCCGGGTCATCAACGGCGTCGGACCGGCCACCCGTCTCGGCGGTCTGACGCTTCACCCCGTCGTCGTCGAGGCGATGCGCGAGGCTACGATCAATCCCGTCCGTATGGACGACCTGGAACGATGCGCAGGACGCGAGCTGGCACGGCTGCTGGATGCCGATGCGGCCTACGTGACGTCCGGCGCGGCGGCCGCACTCACCCTGGCGACGGCGGCCATCATCGCCGGCGCGGATTCCGCACGCATGGATCAGCTCCCGCGGATCGCCGACGCGCCGCATCGCGTGATCGTGCTCGCCGCCCACCGTGACCCGTACGACCGTGCCCTCGAGGCCGCCGGAGCGGAGCTCGTCGTTGTCGGATACCCGCACTCGACCCACATCGGCGAGATCGAACGGGCGCTCGACGGGGATGTGGCGGCCGTGCTGTACCGTCCCGGCCGGCCGGGGAACCACCCCACGCTCGCCGCGATCGCCCGACTGGCCGGTTCGCGAGGCGTGTCCGTTCTGGTCGATGGGGCACTCTACGCCCCGCCGCTGGAGAACCTTCGACGCTGGCTCGACGACGGTGCCGCGCTCGTCGCCCTGAGCGGCGGCAAGCACTTCCGGGGTCCCCAGGCGAGTGGGATTCTTTGTGGACGCGCGGACCTCGTCGAACTCGTTGCTCTGCTCCATCAGGACATGGACGAGCGCGAGCAGACGTGGGGCCGTGATCAGAGCATCGACACTCCGCCCCGTCACGGTATCGGCCGGGCGATGAAGGTCGGACGCGAGCAGATCGCCGGTCTTGTCGCCGCTGTCGAGCGCTATGTCGCGGCGCCGGGAGCGGACGACGCGGCAGGGATCCGTGAGCTGGTGCGCCTCCGAGAACTGCTGACGGAGGAGGGGACGCCGGTGATCTGGAGCGAGACGTCTCCCTTGGGCGTACCCGTCCTGGAGCTCGATCTCGTTGGCGCCGGTGTGGATGCCGACGCTTTCGCGAACGGTCTCGCGATGCTCGAGACGCCTGTTTACCTGGAGGAGTCGGAAGTGTGGCGTGGTGCGCTGCTCGTGCATCCGATGGCACTCGCAGAAGGGGATGCGGAGAAGATCGCGACATCCGTGGCCCGAGTGATCGCGGATCTCGCTTCGTCGACTGACGTGGAGGACGACGCATGAGACTCATGAGGGTTGGCCCGGCAGGTCGCGAACGCCCCGTCGTCTCACGCGCCGGGGGCACGTGGTTCGATGCGACGCCGATCGCGGCCGACTATGACCCGGAGTTCTTCTCGGGCGACGGCATCGCGCGCCTGCGCGCGGCGCTGGAGGGCGGCGCGCTCGTCGAGGCTTCGATCGAGTCGGATCGCATCGGGCCTCCGCTCGTGCGAACGCCGTCGATCGTGTGCATCGGGATGAACTATGCGGCACACGCGGCGGAATCGGGCGCGTTGCCTCCCGAAGACGTCGTCGTCTTCTTCAAGAAGTCCAACACGCTCGTCGGACCGAACGACCCGATCACGCGACCCGATCCGCGTTCGACGTTGGACTGGGAGGTCGAGCTCGGCATCGTGATCGGCGCTCGCCTGCACGGGGAGGTCACCGATGACGAGGCGCTGAGCGCGATCGCGGGATACGTCCTGGCCAACGATCTCAGCGACAGGTGGTCGCAAATCGAGTGGTCTGGCGGTCAGTGGTCGAAGGGGAAGAGCTTCCCCGGCGCGTGCCCTCTGGGCCCGTGGATCGCCACGACCGACGAGGTTCCCGATCCGCAGGATCTGGCACTGCGGTCGTGGGTGAACGGTGAGCCGCGTCAGTCGTCGTCCACCGCCGACATGGTCTTCTCGGTCGCCGCCATCCTCGTGGAGCTCGCGCGTGTCATGGAACTCGAGCCCGGCGACATCGTGCTGACGGGGACGCCGCAGGGCGTCGCGTTGTCCGGGCGATTCCCCTATCTCGCCGAGGGTGACACCGTGCGTTTGACCATCGATGGGCTGGGCGAGATCGCACAGACCGTCTTTCCTGTGAGCGACTGAGGAGGTCGATATGTTCATGGATATCGTCGGATACACCGAACAGGCTCCGCCGCCTGCCGGGCCGTATTCGCAGAGCCGTCGGCGGGGTCAGATCGTCGCCTGCGCAGGCCAAGCAGGCATCCGAGAGGACGGCTCCGTCGAGGATGGCTTCGAACCGCAACTGCGAAGAACATTCGCCAACCTCGGTGCCACGCTCGCGGCGGCCGGAGCCGACTTCACGGACGTGATCCAGGTGCGGGTCTTCCTCACGGATCCTGCGCAATTCGCCGAGACGAACGCGATCTACGCCGAGTTCTTCTCGGCTCCGTATCCCGTTCGGACGACGGTGACGGTCACGCTCCCGACCCCGCTTCTCGTCGAGGTGGATCTGCTCGCGGTGGTCGACGGGTGAGCGGGGCGATGCGGGCTGCTGCCGTGTCGGAGGTCTCGCGCTCGGCATCGTGCTCCGCGAGCGATGGCACAATGACGATCACCCCTTGGACCGACCTCGTGAGAGTGACATGTCATGACTGAGCAGGCACAGAGCGTCAAATCCGCCCAGCGCACCCTGGAGCTGCTGGAGGTCGTCGCGCGATATTCAGACGGCGTCACTTTCGTGGAGCTGGCCGAGCAGCTGCCCTATCCGAAGAGCAGTCTCCATGGACTGCTTCACACGATCGTCGCGATGAAGTGGCTCACGCTGGACCCTGACGATCGACGGTACTCGATCGGCGTGCGCCCCTGGGAGGTCGGGCAGGCATTCCGTCGCAGCCGCGATCTCGTGATCCGCGCACGCCGGTATCTCCGAGAGGCGAACGAAGCGCTCGACGAGACCGTGCAATTGGGCATCCTCGATGACCTCGACGTCGTCTATCTCGACAAGGTCGAGGGCACGCAACCGCTGCGACTGGTGTCCAGCGTGGGCAGCCGCCTCCCCGCGTATGTGACCGGGATCGGCAAGGCCCTCCTGAGCGGTGTCCCACTGAGCACGCTGCGTGAGCGGTTCGTCGGCCAGTCGCTGCCCGGGTACACGCCGCACACGATCACTTCGGGGGAAGAGCTCCTCGAGGTGATCGAGAAGGTGCGCAGTCAAGGCTTCGCGACGGATGACGGGGAGTACTCACACGGTGTGTTCTGCGTCGCCGTACCCATCACCGGCCGAGGCGGACGTGTTGTTGCAGCGCTGAGCTTCTCCGTCCCGAAGGCGCGATTGGACAGCGGTGACGTGACCGTCGAGCGGATGATCGAGGTGCTCACGTCGTCGGCGACGTCGATCTCGGCGGCGCTGGAGACCCCGGCGCCAGCAGTCTCCGCCGGCTAGGTCGGGTCCGGAGTCGAGGCTGTCAGCGGGACCCCTGCTGACGCGATTTGTTGTTGATCGAAGGACAAGGACAGGGAGTCCATGGTGCAAGGACGTGTCATGACGGTGCTCGGCGAAGTCGAGCCCCAACAGCTCGGAGTCACACTCACCCACGACCACATCCTGGTCGACGGGTGGGGTCTCCGGCAGCTGTATGAAGCGATTCTCGATGACGAGGAGATCGCGCTGGCGGAGCTGATCCGATTCCGCGAGGCGGGAGGCGGCACGATCTGCGACCCGACCAACAACGGACTCGGGCGAGACCCGGAGGCGCTCGCCCGTCTCAGCAGAGCATCCGGAGTGCAGATCGTGATGGGCGCCGGGTGGTACCGCGAAGTCGTCTATCCGCCCTTGGTCGCCACCACCTCAACAGCAGCGCTCGCCGCGATGCTCGTTCGCGAGATCACGGATGGAGTCGGCGACTCAGGAGTACGCCCCGGATTCATCGGCGAGATCGGCACGGAGCGCGGGCACATCACGCCGGCCGTCGAACGCGTCTTCCGAGCCGCCGGTCGTGCCCACGCGGAGACAGGTGTGCCGATCCTCACACACACGACGCATTGGGGCGAGCTGGCGCTCGATCAGCTCGATCTCCTCGCGGAGGAGGGCGTCGAACCGGGAGCGGTGATCGTCTCCCATCTGGGCGACCGCAAGGGCGTCGAGCATATGCTCCCGATCGTCGACCGCGGCGCGTGGGTGAACATCGACAACCTCGCGTTCGTTCAGGGCTACGCGCCGCTGGAATTCCGCATCGACAACATCACGGAGATGTGCCGACGCGGTCTCGCAGACCGCGTCATGCTGTCGAACGACATCTGCGAGCTCGGCCAGCTGGCCGCCTACGGTGGCGTCGGATACGACAACGTGATCACCAACGTCCTTCCCCTGCTTCGTGAGCGCGGTGTATCCGAACCCGACATCCACCAGATGACGGTGCTCAACCCCGCGCGGGCGTTCGCGTTCCGCTGACGTCCAGTTCGTCGAAGCCCTCGAGCACATCTGGCCCGGACTTCGCGAATCCTCGGAGCGACCCGCTCAGCGCGAGCCCGAGCAACACTCCCAGGGCGATGGCCATCATCGTGGCGACGGTGGTGATGATCGTGCTGGCACCGCCCATGTTGCCCTCGAGGACGCTGGCGACACCGGCGAGGCCGAGCGCTCCGGGCACCAGGAGCCAGAAGGCGGGCAGGAAGCTGACGAGCGCCGGTGGGCCGTTACGCTGCCGGGCGATGACGACAGCGACAGGCGTCATGACCGCGGCCCCGACGAGTGCCGACAGCACCCCGTCGAAGAAGACGTCTCCGAGCACCTGGGCGCCGTACGCGACATAGAGTACGACCAGGACCCAGCCGATCGACTTCGGCGGGGCGCACTGGTAGACGGTGATGCCGACTCCGAACACCGCCACAGCGATCCATGGTGCGACCGCGCCGAGCGGATTGGCCGCGCTGGGGGTGTACGCCGGAATGCCGACGAGTGCGGATGCCGCGACGATGCCGGTCGCCAGCAGAAGCAGGCGCATGGCACCCGCGGCTGCGCGAGCAGCTCCCGACATGATCTGCCCCGTCGCGAGCTCGATGACGGCGATGGTCAGCAGGCCACCGGGCAGGAGGATGACCAGCGGTGCGACAAGGGCGGGCAGGACACCCGGGTCGAGCACGCGTGCAACGACGAGCACGATCAGGGAGACGCTCAGCGAGATGGCGACCACGATGAGCGCCTGGTAGCTCGAAGCGAGGTGCTCGGTGAGGAGCAGCGCGGTGCCGACGGCGAGTCCCAGAAGTCCGGCGAGCAGAACGCCCAGCCAGGACGACCCGATCAGCACGCTGAGTGCCGCAGAGAGGAGACCGTAGGCGCCGATCCGCTGCATCCGGGAGAACGGTGCCGGAAGGGCGGCCAGGCGGCCGACCTGTCTCCGGACCCATTCCGCCGCGCCCGGCCGGGATCGGGCGACGCCGACGATCCGGTCGACCATGTCGACTTGGTACAGCAGATAGGGAGCGTCTCCGGCCACGACGGCCCGCGTCTGCGCCATGGAGCTGTCGGCGGAGGAGACGAGGATCGACGTGGGAAAGATGATCGCCTGAACCGTCGGCCGGCCGCTCGCGGCCGCCAGGTCCTCGAGGGCGTCGCGGACGAGACCGACCGGATACCCGCTGTCGATCATTGCTGTCCCGAGCGCGGCCATCGATTCCAGGACCACGGGGGTCGGGACCGGCTGTGCGGGAGCCACAACGGCGTGCGCCGGGGCGCGGGGGCGCCGGCGCAGCAGCACCCAGACCAGCAGGCCGCCGGCGAGGAGTACGCCGATGGCGATGGCCAGCGTGGGGAGCTCGATCGTGGTGTCGGCGATGGCGGGAGGCACAGCCGGCAACGGGGTTGGTGTGGAGGTCGACGTCGGAGAAGGCGTGGACGAAGGAGTCGGAGTCGCCGAGGGGGTCGGACTCGCGGAGTCATCAGGAGTGGGCTCGACGGTTGCCGACTCGGTCGGGTCCGGTACGACGGCGCCGGTTTCGGTCGGCGTGGGAGTCGGCGTCGCCGACTCAGTCGGTGCCCCCAGGGCGATCGTCGCCGCCGATCCATTCGCTCCCGGGCCGGTGCCCGAGGCCGAGCCGGCCGCCGATGTGGAGGCGGACAGGACCAGGATGAGGGCGGCTACGGCCATGCCGACGAGCCCCGCGGAGGGGGACCTCCGGGCCTTGATCCCTCGCATCGGTGTCGCCTCTCGTCGCCTTCGTGTGCGGCGCATCGGGGGTGGCAGATATCGTACGCGCGGTCGCAGAACACGACCAGGGCCTTCTGACGGTGTTCAGCCCCGCCGGCCGGACGGCGCTGGACAGCTCCGTCGGGCGACGGTGGCGGCGATCACGCCGCGGTCACATTATCGAAATGTGAGAACCGCCCTGGGGGGATCGGCCAGCGTCCCGAACGATGGTGAGCGATCGCACATCGACGACACGCAAGGGAGCGCTCATGGTCACCTACAAGACGGTACGGGCCGGAGGATTCGAGACCCGTTATCTCGAGGCGGGTGACCCGTCCGCACAGACGGTCCTCCTCATCCACGACGGTGCCTACGGCACCACGGCCGACCTCTGCTGGGGAGATGTCGCCGAGCGGCTCGCCCCGCAGTTCCATGTCCTCGCCCCCGAGATGCTCGGCTGGGGCGGAACAGACAAGGTCATCTACCTCGACCGTGCCCCGTACCCGTGGCGCATCGACCACATCGCGGCCTTCCTCGAGACCGTCGGCGCATCCGACGTGTTCGCCGCCGGAGCCTCGTTCGGCGGCTCCCTCGTGCTGCGTGCATCGATCGACCCGAGCAACCCGTGGTCGATCCGTCGCGCGGTGTCGATCGGCGGCGCGGGAGGCCTGTACCGGGATCCCGAGGGCGTCCGCGCCGGCGCGGAGTACACGCCGAGCATCGAGGAGGCGCGGCGACTGACTGGCCTGATCGTCACCGACCCCGACAGCCTTGGTGACCACGTCCGCCGTCGCTACGAGGCCAGCCTCGCGCCCGGGCACTGGGAGGTCATGAACGCCCCCCGGCTGAAGAACCCCGCCACGGAGCGGCCCGGATTCGTCGACCCGTTCCCGGCTGCACTCGCCGACCTCGATATCCCGCTGCTCTTCATCGAGGGAAGCAGGGACCCGCTGCTCGACTCAGGATGGGCCGAGAAGCTCGCCGCGCAGTCGGCCCGCGGGACGGCCGTCGTCGTCGACGCCAGTCACGAGCCCAACATCGACGAGCCGGGCCTGTGTGCCGAACTGCTCATCGACTTCTTCCGGAGCGACGCGTGACCTCACTCGCATCGTCGAGCACGACCGGGTTCGGTCCGGTGGCGACGGGAATCGATCCGGCGACGTGGGCGGTCAGTGACGCCGACCTGCGCCGCATCGTCGACAGCGCGGACGTCCCCTCGCTGCTGGCCGCGCTCGCGCAGCTCACCGGCGACCGGGACATCCTCGACGACCGGTGCCGCCCGCCCGAGGTGACGATGAGCGCCACCATTCCGCCGCAGGGCGGGCTCACCGCCGAGCAGGTCGCGCTCGCGCGCGCGTCGGCGACGTCGGTGCTGATCGACATCCGCGACGGGCGTCGTCCCATCGATCCGGCGGCCACCGGCATCCTCGACGACATCGTCGAATACCTGACCGGCCGCTCCGACCACCGCTACCGCGACCTCCTGCACCACGAGATCGCGCTGACCGGCGACGCAGGCGCGCCCGGATGGCACGTGGACGACCCGGGTCGTCGTGCGGTCTCGGCCGTCGTCATCGGCGCGGGTCTGTCCGGCATCATCGCCGGGCACCGCCTGCGGCAAGCCGGCGTCGACTTCACCATCCTCGAGAAGAACAACGAAGTGGGCGGCACGTGGTGGGAGAACACGTATCCCGGATGCCGGTTGGACACCGCCAACTATGCGTACAGCTTCTCGTTCGCGCAGAAGCCGGACTGGCCGTCGCACTTCTCCGAGCAGCCCCACATCCGCGACTACCTGATCGACGTGTCGCGCGACGTGCGGATCCGCGACCGCATCCGGTTCGACACCGAGGTCGTCGACGCGCGCTGGGACGAGAGGGCGTGCCGGTGGACGGTCACGCTCATCGGCTCCGACGGCACCCGCGAGCAGATCGTCGCCGACGCGGTGATCTCCTGCGTGGGGCAGCTCAACCAGCCGCGGATCCCTGAGATCCCGGGCATGGGCGACTTCGCGGGGGACCGGTTCCACTCCGCGCAGTGGCCCGCCGACTTCGACCCCGCCGGCAAGCGCATCGCCGTCGTGGGCACGGGGGCGAGCGCCTTCCAGATCGCCCCCGCCGTTGCCGAGGGCGCCGCCCACCTCACGGTCTTCCAGCGCAGCGCGCCGTGGATGCTGCCCACCCCGCACTATCACGCGCCGATTTCCGACGACCTGCAGTGGCTGTTCAGCCACCTTCCCAACTACGCGCGCTGGTATCGGTTCTGGCAATTCTGGGTGTCGGTCGAGGCACGCCTGCCGCTGGTGGTGGTGGACCCGACGTGGGACGAGCCCGGCTCGGTGTCGGCGGCCAACAAGCGCCTCCGGGAGGAGCTGGAGTCCTTCCAGGTCGAGCAGTATCGGGACCGCCCGGACCTGCTGCCGCACGCCATCCCGGACTATCCGGCGGGAGTCAAGCGGATGCTGCGGGACAACGGCGATTGGGCGCGAATGCTCCAGCGTCCCGACGTGCACCTGGAGACCAGCGGGATCGCCGCCGCCGATGAGGCCGGTCTCGTCACGGCCGATGGCGAGCACCACGACGTCGACGCCGTCGTGTTCGCGACCGGGTTCCGGGCCGACGAGTTCCTGCATCCGATCTCCGTCCACGGACGCGGCGGTGAGACGCTCGAGGACTATTGGGGTGGCGACGCGCGTGCGTACGCGACCGTGACCGTGCCGCAGTTCCCGAACCTCTTCGTGATCCTCGGCCCCAACTCGGGGCTGGCCGCGAACGGCAGCATCATCTTCATGACCGAGTCGGCCGTCGAGTACACGCTGGCCTGCCTCGAGGTGATCTCCGGGGGTCAGGCGGACGCACTCGAACCCACCGCGGAGGCACTGGACGCCTTCTGCGCACGCGTCGATGAGGCGAACCGTCTGCGTGCGTGGGGTATCCCGGGCGAGCGCACCTGGTACAAGAACGCGTTCGACCGCGTGTCTCAGAATTGGCCGTTCGACCTCGTCGACTACTGGGATCTGACCCGTGCGCCGATGCTCGAGGACTACCGGCTGCTGCACCGCTCCGAGACGAGCTGAGTCACCCCCGGGCGGGCGGATCCCAGCCGAGGAAGCGCGAGATGCTCGCTCCCGTCGCTCGCAGCGCCGGGAGGCAGGAGTCGATCAGTGCGGGGTCGTTGTCGAGGATGAGTGACAGAGCGGCGACGACCTCGCCCGTGCGATCGCGCACCGGCACCGAGATGCCGGCGGTGTCGGGCGTGATCCATCCCGGCAGCGACGCGAAGTTGTCGCGTCGGAACCGCGCGGTCAGCCGCCGCAGCTCCTCGATCGTGGCTTCGTGGACGCGCGCGCCCGGCGGCGGTTCGGCGACGAGCCAATGCTCGCCCACGTCGGCGCCGAGGATCTCGGTCTGCCGGTACGGCGGAAGGTAGGCGGCGAGGAGGAGGCCGGACGAGGTCACCCGTGCCGGCACGCGCTGCGCGGGGCTCATGATGTTGCGCACGCCGGATGACGCCTGCAACCGCTCCAAGTACACGGTGTCGGTTCCGTCGAGCACGGACAGCTGTGTGTGCTGCTGGACGATACGCCGCAGATCCTCCATGAACGGCAGGGCGATCGAGCGCAGCCGGAGGCGCGGGGCGCTGCGGGTGCCGAGCTCCCACAGTCGCAGCGTGGTGCGCAGCATCCCGTCGCCGGCGCGTTCGAGGAGGCCGTAGGCGATGAGCTCCCGGACGATCCGATACACCGACGACGAGGGCAGACCGGTGCGTGCCGCGAGCTCCGGGACGGTCAACGCCGGGTGGGTCTGATCGAAGCTCTCCAAGATCCGCAGCACGCGACCCAGCGGTGCATCGGGTCGACCGTGTTCGTCCCCCGAGGAGGGGGCGGCGTCGGCGTCGGGGCGGGACATAGCGCCATATTATCGATATCTGAGAACGCTCCTTACCGAGCCGTGGACGCCTGGCCGACACTGGTCGACGCGGCGCGATTCCTCACGCCGGATACCCCAACCGACGACGATTGGACCGCCATGACAGTGACCGCAGAGTCACGGGCCGCAACCGACCCGCACGTGCGCCGCGAACAGCGACGCGTGCTGGCCGGAACCATGATCGGCACCACCATCGAGTGGTACGACTTCTTCATCTACGCGAACGCCGCAGCGCTGGTGTTCGCTCCGCTGTTCTTCGCGCCGGCCGGCAGCGAAGGCCCGGTCCCGCAGATCGTGGCATTCATGTCCATCGGTGTCTCGTTCCTGTTCCGCCCGCTGGGCGCGATCATCGCGGGCCACATGGGGGACCGCATCGGGCGCAAGGCGATGCTGGTGCTCACACTGCTGGTCATGGGGCTGTCGACCACGTTGATCGGTGTGCTCCCGACGTACGCGGCCATCGGCATCGCCGCGCCGCTGATGCTCGTGCTGCTGCGGATCCTGCAGGGACTCTCTACCGGTGGCGAGTGGGGCGGCGCCGCGCTCATGGCCGTCGAGCACGCTCCGGCGAAGCGGCGGGGGTTCTTCGGCGCGTTCCCGCAGCTCGGCGCGGCGGCCGGTCTGCTGCTGGCGACGGGCGTCACCGCGACCGTCACGGCCATCACCGGCCCCGAGGCGTTCCTCGCCTGGGGCTGGCGTCTGCCATTCCTGTTCAGCGCCGTGCTCATCGTCGTCGGCATCATCATCCGCAAGACCATCTCCGAGTCGCCGGCGTTCGCCGACATCGAGGCGAGCCGCGCCAAGAGCCGCATGCCGATGGTCGAGGTGTTCCGCTCCAACTGGCGGCAGGTCCTGCAGGCCACGTGGGCCTACGCGGGCATCAACGCCGCGGCCTACATGGTCATGGGCGGGTACTTCCTCAACTACGGAACGACCCAGCTCGGTATGAACGCGACCCAGATCCTCGTGGTCATCTCGGTGGTCAACATCGCATGGATGGCGTTCATCCTCTGGTCCGGCACACTGTCGGACCGCTTCGGCCGGGTGCGCGTCTTCCAGGTCGGCATGATCGCGCTGATCGTGTGGCTGATCCCGCTGTTCCTGCTGGTGGACACCGGCAACATCTGGATGTTCGCCCTCGGTCTGCTCGGACTCGCGGTCGGCCTCGGCATCCCGTACGGTCTGCAGTCGGCGATGTTCGTGGAGATGTTCCCGGCCAACGTCCGCTACTCCGGCGCCTCGCTGGGCTACGCGATCGGCTCGATCATCGGCGGTGGGTTCGCGCCGACGATCGCCGTGTGGCTGCAGACCTCGACCGGTTCGACCATCCCGATCGCGGTGTACCTGATCATCTGGGCGGTCATCTCCCTGCTCGTCGTGTCGACGGTCAAGGACCGCACCGGGAAGCCGCTGCTCACGTCGAACAGCACCTTCGACCGATGAGCACGACCCGTCGCGTGATCGTCACGGGTGGCGCCGCCGGCATCGGCGCGGCGGTCGTTGCTCGTCTGCTGGACGCCGGAACCCGGGTCGCGGTCTTCGACCGTGACCCGGGCGAGGCGCACGTCGACGCCCGCACCTATGCCGTCGACATCCGTGACTCCGCCGCCGTGGAGGCGGCCGTCTCCGCCGTAGCCTCCGAGTGGGGCGGCATCGACGGACTCGTCAACAACGCGGGCGTCGGCACACGCGGTTCGGTGATGGACGCGACGGATGACGACTGGCTGACGGTGCTCGACACCAACGTCATCGGCACCGCCCGCATGTCCCGCGCGGTGATCCCGCACATGGCATCCTCCGTGGCACCGCGGATCGTCAACATGTCCTCCGTGTCGGCGGTCACCGGCGTCCAGGGCCGCGCCGTGTACAGCGCCTCCAAGGGCGCGATCCAGGCGCTCACCCGCGCGATGGCCGCCGACCACGTCGCCGCCGGCATCCTCGTCAACTGCGTCCTGCCCGGCACGACCGAGACCAGCTGGGTCCGCCGGCTGATCGACGCCGAACCCGATCCGGTCGCGGCGCACGAGGCCTTCGCGAGTCGTCAGCCGACCGGTCGCCTGGTCACACCGGAGGATGTCGCAGCCACTGTCGCCCTGCTCCTGGACCCCGCGTTCACGTCGGTCACCGGCGAGAGCTTCGTCGTCGATGGCGGCATGAGCGCTCTGCGTCTCGGAGTCTGAACGGATGACCGCCTCAGATCGCAACACCCCTCCGCTCGCCGTCGTCACCGGCGCGGCATCCGGAATCGGCGCGGCGCTGGTCGTCGACCTTCTCAGTCGCGGCTACCGCTGCGTGGCCGTGGACCTGGACGACCACGGGCTCGCCGAACTGGCCTCACGCCTCGACCGGGACGCCAGCGAGCGTCTGGTCGTCGAACGAGCCGACGTATCGGCTCCCGACGACCTGCTCGGCGTGGCGGCGCGAATCGCGGCCTCCCCGGTCGACCTCCTCTTCAACAACGCCGGCGTCGTCTTCAACTCCGTGCCGCTGTGGGAGACGCCCCCTGCCGCATCGGACTGGGTGTTCGACGTCAACGTGCACGGGGTGCTGAACGGCATCCGCGCGTTCGTGCCGGCCATGATCGCCGCCGGGCGGGGGACGGTCGTGAACGTGGCCAGCCTCGGCGGGTTCCATGTGCGATCCGTGCCCGGCTGGCGCCAGGGACTGTACTCCGCGTCGAAGGCGGCCGTGTTCGCGCTCTCGGAGGCGCTGGAGCAGGAGGTCGAGGGCACCGGCGTTCGTGTGTCCGTCGTCGCGCCCGGCGCGGTGCGGACGCGGATCGCAGATCCGGGGTCGCCCCTGCGTTTCGGCGTCGATGCCACGACCGAGTTCGCCCGCACCCGCATTCAGTCCGGTGGCGACGCCGGAGAACTGGCCGCGGAGATCGTCGATCGGGTGCTGGCCGGAGAGTTCCTGGTGTTCGTCGGGTCGGAGGATCGCGCGATGATCCGCGAACGGCACCACCGCATCGAGCAGGCCGCCCTCCGCTGACAGCCTCCCCGACGCACCGCGACCGAACCGTCAGTGCGCCGTGGTGACGCCGATGAGGTCGTGGATGAGAACGGCGGCGGCCCTTGCACCCTGACCCGCGGCGACGATGAGCTGCTGCGGACCGGGGGCCGCTGCATCCCCCGCCCCATACAGCCCGGGCACGTTCGTACGGCCCGAGCGGTCGATGACGAGATGCCCGTCGTCGTCGCGGTCGACCGGGACGCCGGCGAGGAACTCGAGCGCCGGGTCCCACGCCGGGCGCACGAAACCGCCCTCGACGGGCACCCGTGTTCCGCCCTCGAGGCGTACGGCGGTGATCAACCCGCGGTCGCCTTCGAGCTCCGCGATGCGGCGGCGCTCGACGCGGATTCCGGATGCCGCGAGCTCCGCCTCCTCGATCGTGTCGATGGCGTCCGACCCATGGGTGAAGACGGTCAGCGCGTCCGTCCAGCGCGCGATCAGCCGGGCGCGATCCGCGAGATCGGATGCCTCGCCGATGAGCGCGAGCGGACGATCCTGCAGCTCCCAGGCGTCGCAAGCCGCACAGCTGAACAGTGACATCCCGTAGAAGCCGCGCAGCCCGGGCACGTCGGGGAGCGTCTCACGCAGCCCCGTCGCCACCAGCACGGACCGGGCGAGGACCGACCTCGGCGCCTTCCGCCCTTCGACGGTAGCGGCGAAACGCGCACCCTGGCCGTGCAGCATCGAGGAGCGGATGCCGGTCACGCGGCACCGCGTCAGCACCTGCACGTCGGGGTACGCCTCGAGCTCGGCACGCGCCAGACGGCGCAGTTCGTGCGGCGGAATCCCGTCGCGGGTGAGGAACCCGTGCGAGTTGACGGTCGCCGCGTTGCGCGGTCTATCGGCGTCGACCACGAGCACGCGGGCACGCGCCCGGCCGAGATTGAGCGCGGCCGACAGCCCTGCGGGGCCGCCTCCGACGATGAGGACATCGACGACGACCTCATCCGGAACCGGCGTGTCAGTCATGGTCGGCCTGCGGAGGCAGTTCAGCGATGATCGGGTGGTCCTTGTGGATCACGCCGACCTTGGCGGCTCCGCCCGGGGATCCCACGTCGTCGAAGAACTCGACGTTGGCCTTGTAGTAGTCCGNACGATGAGGACATCGACGACGACCTCATCCGGAACCGGCGTGTCAGTCATGGTCGTCCTGCGGAGGCAGTTCAGCGATGATCGGGTGGTCCTTGTGGATCACGCCGACCTTGGCGGCTCCGCCCGGGGATCCCACGTCGTCGAAGAACTCGACGTTGGCCTTGTAGTAGTCCGACCACTCTTCAGGCAGGTCGTCCTCGTAGTAGATCGCCTCGACCGGGCAGACCGGCTCACACGCACCGCAATCGACGCATTCGTCCGGGTGGATGTAGAGCGACCGGTCGCCTTCATAGATGCAGTCAACCGGACACTCGTCGATGCAGGCACGGTCTTTCACATCCACGCACGGAAGCGCGATCACATACGTCATGAGAGGGTCAGGGCTCCCGATCGCGAGACGTCGACCTGCTCCTCGCGGGGCACGACCTTGACCCGCTCGCGCGTGTGCACGTGCCCGGCCCCGAGCGCGCGCTCGTGTGCGTCGAGGGCGCGCCAGCCGTCCCACGTCGTGTACGCGACGTCCCGCGCATCGAGCGTCTCGAGGACGTCGCCGTCCACTGTGCGCGCCTGCAGGGCACCGGCGGTGGCATCGGCCACCAGATGGGCGATGGTCTCCATCGCGTCCGACTTGGTGTGACCGATGAGGCCCACGGGTCCGCGCTTGATCCAGCCGGTCGCGTACAGGCTCGCGATCGGGGTGCCTGCGGCCGGGCCCACGCGGCCAGAAGCTCCGTCCGTCGCGTCGGCGGCGGATGGAGTGGCCGTGGAAACCGTCACCCGTCCCTCGGCGTTCGGGATCACACCGCGCCGCTCGTCGAAGGGGGCGCCCACGACAGGGGTGCCGTGGTACCCGACGGCGCGGTAGACGGCCTGGACGGGGAAGTCGCGCACCTCGCCGGTACCGACGACGCCGCCCTCGGGCGCCGGGGCGGTGCGCTCGAAGCGCAGCGCCTCAACGCGGTCCTCGCCCAGGACGGCGACCGGCGAGTGGAAGAAGTGCAGGTGCAGGCGCCGGCTCGCACCGGTCGTCCCGCGCGTGCGCCACGCCTCGAACGTGCGCAGGATGACCTTGAGCTGGTTGCTCGATCCGGCGGCGAGCTCGAGGTCGGCGAAGTCCTCGTCGGTCAGCACGATGTCGACATCCGGCACCTCGCCCAGTTCGCGCAGCTCGATGGGGGTGAACTTCACATCGAGCGGTCCCCGGCGTCCGAAGACGTGGACGTCGGTGACAGCGGAGGCCTCCAGCCCGGCGAGCACGTTGTCGGGCACCTCCGTCGAGCGCAGATCCACGGCGTGCTTCGCGAGGATGCGGGCGACATCGAGGGCGACGTTGCCGTTGCCGATGACCGCCACCTCCGCGGCGTCGAGGGGCCACTCGCGCGGAACGTCAGGGTGCCCGTCGAACCAGGAGACGAAGTCGGCGGCGCCGTACGAACCGGGCAGGTCGATGCCCGGGATCTCGAGGGCGGCATCGCGGATCGCGCCCGTCGAGAGGATCACGGCGTCGTAGCGCTCCTGCAGCTCGTCGAGCGAGATGTCGCGACCGACCTCGACGTTGCCGATGAAGCGGATGGTGCCGGCATCCAGCATCTCGTGCAGCGAGGTCACGATGCCCTTGATGCGCGGGTGGTCGGGTGCGACGCCGTAACGGATGAGCCCGTACGGCGCCGGGAGCGACTCGAACAGGTCGATCGCGACGGTCGCCGCACGGCCCGAGCCGTCGTCGAGATCGCGGATCGAGTTCGCCAGGATATTGCCGGCATAGATCCCGGCGGGGCCTGCACCGACGATGGCGACGCGCAGCTCGAGCAGCGGCGCGGTGATATCCGACGGAGTGTCATTCTCAGCGGTGGGCACGGTGAGGGGGCCTTTCGGGTGTTCGCCGGAGCGAGAAGTCGAGGGGGAGAAGGTCAGAGCGTGAGGTGCGGAGCGATCCCGGCACGCAGTTCGGCGGATGCCGCGAGCTCGGCCGGTGCGTACGGGCTGAGGCGCACGACGTCGCCGACGACGATCACGGCCGGCGAGCGCACACCCCGCTGGGCGGCCTGGCCGGCGATCGTCTGCAGTGTGCCGACGGTGACTCGCTGGCCGGGGCCGAAGCCGTCCTCGACGATCGCGACCGGGCAGTCCGCCCCGCGGTCCCCGCGTGCGAGGGTGAGCGCGGCGTGCGCCAGCGTCCCGACTCCCATGAGCAGGACGACCGTGTGGTCCCGACCGCCGCCGAGCTCGCGGATCTGGTCGTGCCCGGTGACGACGGTGAACGCGGTGGCCACACCCCGGTGCGTGAGGGGGATGCCGGCGACCGCGGGCACCGAGATGGCGCTGGTGACGCCCGACACCACCTCGACGTCGACTCCGGCGGCGCGGCAGAACTCCAGCTCCTCGCCGCCGCGGCCGAAGATGAACGGGTCGCCGCCCTTGAGGCGCACGACGCGCTTGCCCGCCTGGGCGAGCTGCACGAGCAGGGCGTTGATCGCATCCTGCGGCACCGCGTGGTGGCCCGGGAGCTTGCCGACGTCGACGATCTCGGCGCGCAGGACGACACCCTCCGCGGCCAGTCCGTCGAGCACGCCGC
This sequence comes from Microbacterium sp. Root61, assembly GCF_001427525.1. NCBI lineage: Bacteria > Bacillati > Actinomycetota > Actinomycetes > Micrococcales > Microbacteriaceae > Microbacterium > Microbacterium sp. Root61. The sequence continues at coordinate 2,166,540 of NZ_LMGU01000001.1, read as the reverse complement.
GTGCCCCGAGCCGGTCCGCGACGATGACGTCGGCGGCCTCGAGAGCCCGCAGTCCGCGCAGGGTGAGGAGCGTGTGGTCACCGGGACCGGCGCCGACGAGCGCCACGTGTCCGGTGCCTGAATGTGCGTGAGTCATTTGACGCCCCCCTGCAGCAGACCTCGGCGGCGCAGCATCCGTCGCTCGAGGGGTCCGAAGAAGACCAATTCGATGAGGATGCCGACGAACAGGATCACGATGATCGTGGCGAGCACGCCCGACAGATCGGCGAGGTCGCGGCTCTGCTGCAGCATCGAGCCGAGGCCGAAGCCGATCGTGCCGCCCACGGCGATGATCTCGGCGGCCATGAGCGAGCGCCACGAGAACGCCCAGCCCTGCTTGAGTCCGGCGAAGTAGCCGGGGAACGCGGCCGGCAGCACGATGAGGGTCGCCTGGCGCCAGCCGCGAGCGCCGAGCACCGAGCCCACGCGGCGCAGCTGCGGCGGCACCTGGTCGACGCCGGAGATGAGGCCGTTGACGATCGACGGGGTCGCGCCCATCAGCACGACGAAGTAGACGGTGGCATCGGTCAGACCGAACCACAGGATCGCGGCCGGCACCCAGGCCACCGAGGGCAGCACCTGCAGGCCCGAAATCAGCGGGCCCACGGCCCGGCGCAGCCACGGCACCTCCGCCAGCAGCAGGCCGAGCGGTGTGCCGACGGCGATGGCGATGAGGAAGCCGACCACGCCCCGCTCGAGACTCGTGAGCACGGCCGTCTGCAGCCGCCCGGACTCCCACGCCGTGCCCAGCGCGTTCAGCACGTCGAGCGGGCCGGGCGCCAGATCGGGACGCGGCTGCGCGATGACGACGTACAGCTGCCACGCCGCAATCAGGAGGACGAGGAAGACGATCGGCGGCACGACGCTCGTGCGGAATGTGCGCCAGGCGCTGCGCGGCTGCTCGGTCGAGGACTGCAAGCGGTCCAGGCCCGATTCGAGGCTGTGGAGCTCCTCCGACGAGACGGATGCGGCATCCGTACCGTCGAGGAGCGCGGTCTCACGCGGCATTTCGACGGAGCTCCCTGCGTAGCCGGTCGGTGATCTCGGCCGCCAGCACTGTCGCCTCGGTCGAGTCGCTGCGGCGGGCGGCGGCGGAGACCTGCCATTGCCCCGCGACCCGTCCGGGGCGGCTGGACAGCAGCACGATGCGCTGCCCGAGCCGCACCGCCTCGCGCACATTGTGCGTGACGAACACGATCGTCCGTCCGGTGGCCCGCCACACGCGCTCGAGCTCCTCGTGCAGCAGGTCGCGGGTGATGGCGTCGAGGGCCGCGAACGGCTCGTCCATCAGAAGCACCGGCTTGTCCTGGGCGAGGGCACGCGCGAGCGCGACGCGCTGGCGCATACCGCCGGAGAGCTCGTGCGGACGTTTGTCGCCGGCATCCGCCAGATTGACGACGCGGAGCAGTTCGAGCGCGCGGGCACGACGCTCGCTCCGCGGAACGCCGCGCAGGCGCAGCGCCAGTTCCACGTTGCGGGATGCCGTCAGCCAGGGCAGCAGCGCGGACTCCTGGAACATCACGGCCGAGCCCTCGGCGGGGGTCTCGACGGCGCCGGACGTCGGGCGATCGAGCCCGGCGATGAGGTTGAGCAGCGTCGACTTGCCGCATCCGGACGCGCCGAGCAGGCAGACGAACTCGCCTGCGGCGATGTCCAGGGTCACCTCATCGAGCACCACCGGGCCGGTGCCGAAGCGCTTGCTCACCCGTTCCACCCGGATCGACGGGGGCGCAGCGACGGGCGCCGCCGCGAAGGGAGCAGACAGGTCGAAGCTCGGGGTGAGCGGCGCACTCCGCACCGCGGCGGGCGCGTCGCCGCCGGTGCGCGCGGTCGGGGCGGAGTGCGTCGCCACGTCAGTCCTCCCCGAGTCCGCCTGCGGAGACCGGGTCGGCTCCCGAGGCGGCCAGCACACTGTTCAGCAGACGCAGATCGAACAGACCCTCGATCGATCCGTCCTTCTGCGTGCCGGCCTCCAGACCGTGGTCGACGAGCGTCTGGAAGGTCTCTGCGTGCGGGTCGACCGAGAACGCGACGTGCTCGAGCGCGCGGGCGAGCACGGCGTCGGACAGTCCCTTGCCGGCATCCACCGTCAGCTGGGCGTTGATCGCGGCGGCCGCGTCGTCCGGGTTGTCGGCGAGCCACTTGATCGCGTCGAGGTTGCCCTGCACGAGCGCCTTGACCGTCTCGGGGTGCTCCGCGAGGAAGTCTGCGTTCACCAGGAGCACCGTGGTGGGAAAGGCGCCGTCGTCCCACAGGTCGGCTTCGTCGACGAGCACGTGCGCGCCTTCGTCGAGCACGAGGCGCGACACCCAGGGCTCGGGGAGCCAGGCCCCGGCGAGCTGGCCCTGCTGGAAAAGTGTCAGGGTCTGCGCGTTCTCGGTCGGGGTGACGAACACATCCCCGCCGCCGGAGACGTCGGTCGTGTACCCCTCGTCCTTCAGCCAGCTGCGCAGCGCGACGTCCTGGGTGTTGCCCAGCTGCGGCGTCGCCAGCGTCGTGCCGGCGAGGTCGGCGGGGGAGTCGATGCCGTCCCGCACGACCAGCGCCGCACCGCCTGTGGCGGCGCCGGCGACGATGCGCACCGACCGCCCGGCGGACTGGATGTACGAGTTGATCGACGGATTGGGCCCGATGAAGGTCGCGTCGATGGCCCCGGCCGACAGCGCCTCGATCGCCGCGGGGCCGGCGTTGAAGACCTGGGTGCTCAGCTTCGTGTCGCCGAGCTCGTCCTGGATCAGCCCCTCCTGCACGCCGATCAGCGCCGGAGCATGGGTGACGTTGGCGAAGTAGCCCAATCGCAGCTCGGCCGCCGGCGTGCCGCCCGTGACCGCGGCGGGCTCGGCCGGAGCGGCCCCGGCGGAGGCGGCGCATCCGCCCAGCATCATGGCCGCCACGGCCAGGGTTGTGATCTTCAAGATGCGGGTGTTCATCGAGTCGCCTCCTTCTCGGGTGATGCGGGGATGGATGCCGGAGCCTGCGTCGAGCGCGGGTCAGTCCCGGACGATGCCGGCGGCGAGAGTCGCGCCGTCGGACGGATGGATGACGAGGAACGAGCCGCCGGCACGATTGCGCTCGTACGCCTCGAGGGGCAGATCGGCGGCGAGACGCAGGCGCGCGCGGCCGATGTCGTTCGTGGCGAGGCGGGAGGCCGGCTCGTGCGTGAGGGTGTCGAGGTCGTAGCGGCTGGTGAGCTCGCTCACGATCGCCTGCACGGTCGAGGTGCCGTGCTTGACCAGCACGCGGGCACCCGTCGCGAGCGGTCGGGCGTCGAGCTGGAACAGCTCTGCCTCCACGTCGCGCCGCGCCGCGGGCAGGGTGCCGATCGCCGCAAGGAGGGTGCCGCGCGCGGCATCCACATCGTCCGCGAGCTGCAGCGCGACGGATTGTGGAGCGGATGCCGTCTCGACCGCCGCGCCGGCGACCTCGATGCCGATGACCGTGGTCTCGATGCCGGACGGGAACACCGCGACGCGCTCGCCGACGTGGATCGCACCCGACGACACCCGGCCGGCGACGGCGCGGTAGTCGCGGTAGCGCTCGGCCGCTGCCGGATCCGCCGCGACTTCGGCGGCGAGACCGCCCTGCGGACGCAGCACGAGCTGCACCGGCAGCCGGAAGTCGTCGAAGATGCTCTCGAGCTCGTCCTGCGCGGGGAGGGACTCGAGCAGCTCGAGGAGCGCGGGTCCGTCGTACCAGGGAGTGCGCGCGGACCGGTCGACGATGTTGTCGCCCTCGAGCGCCGAGACCGGCAGGACGTGGACGTCCGGGATGCCGAGCTCGGCCGTCACCGCGCGCACCTGCGCGTCGACCGGGGCGAACGCCGACTCGGCGTAGTCGAGCAGATCGATCTTGTTGACCGCGACGATGACGTGCGGCACGCGCAGCAGCGCGATCACCGCGAGGTGACGGCGGGTCTGCTCGAGCACCCCCTTACGCCCGTCGATCAGCACCACGACGGCATCTGCCGTGGTGGCACCGGTGACCATGTTGCGCGTGTACTGCACGTGTCCGGGGCAGTCGGCGAGGATGAAGCTGCGCGACCCCGTGGCGAAGTAGCGGTAGGCGACGTCGATCGTGATGCCCTGCTCGCGCTCGGCGCGCAGGCCGTCGGTGAGCAGTGCGAAGTCGATGCCGCCGCCGTGCGCGAACCCGCGGTCGGCCGAGGTGCGCGTGACCTGCTCGAGCTGGTCGGCGAGGATCGCCTTCGAGTCGTGCAGCAGGCGCCCGACGAGCGTGGACTTGCCGTCGTCGACGGAGCCCGCCGTCGCGAACCGGAACAGCGTCGGTGCGATCGCGGTCGTCGAGCCCGACGAGACGTGTGCGGTGCCGAGATCAGTCATCAGAAGTACCCGTCCTTCTTGCGGTCCTCCATCGCGGCCTCCGACAGACGGTCGTCGGCACGGGTCGCGCCGCGCTCGGTGATGGTGGACAGGGCGACCTCCGCGACGATGGATGCCACATCCGCGGCCTCCGATTCGACGGCGCCGGTGCAGCTCATGTCGCCCACCGTGCGGTAGCGGACCGTGCGGCGCTCGAGTGTCTCGCCGGGTCGGATCGGCGAGGACTCGCCGATGGCGCGCCACATGCCGTCACGGGAATACACCTCGCGCTCGTGAGCGAAGTACAGCGGGGGCAGGGCGATCCGCTCCCGGTCGATGTACCGCCAGATGTCGAGCTCGGTCCAGTTGGAGATGGGGAAGGCGCGCACATGCTGGCCGGGGGTGTGCCGGCCGTTGTACAGGCTCCACAGCTCCGGCCGCTGGTTGCGCGGGTCCCACTGACCGAACTCGTCGCGCAGCGAGATGATGCGCTCCTTGGCGCGTGCCTTGTCCTCGTCGCGGCGCGCTCCGCCGAAGACGGCGTCGTGGCGGCCGGTGGTGATGGCGTCCAGCAGCGGCTGGGTCTGCAACGGGTTGCGGGTGCCGTCGGCGCGTTCCGCGAGCCGGCCGTCGTCGATGTAGTCCTGCACGCGAGCGACCTCGAGCCGGATGCCCAGGCGGGCGACCGTCTCATCGCGGAACGCGAGCACCTCGGGGAAGTTGTGCCCGGTGTCCACGTGCAGCACCGGGAACGGCACGCGGCCGGGGAAGAACGCCTTCGCGGCGAGGTGCAGCACGACCACCGAGTCTTTGCCGCCGGAGAAAAGCAGCACGGGGCGCTCGAACTCTGCGACGACCTCGCGGATGATGTGGATGGCCTCGGCCTCGAGCAGATCGAGGGTGGAATGGCGCGGGCCGGCGATCGTCGTGGTCGTCTCGGAGAGGGTCATAGGTGCAGCCCGCATTCCGTCTTGGAGAGACCCGCCCAGCGACCGGACCGCGGGTCCTCTCCGGGAGCCACCGCCTTGGTGCACGGCTCGCAGCCGATCGACGGGAAGCCGTTCGAGACCAGGAGGTTCACCGGCACCTGGTGGGTGCCGGCATAGTCGAGGAGATCGTCGAAGGTCCAGGCGGCGACGGGGTTGACCTTGACCAGGCCGTTGCGCTCGTCCCACTGCACCAGCGGAGTGTTCGCGCGGGTCGGAGCCTCGTCGCGACGCACACCGGTGAACCACACCTCGTAGCCGCCGAGCGCGTTCTGCAGCGGCTCGACCTTGCGTCGTGCGCAGCACAGTCCCGCATCGCGGGAGAACAGCGCGACGCCGAACTCGGCGTCCTGCTCGGCGACAGTCTGCTCGGGGAGGACGTCGACGATGCGCACGTCGAGCACGCGCTGCACCTCGTCGCGGGTGAAGCGCGTCTCAGCGAAGTGGTAGCCGGTGTCGAGGAACAGCACGTCGACGCCGGGCAGCTGCTCGGCCACGAGGTGGGGCAGCGCGGCATCGGCCATCGAGCAGGCGACGGCTGCGGCATCCGCTCCGAAGTTGGCCGCGACCCACGCGACGACCTCTGCCGGAGTTGCTTCGCGGTCGGTGAAGCTGCCGAGTTCGAGGTCGCCCGCTTCGGCGAGGGCCCGCAGGTCCTCGCGGGAGCGGCGGACGGCGGCGCGGGGGGCGAGGGACACCGTCACTGGAGTGCCTCCTCGTCGGCGCGATGGGCCCATTGGGCGAAGGTCTCGTCGGTGGCGACATCCCGCTCCGCGAGGAACCGCCGGACGACCCGGTCGGTGTAGTCGGCGATGCCGTCGGCGGCGACCTTGAGCCCGCGCACGGTGCGACCGAGACCGGGCTCCTCGCGATCGACGCCCGCGAGCCCGCCGCCGAGGTGCACCTGATACCCGGGAACCTGCTCGCCGTCGATCGTGACGAGTTGCCCCTTGAGTCCGATGTCGGCGGTCTGGATGCGCGCGCACGAGTTCGGGCAGCCGTTCACGTGCAGGGAGATCGGATGCGGCAGATCGAAGTCCTTGAGACGCTCCTCGAGATCGTGCACGGCCGCGGTCGCGTTGACCTTGGTCTCGACGATCGCGAGCTTGCAGAACTCGATGCCGGTGCACGCGATCGTGCCGCGGCGCAGGAGGCTCGGCCGCGCCTGCAGTCCGAGGCCATCGAGCGCGGTGATCAGCGGCTCCACGCTCGCTTCGGGCACATCCAGGACCACGAGCTTCTGGTGCGGCGTCGTGCGCAGCCGCAGCGAGCCGTGCTGCTCGATGAGGTCGGCGAGCATCGTGAGGGTCGGCCCGGAGACGCGCCCCACGATCGGGGAGACGCCGATGTAGAACCGGCCGTCCTTCTGCCGGTGCACGCCGACGTGATCGCCCTGCGACTTCGGCTTCGGCGCGGCGGGACCGTCGGGCAGCGCGTAGCCGAGGTACTCGTCCTGCAGCACCTGGCGGAACTTCTCCACTCCCCACTCAGCGAGCAGGAACTTCAGGCGTGCCTTGTTGCGCAGGCGCCGGTACCCGTAGTCGCGGAAGATCTGGGCGACGCCGTGCCACGCGTCGGCGACCCGCTCCGGGGAGACGAAGACGCCGAGACGCTCACCCAGCCGGGGGGCGGTGGACAGGCCGCCGCCGACCCACAGGTCGTAGCCGATGCCGAGCTCGGGGTGATCGACCGCGACGAAGGCGACGTCGTTGATCTCGTGCACGACGTCCTGGCTGGGGTGGCCCGTGATGGCGGACTTGAACTTGCGTGGCAGGTTCGCCAGCGTCGGGTCGCCTAGGAAGCGTCGGGTGATCTCGTCGATCTGCGGCGTCGGGTCGATCAGTTCGTCGGCGGCGACGCCGGCCACGGGGGAGCCCAGGATGACGCGCGGCACGTCGCCGCACGCCTCGGTGGTGCCCAGACCCACGGCTTCGAGTCGGCGCCAGATCTCGGGCACGTCCTCGACGCGGATCCAGTGCAGCTGGATGTTCTGTCGGTCGGTGAGGTCGGCGGTGTCGCGGCCGAACTCGGTCGAGATCTCTCCGATGACCCGCAGCTGTTCGGTGCTGAGCTGCCCGCCGTCGATGCGGACCCGCAGCATGAAGTACTCGTCTTCGAGCTCATGCGGCTCGAGGGTGGCCGTCCGGCCTCCGTCGATGCCGGGCTTGCGCTGGGTATAGAGGCCCCACACGCGGAAGCGGCCGTGCAGGTCGGTCGGGTCGATCGAGGCGAACCCGCCCTGCGCGTAGATGTTCTCGATGCGGCCGCGCACGCTCAGGCCGTCGTCGACCTGCTTCCACTCCTCGTTGCCGTTCAACGGCGCAAGGCCGTCGATCTTCCACTGACCGTGGGGCTTGGACGACGGGCGCGAGGGCCGCAGGCGAACTCCTCCGGCAGGAGCATCCGTCTTCGAGTCGCTGATCGTCATGGGTTCCTCCACCGTCTCGGGATCTGCCCGAGGAGGACTGCGTCGAGCCCACCTGGTGAGAGTAGAAGGGTGCGGTACACGCGACCCGCGCTGATGTCACGCGCCGGAACCGTGCGTCATGCAGAGGCATCGGGCGTCACGGGGCGTCATAAACGCGGATGCCGCGGCGCGAGCGTCATACGGGTCGCGCGAGGGATCAGCGCCGGTGGGCGGCCGCTCGGTAGCGGTCGATGACGATGTCGACGAGCAGCGCGGCGGGCTCGTCGTCGTCCAGCAGCGGTCTCGACACGCGGACACCCGCGCTGAGCCGGACGGCGAGGTCGTGGAAGAAGCCCGGTGCGAGGAGGTAGCCGGCGACGACCACGCCGGCGCTGTCTGCGCGCGCGGTCGCGACGGCGACATCGAGACGCGGGTCCGCGGCGGCCAGGAACCCGATGTCCACTCGGCGGCCGAGAAGAGTCGCGAGCGTCGCGGCCATGGTGCGGCAATCCTCGTTCGCCCGTTCGTCGCTGGATCCGGCCACGGCCAGGACGACGCGGTCGTCGTCGGCGAGCGGACCCAGCCGAGCGGCGAGCACCTCGGCGAGCCGGGGGTCGGGGCCCAGCGCATCGGCGATGCGGACGCCGGGATGGTGCGCACTCTGCTGCCGGAGGTCGGTGCGCACGTGATAGCCGGCTGACAGCAGCAGGGGCACGATCACGACCGGCTCGTCGTCCGGAACGGCGGCGAGGGATGCCGCGACATCGGGCTGCTGCACATCGACGTGTCCGAGCCGGACGGAAACGTCGGGGAGACGGTCGGCCACGGCGGCCACCAATCGGGCGACGGCGGACTGGCCGTCGGGCGACGATGTGCCGTGGGAGATGGCGAGGAGCACCGGGTTCTCCTTCTCTCGTTGTCAGGACCCGACGGGGCAGCGGGAACACGCTCGCGTCAGCGTAGCCGCCGACGCGAGGGCCAGCGTCCTGCCGAGCGGAAGCGCCGCGTCGTGGACCGGCCTCACACGTTCCCACTGAGCGGGAAGCCCGCTTCCACAGGTCTCCGGCATCCCCATAGTTTCGCTGAGACGTCGCTCCCGCCCCCTCCAGCGACGGGACCGTGCGCTCCTAAGATCGCGGCGAGCCTGGCGGCCGTGCGCTGACGGTCATGCTCAGACCCTCTCAGCTCAGGAGCCCCTCCCCGATGTAGCCGTTCTCATCGCACCCGGGAGGAATGGCGAACACGGCCGAGCCGATCGGAACAGTCCACTCGTTCAGCAGATCGAGCTCGTCCAGGCGCTGCTGGATGGGCGTGAACTGCCGTTCGACGTCAGCCTGGAACGACACGAACACCAACCCGGAGTCGGAGACCTGATCCCCGGTAGGCGCAGTGTCGTAGTTGTAGGCGCGACGGAAGATCCGCTGGGCGGTGTCCTCCGGGCGTGAGCGGCGCAGGTGGGAGAACTCTGGGATGACGGGGAATCCGATGGCAGTGGTCGCTTCGAAGTCCGGCTCATCGTGTTCCGCAGTGCCGGTCAGGGGTGCACCGTTGCCGAGGGTGCGGCCCACCGATTGCTCCCGCCCGGAGCGGTCCAAGCGGTCCCATTTGTCCAGATCCATGTGGATGCGGCGCACCACCATGCTCGTGCCACCGGCGAGCCAGCCGGTGCTTGCCCACACGACGCGGTCGAAGTCCGAGGTTCCGGGTCTCGGGTTCGAGGTTCCATCGACCTGACCGAACAGGTTCCGCATGGTCGTGCCGGGTGCCACCGAACCGTACGCGCGACGGAACCCGTGCTGCGTCCACCGCACGGTCGCGAAGCTGCGGGTGTCCTTCAGTAGCATCCGGGTTGCGTGCGCGACCGTCAGCGGGTCATCGGCGGCGACCTGGATCAGGAGGTCGCCGTCGCAGAACTCGGGTCTCAACCGGTCGACCCCGAATGCGGGGAGCGGTGCCAGCCAGGACGGACGGGTCCCGCCTGCCCGGGCGACGAGCCCGGGGCCGAACCCGAAGGTCACGGTCAGTCGCGCGGGCGAGACCGCAAGCTCCGGTTCCGAGTCGGCGAGCGCCGGCACGCCCTGTGTCAGCCGGGCGGCATCGTCGGTGAGGATGCCCATCATGCGACGCAGCGCGTCCTTGTCGGTCTGCGGGTGAAGATCCAGCCCGATGAAGGTGGCATGCGCCTGCGCGTCGGTATCGATCCCGGCCTGATGGGCGCCGTGGAACGGCACGACGCTCTCGCCGTTCAGCGGGGTGGATGCGGGAGTGGTGGTCTGCGTCTGCGTCTGCGTGAGCGCGGTGTCGATGCCGATCGCGGCGGCGGCGCCGACGCCGGCGACAGCGCCTCCGAGGAGGAACTGTCGCCGGGTCGAGCCTGGTCGACGTGCGCCCTTGTCGGGCGCGCGCATCAGTGGCCGGAGTCCATCTCGGTCTCGGACTCGCCGCCTACGTAGTTCTCGTTCGCTCCGGAGTAGTCCTTCACCGGGGCCGTGAACTCGTAGGTCGAGCCATCGGAGAAGGTCAGCGTGAAAGTGACATCGTGACCAGCCTGCAGCGGCGCGGTCAGCCCCATGAGCATGATGTGGTTGCCGCCCGGCCCGAGGGAGAGACTGCCGTCGGCGGGGATGACGAAGCCGCCGTCGATCTGTCGCATGACGAGTTCTCCCGCGTCGTTCTCCACGGTCTCGTGCAGTTCGACCATGGTGGAGGACTCCGTGGTCGCCGAGACGACGGTGACGTCGTGGTCGGAATCGTTGCTCAGTTCGCCGAATGCGGCGGACATGCCCGACTCGGCGGACTTCACCCATCCGTCGGTGATCGTGACCGACGTTCCGGCCGGCGCGGTCTCCTCTGCTTCCGGCGTTGTGGTGCCGGCGCAGCCGGACAGTGCGACAGCGGCGGCGAGGAGGATGCCCAGCCGGGCGATGTTGGTAGTGCGAGTGGTCATAGGAATACCTTTCAGAGGTCTTCCGGCGCCCCGATCATTCGTCGGATGCGCCGGTACCGCCGCGGTTCGCGCGGCGGCGGAGGAAATGGATGAGGGCGAACACGGCGATCGCGATGACCGCCCCGCCCGCGCCGATCAGGACGACCCGGAGGGCGCCCTCGTTCTCCTGTGTGCTCTGACTTTCCGTGCCTGTTCCGGCGTCCACGGGGGACGTGGACGCGTCCGGTGTGGCTGTTCGTGCGAGCGGTGCGGCGTCGCCGACGGTGAACGGGATGATGCCGCTGATCGGGTGTCCGTCCGAAGACACCACCCGCCACCGGATCTCGTAGCCCGCGACCGGCATCCCCGGATCCAGCATCGCCGTCACCGTCGCCTGATCCACGAGAGGTTCGCCGGACACCCAGTCACGACCGGAATCGTCGACGACGATCACTGCGGCGCCCACGGCGAGAACGTCCGCCGAGAACGTCAGCGTCACCGTTTCGGGGGCTAGCGCAAGCCGTTCCTCGGATGACGGAGAACTGCCCTGCAGCTCGTCATGGGCGGCCGCCGGGGCAGCTGCCCCGAACGCTGCCGCTCCCGCGACCAGCATTGCGATCACTGTCATCTGGATGCGACGCATCAGACACCCAATCCTCTCTGGTACCCCACCGGGCGCCAGCTCACGAAACCACCTGAGTCGACACTCCGCTCAGGTGCACACAACCGTCGACGGCCCGCAGAGCGGCCGGTCGACACGGATAGTTTCAGAGCACGCGCAAGAGCGGCGGGCCGCGGCGATGCAGAGCCGAGCGCCGAGGCGCCGAGGGGACATGGGCTGCTGCCGCCGTCGCCACAAGACTCTTGTGGGCGACGGGCAGGGGCAGAAGGGCCGTGGTCGCGATGTGCAGCGTGCGCTTCACCCAGGCGCGCAGCTCGCCGGCCAGCGAAATGAGTCGCGCGAGCGCACGCTCGCCGCGGAAGAGGGCGATGACGGTGATGATCGCGGCGACGCCGTGACCTGCCCACATGACCGAGTCGGGGTACATCGCGGTTACGGTCTCGACCGGACCGGGCAGCGCGGCCATAGGCACGAACCCGTGCACGTGGCCCTCACCCGCAGGACCTGCTGATACGGAACCGCCTGTGCCCAGAACGAACAGCGTGTGGAACAACAACTGGCTGGCTGCCACGCTGACCGACAGTCGAGGCAGCGACAGTCGTCGTCCGGCCAGGAGCGTGCAGACCATGGCCGACAGCATCCACGGCACGCCCACTCCGAGCCAGCCGGGCATGGCGCCGCCGGAAGCCACGTGCGACAGGAGGGCGATGAACGTTGCGACCGAAGCCGCCACGAGACCGCGTGCGACGCGCGGGGCCCTCGACTGACGCATGTCCCCATACTCTCAGGGATCCGCGGATTCCGGGGACAGAGCGCGATGGCGGCGCTGACGTCTGCGTGCGACATCCATGATGTTCCTCGCGGAGATCGTCGTCTCATTCAATGAATCGAGTATTCCCATCTAGTGGAACGACTGCTAGCGTGAGAATAATGCTCTTGCTGCTGTGAGCAGCACACACCGATACGGGATCGGAGACAGGATGTCGGGCTCCACGCCATCCGTTGCCGTGGTGGGCGGCGGGTTGATGGGCCGAGGCATCTCGGCCGCCCTCGCACGTGCTGGCCTCGACGTCATGATCGTCGAGCCCGACGAGGCGACCGCGGATCTGATCCGCGCTGAGGCGGTCCCGGGCAGACATCTCGTCACGTTGGAGGACGGCCTGCGAGGCGCGGATATCGTGATCGAAGCGATCACGGAGCATCCCGAGGCCAAGCGCGAATTGTGGCGGCGAATGGGCGGACTCGCCGGTCCGGATACCGTGCTCGCCAGCAACACCTCCTCGCTCAGCATCGATGACCTCGCCGCTCAGGTGGAGCACCCTGAGCGCGTAGCGGGCATGCACTGGTTCACGCCGGCGGAACTCATCCGTTGCGTCGAGGTTGTGCGCGGCGCATCCACTTCGGACGACACTGTCGCTGCGGTATTCGCACTTGCACGACGTGCGGGAAAGGGCCCGGTGACTGTGGCGGATTCGCCGGGGTTCATCGCGAACCGCCTGCAGTTCGCCCTGCTCGCCGAGGCACTGAGGTGCGTCGAGGAAGGTGTGGCGACACCGGCGCAGGTCGACGAGATCGTGCGCACGTCGTTCGGCCCGCGACTCGCGGTGCTCGGGCCCTTCGCCAACGCCGACCTCGGGGGGCTCGATGTCTATGCATCGATCCTGCGCCAGCTTCACGACGGGGTGGGTGCGCACTACCCGGCTTCCGGGATGCTGCAGGAGCACGTCGAGCACGGCCGTCTCGGCGTGAAGGCCGGCGCCGGCTTCGCCGACTACACACCCGACTCCGCGGCCGCTCTGCGCGCGCATCGGGACGGCACCCTTCGCGCGGTGATCGCCCTGGTCTCGGCTCAGGCGAAGACCGGACTCGACGACGGGCCATGGGCTTCCGGAGCATCCGACACAGCCACTTCAAGACAACCGAGAGAGAGCGCGCCATGACCAGCGAGCCATCCGCGGGAGTAGCCGTGCTCGGCACCGGCGACATCGCGCGCGAACACGTCCGCGCCTTCCGGCGGGCGGGGGCAGCACTCACCTGGGTGTTCGGCACGGATGCCGGGCGAGCGGCTGATCTCGCGGCCGGAAGTGCGGGCATGCGGCCCTCGACGTCGCTGCAGGACCCGCTGATGGATGAGGCGACCGTCGGTGTCGTGGTGTGCGGGCGTTCGGCGACCCATCGCGATCGTACGATCGCCGCGCTCGAGGCGGGCAAGCACGTGCTCGTCGAGAAGCCGCCGGCCGGCTCGCTGGCGGACTTCGATCGGATGGTCGCCGCCGCCCATACTGCGCAGCGGAGTCTGTTCGTCGGGCAGACCGTGCGATTCCAGCCTGCAGTTGCGGCGATGGCCGCACGAGTCGAGGCAGGTGCGATCGGCATCCCTCGTGTGCTGCACATGTCGTGGTACATCGGCCATGTCTGGCCGGGCGCGTGGCGCAGCTGGCAGCTCGACCCGGAGACCTCGGGCGGACACATCGCGCACAACGGCATGCATCCACTCGACCTGGCCATCTGGTTGCTGCGCGGCACGCCGGTCCGGGTGTTCGCACGCGGCTGGTGCACGCACGCGGCGCAGATGCCGACCCCCGACAGCTTCCACCTCACCGTCGAGTTCGACAACGGCGCGCTCGCCCTCATCGAGGTCTCGTACGCCCTCGCCCGCCGCGGCGACGTGCTGCGACGCACCGTGCTGATCGGTACCGACGGGTCGTTGCGGCATCACACCGACGACGACGACATCCCGAGCGGGACGGAGCCCGCAGACCGCGCTTCCGTCGCGGACGCGCTCGTCCACGAGGCCCGGCACGCGATGGATGTGTTCGCCGGCCGCACCGAGCCGATCATCACGCTCGCGCAATCGCGCGCAGCATTGGCCGCAGCCCTCGCCGGTCAGCGCTCCCTGGATCTGGGGCGACCCATCGAGATCGCAGAGGTGGAGAAGGATGTCTGAGCTCATCGATGTCGTCATCGTCGGAGCGATCCGGCACGCGCGCACCTACGCGGAGACGATCGCCGCACGATCCGACCTGCGGATCGCGGCGGTCGCGGAGGATTCGGGCGCGTCCCCGCGTGCACGGACGGCGGCGGAGCAGCTGGCCGGGGAGCTGGGCGTGCCGCTGCTGGACGCTGCATCGCTGCGTGGCGAGGGCCGCCTCGCGCTCATCTGCTCAGAGCCGACGAGGCATGCCCGCCTGGCGGCGACCGCACTCAGACAGGGAATCGATGTGCTGTGCGACAAACCGCTGGCCACGACGAGCGCCGATGCGACCGACGTCGTGGAAGCCGCTCGAGCCGGCGGCGCCGTCTGCGCCGTGGTGACGCGCGCGCTGGCCCCCGCGGTCCAGACCGCGGCGCGCATCGTCGCATCGGGGCGCCTCGGCCTTCCCCGGAGCGTCGATGTGGAGTTCCTCTCCGACGGCAGCTACCTCACCGAGCATCCCGACGAACTCGACCTGGTGATCGACACCGCGCTCTCCGGGGGCGGCGAGTTGATGAACTTCCTCGGCTACCCGATCGACGTGGTGCGCGCTGTGACGGGGTGCGAGCCGGTCGATGTCTATGCGCGCGCCGGCGCCCTGACCTTCCCCTCGCACGTCGAGGCGGGTGTGGAGGACATCGGTACCGCATCGCTCAGCTTCACGAACGGTCTCGTCGTCTCGGTGCTCGCCGGCCGGGTGCCGGTCGTGCCGGGCCCGGGCAGGGGCGTTTTCACGGTGCGTGTGATCGGTTCCCACGGTCACCTCGAGTTCGACGCGGACGGACCGTTCGTGCGCGAGTACGGGCCGGAGGGAGAGAAGCTCATCCGCCTGGACCCGTCGCCCGTGGACGCAGTGTTCGATGACCTCGTCCAGGTGCTGCGAGACGGCGGCGGCCTTCGCTACGACGTCGAGGATGCCGCTGTCGCAGTACGCACGATCGAGGCCGCGTATCGGTCGGCGCAGTCGGGCCGGGTGGAGCTCGTCACCGGTTGATCGCCCGCCCGACGCCGGTCTCAGAGCGTGCGACCGCCGTCGACGGGGAGATTGATCCCGGTGACGTACCCGGAGGCATCCGAGGCGAGGAACAGCAGCGGGCCCTTGATGTCGTCGGGGCCCGCGGGACGGCGGAGCGCGGTTCTGCGGGAGTAGCCGGCGATGAACGCCGGATCCATCGCGTCGGAGAGAAGGCCCCCGGCGCTGATCGCGTTCACGCGAACGCCGGATGGCCCATAGTACGCCGCGAAGTAACGGGTGAGGCCGAGCATGCCCGCCTTGTCGAACGCATAGAACGGCGGTGTCGGCGCGATCGCCGTCTCTTCGAACAGCGAGAAGTCCGGCGCGATCATCGCGTAGATCGAGGCGATGTTGATGATCGAGCCTCGCCCGGCAGCGGCCATCCGCTCCGCGACCTGGGTCGTGAGCCAGAATAGGCCCGTCGAGTTCACCGTGCTCGTCGCCGCCCAATCGGCGTAGGTGGTTTCGGCGGGAACGCCGCCGCGGCGGAGCACGGCGTTGTTCACGAGGACGTCGATTCGCCCGAGGCGGTCGATCACCTCGCCGACGAACGTCGTGATCGACGACTCGTCGGCCTGGTCCAGGGCGATGGCGACGGCGGATGCCCCTTCGTCGCGCAGCTCGGCGGCGAACTCCTCGCACGCGTCCAGTTGTCGTGAGGCGATCACGACGGTCGCTCCGGCACCGGCCAGGGCGCGGGAGATGTGGCGCCCGTACTGCCCGGCTGCCCCGGTCACGATCGCGACTCTCCCGCTCAGTTCCGCAGACATCTCAGCTCCGATCTCGATGGGCCGACAGCACGTCGTCGAGGTCGTCGATCGTGATTCGCGCCGGCTGTGGCGCCTGTGTCGCGAGGCGCTGCAATGCCTCGGAATCCTTGTACCCGGCGCCGGTCGCCACGACGATGATGCGGGCATCCGCATCGTGCGCGCCGGCAGCGATGTCGGCGAGTGCGCCGGCATACGCGGTCGCACCCGCAGGTTCCACGAGCATTCCCGCATCCGCCAGGTGGCGCTGGGCGTCCCGCACCGCGTCATCGGTCACCTCGACCAGGTGACCGCCGGAGGAGCGGATCGCCTGCCACGCGCCGGGACCGTCGAACAGGACAGCGACCTGAAGACCGGAGATCGCGGTGGAGGTCTCCCCGGTGATGCCCGAGTAGTCTCCGTCAACGGCGGCCCGCAGCGTCGCGCATCCGGACGGCTGTACAGCGACCACTCGGGGCACCCGGTGACCGGCCGCCGCCAGTCGTTCGAAGCCCCGCCCGACCGCCGAGAGCAGGCCGCCGCCGCCGACCGGCACATAGACGTGCGTCGCGTGCGGATCCTGCTCCCAGAGCTCGTAAGCGATCGTTGTTGCACCGTCCATCGCCTCGGGCGCGTAGCGCCCTCCGGTGAGCACCGGTGCGAAACCCTGTTCTGCCGCGACCTCGGCGATGCGCTCGGCCGCGGCCCGCGTCGTCGCCGCATCGTGGCCGATGCCCTGCAGCATGAAGGCGTGCCCGCCGAGCGCGCGGATCTGCAGCAGCTTCTGCTCCACGACATCCGAGAGCGTGAACAGGAGGGTGGAGAATCGCCCGCGGCGCGCGTACGCGGCGGCGCTCGCGCCGCCGTTGCCCGAGGAGGTTCCCACGAACCCGCGCAGGCCACGCTGCACGACCAGCGTGGCCGCCACAGCGAGCACCCTGTCCTTGAACGATCCGGTCGGATTGAGGTGCTCGCACTTGACCGAAATGGAGGGGAAGCCGGCGGCGGCGTCAAGCGGGACGAGTGGTGTGTCGCCTTCGCCGAGGCTGATGAGCGCGCCCGCAGGATCCACCGGAAGCACCGAGCGCCAGCGCCACATGCCGTGCTCGCCCGTGGCCGTCACCGGAGCGTTCGCGTACCCGGTGGTGAATTCGCCGCCGCAGCGCGGGCAGCGGAAGGCCGCAAGAACAGCGCGCGGCGTCTCGCAGTCGCGACAGATCACGTCGTGCGCGTCGACCATGCGCGTATCTCCTTCAGTACGAGAGCCAGCCGCCATCGACGCCCACCACCGTGCCGGTGATGAACGCCGCTTCGGCGGATGCGAGGAAGACGACCGTCTCCGCGACGTCGGAGGGAGCCCCGCGGCGCCCGAGGGGGGTCGTGCGTGCCCAGTAGGGGGCATCCGGCGCCACCGTGCCGTCGTCAGCCGGCTGACCGTCACCACTCAGCCGTGTCGCGATGTCGCCCGGCGCCACCGTCACCGCACGGATGCCGTGCGGTGAGAGTTCGAGGGCGATCGAACGGGTGAGGGCGTGTACCCCGGCTTTCGTCGCGCTGTACACACTCGCGTTCATCTGGGCGGCGTCCGCGGCCACCGAGCCGATATTGACGATCACACCGCTGTGGCCGCTGCCGGCCATGACGCGGCCGGTTTCGCGGATCAGACGGATGACGCTCGCGAGGTTCACCGCGATCGTCTCGTCGATGCCGTCATCGGTGAGCTCGAGCAGGCCTCTTCCTGACGCCGGCCCGGTGACGGCGGCATTGTTGACGAGCACGTCGACGGTACCGAACGACTCGACAGCGTCGGCGACCAGTGCCTGTGCAGCCCCTCGCGTCGTGAGGTCGTGCGCGACCACGCGGATGCGTCCCGGTCCCGCCTCGGAGAGCGCCGCGCGGGCGGCCGCGGCATCCGCCTCATCCCTCTGACATACCAGGATGTCATCCCCACGTGCGGCGAAGGCCCGCGTGATGGCCGCACCGATGCCGGTTCCGCCACCGGTCACGATGACGACGCGGACCGTCGACGCACTCGGCGTCATACCGGGGCGCCCACGAGGTCGTCGAGGTCGGCCCGGAGTTCCTGGCCGACGGTCAGGAACCGCGCGACATGGTCTCGGACCTGATCCGCGCACGGGGTGAACGGCGCGCTCACCACGGCATGCTCGATGATGCCGCGCTGCACGAGCGCCTCCTTCACGATAGCGAAGAATGCGGCAGAGAAAGATGCGTCCGCAACCTCGGCGAAATAGATGCCGATCAGTGTGTTGATGCGCTCCTGCACCGCGCGGGCCGCGTCCCACCGTCCCTCGCGGGCGAGGCGCACCAAGGCGAGGTGGAACTCGGGGAAGAGGTTGGCGAGCCCGGGGATCGCACCATCGCCGCCGGCGAGCAGGACGGCATCGATCGCATCCTCCATGCCGGTGTAGAGCACGAGGTCGGGGCGCGACTTCGTGAGCGCGGTGTACTGCTGGGTGAGGCCGATCTGGCCGGACGAGTCCTTGATGCCCGCGATGCGGCCCTCATCGGCGAGGCGCCCGAGCAGCGCCGAACCGAGTGTCGTGTGCGTGCGTGCGGGTACTTCGTACGCGAAGACCGGAATGTCGGTCGCATCGCAGACCCGTGCGAAGTAGTCGTGAAGCTCGGAGGGAGAGAACGGGAAGCCCATGGGTGCCGGCACCAGGATCGAGTCGGGCTGCAGTTCGGCGAGCGCCCGCGCCTGCACCACAGCGTCCGCGGGTCCCATCGCGGTGATCCCGGCCATGATGTGGAAGCCGCCCGCGTCGGCACGCACGCGGATACCCTCCTCGACCACCTTCAGCTTCTGATCGAGCGGCAGGAGGGCGTTCTCACCCGACGACCCGAGCAGCAGGACGCCATCGACGCCGGCGTCGCGGAAATGGCGAAGGAGCGAGGCCGCAGAGGCGGTGTCCACGTCGCCACCCGGCTGGAGGGGCGTCACCATCGGGGGCATCACCACGTGCTGGGGCATGCCGGGAAGGGTTGCGGGTGCTGCTGCGGTCATCGTGATTCTGCTCCGTCTCGAACGGGAGGGATATTCCACCTACAGAAACTCAGCATTGCATTTGGTGGGACAGCTGTCAAAGAGTTATTGGCGACGAACACTTGCGCGCAACGGGTTCGTTCCCTAGATTCGTGCTAATCAGAACGGTTCATTTCATTAGACGAAACGGGACCCTGACGGCCACACACTGTCCAGCAGCAGCACTCGCACCTGAGGAGAAGTCCGTGCCATACCTGAGAAGAGCCGCGATCTTTGCATCCGTGGCAGCCATCGCAACCCTCACGCTCGCGGCCTGCGGCCCGACGACGTCGACACCCCCGCCCGCGGAAGAGACTGCCTCCGGGGGAGACGCCCACGTCGCGCTCTACCAGCAGCCGGCCGGCTTCAACACCCTCAAGCCGGGCATCGGCGGCGACGAACTCATCGAGTCGCTGCATTTCGACACGCTCATCGGCTGGAATCTCGAGACAAGCGACTATGAGAGCCGCCTCGCGGAGTCGTGGGAAGTGTCGGAGGATGGAACCAAGGTCACCTTCGACCTCATTCCGGATCTGAAGTGGAGCGACGGCGAGCCGTTCACCGCCGAGGACGTCGTCTTCACGTACAACCTGCACGCGAACCCGGCGGCGACATCGTCCACGGCCGGCTTCCTGACGAACGTCGTCGGCAACGCCGAGGTCAAGGCAGGCACCGCCGACACCCTGTCCGGCCTTGTCGCGGAGGATGCCGATACGGTGTCGTTCAGCCTGGTGACTCCGGACGCGACGTTCCTCGGCAACTTCCTTCCGGGTGCATTCAACTTCGGCTGGATCCTCCCCAAGCACGCCCTCGAGGACATGGATCCGGCCGGAATGCTGGAGAACGAGTGGTTCCGTGAGCCGACGGCCGGCATGGGGCCATACGTCTTCTCCAAGTGGGTCTCGGACTCGCAGCTCGAGTTCGTTGCCAACCCCGAGTTCCGCAGTGAACTGAAGCTCGACCGGGTCTTCGCCTCCACGCTTACGAGCGATGCCGCCCAGGCCCAGCTGCAGACCGGTGAACTGCACCTCAGCAGCGTCCCGGCAGTGGATGTGGAAACGGTGCGCAGCATCGCGGGCATCACCGTCGAGAGCGCACCGGGCGCCGGAGTGCTCGCCCTGCACACCGCAATGGACACCCACCCCGAACTCGCCGACCCGCTCGTGCGCCAGGCGATGCTGTACGCGATCGACCGGCAGGGGATCATCGACGAGGTGTTCCACGGCGAGGGTACGGTCGTCAACGTGCTCGCTCACGGACCCGAGTGGGCCGTGCCGAGCGGTCTCGAAGAGTACGCCTACGACCCGGAGAAGGCGAAGGAACTGCTCGCCGAGGCGAACTGGGATGCGAGCCGCGAGGTCACCCTCGAGATCGTTCCCGGCCAGAAGGATCGCGACCTCACCCTCGACATCGTCGCGGCGCAGCTGAAGGCGGTCGGCATGAACGCCGTCGTCCGCCAGCTCGATGCGGCCAGCCAGACCGCTGCCATCGGAGCACGCGACTTCCAGCTGCTGATCTCCGGATACGGCAACTTCGTCGTGGACCCGTCCTCGATGAACATCCGCCTGATGTGCGGCGTTGCCACCAACATCCAGGCATACTGCAATCCGGAGCTTGATGCACTGTTGACGAAGGGCCTCAGTGAGCCCGACCAGGCAGAGCGCGAGAAGATCTATGCGGAAGCGCAGCAGATCGTCAACGAAGAAGTACCGATGATCCTGCTGTCCTCGCCGACTGTCATCTTCGGCGTCAGCGACAAGCTGCAAGGATTCGAACCGCGACGACTGCTGACGGACGCCTTCTACAGCGCGCCGAACTGGTCGATCACCGGCTGAAACCTGGCGCCCGGGGGGCTGCGGAGTCACACAGCTCCGCAGCCCTCCGACGCCGTTCCAGACCACCGCACCGCCGTAGAGGGGAACACCGCACGACGTGCTTCGCTATATCGCAACCCGCGTCCTCATCGCGATCGTCGTCCTGTTGGGGATCAGCATGCTGCTGTTCACCCTGCTCAGGATGATGCCCGGCGACCCGATCGAGGTGATGGTCGACCCGGTCAACTTCGTCGGCGATCGGGAGGCCGCACTCGCGGCCATCCGGGAACGCCTCGGGTACGATCAGCCGCTCGTCGTCCAGTACTTCGCGTGGCTCCGCGAGCTTCTCAGCGGCAACCTCGGCTTCTCCCTCTCCAGCGGACGCCCGGTCAACACCCTGATGATGGAACGCCTCGGCGCCACGGCACGCCTCGTCGGCGCCGCCCTCGTGGTCGCGGTGATCGTCGGCATCGTGATGGGCATGCTCGCCGCCATCCGCAAGAACTCCTGGGTCGACTACACGATCACCGGGTTCAGCCTGTTCGCCATCTCGGTGCCGCCGTTCTTCCTCGCCCTTCTCGGCATCTTCATCTTCGGTCTCACCTTGAGATGGCTGCCCACCTCCGGCATGGAATCACTCGGATCCGACGGCAACATCGGCGATCAGCTGATGCACCTGATCCTCCCCGGCGGGATCCTCGCCCTCGTGATGCTCGGCCCCTACGTCCGATACGCGCGGGCGAGCATGCTCGACGCCCTGAACTCCGAGTACATCGTCACCGCACGGGCGAAGGGGATCGGCGGCACCAAGGTGCTGTTCGGCCACGCGTTGAAGAACGCCTCCATCCCGCTCATCACCGTGATCGCGCTCCAGATCCCGGTGCTGCTGGCCGGGACGGTCGTCATCGAGACGATGTTCGCGTGGCCCGGCATGGGCAAGCTCGCGATCGACTCGATCATGGCCCGCGACTACCCCGTGATCCTCGCCTTCGTGCTGTTCGTGGCGGTCCTCGTTCTGCTGTGCAACCTCATCGCGGACATTCTTTACGCGACCATCGACCCACGGATCCGGGTGAAGTGACATGACCGAGACCGCCACCGTGGCCACCGTCGCCCCGCTCTCGCCGAGGCGCCTCGCCGTCCTCCGCTTCACCAAGCACCGTCTCGCGGTCGCCGGGGCGATCGTGCTGGTGCTGCTCATCGTCATCGCCGTCTTCGGGCCGATGTTGTACCCCGTCGACCCGAATGCGGTCGATGTCTTCGCCTCCCGGAAACCTCCGACTCCCGAGCATCCGCTCGGCACCGACTCCGCCGGACGCGACGTGCTCGCACGCCTTCTCGCCGGCGGACGCGTCTCCCTCACCGTGGCGCTGGCGGCGACGATCGGCGCGGCCGCCATCGGTGCGCTCCTCGGGGCGATCGCCGGATACCTGCGTGGACCGGTCGACGCGGTCCTCTCGCGGATGGCCGACGTGGTGCTGTCGTTCCCGACGCTGATCATCCTCACCGCCGTCGTGGCCTTCATCGGCCCGAGCCTGCAGACACTGGTCATCGCCCTCGCCCTGTTCGAGTGGCCGCAGGCCTACCGCATCGTCCGCGGAGCGACACTGTCGCTGCGCGAGCAGGAGTTCGTGGTGGCGGCGAAGGGACTCGGGGGATCGAGCTTCTGGGTGCTCGGCCGCCACATCCTCCCCGCGGTGGTCGCGCCGCTCACCGTGGTCGCGACCCTCCTCATCGCCCAGGCGATCCTGCTCGAGGCCACGCTCTCGTTCCTCGGCCTCGGTGTGCAGCCGCCCACCGCGAGCTGGGGCAACATGCTCAACGAAGCGCAGTCCCTCACGATCCTGCAATCGATGCCCTGGCTCTGGCTGCCCCCGGGCATCCTCATCGCCGTCGCGGTGCTGGCCGTCAACTTCCTCGGTGACGGACTACGCGACGCTGCCGACCCGAGGAGGATGAAGTGAGCGCACCACTGCTCCAGGTCACGGACCTGTCCATCGATTTCCGCACCGAGACGGGCACCGTCACCGCCGTCGACGGCGTCTCGTTCGAGGTCGGACGGGGCGAATGCCTGGGCATCGTCGGAGAATCGGGCTCCGGCAAGAGCGTGTCCGTGTCGAGCCTGCTGGGACTGCTGCCGCGCGAGACCGCGGTACGGCGCGGCGGAACGGCGATGTTCGACGGCGTGGATCTGTACACGCTGAGCCCGCGCGAACTCGACCGCGTGCGGGGTGGGCGGATCGGCATGATCTTCCAGGACCCGATGAGCTCCTTCAACCCCGTGACGCGCATCGGGTCGCAGGTCGCCGAGGTGATCCGCACCCACAACCGGCACGTGTCCAAGCGCGCCGCTCTCGCCCGCGTCGTGGAACTCTTCGAACGGGTCGGGATCCCCGACCCGACGATGCGGGTGCGCCAGTACCCGCATGAGTTGTCCGGCGGCATGCGGCAGCGCGCGATGATCGCGATGGCCATCGCGAACGACCCGCCGCTGATCATCGCGGACGAGCCGACGACCGCCCTCGACGTCACGGTGCAGGCCCAGGTGCTGGATCTGCTGCGGGACCTGCAGCGAGATCTCGGCATCGGGCTGATCCTGATTACCCACGACCTCGGTGTCGTCGCCGAGATGGCCGATCGGGTCGTCGTGATGCGACGCGGTCGCGTGCTGGAGACCTCCGAGGTGTTCGATCTCTTCGCGAACCCGACCAGCGACTACACCCGCGAGCTGCTGGATTGCCGCCCACGAATGGATGCCTCGGAGCGACGACTGCGCCGGGTCGGGGTACCGGCATCCGCGGAGGAGGACCGATGACCGACACCACTGTGGATGCCACGCCCCTCCTGAGGGTGACGTCGCTGTCCAAGCGGTTCACCGTCCGCGACGCGGCCGGTCGGAAGGGCACGATCCGAGCCGTCGAGGATGTCTCGTTCACGGTCGAACGCGGACGCACCGTCGCGGTGGTGGGGGAATCCGGATCGGGGAAATCGACGCTCGCGCGCACGGTGAACCGGTTCTACCGGCCGACGTCCGGGCGGATCGAGTTCCGTGGCCAGGACATCACCGACCTCTCCGACCGCCGGCTCGCGGGCGGGTTGCGGCAGCGGATGCAGTTCGTCTTCCAGGACCCGTATGCCGCCATCAACCCCCGGATGACGGCCGGTGAGATCATCGGCGAAGGCTTGCGCATCCACCGCCTCGGCAACGCCGCCGCGCAGCGCGCCCGGGTGACGGA
Source organism: Microbacterium sp. Root61 (assembly GCF_001427525.1). Lineage (NCBI taxonomy): Bacteria > Bacillati > Actinomycetota > Actinomycetes > Micrococcales > Microbacteriaceae > Microbacterium > Microbacterium sp. Root61. The sequence goes on along the minus strand of NZ_LMGU01000001.1, from coordinate 2,142,413 downwards.
GCTGCTGGATATCGTCGGCCTCACCCCGGCCCAGGGCACGCGCTATCCGCACGAGTTCTCCGGAGGTCAGCGGCAGCGCATCGGCATCGCGCGGGCACTCGCGCTCAAGCCCGAGCTGCTCGTGCTCGATGAGCCCGTGTCAGCGTTGGACATGTCCATCCAGGCGCAGATCGTGAACCTCCTGCAGGACATCCAGGCCGAGTCCGGTGTCGCGTACATCTTCATCTCGCACGACCTGTCGGTGGTGCGGCATATCGCCGACGAGGTGCTCGTGATGCACTTGGGTGAAGTCGTGGAAAGCGGACCGGTGGAGCAGGTGTTCGACCATCCCCAGCACGCGTACACGCAAGCGCTGCTGTCGGCCGTGCCGATCAACGACCCGAGCGAGCGCGGGACGCGTGACCGCGCGGTCTACTACGCCGGGCGTACAGCCTTCCAAGTAGAGGAGGTCGCCTCGTGATCGCCGCGAGCAGCGAGCAGCTTCGCACCGCGGACGGCGTCGTCCTGGAGGTGTTCCACCTCGACAGCGGGGTGCCGGGTCCGACCGTCACCTTGCTCGCCGGCATCCATGGCAACGAGGTGGCGGGCATCGTCGCGCTCGCGCAGTTCGCACGTGAGGGTCTGCCGCTCATCGCGGGCCGCGTGCGACTGCTGCCGGTCGCGCATCCGGCCGCGCACGCGGCGAATCTTCGCGTCAGCCCGGTCGACGGACTGAATCTCGCCCGGGTGTTCCCCGGTGCCGCCGACGGTCAGCCGACCGAGCAGCTCGCCGCTGCAATCGCCGATCGCCTGATCACCGGAGCGGACGTGCTCATCGACCTGCACACGTCGTCGCCCGACACCGACATGCCGTTCTTCGCGGGATGCCTCGACGACGGCTCGCCCGGCTGCGACCTCGCCGTCGCGCTGTGCGAGGCATTCGGTGCGGGCACGGTGTGGACGCACCCCGCGAACGGGATCGGCCGTACCGTGAGCACGGCACAGGAACTCGGCATCCCGGCGCTCTACGTCGAGTCGCCCCGCGGCGGCGTGCTCACCGCGGAGACCCTCGGCGACTACCGCGATGGCGTGCTGCGGATCCTCGCGCACCTCGACATGGTCGACGACGCGCCGGAGGGCCGCGCCACCACGCTGCGGCTGCACGGGAACGGCGACGTCGACCGCGCCGCGTCGACGCCGCGGGCGGGGTTCTTCGTCACTCAGCGCACTCTGCTGGACGATGTCGCCGCGGGCGAGGTGATCGGCCGCGTGATCGACAGCGACGGATCCGATGCGTTCGTCTGCACGGCACCGGCCGGCGGTGTGATCACCGTGCTGCGCACTCAGGCGATCGTGTCACCGGGTGACGTGCTGTTCGAGCTCGGCACTCGGCGCGCATGAGCGCGACCGCCGCACACCCAAAACGACCAGAACGACACACAAGGAGCACCGTGGAACTGAGCACCGTGGGAGACATCACCTACCTGGGCGCGCGAGAGGATCGGAACTTCACCCCCGCGGTGATCGCCGGCGGGCTCGTCCACGTGTCGGGTCAGGCATCGGTCGACCTGGAGACCGGAGCCATCATCTCCGGAACCTTCGAGGAGGAGATGCGTCGCTGCGTGGCCAACCTCGAGACGCTCCTCGTCGCGGCAGGATCGTCGTTGCGCCACGTCGTCCGCATCGGCGCCTTCGTGACGGCGGAAGACCAGATCCCCGAGTACAACCGGATCTATCGCGAGCTTTTCGCACACCCTCGGCCGGCGCGGACGACCTGGGTGTCCCCGCTGGAGTCGGTCAAGGTCGAGCTGGACGCGGTCGCCGTCCTCGCGCGCCCATGATCGAAGGAATCCGCGGCCACTGGGATTCCGGCTTCGACAACGTCGTCCACGCCTTTGCCGCCACAGTGAAGGACGAACGGGCGGGCGCCGCCCTCTCGGTCCACCTCGGAGGTCGGGCCGTGGTCAGTGTGCAGAGCGGCGCCGCAGACCTCGATCGGCCGTGGGAGGCGAACACCCCGGCCGTGATCTTCTCCTGTACGAAAGGCGTCGCCGCCGTGGCGATCGCGATGCTCCTCGATCGTGGGCTCCTCGGCTCGCTGGATGAGCCCCTGGCGCGTTACTGGCCCGAGTTCGGTGTCGCCGGCAAGTCGGATGTGTCCGTCGGCGACGCACTGGCGCACCGGGCGGGCGTACCGGGTCCGGACCGTGACCTCACCCTCTCCGAGGCCATCGATGGGCATACGCTCGCGGAGAACATCGCGGGCCGCGTTCCGCTCTGGCGTCCGGGCACCGGATACAGCTACCACACGCTCTCGCACGGTGTCATCACGGAGCAGCTCATGCTGCGCATCGACGGTCGGACACTGGGCCGTTTCATCGCGGAGGAGATCTCCGGTCCGCTCGGCATCGACCTGTGGCTCGGTGCGGATGCCGAGACCGCCGCGCGGCGGGCGCGCCCCGTGTTGGGCGACCTTTCCGCACCGGCCATGGCGATCGCCCCGGACATCGCCGAAGCCGTCGTGCACTTCGCCACGTTCGGTGGCGCTTTCCCTGCGCGGCTCACCGATCGCGACGTGGGCTTCGACGACCCGGCGGTGATCGCCTCCGGACTCGCGGGAGCCGCAGGCCTCGCCACGGCGGATGCTGTGGCCCGGTTCTGGGGTGCCGTGGTCGATCCCCGCGAGCCCTTGCTCTCGTCGTCCGCGCGAGCGGCGCTCACGGCGCTACGTGGTGAAGGCGCGCCGGAGTACCCGACGGCCCCGCCGCCGTACCACCGCTGGGGCGCGGGCGTCGCCCTGGCCTCCGATCTTCGCCCGATGACCTCGCTCGCCGCGTTCGGTCATGACGGAGCCGGCGGGCAGGTGGCATTCGCCGATCCGGGCCTCGGGCTCGGGTTCGCGTATCTCACGAACCTCATGATCGACACGGCGCGCGGCGACGCCGTCGTGCGGGAACTGCGCAGCGCATTGTGACCGGTTGGCGCGCCGTCAGCGGTGCGCCAACCGGGTCAGTGCGTCCGCGGTGCGCAGTGCCGCCAACCCGTCGGCCGCCGTCACCGCCGGTTCCTCCTCGCCACGGATGACCGCGAGGAAGTGCATCGCCTGGCGCGCGAACATGGCATCGCGAGGCTCGGCGTATGACTGTGTGCTGACTTCGCCCGTCTCTTCGTACCGGATCGTCAGATCGCCGCCGGCATCCACGGTGAGACTCGCCTCGGAACCGATCACCGTGCACACCCGCCGACCAGGGCGACGCACGTAGTCCAGATGGGCGGTGACGCCCACGTCACCTGCACGCAGTAGTGCGTCCACGCTGTTCGGGTGCTCCGTGTGCTCTCGGATGCCCTCGAAGTCGCGCGCGTGCGCGGCGAGCGGGGTGAGCGGCCCGAGGAACCAGCGCAGGTAGTCCCACTCGTGGCTGTAGTCGACGAAGATCCGGTCGTGCCGAGGCTCCGCGAACCGATTGCGGGCCACCACGAGCGTCTCGTAGGCGCCGAGATCGGCGTGCGCGGAGATCGGGATGCCGATGCCGCCGTTGGCGATGCAGGCTGCCGCGGCCTGAAACACGGGGGAATGGTGCAGCACGTACCCGACGAGCACGGCGCACCGCTCGGCGGTGGCCGTGACGAGGCTCTCGGCCGCCGCGATCGTGTCGGCGACGGGCTTCTCCAGCAGCACGGGAAGCCAGCGTTCCGCCGCCCAGGTCGCGCCGCTCAAGTGGTATTCGTCAGGACTGGCGATCACGATGCCATCCGGACGGTGCGCATCCAGGTCGTCGAGGTTCGCGACGACCGGGAAACCGACATCCTCGCCGAGCGCGACCGGGTCGTGCACGACGACCTCCACGCCCTCCATGGCGCTGAGCACGCGGGCGTGCCGACGGCCGATGGATCCGAAGCCGCTGACGGCGATGACGGTCATGAGTGGTCCCTTCGCGGGCGGGCATCGGTGTCGATCAAGCGCGGCGGCTCCAGGCCCCGGGAGAGGGGGTCCAGCGCGAGGGCAAGGTGCGCGCCGGCGCGGCGGAGCACGGGCGTACCGTGACCGGGGAGGAGGCGAGTGGGCTCGGTATCCGCAACACGGCGGACCGAGGCCTCCCAACGGGTGAGGTCGGTCTCCGGCGAGTCATCCAGAAGCGCTGCGCGGCCGCGCGCGAAGACGAGGTCTCCGGTGCAGACCGACACGATCCGGTCCGGCTCCCGGATGACGGCTGTGAGGTGGCCGTCGGCGTGCCCCTCGGTCAGCAGCAGGGTGATCGCGATCCGTCCCAGCCGCAGCTCGTGGCCGTCCGCAACGGTGATCGACGGGACCGCGGTGAACGCGACCTCGGCCGGGTACATCCCCTTCGCCTTCGCCCCCTCCAGGCCCGAGGCGGCGGGGTTCGTGCCGTTCAGTACGGCGCCGACATGCGCCGTGGCGAGCACATCGGCCGCGGTCGCGGCAGCGAGCGAGGCCGCACCGGCCGCGTGGTCGGCGTGCGCATGGGTCACGAGGATGCTCGAAATCCGGACGGATGGCGCCACGGCCTGGACGTTGGCGATCACATCGGGGGTGCCGAGGCCGCATCCGGCGTCGATGAGGACGCCGTCCTCATCGTCGTGCACGAGATAGATGTTCGCATCGCACGCGTGGCTGAGCTCCGCTCCCAAGCTGCCGCCCCCGACAAGAGCGATCGAGGGAGTCAGGACGAGACCCGCCGGTGTCATGTCAGCCGAGCTCCGGGACACGGATGCGAGCCAGCCGTAGAAGCCTGCCCTCGCCATCGCGGTAGCTGTAGTGAAGTACGAGGTGTTCCCCACTGGTGACCGAGGTGACGATGCTCGGGTACCCCACCTGGTACTCGTAGGGCAGCGGCTCGTCCGAGCCGGTGGGCAGCGGCAGCGGCAGCGACCAGCGCGCGGCATCCGGACTGCCGATCCGCACCTCGACCGCAGCGGTGTCGGCCACGGTGGGCACGGTACGGCGGTAGGCCAGCAGTAGTCGCCCATCCGGAAGAACCCTCAGGCACGGGGACATGCCAGTGAATCCGAGTTCCGTCGGGGCGGACCAGGTTCTTCCGTCGTCACCGGATGCCGTGGTGAAGAGCATGAGCGGGTCGCTCGCACCCGCGACGCCCTGCTGGCGCACGATCGCGCGCAGTGCGCCGTCGCTCACCCGCTGGATCGAGGTCTCGTTGAACCCGCCCGTCGCATCGTGCGGTCGGAACCTGGGCTGCGAGATCTGCTCGGCGATGTCGTCATCGACATTCTGGCTGCCGTCGTCCACGTAGTGCTCGTCGAGCGCGGCCACCGGCGCCCAGCCGACGTTCCCGTGCTCCTGCCAGGTCGTTCCGTCCTCGGCGAACCAGACTCCGGCGCGCCAGTGCTCATCGCTCGAGCGACGGCCCCAGATCGGCATGATCTCGCCACCGGGGACCGGAACGATCTCCCCGTAGACCGCGGGGAACGCGTACGGCGACTGCAGGGTGATCGGGTCGCTCCACCGTTCGCCGTCGGTGGAGTCCGTGAACGACACCGTGGCGATCCGATCGGCCGCGTTCGGCGTGGGCCACGTGACGCCGTTGTAGGCGAAGCGAACGGTTCCGTCCGCTCGCGGGGTCAGTGACAGCGCACTCACCACCGAGGCCTCGCCGGGGGCGGGGGTCGCCACGACCACCGGGGCGGACCAGGTACGTCCGTCATCGTCGGACCATGAGCCGAGCGCGCGGCCGCCGGGCCAGCCGTCGGGAGTGTCCGACCACACCACGATGATGCGCTCGCCGATCCGAGCCGCCGACGGGAACATCGCGGGGGCGCCGGCCACGTCCTGATGCTCGACGAGCACGGCCGGCGCAGGAAGCAGTGCCGCGCGACGGTAGTCCAGTCGGGAGAGCACCTGGTCGGTCTCGCCGAGGGTGCCTGCGTCGATGATGCGTGACACGCGGGGGGACCAATCGGCACGGATCGCGGCGGCGCCCTTGAGTAGGACGACGTCGACGTCGTTCAGGTCGATGCCGGCGGAGCGGAACATGGCGCTGTCGTTCGGCTGTGTCGCGCTGCCTTGGATCAGCACCGTGAGATTCGCGATGCGCACGACGGCCGCGCCGTGCATGTCGATGCGGTTGCCCGTCGCCATCGGCCCTTCATTGCGGAAGACGCCATCGGTGATCGCGAGCACCTCCGCCTCGCCCGTGATCGGTTCGCCGCTCGTCGTCGAGGCGTGTCCGCCGAGAGAGAGCGACACGCGTGCGCCGACGCCGGCGGTGCGAGCGATCTGAACGGCGGCCGGATCGGCGATGGTCGTCAGGAATCGACGCTCGGGATGCCGGATGGCCAGGTGGGACAGCCAGGTCGTGTCACCGGGCGAGCCGCCGTTGATGTTGTCACCCGTATCGGCGATCGCGACCAGTCCCGGCGCCGTGACGGCCTCAAGGATCGCGTCGGCAGCGCTGGGGAACGACGTGCGGAACACGGAGGCGGTGCGTGCGGCGAGGGCCTTCAGCCGATCGACAGCGTCGCGGGCGGCAGCGCGATGGGCGGCATCCGCTGTCGCAGAGAAGCCCATACCCGTCGAGGCGGAGTCGCCGTAGGCGTAGCCGGCGTGGACCGTCACGTCGACCAGACGCGGGTCGGCCTCCAGCTCGTCGGCGAGTGCGATCAAGCTGCGTAATGGTTCATCGGCGGTCTGCTGGACGGACGGGGCTGCGACGATGGGCAGCCCGGCATGCTCGCGCACCGGCGCCAGGCGGCCGGCGATGACGTCGGCGAGGAGCAGCGCGGCTCGGCGACCGGTCGCCCAGGTGTCGACGTGCGGATTCGTGCGGTACCCGACGAGGATCGCGAGTTCGGTGAGCCTAGGAACAGAGACGTTGGCGTGCAGATCCGTCACGGCGGCGATCGGCCGCCCGGGCTGCAGCCGACTCACCAGCGAAACGATCTCCGCTTCGGCATCCTCCGACCCGGACACGAACAGGTCGCCGTGCAGCTCCAGCAGGATGCCGTCGACCTCGAGATCCGTCAGCCCCTGCTCGATCTCCGCGAGGATGTCGTCGAACGCCGGGCGGGTCACGGGTCCGGAGGGTGTCGCGAATGCCCCGAAGACGGGCACCACGGTCATGCCAGCCTCGGCGGCGCCGTCGAGGAAGCCGCCGCCGACCGTTTTCGTGCTGGCGAACGCGTCGTGCAATTGCCCACCTCGGTACCAGCGCGCGGCGAAACCGTCGCGGCCGGTCTCGCCGGAGGAGAAGGTGTTCGTCTCGTGGAAGACCGCCACGAACGCGACGCGCGGCGTCGTCATGATGCGACCGCGTCGGCCGCTGCGAGCGTTCCCGCGGCTTCCGCGGCGAGGACCTCGGTGAAGATCGTGATGGTCGCCTCGATCTGCACGTCGGTGTGCGCGGTGGACAGGTAAAGGCGGCCGCCGGGCATGACGAAGATGCCGCGGGTGAGGAGGGCGACCGCGACACGGTCGTAGCGTGCGGAGTCCACGGCGAAGAAGTCCGCGGTGGTCTCGATCCGCTCGACTCCGATGCCGATCTGGACGACCGGGCCGATCTGGTTGACGGCACCGACGAGGCCGGCAGCGCTGAGCGCCGCGCGGAGTCCGTCGGCGAGCCGGGCGCCTCGACGCTCGAAGTCTTCGTAGACGCCCGGGGCGCTGAGCTCCTGCATGGTGGCGACAGCTGCAGCGAGAACGAGGGGGTTGCCGTTGTAGGTGCCTGCGTGGGTCACGCCCTGCATGGTGAGATCCAACAGGTCGGCACGGCCGACGATCGCCGCGAGGGTGAGTCCGCCGGCGACGGCCTTCGCCAGCACCACCATGTCGGGTACTACCCCGAAGCGCTCGACGGCGCCGCCGGGGGAGATGCGCAGCCCAGTGATGACCTCATCGAAGATGAGCACCACTCCGTGCTCCGTGCACACATCCCGCACCTCCTGCAGGAACTGCGGCGGCGGGACGATGACACCGGAGTTGCACAGTACCGGCTCGAGGAGCACCGCTGCGATGTCGTGATCCTTCTCCAGGAGGGCACGCAGAGCCGCGGCGTCGCCCCAGGGCACGAGCTCGACCTGAGTCAACGCATCGGCCGACTGTCCCCGGGTCTCCGGGACGAGGCCGCCCGCGCCGTCGAACGAGCGGTATCCCAGCAGCATGGTGTCCGACCAGCCGTGGTAGTGACCGGTGAACTTCACGAAGCGCTGGCGGCCCGTCGCTGCACGCGCGATGCGAAGCGCCGCGAGGTCGGCTTCCGTCCCGGTGTTCGACCAGAGCACACGCTCGAAATCCGGGTAGATGGCCAAGAGTGCCTCGGCGGCCTCGAACTCGTAGCGATGCCCCGACCCGTAAGTGGCGCCGCGGGAGATCTGCTCGGTCACAGCCCGCACAAGACGCGCGTTGCCGTGTCCGAGGATGTTCGGCCCCCAGCCCATCACATAGTCGATGTAGACGTTTCCGTCGACATCCGTCATCGTGGCGCCCTCGCCGCCCGTGAAGAAGATCGGGTGAGGCTTCGCCGCCGCCCGGAGCCCTGTGGAGACGCCGCCGCTCAGCGAGCGTTTCGCACGCTCCCACATGCGCTTCGACTCGGGCCACTCTGTCTTCGACATTCGTCCGCGTCCTATCCGTGGTCGGTTGCGCGTTTCAGTGAGTGTAACGCTGCGTTTCACAATCTAGGAGTTCGATCGCGTACGCGTCAATGCGTGGGCCATGTCGAGTTTTGATGAGTGAAACAAAGTTGTCCGTTTTATGAGACCCCAGGAGTAGACTCACTCGGGTCGACGGCCCCGCAATCGTGGTGTGGACCCGGCAGGGACAGCAGATGAAGGAGAGCACGTCATGAGCGAGGCGAACTACTCGATCAGGTCGGTGCAGCGCGTCTGCGACATCCTCGATCTCGTTCAAGCGAATCCCGACGGACTGAGCCTGATGGACTTCGCACAGGCCACGGAGCTGCCCAAGAGTTCGGTGTTCCGGTACCTGGCGACCCTGGAAGGTCGCGGATACGTGGAACGCAACGGAGACGGCGACTACCGGATGGGCCTCGCGCTGAGCGGGGATCGCATCGACACCGTCGCCCGACGCCTGCTCCCCCAACTGGAATACCTGCGCGACACCCTTGGCGAGACGGTCAACCTCGGCCTCCTCGACGGCACCCGCGTCGCCTACCTGGAGATCGTCGAGAGCAAGGCCTCGATACGCAATGCGCCACGTGCCGGCGATCGCGAGGTCATCCATGCGACTGCGCTCGGCAAGGTGCTGGCCGCGAAGCTGCCATCCAGCATGGTGGAGTCGATACTCGCGCAGGAGGGGATGGCGCGCTCTACCGAGCACACCATCACGACCGTGCCCGCGTTCATGGCCGAACTCGAGAAAGTGCGCGAGCAGGGCTACGCCGTGGACGACGAGGAGAACGAGATCGGCGGCCGATGCGTCGCGGTCGCCGTGCCGAGCATGACCCTTCCGGTGGCGGTGAGCCTGTCCGCCCCGACCAGCAGGCTCTCCCGCGAGGATGTCGCGCGCGTGGCGGAAACCATGAAGGCCGTCGTCGCCCGCGCCGCCGCGTTCGCGGAGACAGACCAGTCTTGACGGACGACAACGCCACGACCGGATGACTCCAGCCGGGCCCTCGGGCCACGGTGCTGGATGCTCGTCCGTGTTCGGCGGACGCAACTCGACGTAAGAAAGAAGAGGGATCACCACGATGAGGATCATGCGGATCGGGGCGTTCGGTGCCGAGCGTGCGGCGGTCGCCGTAGGGGATGACGCATTCGTCGACGTATCGGATGTCGTCGCCGAGGTGGACGGCGTCTGGCTCGCCGCCGGGGGGATCGCGGCGCTGGAACCCATCGTCGCCGACCGGGTCGCGGCCGGGTCGATCCGACCGTTGGGTGACGCGCGCATCGGTGCGCCGTTCGCACGGCCGCAGCAGATCCTGTGCATCGGCCTGAACTACCGTAAGCACGCGATCGAGACGGGCGCCGCGATCCCCGAGGAGCCGATCCTCTTCACGAAGGCGCCCAACACCCTTGTCGGACCGAACGACGACGTGCAGATCCCGCGGGGGGCATCGAAGACAGACTGGGAGGTAGAGCTCGGCATTGTGATCGGCTCGCGATCCAGCTACCTGGATACCGACGAGGAGGCTCGAGCGGCGATCGCCGGCTACGTCGTGTGCAACGACGTGAGCGAACGGGCGTTCCAGCTCGAGCGCGGCGGGCAGTGGACGAAGGGCAAGTCGGCCGAGACGTTCAACCCGGCCGGACCGTGGCTGGTCACCCCGGACGAAGTGGGTGACGTGAACGATCTTGAGCTCTGGCTGAACGTGAACGGCGAGCGGAAGCAGACCGGCTCGACCACGGACCTCATCTTCGATCCGTTCTTCATCGTGCGGTACCTCAGTCAGTTCATGGTCCTGGAGCCGGGCGACCTCATCAACACGGGCACCCCGCACGGCGTCGGGATGGGGATGACCCCACAGCAATGGCTAAAGCCGGGCGACATCATCGAGCTCGGGATCACCAGCCTCGGCCAGCAACGCCAGAGGGTGCTCCCACCTCGCTGACGACCCCTGGGCGCGCGTGGTGGTGTGCCATCTTCGCTGTCGAGTGTCCCTGAGCGCCACAGGCGCGGACGCCGTGCGCGCGGCGATCGGGACAGGGTCGACCGCCGGCGCACCGCAACCCGCGAGTCAGGAAAGGCCGGGACGGGATCCGACGAGGTCGGCGACCGGCCCGACGGGCGTGCGGGGAACGATCCGGATCAGCCGGCGCGGCCGGCGGAGGTCGATGCGTAGCCGGAGTTCGCGTGAGCGCATGACCACAATGCCCAGCACGCACGCGGCCACGAGCGGTATGCCGCCGGCAAGCGCAAACGCTGTGTGCAGCCCGACGCTCTCGGCGACCCAGCCGATCAGGAGTGGGCCGACGCACTGACCAGCGGCAACGATCGCGAAGTACAGCGCAGCGACCCGGCCGCGCATCGACGGGTTCGCCGAGAGTTGGAAGAGCGCCTCGATCCCCGTCACGCAGAGGATGCGTGTGGCTGAGAGGCATACGATCGCAACGAGGAACAAGGGTTCGGTGAACGCTGCAGCGGTCGCGAGCATGGTCGCTCCGAAGACGATCGCGCAGGTTAGCACCGACCGCATCCCGATGGAGCGGCGGCCCATCGAGACGACGGCGCCGAGGATGGCTCCGGCGGAGCTCACGGCGAAGTACAGTCCGTATCCGGCCGCGCCGCTGTCGAAGCCGACGTCGCGCGCCGCCGCTGCGTACAGCACAGTGTGCGTCATGCCGAAGGTCGCGATGAACGCGATGAGGATCAGCGACCATCGGATCGTCGGCTTGCGATACGCGTAGTGAATCCCTGCACGCATTCCGGACCGGCCGCCCGCCCGAGCCACAGGCTGGAGCTCGGATGTGCGGACGCACGCGAGCATGCCCCACGCGATCACCGCGAGCAGGAGCGCGAATGCCACCGCCCATCGTGCCCCGAAGACGGCGATGAGTATGCCGCTGCCCGCCGCGCCGATGAGCGACGCCACGTGCAGGGCCGTGGCGTTCAATCCAATGGCCGCCTGCAGCCGATTCGGCGGGACGATCTGCGTGACCAGCGCACTACGCGCCGGAGATTCGGCGACCGCGGCCAACCCCGACACCGCCGCCAACGCGTAGATGTGCCAGACCTGCAAGGCGTTCAGCATGAGCAGCAACATGAGCACGAGCAGTCCGGCGACGGTCATTGTCTGCGCGATGCGGGCGATGCGCAGCCGGGGAAATCTGTCGGTGAGGACCCCGCCCCACAGACCGAGAAGTAGTATCGGCGCGAACTGGAAGGTCACCGCCAACCCCACGGCTGCGACGCTCTGGGTCATCTCCAGCAGGATCCAGTCCTGGGTGATGCGCGAGATCCAGGCCGCCATGAACCCCGTGAACATCGATGCGAGGAGGAAGCGGTAGTTGCGGATCGCCAATGTGTGGCGCGCTCCGCGCCATCCGGGAGAACCCGCGACGGGGATCGGCTCCGTTGCCGGGCTGGGTTCCTGCATCATCGCCATGGTCATTTCAGGCTAGGGTCGCCGGATGCTCGTCATTCGCTCGTGGCATGATTGGCAAACCACTTATTCGATTGTCGAATGGAGTCGAGATGTTCGACCCCGTGCTGCTGCGCACATTCGTGGCATTGGCCGAGACGCGGAGCTTCACACGGGCGGCAGCGCAGCTGCAGATCAGCCAGCCGACGGTCAGCCAGCAGATCAGGCGCCTCGAGGCCGCGGCCCGACGGGCTCTCGTCGCGAGGGACTCGCGGACGGTGGAACTGACCGACAACGGAGAGGCCATGCTCGGGTTTGCGCGCGAGATCCTCGCGGCGCATGACGCGGCGGCCGCCTACTTCGACACCTCGGCGATGCGGGGCCGAGTGCGATTCGGCTCGGCCGATGACCTCGCGCTCACGGAGCTGCCGCAGATCCTTCGGGAGTTCCGGCGCGTCCACCCTCAGATCGATCTCTCGCTCACCGTCGGGCAGAGCGCCGCGCTGGTGAAGCGGCTCCAGGCCGGGCAGTTCGACCTCGTTTACGTCAAGCAGGAGCCGGGGCTGCCCACGGGTCATCTCGTGCGACGCGATCGGCACATCTGGGTGTCGCACGAAGACACCCGCGTCGATCTCGACGCGCCTGTGCCGCTGATCGCGTATCCTGCGCCGAGCCACTCCCGCGCGGCTGCCATCCAGACGCTCGAGTCGGTCGGGCGCAATTGGCGCATCACCTGCAATGTCCGCGATGTCAACGGTGCGCTCGCCGCGGTCCGCGCCGGGATCGGCATCGCCGTGCTGCCGCAGGCGATGGTGCCCGCCGATCTGGTGCCGGCCAGTCCTACTCTCGGGCTGCCGCAGCTCGGCGAGATCGACTTCACGCTGCTGACGAACCCGCGATCGGCAGGCGGGCCGGTCGAAGCCCTCGTCGCGGCGATCATCCGTCGGGCGGCGAAGTGAGAGCCTGAGACGACCGGGCCGCCTCTGCGCGATCGCCCCGGGGATGGCGGCGGCCGTGTCAGGCGGCGGCAGGATCCTGTGCGACGGGAAACAAGGATCGGACCAGCATCCATCCGATCACGCCGCCCACCAGTTGCGCGCCGATGAAGGGCAGGACGGATGCCGGAGCGATGCCGGCGAAGGTGTCGCTGAACGCTCGGCCGATGGTGATCGCCGGGTTGGCGAAGCTGGTCGATGAGGTGAAGAAGTACGCGGCACCGATGTAGGCGCCGACGGCGGGTGCGGCGAGATGGGCGCGACCGGTCCGAACGAGGGCGAAGATCACCAGCACCAGCCCGGCGGTGGCGACGACCTCTGCCAGCAGGTGAGGCCAGTCGGCCCGTTCCGTGGTGCTCCAGGCGATCGCCGGTTCGGCGAACATGAGGTTCGCGAGGACGGCGCCCCCGATGCATCCGAGGATCTGAGTCGGAACGTACGCCGCTGTGATGCCCGCGCTCTTGCGGTGAAGCAGCGCATCGACGAGGGAGACCACTGGATTGAAGTGCGCGCCGGACACGGTCTGGAAGACCAGGATCAGCACGGCGAGGCCGAGCGCGGTGGCGAAGGCGTTCTCGAAGAGCTGCAGTCCGACATCGCCGGGCGAAAGCCGCTGTGCGGCGATTCCGGAGCCGACCACGACCGCGGCCAGCAGCGCGCTGCCGAGGAATTCGCCGGCGAGGGCGCGGGCGTTCGCCGGGCTCACGAGGCGACGAGGAGCTGCGAGATTCGGTCGAGCGCGCCGGGGACGAGCTTGTAGTACGCCCACGTGCCGCGCTTGCTGCGCTCGAGGAATCCTGCCGTGGTGAGCACCTTCAGGTGGTGCGAGACCGTCGGCTGACTGAGTCCGACCGGTTCGATCAGATCGCAGACACACGCTTCTGCACCCTCCGAGGCCGCCACGATCGACAGCAGGCGCAGGCGTGCCGGGTCGGCGAGGGCCTTCAGGGTCGTCGCGAGTTGGTCGGCTTCGGCCGCGGTGAGCGGCTCGCGCACGAGCGACGCGCAGCAGGAACCGGCAGTGACGTCGGTCACCTCGAGCATCGTGGTCATGCATCGATCATAGTCGATATTGACAGGTATCAATAGATGGCTGCACAATTGAGCATCGATGTTCATCGATATCCATTGGAGGCTGTTGTGACCCTGCTAGATCTGACTCCCCACGTTGCGACGAACGATCGTTCGACGAAACTGCCGGTCGCGATCATCGGTGCCGGTCCGGTCGGCCTGGCCGCCGCTGCTCATCTGGTCGAACGCGGCATCGACTTCGTCATTTTCGAAGTGGGCGACTCCGCGGCGGCCAGCGTCCGCCAGTGGGGCCACACGCGCCTCTTCTCGCCGTGGAAGCACCTCGTGGATCCCGCGGCGAGCCGGCTCCTGGAGCAGCATGGGTGGCAGCTGCCGGATCCGGAGCGCGCACCGACGGGCACGGAGCTGGTGGAGAAGTACGTCGCGCCACTCGCCGACCTCGAGCCGATCTCAACCCGGTTGCGCACCGGCGTCGAGGTCCTCGGCGTGACCCGCGAAGGCATGGACCGCACCCGCACCCGGGCCAGGTTCGCGGCCGCGTTCGCTGTGCGCATCCGCACCACCGACGGGGACGTCGAAGAGGTGGCGGCCCGTGCGGTGATCGACGCCTCCGGCACCTACCGATCGCCGAACTCGCTCGCCTCGGGCGGACTGGAGCTGCTCGGCATGACCGACATCGCCGACCGGGTCGCTCCTGCGCTCCCGGACGTACGGGGGAGGGATCGCGCGCTGTTCGCGGGGCGCCACACGACCGTGGTCGGGGCGGGACACTCGGCCGCGAACACCCTGCTCGGTCTCGTGGAGCTCGCACGTCAGGAGCCGGGCACGACGGTGACCTGGCTCATCCGCAACGCGCAGGCGGTACGGGTGTCCTCCTCCGCCGACGACGAGCTCGCCGATCGCGCCCGCCTCGGCAGCCGAGTCGATCAGGCCGTCGCTGCCGGGCTCATCACCGTCGTGGACGGGTTCGAGATCATCCGCGGCCGCCGCGCCGACGATGCCGTAGAGCTGGTCGGTCATCGTCGTGGCGAGGTGGTCGTCCATGCCACGGACGTGGTCGTGAACGCGACCGGCTTCCGCCCCGATCTGGACATGCTGCGTGAGATCCGCCTCGAACTCGACGACATCGTCGAGGCCCCCAAGCGACTCGCGCCGCTCATCGATCCGAACGTGCACTCCTGCGGAACGGTCGAGCCGCACGGGTTCCGCGAGCTCACCCACCCGGAGAAGGACTTCTTCATCGTCGGGATGAAGTCGTACGGTCGCGCCCCGACGTTCCTTCTCGCAACCGGTTACGAACAGGTGCGCTCGGTGGCGGCATGGCTGGCCGGTGATGTGGCGTCGGCATCGCACGTCGAGCTCGTCCTGCCCGCGACCGGAGTGTGCTCGACCGACCTCGGAACCGGTGGAGGAGGATGCTGCTCGTGACAGAGATCCGCAGCATGACGGCTTCCGATTGGGCAGGTGTCGAGGAGATCTACCGGCACGGCATCGAAGACGGCGAGGCGACGTTCGAGACCGAGGCACCGAGCTGGGAGGTGTTCGACGCGAGCAAGCTCGCATCACCGCGCCTGGTCGCGGTCGGTGACGATGGGCAGCTGTGGGGATGGGCGGCCGCGTCGCCGGTGTCCGCCCGAGCGGCCTACCGCGGCGTGATCGAACACTCCGTCTACGTGCACCGCGATGCCCGGGGTCGGGGAATCGGACGCCTGCTGCTGAACGCCTTCGTCACCGCCGCGGACGAGTCCGGGTACTGGACCATCCAGTCGAGCATCTTTCCGGAGAACACCCCCAGCCTCCGCGTGCACACCTCCGCCGGCTTCCGGATCATCGGGACACGGGAACGGATCGCCCGCTCGGCTCTCGGCGCGCACGCCGGTTCGTGGCGGGACACCGTCCTGATCGAGCGCCGCAGCACGGTGAACGGCCGCGACTAGAGCAATGGACGACGTGCAGCTCCGGAGGCACAGCACCGCCCCTCGCGTGATGATCCTCGACATCCTCGGCGCCGAGGGCGACCTCGACGACGATCAGATCCTCGCCGCGTGGACCGCTCGTCGGCCCGGGCTGGCCGCTGCGCACGTCCGGCGACTACCGCGCATGCTGGGCGAGATCCTCTGGCGGCTCCTGAACCTCGAGTGGGTCACTCAGATCGACGGACGCTACCGCCTCACCGCACTCGGGCGTCGGGCGTGGGTGCAGGCGCGCGGCGACACCGGCCAGGAGCATCCGTCCGGCGCATAGACTGCGGTCTATGCGTGCCAGTGACAGTCGCCGTGAGCTCACGGTTCTCGGAGATCCGACGCGCGCCCGCATCGTGCAGCTGATCCGTGACTCCGAAGACGGCCGCGCGCTCGTCGGACGGCTCGCCGAGTCACTGAACCTCCGCCAGCCCACGATCAGCCACCACATGAAGGCCCTCGCCGACGAGGGGATCGTCATCCGCCATCCCGAAGGTCGGCGGGTCTGGTACTCCCTGGATCCTCGGCAGATCGAGCGTGTCGACGCCCTGCTCGGCGAGGCGACAGTGCCGGATGCCGAGCCGGACCTGCCGCGCATCGTCGATGATCTCGCCGAGCGCTACCGTGGCTCGTTCAGCCGTGAAACCGTCGAGCGGTACGTCGCCGAGAGCCGCGGGATGCTGCACCCGATGTCGGGTGCGCCGCATCTCGGGTCGCGAGTGGCCGCCTTCGCGACCGTTCGGCTGGACGCCATGGCGAGGGCGCAATCGGCGCACCGGGCGACCCCGGAGGTCCTCTTCGTCTGCGTGCAGAACGCCGGGCGGTCGCAGCTGGCCGCTGGCATCATGCGCCAGCTCGCCGGTGACCGGGTGCTCGTGCACACCGCCGGCTCCGCGCCCGCCGATGCTGTGCGCGCCACGATCGTCACTGCCCTCGATGAGATCGGCGTCCCGCTCGGCGGGGAGTTCCCCAAGCTGCTCACCGATGAGGCCGTGCGTGCCGCGGACGTGGTGGTCACGATGGGATGCGGTGACGTGTGCCCGGTGTTCCCGGGGCGGCGGTATCTCGACTGGGATATCGAGGATCCCGTCGGCAAGCCGCTCGCCGAGGTGCGGGACATCCGCGATGGCATCGAGTCGCGGGTGCGGGCTCTTCTCGCGGAGTTGACCGCCGTCTGATCGTTCACCCTCCGGCCACCAAATAAATAGATCATGATCTATGCTTTCAGCAACGAAAGCGAGCTTCCATGACTGACAAGCCCACCGTCCTGTTCGTGTGCGTCCACAACGCAGGGCGCTCCCAGATGGCCGCCGGCTACCTCCGCGAACTCGGCGGCGGGCAGATCGAGGTCCTCTCCGCAGGCTCGGAGCCGAAGAACCAGATCAACCCGGTGGCAGTCGCCGCGATGGCGGAGGAAGGCCTCGACATCGCCTCGTACACGCCCCAGATCCTCACCGTCGACGCTGTCCGCGAATCGGATGTCGTGATCACGATGGGCTGCGGCGACGCGTGCCCGATCTTCCCCGGGAAGCGCTACGAGGACTGGGAGCTGGATGACCCGGCCGGCCAGGGCATCGAGGCCGTCCGTCCCATCCGCGATGAGATCCGTCGCCGCGTCGGGGTGCTCGTCGGCGAGCTCCTTCCGCGCTGACGCGCACGGGACCGCGCGGTGCGCTGTTCACGCCTGGCGGGCGAATTCCGCGAGCCGGGCGCGCCCCGCACCGATGTGCTCCTTCAGGCGCGTGATCGCCGCAACGACTGCCGGATCGTCGGCGCGGTCGGGCGGAATCCGCGCCGGATTTAGTGCCGTCGCGTTCGACCAGTTACGGAGGTCGGCTTCTGCGGACATCGCCAGTGACGCGTCACCGCCGACCGTCTGCATGGCCGCCCAGTCCGCCGGCGTGTTCGCGTACGGCGACGGCCGGCACACGCGGTTCTTCTCGGCGTCGTCATCGCGAGTGGCTTCGACATAGCCTGCGAGCGCGGCGCCGAAGCAGGGAAAGCCCACCCGCACGGGCTGCGGAGTGATGGCCTCCGGAGCCCAGATCGGACGCAGGCCCGGATACTTCAGGCCCTCGGCCGCGCAGTGCACCACGAGAGTGTCGGAGGAGACGCGCACGTCGCCATCGTCGAAGGTCAGTCGCCCCGGAGCGACCGCGCGCAGGTGACCTCGACGGATGACGTCGTCGACCGTGCGGGCGAGATCCAGCTCCCACGTCGCGAGGGTGGGCGTCTTGGCCATCGTCGGGGTGACGTCGCGATCGATCCGCAGCATGATGCCGGCATCCTCCATCCGAAGGAAGGCGTCTTCGGCGCTGCTCGCCTCCGCGGCCGCGGCCATGGTGTCCGCGGCCATGCCGAGGAAGACGGCCGGATCGGGCTGCACGACCGCGCGGTTGAGCAGCCAGGGGTCGCGTGGGCGCACCCAGGTGATCGCGTTCGGCGGCACGCCGTTCTGCAGCAGCCACACGCAGGTATCGGTAGCCGTCTTGCCGGCCCCGACGATCACGAACCGGTCGGGCGCGTGTGTGATGCGGACGAGGTCGTTGACCGGGATGACGCGCGCGCCGTCGTCGACGGCGAACGGCGGGGGAGTGAGTGCGGGGATGTCGGGTGACAGGTATCGCGAGTCCACCACTCGGGCGCGCGATGCGTGGACGCGGATGCCGCTCAGCGCCGACACGAAGCGGCGATCCCCGAGATACTCGGTGCGACCATGGAAGGTCACGCGACCGGTCGAGCTCAGCCGGGCGAGCACTCGGGCGTAGTACTCGCACACCTCGGCCGCGCTCGCCCGTTCGTGCAGTCCGCGCTCGGGTCCTTCGGCCTGCACCCGGCCGCCACCGAGCAGCGTGGAAGCGACCCCGTAGAACGCGGATGCCTGGTGCAGGCGCACGAACCCGTACGCATCGAGCCAATGTCCGCCCGCTCCGTGGCGCCGGTCGACGATCGCGACCGACACATCGGCCGCCGCGGTGAGCGCGTCGACGAACGCCATGCCCATCGCACCCGCTCCGACGACCAGGTAGTCGACGTCGACGATCGCCTCCATGCGCTCATCAGAGCAGGAGCGGTCGGGGGCGTCAATGGGGGCGGCGGCCGGTGGGCGACTCGTGGACGGACGATGGAGGCAGGAGAGCCGTTTTGCGGATGCCGGCTTCGCAGCGGTCGTGCACCGTCGGGCCCTCTTGACGTGCGCTGCACATCGGGCTCTTAATACTCGGGGACTGTCGATGGGAGATCTGATGGGACTCGAGCGCGAACGCGACGACGCGGTGCCCGACGATCGGGCGGCCGTGCTGCTGGCCCTGCACCATGGCCCCGGGTTCGTCATTCCGAACGCGTGGGACGCCGGATCCGCCCGGATCCTCGCGCAAGTAGGGTTCCCGGCCATCGCCACCACCAGCGCGGGCATCGCCTGGTCGTGCGGGGTTCCGGACGGGGGCGCGCTGGATCTCGACACGATGCTGGAGCACATCGCCCGCATCGTCGCCGCGGTGGACGTACCGGTGAGTGCAGATCTCGAGGCCGGGTACGGCGACACCCCCGACGAGGTCGGTCGGACGGTCGCGCGCGCGGTGGCGCTCGGCGTCGCCGGGGGCAACATCGAGGACACGTTCGGCGGGCGCCTGTTCGACATAGACGAGGCCGCGGATCGGATCGCCGCAGCGCGGGCCGCAGCATCCGCCGGCACGTTCGTCCTGAACGCCCGCACCGACGCGCCGACGCTCTTCTCGCTCGGCGTCGCGCGGGTGAGCCTGGGCGGCAGCCTGGCCCGCACGGCCCTCAGCGGCCTGGAGCGTGCCGGCCGCGAGCTGCTCGAGACCGGCACGCTCGGGTTCCTCGACGGGGCGATCACGTACGCCGATCTGCAGCGCCGATTCGGCGCGTGACCCCCCCCGGGTGTGCCTGGGGGTCGTCGCGAGGCGGCAGCACAGGCCGTGCGCAGGGTCGCCGCCTACCGTAGAGGGATGCGGACCCCGAACCGTCGACGACGTCGCCTGATCGCCCTCGCGGTCGGTCTAGGTACTCCGCTGGTCGCCGCCGTGGGTGTGCGCCTCGCGCTGGACTGGTCGGATTCAATGCCCTACGAGGGCGCCGTCACCGAGCAGCGGTACATCGTCATCGCCTGTCTTGCCGTGGCCTGCGTAGCGGCCTCGACGGTCGCCGCGGTCATCTTGTGGAAGCGAGCCGGCCGAAGCGGGTAGTAGATCTCAGTGCCGCTGCCGGATGCGGAACACGTCGAAGAGCACTCGGAGGGTGAGCAGCCCGGAGAGTACGGCGACGAGGTAGCCGAAGATCTGGAACAGGCTCAACTCGGGGGTGATCTGCGGTCCGCCGTCGCTGATCAACAGCATGGCCGCGATGATGCCGAAGGCGGCGGCCAGTACGGTCGCGGCGATCAGGTTCACCAGACCGTTGATGAGCTCGCGGTCGCGGCGGTCGGCGAAGAGTCGCACGTTGACGCTGAGGCGTCCGTCGGCGAGGGCGCCGGTGAGGCGATCGATCTGCCGCGGGATGCGGCGCACGATCGGGAGCAGTGCCGTCACCTCGTCGCTGAGCGTCGTGAACATCGCCGTCGGGTTGAAGCCCTGCGTGACCCGTTCCGACGCGTACGCGCTCGCCTCGCTGAGGATGTCGAACGTCGGGCTGAGGCGACGCAGTGTTCCTTCGAGGGTGGCGACGGCACGGAAGGCCAAGGCGAGCTCCGAGGGCACGGCGATCCGGTTGGCGGTCAGCATCCGCATCATCTCGGTGAAGACGGTGACATCGATGGATGCGCCGGGCCCGAGTTTGGCCGCGACGAACACGCCGATCTGCCTCCGCAGGGCGGTTTCGTCGATCTCATCCGGCAGCTCGACGAAGCCCAGGAGAGCGTCGGCGAAGGCGCCGGCGTCGCCGCGGTAGAAGGCCAGGAGCACGCCGCCGATCTGGGCGCGCAGCTCGGAGTCGAGACGGCCGACCGAGCCGAAGTCGAGGAGGACGAGCTCGCCGTCGGAGCGCAGGATGATGTTGCCGGGGTGGAGATCGGCGTGGAAGACGCCGTCATCGAGGATCTGTGTGAGCGTCGAGCGCAGCAGCCGCGTGGCCAGCGCGGCGCGTTCGGCGTCGGAGTGTGCATCGAGCGCACGAGAGTCGCTGAGCGTGTCGCCCTCCACGAGCTCGAGCACCAGGACTTTGGAGGTGCAGAGCTCGGGGAAGTGGGCCGGGATGCCGACCCGCTCGGAGGCGGGATGCCGCGCCTGCGTCTCGGCCATGGCGGTCATGTTCCCCGCCTCGATGCGGTAGTCGAGCTCGTCGTGCAGGCTCTCGGCGAAGCTCTCCGCGAGGTCGCGGGCGCCGAGATCCTGTCCCCACGTCGTGGTCTGCTCGAACCGGGTCGCCAGGCGGCGCACGATGTCGAGGTCGCGCTCGACCAGCGGGACGATTCCGGGTCGCTGCACCTTGACGGCCACCGATTGCCCTGCGATAAGCGTGGCCCGGTGCACCTGGCCGATGGATGCCGCAGCGAGCGGCGTCTGGTCGAACGAGGAGAAGAACTGCTCCAGCGGGCCGCCGAGCTCGGTTTCGAGCAGGGTTCGGACATCGGGCCAGGGCGCCGGTGCGACGCGCTGCTGCAGCCGCGCGAGCTCGTCGAGGTACTCCTGCGGGAGCAGGTCGTTGCGGGTCGAGAGCAACTGGCCGAGCTTCACGAATGCCCCACCGGCCTCTTCGAGGGCGCCGCGCAGGGCGCGCGCCTGCTGCGCCCGCTCGGTGCGGCCTGCAGTCGATCGATCGGCGGTGGGACGGACCGCGACGAGGCCGTTGCGGACGGCGATCCGCGACACCTCGGCGTACCTGCGCGTGCGGGAGGCCTGCGCCTTGAGGGACGGGATCCACCTGTCGGGGCGGGGGAGCGAGCCGGACGGCACGAGCAGTTCGGCGATCACGAGGAAGGCGATGGCGACGAGGAAGACGATCCCGATCTGCAGCGGGAGGAGGGCGAGGCTGTAGTCCTGCTTCCCCCACACGAACGCCGATTCGAACCCGAGCTCGGCGGCGAGACCGATGAGTCCCGCCAGCACGAGACGCACGAAGCCGATGTGCACTCCGAGGAAGCGGTTCCCCACCCGGGACAGCACGATCATGAACGCGATCGTGAGAACGAGCATGAGCAGGATATTCAGGAGCACATCGCCCATCGCCACGCCCTTCGTCTGCGCCGCGAGGCGCTCCGGTCACCCTACGCCAGCCCTGTGCGCCGAGGGATCCGTGCGGTCCGACCGGGACGTCAGTCCGCGGCTGGGGCTTCGGTCGACTCGGTGCTGGCGAGCAGGGCGTGCAGGCGGGGCATCGCCGCATCGAGGGTGTCCACGAGCAGTCCGTAGTACCTCGACATGTCGACCATCCGCTCGCGGGCGAAGTCGGGGAGCGACTCTTCATCCTTGACCGTGGCGTCGGCCAGCTCGAGGAGCGAGCGGTCGACGCTGACCTCGTGCTGGAGGCATCCGATCCATGCGTCCTGGCGGTACTCGTACCCGACCTGACGGCCGCCGGGCATCTTGACCCGTCGGATGACGCCGCTGAAACTGAGCAGTCGCGTCACCTGTGAGATGCTCCCCGCGCTGGCGCCGAGTCGTGCGCCGAGCTCCTGCAAGGAGAGGGCACCGTCTGTCAGCATGAGGGTGGCCAGCACCTGCCCCGCGACGGGCGGCCAGCCCATGGCCTGGCCGATTTCGCGACCGAACGCGGCGACCGTCTTGGGCAGCTCGGGTGACGTCATGTCGGTTCCTCGGACTCTTGACAGCATTCAAAACTATGTGAAGACTCAGTCTCACCTGAAGACTGATCCCAGTTTACAGGACGCCGTAGCGACGTCGTCGGAGGAATCACGTGACCAACACTGACATCGTCGTCGTCGGAGCCGGGTCCGCCGGCGCCGCCATCGCCTCCCGCTGCGCGCAGGCTGGGATGAGCGTGCTGCTGATCGAGGCCGGTCGCGACGAGCGATCCGCCGATCTGCCCGCCGAATGGCGTTCCCCGAATCCGGTGCACGGCCTGCTCAGCGAGAGCCGACACGATTATCTCTGGAACGACCTCGTCGCGAGCCGCACCGAGGCGCAGGAGTCCTTCCTCTACTGGCGCGGCCGAGGGCTCGGCGGCAGCTCCGTGGTGAACGGGCAGATCGCGATCCGCCCCTCCGAGCGGGACTTCGAGGAGTGGGCGGCCCTCGGATGCGATGGCTGGAGCTGGCCGGATGTGCTCCCCTACTTCCGTCGCCTCGAAGACGACCTCGAATACGGGTCGGACGTCGCCCACGGCAGCGGCGGGCCGATCCCGATCTACCGCGCACCGCTGTCGGAGTGGGGCGCCGTCGACACGGCACTGCGACTGGCCGCGCTGCAGGCCGGATTCCCGTGGGCGCCCGATGTCAACGCCCCGGGTGCGACCGGGGTGTCGCCCTACCCCATCAACTCGCGCGACCTCCTGCGGGTCACCGCGAACGACGGCTACCTCGAACCGGTGCGCGCGCTGCCGAACCTCCGGATCATCGCCGACAGCATCGTGGACCGCGTCGTGTTCGACGGCGACCGGGCGACCGGCGTCGTGCTCGCCAACGGCGACCGCCACAGCGCAGACCAGGTCGTGCTCGCCGGGGGAGTGATCGGCTCGCCGTCGATCCTGATGCGCTCCGGAATCGGACCCGAGGCGGTGCTGCGCCGCGCCGGTGTGGCCCAGCGCAGCGAGCTGCCGGTCGGACAGGGGATGCAGGACCACCCGCTGATCCTCATCCATGTGCCGCTGCGCGACGGCTTGAAGGCCGGGCCGGAGGACCGCCACACGAACTGCTGCGTGCGGTACTCCAGCGGCGATCCGGGGCTGGAGAACGACATGATGCTCGTCAGCCTGAACCAGAACATGCTGGGCATGAGCGCTGCGGACGCGGGTGCCGGAGCGGGCGCTATCGGGGTCTGGGTCAACCGCGTGTTCTCCCGGGGATCTGTCGAGATCGTCTCGGCGGACCCGACCGTCGACCCGACAGTCCGGGAGAACATGCTCTCCGACGAAGCGGGGTCGGACCTGGCGCGATTGCGCGATGGTGTTCGCCTGTTGCGCGATCTCGCCGACCACCCCTCGTTCGCGGAGATCGTCGACGGCGACCTGTGGGCGGCCAACACCGAGCTCCGCGAGGCCCTGGCGGGCGGCGACCGGCAGCTGGACGCGCACCTGCGCGAGACCGCCGGCGACACCCAGCACGGCACGAGCACGTGCCGGATGGGCGCGGAGGGCGACCCGGACGCGGTCGTGGACCCCCGCGGCGCCGTGTACGGAACGACCGGTCTGATGGTGGCGGATGCCTCGGTGTTCCCCTTCGTCTCCACCTCCAACACCCATCTCGTCTCGGTCATGACCGGCGAGCGCGCTGCTGCGCAGATCCTCGAGGGAGTGCGATGAACGTCGCTGCCGGAACCACCCTGTCGTTCCGCAACTTCATCGGGGGTGCGTGGGGCGACGTCGCGGGCACCGAGCGACGCCCCCTCGTGAGTCCCTTCGACGGGAGCCCGGTCGGTGACCTGCCGATCTCCTCTGCGGAGGACGTCGACGCCGCGGTGCGCGCTGCCGAAGCGGCTCTGCCTGTCTGGTCGGCGCTCCCGATCGCCGACCGCGCCGCCGCACTCCGCGGATTCGCGGCGCGGCTGGGGGAGCACAGCGAGGAGCTGGCCCAGCTGGAGCGCGTCGAGATGGGCAAGCCCGCGGCGATCGGTCAGATGTTCATCGAGGGTGCGATCGGCGGCTTCGAGCGGGGGATCGCCGAGGCCGAGTCCTACGCCTTCGAGACGGTGAACATCCAGCCGGACGGCACTCGCACGACCATCCGGCGCACACCCGTGGGCGTGACCGCGCTGATCGTGCCGTGGAACTTCACGGTTCCGGCGGTTCTCGGCGCCCTCGCTCCGCTGCTGATGTCGGGCAATCCCGTCATCCTCAAGCCGTCTGAGAAGGCGTCGCTGTCGGCCTTGCGGCTGATGGAGCTCGCCGACCTCCCCGCCGGCGTCCTGAGCCTGCTGCTGGGCGACGGCCGCACCGGTGCGATGCTGAACAGTCATCCGGGCATCGCATTGACGCACTTCACCGGCTCGGTGGCCTCGGGTCGCGCGGTCGCCGCGGCCAGCGGGCAGGCGCTGCACCGCTGCATCCTGGAACTGGGTGGGAAGGATGCCGCCGTCATCGACGAAGACGTCGACATCGAGGCGGTCGCCGAAGCCGTCGCCGAGGCGGGATTCGTCAACACCGGCCAGATCTGCACCTCGATCGAGCGCGTGTACGTGCACGAAGCGGTCGCGGAGAGGTTCACGACGGCGCTGGTGCAGCACGCGCAGCGCTTCACCGCCGGCGACCCCGACACCGACTACCCCTCGATGGGGCCGATGGTCGACACCGGGCAGCGCGAGATCGTCCATGCGCACGTGCAGGATGCCGTGGCCCAGGGTGCGCGTGTCGTGGTGGGCGGTGCAGTCCCCGACCGCCTCGGCGCGTTCTACCCGGCGACGGTGCTGACCGGCCTGACCGACGGCATGCGCATCATGAACGAGGAGACCTTCGGTCCCGTCATCCCGGTCGTCACCGTCGCGAGCTTCGACGAGGGCATCCGGCGGGCGCAGCACACCGACTTCGGCCTCGCCGCCACGGTGTACACCGACAACCCGCACCATCAGGCGCTCGCCGCCGACCTCCCGGTCGGGATCGTGTGGATCAACCAGTGGCAGGGCGGCAACGGGCACATCTACGAGCCCGCACGCAACAGCGGCATGGGCGCCACCGGGGGCCACGACGCGTTCGACGCGGCCACCCGCGCGGTCACCGTTGCGGTGGCCCACCCGCCCCGCTCGGCGTGACGGACCGCGTCCGTGCGACGCCGGAAGGAGGAGGCTCTGATGACCCAGACCCAGTTGTCCACAGGAGCCCGGATCGATCTCGCTCGGGTTCAGGCCTATCTCGATGACGCCGCCGCGCGGTTCGGCGTGCCCGGCGCCGCGATGGCCGTCTCGATCGGCGACGAGCAGGTGATCGCGGTCACAGGCATCACGAGCACCCGCGACCCACTGCCGATCCAGCCCGACACCACCTTCATGATCGCGTCGGTCTCCAAGACCTTCACGGCGACGGTGGCGGCGATTCTGGCCGAGCGCGGCATCCTGGACTTCGACCGCCCCGTCGCGGACTACCTGCCGTCAGTGCTCGAGGTCCCCGAGCACCTCCGCGAACAGCGGGCGAAGGTGCGGGTGCGCGACCTGTTCACCCACACCGCGGGGTGGCTCGGCGACGTGGAGGTCCTCACGGGCGAAGGCGACGACGCCCTCGCGCGGGCCGTCGACGAGGTGCTGCCGACTGTGCCGCAGCACCTCGAGCCGGGCACGCAGACGTCTTACAACAACATGGCCCTGATCGTCGCGGGCCGGGTCATCGAGGTCGTCACCGGCGACTCGTTCGAGAACGTTCTCCGTGACCTCGTGCTCGAACCCCTCGGCCTCGACCACACGTTCCTGTCGCCGGGCGAAGTGGCCAACCGGCGCCACGGGGTCGGCCACTACGAGGTGGACGGCCGGCTGCAGCCCGAGGAGGAGTGGTCGATGCCGCGCGGCCATCTGCCGGCGGGTGGGATCAGCAGCTCCATCGCCGATCAGCTGGCCTACGCCCGCGCGCACCTGCGGTTCCTGCGCGAGGGCGGTCAGCTCAGCTCCGCCGCCGCCCAGGAGATGATGACGCCGCAGGCGCGACTGGGGCCGGACCAGTCGGTGGGCACGAGCTGGATGCTGACGCAGCGACCCGGCGGTCCGCTCATCGTCGGGCACGGCGGCAACGCCAACCTCGGCACCATGACCGAGCTGTACATCGTGCCCGAGCTCGATCTGGCCGTCGTCGTGGTGGCCACCAGCTGGGGCGGGTTCGCGCTGGTCAACGAAGCATGCGACTGGGTCCTCGACGAGCTCGTCGGAGCGCCGCTCAGCGTTCCCGCGGTCGACCCGGCATCGGATCGATGGGACGACTACGTCGGCACGTACGTCTGCGGTGGCTGGACCTTCCGGGTGCGCCGCGCCGAGGACGTGCTGATCATCGGGATCGAGATGGAGGGTGCCACCGACCTCCCCGATCTGGATGCGACCGTCGTCCTGCGCGGCGATGGCATCGTCTCGGCCTCCCGTCCGCGCGGGGCCGTCGGGGAGTTCGTCCGCGACGGCGACGGCCGGGTCGTCGGGCTCCGGAGCTCGCATCGGTACGCGCACCGGACGGCGGCACAGTGATGGATCGAATCGAGAAGGAGAATGCGATGATCGTGGATCAGGATGCTGCGACGATGACGGCCGCTCTGGAGCGCGTGCGGCAGCTCAGCGCGCAGACCGGAATCGGGGTGTTCGCGCACGCGATCGACATCGACAGCGGGCGCGGGCTGGGCGTTCAGTCCGACTCCGCCGTGGTGACAGCATCCGTGTTCAAGGTTCCGATCCTGCTCGAGTACGCGCGGCAGAGCGACGCGGGAGAGCTCGACGCCGCGCGGTCCCTCATCGTGGACCCCGCGACCGTCACCCTCGGCCCTACGGGACTCTCCGTGTTCAGCGATCCCACGACGTGGTCGATCCGCGACATCGCGACGTCGATGATCACCGTCAGCGACAACGCCGCGACCGATATCCTGCTGGAACTCGTCGG
Organism: Microbacterium sp. Root61; assembly: GCF_001427525.1. Lineage (NCBI taxonomy): Bacteria > Bacillati > Actinomycetota > Actinomycetes > Micrococcales > Microbacteriaceae > Microbacterium > Microbacterium sp. Root61. Next base: position 2,114,744 of record NZ_LMGU01000001.1, on the reverse strand, counting down.
TCGCGACCGCGTGAACGAGACGATGAGCGCCTTCGGCCTGCCCGGCACGTTCCTCGAGGGCGATTGCCAGGCGTTGTTCGAGTCGATGGGCGAGGACTTGGGGGTCGATCTCGAGGGCATCACGGCCGCGATGGACGCGCAGCCGGAGCTCGTTCCCACCCTCAGGGCGAACACTCCCGAGGTCACCAACCGGACCACGCCGCGCGAGTCCACGCGCCTTCTCCAGCTCCTCTGGACGGATGCCGCGGGCACGCCCGCCGCGTGCGCCGAAGCGCGCCGCATCCTGGGTCTTCAGGTGTGGCCGCACCGGCTCACGTCCGGATTCCCGGGCGAGGTCGCCCTGAGCGGCAAGACCGGCACCATCGGCGTCGTCCGCAACGAGATCGGCGTCGTCGAGTACCCGGACGGGGCGCGCTACGCCGTAGCGGTGTTCCTGCGGATCCCGCGGTACCGCAGCCGTGCGCCCGAGGCCGACGCGCTGATCGGCGCCGTCGGCCGCACACTCGTGGACGCGCTGCGCTCCGACGGGTAGTCGCTACAGGGAAACACCGGCGGGCTGCTCCGCGCCCCACGATGCCAAGAGTCGCAGCCGCTCCGCCGACGGTGAACCCGGCTCGGCGGTGTAGATCATCAGCACCTGGCCGGGTTCGGCGGTGATGGCGAGCTCTTCGTAGGCGAGGGTCACTTCGCCGACGACCGGATGCTGGAAGCGTTTCGTGCCCGCACCGTGGGTCCGAACGTCGTGCGCGCCCCATAGCTGACGGAATGTGTCGCTGCGTGTGGAGAGCTCGCCGACCAGGTCTTGCAGGCCCTTGTCGTGGGGGTCGCGACCGGCCTCGGCGCGCATGATCGCTACACACATCTCGGCGAAGAGATCCCAGTCGGGATAGAAGTCGCGGGATGCCGGATCGAGGAACTGGAAACGGGCGAGGTTCGGCGTGCGGCCGCCGTCGCCGATCAGGGGGGAGTAGAAGGCGCGCCCGAGCGCGTTGACGGCCAAGACGTCCTGATGCTGGTCGCGCACGAACGCGACGCCGTCCGTGACCGCCGCCAGCGCCCACTGCAGGCTCGGGCGCGGCGCAGCCGACTTCGTCGTGCGGCGCCTCGCGCGGCCGGAGGAGGGGATGCCGTCAGCGGCGCGGGCGAGGTCGAACAGGTGTGCGCGCTCCGTATCGTCGAGCTGCAGCGCCTGGGCGATCGCTTCGAGCACGGAGGCGGAGGCGCCGGAGATCGCGCCGCGCTCGAGCTTCGCATAGTACTCGACGCTGACACCCGCCAACATGGCTACTTCGGTGCGGCGGAGGCCCGCCACCCGCCGATTCGGGCCGGCCGAGATTCCTGCCGCATCCGGCGTCAGCTTCGCCCGTCGCGTCATGAGGAACTCGCGTACCTCGGCTCGGTTGTCCATGCCGCCATCGTAGGTCGCGGCATCCGCGGGTGGGGTGCCCTGTCAGTACACCCCTTGGCAGGAACTCCCTCGATTCCGCGGAACCGAGTTGGCTGTGAATCATGCCCGCCACCCCAGTCGCCTCCGGTCCGTCCGCAGTCGGGAGATTCGTCCCGTCGCTGCTCCTCCTGCTCACCGTATTCGGACCGATCTCGATGGACCTGTACCTGCCCGTCCTCCCGGCATTGACTCTTGAATTGGATGCCGCGACCTCGGTCGCGCAGTTGACCATCACCGCCTGCCTGATCGGACTCGCGCTGGGGCAGCTCGTCGCCGGACCGTTCTCCGATCGCTACGGTCGCCGCATCCCGCTCCTGATCGGACTGGTCGCCTACGTGGTGACGTCCCTCCTGTGCGCCCTGAGCCCGACCATCGAGATGCTCATCGTCGCTCGCGTCGTGCAGGGGCTGGCCGGAGGGGTCGGGATCGTCATCGCCCAGGCGGCCGGACGTGACCTCTACTCGGGCAGTGCGCTGATCCGCTTCTACGGGCGGCTCACGGTCCTGGCCGGCCTCGCCGCGATCGTCGGGCCGCTTGTGGGTGGGATGCTGGCGACCGTCACCGACTGGCGTGGACTGTTCCTCTTCCTCGCCGTCATCGGCGCCGGGATCCTGTTTGCGACACTGCTCGGATTCCGCGAAACCCTTCCCGACGGGCGTCGCACTGCGGGCGGGTTCCGTCAGGCCGGCCGCGACTTCCGACAGCTTCTGCACGACCGGGTGTTCGTCGGCGCGGTGCTGGTCACCGGACTCGCCAATGCCGCCGTCTTCGCCTATCTCGCCGGCGCGACCTACGTGCTGCAAGGCATCTACGGGCTCTCTCCGCAGGAGTACGCGCTGGCCTTCGGGCTCACCTCGGCCGGTTTCATGGTGTTCGGATTCCTGGCCGCGCGGACGGCCGAGCGTTGGAGCGTGACGGGCACCCTCGCGGTCGGCCTCGCGATGTGCGCCGCCGGAGCGGGCGGACTCCTCGTCGCGGGGTTGACCGCGGTGCCGCTCGTCGTGGTGATCCTGTCGCTGTTCCTGATGGTCAGCGGCGTCGCGGTCACCACCCCGCCGACCACGACTCTCGCGCTCGCCGAGTATCCGCAGATGGCCGGGACCGCGTCATCCCTCCTCGGCACCTCGCGCTTCGCCTTCGGGGCCGTCGCGGCTCCCCTCGTCGGGATCGCGGGAGCCGCGGCGATCCTGCCGCTCGGAATCGTCACAGTGACCTCGATCGTCCTGGCGGGGCTCGCCTACGTGGTGCTGATCGCGCGCACAGCGCGACGCGCACCCGAACCGGCCGAGTCGCCGACCGAGACCCTGGCGCTCGCCGCTCAGCTCTGAAACCTGACACCACCCACCCCGAAGGAGAACCTCCATGCGCGGAGTCATCATGCACGGCCCCGGAGACGTTCGCGTCGAAGAGCGACCGAACCCCACCATCATCGAAACCACCGACGCGATCATCCGCGTGTCCGCAACATGCATCTGCGGCTCGGATCTCTGGCCGTATCGCGGCGCGGATCATACGGATCGCACCCCGATGGGTCACGAGTACGTCGGCGTCGTCACGGAGATCGGCGCCGACGTCCATACGGTGAACGTCGGCGACTTCGTCGTCGGGTCGTTCTTCGCCTCCGACAACGAATGCGAGATCTGCCGTGCCGGCTACCAATCCCGCTGCGTGCACGCGACGGGTCTGGACGGCACCCAGGCCGAGTACGCCCGCATCCCCCTCGCCGACGGAACCCTCGTCGCCACTCCGGGCCTGCCCGACCCCGAGCTGATCCCGGCGCTGCTCGCGGCATCCGACGTGCTCGGCACCGGCTGGTTCGCCGCGGTTGCGGCAGAAGCCGGCCCCGGCAAGACCGTCGCGGTCGTGGGAGACGGCGCTGTGGGACTGCTCGCCATCCTCGCCGCGAAGCAGTTGGGCGCCGAGCGGATCATCGCGATGAGCCGTCACGCCGACCGGCAGACCCTCGCCCGCGAGTTCGGCGCGACCGACATCGTCGAGGAACGCGGCGACGCCGGGGTGGCTCGCATCAAGGCACTCACGGGTGGGCTCGGTGCCCACAGCGTGATCGAGGCCGTCGGCACTCAGGAGTCGATGATGCAGGCCATCCGCGCGACCCGCCCGGGCGGTCACGTCGGCTACGTCGGCGTCTCGCACGACGTCGCACTCCCCGGTCTCGAGCTGTTCTTCTCCGGCGTCCACCTCCACGGCGGGCCAGCGCCCGTACGCCGGTTCCTCCCCGAACTCATCCAGCTGATCTGGGACCGCAAGATCGATCCGGGCAAGGTCTTCGACCTCACCCTTCCGCTGGACCGCGCCGCGGACGGCTACCGGGCGATGGACGAGCGCCGCGCCACCAAGGTGCTGCTGACGCTCTGATCCGACGTCGGACGGGCGGGCTCCGTGAGATGCCCGTCCGGCGGACGCCCCCTCACGCCTCGACGTCGGCCCAGCCGGCGATATCGACGCCATGGTTGTCGGGCGAGGCGATGGTCCACCAGCTCGGCGCCTGACTGTCGTCGACGATCCGCCCACCGGCGGCGATCGCGGCCCGCACGCGCTTCTCCGCTTCTTCTGCGGGCACCGACACGTCGATGTGCGTCCGGCCGCGCCCGGGGCGCGCGGGCGAGAGTTCGTGGAACCACAGGTGCGGCCCGCGCCGGAGCGGGTCGGTGAGATCCTCGTCGCCCACGCGCCGGTAGCCGAACGCGGCCTCCCAGAACGGACGGGTGTCGGTCGCGGCATCCTGCGCCACCGCGATGCCCACGACGGCGAGCAGCGACGGATCGGATTGCAGGCCCAGTCGGTGGGCGTGCGCGCTGACGGCCGCGGCGAGTTCGGCGTCCTTGCGGCTCAATGCGCCGTCCGGTCGGGTGAATGACCGGACGGTCACGCCCTCGGGTCGTACATCGACGTCGGGGTCATGGCCGACCGCTGAGGCCGCCTCGGCGATGGCGGCCACGAACCCCGCAGCCTGCGCGAAGGAGGCCGTGCGGTAGAAGACGTGCGCTCCCCAGAAGAGCACGTGCCAGTCTTCGACGCCGGGGGTCGCGTGGAACTCGAGCGGCAGGAGCTGCACGAACCCGTCTGTCGGCGGTGCACCTTCGTTCGCGGTGTCGTCCATCGTCGACCTCCTCTGCGCTGCGGTGGTGCGTGTCGGCGACAGGCTAGTCCCCGCATCCGACGCCGCACAGAATCTTTTCGAGATGCGTGTAAGGTTCCCGCCGCTGTGGCCACTTAGAGGTAAAGCACCCTGAGGAGGCGTCGTGAATGAAGAGCGGAAGATCCTCCCGTGGACGATCGCGGGGATCGTGGCAATCCTGATCGGTCTCGGCGCCGGGGTGTTCGCGGCGTCGATGGGTCCGGGGAGTGCGCGCAGCCCGGATTCGACGGTGGGGACACTCGCCGTCGGAGAGGCCAGTGGGTCGCTGTTCGACGATCTGTAGGGTTCGGCGTGACCGTCCACATACGCTGGGGGGCGGTGTGGCAATAGGGAGAAACCGTGACTCGAGCAGCGTTCGACGCGCTGTTCGACGAGCATTTCATCACGGTGGTGCGCTACATCGAACGGCGGGTGTGGGACCCGTCGGTCGCTGAAGATCTCGCGGCCGATGCCTTCCGGACCGGCTGGGAGAAGCTTCAGCACGGCGCATCCGTGGACCTGCCCTGGCTGTTGGTGACCGCAGGAAACAAGGTCCGCGACTTCAACAAGCGGCTCGGGCGCCGGCGTCGCGCGGAGATCGCGCTGCGACGGTTGGACGAGGAGCCCGTTGCGGAGATCAGCGGTCTTGACCGCCTCGCCGTCCGGGAGGCCGTCTCGAAGCTCTCCACGCGAGAGCGAGAGGTGGTGCTCCTCACCTACTGGGAAGGATTGAGCGCAGACGAGATCTCGGCGGTCGTCGGAATCTCGTCCGGGGCAGTGTGGACGAGCCTCAGCCGTTCCCGAGCCAAGCTGCGCAGCATCCTGGGCGACCAGGTCATGGAGGAACGGGGTGATTCAGAACATGTCGCTGACTGATGACGAACTCGCCGCCTTGATCCGACGCGCCGACCCGGCGCGTACCCCCGCCAACGCTCCCCTCACCCCTGCGATGGTCGCACTGCGCGGGCGCATCACGGCCGATGCCGCTTCACCTCTGAAGGTCCGCCGCCGCCTGCGCTGGCCGACGCTCGTCGTGCCGGTCGCCGCCGCGGTCGTCATCGCGCTGGCCATCGTCGTCGCCTTCCCCTTCGGACCGCAGACCGCATCGGCCATCACCCCACCGGCGCTGGTCTTCACCCCCGAGAACGCGTCGGCCTCGGCACAGCTGGCGGCATCTCGTGAACTGCTGCGTTCCGCGCCAGGGCCGGCCGCCCCCGCACGGGAGTCACGATCGGTGGGCTGGTACCTGCAGATCGATCACCCGCCCGAAGGAGGACGATCGGTCGCGATCAGCCCGCAGATCATCGAGACGTCGTGGCAGGCCGATTTGTCTGGCCGCACGACGATCGTCGCGGGCGAACCGTATTGGGCGGACGGCGCAGATACCGCGGTGACGGCCACGGATGCCCCGGCTCCCGGCACGATCGTGATGGAGAAGGACTTCGCACCGGGGCAGTTCTACAGCCCGGTCGTCGAGGCTCCGGGACCGACCCAAGCCGACATGCGCCTCGCGTTGGAGGCATTCGGGATGCCGGTTGATGGCGACGCCGGCGACGTGGTGATCGCGATCGAGAGCATGTTCAGTCGTTGGACGCTCACCAACGAGCAGCACGCGCAACTGCTGACCCTCCTGAGCGACACCGGTGGACTGACGATGCTGGGAACCACCCGCGATCGCGCCGATCGGGATGTGCTCGGTTTCGGTGCGAAGGCTGCCCGGTTGCCCGGTCAGGAGATCATTCTGCTGATCTCGGCGGACACCGGCCGCATCGTCGGAACAGAGATGGTTCGGACCACACCCGACGGCAGTCTCCCCGTCGGAGCGGTGACCGCGTACACGCTTTGGGATACTTGACCGCATGAAGTCAGTCCTTGTCGCCCTCGCCGTCGTCGCCGGATTGGTGGGGGCGCCGAGCGCTGCCCATGCCACGGAGCCGATCGATCCGGTGATCGCCCAAGCTCTCGCCGAGACGCCGGGCGGCGTCGTTGAGGATGCCCGGAACGCGTACTGGCCGGCCTTGGACATGCGCCTGACCGTGCCCGATCCGCATGCTCGCTCGGTCTTGATGTGCCCGACCAGCCGGGTGTGCGCCTTCTCGGGCTACGACACGGCCGGCAGCATGCTCAGCTGGGGCACGTGCGGCGTCTTCTCGACGACCAGCATCGTCACCCGCTCGATCGCCGACGCCCGCGCGACCGGCTATCTGCAGGCACGCAACGGCACGACGGTGCTGGCCACGGCATCCGCGGACGGCTATGCGAATGTGAGCGGAACCGTGACCAACGTCCGCTGCGTGCCCTGAGGCGTCAAGCGCTTCCGCGCCGGACGATTGTGGCGATGGCGTGGGAAACGGACTCCGCGCCGGCGCCGTTGTCGCCTGCGAGGAAGCGATCCGCGAGGGCGAGGCCGGTCTGGCGCCCGTCGATTGTGATGGTGGTCAGCGGCGGGGTGAGGAACGGAGCAAAGGGCGTGTTGTCCACGCCGATCACGAGGACATCGCCCGGCACACCCTTGCCCAGGCGATGCATTGCCGCTAGCACGACGCTCGCCACCTCGTCGTCGAACGCACAGATCCCGATGACCGCATCCGAGGCGACGACCGCGCCGAGGGCTTCGAGGGAGCTCTCGGCATCCATATGCACCTCCACCGGTATGGGGGCCGGTATCCCACGCGCTGCGCAGACGGCGGCGACGCCGATCGCTCGCGAGCGCGCCATCGGCGTGCGCGGATTCTCGTCGTTGGGCATCGCGTACACGAGGCGCTCGGCTCCGCGGTCGATGAGGTAGTGCGCCTGCAGCTCGCCGATCTCTTCCTCCCACGGCCGGGGGTAGCTCGTGTCGCCGTGCCCTGAGGAGTAGACGCGCGGAACTCCGGCATCGTGGATCTCCGTCTTGAACTCCGGATCCAACGCGATCAGCGCGAGCACTCCGTACGGGCGGATCTCAGCAACCAGCGCCTGCAAGGCCTCGGTTGTGCTGTATTGGTGTGTGACGGGAACGAATCCGGCATCCGTCAATCGAGATGAGATCGCAGACAGGAACGGATCCGTGATGAACCCGAACAGTGCCGGTTCGGTGACGATCAGGATGATGCGGGAATGGCCGCGGCGGAGGGATGCCGCGGCGGCGCTGGGAACGTATCCCAGTTCTGCTGCGGCCGCCCGCACCCGCTCCTGAGTGGTGAGGGGGATTGTCTGCCCGGGGGCGTTGTTCAACACGTAGCTGACGGTCGCGCGGGAGACCCCGCTCAGTCGCGCGACATCGGCCGCCGTGGCGCGGCGTCCCCGTCCTGCGACAGCTACCTCGCTGCTCGTCATCTCTTCAGTGTGGCCGAACGATCACACGATCGCATCATTGAACTTTCACGATTCAGTAACATCCATTGATTCTAACTTGCACGATTAAGTACCGCCGACTACTTTGAGTCTGCACGACACCCGCGTCATCGATAGGTGGCTGTTGTGCCGGTTCGACTACAAGGGAGTATTTGATGAGGGCACTGACATCGCGGCGCGCGCGCCGCATCTCGATCGCGGCCGCCACGGCCACTATCGCCATCGCGTTGACCGCGTGTTCCGGTGGGGGCGCGCCCACCGAGAATCCGACGGAAGCCAAGGACTACTCTCAGCTGCGGCTGGCGAGTTCGACGGCGCAGGCATCCTGGGACCCGGCGCTCCAGACAAGTGCGTTCGACGGTGTCTGGCAGTGGACCGCCGTCTACGACACGCTGCTCACCTGCAATGAGGATGGCTCCGTCGGCCCCGGCGCAGCCGAGGACTTCGCCTTCACCGACGACAACACCAGCCTCACGATGACGCTGCGCGACGGCATGACCTTCGAAGACGGCACGCCCGTGGACTCGACGGCCGTCAAGGCGTCCATCGAACACATGCAGACCGGCGGCGGGTCCGGCGCGGTACGCGTCGCAGGGCTCACGGTAGACGCGCCCGATGAGCAGACGGTCGTCGTGACGGCCCCGGCACCCCGCGGCCTGCTGGCGACCTACATGTGCCTCAGCCCGGGCATCGTGGCCTCCCCAGCCGCCATCGCCTCGGCGGACGTCGACGCGGTTCCGCTCAGCTCCGGTCCGTACACCTTCGATGCGGCCAAGTCGACGAGCGGCTCCGTGCTCACCTTCGCCAAGCGCGACGACTACTGGAACGCTGATGCATACCCCTACGAAGAAATCGTCGTGACGATCATGACCGACGTCACCGCGCGCCTGAACGCGCTCAAGACCGGCCAGGTGGACGGTGCCGCCCTGTCGGCGCAGACCTTCGCCGAAGCAGAGGCCTCCGATCTGTCCGTGCTCAGCTGGGTCGACGCCACCAACGGCATCATCATCTTCGATCGCGACGGCACCATGGTGCCCGCTCTCGCGGAGCCCAAGGTGCGCCAGGCGCTGAACTTGGTGTTCGACCGTGAAGGCATTGCGAAGGGACTGTTCCAGGGTCTGGCAGATCCGACCACGCAGATGTTCGGACCCGAGACCGAGGGCTTCATCGCAGATCTCGACGAGGACTACGCCTACGACGTCGCGGCGGCGAAGAAGCTCATGACGGAAGCCGGCTACCCGGACGGTTTCACAATCGAGATCCCGTCGCGCACGCCGCAGACGGATCAGGCCAACCCCCTCATCGTGCAGCAGTTCGCGGAGCTGGGGATCACCGTCACCGAGACGCCGATCGCCGGCGCCACGGCAGTCCCCGAGCTGCTGAGCGGACGATTCCCGATGACGTACATCAGCATGCCGCTCTCGTCCGGCCTCTGGGGCGTGGGGCAATCGATCAGCGCTGACGCGACCTGGAACGTGAAGGACAACACCACACCGGAACTCGCCGCTCTCACCGACGCCGCACAGAGCGCCGCCGGCGAGGAGCTGACGACCACACTGCAGGAAATCAACCGGTACGTCGTCGAGAACGCCTGGTTCATCCCGTGGAACAACCGCACCGCGTACTTCGGCACGGCAGGGGATGTGACGGTCAGCGGCACGCCTGATCCTTACTTCCAGACTCCCCAGCTCAAGTCTTTCCAGTAGTCACCGACGCATTCACAGAGGAGGTTCGCCGATGGTCGGTTTCGTCGCCAGACGTGTGGGGTTCAGCGTGCTGCTCGCGCTGGGAGTGTCGTTCGCGACGTTCGCGCTCGTCTTCAGCAACGGAGCCGCCATCGCGCGCACCATCCTCGGAGTGGATGCGACCGACGCCCAGGTCGCGGCCAAGGCCGCCGAGCTCGGGCTCGACCGCCCGGTGGTCCTCCAGTACGCCGAATGGGTGCTCGCGGCACTCCGTGGCGACCTGGGCACCAGCTACTACACGGGCGAGGCAGTGACGACGATCATGGCGAGCCGTATCCCGGTGACGCTCGCGCTCGTCGGCATCGCGATGCTACTGACAGCGGTGCTCAGCGCCCTGCTCGGCATCGCGAGCGCGGTCGCCGGGGGGTGGGTCGACCGGGTGCTGCAGTTCGTCGCGCTCATCGGAACCGCCATCCCGAACTTCATCGTCGCCATCGTGCTCGTCATGACCCTGGCCGTCAGCGCGAGACTCTTCCCTGCCACCGGTTACGTGCCGTTCACGGAGAGTCCCGCGCAGTGGGCACTCAGTCTGTTCCTGCCAGTCACCGCTGTCGTCATCGCCTCTGTCGGGCCGGCTTCGCAGCAGTTCCGCGGTGCAGTTAAGGATGTGCTGGAGAAGGACTTCGTCCGCACGCTGCGTGCTCGCGGGATGCGATCGGGGCCCGTGATCTTCGGGCATGTGTTCCGCAACGCAGCAGGGCCGGGCATTATCATCCTCGGCCTGCAGATCATCGTCCTGCTGGGCGGAGTCGTCGTCATCGAGCGGGTCTTCTCGCTGCCCGGCGTCGGTGAGCTCACAGTGACGAACTCACTCCTGGGAGACATCCCGATCATCATGGGCTGCGTCATCTTCATCGTCATCGTCGTCATCATCGTCAACCTCGCCGCGGACCTGGTCAACGCCGCCCTCAACCCGAAGGTGAGGCAGCGATGAGCGAAGCCGCAGCCGTACCCGTACCGGTCGATGCCACCGCGCCGGGCGCGCAACACCCCTTCCGGAGGCTGCTTCGCAACCCGCTCGGCCTGATCTCCCTGGTGCTGCTCACGGTGATCGTGCTTGCCGCGGTGTTCGCTCCCTGGATCGCGCCGTTCGATCCGAACGCCACCAAAGTCGAGCTCACCAACGCGCCGCCCTTCACCGGCGACTACATCCTGGGCGGAGACTCGGCTGGGCGCGACGTGCTGTCTCGTCTGCTGTGGGCTGCGCGCGGAACCCTGCTCGCGAGCACCGTCGTACTCCTCGTCTCCGTCTGCATCGGCGCGGTCGCCGGCTTGCTAGCCGGCTACTACGCCGGTGCGATCCAGGGCGTGGCGAACTGGGTTTCTGACGTGCTGCTCGCCCTGCCTGGCGTCGTCCTGCTGATCGCGCTCTATGCGGTCATCGGCCCGAACATCCTGCTCGCAATGGCGATCTACGGCGTCATGGTCGCCCCGATCTTCTACCGCCTCACGCGCAGTGTCGTCGCTTCGGTCCGCGGGGAGCTGTACGTCGATGCTGCGAAGGTCTCCGGCTTGACCGACACGCGGATCCTGTTCCGGCATGTTGTGCGCGCCGTGCGCTCGCCGATCATCATTCAGAGTTCGTTCATTCTCGGTGCGGCCGTCGGTATCCAGGCAGCCCTGGAGTTTCTCGGCCTCGGGAGTCCACAGGAGCCTTCGTGGGGCGGCATGCTCGACTTCGCCTTCCGCAACATCTACGTCGCCCCGACCGGGGTGTTGTGGCCGGCGCTCGCGGTCACCGTGACCGTGCTCGCCTTCGTGCTGCTCGGCAACGCGTTGCGCGATGCGCTCGACCCATCGTCCAAGCGCGTTATCCTCTCCACTCGTGCGGCCCGTGCCCTGGTGGCCGCGGCCTCGCCGGTTGAGGGTGTTCGACGCATGCCGTCGACAGATGCGATTCTGAGCATTCGCGGTCTGCGGGTGGCATATCCGACGAATGGTTCGGGCCTCCGCGAAGTGGTGCACGGTGTGGATCTGGAGGTGCGTCGCGGCGAGATCGTCGGACTTGTCGGAGAGTCCGGCTCCGGGAAGTCGCAAACGGCGTTCAGCGTCCTCGGCGTCCTTCCCAAGAACGCCGTTATCGTCGGCGGCTCGGTCCGCTTCGACGGCGAGGAGATCCTGGGCCGAGAGGCGGCGCTCCGCGCCGTTCGCGGAACCAAGATCGCCTACATCCCGCAGGAGCCGATGACCAACCTGGATCCCACGATGACCATTGGAACGCAGATGCGGCGTTGGCTACGCGCTATCCGCAAGATCTCGCGGTCGGCGGCGGATGCGCGCATCGCCGACCTCCTGCAGCGGGTGGGAATCTCGGACGCGGCGGAGGTCATGCGAAAGTACCCGCACGAGATCTCCGGTGGAATGGCGCAGCGAGTGCTCATCGCCGGAGCAGTCGCCGGCGATCCGGAGCTGATCATCGCCGATGAGCCGACCACCGCACTGGATGTGACCGTGCAGGCGGGTGTGCTCGACCTGATCAGAGGCCTGCGTGACGAGAGCGACCTCGCGGTCGTGCTCGTCACCCACAACCTCGGTGTCGTCTCCGACCTCTGCGATCGCGTCGCCGTCATGAAGAACGGCCGGATCGTCGAGGACTCGCCGACGGCGGCGTTCTTCGCGGGTCCTGAGGCCGACTACTCCCGTGAGCTGCTGCGCGCGGCATCCGAATTGCATTGAGAGACCCGCAGATGTCAGACCCAGTACTCGAGGTCAAGGACCTCCACGTCAAGTTCGGCCGACGCAGTCGGACCACGCAGGTCATCCGCGGCGTCGACCTGACGATCGCGCAAGGGGAGACCCTGAGCCTTGTCGGCGAGTCCGGTTCCGGAAAGAGCACCATCGGCCGCGCGATCCTCGGGCTTGCACCGATCTCCGCTGGGTCAGTTCGCTTCGCCGGGACCGACATCACGCATCTGACACGTCGGCGGCGGCGCGTCAGCGTTGTGGGACTTCAGGCGATCTTCCAAGACCCGTACTCGTCGCTGAACCCCGCGATGACGGTGGAGGACATCCTGATCGAGCCCCTGGTGGTGCGCGGCATAAAGAACGCGCGATCGCAGGTGAAGGAACTCCTGGACGGCGTGCATCTGCCCGCTGACTCCGGCCGGCGCCTGGCCAGCGAGTTCTCCGGAGGCCAACGGCAGCGCATCGCGATCGCGCGCGCCCTCGCGCTGAGCCCTCGGCTGATCGTCTGCGACGAACCGACTAGCGCGCTGGACGTCTCCACCCAGGCGCGGATCCTCACCCTTCTGCGTGAGCTGCAGGATCGCACGGGTGTCGCGTACCTCTTCATCAGCCATGACCTCGGGGTGGTGCGTAGCATCAGCGATCGGATTGCGGTGCTGCGGCACGGCCGCATCGTTGAAACCGGACCAACCCGACAAGTGACCGAGGCTCCGCAGCACCCGTACACACGTGCCCTGTTGCTCGCGACACCGGTCACCGACCCCGCCGAGCAGGCCCGGCGCCGCGCGGCGCGACATGCCAGCGGTCTTGTGGAGGCGGAGCAGGATGACGCAGCCTGAGTCCCCGTTCGGACCCTGGACCGGTGAATGGATCAGTGCCGCTCAGGCTGTCGCCGACGGTCTGCATCGAATCGGATTCCGCCGTGACTTCACACTCGCTGACCCGCCGGGGGCCGTCCCGCTTCGCATCAGCGCCGACTCGCGGTACGTGCTGTGGGTCAACGGGCAGGAGATCGGGCGCGGTCCCGTGCGGGGGCAGCCTTACCGTTGGACCTACGACGACTACGACATCGGCGCAGCTCTCGTCGAAGGGCTCAACACGATCGCCGTCCTCGTCACGTTCTACGGTCACGACAACGCGATCTGGCAACGGGCGCGCGTGAGCTCCGGCCTCGGCTCCTCGGCGTGCCTGATCGTCGACCTGCCCTACGCCTGGGCTGCGCTCGCCAGCGGCCCCGCGTGGACCGCGCGGCCGATGACGGCATGGTCGACGCTGCCAGGGGCAGGGATGCTGGCTTCGCTCCCGGTGGAGATCGTCGACCAACGCGAGCTCGACGTCGATTGGCTCCTGCCGGCCGGTGACACGACCGAGTTCCTGAGCGCTGTCCCCGCGCAGGCGCTTCACCCGGGTGGGTCGCGTCGTTCTCGCCCGCCCGCCTACCCTTACGGCGCACTGCGACCCCGAGGCATCGCACGACTGGACGGTGATCTGGTGTCGCCCGCGTCTGCGACCCTGGTGCGTCCCGGCGAGCAACCGTCAAGGCCCCCCATCGACTCCGTGCAGGCGGCTTTGTCCGGTGTCGCGGCGCTGGCAGAGCGCTCGACCACGGAATCCGCGCACCGTTCATCGCCGGATGACCCACTCCTCTGGCAGTTCGATTTTGGTCGAGTGCTGTCGGGATTCGTCGAGTTCGCGTTCGACGCCCCAGCAGGCACCGTGTTCGATCTTGCATACCTGGAGCGTCCCCACGATCCGGCACAGGATGCCCGGTACGTGCCGCGTGCCGGGGCCAGGATCATCGCGCGCGGGGGGCCGGGGCGATTCCATGCCCTCGAGACGAACGGGGTACGCGTGGCGGCCGTGCTGATCACGCCGCCAATGTCGGCTGACGTACGGATCGAGGAGTTGCGGGTACGCGAACACGTGTACCCCTTCGCCCCGGGGGCATCCTTCGCCTCCAGCGATTCCGAGCTCGAGCGGCTGTGGCACGCGGGCGTGCGCACGGTGCAGGTGAACTCTTCCGATGCCTTTACGGACTGTCCTACTCGCGAGCAGCGCGCCTGGGTCGGTGACGGGGTCGTGCACCTCGGCGTGCATCTCGTCGCTAATCGGGACTGGCGCCTGGTCGAGCGATACCTCGATATGTGCGACTCTCCTCGCGCCGACGGGATGCTGCCGATGTCGGTCGCGGGCGACATCGAATCCGACTCGCGGTACACGATCCCGGACTGGTCGCTGCACTGGCTGCATGGCCTGTGGACCTACGCCCGGGCGAGTCACAAGCTCGATGTGGTGCGCACGCACCTACCCACCGCGGAACGGATGCTGACCTGGTTCGAACAGTACGCCGATGTGGACGGCGTGCTCGCGGATGTCCCCGAGTGGGGGCTGGTCGACTGGGCCAGCGTCTTCACCTCTGGGCGCAGTGCGATCCTCACAGCTCTCTGGGTGCGAGGCCTGCGCGAGTTCGCCGAGCTCTGTGACGCGGTCGGCAACATGGGCAGCGCGCGGTGGGCACGCGATCTGGTCGCCAGAACCGAGATCGGGTTCGAGTGCTTCTGGGATCCCAACCGCGCCGTGTACGTCGACCACATCGTCGATGGGATCCAGATGCCGGCGGTCTCGCAAGCGGCCAATGCTGCGGCGATTGTCGCCGACCTGGTGTCCGCTGAACGTCGGACGGCGCTGGCCCGCCGCATCACAGACGAATCCCACCTCGTCTCGCGCGGGTGGAACGCGGCATCTCCTGACCGGACGCTCGCAGAGAAGGTGCAGGACCGCGCCGCCGGCGTGCAGCGGATCGACTGGGATGTGCGGCGCTGGATCGTCCGTGCGGAACCCTTCTTCTCGTCCGTGGTGCATGATGCGGTGGCGCATGCCGGTTGTGCCGACTTGCTTCCGCGCCTCCTGCGCAGGTGGCTGCGTTTCCTCGTCGACGGCTACGACACCTTCGGCGAATGTTGGGACTGGGGAACGCCAGCGCACGGGTGGAGCAGCACTCCCACGAGCGATCTCGTCACTCATGTGCTGGGAGTCTCCCCGGTAGGCCTGGAAACCGACGTATACCGGATCGCTCCGGCAGCGGCCGGGATTGAATGGATGAGGGCGACCGTTCCGACGCGCGCGGGACTCCTGAGTATCGAACTCGTCGGCGGCCAGCTCACCGTGGACAGCCCACTGCCCGTGCGCATCCAGACGTGGAGGGGTGAGGTCTTGGCACTTCCCGCGGGCGGGCATCGGATCGACCTGGCCGTGGAATCCAACTCAGGCGAGCCCGTACACGAGCGGGCATAGGAAGGACGACTCAGCGATGACCACAACAAAACCGACGACGTCGCGACCGAACGTAGTGGTCGTCTTCGGCGACGAGTGGCGGGCGCACAACGTGGGCTACGCCGGCGACGAGGTCGCTAGAACACCGCGGATCGACCGGCTCGCCGAAGAGTCGATCGACTATACGCAGGCGATCGCCGGCCAGCCCATTTGCTGCCCGTCGCGAGCCAGCTTCCTCACCGGCCAGTTCCCACTGCAGCACGGGCTGTACCTCAATGACGTCGAGCTCACCCCGACCGGGCCCACGCTGGCGGAGGTGTTCCAGGAGAACGGCTACCGCACCGGATACATCGGCAAGTGGCACCTCCATGGCAGCCCCGAAGGCCACTACGAACGTCGGGCGGCGTTCATCCCGCCCCAATCACGACACGGATTCGAGTATTTCAAGGCGCTCGAATGCACGCACGATTACAACCAGTCTGCGTACTACGCGAACGACGACCCGACGCCGCGATACTGGGATGGCTACGACGCGGTCGCGCAGACCGACGACGCGCTCGGATTCATCGGGGAGGGCGCTGCACAGCAGCCCTTCTTTCTGATGCTGTCATACGGTCCGCCGCATTTCCCACTGCAGACCGCGCCCGATCGCTTCCGCACGCTCTACGAGGACGTTGAGATCCCGTTGCGCCCGAATGTCCCCGACTGGGCCGTCCAACAGGCGGTGCGTGATCTGCGCGGGTACTACGCCCATATCGCCGCTCTGGACGAATGCATCGGCCGCCTGCTCGACGGCTTGGATTCAGACAACACGATCATCGTGTTCACCTCCGATCACGGGGACATGCTTTGGTCGCAGGGGCTCGAGCACAAACTCAATCCGTGGGAGGAGTCCGTGCGCGTGCCGTTGCTCGTCCGCGCACCCGGGCGCGAGCCGTCCGTCTCCACGCAGCTGTTCAACAGCGCCGACCTGATGCCGACAGTGCTTGGGTTCGCCGGACTCGACATCCCGACGACCGTGACGGGGAGCGACCTTTCTGTTTCGGATGCCGGTCCCGCCACGGCCTTCCTCTGCGCGCCAGCCGTCTACACGAGTCTGCGGCGGAGCGGTCTCGAGGAGTACCGCGGCGTGCGGGACGCGCGCTACACCTACGTGCGCACGCTCACCGGCCCATGGTTGCTGTACGACAACGTCGACGATCCGTTCCAACAACACAACCGTTGCGGAGATCCTGCCCTGGCCCACGAGCAGCAGCGGCTCGAAAAGGAGCTGCAGTGGTGGCTTGGCCGGCTCGGTGATGAGTTCCTTCCCGGGGACCACTACCTCCGGCGCGATGGGCTGGAGCACTTCTTCGAGGTCAACGAACCTTTGGGGTTCAGCGGTACGGATCAGTGGACTTCGCCGAACGTCCGTGGTCGGCACTTCTCGATCGACACGGCGCTAAGCGCGATCCAGGCCCACGAAGACGCACGTCTCATCGTGGATGACCTTGCACCGCGCGCGCTCGCATCGGAGACGCCCATGCACGGGCGTCGCTCGATCCGTCTCCTGGCCATGGCTGAGCCGCACCGCTTCCCCCGCGCGGCGTTGGAGGAGCTTGACGAGCGACTTCTCGCTCTCGGCGAGCGTTCCATCGACTACTCAACGTCTGTGGCGCTGCCTGCCTGGCCCCCGAGCGTACGACTCACCCCGCTCGGGGACCATCACAGCACGGGAGGGTGAGCCCGGGAAACGCCCTGATCCGTCAGGCGGCAAAGCCGCCGAACACGTGGATCGGGGAAGCGGTCGCCGCATCCCACGCGTCCCACATGCCGTCGCCGGCGTCGGGGCGTCCGTCGCGGGCGAAGCCCGACCACGCGCGCATCATCGCCGCTGAGACGGTCGCACGGGTGTCGGAGTGCCCGGTCAGCGGAACGCGGTCGACCGTGCCGAAGACGTAGGCCAGGTCCAGGCTGTGGCAGGCGCCGAGCAGCCCGTCGAGCACCTCGGTCTCCTGGTCGAAGCGGTACACGTACGCGCTCCCACCGCCGGCGGCGATCCCGGTGGCGACGCCGCGGGAGGATGCCGCGAAGAAGCCCTCGCTGACGACTCCGGCCAGCAGCAGGTGCGGGGGATCGGACGGCCGGGCCGCCTGCGCCTGCGCGTACAACTCCTCGGCGTGGCCGGGGGACTGGCGCTCCAGTAGTGCGACGACCGCCTCGCGGCTCAGCGCCGGGGTGAACCAGTCCTCCTCCGCGAGGAGGAACGACGCGTCGTGAGCGGTCCAGCCGATCATCAGTGGGACGACGGATGCCGTGAACGGCGCGCCCGGCAGATCGATGTCGTCCTGGGCCGGTCCTGGGCCACCGAAGCCATCGGTCGGCAGCGGATCGGCGAAGCTGAACGATGCCTGCGCCAGCAGTTCGGCCTGCGCCTCGAGCAAGACTTCCAGGGGGAGCGCGCGCAGTTCGGCCAGCGTGCGAACCCCGGCCTTCGAGAGGAACGCGTCGCGCACCCGGGCCGACTGCTCGCGGGTCGCGGCCGGCATCGCCGGACCGCTCTGGATGATCGCGCCGGTGAAGAGTCCGGCCGCAGCGGGCATCGCCGTGAGCGTCGCCACCTTCATGCCTCCGCCGGACTGACCGCAGATGGTGACCCGGCTCGGGTCGCCGCCGACCTGCGCGATGTTGTCGCGCACCCAGCGGAGCGCCTCGACGATGTCCAGCATCCCGGCGTTCGCGGAGCCGGCCACGCCGCCGACCTCCTCGTCCCGCAGGTCGAGGAACCCGGCGACGCCGAGGCGATGCGTGACGGTGACCACCACGATGTCGCCCTGGGCGGCGAGGATGTCGCCGTTGAACGCCATCTCGTTGCCGCTGCCGTGCGTGAACCCGCCGCCGTGCAGCCACACCAGCACGGGCAGCGGCTCGGCGTGGTCGCCGGCCGGCGACCATACGTTCAGGCGCAGGCAGTCCTCCCCCATCGGCCCGCCCTCGAGCGGCGACCCGGTGCGGGGGTAGAGGAGTGCGAGCACCTCGGACATCACGCCGTCGGATCCGAGCCGGGTGTCGACCTGCGGAGCCGACGGCCCGAACTCGAGCGCCGAGCGCACGCCGTCCCACGGCTGCACCGCGGTCGGGGGAGCGAAGCGGCCCTCGCCCGCAGTGGACTCGCCGTAGCGGACTCCCAGCAGGCTGGTCACCCCGGCATTCGTGATCCCGCGCAGGGTTCCGGCGGTGGTGTGGATGTCGACGTACGCACTCATGATTCTCTGGTTCTGTTCTCGTGGGGGCAGGCGGACTAGCGGACGCGCCGGATCGGCAGGATCAGGAACGCTCCGGCGACCGCGAAGATCGCGCAGAAGATGAACAGCGGCGCGTAGCCGCCGGTCACCGTGATGATGAGCGCGGCGATGAACGGGCCGGAGATCTGGGGGCCGGTCGTCGCGACGTTGAGCAGGCCGAGGTCACGGGCGTTGTTCTCGGAGTGCGGGAGGACGAGGGTCATGATGGCCTGGTCGACGGCGGTGTAGATGCCGAAGAAGAAGCCGACCACCAGCGAGTAGGCGACCATGCCGCCCCAGGTGGGCCAGATGGCGGGGATCAGCGCGCCGGCGCCGATGCCGAGCGACGCGACCACGACGAAGATCTTGCGGCGCCCCAGCTTGTCGGACAGCGGCCCGGAGATGACGGTCGTGATGACCGAGCCGCCGAGGTTCAGGATGCCGAGCAGTGCCACGCCGCCGGCAACGCTGCCGCCGGGGATGTTCTCGACGCCGATGTAGTCGGACAGTGCGTACAGCTGGTACGTCGAGACGGTCCAGAAGCCCACCATGATGACGAACCGAGCCCAGAACGCCCACGCGAAGTCGTGGTCGGCGAGTCCGGAGAAGAAGCCCTTGAACGACTGCAGGAGGCTGCCGGTGCGACGCGGGGGCACCGAGGTGTCAGCGGCGGTCGGGTCGGGCGAGAGCGTCACGATGAGCACGGCGGCCACGACGAGCACGAGTCCGAGGATGAGGTACCCGAGGAACGGCTTCTCGGCGAACGCCGGGGTGACGGTGATGCCGTAGATCACGCCGAGTGCGGTGGCCAGACCCGCGATGGAGGAGACGAGTCCTCGGCGCGACTCGGGCACGCGGTCGGGCATGACGGCGCTGATGACGGCCTGGTAGGCGCTCATCGTCATCATGACCAGGAGGTAGGCGGCGCCGAGCCAGAAGAGCTCGTTCATGCCGGCCATCGCGACCATGCCGAGCGCGGCGACGATAGCGCTGATCAGCAGCCACGGGCTGCGTCGCCCGAATCGGCTGCGCGTGCGGTCGGACAGCGATCCGAACAGCGGGTTGCCCACGGCGGCCACGAGCGCGCCGATCGAGGCGAGGATGCCGTAGCTGACGACCTTGCCGACGGGGTCGATGGCGGCGATCTGGCTGGGCAGCAGGATCTGCTGCATGCCCTGGAACACGCCGTACATGGCGGCGTTGGCCAGGAAGAAGGTGGAGAGGAACCGGGCGCCGCCGATGATCTTGTCTTTGCCGGGGGCGCGTTCGGGCGTGGCCGTCTGGGGGCTGGTGATGTCGGACATCATGACTTCCTTGTCGGGTGGCAGGGGCTGAGAAGTATTATCTTCAGAGTCTGAAACTAATGTCAAGCATCGACTTCGCCACCTCTCGCGGTGCCTAGGATGGCAGGATGAGCGATCCGCGACCCGCAGCCCTGACGGTGTCGGATGTGCGGCGCGCCAACGTCAGCCGGGTGCTGCGCGCCATCCAGGCGGATCCCGGGCTCACGCAGTCCGAACTGGCCGGTGCGACAGGGCTCGCGGCCGGTGCGATCAGCGAGATCATCGCCGAACTCGCGGGCGCGGGACTCATCTCCGTCGCCAATGACCCGTCGTCGACCGGTCGTGGTCGGCCGCGTCGCATTCTGCATCTGGCCGATGAACAGATCGACGCCATCGGGATCACCATCACCCGCACGGCCATCGAAGTGCGCGGCGTCTCGCTGGCCGGGCGGGTGATCTCGGCGGAACGCCTGCCGCTGATCGGCCCGCCGCCGTTGGACCGGGCATCGGACCTGCTCGCCGAACTCGTGGCCGGCCTGCTCGGCGATCGGGCGGCATCCATCCCCGTGGTCATCTCGGTCCCGGGCGCGCGGGTCGGTGTGCGCGTCGGATCGACCGAGCTGGAGTGGGACGGCGCCGTCGACGAGCTGCTGACCGGGATCCGCGCCCTGGGCGTCACCCGGATCCGCGTCGGCAACGACGGGAGCTACGCCACGCTCGCGGAGCACCGGCTCGGAGCCGGCCGCGGGTACGACGATGCGATCCTCCTCCTGGTCGGCCGCGGATTCGGCGGGAGCGCCGTCGTCGCCGGGGAGATCCTGCGCAGCCACCACGCGCCGCCCGGATTCGGCCACGTCCCGGTGGTCACCGACGGGCGTGCCTGCCCGTGCGGACTGCGCGGATGCGCGGAGATGTACGCGTCCGTCACGGCGATCGCCGCTGCACTGGGGGAGGCCGAGGCCTATGCCGGTGTGCCGACCCAGGTCTACGTGGCAGAGCTGGAGCGCCGCGCCCGGGCCGGGGATGCAGCCGTGCTGGCCGTGCTCGCGGAGGCGCGGCACCGGATCGGCGAGCTGGCGCAGATCCTGATCGCGGTGCTCGATGCCGAGGTGCTCGTGGTCGGCGGGCACGGCGGCCCGCTCGCACCGTGGCTCCTCCCCGAGATCGGCGGTCTCTCCGTGGTCACGGTGACGCAGGGCGATCTGGGCGGCGAGGCGGTGATCCTCGGCGCGACGATCGCGGCGGTCGACGAACTGATCGCCGATCCGTACGGCAACCGCGAGGAGTAGCGGCGGATTCTGCCACGCGACAGACGGGAGAGCGGATGCTGCGCTCCGCCGCCGCGGCTCAGTGCTTGTTGCCGGTGAACAGCAGGATGCCGCCGAGACCGATCATGAGGCCGCCGCCGGTCGCGGTGAGGTTCTGGATGCGGTTCGGCGACCTGCCGAACCAGGAACGGGCGCCCGCGGCGACGAGGGCCCACGCACCGTCGGACAGGAGTGCGAGTACGAAGAAGATGAGGCCGAGCTGCATCATCTGCATCGGCACCGCCCCGGCGCGCAGGTCGACGAACTGCGGCAGCACCGCGACGAAGAACGCGATCGTCTTGGGGTTGGTCACCCCGACGATGAATCCCTCGCCGAGCTGACGCCACACCGACCGTGCGGGAGCCCCGTCTGCGGCGGTGGTCGCGGCATCCCTCCGATGACGGATGGCCTGGATGCCGAGGTACATCAGGTACAGGGCGCCCACGACCTTGACGATGGTGAACAGCACGACGGACTCGGCCACGATGCCGCCGATGCCGAACGCGACCGCGGCGATGATCGGCAGCAGTCCGAGCGCATTGCCGAGCACGCTGAGCAGCCCGCCGATGCGTCCCAGAGCGAGCGCGCGACCGATCGTGAAGAGCACGCTGGGGCCGGGGATGACGATCAGGACCAGCGCGGCGAGGGTGAACGCGAACGCGTTCTCGAGTGGCACCACACGTGAACGATAGTGGCTGCCTCCGGCCCTCGATCGCGCGGCTTCACGAATGTCGGCGTCGTGCGGCGTTGGCCGGAGAATCGTGCGGTGACGCGGCGAGAATCGCGGGACAGCGCACCCCGAACGTCACGATGAACGACGTGCCGTCCGACAGCAGCTCCCGGTATGTGCACTGCGTGTCACCGCAGGTGTGCGCGGGATCCGCCCCTACGATGACCAGGCTTCGCGCAGGCGCGTCCCGTACCCTGAATACATGGCTTCCGCACCCGATTCACCGCCTGCACCGACCGAGCGCCTCGGCGCCGTTCGTCAGGTACGCCCTGCCACCGAAGGCTGGAAGCAGAAGAAGGATGCCGAGGGGCGGCCGCTGCTGCAGTTCGCCAGCCCGAAGCGCGGCAAACCGCCGGTGCATCTCGCCGACCTCACGCCCGAGGAGCGCATCGCGAAGATCAAGGAGCTGGGTATGCCCGGCTTCCGTGCGAAGCAGCTCGAGACGCACTACTTCACGCACTACACGAGCGATCCCGCGCACATGACGGACCTGCCGGCCGACCGCCGCGAGGAGCTTGTCGCGGGCATGCTCCCGCCGCTGCTGACCGAGGTGCGTCGGTTCCAGACCGACCGCGGCGACACGATCAAATTCCTCTGGAAGCTCCACGACGGAGCCCTCGTCGAGTCGGTCCTGATGCGGTACCCCGGCCGGATCACGCTGTGCGTCTCGTCACAGGCGGGATGCGGCATGAACTGCCCGTTCTGCGCCACCGGCCAGGCCGGTCTCACGCGCAACATGTCGGCGGCCGAGATCGTCGAGCAGATCGTGCGGGCCAACCGCGTCATCGCCGATGGCGAGCTGGGCGGCAAGAAGCACGATGATCACTCCGCCGAACGCGTGAGCAACATCGTGTTCATGGGTATGGGTGAACCGTTGGCAAACTACGCGCGCGTGATGCAGGCCGTCCGTGTCATGACCGCCGCGCAGCCGCACGGCCTGGGCATGAGCGCCCGTGGCATCACCGTGTCCACGGTCGGACTCGTGCCGGCGATCAAGAAGCTCGCCACCGAGGACGTCCCCGTGACCTTCGCGCTGTCGCTGCACGCCCCCGATGATCTGTTGCGCGATGAGCTGATCCCGGTGAACTCGCGTTGGAAGGTCGATGAGGCACTGGATGCCGCGCGCGCCTACTTCGACGCCACCGGACGTCGCGTCTCGATCGAGTACGCACTGATCAAGGACATGAACGACCACGCCTGGCGCGCCGATCTGCTCGCCGAGAAGCTGAACTCCCGCGGGCGCGGCTGGGTGCACGTCAACCCGATTCCGCTCAACCCCACACCGGGGTCGATCTGGACGGCATCCGAAGTGCCCGTGCAGAACGAGTTCGTGCGCCGCCTCAACGAAGCCGGCATTCCGACGACCCTCCGCGACACCCGCGGCAAGGAGATCGACGGCGCCTGCGGCCAGCTGGTCGCCACGGCCGAGGACGAAGCGGCCGCCGCGGTCACGCCCGTCGGCTGACGCGGGCGGCGCCACCCAGCCCGCGCATGGGTATCGTCCACCTGCCGCACAGGTCGCCTTGCCTAGGGTGGGCGGATGTCTTTCTCCGAACACCGCCCCGGTCGATTCGGCTCTGACGGTCGCATCGAACTCGACGACTCCGCCGACACGCTCGACGATCTCTTCGTCGACGATGTACGTGCCGCGCAGCAGAACCAGGCGGGTCCCACTGCGGATGGGCCCGCCGATCCCTTCCTCGACGACGCGGAGGATTCCCACGATCCCGCCGCCGACGCGGTGGCCGACATCGCGCCGACAGCCGACGTCGAGCCGGAGCAGCAGCCCGTCGCCGTCCCACCCGTCGCGGAGGATGCACCCCGTACCGCGCGCAGCGCACGCCGTCCCCGCGTATCGGGGTGGCGCCGCGTCGCCGTGCTCGGCGGTGCCGACCCCGATGTGCTGGGCCAGGTGCCCACCGAGACGCCGCGCTTCGTGCAGATGTTCTTCGTGCTGGCCGGCACCGCGCTCGTGTCGGCGATCTCGATGTACTTCGCGCTCATGACGGGGGTACGGGTCGCGGTGTGGGTGGCCGTGCCGCTTGCCCTGGTGTGGGCTCTCATCATCTTCAACCTCGACCGCTTCCTCACCTCGACGATGCGGTCCACGCACAGCGTCGGCAAGTTGATCGGTCTGGCGATTCCCCGAGTGATCATGGCGGCCATCATCGGCATCGTGGTGGCCGAGCCCCTCGTCCTGCAGATCTTCCACAACGACATCGCACGTGAGGTGAACACCACCAACATCACCCAGGCCCAGACCGACCAGGACGCTGTCACCGCGGGACCGGAGAAGTTGGCGCTGGATGCCGCGAGCGAACGTGTCACGGCGCTCGAGGAGCAGGCGGCCACCGGCATCGTGGCGGGAACGTCCGCGACGTCCGCGACGACGGCAGCGGCGCAGGCGAGCGTGGATGACCTCACCGCCAAGCTCGCCGCGCAGCAGGAGGTCATCGACCAGGCGCGGGCGCTCTACCAGTGCGAGCTCACCGGCGGCGGCGACGCCGCCGGTTGCACGGGTGTCGCCGGAGAGGGCGCCAGCTCGACTGCCGCACACGACCAGCTCACGCAGGCCCAGGCGTCCTACGACGACCTGGCAGCGAAGCTGCGCACCGCCGAGGCCGACCTCGCCGATGCGCAGGCCGCGGGCACCGCAGCGGTCGGTGCGTCGGAAGCGCAGAACAAGCAGCAGGCGAAGGACGAGCTGGTCGCCGCGCGCGGACAGTACGACTCCGCGCTCGCGGCCTACAACGCGCAGGCCGAGGCGGTCGCGAGCGGCAACGCCGGGGCGGTGGGCCTGCTCAGCCAGATCACCGCACTCGAGAGCCTGTCGGAGCGCGAGCCGACACTGAAATGGGCGCATTGGCTGATCGCGGGACTGTTCTTCATGATCGAACTGCTCCCGGTCCTCGTGAAGGTGCTCACCAGCTACGGCGACCCCTCGCTGTACGAGAAGGCCGACGACCTGCGCCGCCAGGTCGCACTCGACCGCGTCACTGCCCGCAGCTGGCGCGAAAGGGCCGATATCGTCCAGGATGCTCGAGCCTGAGACGCCGCCGCGACACCGGATCCCGTGTGCCGGGACGTTCCCCGACACATCGGAGCCCGGTGCCTCGGCGCGCCACTAGCGTGGAGGAATGGTCAATTATCGCTACCTCGGCAACAGCGGGTTCAAGGTCTCTGAGATCACCTACGGCAACTGGATCACCCATGCCTCGCAGGTGGAGAACGACGCCGCGATCGCGACCGTCCGCAAGGCCCTGGATCTCGGCATCACGTCCTTCGACACCGCCGACGTGTACGCAAACACCGCCGCCGAGAGCGTCCTGGCCGAGGCGCTGAAGGGCCAGCGCCGCGAGTCGCTGGAGATCTTTACGAAGGTCTACTTCCCGACCGGCCCCAAGGGCGCGAACGACACCGGCCTCAGCCGCAAGCACATCATGGACTCCATCAACGGGTCGTTGCGGCGCCTCGACACCGACTACGTCGACCTGTACCAGGCACACCGCTTCGACTACGAGACGCCGCTGGAAGAGACCTTCCAGGCGTTCGCCGACATCGTCCGGCAGGGCAAGGCGCTGTACATCGGCGTCTCGGAGTGGACCGCCGAGCAGCTGCGCGAAGGCCACGCGCTCGCCAAGGAGCTGCGCATTCAGCTGGTCTCCAACCAGCCGCAGTACTCGGCGCTGTGGCGCGTCATCGAGGGCAAGGTCGTCCCGACCTCCGAAGAACTCGGCATTTCGCAGATCGTGTGGTCGCCGATGGCGCAGGGCGTGCTCAGCGGCAAGTACCTGCCCGGTCAGCCGGTTCCGGCGGGGTCGCGCGCCACCGACGAGAAGAGCGGCGCGGACTTCATCGCGAAGTTCCTCGACGACGATGTCCTGACCGCCGTGCAGAAGCTCGTGCCGATCGCGCAGGAGGCGGGCCTGACCATGCCGCAGCTCGCGATCGCGTGGGTGCTGCAGAACAAGAACGTCGCCGCCGCACTGGTCGGGGCATCCCGCCCGCAGCAGCTCGAAGACACCGTCAAGGCGTCGGGGATCACGCTGGACGCCGACACGCTTGCCGCGATCGACGCCGCGCTCAGCCCGGTCGCCGTGACCGACCCCGAGGAGACCTACCGGATGTCACCCCCGAGTCGGATCCAGTAGCCCCGGCTCGGGCTTGATCACCATCTCCGGTGCGGTGCGAACGATGAGCCACGCCGGCAGGATGATCAGGCACAGCGGCCCCAGCACCGTGATGTCGCCGACGATCGCGACGGCGATGAAGAGGGCGATCCACCCGTCGCGCGCGACGGTGAGGGTGATGCCCAGCACGCCGCACGCGATGGCCAGGCTGAGCGGGATCGCGGGGATGAGCGCGTGCCCCAGCATCCCGAACGCGACGCCGATGAAGACGGCGGGGAAGACGCGGCCGCCGCGGAAGCCGGCGGCCGCGGCGATCACCAGCGCCGTGATCTTCACCAGCACGATGATCGCGAGCTGACCCGCGGAGTAGTCGTCGGCGTTGGTGATCAGCTCGGCGCTCTGATCGAGCCCCTTGAACAGGGTGATCGGGCCGCCGATGAACCCCAGCAGACCCAGGATGAGGCCGCCGATTCCGGCGTAGAGCAGGGGGTTGCGCAGCAGCCGGAAGCCGCGGTGCACCACGGGGAACACCCACACGGCGAGCAGGGCGAACGCCGCGGCCGCGCAGGCGATGACCGCGCCGAGCGCGATGTCGAGGGGCTGGGCTTCGCTGGCGTAGGGCGCCAGCCCGCTGACGACGTTGAACCCGCCGCCGAGGAATCCGATCATGACCGACCCTGCCGCCGCCGACACGAGCGGAAGGAAGAGCTTGTCCCACAGCGACTCGTTGGTCCGCACGGCGGCCACCACACCGGTGAACACCAGGGCGGCGGCGACCGGGGTGCCGAAGAGCGCGCCGATCGTGCCGGACGCGGCCAGCAGCAGCACGCTCTGCGTCGGGACGCCGCGCCACAACCTGGCCACGAGCGCGACCGACAGTGCCGTGTTGATGGCGATGATGGGGTTCTCCGGGCCGAGGCTCACACCGCCGGCGAGCGAGAGGACCACCACGAGCGCCAGACTCGGCAGCGCCGAGAGCGCCTGTGGGGGAGCGATCAGTTCGGTGGTCGCGGAGTCCGCGCCGCCGTGACCGGGCATCAGCCACAGCACGAGTCCGACGGCGACACCGGTGGCGGTGAGGATCACGATGATCCACCAGCGTGCCTCGGGGTCGACGCCGAGCGTGGTGGGCAGCCACTGCCACAGCACGCCCTCCAGGAGACCCGCGATCTCATCCAGCCCCCACAGCATGACGGCGGAGAGCACGCCGATGAGGAGTGCGGGGATCGTCATCTGAAGCAGGCGAGACGTGTTCAGTGGGGGCGGTGCGGTACTCACCCCTTCATCATGTCGGCCCGCGACCACCACCGGAACGGGCGGACGTGAGAAGCGCCGAGGATAATGAGCGGATGCCTCGTCTGCGAGTGTGGTCCTGATGCCCCGCTGGAGCGCCGGCATCCTGCTGTATTCCCGCCGCCCCGAGCCTCAGGTGCTCATCGCGCACATGGGCGGGCCGTACTGGGCGGGCAAGGACCTCGGTGCCTGGTCGATCCCCAAGGGCGAGTTCGACCCGGCGGAGGAGACGGCGTGGGATGCCGCGCGCCGGGAGTTCGTCGAGGAGCTGGGCGTGCCGGCTCCGGACGCGGCGGAGGAGCTCGGCACCTTCGCCTACGCGTCGGGCAAGAAGGTGATCGTCTTCGTCGCCGACGGCGCCGGATTCGAGGCATCCGGATTCACGTTCGGCGAGTTCGAGCTCGAATGGCCGCCGCGATCGGGGCGGATGCAGTCGTTCCCCGAGGTGGATCGCGCCGAATGGGTATCGCTGCCGGAGGCGCGGGAGCGACTCGTGAAGGGGCAGCGCCCGGCTCTCGAGGCGCTGATCGAGCGTCTGTCACCCGCCTGAGCGCCGCGACTGCTCCCACTCTTCGACGAGGCGCGGCATGCGCTCGGCCATGAACCGGAAGAACGCGGCCATGTCCGCCGCGCGGGCTGCGGCATCCGGGTCATCCGTCTGCTCATCCTGGATGCGGTCGATGTAGTCGGCCATGCGGTCGTAGACCGGGGCATTGCTCGCGACCGAGCCGTAGAACGTGTCGTGGACGAGCTCGTACCGGTCGCGTCGGTGGCCGTGCTGCGATCGACGCTGGATGAAGTGCAGCGTCTGGAGGTAGCGGACCGCACCCGACACGGCGGCCGCGCTCACCCCCAGCCGGTCGGCGAGCTCGCTCGCGGTGTACCCGCCCGCCGGGGCGGCGATCAGCGCCATGAGCACGCGCGCCGGCATCCGCGGCATCCCCGCTGCCGTCATCATCGCCGCCGCCTGCTCGGCCGGCTCCACGCCTCGGTGCTGTGTCATCTCTCCCCCCGATCCACGCTAGCCGTCGGTGGCCAGCTCGCGCCGGCGCATCAGCAGGAGCGCGGCGGCCGCTCCGATGACGCTCGCCATGATCAGCCACCACAGCCCCTTGAGGTCGACGCCGTCCTGCACCACGAGCGGCGCCTGCGTCAGCGGTGACAGGTTCACGATCCACTCCGGGAATCCGAACAGCGATCCGAACAGGCCGAGCAGCACACCCAGCATGACCAGCGTCCAGCCGACCGGGATGGTCCAGCGCGGTGCGATCACGAAGACGAGGGCGGTGAGCGCCAGGAACACGGATGCCGCGGCCACCTGCCCCGCGCCGCTGACCAGCGCGTCCTGCGCGAGCGACCACTCGCCGCCGCTCGTGGCCACGCCAAGCACGGCACCGAGCACGCCGCTTGCAGCCACGAGCAGGATGGCGGCGAAGGCGACCACGATGTAGTCGGCCAGCCAGCGCACGCGGTCGACCGGCGCGGAGAGCACCAGCTCGGCGGTGCCGTGCGCCTCTTCCTGTCGTGCTCGGCAGAGGGTCTGGACGGCGGCGCTCGCGGCCAGCAGTCCCACTATCAGGAAGAAGATGACGACCATGCCCTGCTGCAGGCTGCCGCCTCGGGACAGGGCCTCGAAGATCGTCTGCACCGCGGGGATCTCGGTGCCGATCGAGTCGATCACCGCCGCCAGGCTCGTCGCCAGCAGCCCGGTGAGGAGCCCGCCGACGCTCCATCCGAGGACCGAGCCCCATGTCAGCCGCCACACCAGACCCATGGGGCTGGACAGCAGCGGACCGGCGTCGCGTCGGCCGAGGCGCTCGGCGATGAGGCTCTCGCCGAGGTCGCGCGATGCGTGCAGCGAGACGGCGATGGCGGTCAGCACGAGCGCGATGCCGACGGCGAGGGCCGCCGGCCACAGGTTGTCGGCGGCGAACGGACGGGTGTTTTCGCCCCACCCGAACGGCGACAGCCACGTCAGCCACGAGCTCTGGATGCTCTGCAGGTCCGCGCTCGGTGTGCCGGCGGCGTTGCCGATGCCGCTCAGAAGGAAGGCGATCAGCAGCACCCACACCGCCACCGAGTTCGCGCCGCGCGAGGTGCGCATGAGCTGCCCGGCGACCAACCCGACACCGAGGAAGCACAGTCCGACGGCTCCGGCGGCGAGCCCCGCGACGAGGCTGCCGTAGCCGGGGAACCCGCCCGAGAGGAAGCCGACCGTGACCAGCAGTGCCAGGACGACGTTCGCCAGCGTGCCGTGGATGATCGTGGCCCACAGCGGGGTGAAGCGTCCGGCGGGGGTCGCGCCGACCAGTTCTGCGCGGCCCAGCTCCTCGTCCGCACGGGTGTGCCGCACGGCGAGGAACGTGCTCATGAACGCCGCCATCATCGCCAGGAACGGGAAGATCAGGAACAGGGTGAAGGCCGCCGGCCCCGCGCCCGACGGCAGTCCGCGAAACAGCATGATCACCGGGTTGGCCATCACCGCGGCCAGGACGTTGACCCGGTCCGGCTCGGTGCCGTATGCCTGGGCGACACCGCCGACGGCGGCCGCGGCCAGCGCGTATGTGCCGAGCAGCCACAGCAGCAGCTGCAGCCAGTCCCGCCGCAGCCGCTGGCGCAGCAGCGCGCTCATCATCGGTGTGCCTCGGTGGCGGCGACGTCCGCGGCCACGAGGTCATCGCCGTAGTGCCGCAGGAACAGCTCTTCGAGCGAGGGTGGTGCGATGCGCAGGCCGGTCACCTGGCGGGCGGCCAGGGCCGGGAGAGCGGATGCCACGGCATCGCTGTCCACCGTGAATCGGGCCCGTCCGTCCTCGACGGCGCCGTCATGGGCGCCCGGGATGCCCGTGAGAGCCGAGGCATCCGTCGCCTCGAACGACACCTCCGTGCGGGTGAGATGGCGCAGCTCGGCCAAGGTGCCGGACTCGACGATCCGACCGGCACGGATGATCGAGACCCGATCGCACAGCAGCTCCACCTCCGAGAGGATGTGGCTGGAGAGCAGCACCGTCGCCCCGCGAACTCGGACACGCTGGATCTCGTCGCGGAAGACCACCTCCATGAGGGGGTCCAGTCCGCTGGTCGGTTCGTCGAGGATGTAGAGATCGGCCGGCACCGCGAACGCGGCGATGAGAGCGACCTTCTGCCGATTCCCCTTCGAGTAC
Source organism: Microbacterium sp. Root61 (assembly GCF_001427525.1). NCBI lineage: Bacteria > Bacillati > Actinomycetota > Actinomycetes > Micrococcales > Microbacteriaceae > Microbacterium > Microbacterium sp. Root61. The sequence goes on along the minus strand of NZ_LMGU01000001.1, from coordinate 2,083,950 downwards.
GCGCGGCCCTTCTGGCGCGGGTCGAATTGGAACGTGGCCATCAGGCGCTGCTTCTCGGCGCGGTACGCGGCATCCTTCGTGTGTGCGCCGCGGAGGCGGGCGAGGAAGTCGATCGCCTCCCCACCGGAGAGGTTGGGCCAGAGGTTCACATCGCCCGGCACCGAGGCGATGCGGCGGTGCAGCGGCACCGCCTCGCGCCAGGGATCGGCGTCCCAGATGGTCGCGGCGCCTCCCGTGGCGCGGGCGAGCCCGAGCAGGATGCGGATGGTGGTGGACTTTCCGGCCCCGTTCGGGCCGAGGAAGCCGTGCACCTCGCCGGCGGTGACCGAGAGGTCCAACCCGTCCAGAGCGTGGGTGCGCCCGTAGTGCTTGGTGAGTCCGGTGGTGTGGATGACGGTGGTCATGGCGCAGACGCTACGCCCGTTACACAAGTTTGTGAATACTCTGAAACGAAATCCTAACGGGCACTTCTCGACCGTCCGGCAGCAGCGTGCCGATGTCGTTATGTATACGTTCGCCCGCCGGGAAGGCCGCATCGAGGCGCGCAAGGCCGTTTATGGATACACTAGGACGACCAAAAGCGAGGAGGTGCGGGATGCGGGCAAGTGATCGTGCGTACGCCACGCTCCTCGACGAGATCCAGCGCGGCACCCTCGGCCCCGGCACCGTGCTCGGTGAGGTGGAGCAGGCCGCACGCCTCGGTGTCAGCCGCACGCCGCTGCGCGAGGCGCTCGCACGCCTGGTCGCCGATGGTCTGGTGACGCAGCAGTCGCCGCGGGTGCTGGCCGTGACCGATGTGGAACCGGACGATATCCGCGCCCTGTTCGAAGTGCGTCGGGCGCTCGAGGAGACCGCCGCGCGGATCGCCGCCGTCCGTGGCGACCGCCGCCTGTTCATCGACCTGGCCGCCGAGTTCGACGCCGCAGGTCGCGACCTCGAGTCCGCCCCCGGTGCGCTGGACGCCTACTACGAGCTGATCGCACGCTTCGACGGCGTCCTGGACGCCGCCGTCGACAACGACTACCTGGGTTCCGCCCTCCGCACGATCCGCACGCACCTCGTCCGGGTGCGGCGGCTCTCTCGCGACAATCCCGACCGGCTCGCGACATCCGTCGCCGAGCACCGGCTCATCGCCACCGCCATCGGTGCCGGTGATGCCGACCTGGCCGCCCATGCGACGCACGTGCACTTGCACAACGCGCTCGCCAGCATCCTCGCGTCCGTGGAGGACGCGCGCATTCACTAGGAGCAGCAATGACCGTCAGCCACCATGTCCGCGTCTACAAGAGTGACGAGCCGCTTGCCCGCGAGGACCAGCTCGCGTGGAAGATCGCCGAGGTCGCCGCCGATTCCGTCGAGGTCGAGCAGGACGTCGTCGACATGATCATCAACCGCATCATCGACAACGCGTCGGTGGCCGCGGCATCCCTCACCCGTGCACCCGTCAGCGCGGCACGCCAGCAGGCACTCGACCACGCCGTCTCGGTCAGCGGAAAGGGCGCCACGATCTTCGGCTGCGCGATCGAGCGCCGCACCAGCCCCGAGTGGGCCGCCTGGGCCAACGGCGTCGCCGTCCGCGAGCTGGACTACCACGACACGTTCCTGGCCGCGGAGTACTCGCACCCGGGCGACAACATCCCGCCGATCCTCGCCGTCGCCCAGCACGTCGGCAGCGACGGCCAGGCGCTCGTGCGCGGTCTCGCGACCGGCTACGAGATCCAGGTCGACCTGGTCAAGGCGATCAGCCTGCACAAGCACAAGATCGACCACGTCGCCCACCTCGGCCCCTCGGCCGCGGCCGGCATCGGCACCCTCCTCGGCCTCCCCGTCGAGACGATCTACCAGGCCGTCGGCCAGGCGCTGCACACCACGACCGCCACGCGCCAGTCGCGCAAGGGCGAGATCTCCACGTGGAAGGCGCACGCCCCGGCCTTCGCCGGCAAAATGGCCGTCGAAGCAGTCGACCGCGCCATGCGCGGCGAGACCAGCCCGTCCCCGATCTACGAAGGCGAAGACGGCGTCATCGCCTGGATGCTGGACGGCCCGCACGCCTCCTACGACGTTCCGCTGCCGGCCGCCGGCGAGGCCAAGCGCGCCATCCTGGACTCGTACACGAAGGAGCACTCGGCCGAGTACCAGGCGCAGGCCTGGATCGACCTGGCCCGCAAGCTCCACGGCGAGCGTCCCGACGCGGCTGACCCCGCCAACATCGAGTCGATCGTGCTGCACACCTCGCACCACACCCACTACGTGATCGGCTCCGGTGCGGGCGACCCGCAGAAGTACGACCCCACGGCATCCCGCGAGACGCTCGACCACTCGATCCCGTACATCTTCACCGTCGCGCTGCAGGATGGCGCATGGCACCACGTCGACTCGTACGCTCCCGAGCGTGCCGGCCGCGCCGACACGGTCGAGCTGTGGCAGAAGGTCACCACCGCCGAGGACGCCGAGTGGACGCGCCGCTACCACTCGGAGGACCCGAACGAGAAGGCCTTCGGTGGTCGAGTGGTCATCCGCTTCACCGACGGCACCGAGCTCGTCGACGAGATCGCCGTCGCCGACGCGCACCCGCTCGGCGCCCGGCCGTTCGCCCGCGAGGACTACATCCGCAAGTTCCGCCTGCTGGCCGAGCCCGTGCTCGAGCAGGACGAGATCGAGCGCTTCCTCGAGCTGGTCCAGCGCCTCCCCGAGCTGACCGCCGACGAGGTGTCGCAGCTCACGATCGTCGCCAAGCACGGCGTCCTGGCCCTGGCGCCCGCCCCCAAGGGTCTGTTCTGATGCTGTACTCGCTGACGACGGCCGAGGAGAAGCGGCGGATCCTGCGGGAGCGCCTCGCCACCGGCGAGCTGCTGCGCTTCCCCGGCGCGTTCAACCCGCTGAGCGCGCGGCTGATCGAGCAGAAGCAGTTCGACGGCGTCTACATCTCGGGAGCGGTACTCAGCGCCGATCTCGGTCTGCCCGACATCGGCCTCACCACCCTCACCGAAGTGGCGGGCCGCGGTCAGCAGATCGCCCGGATGACCGAGCTGCCGGCGATCATCGACGCCGATACCGGTTTCGGCGAGCCGATGAACGTGGCTCGCACGATCCAGACGCTCGAGGATGCGGGCCTGGCCGGCATGCACATCGAGGACCAGATCAACCCGAAGCGGTGCGGCCACCTCGACGGCAAGGCCGTCGTCGACGAGGGCACAGCGCTCAAGCGCATCCGTGCCGCCGTCGACGCGCGCCGCGACCCGAACTTCCTCATCATGGCGCGCACCGACATCGCCGCCGTCGAGGGGCTCGACGCGGCGATCGACCGGGCCAAGGCGCTGGTTGATGCCGGTGCCGACGCGATCTTCCCCGAGGCGATGCGCTCGCTCGAGGAGTTCGCGGCCGTCCGCGCCGCCGTGGACGTGCCGATCCTGGCCAACATGACCGAGTTCGGCAAGAGCGAGCTGTTCTCCAGCGCGCAGCTGGCCGACGTCGGCGTGAACATCGTCATCTGGCCCGTCTCGCTGTTGCGCATCGCGATGGGCGCCGCCGGGCGCGCGCTGGACACGCTCAACGACGAGGGGCACCTGACCTCGAAGCTGGGCGAGATGCAGCACCGCGCCGACCTCTACGAGCTCATCGATTACGAGGGTTACAACCACTTCGACACCAGCGTCTTCAACTTCGAGATCGCGCGCTGACGCGCGGCATCCGGAACCTTACGAGGGAGCACATCATGACCGACACCATCGAGATCAAGAAGGGCCTTGCGGGAGTCGTCGTGGACTACACGGCGGTCAGCAAGGTCAACCCCGACACCAACAGCCTGCTGTACCGCGGGTACCCGGTGCAGGAGCTGGCGGCGACGCAGTCCTTCGAGGCCGTCGCCTACCTGCTGTGGCACGGCGAGCTTCCGGATGCCGCGCAGCTGGCCGAGTTCACAGCCTACGAGCGCGCGCATCGTGCTCTGGACGAGAACATCAAGCAGACGATCGACCTGATCCCGCTGGACGCGCACCCGATGGACGTCGTGCGCACCGCGGTGTCGGTGCTCGGCGCCTCCGACCCCTCGGCGTTCCACAACGACCGTGAGTCCGACCTCGGCAAGTCATACCTGCTCTTCGCCAAGCTCCCCGCGATCGTCGCGTACGACCAGCGTCGTCGTCGCGGTCAGGAGCTCATCGAGGCGCGGGACGACCTGGACTACTCGCAGAACTTCCTCTGGATGACGTTCGGCGAGCTGCCCGAGAAGGTCGTCGCCGACGCGTTCAACGTGTCGATGATCCTGTACGCGGAGCACTCCTTCAACGCGTCGACGTTCACTGCGCGCGTCGTGACGAGCACGACCTCCGACTTGTACTCGGCCGTCACCGCCGCGATCGGCGCGCTCAAGGGCGCGCTGCACGGTGGAGCGAACGAGGCCGTCATGCACATCTTCGACGAGATCGGCAAAGCCTCGAACGTCGTGCCGTGGCTGGATGACGCGCTCGCCCAGAAGAAGAAGATCATGGGCTTCGGGCACCGCGTCTACAAGAAGGGCGACTCGCGCGTCCCGACGATGAAGGCCGCGCTCGACACGCTCGTCGAGCACTACGACGCCAAGGATCTCGCCGCGCTGTACGACGCGCTCGAGTCCGAGTTCGTCGCCCGCAAGGGGATCTACCCGAACCTCGACTATCCCTCGGGCCCGGCGTACCACCTGATCGGGTTCGACACGCTCACCTTCACGCCGCTGTTCGTGGCCGCGCGGGTCACCGGCTGGACTGCGCACATCATGGAGCAGGCGGCATCCAACGCCCTCATCCGTCCGCTGTCGGCCTACAACGGGCCCGACGAGCGACACATCGACGGATATGTGGCTCGAGTCGAAGAGACCGCCGACCGTGCGGAGGAAGCCGCCGGCTGAGTTCCGGCACGACGACGCGAGCAGCGGGGATCCGTCACCGCTGCTCGCTCCGTCGTTCGCGGATGCGGTGGCGCCGTGCCCGCAAGAATCGCGGAAGTTATCGCAGACCCTGTTGACTTAACTGATCAAATATCTACTATCCTCGGCACCGAACCTCCTCCATGGAGGCTGACATGAGGCGCGCAGTGTTGCGTTCGCCGAAAGGAGCAGTTGTGTTTCGAATGGTCAGAAGAAGAGTCGGAACGATCGTCGCGGTCAGCGCGATCGCGCTGGTGCTCGCCGCGTGTGCCGGTGGCGGAGGGGGCACGGCGCCGTCCGCAGGGAGCGGCGGCGACGGCACGCCACAGGCGGGTGGCACCGCGATCGTCGGTTCACTGACGGAGATGCCCGGGTTCGACCCTGTACGCCTCGTCGCAGCGGGCACCGGCATCGAGCGGGCGGCCCAGGTGATGGACACGCTGATGTACCGTGACGACGTCACCGACGAGGTGACGCCGAAGCTTGCGAAGTCGCTGGAGTCCGATGACGGACGAGTCTGGGTGCTGACCCTGCGCGACGGGGTCGACTTCACGGATGGAACGCCTTTGGACGCCGCCGCCGTGGTGTTCAACCTCGAGCGGCACATCGCCCCGGACTCCACCAGCCCCGCCAAGTCGGTGCTGTCCGGAATCGAGAAGCTGGAGGCGACCGGTGAGCTGGAGGTCACCATCACCCTCCGCGAGCCGAGCGGGTCTTTCCCGCTGGCGCTCACCGGCTCCTCCTCTGCGAGCCTGATCGGGTCGCCCAAAGCGCTCGCCGACCCCGACGCGTTCAACTCCTCGCCGGTCGGCGCCGGCCCCTTCGTCTTCAAGTCGTGGGTACGCGACAGTGAGCTCAAGCTGGTCCGCAACGACGACTACTGGGACAAGGGCAAGCCGTACCTCGACGCGCTCACCTTCCGCGTGCTCGTCGACTCGCAGTCCCGTGCCGATGCGGTCATAGCCGGGGGAGTGACGCTGGCGCAGGTCACGGGCACGAGTTGGGCGGCGGTCGAGGCGAATCCCTCGCTCGTGACCGTTCGATCCAGCACGGGTGGGCAGGCGCTGGTGCCCAACGCCTCCAGGGCACCGGCAGACGATGAACGGGTCCGTCAGGCGATCGGGCTGGCGACCGATCCCAAGGTGGCCAACACGATCATCTTCCCCGGCAGCGATCTCTGGGACGAGAATCGCGATTGCATCCCGTTCCCGGAAGGGGCTGCAGCGTGCCTGGAGGGCGCCTCTCCCACGCCGGACATGGATGAAGCGAAGAAGCTCATCGCTGACTATGTCGCCGACGGCGGCGACCCGACGATCGACTTCATGGTCCTGGCATCCACGGACGAGTATGCGTACTACCAGCGTCAGATGACCGAGACCGGTCTCGACGTGAAGCTGCGTGTCGTCGACTACGCGGGCTTCCTCGAGGAATCGGCGGCAGGCAACTACGGCGTGCTGGGCGGGGTCAATGCCTCGGCGGGGTACCCGACCCATTGGCGCTACCTGTACTCGGGCGGCCGCAACTGGGGCGGGGTCGTGAACGAGGACCTCGATGAGGCGCTGATTCGCGCGCGCGACGAACTCCAACTCGACGATCGCAACGCCGCGTGGCGCGACGTCGCCGAGATCACCAAACGCGACTCGGTCCTGTTCTGGACGGCGCCGTACAGCAACGCGACGTCCTACTCGAAGAAGCTGCACCTCGGCACCGAGGACTTCCCGTTCCAAGGCGGTCTCATGGTGTATTTCGGGGACGCCTGGATGGAGCAGTAGGTAGTCCGAGATCAACGATGCCCGGGGCGGAACAGCCCCGGGCATCGCGCGTTTCGGAACTGTCCGCCCCTACCGGAACGCGAGCTCGTGGGCCTCGCGGTCGAACTCCGGCAACGATGCGCCATCCCGAAGGATCCGGGCGAGATTCGGGTCTGCGAGATGGAGGCGGCCGATGGCGATGAGATCGAATTCCTCCTTGCCGAGCCGCCGCTCCAGTTCGAGTCGATGGTCCGTGGTCGACCTGGTCGCGCCTGCGTGCGCCTCGCGGAGCGAGGCCCCCAGACCGAAGCTCCCGACGGCCATCGTGTGCGCGCCGGTGAGCGTCTTCGCCCATCCGGCCAGCGACCGGTCGCTGTGTTCGAACGCGGGCTGGTGGAAGCGCCGGCTGCTGGCGTCGAGGACGTCGACGCCGGCGTCGACCAGCGGCACGAGCAGCTCGGCCAGTTCATCGGGTGTCCGGGCGAGGGCGGCCTTGTAGTCCTGCTGCTTGTGCTGAGAGAACCGGAAGATGATCGGGAGCTCGTCGCCGATCTCCGCTCGGATCGCCCGGACCACGGCCGCGGGGAACGCGGCGCGACGCGCGGCGTCACCACCCCATCGGTCGTCGCGCCGGTTGGTATCGGCCCACAGGAAGGCGTCGAGCAGGTACCCATGCGCCCCGTGGATCGCGATGCCGTCGAAGCCTGCCGCGACGGCGCCGCGAGCTGCTGCTCGATACGCCTCGATGACGGCATGGATATCGTCATCCGTCATCGTGCGTGTGGGCCGGATCAGCTCTTCGACGATGCCGGGAGGGTAGGCGGTGACTCCGGGTGTGCCCCACAGACCGGACGGACGCATGGGCGTGGAGCCTCCGCCCTGCATGACCCCCCACAGTGGTCCGACGTGCCACAGCTGCGGGATGATCCTGCCACCCGCGGCGTGGACGCCGTCGACGACTTCACGCCAGCCGTCCAGCGCGGCCGGGCCGTGCATCCGAGGAACATCGGTGTGGTCGACGGACGACGGATGATCGATTGCGACGCCTTCGGTGATGATCAGTCCCGTGCCGCCTTCGGCTCGGCGGCGATAGTACTCAGCCACTCGCGGACCCGGCACCCCGCCGGGGGAGGCAGCACGTGTCATCGGCGACATCACCACGCGGTTCCGCAGCGTCAGCGACCGGATGGTCAGTTCGTCGAAGAGCAGGGCCATGGGCATCTCCTACACGCTTGGTATCGCGAGCACGTGCTCGTCAGAAACATATCAGGTATCAAAAATGCGGATCCGCGCTATGCTCCTCTCGCACGGTGCCAGAAGGAGATCCATCATGAAGAACACCGATCGCATCCGCGTCGAGCGGGCGTCCGAACAGGGCGTCGCGACCATCACGATGCTCGGCGGCGCGGAGAACTACCTCACGGTGTTCCTGCTGCGCGAGCTCGTGGCGGCGCTGAACGACGTCAGCGACGATGAGGACTGCGGCGCGATCGTCGTCCGCTCCGAGGGCAAGCACTTCTGCGCCGGCCGCGATTGGCAGACCGCGCGCGATCCGGAGGACACCGCCGAGGCGATCTACGCGTGCGCGCCGGAGCTGTTGGCGGTGCGCAAGCCGTGGGTCGCGGAGCTCACCGGAGGCAGCATCGGTGTCGGCATGGGGCTGGCGATGTGCGCGGACTACCGCGTTGCCGCCGAGTCCGCCTACGTCTGGCCGAAGTTCGTCGGGATCGGCATCCATCACGGGTTCGGGCTCACCGCGACCCTCACCTCCGCGGTCGGGCGTCAGCACGCGACGCGACTGCTGTCGATGGGGCGGAGGGTGTCCATGCCCGAGGCGTTGCGGATCGGCCTCGTCGATGAGGCCGCGCCCCTGGAAGGGATCGATGCCGCTGCGACGGGGTTCGCGGCCGTGCTCGCGGCACAGTCCCGTACGGCGCTCGCGTCGATCCGCGACACCATGCGCGCGCCGCTGCGCGCGGCGTTCGCCGAGGCGATCGTCCAGGAACGGGCCGCCCAGACCAAGCTGTACGAGAGCGCGGACTTCCAGGCGGCCACGGCCGGCGGGTACCGCTACGAGCAGTCCTGATGCCGGGCCCGTTGTGCGTCAGGCTGTCGTGAGATGAGCGCGGATCGCCTGGCTGCTCTCGTCCCACCAGCCTTTGCTCCGCGCGTAGGCGACCATCGCATCGAATCCCTCGCGCCACGACGGGTCCGCACTCAGCGCGCCGCCCATGTCTGCGAGGATCGCCGCCGTGATCCACGCGTGCTCCCCATCGACGTAGCCGAGACCGGACTCCCGCAGCTTCGCATCGACCGCCGCGGGCGGCAGAGCCGTCTCGACCTCGAAAGCGCGGAGGTTGTCGACGTCTTCGATCGAGACCTCGTCGTGAACTGCGATCTTCATGGTTCTCCTCCGGTGCGCTCAGGCGCTGAAACAGTTATATTTGATCTAATATCTATCATCTCGGCGTCTGCGAGGAGCACACAATGGTTGGAACGGCCGTGACAGAGATCGCTTTCGACAAGTTCCGCCAGGTTCTCGGTCAGTACCCCACCGGCGTGTGCGTCATCTCCGCCTCCGACGGCGAGACCCCGGTCGGCATGACGGTCGGCACGTTCACCTCGGTCTCGATGGACCCTCCGCTGGTGGCCTTCCTTCCGCAGAAGACCTCCACGACGTGGCCGATCGTCGAGCGCATCGGTCGCTTCTGCGTCAACGTGCTGTCGTGGGAGCAGGAGCACCTGTGCCGCCAGATGGCCCGCCCGTCCGACCAGAAGTTCGTGGGAGTGCCGTGGCGTGAAAGCGGACTGGGCTCGCCGATCATCGACGGAGTCGTCGCGTGGATCGACTGCGAGATCATCTCCGTCGTGGATGCCGGCGACCACTGGATCGTGCTCGGCGCGGTCCGCGACCTCGACATCGCGGGCGACTCCCTCCCCCTCGTCTTCTTCCGCGGCGGCTACGGACGCTTCACTCCCGGACCGCTGTTCGCGCAGCAGTTCGACGATCCGACACGTGCCCGCCTCCTGGACACCGCCCGCATCGAGATGCTGGAGCTGGAACGCGAACTCGGCGTCGATGTCGCGATCACCGGGCGCGACGAGGGCGAGATGATCCTGATGGCGAGCACGTGGACGCCGCTGAGCTCGCGGGTGCGGCAGCGCATCGGCGACGTGCAGCCGGCCGGACCGCCCTACGCGATCGCGTTCGCGGCGGAAGGCACGTCGCAGGAGCGCGAGGCATGGGTCGCCGCGGGCATCCGGCTCAGCGGCGGCGGCGACCGCGAGGCGATGCTGGCCACGCTCGACCTGATCGCCGAGCGCGGCTGGTCGGCCGCTGTGCCGCGCAAGCCCGTCGACACCTGGACGTCGCGATTCGTCAGCGTGAATCAGAAGCTCGGCACGGAGGCATCCGTCGACGAGGCGATCAGCCTCACGGTGCCGCTGCATGACGCCGACGGTACGGTGTCCCTGACGCTCACGGTGTACGGCATGCCGGCTGGGCTGTCCGGTTCGGCCCTCGCCGCTATCATCAAACGACTGGAGGATGCTGCGACGCGCATCGAGCGGGTAGCGCAGTGACCGTCATGGCACAAGATCGATCTGATAGCGTTTTTCGCTTGACGGGGTTGCTCGTCTGGGTGGGGTGAGGTTGACATGATCCGAGTACGACAGAAGCTGGGCGACGAGATCGCCGAGAGCCTGAGGCAGGACATCCTCGCCGGCCGCTACGAGATGGGCGAGCGGATCCCCCTCGACGCCGTCGCGCAGGAACTCGGCGTGAGCAGCATGCCGGTGCGCGAGGCGCTCATCACCCTGTCCAACGAAGGACTGGTCGATGTCGAGCCGCGTCGCGGTTTCCGTGCGCGACCGCTGACGCAGACGGATCTGGACGACATGTTCGACGTGCTGGCGGCGTTGACCGGTGTCCTGGTCGCTCGCGCCGCCGTCGTCGCCACCGATGAGGACATCGCGCATCTGCGGGCGATCCACGAGAAGCTCGTCGCGCTCGACGGCCGGACCCTGAACAAGGCGACGATGCGCCAGGCGTCCAAGCTCAACGATGAGTTCCACCGCTACATCGCCAAGATCCCCGAGGGCGACAAGGTCCGCTGGTTCCTGCGGATGACGCACCGCTTCGTGCGTGCGGACCTGTATGAGGTCGTGCCCGGCATCCTCGATGCCTCGATGCACGACCATGTGCAGATCATCGAGGCGCTCGAGCGCCACGATCCGGTGGAGGCGCGTCGCCTCGCCGAGGCGCACTTCGCCCAGGGCTCTCAGCTCATCGGGTGCCTTCCCGCTCCGGTCTGAGTCGACCGAGTTTGTCCGGCAGCGCGCGCGTGCACGCTGCCGCGTGGCTGCAGCATCCGCGTCGCGGTTCGTCCCGATCGGGGCTCGCCGACGCATGGACGGCGCACCGTCGTGCGCTGCAGATGACCGCCCCTCTGTGCGCTTCGTCGCGCTCGTTTCCGCCGCATCACGGCACTCGATCCCGAGGTCGCCGATTCGTTGACTAAGTGATCTTTGATCAGATATAGTTTTTCTTGTGAAGCCCAACGTTGTGTGCTCCGAGGTAGGTAGCGTCGCCTACCTGACCCTGACGGGTCCGCGCAAGAATGCCCTTGCACGTGAGATGCATCACGCCCTCGCCGCGCAGCTGGATCGGTTGAAGGATCGTGCGGACATCGAGTTCATCGTCCTCCGCGGAGCCGGCGGTGTGTTCTCCAGTGGAGGAGACGTGACGCAGCTCGCCGACGGCCTTCCCGAAAGCTACGTCGATGACTACATGCGTCGCATGGAAGGCACGATCGGCGCGATGCGCCAGATGGACCAGATCGTGATCGCCGCCATCGAAGGCGCGGCGATCGGCGCCGCCGCGGCATTGGCGCTCAGCGCGGACATCGTGATCGCCGAAGAAGACGCCAAGATCCGGCTGAGCTTCGTGCGCCTCGGCTTCGTTCCGGATGCCGGGGCCACCTATCTTCTTCCCCGCGCGGTCGGCGGTGCCCGCGCCAGCGACCTGCTGATGACGGGGCGATGGATCTCCGTCGCCGAAGCCTGCTCCGCCGGACTCGTCTCGCGCTCCTGCGAGCATGGGTCGATCTCGGAGGCCGTCGAAGGCGTACTGGACGAGCTTCGCCAGTCGCCGCCGCACGCACTCGCCATGACGAAGCACCTGATCAACCGGCGCGACCAGACGGAGTTCATGGCCGCTGTCCGCGAAGAGGGCGAAAGCCAGCCGGTGGCCGCGGCGCTGACATCCTCGGATGTCGCCGATGCCGTGCTGAACGGTGTGACCCGCGATCCGCAGCCGACCGGCTTCGTCGCAACCTGAAGTTCAACCCATCCCAAAGGAGAGATATGTACGACGGACCTGTGATTGACGCGTTCTACCACCCCGGGTGGGCTGCCACGACTGCTGACACCTTCGGCGACCAGGAGTCCTGGCGTCAGGACCCGCAGCGCGCCCGCGCGATGCGGTTCTTCGACCAGAAGGACAGCAAGCACGCCACCAAGCCGGCAACGGCCGAAGAGAGCACTCAGGAGCTGATCGACAACAACGTCGAGCTCGCGATCTTCCAGGCGTCGCTGTACTACCAGGCAGAGCGTCCGGAGCTCGACAGCCGCATCCAAGAGCATGTCGACATCATGAAGAAGTTCCCCGGCCAGTACGAGCACGCCGGCACGATCCTTCCTCCGCGTCAGGGACCGGCCTCGTTCTGGGATCTCATGGAGAACCCGCGCATCCTCGAGGAGCACAAGGAGCAGTACGGCATCCGTGGCGTGCACATCCTCCCCGCTCCGTACGGGACGCCGGCCAACGACAAGTGGTTCTACCCGCTGTACGCCAAGTGCGTCGAGCTCGACCTCTTCGTCTTCACCTACATCGGGATGCCCGGTCCGCTGTGGCCGACGTACCCGAACTACCCGCTCCACCTCGATGACGTGGCGCTGGCGTTCCCCGATCTCACGATCGTCGGACACCACATCGGCGACCCGTGGGTGAGCATGATGACCCACCTCGCCGCCAAGCACCAGAACCTCTACATCTGCACGTCGGCGTGGTCGCCGAAGCGCTACCCGAAGGAGCTCCTGGAGTTCATGGGTGGGCGCTGGCACGCCCAGGCCGGTGCTGACAAGGTCATCTTCGGCACGGACTACCCGCTGATCAACCTCACCAAGGCCGTCACCGACGCGCGCAGCCTCGAGCTGCCCGACGATGTCATCGAGAAGTTCATGTACTCCAACATGCGCGGCATTCTCGACCGCCAGGACAACCGGTGAGCAAGGGGTGGGCGCCGCGCGCCGCAACAGAGGGCGAGACCCCGGCGCGCCCGGAGTTCTCCAACTGGAAGCGCTGGGGTGAAGACGACGAAGCGGGTGCGGGCAATCACCTCACCCCGGCGTCGATCCTCGCTGCGCTGCGCCTGCCCCGAACCGGCGAGGTCGTTCAGCTCTCGCAGGTCATCGGTGACCGGAAGTCACCGCGAAACGGGGCTCCGCCCCAGCACTTCATGATCCACGACGCAGGCGACTACCTCGCCGGCTCACCCGCCCCGGGCGGGTTCCAGACTGCCGCCGACCATATGTCGTGGGCGACCCACGGCTCGGTGACCCACCTCGATTCGCTGGGGCATGTCTGGTACGACGACACCCTCTACAACGGGTACAGCCAGACCGGCGTGCGCAGCAACGGCCTGCGCAAGCTCGGCATCGACAAGGCTCCGAGCTTCCTGACGCGCGGCGTGCTGGTCGACGTCGCGCGCAGCCACGGCGTGGAGTACCTCCCGGCGGGGTACGAGATCACGGCCGCCGACATCGAGGCGACGCTCGCCGAGTCCGGCACGACGCTGCAGCCCGGCGACGCCGTGCTGCTGCGCACGGGATGGATCAACACGTGGGAATCGGATGACGTGGCGTACCACGGCGACCGCCCGGGCATCGGCCTGGACGCCTCCGAGTTCCTCGCGAAGGCGGACGTCGCACTGGTAGGCGCCGACAACTCGGGAGTCGAAGTGCTTCCCTGGGCCGCCGGTACCGTATGCCCCGTCCATCAGTTCCTGATCAGGGACTGCGGAATCTACCTCCTCGAGTTCCTCGATCTCGAGGAACTCTCCTCGAAGGGTGTGGTGGAATTCCTTTTCATCGCCAGCCCGTTGCGCATCCGTGGAGCAACCGGCAGCCCGATCGCCCCCGTGGCCGTTCTCTAACCAGGAGCCGTAAGTGAGCACTGTCTCCACCCACCTCGATCCCGAGGTCCTCGACGCCCTGCGTGTCTCAGGCCGGGCCCGCATCCGCGATCTCGCGGCGCAGGTCGACCGGTCGCAGGAATTCTCCCGTGAGCTCTGGGACCTGCTGTGCGAGCTCGGTCTCCCGACGATGCCGTTCGCCGACCCCGAGGCGGGCCACGAAGGCTCGTTCCTCGCATATGTGGAGGCGATCGAAGAGGTCGCGAGCCACGGCGCGGTCGCGGCCCTGTACTCGGGCCCCACCGTCCAGGTCGCCAGCGCGATCCGCAACTTCGGCTCTCCCGAGCAGCAGGAGCGGTGGGGCGAGGGCCTCATCAGCGGCGGACTGCTCGGTGCCTGGTCTTTCACGGAACCCCAGACAGGCTCCGACCCGCAGCAGATCCTGACCCGCGCGGTACGCGAGGGGACGGGATGGCGCATCACGGGGTCGAAGATGTTCACCTCGTTCGCCCCCCACGCCGATGTCGCACTCGTCTACGCGAAGACGACGGACCGCCGGCTCGGCGCCTTCCTCGTGGACACCACCGATCCGGGCTGGCAGCCCGGTCCGCCGATCAAGATGCTCTCGTTCGGCGGTCAGGGCACGGCCCCGGTCAGCATCGACGTGCACGTCGAGGACAGTGCGCTGCTGGGCGGACCCGAGTCCGGCTTCGACATCATGATCTCCACCGAGGCGGAGGCCAAGATCCGCGCCAGCTCGATCTGCATCGGCATCGGCCGTCGCGCGGTCGAGGAGGCGGTGGCATACGCCTCCGGCCGGGAGCACCGTGGCGAGCCCATCGGCGACAAGTTCCCCACGATCCAGGCGACGCTCGGCGAGATGGCGGCGCAGGTGGCCGGGGCTCGGACGATGGTTCAGTGGGCCGCGCGGGCCGTCGACGCACGCGACCCGGACCTGAAGATGATCGCGGCCTCGACCCGCATCGTCTGCGCGCGGATGGCGCGTGAGGTGTCCAGCCTCGCCATGCAGGTGTGCGGAGCGTACGGCTTCACGCACGAGATGGTGCTGGAACGGCTCTATCGCGAGGGCAAATTCTACGAGGTGGGCCAAGGCGTGATCGAGCTTCAGAAGCTCATCGTCGGCAAGCACCTCCTGCGCGAGCACGCCGGCGCGCAACCGAAGAACTGACTGTGACTGTGGAGAACCAAAGGAAAGGTGACACCCCGTGAAATTCGGATTGCTGTACGAAATCGGCTCGTTCGACACGAGTCGCGAGGGAATCCTCAAGGCCTACGAGAACACGATCGAACAGGTCAAGCTCGCTGACGAGCTCGGATTCGATTACGTGTGGCTGGTGGAGCATCACTTCACCTCGCCGTTCTCGTTCTCGATCGCCCCCGAGGTGTTCTTCGGTGCGCTCGCTCGCGAGACCAAGAACATCCGCTTGGGTTTCGGCATCTCGGTGCTCGTGCCGGGGATGAACCACCCCATCAAGATCGCCGAGCGCACCGCCGTGCTCGACTACCTCTCCGGAGGTCGCGTCGATCTCGGCACCGGACGTTCCGGTGGCTGGAGCGAGCTGGGCGGGTTCGGAGCGGACCCGCACACGACGAAGGAATCGTGGGACGAGTTCGTCCGCGCCATCCCGAAGATGTGGACCCAGAAGACCTTCTCGCACGAGGGTCGCTTCTTCAGCATGCCCGAGCGCGAGGTCGTCCCCAAGCCCTATCAGGACCCGCACCCGCCGATGTGGGTCGCGGTGACGAGCGAGGGCACCGAGGTCGACGCCGCTGAGCGTGGGCTCGGGTCGTTCGGTCTCAGCATGGGCGGCTACGAGGCCCAGGAAGCGAAGATCAAGAACTACCGGCGCATCATCAAGGACTGCGAGCCCGTCGGCGCCTTCGTCAACGAGCAGGTCCAGACGGTCAACTTCATGTTCTGCGACGAAGACCCGCAGCGTGCCGCCACGATCGGTCGCTCGCTGCTCGACGGCTTCAACTACGGCACGTCGCACGGCGTCCCCGTGAAAGAGGTCTACTCGTCGCCGACCTACCAGATCGGCGGATTCCTGCCGACTCTGCGTCAGGAAGCACTGGGCGCGACCGACGACACCGGCATCCCGCCGGGACTCGCCATCGGTGACCCCGAGCGCATCATCGGCGTGGTCAAGAAGTGGGAGTCGATCGGTGTCGACGGCATCAACTTCGTCGTCCAGGCGACCGAGACGCTCGAGCAGGAAGACATCCTGAACAGCATGCGCGTGTTCGCACGCGAGGTCATGCCGAAGTTCAAGTCCGCAGACGAAGAAGAAGTCCAGAAGGCTGAGGTTGCCTGATGTCCACCCCACAGACCGAGAAGAAGATCACCGGTTCGAAGCAGACACTGCAGTTCATTCCGGACTGGGCCGAGTTCGGCGAGGCATCGCTGGATGAGCTGCTGGTCGGGGCGCCCCGCATCGAGGAGTTCCCGACCGAGGGGATCACGTTCCCCAACGCCCGGTTCCTCCAGGTGATCTACGAGATCGACATGTTCTCCAGCGCGGGCTTCCTGCCGCCGTCGCTGGCGCCCGTGCGCGGATCGCACTTCGTCATGTTCCGCGCGCACCACCTGCCGGAGACGCCGTGGGGTCCCACCACGATCACCGAGGTCGGCACCCTGTGCCGCTTCGGCTACCGTCCCCGCGTCTTCCAGCTCGCGGCCAAGGTCGACAACCCTGCCGCCGTGGAACCGCTGCGCAGCGGATGGGGTTACCCGGTCTCACTCGCCGATCGCGTGAACCTCCGTCGATACCACGACGGGTCCCACCTGACGGTGACCCAGGACGGCGTGGACATCCTGAAGATCCAGACGACGAGGCCCATTCTGACGGCCGGCGGGTCGCTCGGCATCAACTCGAGCGTCCACCTCGCCGACACCGTCCAGGGGCCGCGCATCGTCCAGGTTGCCGAGGACTTCACGTTCAAGGCATCCGAGGTCTCGACGCCGCAGGTCAAGGTGTTCGACTCCGCTGCGTGGGGTCTGTCCGGACTGAACGCGAACTATCCGGTCTCGGCCGTGAGCGCCGTCGCGGACATCACGCTGCGCCCGATCCAGTTCGTCTCGGACGCGGACAAGCCCGCGCTCCTGAACATCCGCCCCGTCTCGGAGCTCTAGGGATGTCCACGAACTCCATCATCGGCGAGGACGGGCACCGCAAGGCCCCGACCGAGCCCCCCGAGTACCCCGAGTTCCGGGCGATCGAGGTGGCGTTCGAAGGCCGGATCTGCACCGTCACTCTCGGTGCAGATCCTGGCCGGGCGAACCCGAGCGACAAGATGACGCCGGAGCTGACGCAGTTCTTCAAAACGGTCCGCTACGACCCGCGCGTGCGCGCCATCGTCATCCAGGGGCGGGGCAACAAGTTCTCCTCCGGCGGCGATGTCAGCGGCATGCGCGAGCAGGCCACGCGGATGGGCAACATCCGCGAGAACCCGGACTGGGTGGCGCGGATCCCCGTGGACCGCTCGGACGAGCTGCCCATGGCGATCTTCAGCGTCGACGTGCCGATCGTCGCGGCCGTCACCGGTCACGCGATCGGCGCGGGACTCGGCCTTGCGCTCTACTCGGACATCACAGTGATGGATGAGACGGCCAAGATCGGCGATCCCCACGTGCGTCGCGGTCTCATGTCGCCGGGCGCGTACATGTTCCCCGCGCTGGTCGGACTGCCGCGAGCCAAGGAGCTCATCCTGACCGGGCGACTCATCAAGGGCGTCGAGGCGGAGCGGATCGGTCTGGTCAACTACGCACTGCCGCTGGAAGAAGTCATCCCCAAGGCTCGCGAGATCGCCGAAGACCTCGCGACCCTGCCGCCCCTGGCCCTGCGTTGGACGAAGCGCGTCTTCAACAACATGGCCAAGGAGGCGAACGCCCGTGGATCCCTCACGGGAGCGGCGCTGGAGGCACTCACCATGATCTCCACCGATCACGCCGATTCGGTCATCGCCTGGCTCGACAAGGAGCCGGACCCTGAATATGGAGGACGCTGAATTGAGCACCGACACGCTCGCCGGCACTGCCGTGGACTGGCGCGAAGCGCTCGCCCACATGTGGGAGACCCCTGCGGTCACCCTCGTGGGCGCGAACGAGACAGGCGGCACGACCGGCTGGATCATGCGCTCCCTGCGCGACAGCACCATCCCCTTCCCGGGCACGATCAACATCGTCAGCCGGCGCGGGGGAACGGTCTACGGCATCGAGGCTGCGACCTCGCTCGCCGAGGTTCCGGGTGAGCTGGGGATCGTGTGGCTTCTGGTGGGTGCCGAGGCATCCCTGGGACTGCTCGACGAACTCGCCGAGCGGCGTCCACACGCGGTCATCGTGTTCAGTGGCGGCTTCGCCGAGGCCGGCAACCACGACGGGCAGCGCGAGCTGCGCGAGTGGTCGCTGCGCACCGGCATCCCGCTCTTCGGACCGCAGTCGCTGGGCTTCATCTCGCCGCACCACGGCGTGAACGTCCTGGACGGCAACGTCCGCGGCGTCCCCCGTCCGGGCGGCGTGGCATTGCTGGCCCAGAGCGGATCCATCGCGATGGCGGCGGCCAGCGCGGCCAGCGAGGCCGGGATCGGGCTGCACTCGGTCTTCGCGCTCGGCGGGTCCGCCGTGATGGACTACCACACCCTCGGGCGTGCCCTTCTGGATGATGGCGTCGGGGCGATCGGTCTCTACGTCGAGGACATCGGCGAGCTGGGCGACTTCGCCCGCTTCGCGCAGGATGCCACGCGTGCGGGTGTGCCGCTGGTCATGCTCCTCGCGGGGCTCTCGGAGCGCGGCAAGGCCATCGCGGCCTCCCACACCGGAGCCATCGGTTCGGACCATCGCCTGATCCTCGGCATCGCCGAGCAGTTCGGCGTCGTGACGGTGTCGAACGTCGATGACCTCATCTCCTCGCTGCAGGCGCTGGAGTCCGCGGGGTACCGCACCTTCGGCTCCGGGCGTGTAGGTGTGTTCGCCGGCAGTGGCGGTGCGCTCATCTCGTTGAGCGATCAGCTCGCCGCGACCAACATCGAGCTGCCTCCGTTCGAGCGGGAGACCGCGGTCACCCTCCTCGGCGAAGACAGTGCGCATCTGGTCTACAACCCGTTCGACATGGGTGCGGGCCTGCTGGGCAAGCCCGACGAGTTCGAGCGACGTGTCGCCGCGATCGTCAAGGACCCGAACGTCGACATCGTCGTGCACCTCTTCGACATCCCCGACCCCACCATCGCCGCGCACGTGCGCTGGGCGCAGGCGGCGATCGACCTCACGGTCGAGCAGGGCAAGCAGCCGATGCTCGCGACGGGTGCCGACCGCCGGGAGTTCCGGGTGCCGGACCTGTACGGCCCGGACGTGACGATCGCCTTCGGAAGCGCGCAGACGATCGCGAAGATCCGTGCGCTCTCGACGTGGTCACGCGGAGACGCGGGCGACGCGGACGTCGGCGGATTCCCACGGCCGACGTCGTCGACGACCCGGGTGGTCGTGGACGAGGACGTGCGCGAGATCCTGGCCGGTCTGCCGCTGCGCTGGCCGCAGGAGTGGCGCGTCGCGCGGGGCGACAACGCAGCCGAGGTGCTCGCCACCGCGAACTTCCCGCTCGTGGCCAAGGCCGCCGCCGGCCTCGCCCACCGTGCGAACGCCGGTGGCGTGCTCACGCAGATCCCGAATCTGGATGCGGCGGTCGCGGCCGTCGACTACCTGCGTGCGCTGTTCGACAGCGACATCGTGTTCTCCGAGCGCGTGGCATTCGAGGAGGAGCTGTTCGTCGGGCTCTCGCGCTCGGCCGACGGGACGCCGTTCATCGCGGTCGGTCCGGGTGGATCGGGTGTCGAGGACAAACGGATCGGCGTGCGGCTGCTGCCGCTGTCCGATCGCCAGCGCGACATGCTCCTGCGGGACTACGTCCCGTCGGTCGCGGATCACGCGGGCTTCCGCACGATCGTCACGGCACTCGAGGCGCTGATGCAGGACCCCGCGATCGAATCGATCGACCTCAATCCGCTGGTGATCGACCGGCAGGGCGATGTCGCAGCGCTCGATGCGAAGGTGCACCTGTTCACATGACGGATACGCGGTCGAGCTCAGCGGTCGTCGAGGAAGTGCTGCCCGGCGTCTGGCGCACGGAGTGCGAGATGTACAGCACGCCGTACCTCATCACGACGAATGCCTACGTCGTGATCGACGGTGCCGATGCGGTCATGATCGACACCGCCTGGTGGTGGGAGCAGGGGCGGGAGCATCTCGATGCGCTCGAAGAGGTCGCCATCGGCGACCGGACCCTGCGCTCGGTCGTTCTCACGCACGCGCACCGGGACCACTCGGGCAACGCCGAGTCGGTGGTGGGGGAGCTCGACTCCGAGATCCTGCTGCTCTCGGCCGAGCAGCCCACCGTCAGCGCGATGTCCGACTTCCAGGGCCTGCCGGATGCGGCGGCCGGAGTCGAGTGGTATCGGCGGCTGGGCTTCCCGAGCGACGTCGCCCACACGGTGGTCGACAGCAAGCTCGCCGATCATCCGCTCGGCACGGATCGCGTGCGCTGGATCGAGCCCGGGCACGTCGTGGCCGTCGGCGACCGGCGCCTGCGCGTGATCGCGTCGCCGGGCCACACGCCCGGTCACGCGTGCGTGTGGGACGAGGAGAACAGGATCCTGTTCTCGGGCGACGCGCTGCTGCCGCGGGGGAACGGCAACCCCCACGTGACGGTTCGTCCGTTCACGAGTGCGGATCCGCTGAGCGACTACGTCCACGGGCTGGAGGAGATCCGGCTGCTCGGCGCGGAGGTCTGCCTGCCCGGGCACGGCAGACCGGTGACCGACGTCGACGGGCTCATCCAACAGCACCTCGACTACGTCCAGGTCAAGACGGACGCGGTGCGCACGCTGCTGACAGACCGTCCGATGACCGTGTTCGAGGTCGCCCAGGGAATCGGCTGGAGGGGCGGACGGAAGCGTTTCACGGACCTCGTGAACGACGAGCTCTTCCTGGCAGCCGGTGACACCCTCGCCCGCGTGCGACGCCTGGCCGCCGTCGGCGACGCGATTCGCGAGGTCGGCAGCGACGGCGTCGAGACGTATCGGAGCGCGCGTTCGTCCTGAGCGAGTAGATCCCGTCCGACATAGGGGCCGACAAGCCTTGTGGACCCACCCATATCTGTGATCAAATATCGTAACTTGATCCGGCGCCCACTGCACAGAGAGGTGTGAAGGCGATGAGCAGTCATGTGACCGCACCCCCCGAACGCGGCCCCTCCGGGCCACCGCCCACGGCGACGCTGTCGCTGCGAACCACGCGCCGGAAGTGGGTGCCGCCGCGGTGGCTCTCCTTCGTCACGCGCAAGGGCGCGCACCTGATCGTCGTGCTGCTCGCGGTGACCTTCCTGGTCTCCATGATGCTGGAACTCCTTCCGGGAGATCCGGCACGCGTCATCCTCGGTCCCGAGGCCACGGACGCGCAGGTTGAGCTCGTCCGCCAGGAGCTGCATCTCGATCAGCCGGCCATCGTCCGGTACTGGTACTGGCTGACGGCGGCCCTCCAGGGCGACCTCGGCGTCTCGTTCCGGACGGGACAGCCCGTCGCCGAGGCGATCATGCAGCGCATCCCGGTCTCGGTACAGCTCATGGTCATGGTGCAGGTCTTCGCCCTCGTCGTGGCGATCGCCGGTGCGATGTACGCCACCTACCGCCCGAACGGCTGGGTCAACCGGATGGGCAGTGTCCTGTCTCTGGCCGCGATCTCCATCCCCGGTTTCGTGCTCGGCCTCTTCCTCGTCTACATCTTCGCCGTGACGCTGGGGGTGCTCCCGGCATCGGGGTACGTCCCTCCCAGTGACGGATTATGGCTCAACTTCACGACCATGCTCTTACCCGCGATCGCGCTCGCTCTGGAACCCATGGGGGTGTACTTCCGAGTCTTGCGCGGCGACATGCAGGCCACCATGAAGGAGGACTTCGTCCTCGCCGCGCAGGCCAAGGGCATGTCGGCCTCGAACGTCCTGATGCGTCAGGTGTTCCGCCCGTCGTCGTTCTCGCTCGTCACTCTCGCCGGCATCAACACCGCTCGCCTGATCGGCAGCGCGGTGGTCATCGAGACCCTGTTCGCACTGCCCGGCCTCGGCCGGATGCTCGTGGACTCGGTCTATGCGCGGGACTACGTGACGCTGCAGGGTGTGGTGGCCGTCATCGCCGTGTTCTACGTGGTCACGAACATCGTGATCGATCTGCTCTATCTGGCACTCGACCCGAGAGTGAGGTCCGGTCGTGGTTGACCTCAAGGACCCCGTCGCACCGCCGCTCCCCGCGGCCGTGAAGCCCGCCGCCAAACGGCGGCGGATGCCCAAGCTCCCCGTGCTGGTGGTGATCGCGATCGCCTGGGCGCTCCTGATCATCCTCGGAGCCATCCTGGCCCCGATCCTTCCGCTGCCCGACCCGAACGTGCCGGACTACGAGAACATCGCCGCCGGCCCCATGCCGGGGCATCCGCTCGGCACCGACCAGCTGGGTCGGGACATGCTCTCGCGCATCGTCTGGGGAGCGCAGGCCTCGCTGCAGGTCGGCTTCGTCGCGGTGGCTCTCGGCATGACCATCGGTATGGCGCTCGGACTGCTGTCCGGCTACTACCGCGGCTGGATCGACTCGTTCATCAGCGTCGTCGTCGACGTCGTCCTGTCGTTCCCGGCCCTGATCTTCATCATCGTGCTGGTCGCGATCTACGGGGCAGGTGCTCCGATCCTGATCATCGGGCTCGGTGCGATCATGTTCCCGACCTTCACCCGACTCGCCCGTGCGAACACCCTGGTGTGGACGCAGCGCGAGTTCGTGATGGCGGCGACGGTCCTGGGCTCGCGGAAGGCTCGCACCCTGGTCAAGGAAGTCCTGCCGAACGTGCTGCCCAGCGTGCTGTCGTACGCGTTCCTGGTCGTCGCGGTCGTGATCGTCGCCGAGGGGTCGCTGAGCTTCCTCGGGTTCGGCATCCAGCCGCCCACGCCCAGCTGGGGCGGCATGATCGCCGGCGGACGGCAGTCGCTGTACACGGCACCGCACATCGTCGCGTATCCCTCGATCGTGCTGCTGTTCACGGTCATGTCGTTCAACTTCATCGGTGACTATCTGCGTTCGCGGACGCACGGGCGAACGGAGGTGACGCTGTGAGCACGGTGGATGAGGCGACACAGGGTCTCGCAGTCGGAACGACCGTCGACCCGGGCCGGCGGCCCCTGCTGGTCGTCGAGGATCTGACGACGACCTTCATCGGCGGACCGGTCGAGGTCACCCCGGTGGACAGCGTCTCGCTGACGCTCGACCGAGGCGAATCCCTCGGGATCGTCGGCGAGTCCGGCTCGGGCAAGTCCGTGCTCTCCCGCACCATCATGGGGCTGATCGCTCCCGGCGAGCGGGTCAGACGCAGCGGCCGAGTCGAGTTCGACGGCGTCGAGATCACCGCCCTCCCGCGCAAGGACGTGCGGCGACTGTGGGGCAAGAAGATCGCGATGGTCCTCCAGGACCCGCTCACCTCGCTGAACCCGGTGAAGAAGATCGGCGCCCAGCTGTCCGAGACCGTCCGGCGTCACTCGCCGAAGCTGTCCCGGGCTCAGGTCAACGAACGCTCGATCGAGCTGCTGCGCAGCGTGGGGATTCCGGAGCCCGCCGGTCGGATGGGCAACTACCCGCACCAGATGTCGGGAGGCATGCGCCAGCGCGTCGGCATCGCGATCGCGCTCGCCGGGGATCCGCGACTGCTGATCGCCGACGAGCCGACCACGGCCCTCGATGTCACGGTGCAGCTGCAGATCCTGGAGCTGCTCAGCCGACAGCAGAGCGACCGCGAGATGGCGATGATCCTGGTCACCCATGACCTCGGCGTCGTCGCCACGCGCACCGACCGCATCATCGTGATGTACGCGGGACGCGTGGTGGAGAGCGCACCGACCCAGGAGCTGTTCCGCAACGTCAAGATGCCGTACACGCGCGCACTCCTGGACGCCCTTCCGCGCCGCGACCAGCCGAGCCATTCCCGGCTGCGGGCGATCGGCGGCAATCCGCCGAACCTGGCTGCTCCGCAGCCCGGCTGCCGATTCGCCTCCCGGTGTCCGGCCGCGCAAGCCCGCTGCCGCACGGAGGAGCCGCCGCTGCAGGTCGCCGAGAACACCGAGGATCACCTCTATCGGTGCTGGTATCCCGTCGGCACGCCGGAGTTCGACAAGGCCTACGCCGATCGCGATCTGGTCGTGCCGGATGAGGAACCGGATGCCGCAGAGAACGACGCTGAGGAACTGCTGACGAAAGAGGGCGCATCGTGACTACTCCTGACGCGGTGGCAGAGCACACACGACTGGTCGTGGAGGACATGGTCGTCGAGTATCCGACGACCGCGGGCACCGTCCAGGCGGTGTCCGGCGTCTCCTTCGAGCTCGCCGCCGGCGAGACCGTCGGAGTGGTGGGCGAGTCCGGATGCGGGAAGTCCACGATGGCGCGGGCCATCCTGCAGCTGCCCGCACCCAAGTCCGGTTCGGTGCGCTTCGACGGCACCGAACTGGCGAGCCTGACGGCCGACCAGCTGCGCCGGCTGCGACCCGAACTCCAGATGGTTTTCCAAGACCCCGTGTCCTCGCTGAACCCGCGACGCTCGGTGCGTCAGATCGTCGCCGAGCCGCTCACGATCTGGGGCCGTGGGTCCCGCAAGGAGCGCAACGAGAAGGCGGATGACATGCTGCGCGCCGTCGGGCTCGAGCCGAGCGAGTTCGGGGACCGCAAGCCCTCGCAGCTGTCGGGCGGGCAGTGCCAGCGGGTCGCGATCGCGCGGGCCCTGCTGGCCGGTGCCAAGCTGCTCGTGTGCGACGAGCCGGTCTCGTCGCTGGACGTGTCGCTGCGGGCTACCGTGCTCAACCTGCTCGAGGACCTGCAGGAGGAGTTCGATCTCTCCATCCTCTTCATCGCGCATGACCTCTCGGTCGTCAAGAACATCTCCGATCGCGTCATGGTGATGTACCTGGGCAAGATCGTCGAGGTCGGCGATTCCGATTCGCTGTACGCGCACCCCGCGCACCCGTACACGGTCGCTCTGCTCAACTCGATCCCCGAACCGGATCCGGAGACGCCCAAGCTCGCGGCGACCCTCGTCGGAGATCCGCCCTCGCCGCTCGACCCGCCGAGCGGGTGCCGCTTCCGCACACGCTGCCCGATGGCGCAGGACATCTGCGCCGAGGTCGAGCCGCTGTTGCAGGCCGTGTCGCCGACGCACCAGGTCGCGTGCCACTTCCCGCTCGTCGCCCCGCTGGCCGCGGCCGAAGAGGCGTATGTCTGAGGTCGTGGACGTGCGGGCGGGGGAGGAGCGGCCCGCGTCGTCGCCGGAGGCGCACGCCGAGCAGCTCCGGGGCGCGCAGGCGCTCGCACGCGCGGTGCGCGTGCTGTCCGACGACGTGATCCGGATGCCGGCAGGCACCTACTCCGAAGAGTTCGCGCGGCGCGTGCAGGAGATCTCCCTGGAGATGCAGGAGCACCTCCGCCCGAGCATCATCCCCTGGTTCTACGACGACCCGCGCACGGCGCGTGGCCGGGGCGAGTCACTGCGGAACAAGGACGAGCTGAGCGACTTCAACCCGGTCGTGCCCCCGATCCGCCTCACACTCGAGGACGGAGAGGCTCACGGCACCGTGGTGGTCGGTCCCGCGTTCACCGGCCCTCCGGGGCGCGTGCACGGCGGCACGGTCGCCACGATCCTCGATCACGCGATGGGGCTCCTCGTCTCGGCGACCGCGCGTCCGTCCGTGACGGCACGCCTCGAGATCGACTATCGCGGCGGCGCTCCCATCGGGCAGGAGCTGCAGATCAGCGCCCGCATCAAGAGCGCGGACGGGCGCAAGACGTGGGTCGAAGCCGAGATCCGTGTGGGCGACATACTGTGCAGCCGCGGACTGGGCCTGTTCATCGTGCCCGCGGTCGCCCCGGCATCCTGAGGTCTTCCGCTCCTTCTCCACCGCCATACACACACGTGCCGTGGGTGTCGCTGCAGTCGCAGCCGAACACCCACGGCACGTTTCGCGTGCGAGGGTCTACTCCCGCGGCATCCCGAGCAGGCGCGACGCGATGATGTTGCGCTGGATCTGCGAGGACCCTCCGTACACGCTGATCGGGCGCGTCTGGAAGTAGTCGCTGACGATCTCCGGTGCGGCGCCGGTGATCGCGTCGGCGCCGTAAAGGTCCAGCGCCACGTGCGCGAGATCCTGCGATGCCGCGGTCTGCAGCAGCTTGCCGATCGAGCCCTCTTCGCCGACGGGCTTGCCCGTGGCGCGGGAGCTGAGCTGCTCGAGCGCGACCAGGCGCACCAGCTCGCCCTGCACGTAGCTGCGCGCGAGTCGACGCCGCACGGCCGGATCCGCGGCGCGTCCGGACTGCACCGCGTACTCCTCGAGGTGCGACAGCTGCTTGCGCAGAGTGGAGATCGCACCGATGTCGGACGGGCCGCGCTCGTAGGCGACGGTGGTCATCGCGATCTTCCAGCCGTCGCCGACGGAGCTGATGAGGTTGGCCGCAGGGACGCGCACCTCGTCGAAGAAGACCTCGCTGGTCTCGGGATCGCCGTTGGCGACGTAGATGGGCTTCAGCACGATGCCGGGGGTCTTCATGTCGACCAGGAACGCGGAGATGCCCTTGTGCGGGGCGACGGTCGCGTCGGTGCGAGCCAGCACCATGCACCAGTCCGCGTACTGCCCGAACGAGGTCCACATCTTGTGTCCGTTGATGACCCACTCGTCGCCGTCGAGCGTCGCCTTCGTGGTCAGGGCCGCGAGGTCGGAGCCGGCGCCGGGCTCGCTGAAGCCCTGGCACCACTGGATCTCGCCGCTGAGCGAGCGCCGGATGAACTGCTCGCGCTGCTCGTCGTTGCCGAACATCATCAAGGTGCGCACGATGTAGCCCACCATCGCGGGCAGGCCCGGTGCCTCGGCGGTGCCGTTCTCATCGTTCAGGATGGCGTCCATCAGGGGCCCGAGCCCCTTGCCGCCCCATTCGACCGGCCAGGACTGGCCGATGTAGCCGGCCTCGTAGAGCTTGCGGTGCCAGGCGATCCGCTCCTGGGCGGCTTCTTCATCGCTCAGCGGCGTGTCCGCGCGCGGCGGTACGTTCTCGCTCAGCCATGCCCGCAGTGCGGCGCGGTACTCGGCCTCTTCGACGGTGTCGAGGTAGTCCATGTCACTTCCCTTCCAGACGTACATCTGCGATGGCATCGAGCTGGTGGTTCTCGTCGCCGAGCACTGCGGTGTCGAACTGCGCGCGGCGGTTGTAGAAGTGCGCGATGTGCTCCCAGGTCTGGCCGATGCCTCCGTAGACCTGCATGACAGCCTCGGCGGTGGTGCGCCCGATGTGCGCGCATGCCGCCTTCGCGGTGCGCGCCGCGAGGAGGGCCTCGCCGGCATCCAGTGCGTCCACCGCCCAGGCGGCGTAGAGCGCCGCGGAGCGCGCCCCGGCGACGGCCACGTAGGCGTCGGCGGAGATGTGCTGGATGGCCTGGAACGACCCGATGTGCACGCCGTACGCGCGACGCTGCTTGGAGTACTCCACGACACCACGGAGTGCGGCACCCAGGGCTCCGACCGTATCGGCGCTCAGCCCGGTCAGGGCGAGCGCCGTGACGCGCTGCAGGTCTTCGGCCGACAGAGCGCCGCCGTCCTCCCACGCGATGTCGGCTGCGCGCCAGAGGGCGTTCGTGAGGGACAAGGAATCCAGCGGCGTCGATCCGGTCGGGCGTCCGCGGACGAGACGCACGGAATCGCCGTCGCGCTTCAATGCGAGCACGAAGCCGTCATCGCCGGCCCCGCCCCACACGATGTCATCGTCGCCGCCGGCATCGCCGAAGTCGGTCAGATCGGCCCGCAGAAGGATGCCGTAGCGGTCATCGCCGCTGCCGAGACCGGCCATCCACCCGTGGACGTCGCCGGAGCGGGCGATCAGGTCACCGGCCACGACCGCCGACGGAAGGTAGGGGTCGGGCGTGAGCGTGCCGCCGAGCTCCTCGCAGAGCAGCGCGATCTCGACTCCGCTCGCGGTGGGGTCGCCGGACGACCGCTCGCGCAGATCCAGCAGCCCCGAAGAGGCCAGCGTCTGCCACCCCGAGAAGGTGTCTCGGCCGACCACGTCGGCGGGGTTCTCGATGCCCACGGAGCGCGCGATCTCTCGCGCCACCTCCTGGAACTCCTTCTGGGTCTCATCTATCAGCGCGCGCATGGAACTCCTTTGTCTATCGCGACGGCCACGCAGTGCGTCATTGCGACCGCGGGAGTGGCATGATTCAGGTTCACCACTCCGCGACATGCTCACTGCACCCAGGGAGCGTGGACCGGCTCTTGGCCCCGATTGAACCTGAACAAAGGTCGGATCGCAAGGGGAGATTTTTGATCAGTATATCAACTGATATTTTTGATCAAAAGACTTGACAGCGCGTCTTCGGGTTGGATTGACTACGTGAGCGCAGGCTCGGGGCCTATGCCCACATCCCGCACCGAAGGAGTTGCAGATGAGTCAATCAGCGACCAGTGATTTCACTGGCGACGTCGTAGCGGTCACCGGTGCCGCCCAAGGAATCGGGCGATCCGTCGCCGAGGCCTTCGGGGCACAGGGTGCGCGAGTGGCGGTGATCGACCTGCAGCTCGACGCAGCACAGGTGGTCGCCGACGCCATCACGGCCGCCGGAGGTCACGCGATCGCCGTCGCCTGCGACGTGGGCGATCATGCCGCCGTGGACGCGGCCGCCGCGGAGATCGCGGACCGGCTCGGACCCATCAGCGTGCTCGTCAGCAACGCGGGCATCACCCGCCCGGCGATGATCCGGAAGATGACGGATGACGAGTGGCACCAGGTCGTCAACGTGCACCTGAACGCATCGTTCTACTGGCTCAAGGCGGTCGTCGAGGGCATGATCGCGCGCGGCGGCGGACGGATGATCTTCACCACCAGCTCGACCGCTCAGAACGGCTCGATCGGCCAGGTGAACTACGCCGCGGCCAAGTCGGGCGTCGTCGGACTGGTCCGCACCGCGGCCCGCGAGCTCGGTCGCTACAACATCCTGGTCAACGCCGTGGCTCCGGCCGCGGTGACCGACATGACCCGCAAGGTCATGACCGACCCGAAGTTCGGGGCGGACCCGTCCAAGACGATCCTCGGACGCTTCGCCGAGCCGGACGAGCTCGCACCCACCTACCTGTACCTGGCCAGCCCGGCATCGAGCCTGGTCACCGGCCAGATCGTCTCGATCGACGGCGGAGGGATGTTCGTCCGATGAGCACTCACATCAGCCCCGAGTCCGACCTCACCCGGTTGCTCTCCCCGAAGTCCATCGCCGTCATCGGCGCCTCGGACAAGCCGGGCCGCATCGGCACCCAGATCCTCAACAACGTCGCCGGGCTGTTCGCCGGTGACGTCTATCCCGTGAACCCGCGGGCCGACGTCCTGCACGGGCTCGACGTCGTGCCCGACGTCTCCGCGCTGCCCGACGGCGTCGACATGGCCGTCGTCGTCCTCCCCGCAGAACTCGCCGTTCCCGCCATCGAGGAGCTCGCGGCCAAGGGCGTCGGCGGCGTCACGCTGCTCACCTCCGGCTTCGCGGAAGCGGGCGAAGAGGGCATCGCGCGGCAGGAGGAGCTGAAGCGCATCATCGCGCGCACCGGCATCAAGCTGCTCGGCCCCAACTGCATCGGCTTCATGAACCTGCACGCGGGCGTCAACGCGAACTTCGCGATCCCGCCGGGTGTGGAACTGCCCACCCCGGGGCCGGTGGCGCTGGTCTCGCAGAGCGGCGGATTCTCGTCGTTCATCACCGCCGCCACCACGCGCGCCGGGATCGACCTCGGCTACTTCGTGACGACCGGCAACGAGGCCGGTGTGGACCTGGGGCAGGTCGTGGAGCACCTCATCGAGCGCGACGAGGTCAACACCGTCCTGATGTTCAGCGAGTCGTTGAAGAACCCCGAGGCGCTGATCCGTGCCGCACGGCGTGCCGATGTGCTGGACAAGCCGATCGTGCTGTTGAAGGCCGGCCGGACCGAGGAAGCGGCCCGTGCGGCGATGAGCCACACGGCGTCGGTGACCGGGTCGACGGCGGTGCTGGATGCGGTGTGCGCGCAGTACGGCATCCAGATCGTGCACTCGATGGAGGAAATGGTCGACCGCGGGCTGATCTTCCAGGATGGACGGCGGATGCCTCGGGGGGATGTGGGGATCATGACCGCGTCCGGGGGTGCCGGTGTGCTGCTGACCGACGGTGCGGCGCTGGAGGGATTGAGTGTCTCGCAGCCCCCGGGAGACGTGGTCGAGGACATCCTCGCGGTCATGCCGCAGCCGTTCTACGGGAGCATCGAGAACCCGTTCGACATCACGGCATCCATCGTGGGCAGCCCGGATGCGTTCGGGCATGTGTTGAACGCGGTACGGGCTATCGAAGCCTATGACGCGACCGCCGTGGTGACGTGGCAGGGCGACTACCCGACGAACGACCGCATCATCGAGGCGTACCAGGCGACCGAGAAGCCGCTGGCGGTGCTGACCACCGGGTACATGGAGAAGTTCCGTCGGGCCGGCGTGCCGATGTATCTGGACCCGAACCGGTTGATGTCGTCATTGGCCGCGGTCGCGGACTTCACGCAGCGGCATCCGCTGGACCCGCCCCGCACGGTGGGGGAGACCAAGCTCGGCGGCGGGCGTGACTGGTCGCACAACCAGGGTTCGCTCCTGGAGCACGACGGCAAGGCGCTGCTGGCTGAGTACGGGGTTACTCCCACCCGGGAGCGCATGGTGTCGACCCCGGCGGAGGCGAAGGCGTTCGCGGAGGAGTTGGGCGGGCCTGTCGCGATCAAGGCGATGAGCTACCAGATCCTGCACAAGACCGAATATGGCGCGGTGCGGCTGGGGATCACGGCGGAGCGGATCGAGCAGGCCATCGCCGACATGCTCGCCGACGTGCAGGCCAAGGCCCCGCACGCGACGATCGAGGGCATCCTGGTACAGGAGATGGTCCCGGCCCGGATCGAGATGACCGTCGGGTTGCAACGCGACCCGGTGTTCGGACCGATCGTCGCGGTCGGGCTCGGTGGTGTCGCGGTGGAGATCATGGCCGCCGCCGTCCTGCTGCGTGCCCCGTTCTCCGCCGAGACCGCGGTCCGCACCATCCGGGGACTGCTCGACGGGCGCATCCACTCGGCCGCCCGCGGACTGGACGACGCGGAGATCGCGGAACTCGCCCGCATCGCGGTCGCGGTCGGTGACCTCGCCCTCGACGAACCTGCCATCACCGAGATCGATGTGAACCCGGTCCGCGTCCACGACGGCCGCGCCGTCGCCGCGGACGCCCTCCTCATCTTCGAGGACAGCGCCGTATGACCGCGCTCACCGAACTCGTCGGACGCACGGGCACGCCCTACCGGTTCGTCGTCGAGGAGGGCAAGGTCGCCGAGTTCGCGCGTGCGGTGCAGGCGACCGACCCGCTCTTCCGCGACGTGGCCGCCGCGAAGGAGCAGGGGCTCGGCGGCATCCTCACCACACCGACGTTCGGCGTCGCGAGCGCGCACTGGTCGGTGCCGGGCGCGATGCCCGACCTGCAACTCGACCTGCGGCGGGTCCTCGCCGGAGGCGGCGAGTGGGAGTACTTCGCTCCGATCGTCGCGGGCGATGAGCTCGTCGCGACCACGAAGGTCGCGGCGGTCAGCTCGAAGGTCAGCGGCCGGGGCCCGATGACGGTCATCGAACTGATGACCGAGTTCACCCGCGACGGCGCCGTGGTGCAGACCTACACGACGACGATCCTCCAGTTCGACGCGCCGAAGCAGGAGGACGCAGGATGACGAAGGACGACGTGCTCTTCTCCCAGACCTTCGGTCCGCTGACCCGCACGGACCTCGTCCGCTACGCGGGCGCCGGCGGCGACTTCAACCCGATTCATCACGACGAGATCTTTGCGCGATCCGCGGGGTACCCGTCCGTGATCGCCCATGGCCTCCTCACCGCCGGGATCGCCGGCGGCGCCCTCGCGGAGGCCGTCGGCCCGCTGAGACTGCGCCGGTTCGCGGTGCGCTACAGCGGACAGGTGTTCCCGGGTGACACGCTCACCGTCACGGCCACCGAGTCCGGTGCCCACGACGCGCGCGTGCACTACTCGATCGAGGTGCTCGCCAGCGGCGAGGCAGGCAGCGACCGCAAGGTGCTCAGCGCCGAGGCCGAGGTGGATGCATGAGTGCCGCAGACTTCGCCGTGCACGAGCCGGCACCGTGGGCGACCTATCGACGGATGCTGGCCGACGGTCGATTCCCCTACCAGCGCTGCGCGGCGTGCGCGCAGGCCGTGTTCTATCCCCGCGTGCTGTGCCCGCACTGCGGCTCCGTCGCGTTGGAGTGGAGCACCTCCGCGGGGGAAGGCACGGTCTATTCGCAGACGTTCATGGCCGAGCGCGACGGCGACGGTCGTCAGGTCCTCCTCGTCGACATGGCCGAGGGGTATCGCATCATGGGCTCCGCATCCGGCCGTGAGCTCGCGATCGGCGATTCCGTGACCTTGCGGCTGGTGTCGCACCCAGACCGTCCTGAAGAGGAACCGCAGTACGTGTTCGACCGGAAGGCAGTCTGATGGCGCATCCACTGCGTGGCGCGACGGTCATCCGCGGTGTCGCGGAATCAGAACTGGGTCAGGTCGGCGAAGACCGCTTCGCGCTCGACCTGTTGGGCGAAGCCGTGGCCGGCGCGCTCGACGACGCCGGTATCGCCAAGTCGGAGGTCGACGGTCTGTTCACGGCGGTGACTGGGCGCATGATGGCGAACCTCGATGTCGGTGAATATCTCGGCATCAACCCCAGCTACACCGACGGCACGATGATCGGCGGCAGCTCGTTCGTCAGTCACCTCCACCATGCCGCGATCGCCCTCCAGGCGGGCGCGTGCAACGTCGCGGTGATCGCCTATGGAAGCACCCAGCGCACCGATATGCGGCGACCGAATCGGATGCCGTATCCGCCCGAGCTGCCCAGCTACGAGGCGCAGGCCAGGCCGCAGCATCCGGTCACCGGCTATGCGCTGGCCGCGACGCGGCACATGCACGAGTACGGCACCACCCGGGAGCAGCTGGCCAGTGTGGCGGTCGCGGCGCGGGAGTGGGCGGCCCTGAACCCGAAGGCGTTCAAGCGAGACCCCCTCACGATCGAGGAAGTGTTGTCCGCCCGCGAGGTCTCGACGCCGTTCACCACGCTGGACTGCTGCCTGATCACCGACGGCGGCGGCGCCGTGGTGATGACCCGGGCGTCCGACTACCGCGATGCGCCGAAGGCGCCCGCGTTCGTCCTCGGCGCGGGGGAGGCGCACTCGCATCGCGCGATCTCGCAGATGCCGGATCTGACCGTGACGGCGGCTCGGGAGTCGGGTCGACGGGCGTTCGAGATGGCCGGCCTCACGCCGAGTGACATCGACGTTCTCCAGCTCTACGACGCCTTCACCATCAACCCCATCCTCTTCCTGGAGGACCTCGGGTTCTGCGAGAAGGGCGAGGGTGGCGCCTTCGTCGCCGACGGTCGCATCGCCCCCGGCGGCGCGCTGCCGGTCAATACGAACGGCGGCGGTCTCTCGTTCTGCCACCCCGGCATGTACGGGATCTTCACCATCATCGAAGCGGTCCGCCAACTCCGCGGCGAGGCCGGCGCACGCCAGGTCGCCGGGGTGCGCACCGCGCTCGCGCACGGCAATGGCGGCCAGCTCTCCAGCCAGGCCACGGCCATTCTGGGGGTCGAGGCATGAGCGCCGAACAGCCCGTTCTGACCGAACTCATCGATGGCGTGCTGCTGGTCACGCTCGACCGCCCCGAGGCCATGAACGCGCTGTCGATCGCGATGGCGCAGGAGCTGACCCGCACGTGGCATCGGGCGGCGCAGGACGACGAAGTCACCGCGGTCGTCGTCACCGGGGCGGGGCGGGGATTCTGCGCCGGCGCCGATCTGCGCGAGAAGCGCACCGGCGATGTCGCCCGCGAAGCCCTGGGGGTGACCTACCACCCGCACGTGAGGGCGCTCGTGGCGTTGGAGAAGCCGGTGGTCGCGGCGATCAACGGCGCGGTCGCCGGTGCCGGTCTGTCGATCGCTCTGGGCGCCGACGTGCGGATCGCCGGGGAGAACGCCAAGTTCGTGCCGGCGTTCGGCACGATCGGCCTCATCCCCGACAGCGGAGTCGGTTACCTGGCCGCCCGGATCCTCGGAGATGCCGCCGCCCTCCAGTGGCTGGTATCCGGTCGACGTCTGTCAGCCGCGCAGGCGTTGGAGAGTCGCCTGGTCGAATTCGTCGTTGCCGATCCGGTGGCGGAGGCATTGAGTACTGCGCGCGCCCTCGGCGAGATCCCCGGCCGGGCGTACGGCCTCACCAAACGGATCATGTGGATGGAGGGCCGCCGTCGACTCGCCGAGTATCTCGACGCCGAGGTCGACATCCAGCAGCTCGCCCTCGAAGACCCCGCTCGCCAGCGCGCGCGGGACAGCGTCGCGTCCGGAATGGGCGCATCCGATCACAAGCAAGGAGCCGCCGAATGAGCGAGCAGGAAGAGAGCCCCGTCCTCACGTCCGTCCAGGACGGCGTTCTGACGATCACCTTCAACCGCCCGACCCGCCACAACGCGGTGACCGGGCGCATGCATCGCGAATTCACCGATGCGCTGGCCTCCGCGAAGGACAACGACGACGTGCGCGTCATCCTGCTGCAGGGTGCCGGGCCGTCCTTCTGCTCCGGAGCCGACGTGCGCGACTTCATTCCCGTGACGCCACCGCCGTCGCCCGCACAGCGAGCGATCGGCGTGATGGGCGGACGCGACCTGGTCGACGCGATGCTCGCGGTCGAGCAGCCGATCGTCGCTGCCGTGCGCGGCTACGCGATGGGCCTCGGCTCCACGATCGCACTGTTCTCGGATATCGTCATCGCCGCGGAGGACGCGGTGCTCGCCGACACGCACGTGAACATCGGCGTGGTCGCCGGTGACGGCGGCGCCGTGATGTGGCCGCTGCTCGCCGGACTCGGCCGGGCGCGGTACCACCTGCTCACGGGCGACCGTGTCACCGGGGCGCTCGCCGCCGAGTGGGGCCTGGTCTATCGGGCGACCACGAGCGAGGAGCTCGATGCCGAGGCGGCGAAGGTCGTCGCGAAGCTCGCCGGCACCGCACCCCTGGCGCTGCGCGGGACGAAGGCGACCCTGAATCGCCTCGTCCGACAGTCGGTGGAGAACGTGCTCGACTACGGACTGTGGGCCGAGGCTGTCACGTTCCTCTCCGAGGACCACGTCGAGGCCACTGCGGCGTTCACCGAGAAGCGCGCACCGGTCTTCACCGGCCGCTGAGCGGGGTCGCGAACAGGGGGTCGGAACCGTGACTGCCCTCTAGTAACTGATCAAATATCGGGTATAGTGGATACCAACTCCCCCCCGGGGGGCTGACAGCAAGGCCACGCGAAGACGCGTGCTTGAGAGGAGACAATGGTGTTTCGAAAAGTCAGGATGAGTGCGGGAGCGATAGCCCTCGTCGGCGTCTTCGCGTTGACGCTGACAGCGTGCTCGGGTGCGGGTGGTGGAACAGCCTCACCGAGTACCAGCGCTGATGCCGAACCGCAGGCCGGCGGCACGGCGGTCGTCGGCGCTCTCTCGGAGATGCCCGGATTCGACCCGGTCCGCCTGGTCGCATTGGGGACGGGCATCGAGCGTGCCGCGCAGGTGATGGACACGCTGATGTATCGGAACGACATCACCGGCGAGGTCACCCCGAAGCTCGCGAAGTCGCTGGAGTCCGACGACGGCAAGGTCTGGGTGCTGACGCTCCGCGACGGCGTCGACTTCACCGACGGCACGCCTTTGGATGCCGCGGCCGTCATATTCAACCTCAACCGGCATATTGCGCCGGACTCGAAGAGCTCCGCGAAGTCGATGCTCTCGGGCATCCAGACGATGGAGGCGACCGGCGACCTCGAAGTCACCATCACGCTGGCCGAACCGAGCGGATCCTTCCCGCTCGCCCTGACCGGCTCCTCGCCGGCGGGTCTGATCGGTTCGCCCGCCGCGCTGGCGAACCCCGATGAGTTCAACGAGAACCCCGTGGGTGCAGGTCCCTTCAAGTTCAAGTCCTGGATGCGCGACAGCGAGCTCGACCTCGTCCGCAACGATGACTACTTCGTCAAGGGTCAGCCGTACCTGGACGGCGTCACATACCAAGTCCTTCCCGACCCGCAGGGCCGCATCGACGCGGTCATGTCCGGCGGCGTCATGCTGGCCCAGGTCAGCGGCAGCGGTTGGGCATCGGTGGAGGCGAACAAGTCGCTGATCACGGTCGCTTCGCCGGCCGGTGGACAGGCGCTGGTCCCGAACTCCTCGAAGGGTCCGGGCAGTGACGTCCGTATCCGTGAGGCGATCGGGCTGGCGACCGACCCGAAGGTTGCGAACTCGGTGATCTTCCCGGGCAGCACCCTGTGGAACCTGGACCGGGACTGCATCCCGTTCCCGGAGAGCTCGCCGGCGTGCCTGAAGGGCAGCTCGCCCACCCCTGACATCGAGAAGGCGAAGGAGCTCGTCGCCGAGTACGTGGCCGAGGGCAACAGCAACGTCATCGACTTCTCAGCGCCGGCGGCATCCGATGAGGTGTCGTACTACGCCAGTGCCATGTCGGAGATCGGGCTGGATGTCAAGATCCGTATCGCCGACGCGGCTGCGTGGCTGCAGGACACGGCGACCGGCAACTACGACGTGATCTACGGCGTCAACGGCTCGTCCGGCTACCCCACGCAGTGGCGCTACATGTACTCCGGTGGATTCAACTGGGGTCGTGTCGTGAACCCGGACCTGGACGAGGCGCTGCTTCGTGCGCGCGACGAGCTCAAGCTCGAGGACCGAAACAAGGCATGGCAGGACGTCTCAGAGGTCGTCAAGCGCGACTCGATCCTGTTCTGGCAGACACCGTTCGCCAGTGCCACTTCTTACTCCACGAAGCTGCACCTCGGATCCGACGAGTTCCCCTACGAGGGAACCCTGATGATCTACCTGGGCGACGCCTGGCTCGACCAGTAGAACGCACGACACCTGGCGCCTGAACAGGTGGTGGGCATCCCGGGGACGAATCCAGTTCGTCCCCGGGGTGTGCCTGCCGACAGGCAAGATGACGACAGTGAATTTGCGAAGAGGAGAAGCATGGATTTCGCGCTGAGACAAGAAGACAGGAACCTGCTCGACGAGTTCCGGGCATACCTGGACGGGCTCGTGGAAGAGGGTTTCTACGCGAATCCTGGTCTCGTCGGACCCGACCACGCGATGGGCGCGGCGGAGAACGAGGAACGCAAGGCATTCCTCGCCCGACTCGGAGCCGACGGGTGGCTCGGCATCTCCTGGCCGGTCGAATACGGCGGCCGGGCTGCCACCGGTATTCAGCAGTGGCTCCTTCTCGATGAACTCAACCGTCGTCAATTCCCCAGCATGATGCTCGGGGTGCTGATGATCGGCCCCACGATCCTTCGCATCGGATCGGACGCGCAGAAGCGCGACTACCTGCCGGGACTGCTCTCCGGCGAGCACGAGTTCTGCCTCGGATACACCGAGCCGGGAGCCGGTACGGATCTGGCGAACCTGCAGACCCGCGCTGTGCGCGATGGCGACGACTACGTCATCAACGGGCAGAAGATCTACACGACGGCGGCGCAGTACGCGACCCACGTGTGGCTGTGCGTGCGGACGGGTGCGCCCGATTCCCGCCATGCCGGCATCTCGGTCATCATCGTCCCCCTCGACACCCCCGGAATCACGGTCCGCCCGCTGATCACCGGCGCGGACTACCGCGTGAACGAGGTCTTCTACGACAACGTCCGCGTCCCGGCGACGAACCGGGTCGGCGAAGAGAACGAGGGCTGGAAGGTCGTCGCGATGGCGCTCGACTTCGAGCGCACCCCGACGGCGAACCGCCTCGTCCGCGAATTCGGCGAGCTCCTGCACTGGGCGACCGCGGTGAATGCCGACGGCGTGCGTCCCGCGGATGACCCGCTGGTGCGGGCCAACATCGGCAAGCTCTCGGCCCGCATGGAAGTCATGCGCATGTTCTCCCTGCGCATCGCCGGCATGGTGGCCAACGGGCAGGTCCCGAACGTCGAGGGGTCGATGGCGAAGATCTGGAGTTCCGACTTCGGTCAGCAGCTCACGGATGCCGCGATCTCGATGATGGGCCGCGAGGGCGTCATCGGGCTTGGAGAACCGGATGCCCCGTTGGACGGCGTCATGGAACTCACCTATCGCGAGTCCACCGTGTTCCGCTTCGCCGCCGGCACCAACGAAGTGCAACGGGACATCATCGCTCAGCGCGGGCTCGGCCTGCCGAAGAACCGGAGATAAGAACGCATGGATCTCTCACTGTCAGAGGAACAGGTCGCGTTGCGCGACATGGTCGGCTCGATCCTGGCCACCCACGCCGCCCCGGAGAACCTCAATGAGGTCCTCGGCACCGACGAACGGTATTCCGTCAGCGCCGAGCAGGCACTGCGCGAGGCCGGTCTGATCGAGCTGGGCGCCGGCGAAGATTCCGACACCAACCTCGTCGAGCTCGGCATCCTGCTCTCCGAACTGGGCTACGTCGCCTACACCGGTCCGTTCCACGCGTCGGTCACGGCGGGGCTCACGGCGCAGCGTCTTCTCGGTGATGCCGGTGCGGCCGTGGTCAGCCGCGTCGAAGGCGGCGGCATCGCGGCGGTCTGCGAGTTCACCGCGCTGTCGTTCGACGGCAGCGCAGCCAGCGGAAACGCGAGCGGGATCGAGTGGGCCGACGGAGCAGACCTGCTGGTCGTCTCCGCGCCGGTCGCCGACGGCATCGGGCTGTGGGTCGTCGCCCCCGACGCGGAGGGCGTGCAGATCGTCCCCCAGCGCGGTATGGACGGTTCGCGCAGCGGAAGCGTCACCCTCAGCGGAGCGCCCATCGGCGCTCCGGCCGCGGTCATCACAGCAAAGCAGTGGCGTGCACACAGCCACCTCCTGCGTGTCCTGCGTGCCGCCGATCTGGTCGGGGTCATGCGCCGGGTGCTCGAGATGACCGTCACGCACGTCAAGCAGCGCGAGCAGTTCGGCAAGTTCATCGGGCAGTTCCAGGCCGTCCAGCATCACCTGGCCAACCTGTCGTTGGACCTGGAGGCCTCCACGAACATGGTCAACCACGCGCTCTGGCGCGAGAGCGCCGGGTTCGAGTCGGAGCGGGCCGCCGCCGAGTCCGCCTGGTTCGTGAGCGATGCCGCGGTGCGCGCCACCCAGGTCGGCAACCAGCTGCACGGCGGCATCGGGTTCATGAAGGAATATCACCTCCATCACTTCCACAACAGGTCCGCCGTTCAGCGTGGCCGGATGGGGTCGGAGCAGGTCAGGCTGGCCGAGCTCGGCGACGTCGTGATCGAGGCGGCAGAGTTGGACTTCACAGAAGAATTCATGGATTGGCCGGTGCAGAAGTGACGCAGAACGGAAACGGACGCGTGCAGGGCAAGCGCGTCCTGGTAGTCGGCGGAGCCGGCTCGATCGGGGCCGCCATCGTGGAGCGGATGCTGCAGGAAGGCGCCCGGGTAGTCGCGGCCGACCGCAACCCCGCTTCACTGGCGGCGTTCGAGGCATCCGCGGGTCATCCATCCCTGTCGTCGGCCATCATCGACATCTCCGACCCGGCGAGTGTGAAGTCAGGTGTCGCGAAGACGCTGGCTGACCTCGGAGGGCTGGATGTCGTCGTGAACGCGACAGGCATCAGCCACCAGGGCACGACGCTCGAGGAGGAGACCGTCGAGGGATGGAACCAGGTGCTGGCCGTCAACCTCACAGGCTCGTTCGTCCTCGCCAAGGAGACACTGGATCACCTGAGTGAGGGCGCGTCCTACGTGTTCATCTCGTCGGGCGGCGCGGAGCACGGCTTGCCGCTGAACCTCGCCTACGGTGCATCCAAGGCCGGATTGGCGAACTTCACCAAGGGATTGTCGCTGGCCGTGGCAGATCGCGGCGTCCGAGTGAATACGGTGGGTCCAGGCCTGATGGCCTACCCCGTGCGCAACGATGCCGATCAGAAGGAGCGCCGCGAAGGCCGCACCGATGTCGTCCCGCTGGGGCGCCTCGGCGAAGGGGCCGATATTGCGGGAATGGTGGCCTTCCTCGCCAGCGACGAAGCGTCGTGGGTCACCGGACAGAACATCTACGTGGATGGCGGGTCGATGGCGCGTTGAGCGCCCCGACCCAGTGACAGGAGGATTGCAATGGAGCAGACAACGGTTTCACCCGAAGGCAAGGCTGTCGAATGGACGACCGAGCGAGCGCCGGGTGACCGCCTCGCGCCACCGCCGCAGTTCGCGGAGATCCAGCGCAGCGGTGCCCCGATGGGCCGCGTCCGGATCTGGGACGACAGCGAGCCGTGGCTGGTCACGACCTACGACGAGTACCGTCAGGTCACGTCCGACCAGCGCTTCAGCGCCGACAAGTCGCGGCCGGGCTTCCCGCTGAAGAACGCCGGTTACGTGTCGAAGGCGCGTTCCTTCCTGCAGATGGATGACCCGGAGCACCTGCCCTACCGTCGACTCTGGGCGCGTCACCTGTCGGCGGCGCGCATGGAAGCGCTGCGTCCTGAGATGCAGCAGATCGTCGACGACCTCATCGACGAGATGATCAAGAAGCCGCAGCCCGTGGATCTGGTGGCGGACTTCGCACTGCCCGTCCCGGCCCTGATCCTGGGCGCCGTCTTCGGCGTCCCGGCTGAGGACCGCGAAGGGTTCCTCGATCTCGCTTCGACGATGTCGTCGGCGCACTCCACGCCCGAGGAGACGGCGAAGGCTTTCGCCGAACTCCACGCCTACGGTGAGACTCTCATCGCCGCGCGAGAGGCGGCGCCGCACGACGACTTGCTCGCACGATTCCTCGAAGAGGGCGTCGGCGGCGGCGTCATGACGCGTGACGAGCTCGTCAGCAGCGTCGTGGGCCTGGTCTCCGCCGCACACGACACCTCGACGTCGCTCATCGCGCTGGGCACGCTGGCGCTGTTGAACAACCCGGACCAGCTCGCACTGCTGCGGGAGAACAGCGGCGACCCGAAGTTCGTCGCCAATGCCACCGAGGAGCTGCTGCGCTACATCTCGCCCGCGCAGACGGGTCGACGTCGCATCGCCACTGAGGATCTCGAGCTCAACGGTCAGATCATCCGCGCCGGCGAAGGCGTCATCGCGCTGGACAACCAGTCCTCGCGCGACCCGAAGGTGTTCCCCGACCCGGACAAGCTCGACCTGCAGCGTCCCGAGGCTCGACGTCACAACGCGCTCGGCTTCGGCACTCACCAGTGCGCCGGACAGTCGTTGGCACGAGTGGAGCTGCAGGTGGCATTCTCGACGCTGTACCGCCGTCTGCCGAACCTGGCGCTGGCCGTGCCCGAGGCGGAGCTCCCGTTCCGCGAGGACACGATCATCTACATCGTCGACGAGATGCCGATCACCTTTTAGCGAGTCACCCAGGTGGTCGAACACCTGCCAGAGAAAGATATGAAGATGGAAGAGACCGAGCCGCAGTACACCGTTGTGGTCAACCAGGACATCTGCGTGGGTGGGGGTCAGTGCGTGTTCGTCGCGCCCGAGATCTTCACCCAGCGGGATGAGGACGGCGTCGTCGAGGTGCTCAACGTG
Organism: Microbacterium sp. Root61; assembly: GCF_001427525.1. NCBI lineage: Bacteria > Bacillati > Actinomycetota > Actinomycetes > Micrococcales > Microbacteriaceae > Microbacterium > Microbacterium sp. Root61. The sequence goes on along the minus strand of NZ_LMGU01000001.1, from coordinate 2,042,432 downwards.
CATCCGTCCGAAGATCAGATCGCGGATGTGCGAGAAGCGATCGAGGTGTGCCCGGCTCGGGTCATCTCGCTGGTCACGCGCGAGGGCTGACGCCGCATGGCCGAGGAAACGATCACGATCGCGGATGCTCGTGACCTGGGCAAGGTCGTCATCGTCGGCGCCGGCGCCGCGGGAACACGATTCGCACAGGCGCTGCGCAGAGGTGGGTACGACGGCGAGGTGGTCCTCGTCGGAGACGAGCGGGGCCTGCCCTACCACCGTCCGCTGCTGTCGAAGGAGGTGCTCAGCTCGGCCAAGGAGATGGACGACATCCGCCTGTGCTCGGCAGAGGATCTGGCCGAGCAGCAGATCGAGTTCGTGCGCGGGACCCACGCGGTGGGCCTGGACCTCGCCGGCAAGCAGGTGCTCATCGAAGAGGGCGAGTCGATCTCGTACGACACCCTCATCATCGCCACCGGAGTGCGCCCGCGTCTCGTCGGCACGGCGATCACCGGCGGCAGGACGCACACTCTGCACACCGCGCTGGAGTGCTACGGACTCCGTGCCGCCCTCGTCGGAGCCCAGCGCGTCGCGGTGATCGGCGGCGGGTTCATCGGCAGCGAGATCGCCGCAACGGTGCGCGAGCTCGGCCGTGACGTCGAGCTCATCTCATCGACGCGGCATCCGCTGGAGCGCGTCATGGGCACGTGGGCCGGGCAGCACGTCGCTCGCGTGCACGAGGCGAACGGTGTGCAGCTGCGGATGTCGACCCGGGTGACCGATGTGTCGGCGACCAGTGACGGCGTACGCGTCAACCTCGCCGACGGCGGCACGGTCGAAGCCGACATCGCCATCATCGGCATCGGCTCCAGCCCGGCCACGCAGTGGCTGGAGAACTCGGGACTCGACATCCATGACGGCGTCGTCGTCGACTCGGACGGCCGCACGCAGGACGAGAGCATCTGGGCGATCGGCGACATCGCACGCCGCCGAGCCGAGGACGGCTCCACGCTGCGGGTCGAGCATTGGACGAGTGCGACGGAGCAGGCGGACGCTCTCGCGCGGCTGCTGCTCGGCAAGCCGCCCGTGACGATCCCCAAGTTGGACTACCTCTGGACCGACATGTACGGCTTCAAGATCCAGATGTTCGGGCACATCCCGGCGGGCGCGCAGGAGCACGTGCTCCTCGAGGAGGAGGGCAAGTTCATCGTCGCGTACACGGTTGACGGGCGTCTCTGCGCCGTCGTCGGGCGTGGCGTGGCCGGTCGATTCATGCGGTTCCGCACGGCTGTCGCGGCGGGGCATCCCGTCGACGAACTGATTCCGGTTGCGGCCTGATCATGAACGGACTCTGATGTCGGAACTGCAGATCGACAAGGATGGCGCGACCACCGTCTTCACCATCAACCGCCCCGAACGGATGAACGCGCTCGGGCGCGACATGATGGCCGAGCTGACGGCCGGTGTGCAGGAGTTCAACCGCGATCCGCAGCAGCGGGTCGCGGTGATCACCGCGACAGGCGACCGAGCGTTCAGCACGGGATTCGACTTGAAGGAGATGGCGGCGGGCAGCGGGGGTGCGCCGACGCTGCCGATCTCGCCGGGGCCCGATATCGCCGGGCTCGCCGCGACGGAGAAGCCCGTGATCGCCGCGGTGAACGGTGCTGCAGTGTCAGGTGGACTGGAACTGGCACTGTCGTGCGACATCCGGATCTGCACGCCCGACGCGTGGTTCGGCGTATTCGAGGTGAAGCGCGGGTTCCTCGCCGGCGTCGCCGTGAACGTGCTGCCTCGCCTGCTGCCCTACGGCGTCGCCGCCGACATGCTGCTGGCCGGCGAGCGACTCACCGCGGATCGCGCCTACCAACTCGGACTCGTGCAGGCCGTGGTCGAGCCCGAAGCGCTCCTCGATGCCGCGCTGGAGCGTGCCGCGACGATCGCGACCCATTCGCCCACTGCGGTGTGGGGCTCGAAGCAGATCCTGCAGTACTGGCGCAACCTCCAGATCGCCGAGCAGCAGCGCTACTACGAGTCGGTGATCCACCGCGTGATCCTGTCTGGCGACATGCTCGAGGGCCCGCGGGCGTTCGCCGAGAAGCGTGAACCGCAGTTCTCCGATGGATGGCCGACCCTGCCGCAGGCGGGGTCGGGATCGGGTCGGTGAACTCGCAGGAGTTGGATGGATAGAGCCGCCATCGCGTCTTAGCGCGTCGGGCGTGCCGGAGACGAAGGAGTCAACGATGGAAGACGACGTGCTCGTGCCCGACGCAACGATCGCATGGACGACCCGGCGTGCCCCCGGCGATCGATTGGCGCCACCACCCGAGTTCGCCGAGATCCAGCGGAGCGGCGCCCCGATGGGCCGCGTGCGGATCTGGGACGACAGTGAGCCGTGGCTGGTGACCACCTACGACGAGTATCGTCAGGTCACCTCAGACCAGCGGTTCAGCGCCGACAAGTCCCGCCCCGGCTTCCCGCTGAAGAACGCGGGGTATCAGTCGAAGGCGCGCACGTTCCTGCAGATGGACGATCCGGAACATCTGCCCTACCGTCGCTTGTTCGCGCGTCACCTGTCGGCGGCGCGCATGGAGGCTCTGCGTCCGCAGATGCAGCAGATCGTCGACGACCTGATCGACGCGATGCTCGCGAAGCCGCAGCCGGCGGATCTCGTGGCGGACTTCGCCCTGCCCGTACCCGCCCTGATCCTCGGTGCCGTGTTCGGGGTGCCGGCGGAGGACCGGGAAGGGTTCCTCGATCTCGCCTCGACGATGTCGTCCGCGCACTCCACGCCGGAGCAGACCGCGCAGGCGATGACCGAGCTGCGCGCGTACTCGGAGAAGCTGGTCGCCGCGCGTGAGATCGAACCGCAGGACGACCTCATCTCACGATTCCTGGAGGACGGCGTCCGCGGTGGCGTGATGACCCGATCGGAGCTGATCAGCGAGGTGACGCTCCTGGTCTCGGCCGCCCACGACACATCGACCTCCCTGATCGCTCTCGGCACCCTCGCGCTGCTGAACAACCCCGAGCAACTGGCGCTCCTGCAGGAGAACAGCGGCGACGCGAAGTTCGTCTCCAACGCGACCGAGGAGCTGTTGCGGTTCGTCTCGCCGGCCCAGACGGGGCGACGGCGCATCGCGACCGAGGACCTCGAGTTGAACGGTCAGATCATCCGCAAGGGGGAGGGCGTGATCGCGCTGGATCACCAGTCCTCGCGCGACCCGAAGGTGTTCCTGGACCCGGACCGGCTCGACCTGCAGCGTCCCGAGGCGCGGCGCCACAACGCCCTCGGCTTCGGCACCCACCAGTGCGCCGGGCAGTCGTTGGCCCGTGTCGAGCTGCAGGTGGTGTTCTCCACGCTCTACCGTCGGCTGCCGAACCTCGCGCTGGCCGTGCCTGAGGCGGAGCTGCCGTTCCGCGAGGACACGATCATCTACAACCTGGACGCGATGCCGATCTCCTGGTGAGCCCGTTCCCGGGCCGCCGACAGCACGATGAAGCGCAGTTCGCATGCGCACTCGAGGAGACCATCGATGGATGCCCGTACCGCCCTGACGACGACACGCGCCGTGCGACGACGCCTCGATGCGGGTCGGCCAGTGCCGAGGGCCGTCGTCGAGCAATGCATCGAGATCGCTGCACAGGCCCCCTCCGGAGGCAACCGCCAGCGACTGCGGTGGGTGATCCTCGAGGACCCGGATGTGCGACGTGACGTGGTGGAGGCATTCCGTGAGCCGGCGATCGCGCGGTTCCGGGAGGTTCTCGCCGGCGCGACGGATCCCGGAGCCCGCCGCGCTTACCAGGGCGGCATCGAGCTGCTGGAGCGCATGGAGACCATTCCCGTGCTTGCCCTCCCGTGCATGACGGGAGGGCGTGCAGAGCCGCTGTCCTACCCCGCGGCCGCCGGATTCTACGGTTCGGCGATTCCCGCGGTCTGGAGTTTTCAGCTGGCGCTGCGGACGTTCGGCCTGGGCTCCACGTACACGACGGTGCATCTCGGTCACGAGCGGGAGGTCGCCGAGATCCTGGGCATTCCCGAGAACGTCCGTCAGATCGCCCTCCTCCCGGTCGCGTACACGCTCGGCGAGGACTTCCGTCCGGCCCGGCGTCTCCCCGTCGCGCAGACCATGAGCTACGACAGCTGGGGGACCGCGTTCGCTGACGCCTGACGCCGGAGTACACGTGCCGATCGCCGCGCGACGGCTCGAAAGTTTTCCGCTGTAAAGAACTGCACTTCCTTCGTCGCAGATCGAACGTATTCCGGGGCAATCCTTCCGTAACGTCGAAGCATGAGTTCCCTCGATGTCGCCGGGACCCGGGCCGGCGTGCCCGCCGTGCGTGCTGCGTACTTCGTGTCCGACAGCACAGGCGTGACGGCCGAGACACTGGGGAACGCACTGCTGGCGAACTTCCCCGGCATCTCCTTCGTCCGGCACACGATCCCGTTCGTCGACACCACGGCCGGTGCGCTCGCCGTCGTCCAGGACATCGATCGCGCCGCTGATGCGGGCCGCGCCCCGCTGGTCTTCACCACGGTCAAGCAGGCGGCGATCCGCAGCGCCCTCGCCAGCGCGAGGGCCGACACGATCGACCTCCTGGCGGGGCACCTCACCGAGCTCGAGACCGCCCTGGGCACCACGGCATCCGAGCAACTGGGGCAGTACCACGGCGTGGGCGACATGGAGCGCTACTTCGAGCGCATGCGCGCGGTCGAGTATGCGATCGAGCACGACGACGGGCAGAGCTCGCGCGCCCTCGATCAGGCCGACGTCGTGATCATCGCGCCGTCGCGGTGCGGCAAGACCCCGACGACGATGTACCTCGCGCTGCAGTACGGACTCCGGGTCGCGAACTATCCGCTGACCGACGACGACTTCCCCGCGGAGGGGCTGCCGCGGCCGATCGCCAAGTACGCCGGGCGCTGCTTCGGGCTGACGACCACACCGCTGCGGCTCAGCCAGGTGCGGCACGAGCGTCGCCCGAGTTCGCGGTACTCGAGCCTCGAGCAGTGCACGATCGAGCTCCGCCGCGCCGAAGACCTGTACCGACGCAACCGCGTCCCCTTCCTGAACTCCTCGACGAAGAGCGTCGAGGAGATGTCCGCGGTCATCATGCAGACCATGAAGCTGCGTGCGTGACCCGCAACATGAAAGAGGCACCGCAATGAGCAACATCCTCTGGTTCGACGAAGTCGGCATGCACGACCTGCCGCAGGTCGGCGGCAAGAACGCGTCCCTCGGCGAGATGGTCTCGAACCTCTCCGGTGCGGGCGTGCGCGTACCCGGAGGGTTCGCCACGACGGCGGACGCCTATCGCGCGTTCCTGGCGGAGGGGGGTCTCGACCAGCGCATCCGCGCCGCGGTCGAGGCGATCGACATCGACGATGTCGCCGCGCTCTCCCAGGTCGGCGCATCCGTCCGCGCCTGGATCGAGCAGCAGCCGCTTCCGGCAGACCTCGATCGCGACATCCGCTCCGCCTACGCGCGCCTCGTCGAGAACGACCCGGAGCCCGACTCCGTGTCGTGGGCCGTGCGGTCTTCGGCGACCGCCGAGGACCTTCCGGATGCCTCGTTCGCCGGACAGCAGGAGACGTTCCTGAACATCGACGGCATCGAGAACATCCTGCAGGCCGTCCGCCACGTGTTCTCCTCGCTCTACAACGACCGCGCGATCTCCTACCGCGTGCACAACGGATTCGATCACCACGATGTGGCGCTGTCGGTCGGCGTCCAGCGCATGGTGCGCTCGGACATCGGCGCCTCGGGCGTCATGTTCACCGTCGACACCGAGTCCGGGTTCGAGGACGCCGTGTTCATCACCAGCTCGTACGGACTCGGCGAGGCCGTCGTCCAGGGCGCCGTGAACCCCGACGAGTTCTACGTCTACAAGCCGGCGCTCGCCGCCGGTCGGCCCGCGATACTGAAGCGCGCGGTCGGTGAGAAGGCGATCGCGATGCGGTACGCGGCCGGCGTGCACCTCGGCGGCAGCACCGTGTTCGCCGACGTCGACGCCGCCGAGCGCGGCCGCCTCAGCATCACCGATGCCGAGGTCGAGGAGCTCGCCCGGCACGCCGTGACGATCGAGCAGCACTACGGGCGCGCGATGGACATCGAGTGGGCCCGCGACGGCATCGACGGCAAGCTGTACATCCTGCAGGCCCGACCCGAGACGGTGGTTTCGCGCGCCGACGGCAACGTCATGCGCCGCTTCGTGCTGCGGGAGCGCAGCGACGTGCTCTCGGTCGGTCGCGCGATCGGCCAGCGGATCGGCTCCGGCGCCGTGCGCGTACTCCGCAGCATCGACGACATGGCCACCTTCCGCGCCGGCGACGTGCTCGTGGCCGACATGACCGATCCCGACTGGGAGCCGATCATGAAGAAGGCGTCCGCGATCGTCACCGACCGCGGCGGGCGCACGTGCCACGCCGCGATCATCGCGCGGGAGCTCGGCATCCCCGCCGTCGTCGGCACCGGGGATGCGACCCGCGTGCTCCCGGACGGTCTCGACGTCACGGTGTCCTGCGCCGAGGGCAACGACGGATTCGTCTACCAGGGGCTTCTCGAATTCGCCGAGGAGGAGACGCGGCTGGATCGGATGCCGGAGATTCCGGTCAAGATCATGATGAACGTCGGCACCCCCGATCAGGCCTTCTCCTTCTCGCGGATGCCGAACCGCGGGGTCGGGCTGGCGCGGCTGGAGTTCGTGATCAATCGGCAGATCGGCATCCACCCGCGGGCGCTGCTCGAGTACGACACCCTGCCGGCGCCGCTGCAGGCCGAGATCGCCGAGCGCATCGCGGCCTACCCGTCGCCGCGGGAGTTCTTCGTGCAACGCGTGGCCGAGGGCGTCTCGATGCTCGCGGCGGCGTTCGCGCCGGAGCCCGTCATCGTGCGGATGAGCGACTTCAAGTCCAACGAGTACGCGAACCTGCTCGGCGGCGACCGGTACGAGCCGCACGAGGAGAACCCGATGATCGGGTACCGCGGGGCCTCCCGCTACATCTCCCCGGACTTCCGCGCGTGCTTCGACATGGAGTGCGAGGCGATCCGCCACGTCCGCGACGTGATGGGTCTCACCAACGTCAAGATCATGATCCCGTTCGTGCGGACGGTCGCCGAGGGCGCTGCCGTCGTCGAGCTGCTCGCCGAGAACGGCCTGCGCCGCGGCGAGAACGGGCTGGAGGTCGTGATGATGTGCGAGGTGCCCTCCAACGCGCTCCTGGCCGATGAGTTCCTCGACCACTTCGACGGGTTCTCGATCGGGTCCAACGACATGACCCAGCTCACCCTCGGGCTCGATCGCGACTCGGCGCTGGTCGCCCAGACCTTCGACGAGCGCGACCCGGCCGTGCTGAAGATGCTCGCCATGGCGATCGAGGCGTGCCTGCGTCGCGGCAAGTACATCGGCATCTGCGGACAGGGGCCTTCGGATCACCCCGACCTCGCGGAGTGGCTGCTGGACCAGGGCATCGAGTCGATGTCGCTGAACCCCGACACGGTCGTGGAGACCTGGATGGCGCTCTCGCGACGGGCGACGCCCGCCCTGACCTGACGGCGGCGGTGGGGCGCGGCATCCGTTCTCGTTCTTGCGGGAAGTGAAATGTTGCCCGATCTTTCGCGCAGATCGGATCGAACACGGGGCTGAGGCGCCCGCGCGCCCCTATGTTGAGAGGTTGTTGGAGGAGTCCGTCGAGCCTGCCTGTCGGGCGCGACGCTCAGTGCAAGGGAGCAGTGCATGACAATGATCGGCATCGTGGCCGAACAGGACCACGAGACACGCGTCGCCGCGACGCCGACGACGGTGGGCAAGCTCATCGGTCTCGGATACGAGGTCTCGGTCGAATCCGGGGCGGGGGCGAAGTCATCCTTCTCGGATGCCGCATTCGCCGCGGCCGGCGCGACCATCGTCGACCGTGCACAGGCGTGGGCTTCGGACATCGTGCTGAAGGTCAACCCGCCGGTGCCCGAGGAGATCGCGGCGCTGCGGGACGGCGCCACCCTCGTCAGCATGCTCAGCCCCAACCTGCGCCCCGATCTGGTCGAGGCGCTGTCGCAGCGCGGCATCACTGCCCTCGCCCTGGACGCGGTGCCCCGCATCTCGCGGGCGCAGTCGATGGATGTGCTCTCGTCGATGTCGAACATCTCCGGCTACCGGGCGGTGATCGAGGCCGCGCATGAATTCGGCCGCTTCTTCACCGGCCAGGTCACCGCCGCCGGAAAGGTGCCGCCCGCCAAGGTGCTGGTCGCCGGCGCCGGAGTCGCCGGCCTCGCGGCGGTCGGTGCGGCATCCAGCCTCGGCGCCATCGTCCGTGCGACCGACCCCCGTCCCGAGGTCGCCGACCAGGTCAAGTCCATCGGCGGCGAGTACCTCGCGGTCGACGTCGCCGTCGACAAGTCCACCGACGGCTACGCCAAGGCGACGAGCGAGGCCTACGACCGCCGTGCCGCCGAGATCTACTCCGAGCAGGCGCGCGACGTCGACATCATCATCACGACGGCGCTGATCCCGGGGCGCGCAGCACCTGTGCTGATCACCGCGGCCGATGTGGCCAGCATGAAGTCGGGCAGCGTCATCGTCGACATGGCAGCGGCCCAGGGCGGCAACGTCGAGGGCTCGGTCTCGGGCGAGAAGGTCGTCACTCCGAACGGAGTGACGATCCTCGGCTACAGCGATCTTGCGTCGCGGCTGCCGGCGCAGGCCTCGCAGCTGTACGGCACGAACCTCGTCAACCTGATGGCGCTGCTGACCCCCGGCAAAGACGGCGAGTTCACGCTCGACTTCGACGACGTCGTTCAGCGCACGGTCACGGTCGTGCGCGATGGCGCCTCCACCTGGCCGCCGCCCCCGGTCACCGTTTCGGCCGCCCCGCCGGCTGCCGCGGTGGCAGCCCCTGTCGCCGCACCCGTGAAGAAGGGCATCAGTCGCGGAGCGAAGGCCGTGTGGCTGTTCGTCGGCGTGGTCGCCCTGTTCCTGGTGAACCTGTTCGCGCCGGCGCCGCTGCCGCAGCACTTCACGGTGCTCATGCTCTCGGTCGTGATCGGGTTCTACGTCATCGGCAAGGTCGCGCACGCGCTGCACACGCCCCTGATGAGCGTCACCAACGCGATCAGCGGCATCATCGTCGTCGGCGCCATCCTGCAGATCACCCAGCCGAACCTCATCGTGCAGATCCTCGCGGCGGTGGCCGTCCTGGTGGCGAGCATCAACATCTTCGGCGGGTTCGCGGTGACCAAACGCATGCTGGCCATGTTCTCCAAGGGCTCCAGCCCCGCTGGCAAGTAAGCAAGGACCCTAGGAAATGAACTTGTTCTCTGCAGAATCCCTCGTCGGCGCGGCCTATATCGTCGCCGCCCTGCTGTTCATCCTCAGCCTCGCGGGGCTGAGCAAGCACGAAACGTCCCGCTCCGGCGTGACCTACGGCATCGTCGGCATGACGATCGCCCTCGTGGTCACCGTCTGGGTCTCGGTCACCGGCGCCTGGGGCGACCCGCAAGCGCAGATCGGGATCGTCCTGCTGTTCGTCGCCGTGATCATCGGTGCCGCCATCGGGCTGTGGCGCGCGCGTGTCGTCGAGATGACCGGCATGCCCGAGCTCATCGCCCTGCTGCACAGCTTCGTCGGTCTCGCCGCCGTCATCGTCGGCTGGAACGGCGCCCTGGCGCCGCCGCACCTGGTCGGTCCGTTGCGCGACATCCACCACGCCGAGGTCTTCATTGGCGTCTTCATCGGCGCGGTCACCTTCACCGGCTCGATCGTCGCGTACCTCAAGCTCTCCGGGAAGATCTCCTCCCGGCCGCTGATGCTGCCGGGCAAGAACATCCTCAACGCGACGGCGCTCGTCCTGTTCGTCGTCCTCACGACCTGGTACGTCATCACACCCGAGCTCTGGCTGCTCGTAGCCGTCACGGTGCTGGCGCTCGCGCTCGGCTGGCACCTGGTCGCCTCGATCGGCGGCGGCGACATGCCCGTGGTCGTCTCGATGCTCAACAGCTACTCGGGCTGGGCGGCCGCCGCGGCGGGCTTCCTGCTCAACAACGACCTGCTGATCGTGACGGGTGCCCTGGTCGGCTCCTCCGGTGCGTACCTCTCCTACATCATGTGCAAGGCGATGAACCGGTCCTTCTTCTCCGTGATCCTCGGCGGATTCGGGGTCGTCGCCGCGGCGAAGGGCGATGAAGAGGAGGGCGAGTACCGCGAGACCAACGCGGCGGATGTCGCCGAGCTGCTCGTGAACGCGAAGAGCGTCGTGATCACCCCGGGCTACGGCATGGCCGTCGCCCAGGCGCAGTACCCCGTCGCCGAACTCACCACCCGCCTGCGCGAGCGCGGCGTGGACGTGCGCTTCGGCATCCATCCCGTCGCGGGGCGCCTCCCGGGGCACATGAACGTGCTGCTGGCCGAGGCGAAGGTGCCCTACGACATCGTCCTGGAGATGGACGAGGTCAACGACGATCTGGCCGACACGACGGTGGTGCTCGTCATCGGCGCGAACGACACCGTCAACCCCGCCGCGGCGGAAGACCCGAGCAGCCCGATCGCCGGGATGCCTGTGCTGCGGGTGTGGGAGGCCGAGAACGTCGTCGTGTTCAAACGATCGATGGCGTCCGGCTATGCCGGCGTGCAGAACCCGCTGTTCTACCGCGACAACGCGCAGATGCTGTTCGGTGACGCGAAGGATCGCGTCGAGGACATCCTCCGCGCGCTGTAGCTCGAAAAGAATGTGGACGGGATCGTCGATCCCGTCCACATTCGTTCGACGCCCTGGATGAAACCCGTTCCGAACGGAAGGATCAGTCCATGAAGTACATGATGTTCGTCGTCAGCGACAGCCAGCCGGATGAGCCGAAGGATGACTCCGACATCGACCTCTGGGTCGACCCGCTCGATGCATCCGGCAAGCGCATCATCGGCGAGGTGCTCGAACCGCCCGCCTCGTCCACCGTCGTGCGCGTGCGCGGCGGCAAGGTGCTCACCACCCGTGGCCCGTTCGCGGAGACCACTGAAGTGATCTTCGGCTTCGACATCCTCGAGGTCGACAGCCTCGAGGAGGCGATCGAGATCGCGTCGCGGCATCCGATGGCCCGCAACGGCCAGATCGAGCTGCGCGCGTTCGCCGTGTGGGACGACTGAGCGCGAGCCCTAGACTCAGCGCATGGTCGACGGAGGCACCCCGCGAGGGATCGCAGCGCGTCTGCGAGGGTTCGCGGGGCGCTTCCGCGCGTCCGCGGCGCGCACCGGTGCGCTGCTGCGCGAGCAGGGCCGCCTCTCCGGCACCGTGGCCGGCGGCATCCGTCCCGCGCGGATCTTCATGGTGCTGTACGGGATGCTGGTGGCCGTCGCCGTCGTCCTCACGTCGGGCGTCGTGCCGCTGCTGGTGCAGCGCGCCCTGGCGCACATCGACGACGACTTCGCCGCCCTCTTCTTCGCCGCATGGATGCTGGCGCTGCTCGCGCAGGCCGCGCTCGTCTACGTCATCGCGGCCCTGCTGGCCTATGCCACGGCCGAGCTGTTCACCCCCCGCGACGGTTTCCGCCTCGCAGGGCCGCGACGGGCGATCTGGGACTCGCTGCACAGGCTCGGCAACACGACGAGCATCACGCTCGTCCTGGCGGTAGCGGGTACGGCCGTCGGGATCGCGGTGTTCGGGCCGCTGCTGATGGAGGAGGGCTTCGCCGATGATCCCGGCGAACTCGCCGGCATCCAGCTCGGTACCCTGCTGTTCGTCCTCACGATCGCGCTCCTCTATGAGAGCGTGCATCTCGTCGTGGACCTGCTGCGCGCACTCCCCGGGCTGTGGCGGTGGATCTCGGCGTTCGTCTACCCCTGGATCGCGGCCGTGATCGTCTGGTTCATCCTGCCGACCTTCCCCACCCTGATGCGGATCTTCCAGCAATGGCTCCCCCCAGACGCGGACGTCGAGGTCGAACTCACCGGTGACATGTGGGATCCGGCGATCGCACTGCTGCTGGTCGCGGTGCTGTGGGCGGCGCATTTCGTCTCCTCCGGCCAAGCCGGACGGCTGCGAGCCGCGCTGCGCGAGTGAACCGACGCGCGGGCGTCGGGCCGATCACTCGTCGATTTCGTGATAAATGATCAGAAGTTGATAGGTTGGGCGCGCGGGGGGAGCGCCCCCACATCGTCGTCCTCGGGAGAGCGCACGACGACCAGCGCGAGAGGTGAGATCAGTGGAGATCGTCGACGAGAAGTCCGAGCCGGTGCAGTCGGTGCAGACGACGGGCCTCGCCTGGGGGGTACGGGAGAGCTTCCGCAGCTACGTGCTGCGCGGCGCGATGGGGTCTGAAACCCTTGATGGCAGCGCAGGGTCCTTGCCCGACGGACGCTTCTACTTCCCGTTGGCCGAGGCGACCGGATTCGACCTCGATGCGCTCGACGGCACGCTCTCGTTCGCCGGAGGAGTGCGCTTCCTCGGCCACGGCGGCATGATCGACCTGCGGCTCGGCGAGCTGGAGCTCGTGCTCACCGACAGCCGGGGCGTCGTCCGCACCGGCGCCCGCGACTTGGTCGAGGTCTCGGTCCTGCAGGTCGCGGTGGGGGAGAACTCCGCCGCGCTCTACCTGGAGAGCAGGCTCGCGCCCGGTGCGGAAGGCCTGTTCAACGACGTCTATGCTGCCGGCACACTGTTCGACGACCTCGAGGTCAGGATCTCCACACCCTGACCTCGAGTCGGAACGCTACGCGCGGATGATGAGGGCGTCGCCCTGGCCGCCGCCGCCGCAGAGGGCCACGGCGCCGACGCCGCCGCCCCGGCGACGCAGCTCCAGCGCCAGCGAGAGCACGAGCCGGGCGCCGGACATGCCTACGGGGTGGCCGATCGCGATCGCCCCGCCGTTCACGTTGACGATGCCCGGGTCGACGCCCAGGGCGCGCGTGGAGGCCAGTGCGACGCTGGCGAATGCCTCGTTGATCTCGACCAGGTCGAGGTCCGCCACCGTGAGGTCCGCCTGGGCGAGCGCCTTCGTGATCGCGTTCGCCGGCTGGTGCAGCAGCGACGGGTCCGGGCCGGCGACCGTCGCGTAGGTCACGATCTCGGCGATCCATGTGAGGCCGCGGCGTTCGGCCTCTGCTTTGTCCATCACGACGACGGCGGCGGCACCGTCGGAGAGCTGAGAGGCCGACCCGGCCGTGATCGTGCCGTCGGGCGCGAAGGCCGGGCGCAGTCCGCCCAGCGACTCGGCGGTGGTGCCGGGACGGATGCCCTCGTCCCGGTCGACGACCCGGTCGCCGCGACGTGAGCGGATCGTGACGGGCGTGATCTCCTCGGCGAAGCTGCCGTTGTCCGCGGCGATCGCGGCGAGCTCGTGCGAGCGGGCCGCGAACTCATCCTGCTCGGCGCGGGTGAGGCCGAGCGGCGCCTGGTGCCGTTCGGTGCCGGCGCCCATGACCTCGTTCTCGATCCCGCAGATCAGACCATCGCGGTCCAGTGCGTCGGCGAGTTCACCGGCACCGTATTTCACGCCCTTGCGCACGTGGGTCAGGTGCGGCGCGTTCGTCATCGACTCGGTGCCGCCGGCGACCATGACCCTGCCGAGCCCGCCCGAGATCGCCAAGGCCGCGTGGCCGATCGAGGTGAGTCCCGAGAGGCACAGTTTGTTGATGGTCGTCGCCGGAACGTGCAGCGGGATGCCGGCCGCGACGGCCGACAGCCGGGCGGTGTTGGGGCCGACTCCGGCCTGGATGACGTTGCCGAAGTAGACGCCGTCGAGCTCTGCGCCTTCGACACCGGCGCGCGAGAGTGCCGCACCGATCGCGATCCCGCCCAGCTCGGGCGCGGTGACATCCGCGAGCGACCCGAGCAGTTTCCCGACGGGGGTCCGGGCTCCGGCAACGATGACAGCGGACATGACGATCTCCTCTTCGAGCGGACGACCCGCCTATGCGCGGCAGGTCCCGAAACAGTGTGACTTCATCGTATCCGCGGAGAAAGTACTTGTAGGCCCAAATAAATAGTTTGATGTCGTACTATTGTCCCATGTCGGCGCGGATGCGCCTGGGAAGGAACCGCAATGACGCGCGAACTCACACACTTCATCAACGGCGAGCACGTGGCCGGAACCTCGGGACGCTTCTCGGATGTGTTCGATCCGAGCACCGGAATGGTGCAGGCCCGAGTGCCGCTGGCCAGCACAGACGAGGTCTCCGCCGCCATCGCTGCGGCCGAGGTCGCACAGGTGTCCTGGGGCGAAACGAACCCGCAGAAACGCGCCCGCGTGCTGCAGAAGTTCATCGAACTCGTCGCCCGCGACAACGAAGAGCTCGCGCGACTGCTCTCCAGCGAGCACGGCAAGACCGTGGATGACGCCAAAGGCGACATCCAGCGGGGCATCGAGGTCATCGAGTTCTCGCTCGGAGCCCCGCACCTGCTGAAGGGCGAGTACTCGTGGAACGCCGGTGGGGGCATCGACGTCTACAGCATGCGTCAGCCACTCGGCGTCGTCACCGGCATCACCCCGTTCAACTTCCCCGCGATGATCCCGCTCTGGAAGGCCGGCCCGGCGCTCGCCGCGGGCAACGCATTCATCCTCAAGCCCAGCGAACGGGACCCTTCCGTACCGCTGCGCTTGGCCGAGCTGTTCCTGGAGGCGGGGCTGCCGGCCGGCGTCTTCTCCGTCGTCAACGGCGACAAGCAGGCCGTCGATGCGCTGCTGACGGACGACCGCATCAAGGCCGTCGGCTTCGTCGGCTCGACGCCCATCGCCCAGTACATCTACGAGACCGCCGCGATCCACGGCAAGCGCGCCCAGTGCTTCGGCGGCGCCAAGAACCACATGATCGTGATGCCGGACGCCGACCTCGATCAGGTCGCCGACGCCCTGATCGGCGCCGGTTACGGCTCGGCCGGCGAACGCTGCATGGCGATCTCCGTCGCCGTCCCGGTGGGTGCCGAGACCGCGGACGCACTTTCGGCCAAGCTCGCCGAGCGGGTCGCCGAGCTGCGCGTCGGTCCGGCACTGGCCGACGACGTCGACTACGGGCCGCTCGTGAGCGCCGAGGCCGTCGCCCGCGTGAACGGCTACATCCAGCAGGCCGTCGATGAGGGTGCGACCCTCCTCGCGGACGGTCGCGGCATCGTGGTTCCCGGGTTCGAGAACGGCTTCTACCTCGGCCCCACCCTGTTCGACAACGTCACGACCGACATGACCATCTACAAGGAAGAGGTCTTCGGTCCGGTGCTGATCATCGCGCGCGCCGATGACTACGAGCAGGCGCTCGCCATGGCCAGCGACCACGAGTTCGGCAACGGCGTGGCGATCTTCACGCGCGATGGCGACGCCGCGCGCGACTTCAGCGCCCGCGTCAACGTCGGCATGGTCGGCGTCAACGTGCCGATCCCGGTGCCGATCGCGTACCACACGTTCGGCGGCTGGAAGAAGTCCGGCTTCGGCGACCTCAACCAGCACGGCCCCGACGCCTTCCGCTTCTACACGAAGACCAAGACGGTTACGAGCCGCTGGCCCTCGGGTATCAAGGAGGGAGCGAGCTTCGTCATCCCGACGATGCACTGAGCCATGAGCGTCCAGAAGAACGAAGAGCGCGCGGCCCTGGTCGAGGCGGTGCGGGAGTTCGCCGACGCACAGCTCGCCCCGTTCGCCGGCGAGCGCGATGAGCACAAGATCTTCCCGGTCGAGACCCTCGCCGCAGCGGGGGAGATGGGACTCGGAGGGATCTACGTCCGCGAGAGTTCCGGCGGATCGGGGCTCTCCCGCCTCGACGCGGTGGCGATCTTCGAGGAGCTCGCGAAGGGCGACACCGCCGTCGCGGCGTACATCTCGATCCACAACATGGTCGCGTGGATGATCGACGAGTTCGGTGACGACGCGCAGCGCGCGCAGTGGCTGCCGGGCCTGGTCGGGATGACCCAGCTCGGTAGCTACTGCCTCACGGAGCCGGGCGCGGGTTCGGATGCCGCGGCCATCACCACCTCCGCGCGGCGGGACGGCGAGGACTACGTCCTGAACGGGACCAAGCAGTTCATCTCCGGGGCGGGTTCGTCTGCCGTGTACATCGTCATGGCGCGCACCGGGCAGCCCGGCCCGAAGGGGATCAGCGCGATCCTGGTGCCGCACGACGCTGCCGGGCTGAGCTTCGGCGCGAATGAGAAGAAGATGGGCTGGAACGCCCAGCCCACGCGCCAGGTCATCTTCGACGAGGTGCGGGTGCCGGCATCCCATCTCCTCGGCGACGAGGGCCAGGGATTCTCGATCGCGATGAAGGGTCTCAACGGCGGCCGGGTCAACATGGGTGCGTGCTCGCTCGGCGGCGCCCAGTGGGCGCTCGATCGTGCGGTGCGCTACGTGCAGGAGCGCGAGGCCTTCGGCGCCCCGCTCGTGGCCAACCAGTCGGTGCTGTTCACGCTCGCCGACATGGAGACCGATCTGCAGGCCGCGCGCGCCCTGCTGCAGCGCGCCGCCGAGAAGATGGACGACGGCGCCGACGACACGGCGGCCGCGTGCGCTCTCGCCAAGAGATTCGCGACGGATGCCGCATTCACGGCGGCCAATGCCGCACTGCAGCTGCACGGCGGCTACGGCTACCTGCACGAATACGGGCTGGAGCGGGTCGTTCGCGACCTGCGGGTGCACCAGATCCTCGAGGGGTCCAACGAGATCATGCGAGTCGTCGTCGGACGCGACCTCCTGGCGCGCAGCGGAGCGGCGCGGTGAACGGGCCGGCACGGTTTTCCACAGTCGTAGATGCAAAGGAGCACGACTCATGACAACGATCGCCTTCCTCGGGCTGGGCCACATGGGCGGTCCGATGGCCCGCAACCTCGTCGCCGCCGGATACGACGTGCACGGCTTCGACTTCGTCCCGGCGGCACTGGACGTGGCACGCGCCGGCGGAGTCCGCATCGCGGACACCGCGGAACTCGCCGCCGCCGGGGCCGACGTGGTCATCACCATGCTCCCCGGCGGCCGCCACGTCATCGACGCCTACAGCGGCGGGCTCCTGGCGGCCGCACGACCCGGCACCCTCTTCATCGATTCGTCGACGATCGCCGTCGACGAGGCCCGCGAAGCGCACCGCCTCGCGGAGGAGGCCGGGCACCGCAGCATCGACGCACCCGTGTCCGGCGGCGTGGTCGGCGCCGAGAACGCAACGCTCGCGTTCATGGTCGGCGGCAGCGACGCGGACTTCCAGGAGGCCCTGCCGCTACTGGAGCGCATGGGGCGTCGCATCGTGCACTGCGGCGGTGCCGGGCTCGGCCAGGCAGCCAAGATCTGCAACAACATGATCCTCGGGATCTCGCAGATCGCCGTCGCCGAGGCGTTCGTCCTGGGCGAGCGGCTCGGGCTCACGCATCAGGCCCTGTTCGACGTCGCCTCCAACGCGTCCGGCCAGTGCTGGGCGCTCACCACGAACTGCCCGGTACCCGGTCCCGTGCCCACGAGCCCGGCGAACCGCGACTACGAACCGGGCTTCGCCGGGGCGCTCATGTCGAAGGACCTCGGGCTGGCCGAGCAGGCGATCGACCTGACCGGTGTGGATGCCAAACTGGGACGTCTCGCCCGTGAGATCTACCGCGAGTACGCCGACGGTGCGGGCGCGGGCAAGGACTTCTCGGGCATCATCAATACGATCCGCACCGACAGCGCGACGCTCTGACGCCGTCGGGCGAGGTCACCAGAACGGGTCCTCATCGGCCGGTCCGAAGTCGCCCGCGTTGTGGCGGAACCGTCCGATGACGCCAACGAGGGTGGCCACGTCGTCCGGCGACGCCTCCAGCGCGCTGAACACGTCAGCGTTCAACGCCGCGGTCGCGTTCTCGGCCAGAGCGCGGCCACTCGGCGTCAGCACGAGCATGATCGAGCGCCCATCGACGGGGTGCGGCTCGCGCAGCACGAGCGCGTCGCGCTCGAGTCGGTCGACGGTGTTGGTCACACTGGCCGGATGCACCTGCAGCCGCGCCGTCGCGCTGCGCATCGGCATCCGCCCCTCGCGGGTGAAGCTGAGAAGTCGCAGCATCTCGAAGCGGGCGAAAGACAGATCGAAGGGGCGCAGAGCGGCGTTGACGCGGTTGAGCATGAGCTGCTGAGCGCGCATGACGGAGGTCACTGCTGCCATGCCCGGCGCGGAATCAGTCCACCCCCGAGATTCCCACTGTCGCTGCGCCTCGGCGATGGGGTCGATGGGGAGCCGGCCGCGCTTTGTCATGATCGTCCTCCCATAGGCCCCAGGTTATCGAGCTTTCCGTGAACCTCCGGGTCCAGGGCGGGTCGAGTTCGGCCGGTGCGGCGCCCTTGTCGACGTCGAGCGGACGATCATCGCGCTTCAGCGCCAGCGGCGCACCGAGGCGGCGAGTTCCGCTACCGTCCAGGACGCCCGCTCCTCGCCGTCCTCGAGCGCGGCATCGGCGTACTGTGACAGCGTCGTGCCGTCGAAGCGAATGATGCGGCCCGTCGTGCCGACCGTGTCATCGGACAGCAGCGCGGTCACGAGTGGTGCCACTGCCGCGGGATCGGGGAATTGAGGGGCATCGTCCCGCGCGTCGACCGACGACATCCGTGTGCGGCCGAGCGGCGAGATCGCGTTCACTCGCACGTGATGCGGCATCCCCTCGATCGCCCAGTTCAGTGTCATGCCCGCGACGGCTCCCTTCGTCGCGCCATAGGCGCTCATACCGGGGATGCCGAACCGTGCGCCCGATACGACGGTCACGACGGATCCGCCGCGCCCCGAGTCCACCATGGCGCGCATGGCATGAGTGCCGCCGAACATGACGCCCAGCACGTTGACGTCGACGATGCGTCGGAGCCCCGCCTCGGTCTCGTCCCACGGCAGCCCCTCGTGCTTGATGGCGGCATTCGCCACGAAGCCGTCGATCGCACCGAATCGGGTGACGCAGGTATCGACGAGATGGCGTGCCCCGTCCCAGTCGGCTGCGGAGCCGACCGCGGCGATTGCCGAGCCACCGTTGTCGAGAATCTCCGCGACGACGGACTGCGTTGCAGTGGCGTCGACGTCGTTGACGACGACGGATGCGCCCGCGCGGGCGGCATCCAGAGCGTACGCGCGACCGAGCCCCTGCCCGGAGCCGGTCACGACGATCGACTTGCCCGCGAGCGTGCTCATTCTGGTTCCGTTCCGAACATCTCGATGAGCCGGTTCTTGTCGGTCTTGCCGGTGGGGTTGGTGGGGAGAGAATCCACGACGAGCAGCCGCTCGGGCTGCTTGTACTTCGAGAGTCCCGAGCCCGTCACCGTGCGACCGATCTCCTCGAGGGTGAGATCCGGTCGGGAGGTGACCACGGCGACGGCGATCTGTTCGCCGAGCCGGCCCCCCGGTACGGCGACCACGGCGGTCGCGGTGATGTCGGGATGCTGGGCGACGGCGTCCTCGATCTCCCGGGCACTGAACTTCTCGCCGCCACGGTTGATGATCTCTTTCAGGCGTCCTGTGATGCGGACGTAGCCGTCTTCGCCGAGGCTGCCCAGGTCGCCCGTGCGCATCCAGCCGTCTTCGGTGAAGGCCTTGTCGTTGTGCTCAGCGCGGACGTAACCCAGCATCATCTCGGGTCCACGCAGCTGAAGCTCGCCGGTCGCGCCGGCCGGCACTTCCGACCCGTCGTCTGCGAGAACTCGAAGCTCGACCCCGGGTGCGAGGCGGCCGTCGGTCGTGGAACGGTGCTCGAGCGAATCCAGTTCGTTCGCGAGCGTCGCGGTCGGCAGTTCGGTCATGCCCCACGCCCGGTAGGCAGCGACCCCGAAGTCCGCGATCCCGTCGATGAGGTCGGGGGAGACCGCTGCTCCGCCGCTGCAGTACTGGCGCAGGGTGGATCGCTCGAGACCGCTCGCTCGATACGCCGCGAGCACCTCGCGCAAGAAGGGCGCGGCCCCGGCCATATAGGTGGCGCCCGTCGCTTCGATCAGCCGCATACCCTCCTCGCCGTTCCACCGATCCATGAGCACGGCGCTGGCGCCGACGCGGGCCGGGATGAGGAAACCCTGGAGCAGCCCGGTGATGTGAGTGAGGGGGGATGCCATGAACATGCGGTCGCGGAAAGTGATGCCCCAGTCGGCGATCGTCGTGCGCAACTCGTGGTGGATGCCCGTCGCGCTGTGCAGCACTGCCTTAGCCGCCGATTCTGTGCCCGACGTGAAGAGGATGAGGCATGGCTCAGCGGGATCGGCCGCGTGTACGGAACGGGAAATCGCACCAGGGCCCTCCGCGGTCGCATCCCGCCATCCCCGTGAGGGGGTGCCGATGACGAGTCGGGCGACAGGATCCAGCCCATTCGCCCGAATCGCCTCGTCGAACTCCGCGGGCAGCTCGCGTCCGCGATGCTCCGCAACGGTGACGATGGCGCGCGGCCGCACCTGTTCGATGATGTTGATCATTTCGCGCACGCCGGAGAGAGGAACGACGGGACTGCTGACGGCGCCGATGCGCCAGATCGCGGATGCCACGGAGATGGCATCCGGGCCGGTAGGAAGCATCCAGCACACGACATCACCCGGCCGGACCCCCGAGTGGAGCAGCGTTCGTGCGACAGCCGAGGCGCGGGCCTGCAGGTCTGCAAAGGTGCAGCTGCCCTCCGCTGTCTCAACGGCGATCCGATCTGGCCATGCCAGAGCGCTGCGTTCGAGCACGTCTCCGAGGCTCTCGTCGGTCCAGTATCCGGCGGTGCGCCAGTGATCGCGTTGGGCTGGATCGGTTCGCGGTGTGCCCAGGGACGGCCAGCGCGCGCTCAGGGTCTTCTCTCGGTGATCGGTCGCCATCGTCCGTCCTTGCAGTGTGATCGCTCTACGTGAGGAAGCGAGTTGACTATTGTCTATGTATTCTTTATATACTTTCAGAATACCCCGTACGGTCATCGTCGACTAGCGAACAGCGAGTTCCGCGTCATGCAGCAGTTCATTCAATCAATCCTCCTTCCGGGGCTCTCTCAGGGAGCCATCTACGGTCTGATCGCGGTTGCCTTCGCCGTGCTGCACAAGACCACAGGAGTGCTCAACTTCGCGCACGGACAGCTGGTCGTTCTCGCGCCCATCGTCATATTGATGGCGACGGGCGCCGGCGTTCCGGTGTTCCTTGCCTTTGTGATCGGCATCGTCGTGCTCGTTGCTGTCGCGCTGGTCACGGAGTACGTCGCGATCCGACCGTTCGTCCAGTCGGGCTCAGCGGTGTCGTGGATCCTCTCGACGTTCGGCGTCAGCGTCGTGCTCGCCGAGCTTCTCGCCATCCCCTCCGGCGGAGAAGCCACCTACTTCCCGTTCGGTATCCCCTCGACGCCCTTCGACCTGATGGGCTTCCGCGTCTCGTGGGCGGAGCTGCTGACCCTTCCCGTGCTGCTCGCCCTGGCGGCCGTGCTGATGATCTTCTACCGCCGGACCCGCGTCGGTCGCGAGCTTCGCGCGATCGGTGAGGATGTGCAGGGCGCCGAGGCTCTCGGTATCTCCCGAGCTCGCGCCTCGCAGATCACTGTGCTCATCTCCGTGCTCCTCGCCGCGGTCACCGGCTACATGGTGGCGTCCTCGCAGATCCTGATGCCGTCGCTCGGCATGTTCTACATGTTCTACGGCTTCGTCGCCGTGTCGATGGGCGGGATGAACAGCGTCGGCGGTGCGGTGATCGGCGGTCTCATCGTCGGACTCGTGAGCCAGGCCTCCACGGTGTACATCGGGCCGCTGTACGGCAACCTTGCCGTTTTCGCCCTGTTGATCCTCGTCTACGTATTCAAGCCGTACGGCATATTCGGCGCTCGAGCAGTAAGGGAGGTCTGAGATGACCAACGACATTTCGGGCCGCATGTACGCCCTTCAGGATCGCCTGCGCGATTCCACCACCCGGCTGACCGACAAGCTGCCCGCACCGCTTCGCGTCGCTGCTCGTCTTCCCTCCGTCCAGGGTCTGCTGCTGGCCCTCGTCGCCGTGGTCATCCTGCTCGTATCCGGCCCGATGTCCTACACGGCGTACGTGGTGCTCCTCATCCTCGTGTACCTGGTGGCGGTGTTCGGTCTGAACATCACCATCGGATTCTCCGGTGTGCTCTCACTCGGACAAGGAGCGTCGTTCGCGATCGGTGCATACATCACCGGCATCCTCGGCGGCTCCTACGGCTGGCCGATCTGGCTCACGCTCCCCCTCGCACTGGCGGGTGGTCTGCTGGTCGGTCTCCTGGTGGGGCTTCCGGCAGGGCGGCTCGCCGCGCTGGGGCTGGCCATGGTCTCCCTCGGCACGGTGCTCGTCATCGCCGATCTGCTCGTCGCTCAGGCCGACATCACCCAGGGCCACGCGGGAATCTCCGGAATCGCCCCGTTCCTCGGGTTCAACTTCGAGGGGTACATCGGGTGGGAGTGGTTCGTTCCGCTTCTCATCGTCGGGGCCGGATTCCTCGCCTACTGGTTCCACGCGCGATACCGCACCAGCTCCTTCGGGCGCGCGACGGCCGCGGTACGAGACGAGAGCATCGGTGCATCCGCGCTGGGCATCGGCGGGTATCTCACGAAGGTCGCCGCCTTCGCCGTCGGATCCGCGATGGGTGGGCTGGCCGGGGGGCTGTTCGCGTACCTCTCCGCCTACATCTCACCGGATGCCTTCTCCCCGGCGCTGTCGATCCTGTTCCTCGTGATGGTGGTGCTCGGCGGTCTCGGTTCACAGCTCGGACCCATCGTCGGAGTCACGATCCTGGTGATCGTTCCGCTCCTGCTCGCGCCGTACCCGCACGTGAACGTGATCGTCTACGGCGTGCTGCTCGTCGCGCTCATGCGACTGCGTCCCAAGGGCATCTTCAGTAGGACCGCTGCGTACGCCGACCCGTTGCTCAAGTCCCTGTCCCGAGTGCGTCGTGCCCCGCGTGTCCGTGTGACGGAGGTTGCCGACCGAGCGGACCAGCCGGTTCTGCAGGTGCAAGACGTCAAGAAGAGCTTCGGCGGTCTGAAGGCTCTCGACGGCGTCACGCTCGAGCTGGGGCGCGGCGAGATTCTCGGACTGATCGGGCCGAATGGGTCGGGCAAGACCACGATGCTGAACATCATCGGTGGGTTTTACCATCCCTCGGAGGGAACGATCCTCCTCGACGGTCGAGACGTGAGCAAGTCACGGCCTTCCGAGATCGCGCATCACGGCGTCGCACGCACCTTCCAAACCCCGAAGACGTTTGCGGGCATGAGCATCGATGAGCACATCGAACTCGCTCTCAAATCGCAGTTGGATGCCGACCCGGCGAGGATCGAGGCGTGCCGGGTGGCGGCCATCACCCTGCTGCGCAACGGTGGTCTGGACCCGGACGACCTGCGCATCGGGCGCCGCGAAAGCCGCTATCTCGCGCATGGGCAGCTCCGATTCCTCGAGGCTGCCATGGCAGTGGCGCGCTGCCCCAAGGTTCTCCTGCTGGACGAGCCGGCCGCCGGCCTGTCCGCCTCCGAGATCGACGGTCTGGAGAGCGTCGTCAAGGATCTTGCCGGGGCGGGCGTCTCGGTGATCATCGTCGAGCACCACCTCGAGATGGTGAGCCGCCTGGTGGATCGCATCCTGGTGTTCGATCTGGGAAGGATGCTCTGGCAGGGGGCACCGAAGGACCTGCACGATGTCGAAGCAGTTCGAGTGGCTTACATGGGAACGGTCTGATGGGCGCGCAGCTGGTAGTAGAAGGTCTCGGCGTGCGCTACGGCGCGGTCGTCGCGGCGGAATCCATTTCCTTCTCGGTGGCACCCGGGGAGTGCCTCGTGCTCCTGGGCGCGAACGGCGCAGGCAAGACCTCCACGCTCCACGGGATCGGCGGTCTCACCTCGTCGAGCGGGCGCGTGCGGCTCGGTGATCGGCAGCTGGAACGGCTGCCGGCCAGCAAGCGCGCGAGATACGGTCTCGGTCACGTGCTCGAGGGCCGCCATGTCTTCCCCAACCTCACGGTGAGCGAGAACCTCGACGTCGCGCGAAGCCGCTCTGGCGCGAAGCCGCCCGTGGATCCGCTCGAGCTCTTGCCAGAACTGGTCGAGCACCTCGGCCGAGCTGCGGGTCGGTTGAGCGGCGGGCAGCAGCAGATGTTGGCCATCGCGCGGGCGGTGGCGGGTGCGCCGCAGGCCATCATGCTCGACGAGCCGACGAACGGGCTGTCGCCCAAGCTCGTCGCCCGAACCACCGAGATCATCGCGCAGCTTCGTGATCTCGGCTACGCCGTCCTCGTCGTCGAGCAAAGACTCGAGGTGGCCCAGAATCTTGAGGCTGATGTGCTGGTCCTTCGGCACGGGCAGATCATCCACGAGGTCAAGGGAACGGATGCAGCGCTTCCGGACCTGTTGCACGCTGCTTACCTTTCGTAAGCGGTCTTTCAATTCGAAGGAGAATTATGTTCCGCAAGAGCAGAAGGGTGCTCGCGTTTGTCGCCGCGGGCGCACTCGCGATCACCCTCGCCGCCTGCAGCGCTTCGCCTGACTCGAGCACCGAGCCGGAAGCCGACTCGGTCGAGAAAGTCACCATCGGGTTCGTCGGCTCGCTGACCGGGCCGCTTGCGGCATCCGGTATCAACTCGCTCGCGGGGCTCAAGGCCGGCGCCGAGTACGCCGAGTCGCTGCACGAGGGCCTCACGGTCGAAATCGTCGAGCGCGACACCGCTGGCGAGACGACCGCTGCCGTGGCCCAGACCCGTGAGCTGGCCCAGCTCGGTGCCACCGCGATCTTCTTCACCACGGAGGCGTTCCCCGCCGTCCAGGGTGTACTCAACCAGGTGAAGATCCCGGGCTCGACCTCGGGTGGCATCGCCGCGGTTCTCGCCGACACCGGGGATAATCGCCTCTACAAGTACGCATTCTCCACGAGCGCCGGCAACGCAGGCCCGACCGCCGTGACACCGCTGATCGACCACGCGGCGGAATTCGGCGACAAGATCGGTGTGATCGATGACGCTTCGGCATTCGCGGTCGCTCAGGCCGACCTGACCGTCAAGCTCATCGCTGCCGACTACCCCGACCTCGAGGTCGTGCGCGCGAGCTTCCCGGCCACGTCAAGTGACGTCACCGCGCAGATCGGACAGCTGCGCGATGCCGGCGTCGACTCGGTCATCGCCTGGCCGTACGGCACCCCTGCCGTCACGCTCATGACGGCATTCGACAAGCTCGGCTGGTACCCGCCGATGTCTGGAACCCTCGGCCTGGGCACCCCGGCGATCGTGGAGGTCACACCGGCAGCCCTTGCCAAGACCCTCGCTGCGGGACCGATGGCCAAGACCTTCCTCAACCCGGCAAAGGAAGGCTCTCCTGAGGCGGACCTCCACGCGGCATTCGTCACCGGCTACCTGAAGGCTCTGGACAAGGACACCTTCGGGCCGCTCGACACCGTCGGAGCCAACTCCTTCGACTGGTCGGTGCTGATCGCTCAGGCCGTCACCGACAAGGGCACGACCGATGGCGACACGATCAAGTCGTACCTGACGTCGGGCCAGCCGTTCGTCGGCGTGAACGGCACCTACGTCTTCGGCCCGGACAAGCGCATCGGCATCGATGCTGACGGTCTGCAGATGTATTCGCCGACCGGTCCGTGCTCTATCGACGGCTTCTGCACCGTCGTGGGCGGATAGCGACCCCAACTCCGTCCGCCCCGCTGCAACGCGAGTTGCAGCGGGGCGGACCTGTATGCGGGGCGAGGCCGTGTGGTGTCAGGCGGAGTACGGCGGGCCGGCGAGGAGCCCGCCGTCCACCGGGAACGATCCGCCGGTGCAGAATCCCGCTTCATCGCTCGAGAGGAAGGCGACGACCGATGCCACCTCCGACGGATCGGCGACACGGTAGAGCTGGGGCAGTCCGGAACGCTCCGCGCCCGTCTCGATCCGCTTTGTTTCTTCGGCGGCCGACCATACCTGAGTATTCGTCGGTCCTGGATGGATCGTGTTGACACGAACCCCGAAGGGCCCGCCTTCGATCGCGGCGCTCTTCATGATCCCGACCACGGCGTGCTTGCTGGCGACGTAGGGGCCGAGGCCGCCGCTGCCCCGCAGCCCGCCGGTGGAGGACGTGATCGTGATCACGCCTGCGCCGCGCTCCCGCATCGCGCCGAGCGCACGACTGGTGCCCAGCCAGACGCCGCGCACATTGATCGCCATCACGCGATCGAACTCCTCGAGCGAATAGTCGTGGATGGGGCCGGTCGCCCCGAGTACGCCGGCGTTGAGGAAGGCGATGTCGAGACTGCCGTGCCTGGCGATGCAGTACGACACATAGTCGTGCTCCGGTGCCGCGTCCGCCACGTCGGCGGGGAACGGTTCGAATCGTTCCCCGAGGGCGTCGGCGGCGTCACCGAGCGCAGCCTCGTCGATGTCGACCCCGACGACCGTCGCGCCCTCGTCGATCAGTCGTGCGGCCGTGGCGCGCCCGATGCCGTTGCCGGCCCCGGTGATCACCGCGACCCGGCCCGTGAACCTGTCCACTACGAGCGGGGCGGAGCCCACTGGGGAGCTCGCTTCTCAGCGAAGGCCGTTGGGCCCTCGACGGCGTCCGGGTGGGTCCAATGGTCCTGCACGGCCTGCCAGCCACGATCGAGGTGTTCGCGCACCAGGTCCGCCTCGAAGTCGCGCAGGATCTGGCGTGTCACCCGCTGGGCCTCGGGGGAGCCCTGGGCGATCTGCGCGGCGAGGCTCATCGCCATCGGCAGCAGGTCGCCCGGGGCGACCACCTGGGAGACGAGTCCGGCGGCCTGCGCCGTGGTGGCATCCAGCACTTCCTTCGAGCCGAGGAGAGCCATTCGCGCGACGAGATCGCGTCTCATCCGCATCAGCAGCTCGATCGGTTCGAGGCCGCTCACCTGGCCCACACTGACGTGCGGGTCGATGAACCTGGCCACGTCGGCGGCGACGACGATGTCGGCGTCGGCGACGAAGTGCAGACCGCCGCCGGCGCAGACCCCGTTGACGGCGGCGATCACGGGAATGTTCAGGTGGGGTCCCGGTACGAAGCTCAGCTCGGCGGCGGCCGTGGCACCGATCTCGATCCGCGGGGCGGCCAGCATGGCGACGTCGGCGCCGGCGCAGAACGCATTGCCGGCGCCGGTCAGCACGACACACCGCAGTCGGGTGTCTGTGGCAACCTGCGGCCAGAGCTCTCGAAGCGCACGGATCAGTGTCGCATCGAGCGCGTTGGCGCGCGTCGGGCGGTTCAGGGTCACGACGAGGGTGGTTCCGACCACCTCCGTCAGCAGCTCGGGAGAGGTCGGGAAGCGCGTGTCGTTCGTCATTGTGTGTCCATCCTGGTCATGACCGTACGGCGAGGTGGCGACGAGCCTGTGGCGACCGGTCCGGCATCGCACACGCGGCGAGGTACTCCGCTGCCAGGCGATCGACGAGCTCGGCGACGCTGGGGATGTCGTCGATGAGTTCGATTCCCTGACCGGCCGACCAGAGGTCACGCCAGGGATGCACTCCCTCCGGCAGGTGGTCATGACCGCGCTGCACGGGCTCGGGCAGCGCGCCGAGGTCGATCCCGTGGGCGGCGAGAGATGCGAGCATCCAGTTCGCGGGCATGCCGTTGACCTTTGGGGTGAAGCTGAGGTCCTTCGACGCGCCGGCCACCATCCACTGCTTCTGCTGTGCGTGGGCGTGCGACTCGACCGTCGCGGCGAATCGACTGCCCATGAACGCCAGGTCTGCGCCGAGGATCTCGCCGGCGCGCACGACGGAACCGGTCGATACGGCTCCGGCGAGTGCGATGGTCCCGTCGTAGATCGATCGGATCTTCGGGATGAGGGCGAGGTGGCTGACAGTCCCCGAGTGTCCGCCACCGCCGGCGCCGATGCAATTGAGGCCGTCGACTCCTGCATCGATGGCCTTCTCGGCGAACGCGATCGTCGTGACGTCGTGGTAGACGAGCAGGCCCCTGTCGTGCGCCAGACGGGTGACCTCGTGCGGTTTGCCCACCGAGGTGATGATGATGTCAACGCCGTACCGCACGCAGACGTCGAGATCGGCGGCGATGTCGGCGGGATCCAGGGTGGTCGGAATGTTGACGGCGATCGGTCCGGGGACTCTCCCGGTCGCTTCCGTCCACGCGTCCAGCTCTTCGCGGATCTGGCGCAGCCATGCCTCGAAGTCCTCGCGGGTGCGGGTGTTCTGACGGGGGAAGGAGCCGAGCACTCCTGCCTTGCACGCTGCAACGACCAATTGGGGCTCCGAGATGAGGAACATCGGGGCGCAGATCACCGGGATGGCCAGTCGTGAAGCTATGCGGTCGGGCAGCGCCATCGTCGACGTCCTTTCGTTATCTTGTATATATTACAATGATAAGAGAGAAGGTATCGAAAATGACGACCGAGATCGACTACCGTCTCACGCGCGACGACGCCGTGCTCACGCTCACCTTGTCGGCACCGGCGACTCGGAACGCTCTCACGAAAGCCACACGGGTGGCGCTCGTCGATGATCTGCAGATCGCCGACGACGATCCCGGCATCCGAGTCGTGATCATCACGGGAGACGATCCCGCGTTCACCAGCGGTGTGAACGCGAAGGAGCTCCTCGGCGAGGCGAACTACGTCACGGCGCCGCTCGACCCCGCGACGCGACTTCGTGGCATGAGGACGCCGACGATCGCCGCCATCAACGGAAGCTGCATCTCCGGTGGCATCGAGATCATGATCGCGTGCTCGTTCGCGCTCGCGTCCGAGCGTGCGATGTTCGCCGACACGCACGCGAAGCTCGGCATATCGCCGGGGTGGGGGCTCAGCGCGGACCTTCCCGCCCTCGTCGGCGTCGGGCGCGCCCGCCAGCTGTCGCTCACCGGCCTTCCCATCGATGCAGCGACCGCGCTGTCGTGGGGGCTCGTGAATGAGGTGCTGCCTCATGAGCTGCTGCTGCCGCGGGCACGCGAACTGGCGGCCGCCATTGCGTCGATCTCACCTGCAGCGGCGGAGAACATGGTCATGCTGTACGCGAGTGGACAGCAATCCCAGCTCGGCGACGCACGGCGGCTCGAACGCGAGACCGCGGACAACTGGACGGTCGACCGCGGGGCATCGCCGATCACTTTCGGGGCCTAGAGCGTTTCGCCGCCGTCGACGTAGATGACCTGGCCGGTGATGAAGGATGCCAAATCGCCGGCCAGGAAGACGGCGAGCGCACCGAGTTCTCGGGTGTCTCCGGTGCGCTGCATGGGGATGCGCTCCTTCAACCAGGCCTGTCCCTCGGGGCTGTCGTGCAGCGCTTTGGTCATGTCGGTGCGGAAGTGGCCGGGCGCGATCGCGTTCACTGTCACGCCGTAGGCCGCCCATTCCTTTGCGAGGGATTGAGTCAAGTGGGTGATGGCACCCTTGGCCACCTTGTACGGCGTGGTCAGGTTGCTCGCCCGCATCACCGAGCTCGAGCCGATGTTGATGACTCGGCCACGACCGCGGTCGAACATGCCGGGCACCAGAAGGCGAATGAGCGCAATCGACCCGCGCACGTGGGTGTCGAGCACGGAGTCCCACTCCTCGTCGCTCAGGGCGAGATCGGACGGCCGTGATCCCGGCTGCCCGATCGCCGTGCCGGGGGCGACGGGAAGCGGAACGACGGGGGCCTTGACGTTGTTGCCCGCGTTGTTCACGAGGATGTCGACGCCGGGTACGACCTCGAGCGCAGCAGCGACAGCTCGGCCCACGTCGGCGGGATCGCGGATGTCGCAGGGGGCGGCGATCGCACGCCCACCCGCCGCCTCGATCTCGGCCACGGTGACGTCGAGCTGGTCGGCCGTGCGGGCCATGACGACCACGGTCGCGCCGGCCGCGGCCAGCGACACGGCGATCGAACGGCCGATCCCGCGTCCGGCTCCGGTGACAAGAGCGGTGCGGTCGGTGAGGGGGAGGAATGATTCCGACATCGGTCAGGAGCCTTTCGGGAGTCCGAGCACGCGCTCGGCGATGATGTTGCGCTGCACCTCTGAGGTGCCGCCGTAGATGGTCGCCGCGAGGGATTCCAGATAGTCGTCGAAGGCCGAAGCCCGAGCGGCGCCGTCGCTTCCGGCGGTTTCGAGCGCGAAAGAGGTCGCTCGCTGTACGGCCTCCGAGCCGAAGAGCTTGAGAAGGGTCCCGATCGGGGAATCGGTCCCTGCGGCGCGGTGGGCGACGGAGCGCAGGCCTGTGAGCCGCACACCCTCCATGTCACCGAGCAGTCGTCCCAGGCGATCGAGTTGGTGCGGTTCGACAGAGCGGGTCAGCACGGGATCGAGAGCGCGTTGCATCTCGAGCCAGTTGTTGATCCAGATCATGTCGCGCTCGTGTTCGAGGCTCGCCATCGCAATCCGCCAGCCGCCGTTGACCTCGCCGAGCACGTCACTCGCAGGAACCACGACGTTGTCGAGGAACACCTCGCAGAAGGCCTCGACAGACGGGCCCGCCGTCGGGATGGGGCGGACGGTGATGCCCGGAGTCTCCATGTCGAGCAGCAGGCATGTGATCCCCTTGTGCTTGGGGAGCGTGGCATCCGTGCGGACGTAGAGCGTGCACCAGCGGGATCCGTCGGCTTGCGTCGTCCAGATCTTCTGGCCGTTGACGACGAAGTTCTCTCCGGTGCGCACGGCGGTGGTGCGCAGGGACGCCAGGTCGGAGCCCGACTCCGGCTCGGACATTCCCAACGCCCACCACGCTTCACCGCGCAGCGTGGGGCGCAGGTAGCGGGCCTGCTGTTCGACCGTTCCGAACTGTCGGATGGCGGGGGCAACCACGCCGGTCGCCTGGATGTTCATCTGTCGGGGGATCTGGCGGCGCGCACCCTCGATGCGGATCGCGAGGGCGTGGGGCAGCGGCAGATCTCGACCGCCGAGATCGCGCGGCCACTCGGGCACGAGCCAGCCGTTGTCGAAGCTCGCCGCTTGGAAAGCGCGACGCAGTGGCTCGTCCTCGCGAAACTCCCGAGCGCTGCCGTCATAGCCGACGGGAAGGGCCTCATCGAGAAACGTGCGGTATTCGTCGAGGATCTCAGCCACGAGCGCTCCTATCGAGGATCAGTGCGGCGGTGCGCGCGTACAGGTCGGACGCCGTTCCGAGGTATCCGGCGGTCTGTTGCGCTCGCCGCACGGCCAGATGATTGTCCGACTCGTACGTGAGCCCCATCGCCCCGAGCAGCTGGGTGTGCAGGGCCACGGCTCCCGTGGCGGCATCGGATGCGGCGGCTTTCGCGAGGAGCGAGAGTTCGGTGCCTGTGGCGCTGAACGGGTGGGTGACGAGTTCTGCTGCAGCACCGAGGGTGAGGCTGCGAGCGCGCTCGATCGAGATGTACCCGTCGACGATCTGGTGCTTCACCGACTGGAACGAGCCGATGGGCCGTCCGAACTGCTCGCGCCGCTTCGCGTGCTCGGTGGCGCCCTCGAGCGCGAGGGTTGCTGTCCCGAGGAGGTCCGCTGCGACGCACACTCGAGCGGCCGCGAGCACGTCGTCCACGGTGACGTCGCTGAGGGCACGGCGATCGAGTACTGCACCCCGCTCGAGAGTGACGAGTGGGCGGGTCGGATCGATGGGATCGCGGGGTGCGGCGGGCTGCGCGGTGGCCGCGATGCGTTCGATCACGACGCCTCCGAGCGTTGCCGAGACAACGGTGACGGTGGCGGCGTGCGCCGCATCCAGGGCGATGAGCACGTCCGACGGATCCGTGGATACCGCCAGCGCCGAAGGGGCGTCATCGAGCGAATCGGCATCGAATCCGGCACGGAGGAGTGTGTGCGCTGAGGCAGCGCTCGCGAGCAGGGGGAGCGGCAGCAACGCGTGGCCGGCCTCCTCCAGCACTGTCACGAGATCGGCGAGCGTGCCGATTCCGCCGCTCTGTTCCGGCATCCCGACGGCGAGGTAGCCCTGGTCGACCAGATCAGTCCAGTGCTCCATCGGCGCGGGGCCGCCCTCCGCGATCGTGCGGATGACGCTTGTCGGAAACAGGCTGCTGAACTGTGCGCGCGCCGACCCCACGAACTCCAAGGTCTCTTCCGACGGTGCGAGGAGGGCCCATTCGGCGCTGGGGTCGGATTCCGTCATCGGCGATCCATCGACAATCTTGTCCACGTCTGCAACACTATCAATCCTTTAAAGGATTGACAACGCGGCTTGCAGGTGGCGGTAGTGGCAATTTTCCGTCTAATGTTTATATAGATAGCAAAGAAGAGATGGAGTAAGGGTGCTCGATTACGCCGAATCCGACGCGGTCACAGAGTTGCGTACGCAACTGCGCGGTCTCGTGAACGATCTCATTCCCGAGGGCTTTCTCGGCGCGTTCACGCACGACCCCGCCGATTTCGAACTGACCCAGGCCTTCGCGCACGAGCTCGGCAAGCGACACCTGCTCGTGATGGCCTGGCCGCGCGAGTATGGCGGTACCGGCGCAGACACCTTCGCGCAGACCGCTCTGCGGGAAGAGATGTGGGCGGCCCACGAGCCCCGCGGTGCGCAATATATGGGTCTCAACTGGGTGGGACCGGTGATCATGAAGCACGGCACACCGGAACAGAAGGATCGTCACCTCCCTCCCATCGCCGCCGGCGACGTCGTCTGGTGTCAGGGCTTCAGCGAGCCGGAGGCCGGATCAGACCTCCCCGGACTCAAGACGAAGGCGACAAAGGTCGACGGCGGATGGTCGATCTCAGGCCAAAAGGTCTGGACGTCTTACGCGGGAATGGCGCAGAGCTGCTTCCTCCTTGCTCGCACCGGATCTGCGGACAGCCGGAAGGACGGGATCTCGGTCTTCCTGCTCAACATGGACGCGCCGGGAATCGAAGTGCGACCGATCGCCGCGATGCTCGGACCGCACCATTTGAATGAGGTCTACCTCACCGACGTCTTCGTCCCCGACCACGAGGTGCTGGGCGAGATCGATCGCGGCTGGGACATCGTGACCGAGGTTCTCGCGTTCGAACGCATCGGGATCGCGCGCTACGCCCGCTGCGAGAAACTCCTGGCCGCGGCACCGCACGCGCTGGGAAGTGCGTGGGATGACCTGCCCGCCTCGCTCCACGAGCGGTGGGCACGTGCCCAGGTGCGCACACGCCAGGCGCGCCTCCTGGCGTATCGCCTGCTCGACCGGGCGCGCTCGTCGACGCCGGACCCGGGCGACGCGGCCCTCTACCGGATGGCCGTGACAACTCTCGACCAGGAGGTCGCCGATTTGCTGATGGATGTCGTCGGAAATGCGGGGCTCGGAACGTCCGATCCTCATGATGTGTACGCACGGGAGGTCGAGGATCATTGGCGGTACTCGCAGGCCTCGACCGTCGCGTCAGGCACTCTCGAGATGAACAAGCAGACGATCGCTCGCAGTCTGGTCGGCCGATGAACACGAATCTGTCGGCAGAAGCGGAAGAGCTCGGCGCGGTCGTATGCGAGCAACTCGAGTCCGTGGGGGGCGTAGACGTGTTGCGCCGGGGTGTTCAAGACCCGACGGCGCGCATCGGCATCGGTGACCTGCTCGATCCGATCGGCGTGTGGGATCTGTCGCCGGCCGGCGACCAAATCGAATTCGAAGCAGCGGCGTCGGTCTGTCGCGCGGCCGGGTCGTTCGCTGTGCCCTATCCCGTGGTCGAGCGCCTCGGGCGGATCGGCAGTGCGGAGGCCACGGTTCTGGTCGCCACCCGCGGCCATCGACTCGCCATGCATCTGGATGTGCCTCTGCGGTGGTCGGGGGTGGATGTGCTCGGTGCGACGTATCGGGTCTCGTCGTCTACGGCGCTGCTCGCCACGCCGCTGGCACCTTTCGGGGTGGAAGTCGATGCGGAGCCGGATGGCGCGACCCGCCCGCAGGAGGCCGCGGTCCTCGTGACCTTGCAGGCGTGGTGGCTTCTCGGGCTGCTCGAGCGCGCGCTCGCCGACACCGTTCGGTACGTCGGGGAACGGGAGCAGTTCGGCAAGAAGCTCGCGCGGTTCCAGGGTGTCGGATTCACTCTGGCTGAGATGGCTTTGGCCACCGCGGCCCTCGAAGAGCTCGGGAAATACACCCTGTGGTCTGTGGCTCGTGGCACCGAACCCGCCCTCGCGGATGCCCTCGGGCTGCTCGTCGCGGCCCAGACCGCCGCCGATGCGGTTCTGCGCGGTGCGCATCAGTTGCACGGGGCGATGGGCTTCACCGATGAGGTGGACCTGTCCTGGCTCTCGCGCGGAAGCCAGGGTGCCCGGCGACTGCCGGAGGGCGCGCATCGGATGGCTCGAATTCTTACGGAGACGATCGGGGTCGCGGGTCTCGAATCCTTCGGCGGCAGCGCCCCGCATCCGATGCGGCACGGTGATGTTATCCCCGATAGGTGAGGCAAAGTCATATAAGCTTTGCAAGCAATATGCGGAGCGAAAGATGGGTACTACGTGGATGAGGTCACTGCGCGGCGCGCGGCTCCTCGTATCGGCATGTCGCCGCGGATCGCCGAGTCTATAGCGGCGGATCTGCGTCAGCGAATTCTCCGGTCCGAGCACACCGACGTGCCGCTGCCGCGTCAGGACGACCTCATCGAGCAGTACGGCGTGAGTGGGCCTTCGCTGCGCGAGGCGCTGCGCATCCTCGAGGCCGAGGGGCTCATCACGGTGCGTCGCGGTAAGTTCGGCGGCGCCTACGTCCACAAGCCGAGCTGGTCTTCCGCCGCATACGCGCTCGCGCTCTCCATGCAAGGCCAGGGCGTACGCATCGCCGACCTCGCCGAGTCCCTGCTTCTGCTCGAGCCGAAGTGCGCCGCGCTGTGTGCCGAGCGCGTCGATCGCCACGAGGCGCTCGTTCCTGCGTTGCGCGCCAACCTCGCGGAGTCGGAAGAAGTGCTGGGGGTCGGGGGACTCTACTCGGCGTCCGCCCGTGGATTTCACGACATCATGGTCGCGTCCGTGGAGAACGTCTCGTTGCGCCTGCTGGTGCGTTCGATGGTCGCCATCTGGTCCATCCAGGAACAGACGTGGGCGGACACCGTCAACGCGACGGCGCAGTACCCGGATGAAGCGCACCAGCGCGAGTCCTGGCGCACCCACGCGGCGATTCTCAAATACATCGAGGACGGTGACGCCGAAGGGGTGACGAAGCTCTCCGCGTCGCACCTGCGGGCGACTCAGGCGATCGTTCTCGAACGCTTCGGCGGAGAGGTCGTCGACGCCTCGTCCCTCGCGGCGGTCCAGGCATTCAAGAGCCTGTGAGCAGGAACTCCTAGAGAAAGCGCGAGATCACCATCCGCTGGATCTGGTTCGTCCCCTCGAAGATCTGCATGACCTTCGCCTCTCGCATGAATCGCTCCGCCGGGAAGTCGCGGGTGTAGCCGGCGCCGCCGAGCACCTGCACGGCATCCGTCGTCACGCGCATCGCGTTGTCGGTCGCGACGAGCTTCGCGATCGAGGCATCTTTCGAGTACTCCATTCCCGCGTCCTTGCGCCGCGCCGCGGCGAGGTAGGTCGCGCGGGAGGCGCCGATGGCGGCTGCCATATCGGAGAGCAGGAAGCCAAGTCCTTGGTGCTCGATGATGTGCTTACCGAACGCCTCCCGTGTCTTGGCGTACCCGATGGCGAGGTCGAGCGCCGCCTGGGACAGCCCTGTGGCCACAGCCGAGATGCCGAGCCGGCCGGCGTCCAGCGCCGCCAAGGCGATGGTGAGTCCCTGGCCTGCCCGCCCGATCAGCTGGTCCGGTCCGACGCGGACGTGGTCGAAGCGGACGGTGCTCGTGCGGGAGCCCATCAGTCCCATCTTGTGCTCGGGCTCGTCTGCCTCGATGCCGGGCGAGTCGGCGGGCACGAAGAAGCAGCTGATCCCTCGTGAACCCGGCCCGGTGCGGGCCATCACCGTGTAGAAGTCGGCCACCCCGCCGTGCGTGGTCCATGCCTTCGCGCCCGTGATCAGGAAATCGTCACCGTCGCGGTCGGCCCGCGTCTGCATCGCGGCGGGGTTCGAGCCCGCGTGCGCCTCAGAGAGGCAGTACGCGCCGAGCAGTTCGCCGCTGAGCATGTCGGGCAGCCAGCGCGCCTTCTGCGCGTCCGACCCGTAGACCGCCAGCGGGAAGCAGGAAAGGACGTGGACGCTGACGCCGACCGCGACGCTCGCCCAGGCGGCCCCGATCTCCTCGAGTGCTTGCAGGTAGACCTCGTACGGCTGGTCGGAGCCTCCGTACTGCTCCGCGTACGGCAGGCTGAGCAGCCCGGCGCGCCCGAGAAGTCGGAACGTCTCGCGCGGGAATGTGCCGTTGGCCTCGTATTCTCCGACGCGGGGAAGCAGTTCCTTGGCGGCGATGTCGCGCACCAGATCGACGAGATCGTCGGCCTCGACTGAGGGCATGAGCCGCGATACCGGCATGGGATTCGCCTTTCCAGTACTGATGTCAGTACTGAGGTTGAGGTTCTGGTACTGTCCAGAGTATGGCACAGCCGACAACAAGGGTTCGACCCCGCGAAGCTCACGCAGCGGCGCGGCGGGACGAGCTCATCGATCTGCTCATCGAGCTCTTCCTCCGCGATGGCTTCGCCGAGCTCAGCCTCGATGAGATGGCACGGCACGCGAAGTGCTCGAAGACGACGCTCTATGCGGTGGGAGCGAGCAAAGAGCAGATCATCCTGGCGGTCATCCGCGCATTCTTCCGACGTGCGACGCATGGCATCGGCGCGGCGCTCGATCCCGAGGCGCCCGCGGCCGACCGGATCGTCCTCTACCTGACACTCATCTCGGAGGCGCTCGCCCCCGCATCCCCCTACTTCTTCGCCGACCTGGACGCCTATCCACCCGCACGCGAGATCTATCAGCACAACACCGGCGTCGCTGCCGCGTACGTTCAGCAGCTGGTCATCGAGGCCGCAGGCGCCCGCTCGCACGTCGACGCGGTCTTCGTCGGAGCCGTGGCCGGTCAAGTGATGAACGCCATCCATCGCGGCGAGATCCAGGACACTACCGGACTGGACGATTCGGCCGCCTACCGCGCGCTGGCGAGCCTGATCGCCGCCGGCGTCGGTGCACGGGATGGAGACGAGCCGGAGGACGCCTCGCGATGACGGGAACCGACGAGGAGACGCGTGCACTCGCTTCTCCGCTGGATGTGCGGCGCGAAGGCCGGATCGTCTGGCTCACGCTGAATCGACCGGAGTCCGGCAACGCCCTCGATCAGCCGATGGCCGAGGCGCTCGTCGATGCCGCGCGTGGCATCCGTGCGTCCGACGAGCCCTGCGTCGTCGTGATCCGCGCCACCGGCAGGCTCTTCTGCGCCGGCGGCGATGTCGCAGCGATCGCGGCGGCGCCCGATCAGGGGGCCTACATCTCGACCCTGGCCGCAACGGTGCACGATGCGCTGCTGGAGTTGCGGGCCGCCGATGCTGTCGTCGTCGCGGCCGTGCAGGGCGCTGCAGCGGGCGGTGGTCTGGGGGTCGTCCTGAATGCCGACCTGGTCGTCGCATCCTCGGGGGCGCGTTTTCTGAGCGCGTATGCCGCTGTCGGACTCAGCCCGGACTGCGGTGTCTCCTGGCTTCTCCCCGCGATCGTCGGTCCCCGCAGGGCGATGGAGCTGACCCTCACTGCCCGCGTGCTCGACGCATCCGAGGCGCAGGAGTGGGGGATCGTGACCGCCGTGACCGCCGAGGACGACCTGGACGAGCACGTCCAGGCGCTCGCCGAGTCGTTGGCCGCCGGATCGATCGCTGCGCGCACCGATACCCGCAACCTGATCAACCGTCCGCGTCAGGACTACCGAGAGCATCTGTCGGGGGAAGTCGACGGTCTCGCCCGTCGGATCCGCACCGACGAGACCCGACAGCGCATCGCCGCGTTCGCGGCACGCCAGAACGAGAAGGAGACCGCACGGTGACGACATCCGAGCCCCGTACGCTGCGAGGCGCCACCATCCTGATGTCCGGCGGAAGCAGGGGGATCGGCCTCGCCATCGCCCTGCGTGCGGCGCGTGACGGCGCGAACATCGCGCTCCTTGCGAAGACCGCTGAGCCGTCGGCCGCCCTTTCCGGAACGATTCACACCGCCGTCGAGGCGATCGAGCAGGCGGGCGGGCGAGGCCTCGCGATCGTCGGGGATGTGCGCTCCGACTCGTCGATCGACGAGGCCGTTGCGCGGACGGTGGAGCGGTTCGGCGGCATCGACATCGTGGTCAACAACGCCAGCGCGCTGGCGCCGTGGTCCACTGCCGATCTGCAGCCGAAACAGTACGACCTGATGCAGGACATCAACACGCGCGGCACCTTCATGCTGACGCGTGCCGCCCTGCCCCACCTCGAGCGCTCGTCGCGCGCGAGTGTCCTCACGCTGAGCCCGCCGCTGAATCTCGCATCGTCGTATTGGCTCTCGCGCTTCCCGGGCTATCTGATCTCCAAGTACGGCATGAGCCTGACCACCCTCGCCTTCGCGGCCGAGTTCGCCGACTTGGACATCCGGGTGAACTCGCTCTGGCCGCGCACCGTCATCGCGACGGACGCCGTCGGGAATCTGCTCGGTGGAGGCGAGACGCTGCAGAAGGCCCGCGTGCCGGGAATCATGGCGGACGCCGCCTACTGCGTGCTGACCTCTTCCGATCCGTCGTTGACGGGGCGGCTGCTCATCGATGATGACGTATTGACGGATGCCGGGGTCACTGACTTCGATCAGTACGCCGTTGCCGGGCCAGGGGCCGAGCTCGAGCCAGACTTCTTCCTGGAAGATCCGGCCGAGAGCGTGGCATCATGACCAGCGCCGTCATCGTCGATGCCGTTCGCACCGCGAGCGGTCGGGGCAAGCCGGGCGGCGCGCTGTCGGGTGTGCATCCGGTCGACCTGTCCGCTCACGTGCTGCGGTCCGTGCTCGAGCGCAACGGGCTGGAGTCGCGGCAGATCGACGACGTCTTGTGGGGCACGGTCAGCCAGGTCGGCGATCAGAGCACCAACATCGCGCGCGGCGCGGTGCTGACTGCCGGATTCGACGAGACGGTACCGGCCACGACGATCGACCGTCAATGCGGATCGAGCCAGCAGGCCGCGCACTTCGCCGCCCAGGGAGTGATCGCCGGCGCGTACGACATCGTCATCGCCGGCGGGGTGGAGTCCATGAGCAGGGTTCCGCTCGGGGCGGCCGCTGCCGGGGGCACGCCGCATTCGCCGGGTCTGCGCGCCCGCTACCCGGAGGGTCTCGTCGGACAGGGCATCTCGGCGGAGCTCATCGCCGCCAAATGGGGGTTCGACCGGGAACAGCTCGATACGTTCGCAGCCGAGTCGCATCGGCGCGCCGCGCAGGCGATGGATGACGCGCGGTTCGAATCGTCGCTCCTGCCGGTGACCGTGACGGATGCCGAGGGTGACGTCCACGCACACGTGCGCGACGAGACCGTGCGCGCATCGACGACCGTGGAAGGTCTCTCCGGCCTGCGTCCGTCGTTCTTCGACGAGGCGATGGCCGCGCGCTATCCACAGATCCCGTGGGCGATCACCCCGGGCAATTCGTCGCCGCTCACCGATGGTGCATCGGCCGTGCTCATCATGAGCGAAGAACGCGCGGCACAGCTCGGGCTCACGCCGCGTGCGCGGTTCCACAGTTTCGCCGTCGTCGGCGATGACCCGCTGTACATGCTGACCGGCCCGATCCCCGCAACGCACCGCATCCTGGAGCGCTCGGGGCTGTCGTTCGGAGATCTGGACGCCTACGAGGTGAACGAGGCGTTCGCGTCCGTCCCGCTCGCGTGGGCGGCAGAGTTCGACGCGGATCCCGAACGTCTCAACCCGTGGGGCGGCGCGATCGCGCTCGGGCATGCGCTCGGCTCCTCGGGCACGCGGCTCCTCGGCACAATGCTCACCTATCTCGAAGAGACCGGTGGCCGGTACGGGCTGCAGACCATGTGCGAAGGCGGCGGCATGGCCAACGCCACCATCATCGAGCGGCTCTGAGCCGCGGGACAGGAGATATCGCGTGAAGATCGACGGGGCAGCAGCCCTCATCACCGGAGGAGCCTCCGGGCTCGGCCTTGCCACCGCGAAGCGCCTCGCGCGACGCGGCGCCCGGGTCTACCTTCTGGACCTGCCGAGCTCTCGTGGCGCGGAGGCCGCAGTCGAGATCGGCGCGAACGCGGTGTTCGTGGCGGCGGACGTGACCGACGTCGGGCAGGTGCGTGCGGCGGTCGAGATCGCGGCCGCGGGGGCGCCGCTGCGCATCGTGGCGAATTGCGCCGGAGTCGCGACGCCGGGCAAGCTCCTCGGACGCGACGGCCCGCTGCCACTCGAGGCCTTCCTCCGGGTGCTGACGATCAATCTCGGCGGCACCGTCAACGTCGCGGCGCAGGCCGCCGAGGCGATGGCCGCAACCGAGCCCGTCGACGGTGAACGCGGTGTCATCATCAACACGGCCTCCGTCGCGGCGTACGAGGGTCAGATCGGGCAGATCGCCTACGCCGCATCGAAGGCCGGCGTGGTGGGGTTCACCCTCCCGGCAGCCCGCGAGCTGGCCCGCTCACTCATCAGGGTCGTCACCATCGCCCCGGGCCTCTTCCAGACCCCGATGATGGCCGGTCTGCCGCAGGAGGCTCAGGATTCCCTCGCGGAGAAGACGCCGCATCCGCATAGGCTTGGCCGGCCGGACGAGTATGCCGCACTCGCTGAGCACATCGTCGATAACCCCATGCTCAACGGTGAGACCATCCGTCTCGACGGCGCAGTCCGCCTTGAGCCCCGTTGAACAGGAGCAGTCATGACGGACTACGAAACGATCATCGTCGAGACCCGCGGCAAGGTGGGCTGGATCACCTTGAACCGTCCGGACGCCCTCAACGCCCTCAATTCGACCCTCATCCGTGAGATCGTCACGGCGGGCAAGGCGTTCGACGCCGATCAGAGCATCGGCGCCATCGTCCTGACCGGCTCCGCGAAGGCCTTCGCCGCCGGCGCCGACATCAAGGAGATGTCGGACATGGGCTACGTCGACATGTACTTGGACAGTCCGTTCGACGGGTGGGGTGATTTCGGGCGTCTGCGAACCCCCGTGATCGCGGCAGTGGCGGGCTTCGCGCTCGGCGGCGGCTGCGAGCTGGCGATGATGTGCGACATCATCCTTGCGGCGGACACGGCCAAGTTCGGGCAGCCCGAGATCAACCTAGGCGTCATTCCCGGGATCGGTGGTACGCAGCGTCTGCCCAGGGCCATCGGCAAGTACAAGGCCGCAGAACTGGTGTTGACCGGGCGGCTGATGGGCGCAGAAGAGGCCGAACGTGCGGGGCTCGTGTCCCGGATCGTTCCTGCCGCCGATCTCCTCGAAGAGGCGGGCAAGGTTGCCGAGACCATCGCTTCCAAGTCGCTGCCTGTGGTCTACGCCGCGAAGGACGCGCTGCAGGCGGCGCAGGAGACCTCGCTGGCCGAAGGGTTGCGATTCGAACGGCAGGCCTTCGCGGCAACCTTCGCCCTCGACGACCAGTCCGAGGGGATGGCGGCGTTCCGCGAGAAGCGCGCACCCGACTTCCGCAATCGCTGATGTCCGCGGGGCGCTCACGGCGGCGTCCGATCGACAGTTTTCGCTCTGTAATGTATACAAAAACCGCGCCTTGAGCCTCGATTGATCGCGCCAGTGGCGTGAATGGGTACAATCCGCGATTTGGGATAGGCTCGCTGAAGGCGTGAGGAGATATCGATGAAGATCATCGTGCTGGTCAAGGAGGTCCCCGACACTTATGGGGATCGCAAGCTGAGCCTGGAGACGGGACTGGCCGATCGGGCCGCGAGCGAAACGGTTCTCGATGAGATCGGGGAGCGCGCGCTCGAGGTGGCACTGTCGCATGCGGACAAGGATGCCGACACCGAGGTCATCGTGATGTCGATGGCTCCGGAGGGCGCTGCCGCGACCGTCCGCAAGGGTCTCGCGATGGGTGCGGCTCGCGCTGTGCACGTGGCCGATGAGCTCCTCGTCGGAGCCGATCTGGGACTCACCGCACAGGTGCTCGCCGCCGCGATCCAGCGCACCGGGTTCGACCTGGTGATCACCGGCAACCTCTCCACCGATGGTTCCGGCGGAGTCCTGCCCGCGATGATCGCCGAGCTGTTGGCCGCGCCGCACGCGAGCGCGCTGACCTCGGTGCAGATCACCGGTGACGGTGTGACCGGCGAACGGGCCACGGACGACGGCACCCAGCAGGTGCAGACGGCCCTGCCCGCCGTGATCTCCATCACCGAGCGGATGCCGGACGCCCGCTTCCCCAACTTCAAGGGCATCATGGCGGCCAAGAAGAAGCCGTTCGAGACCCTGACGCTCGCCGACCTCGCGATCGAGGCCGACGACCCCGCGTACTCCCGCTCGATCGTGATCTCGATCGCCGAGAAGCCCGCGCGTACCGCGGGCGTGAAAATCGTCGACGAGGGTGACGCGGGCGAGCAGCTCGCCGAGTTCCTCGCGCAGAACCGACTGGTGTGAGGGGAGAAGTCATGACCGACTTTGCAGACGATTCCATCCTGGTGCTGCTCGAGTCCGCCCCCGGTGGCGGCCTCGCCAAGAGCGCTGCCGCCCTCGTCGGGGCCGCGGCTGCCGTGGGCACGCCCGTCGCACTCGTGGTGACCGCTCCCGGTGACGGCGCTGCCGCCGCCGCGGCGGCCGGTGCCCTCGGCGCGTCGACCGTCCTCGTGGCGGAGGCGGCGGATGCCGCGACCGCGCTGGCCGTTCCCACGGTGGACGCGCTCGCCGCCGCCGCGGACCTCGTGCGCCCCGACGCCGTGCTGATCTCGAACTCGCTCGACGGTCGCGATGTCGCCGGCCGGTTCGCGGCGCGGACCCGTTCGGGCATCGCAGCCGACGCGGTCGCGATCTCCCGCGACGCCGAGGGCATCGTCGCGCACCACTCCGTCTACGGCGGCGCGTACAACGTCGATTCCGCCGTCACATGGGGCGCTCCGGTCATCACGGTGCGTCAGGGCGCGATCGACCTGCGCGCCGACGCGCAGACCCCCGTCGTGGAGACACTTGCGGTGACGCCCTCCGGCGCGGCCGCGGCATCCGTCGTCTCGTTCGCCGAGTCGACCGAGACCTCCAGCCGTCCGGAACTCCGCGGCGCCGCCAAGGTCGTCTCGGGCGGTCGCGGACTCGGTTCGCAGGAGCAGTTCGCGCTGGTCGAGCAGCTCGCCGACGCCCTCGGTGCGGCCATCGGCGCCTCGCGTGCCGCGGTGGACGCCGGGTACATCCCGCAGTCGCACCAGGTCGGTCAGACCGGTGTCTCGGTCTCGCCGCAGCTGTATGTCGCTCTGGGCATCTCCGGTGCCATCCAGCACCGTGCGGGCATGCAGACGGCCAAGACGATCGTCGCGATCAACAAGGATGCGGATGCCCCGATCTTCGACATCGCCGATTTCGGCGTGGTCGGCGACCTGTTCACCGTGGTGCCGCAGCTGATCACGGCACTGCAGGCACGGAAGGCGTAAGCAGGGATGGCGACATACGGGCGTACGGTGCGTCGCGGGCTGCCCCGCAGTCCTGGTGGGGAGTCCTGGCCCCCCGCCGACGCGACCGCACCCGTGGAATCGGTCGTCGCCGCGGTCGTTGTCGCTG
Source organism: Microbacterium sp. Root61 (assembly GCF_001427525.1). NCBI lineage: Bacteria > Bacillati > Actinomycetota > Actinomycetes > Micrococcales > Microbacteriaceae > Microbacterium > Microbacterium sp. Root61. The sequence continues at coordinate 1,999,066 of NZ_LMGU01000001.1, read as the reverse complement.
AGGTAGTTCCCGCTGTCGCCGAGGCTCCGGTCATTGTCGAGGCCGTTGCTGTCGTCGAGGCTCCCGCCGCCGCTGTCGCTGCTCCTCCGCCTGCCGTCGGTCCTGCTGCCGGTGCGACGTTGCGTCGCGGCCTGCCGCGTGTCGCCGGGGGCGAGCCCTGGCCGCCCGCCGGTCAGGTTGCCGTGGCTGCTGCCGTCGCCGCGCCTGCCGCAGTCGTGACGGATGCCGCGGCCGCCGTCGCCTCCGATGCCGCCCCTGTCGCCGCCGCGCCGGCGTCGGCGCCCGCCGCCACTCCGGCCCGTGTGGTCGCTGCCGCGGGCACGGGTGCGGCTCTGCGTCGCGGTCTGCCGCGCGCGGCCGGGGGCGAGCCCTGGCCCGCGGCCGGCTTCGCGCCGGACCTCACCGTGGCCGCAGCGCCTGTGGTCGAGGTCGTTGCCGAGGCGGCACCGGCCGTCCGCGCGGGTCTGCCCCGCCCGGGTGCCGGCACAGCCCCCGCGGCCGCCGCATCCGCTCCGACAACGGCTGTGGCCGTCGCCGAACCGACCGGTCCGCTGGCCCCGCTGCCGTTCACCCGCACCGCATGGGCGGGCAAGGCAGCGCGCACGCGTCCCGCGCCCAAACCTGAGCCGAAACGCTACGGCCCGTTCACCCGCGGGCAGTGGGCCGGTGCCGCGATCGTCGCCGGGGGCGGACTGCTGTTCGCCGCGGCCATGGCCGTGCTCGCGGTGCGCTGGTTCCTCAGCCTGGAGTTCATGCAGGACTTCCTCACCACCTACCCCGGCGAGTACCACCTGCCCGAAGGCGCTCCGGTCGGGTTCCCGTCCTGGCTGGGTTGGCAGCACTTCTTCAACGTGTTCCTGATGGTGCTGATCATCCGCTCCGGCCTGCAGGTGCGGAACGAGAAGCGCCCTGCCGCGTTCTGGTCGCCGCGCGGCAACCCGAAGCGCAAGATCAGTCTCTCGCTGTGGTTCCACCAGTCGCTGGACATCCTGTGGCTGGTCAACGGCGTGATCTTCATCGTGCTGCTGTTCGTCAGCGGACAGTGGATGCGGGTCATCCCCACCAGCTGGGAAGTGATCCCGAACGCGATCTCCGCGGCCCTGCAGTACGTGTCGCTGGACTGGCCCACCGAGAACGGCTGGGTCAACTACAACAGCCTGCAGCAGATCGCCTACTTCGCGACGATCTTCATCGCCGCGCCGTTGGCCGCGATCACCGGTGTGCGGATGTCGGGCATCTGGCCCAAGAACATGAAGGCCCTGGACAAGGCGTACCCGGTGGAGTGGGCGCGTGCCGTGCACTTCCCGGTGATGCTGTACTTCGTGCTGTTCATCTTCGTGCACGTCATGCTCGTGCTCACCACCGGCGCGCTGCGCAACCTGAACCACATGTACGCGGCGCAGGGCTCAGTGGATCCGAACGCGTACGCCGACAACTGGCTCGGCTTCTGGATGTTCGCCGCCTCGCTCGTGGTCATCGCCGCCGCCTGGGTCGCCGCACGGCCACTCGTCCTGGCGCCGATCGCGAAGCTGTTCGGCAAGGTCAGCGCCCGCTAGAACGCGGCGTCGTCGCGATCTCGTGACGAACTGTGTACCTCGGTGTCGGCGTGTGTCGACGCCGAAGCGGCGGGCGAGCAGCCATCGCTAGCGTCGGCACCATGACCGACATCACCGCTGACACCGACCTCCTCCTCGACCCCGAACTCGACGCCGAACTCGACGTGGCCGCCGACCGCGCACAGCGCCTCGACGCCGCAGGAGCGGCCTGGAGCGAGCGACTCGAGGCCGACCGCTCGGCCGGTCACCTCACCTACCGCGTGCACGGCGTGGGCGAGGGTTCCGTCGCCACCCGCATCCGCGCCGGCAAGCACGAGTTCCTCGTCGACGAGCCGGCGGCATTGGCCGGCGACGACCTCGGCGCGAGCCCTGTGGAGTACGCCCTCGGAGCGCTCATCTCGTGCCAGGTCGTGGTCTTCCGCCTGTACTCCCGCGCCCTGGGGATCCCGTTCGACGACATCTCCATCACGGCCGAGGGCGACCTCGATGCCGCACGGCTGTTCGGCAAGGACGACACCGTCCGCGCGGGCTTCGGTGCCGTGCGCCTGGCGATCACCCTGACCGGCCCCGAGACGCAGGAGCGCTACGAGGAGCTGCTGGCGACGGTCGAACAGCACTGTCCCGTGCAGGATCTGTTCCAGAACCCGACGCCGCTGACCGCCAGCCTCACGAAGGCCTGACGACAGACAGGCTAAGCCGATGGGGTGGTGGGGGCCACGACGGATGCCGCGCCCGCGGCGAAACCGGCGGCCCACGCCTCGTCCGACCCGATGTGGAACATGTCGCGCTCGGCCGGCCGCACGATCGAGCGGGCGCCCGGAAGGTCCAGCGGCCCGACGAGGTCGGCCCGCCCACGGACGACGGCGACCGGGAGGCGGGCGGCCTTGCCCTTGACGAGGTCGCCGGCGGCGGCGATCTCGTCCGCGACGCACGGCATGGTGACGATGAGCGGGCGGCCCTCGGCATCCGTCTGACCGCGGAGGTCCTCGAACACGTGCACTCCGGCGGCGCCGATCGCCGAGTCGGTCTGCCCCTCGCGCCACGCGCGGCCGAGGGTGTCGGACACGATCACGCCGACAGAGACGCCGAGCCGCTCGCGCAGGCCCGCCGCGAGAGCGCGGGCCGAGGCATCCGGATCCTCCGGAAGCAACAGCACCGTCCCCTCGGGGGTGTTCGAGGCATCCACGCCTGCCGCGGCGGCGATCATGCCCAGCCGGTTCTCGACGATCCGCGTGGTGTGACCGGCCGGTGACGTGCGCGAGGCCACGACACGCACGGTCTCGGCGGTGATCGCGTCCTCGCGGTCGTCCGCCGCGATGATGCGACCTTCGGCCTTCGAGACGATCTTCGACGTGACGACGAGGATGTCGCCGTCGCGCAGCTCGTCGCGCGCGGCGGCGACGATCAGCGCGACCAGGTCAGCACCGGGCGCGATCTCCGGGATGCCGTCGAGCGCCCAGACCTGCAGCACCGTCAGCGGACGAACCGCACCTCGGTGAGCGTCTCACCCAGGAACGGCTCCGTGTGCGTTGCGCCGTCCAGCGCGAAGCCGTTGCGGACGTAGAAGCGGTGCGCGCGCGGGTTGTCATCGGCGACCCACAGGTACAGCTCTTCGTCCTTGTCGACGGCGGCGTCGAACAGGCGCTGTCCGATGCCGGTGCCGTGGTAGGCGTCCAGCAGGTAAATGAAGTAGAGCTCGCGGTTGCGCGGGGCGTCCTTATCGCGGGCCGGACCGGAGCCCACGAACCCGACGATCTCGCCGTCGACGAGCGCGGCGCTCATCCGGAACTCGGGGCCTTGTGCGGCCCAGTGGGTCCACAGCTCGGCGAGGCGTCGCGGAGACACCTTCTCGAGAGCGGCCTTGCTGATGAGGTGATCGTAGGTCTCGTGCCAGCACGTCGCGTGTACGCGACCGAGGGCTTCGGCATCCACGTCCCGCACCGGACGGACGACGATGTCGGTCTGCAGTTCGGCTTCCATGGCCGAGACTCTACGCGCGCCGCGGCGGGAGGAGAAATCGACGGGATGCGGCGCGACGCACTGGATCGGGATCCGGTGCCGTGAGACCGCGGATCGCGGATCATCGCGGAGGGGAACCGGACAGATCCGGTACCGGTCGTAGGGGGCGAAAAGAGCGCAGTCATGTCGGTGTTCCACAACCGAATCGCGCGAACGGGTGCGGCTGGCTACTATCGCTCCTCGTGAATGTGATGTGGCGGACGCTCCTGACGATCTGGCGCGCGAAGGTGCTGCTGCGCCGTCGTGGGCCCGTGAATCCCACGATCGTGGGCCGCGTGCGCCTGCGGACCATGCCTACCGACATCGACCTGCTCGGGCACATGAACAACGGGCGCTACGCCTCGCTGTTCGACCTGGGGCGCTTCGACCTGCTCATCCGCACCGGGGTGTGGGATGTCCTGGCCGAGCAGGGGTGGTACGCCGTCGTCGCCAGCGAGTCCGTCACGTTCCGCAAGTCGCTCGAGCTCTGGCAGCGCTTCACCGTCGAGTCGCGACTCCTCGGCCATGACGACAAGTCGGTCTACCTGATGCACCGCGCGGTCGTGAAGGGGGAGGTGTACGCCGAGATGATCGTGCGCGCCCGCTTCCTGCGCCGATCGGGCGGTCTCGTGCCGCACGAGGAGCTCTTCGCGGAGCTGCACCGGCCGGATGACCTGCCACCGCTGGCCCCGTGGATCCACGAGTGGGCCGCGGCATCCGCTCTTCCCTCCACGCGCGCGGAGGCACCGAGCCTCTGGGACTGAGCGGCTCGGGCTCGGCCGGCACGCTACCGTGAGCATGTGATCGCCCTTCTCGCCACGGCAGCGCGCCAGTTGCTCGCGCATTGGCCGGCGATCATGGCGTGGTTCCTCGCGGGCACGCTCGCCAACTACGGTGTGATCCAACTCGCCGGGTGGGTTGGCGCCTACTCGGCGATCGGCGGGGCGCTGCTGCTGCCCGTCGGCGTGCTCGCGCGACTGATCAGTTACGTCGCGATGTTCCTCGTCGTGCGGGACGGGATGCGGCAGCTCGATGCGATCGCGCCCCTTCCGGAGACCGGCGCTGCACGGCGCGAGACGTTCCTGAAGGCGCTGCTCGGCTCGATCCTGCCGTTCGTCGCGTTCTACGCCGCCTGGGGGCTCATGCGCGAAGACGTCGTCGCCTACTTCCAGCGCGTCCTCGCCGTGAACACCGACCTCATCTTCACCGACCAGCAGGTGGGCGACGGTGCCGTCGGCGAGCTCACGATCGGCGTGTGGACGATCGTCGTGATCGTCGTGGCTTTCGCGCTGCGCTGGCTGATCAAGCGGTACAACGGGCGGCTGCCGGCGGCATTCGCGTTCGTCGCGGTGTATCTCGAGGTGCTGTGGGTCTACCTCTCGCTGATGGTGATCAGCGATGCGGTCGGCGTCATAACGACGTGGGTGCAGACGCGACAGGCCATGGTCTGGCTCGCCGGTGTGCGCGAGTGGGTGTCGGCCCAGCTGGTGCCCGTCGCCTGGGTGTGGGATGCCGTCGAATGGGTGCTCGGAGAGGCGGGCGGCATCATCCTGCTCCCGCTGGCGTGGCTCACGATCGCCGGAGTCATCTACGGTCAGGCCGTCGCGCCGCAGCAGGTGAGTCTCCGCGGCGCCCTCGTGGACCAGGCGCGATCGCGATGGCTGCGCGCACCCGGGTGGATCCGGGCGCGGCTGGCCGACATCTGGTCGGAGATCGTGTCGCGCTTCCAGCCGATCGGGCGGGCCATCGTGCTGATGTGGCGGGCCGGCCCGGTGCTGATCGGCGGCTACGTGCTGCTGTACACGCTGCTGCTCGCGCTCGAGTCGCTCGTCGGCATCGGGCTGACGCGCGTCTTCGGGCCGAACGAGCTCGGGGCGTTCTGGATGGTGAACGACCAGATCATCCTGCTCGCCATCCCGCTCATCATCGAGCCGCTCCGGATCGCGCTGGTGTCGTCCTCGTATGACCAGGTCGTCGGCCGCCTCGTGCAACGGCGGACGGATGCCGCGGCGCCGGCCGCAACGTCGGTTCCTGCTTCTGAGCAGACGCCGGATCCGGCTCAGGGCTCGAGAAGAAGTCGCAGGTACTCCGGCAGTGCCTCCGCGGTGGAGAACTCCAACGCGAACGGGCCCGACGCGTCTTCGGGGACGAGATAGTCGAGCGAGAGCGTGTACGGCGCACGCAGATCCGGGTCGCAATAGGTCACGCGATCCTCGTCATAGGGTCGATCGAGTTCGAACGACGCTTCCTCCCACTGGCGCTGTGCGCCACTGACTTCGCGCAGGGTGGGGGAGGCGCAGTGGAACTCGCGATCCTGAGGATCGATCTCGATCGTGACGGAGACGACGCGTGCCCCGGCGGGCGTTCCGTCGACCTCGCCGTCGAAGCGTGCCTGCGCGTCCGCGATCTGCGATCCGGAGAAGACCACCGAGCTGCCGAGCGGTACGGTGATCGGCCGCGTCGGATGTCCCTCATCCCAGCTGTTCCAGGCCGTGAACGAGATCGCGGCCGCCGTCGCCGGGGCGAGCACCACGAGTACCCCCAGCGCCAGGGCGTTCCGTCGCCACCACCCCCGCGTCATCCGTCAGCCCAGTCCGTCGCGGCCAACGCGACCTCCTGCTGAACGGCCACGTCGGCCAGATCCACCGAGAGTTCGATCACCGAATCCAGTCGGGAATCGGTGAAGAGCCCGAAGGTGAGGACGCCGGCACCGGCGTCCAGATCGGCCGGCAATTCGAACGCGACGCTGCCTGTGCGGGCGATCCCGGCGTTGAGCGACTCCTTGAACAACGAGTCGGGCCGCTCGCTTGCGGAGAATGTGCGGCCATCGATCGCGAACTCGACCGTGCGCAGCGCAGCACCTTGGTCGGTGACGACAGCGGACGCGGAGAGATCGACGATGAGCCAGTTGCCGTCCGCACTCCAATCGGAGGTCGTCACGGTCGACGCGCGGCGGAGCTCGGTCACGGTGATCTCGATGTTGCGACCCGTTGCCGGGGCGCCCACCTCCGCGGCAACGGCGAACGGCGCCTCGCGTGCGTCCTCCGGGGGTGTGATTCCGGCGACCCCCCACGCGACGACGACAAGACCGGCGCCGATGAGCCACTGCTGCCAGCTCTTCACTCGCTCGTCCCGTCGCTATCGGCGCCGCTGCCGACATCGGTCAATGCCACGGTGAGCGTTGCCGCCGGGACGGGGTCGATCCACCAGGACCCGATCGTCACGAACGACCCGACGTGCAGCGAGAGATCGTTGAGTGTGACGTGCAGGGTGTCTCCGGCATGGAAATCATCTGCATCGATCGCCCACGTGTAGACGATCTCGGCCGGGACGCCGGGCTGGAGGACCGGGGACGTGGTCGCATCGTCCAACCGTGCGGCCGATCCGGCCGGTTCGCCGTCGAGTTCGGCGATCGAGAAGTTCTTCGCAACATCGGAACCGGGTGAGGCGGACTGCGGTTCGTTCCGCACATTCTCCAGTCGCACCTGCACCGCCAGGACGCGCTCGCCGTCCTCGACGTGGATGCCGGCTTCGGGGAACTCGTCCAGCAACACGGCGCGCTGCACGGTGATCGCGATCTGCTCGTTGCGGTGCTCGGTGTCGGTGTCGATCACGGCCGGTCCGTCGACGGCCGCGGTCGCGAGCCCGCCGAATGCGGCGGTGGCGGCCAGGAATGCCACGGTCCCGATCCCCGCGAACCACTTCGTCGGAACGCGGTCTGCAGCGACCCGGACCCAACCGAATCGACGACCGCTCGGGGCGGGGTCGCTCGGCGGATGGGTCGACACGAGGCCAAGCATATTGTGCGGGCCTCGCGGCCTTAGGCTGGATGCCATGGTGACCAACCCTTCCCCGGGGAACACCGACCTCACCGCCGAGGGCGACGATCTCGCCGCACGTGCGGTGGTGCTTGCGCAGAAGTGGACCACACAGAGCGCAGAGGTCGACGTGGACCCCGCAGCCGAGCGACTCGCCGGCGTGCTGAAAGACCCCAACGGACTGCCGTTCACGATCGGTTTCGTGGACGGCGTGATGCGCCCCGAGAGCCTCTCGGCCGCGGCATCCAATCTCCAACGGGTCGCCCCCCTCGTGCCCGGGTTCCTGCCCTGGTACCTCCGCGGTGCGGTGCAGATCGGCGGGATGATGGCGCCGGTGCTGCCGTCGCCGGTGGTGCCGATCGCGCGACGCGTGCTGCGCGAGATGGTCGGACACCTGGTCGTGGACGCCCGCCCCGACAAGCTCGGTCCGGCACTCGCGAAGATCCGCGAAGGCGGCGCACGGCTGAACCTCAACCTGCTCGGCGAAGCCGTGCTGGGCGAGACGGAGGCGCTGCGTCGGCTCGACGGCATCCACGAACTGATCCACCGCCCCGACGTCGACTACGTCTCGGTGAAGGTCTCGGCCATCGCCAGCCACATATCGATGTGGGCGTTCGACGAAGTCGTCGACAAGGTGGTCGAGCGCCTCCTGCCGCTGTACGTGACCGCCGCCGCGAACGGCACCTTCATCAATCTCGACATGGAGGAGTACCGCGACCTCGATCTGACGATCGCGGTGTTCACGCGCATCCTCGAAGACTCCCGGCTGCAGAACCTCGAGGCCGGCATCGTCCTGCAGGCCTATCTGCCGGACGCACTCCCGGCGCTGCGCGAACTCACCGCGTGGGCGCGCCAGCGCGTCGCCGGTGGCGGCGCCCGCATCAAGGTGCGCCTCGTGAAGGGCGCGAACCTCGCGATGGAGCGGGTGGATGCCGTCATGCACGGCTGGGAGCTCGCCACCTTCGACGCCAAGGTCGATTCCGACGCGAACTATCTCCGCTGCCTCGACTTCGCGCTGCAGCCGCAGAACTCCGCCGCGGTGCGGCTCGGCATCGCCGGCCACAACCTGTTCGACATCGCCTACGCCTGGCTGCTGGCGGGCGAGCGCGGCGTCCGCGCCGACATCGAGTTCGAGATGCTCCTGGGTATGGCGCAGGGGCAGGTCGACGCCGTCACTCGCGAGGTCGGTCATGTGCTGCTGTACGTGCCGGTCGTCCGTCCGGACGAGTTCGACGTCGCGATCAGCTACCTCGTGCGACGCCTCGAGGAGAATGCGTCCAGCGACAACTTCCTCTCCGCCGCCTTCGACATCGCCGAAGACCCGGCCATGTTCGATCGCGAGCGGGATCGCTTCCTCGCATCGATGAAGCGTGCCCAGGATGCCTCGTTGCCGAGCGGACCGCGCCGCGCGCAGGACCGGACCGGGACCGCCGACGGCGCGACCGCCGATCAGCGCCTGCGCCGTGCGGCCCCCGCCGAACCCGATGCGGGCCTCACCCAGGCCGTGATCGGCATCGCGCGCTCCGCCGCGGTCGAGGGCACCGACACCGCGGCTCTCGAGCCGGAGGTCGAGTCCTTGCTGTTCGGCGGAGAGGCGTTCGTCGAGACCGCCGTCTTCGCGCCCCGCGAATCCGCCTCCCGCGCGCTGGGTGCGCCGGGCTTCCGCAACGTCGCCGACTCCGACCCGTCGCTGCCGGCCAACCGAGACTGGGCGCGTGCGATCGTCTCGCGCATCGAGACCTCCACGGCGGGCGACGCCACGATCGCCGCGGCACGGGTGCAGGATGTCGCGACCCTGGAGCAGGTCCTCGCCCGCGTGACGGATGCCGCGGCCCGCTGGGGCGCCAAGCCCGCGGCCGATCGCGCACTCGTCTTGCAAGCCGCAGCGCGCGCCCTGGAAGCCCGCCGCGGCGAGCTCATCGAGGTGGCCGCCAGCGAGACCGGCAAGGTCTTCGCCGAGGCCGACGTCGAGGTCAGCGAGGCCATCGACTTCGCCAACTACTACGCCGCCACCGCGCGGGAGCTCGACCGTGTCAGCGGAGCGGTGTTCGTGCCGGCCCGTGTCACGGTCGTGACCCCGCCGTGGAACTTCCCGCTCGCCATCCCGGCGGGCGGGGTCCTGGCCGCGCTCGCCGCCGGGTCGGGCGTCGTGTTCAAGCCCGCACCGCAGGCGCGCCGGTGTGCCGCGGTCGTCGCCGAGGCGCTCTGGGACGCGGGTGTACCCCGCGACGTGCTCGCGCTCGTCGACATCGATGAAGGCGGACTCGGCAAGCACCTCATCTCGCATCCCGCCGTGGACCGGGTCATCCTCACCGGCGCCTGGGAGACCGCGGCGCTGTTCCGCTCGTGGCGCCCCGACCTGCCGCTCCTGGCCGAGACCAGCGGCAAGAACGCCATGATCGTAATGCCCTCGGCCGACCTCGACCTGGCGGCATCCGATCTCATCAAGAGTGCGTTCGGTCACGCCGGGCAGAAGTGCTCGGCGGCGTCGCTCGCGATCCTGGTCGGTCCGGTCGGGCGGTCCAAGCGTTTCGCCCGTCAGCTGGTGGATGCCGCGACCTCATTGCGAGTGGGGCCGCCGAGCGATCCGGTGGCCGAGGTCGGTCCTGTCATCGAGCCGCCGCACGGCAAGCTTCGGTGGGCGCTGACCACACTCGAGGACGACGAGCGCTGGCTCGTGGAGCCGCGACCGCTGGATATCTCGCCCGAGTTCGAGGGGCGCTTCTGGAGCCCCGGCATCCGCACCGGCGTGCTGCCCGGATCGCGCTTCCACCAGGAGGAGTTCTTCGGCCCCGTGCTCGGCGTGATGCATGCGACCTCGCTCAGCCACGCGATCGAGCTGCAGAACGCCGTCGCCTACGGACTCACGGCGGGGCTCTACACGCAGAACCCCGACGACCTCGCACACTGGCTCGACCGCGTGCAGGCCGGCAACCTCTACGTGAACCGCGGCATCACCGGCGCGATCGTGCAGCGGCAACCGTTCGGCGGCTGGAAGCGCTCATCCGTCGGGCCCGGTACCAAGGCCGGCGGCCCGAACTACCTCGTGGGCCTCGGCTCGTGGCGGGCGTCTGCGGGGGCCGCGGCATCCGCGACCCTGCATCTGCGCGGACTCGACTCGCGCATCACGTCCGTCATCGAGGCGGCCCAGCCGTCGCTGGACTACGACGCGTTCGAGTGGCTGCGCCGCGGCGCGCTCGCCGACGCGATCGTGTGGGACCGCGAGTTCGGTCAGGTGAAGGATGTCTCGCACCTCGAGGTCGAGCGCAACCTGTTCCGCTACCGCTCGGTGCCGGTGGCCATACGCGCGACCGGGGATGCCTCGTGGCAGTCCCTGCTGCGCGTCATCGTCGCCGGGATCCGCGCCGGGTCGGCGATCACGGTGAGCGCCCCCGTCGGTCTCCCGGCCGCCGTGCGCCGGACCCTCAGCGAGCAGGGCGTCGCTGTCTACGTCGAGAACGACGACCAGTGGCTGGAGCGCATCACCGATGCGGAGCCGGACATCATCGCCGCGGCGGCGGATGATCCCCCCGCGCCGCGGGTGCCGCGCGTGCGACTCGTCGGTCAGCCGGAGTCGGTGCAGGCGCTGCATGCCGCGCTCGCCGTCGCCGTCGGGGGCGACCCGGATCTCGCCGTCTACGCGAACGAGGTCACCACGGCGGGTCGGCTCGAGCTGCTGCCGTTCCTGCACGAGCAGTCGATCACGATCACCGCGCACCGCTTCGGCAACCCCGACAAGTGGTCGGAGACAGTGATCTAGCGAGGCGAAGGCCGCGGCATCCGTCAGCTGATCGGATCTTCGGCCAGATCGCGCACGTGATAGAACTCCTGGTCCCACAGGAGATAGACGAGCCAGGCGGGCAGGTAGTACGCGGACTGCAGGTAGTCGGCCTGTGAGGCGTGGATCGCCCAGCCCTCGTGCTTCTTGCCGGTCTCGGCCGACATGGCGTACTCGGGGTCGGGCTGGTTCTTGACGACGATCTGTCCCTGCTCGCCGCCGAACATGCCCAGCGCCGTGGTCGGGCTGATCGTGTAGACGAGGTGGTCGGGGCCGGCGTACGAGCCGCCCTCCTCCTGCAGCTGTGCGATGGCGAGCTCGGTGACGCGACCCATCTCCATGTGGTCCTTGTGGCCGGTGGCGCCGCTGGCCGGCCAGAACCCGACGACGACGTCGGGCTTGATCCGCTTCATCGATGCGACCAGGCGGTCCACGAGCTCCTGCTCGTCGACCTGAGGGACGCCGCCGTCCGGGTAGTCCCAGACCTCGTGCTCATCGACGCCCAGGTTGAAGCTGTTCTTCAGGGCTTCCGCCTTGCGGACCATGCCGAGGTCCTCTTGGCGGGCGACGACGGGCACCTGGTGTCCGGCCTCGCCCTGCGTTGCCGTGATCATCGCGGTGTAGGCGCCATCCCGGTCCTTCGCGCGCCAGAACAGTCCGTTGACGGTCTGCTCGTCATCCGGGTGGGCGAAGACGCCGAGCACCCGCTCGCCGCCGATCTCGCCCACGACGGAGTCGACGCCCCGTGCGGTGGGCATGTGGAAGAGGCTGCGTCCGGCCCAGTAGACGCCGACGAGGGCGACGATCAAGACGGACGCGACGACGATGAGCGCGATCCAGCGCTTGCGCATGAGAACTCCGGGGGTGCTGTGGGGCCGTCGGCATTGACGGTCGAAGCATCCTAAGCCGAATGGCGCCGGAGTGCCCGACGGAGGAGGCCTGCTATGGCGCCACGAAGGCGCCGGTGTCGTCGCTCGCTCGCCGGGCGCGCATCTCCTCCTCCTCGGCAGAGGCTTCATCCGCGGCCTCCTGAAGTGCCGACTTCGCACGCAGCGGCGGCGTCCTGAAGAACAGCGACAGGATGAACGCCACCAACAGCACCCACATGGCCACGCGATACACCTGCACCGATGAGGCGTTGAACGCGACCAGGAACGGCTTGCTCAATCGTGGATCCGCACCGGTCAGGAACGAGGTGTCGTTCAGTGCGTCTCCGTTCATCGTGGTGCCGCCGCCGGAGGCGAACTGGTCCTCCAGGACGGGGGCGATCGACGCCACGTAGGACTCGCGTGCGGCCGCATCCGAGAAGTCCAGCGTCACCGAGCCGTCGGCGTCGATCTGGGCGACCGGGATCTCCTTCTCGATCTGAGCGGATGCCGCGGCGCGGGCCTGCGCGACGGCCGCCGCCGTCGCCTCCGCCTGCGCACCGGCCGGGATCTCCCCGGCTGCGACCTTGTCCGCGACGGCCTTGGTCGCGGCGTCCGTCGCCTGGGTCAGGCCGTCCTCGATCTTCGTCGTCGTGGCGGAGGTCAGCTTCGCGACGATGGGCGCATAGATCTGCTGCATGATCGCCTCGTTCTGCGGTGCCGACGCCACCGCCGGATCCAGCGCCGCGTCCAGCGACTGCGTGAGCGTGCTCGTGTCGTCGAACGCGACCTGCACGTTCGCCGGCAGCACCGTGAACATCAACGAGAGCAGCACCGCCGTGCCGAGTGTCCCGCCGATCTGCCGGAAGAAGGTGGACGAGCTGGTCGCGACACCCATGTCGCGCAGCCCGACCGAGTTCTGGCTCGCGATGGTGAGCGTCTGCATGAGCTGACCGAGACCGAGCCCGATCAGCAGCATCGCCCCGGCGATGAACCAGTACGACCGGTCGTACTGCAGGAATGTCAGCCAGAAGAACCCGGCGGTCATGAGCAGGGTGCCCAGGATCGGGAACATCCGATACCGGCCGGTTCGCGCGATGAGCTGCCCGCTCGCGATGGAGGCGATCATCAGCCCGAGGATCATCGGCAGCAGCTGCAGGCCGCTCTGCGTCGGGGTGGAGCCGAGCACCAGCTGCAGGTAGAGGGGCAGCGTCAGCATCGCTCCGAACATGCCGAACCCGACGAGCACGCCGATGACCGTCGCCATCGAGAAGGTGGGGGAGCGGAAGAGCTTGAGCGGGATCAGCGCGTCGTCCTTCATCAGCATCTCGGAGACGATGAAGGCGATGATGCCGATGCCGCCGACGATGTAGCAGGCGATCGCGATCGGCGAATCCCAGCCCCATTCGCGTCCTTGCTCGGCGACCAGCAGGAGGGGCACCAGCGCCAGGATGACGGTGGCCGCACCCCACCAGTCGATGCGCACGGAGTGTCGCGGGTGTCGTGGAATGTGCAGGAAGCGCAGCACGATGGCCAGAGCGGCCAGGCCGATCGGCACGTTGATGAGGAAGACCCATCGCCAGCCGGCGATCCCGAGGATCTCGTCGGCGCCCGCGAACAGCCCGCCCACGAGCGGTCCGATGACGCTGGAGATGCCGAACACGGCCAGGAAGTACCCCTGGTATTTCGCCCGCTCGCGCGGCGCGAGGATGTCGCCCATGATCGCGAGCGGCATCGACATCAGGCCGCCCGCGCCCAGCCCCTGGATGGCGCGGAATGCGGCGAGTTGGATCATGGAGGTGGAGAAGCTCGCGAGGATCGACCCGATGATGAAGACGACGATCGCGAAGATGAACAGCGGCCGGCGGCCGTAGATGTCGGAGAGCTTCCCGTAGATGGGGGTCGAGATCGTCGAGACGATCAGGTAGGCCGTGGTGACCCACGCCTGCTGGCTGAGACCGTGCAGATCATCGCCGATGGTACGGATGGCGGTTCCCACGACCGTCTGGTCCAGGGCGGACAGGAACATCCCCGCCATCAGGCCGAAGATCACGAAGAGGATCATCCGGTGGGTCATCACCGGACTCGTGTCTGACCGCTGCGGACCAGTGGTTGTTGCGACGCTTGCCATCGGGGTCCTCGTTTCGAGAAGTCCACGCGTCGGCGGAGAGGATCCGTCCGGCTCGAACAATGCTAGAACCGTCTGCCTCCGGTCGGGGCCGTGAGCGCGCATCGCTCGTCGAGTGATTCTTCGCTCGACGATGGCGCCGATCCGCGATGTAAAGAATTCTTGACAGATCGTCAGTGGGGGTTCTACTCTCGGTGTAAGTAATTCTTTACATCAGGAGGGCGTCATGGTCTACGAGGAGCGCAACACCTGGGCGGGGCTCATCGTCACCGTCATCGCCATGACGGTCTACGTGATCATCGTCCTCCAGCAGGCGGGCGGCGGGCCGGTGACCGACGTCGAGTGGTGGCCCATCATGGCGTGGACGATCGGCGCGAGCATCGTGGCGAGCATCGTGCTCAGCATCCTGTGGGGAATGATCGCCGGGATGCGGGACCCCGACGGCGTCGGCAAGTCCGACATCCGCGACCGCGACATCGCCCACATGGGCGGCCGGGTCGGACAGGCCTTCATGGTCATCGCCGGCCTGGGCGTGATCGTGCTGTGCGCGTTCGAGGCCGACTGGTTCTGGATCGCCAACACCATGTTCTTCGGCTTCGCGCTGTCCGCCTTCATCGGCGGGGTCGCGCAGGTCATCGCCTACCGCCGAGGGATGGCCTGATGGTCAAGCCCACGAAGGTGACGAACTCCATCCGCGCCCTGCGCGAGACGGCGGGCCTGACCCAGGCCGACCTCGCGAGCCGGATCGGCGTCACTCGCCAGACCCTGATCGCGATCGAGCAGGGCAGATACTCCCCGACGCTCGAACTGGCCTTCCAGATCTCGCGCGTCTTCGCCGTCGGACTCGACGACCTCTTCCAGTACCCGGAGGAATGACATGGACAGCTCTTCTGCACGCCCGACCGCACTGCCGACCGACACGATGGCCGAGTGGCGGCAGACCGAGTACGGACACGCGGATGCCGTCACCCTGACGCGTGGCGAGGTGCCCTCGCCCGGTCGTGGTGAGGTGCTGGTGCGTGTGCGGGCCGTGTCGCTGAACTCCGGCGACGTGCGCGTCATGCGTGGTGAGCCGCTGCTGCTGCGCATGGCGTTCGGTCTGCGGCGTCCGAAGCAGGGCGTCCGGGGGATGGACGTCGCGGCGACCGTCGTGCGCATCGGCGCTGGGGTGACCGAGTTCGCGCCCGGCGACGAGGTCGTCGGTGAGCTCCCCGGCGGCGGACTTGCGGAGTACGCGCTGGCTCCGGTGGCCCGACTCGTGCACCGGCCCGCTGCGGTGGACCCCGCGACAGCCGCGGCGCTGCCGGTCGCCGGCGGCACGGCATGGCTGGCCCTGGAACGCGGGGGCGCGGCATCCGGTCAGCGCATCCTGGTCATCGGGGCATCGGGCGGCGTCGGAACTTTCGTGGTGCAGCTCGCCGTCGACCGCAGCGCGACCGTGTGGGCGTCGTGCGGAGAGCGCAACCGCGCGATGGTCGAGGGTCTGGGTGCGGAGCGCACGTTCGACTACCGCCGCGTCCAGCCCGGGTCGGCCGAGCTGCCGGCGGGCTCGTTCGACGTCGTCATCGACATCGCCGGCACGGCGCCGCTGCGCGTGCTGCAGCGGCTCGTGCGCGACGGGGGATCCGTCGTGCTCGTGGCGGGGGAGGGCGGCCGACTGCTCGGTCCGATCCCGCGGCTGATCGCGGCCATGCTGCGGTCGATCGGGTCGAAACGGCCGGTGCGCCCATTGGCGGCGACCTTCCGCCCCGACGTGCTTGCCGAGCTTCTCGTGCGGGCCGCCGAGCATCGGATCACCCCGGTCATCGAGCGAACGTATCCGTTCGCGGAGGCGGGCGCCGCGCTCGCGCACGTCGATGCCGGCCACGCCTCGGGCAAGGTTCTGGTCAGCGGGTAGACGGTGCGCTCGGCGTTTCGGCTCGCCGCGTTCGCTCGCGGATCGGGGCGACGAGACTCGACGCGGCATCCCGACCGTCGAAGAATTCCTCACCCGGTGTGGGGGCTCGTGAGATACTGAATGCGGCGTGCCCGTGTCGCCTCCCTTCAACGCTCCTCTGCGAGCGCGGTGAAGGGCCGGCGGGCCCCTAGGACAGCGTCCGCCGCCGCCTCTATCTCGAGGAGCATTCGATGACGACGCACAACACCGCCGAAGCCGTGTCCCCCGCCCAGGCGCCGGCCCGCACCGCCCAGCACCGGAAGTACCTGATGTGCCGACCGGAGCACTTCACGGTCAGCTACACGATCAACCCGTGGATGCAGCCCGCCAACCCGACCGACACCGCCGTGGCCGTCGCGCAGTGGCAGACGCTGTACGACATGTACCTGAAGCTCGGCCACGAGGTCGAGCTCATCGACCCGATCGCCGGCCTGCCCGACATGGTCTACACGGCCAACGGCGGGTTCCTCATCGACGGCATCGCGTACGGCGCGAAGTTCCGCTTCCGCGAGCGCGGCCCCGAAGGCCCGGCGTTCATGGACTGGTTCCGCGACCGCGGCTACGACGTGCGCGAGCCCGTCGAGGTCAACGAGGGCGAAGGCGACTTCCTCCTCGTCGGCGACGCGATCCTGGCCGGCACCGGCTTCCGCTCCACGGGCGACAGCCACCGCGAGATCGGCGAGGTGTTCGGTCGCGAGGTCGTCTCGCTGACCCTCGTGGACCCGCGCTTCTACCACCTCGACACCGCGATCGCGGTGCTCGACCCGGTGCAGGGCGTGGAGCACGGCGGCCCCGAGCACGCGAACATCGCCTACCTCCCGTCGGCGTTCGACGAGGCGAGCCAGGCGATCCTCGCCGAGCGCTACCCCGAGGCGATCCGCGTGTCGGATGAGGACGGGTCGGTGTTCGGGCTGAACTCCGCGAGCGACGGCTACAACGTCATCATCTCCCCGCGTGCCAAGGGCTTCGAGGTCCAGCTGCGCGAGCGCGGTTACAACCCGATCCTCATCGACCTGTCCGAGCTCCTGCTCGGCGGTGGCGGCATCAAGTGCTGCACGCTCGAACTGCGCGGGCCCGCCCGATGAGCGCCGCGACCCCCGCCGTCGACACCGGCACGATCCGCATCATCGGCGCCGAAGAGCAGCACGTCGCGCACAACTACCACCCGCTGCCCGTGGTCATCGCCTCCGGCGAGGGCGTCTGGGTGACGGACGTGGAGGGCAAGCGGTACCTCGATCTGCTGTCGGCGTACTCGGCGCTCAACTTCGGGCACGGGCATCCCGCGATCCTCGCCGTCGCGCGCGAGCAGCTGGACCGCCTCACCCTCACGAGCCGCGCGTACCACAACGACCAGCTCGGGCCCTTCGCCGCGGCGCTCGCCGAGCTCTGCGGCAAAGACCTCGTCCTCCCGATGAACACGGGGGCCGAGGCCGTCGAGACCGGCATCAAGGTCGCCCGCGCGTGGGGCTACCGCGTCAAGGGGATCCCGGCGGATGCCGCGACCGTCGTCGTGGCGCAGGGCAACTTCCACGGCCGCACCACGACCATCGTCGGCTTCAGCGACGACCCGCAGGCGCGTGACGACTTCGGGCCGTACGCCCCGGGCTTCACGCAGGTGCCGTTCGGAGATGCCGAGGCCATCGAAGCCGCGATCACCCCGCACACCGCGGCCGTGCTGATCGAGCCCATCCAGGGCGAGGCCGGCGTCATCATGCCGCCGGACGGCTACCTCCGCGCCGTGCGCGAGATCTGCACGCGCAACAACGTCCTGTTCATCGCGGACGAGATCCAGTCGGGCCTCGGCCGTGTCGGAGAGACGTTCGCGTGCGACCGCGAAGGCGTCGTGCCGGATGTGTACCTGCTCGGCAAGGCGTTGGGTGGCGGCATCCTTCCGCTGTCCGCCGTCGTGGCCGACGCGGAGATCCTCGGTGTGATCCGCCCCGGCGAGCACGGCTCGACGTTCGGCGGCAACCCTCTGGCCGCGGCGGTCGGGCTGCGCGTCGTCGAACTGCTGGCGACCGGCGACTTCCAGAAGCGCGCCCGCACCCTCGGCGCGCACCTCGAGACAAAGCTCACCGAGCTCGTCGGACACGGGGTCACCGGCATCCGCGTCGCAGGACTGTGGGCGGGCGTCGACATCGACCCGTCCGTCGGCACGGGCCGTCAGGTCGCCGAGCGGCTGCTCGGCCGAGGCGTTCTCGTCAAGGACACGCACGGTCAGACCATCCGCATCGCGCCGCCGCTGGTGGTGCGGGCGACCGAGTTGGACTGGGCCGTCGAGCAGCTGCGAGTGGTGCTCGCGGGCTGAGTCCCGGGCTAGTCGGACACCACGCGGAGCGTGACCTGCGGTCGCGCCTGCGGGTCGTCGGCCGCGACGCTCACGAGTGTCACCGAGCCGACCCCGGTGAGGTCGTGGGTTTCGCCGACGGCGAGCACGACCTGGATGTCCTGCCCTGGCGGGCGCAGCAGCAGGCGTGCCTTCGAGACGCCGTCGAAGGTGGCGGCATCCATGATCCCGATCCGCAGCCCGGCAACGGTCGGCTGGGAGCCCTGGATAGCCGTGATCGTCTCGTCCGCCATGACGTCAGTCTCCCATCGACCCGGTGTAGACCCGGTCGAAGTTGTCGAGGTACTCCTGCTCGGTGAAGATGTATGTTCCGTAGCGGTCGCCGCCGTTCGGCCCCCACGGGTTGGTCACCTCGATGTAACGCTGGCTGGACCCGTCCTCTTCGATCATGGTGAACACGTCGCGCACCATGTACGCGTGGTTCGGGACGATGCGATCCTGGTCGTCCACGACATCGCCGAAGAACCAGAGTCGCTTGTCCTTGTTCTCGGTGGTCACCACGACCGGGCCGTCATCCAACGCCTGCTCGATGTCGTCGAACGACGCCTCGCCGAGGTTCTGGGAAGGCTGGCCGGTGATCGCCTCGAGCGCGCGATCCGGCCAGTCCCCGTCGATGTCGGCATACGAGCCGCCGAAGTACTCCGCGGCGGCCTTCTCATAGATGGAAGCCCAGGAATCGCCGCCGTCCGAGTCCTTCACCCCGTTCTCCGGCACGGTCGGCTCCACCTGGATGTACACCGGCTCACCGTCGTTGTACATCTTGACGGTCCACGTGCCGTCCGGGTTCTGCCACATGTGGTCGCGGATGAAATCGGGGTCGAAGCCGGCGACGCTGCCCATCGATGCCAGCAGCCAGCAATCGCCCACGGCGCCCTGGTTGATCTGAGTCGGGTTGAGGGCGTCGTCCGAGAAGTCGATCGGCCCGTCGAGGTCTTCGTAGTCGCCGAGCCCGTCGCTCAGGTTCGGATTGTCCGGACGGTCGCTGACTCCGCCGCCGCCCCCGTCGAGTCCGAGCCCGGGGTTCGCCCCGCCCGGGAATGCACCCCCGGAGGCCGCGCTGGTCTGCTCCTGGTCGGCCGCGTTGCGCGCGATCGTCTGCGAGGCCGTGGACAGGTAGCCGCCGGCACGCACCAGAGTCGCGCGGTGCTGGTTGCTCCATTCGTGCGAGAACTTCTCCCCGTCAGGACCGGGCCAGCGCGTCGCGCCGATCGCCCCCGACAGCGTCGTGGCGATCTCCTGCAGCGACTGCGCGCTGCGCTCGAGAGACTCCGCGAGTCGATGAAGGTCGGTGACATCCGCTCCGTAGAAGCTCACGACGTCCTCTCCTCCACGCCGGCAGGTTTCGCGTGGTGACTCGAGCGTACCTGCGCGGCCCGCGCGCGCCCATGGGGAGGAATCCCCATCGGCGCGGTGGGCCTTCCCCGTACGCTGAAGGCATGACTTCGAAGCGATTCGTCGCGTTGGCAGGTGTGATCGCCCTTGCCGGGGTGCTGGTCGCGTGCGGCCCGACGCCCATGCCGTACGACGATGCGGCCGCTCACTACGATGCCGCGATGACCGATGTCGTGGGAGCCCTCGAGGCGGCGTATCCGGATGTCTCCTGGGCCACCGACGGTGCGACGCGGGCCTCGACATCGACCGGTGAGTGCCGACTCCACGTCGCCACCCAGGAGAGCGAGCCGTCCCTGCTCGGTGCCGCGGGGGGATGGGATGCCGTGTGGTCGACGGTCAATCCTGCGCTCCAGGAACACGGATTCGCCACCATCGACTCCGAGGACGACGTGCCGGGAGGGTGGACCGCATCCACCAGCCGGGACGACGGCGGTGCCGTGCTGCAGATTCTCGACAAGGGCCTGACGAAGATCACCCTGTCGGCGCCCCTCGCCCCCTCCGCCTGCAACTCCGGTTGATCTCTGCGATGTCGCCGGCCCGCCGCTGCGGTAGTGCGAACAGGCGATAATGGAAGCGTGGCGACGGAGCAGCGGGAAGACCTCGGAGACGAGGGACCGTCGCGCTCGGTGATCGAGCGTGCTCTGACCATCCTGGGCACTTTCCAGGGCGGCCGCATCCGTCAAACGCTGTCGGAGATCAGCCGGCGCACGGGTCTGCCGATAGCCACCTGCTACCGCATCGTCCAGCGCCTGACCGAGTGGGGCGCGCTCGAACGGGACGCCGAGAGCAGGTATCAGATCGGCCTGCGACTGTGGGAGGTCGCCTCCCTCGCGCCGCGCGCGGTCGGGCTTCAGCGACTGGCGAGGCCATACATCCAGGACCTCTACGAGACCACCGGCTACGCCTCGCATCTGGCGATCCGCGAGGGCCTCGAGCTGGTGTCGATCGAGCGCTTCCAGAGTCCCCGTCGCCCGACTCGCAGGCCGCTGGTCGGCGGTCGCTACCCGATGCACGCGACGGCGATCGGGCAGGTGTTGCTCGCGCACGCGCCCGAGGACATCCGCGATCAGGTGCTGGCCGGGCCCCTCGAGCCGTATACGCCCCGGACCTACACCGACCGCGCCGTGCTCGATCGGGTGCTCGAAGACATCGCGCGCAGTGGGTACGTCGTCAGTGACCGACAGGTCGACGACGTGCACATCGGGGTCGCCGCCCCGGTGCGCGGCGCTGACGGGGCGGTCATCGCGGCGGTGTCGCTCGCGGTCACCGAGAAGGACGTCGACGGCAAGAACATGATCCACCTCGTGCGCCTGACGGCGGCATCGATCTCGCGGGCGCTGGCCGCGGCCGGCTTCGCCGAGACGCCGAGCTGAGTCGGTCCGGCGTCTTCAGGTGGTCAGCGCGTGAAGGCGCTCAGCCCGGTGATCGCCCGCCCGACGATGAGCGAGTTCATCTCGTGCGTGCCCTCGAACGTGTAGAGCGCTTCGGTATCGGCGAAGAAGCGGGCCACGTCGTTGTCGACGCGGATGCCTTCGGCGCCGCAGATCTCGCGACCGAGCGCCACCGTCTCGCGGGCGCGATCTGCCGCCCACGTCTTCGCGAGCGCCGCATGCTCGTCCCGCATGGCGCCGCGTCGATGCAGCTCGGTCACCCGGACCGCCATGGCGAGCGTCGCCGTCGCATTGCCGAGCATGCGGGTGAGCTTCTCCTGGATGAGCTGGAATCCGGCGATCGGTCGTCCGAACTGCTCGCGTCCGAGTGCGTAGGCGAGGGCGGCCTCGTAGGCGCCGGCCTGCAGCCCGGCCGCATTCCAGCCCACCACGAAGCGCAGCTGGGCGAGGATGGCCGAGACATCCCGGAACGAGTCGATCCGCTGCAACCGCTGCGACTCGTCGACGCGCACGCCGTCGAGCACGATGTCCGCGTTGCGGACCATCCGCAGGCTGATCTTGCCGCCGATATCGGTCAGCGTCAGCCCCGGCGACTCGCGGGGGACCAGGAACGCCTTGGCGCGCCCGTCCGCCGTGTCCTGCGCCACGACGACGATCAGGTCCGAGAGCGCGGCGTTGCCGATCCAGCGTTTGTGCCCGGTGATGGTCCAGGTGTCGCCATCCCGAGTCGCCCTCGTCTCCATCCCGCCGGCGACATCGGACCCGTGCGCGGGCTCGGTCAGCGCGAAGCACCCGGTCGTCTCGAACGAAGCGATGTGCGGGTCGAGCTCTGCCACCTGTTCGGGTGAGCCGCCCTCGCGCACGACGGTCCGGAACATCCCGACCTGGCCCCCGTACAGGGTGCCGATCGACATGTCGAAGCGGGCGAACTCGAAGTGCTTGAACCCGACGTAGGAGACGCCGAGGCGGCCGTCCGCATCGAGCAGGTCCGGATCGTCCTCCAGCCGCAGGGCCGCGATCTCGCCGCGCAGATGCGCGGGCGATTCGGCCTGCTCCCACCACTGCGCAAGGTGGGGCCGCGCCCGTCGCTCGAGCAGGTCGCGCAGGGACTGCAGCTTGGTGCGCTCCAGTTCGGTGAGCGTTTCGGTGAACCCGAACAGATCGGTCGCGGAAGTGCTCATCGGTCCAGCTCCAGCAGGCGGACGGCGTTCTCCTTCAGGATCAGCTGCTGCACGTCGGGGTCCAGCCCGAGCCCCGCGAAGTCGCCGAGCCAGCGGTCGGGCGTGAGGGCGGGCATGTCCGTGCCGAACAGCACCTTGGTCTTCAGATAGGTGCGTGCGGCGCGCACCAGCGCGGGCGAGAAGTACTTCGGCGACCAGCCGGAGAGATCGATCCAGACGTTCGCCTTGTGGGTGGCGACGGAGAGCGCCTCGTCCTGCCAGGGGACGCTGGGGTGGGCCATCACGATCTCGAGATGGGGATGCCGCGCCGCGACGTCGTCCAACAGCATCGGATTGGACAGCGACAGTCGGAATCCCCAGCCACCCGGGATTCCGGCCCCGGCACCTGTCTGACCCGTGTGGACGATGATCGGCAGTCCGAGCTCCTCGATCGCGGCGAACAGCGGGATGTGCTCCGGAGCGGAAGGATCGAATGCCTGCACCGTGGGGTGGAACTTGAAGCCGCGCACACCGAGTGCGGCCTGACGTCGCGCCTCGTCGACCGCGGCGGCGCCCTGCAGCGGGTCGACGCTGCCGAAGGGGATCAGGACGTCGGCATTGCGCAGTGCCCCGGCGACCAGGTCGTCGATGCTGTTCGGTGCGTGACCGAGGTTCGTCGTGGCATCCAGCGTGAACACGACGGCGCCG
Source organism: Microbacterium sp. Root61 (assembly GCF_001427525.1). NCBI lineage: Bacteria > Bacillati > Actinomycetota > Actinomycetes > Micrococcales > Microbacteriaceae > Microbacterium > Microbacterium sp. Root61. The sequence goes on along the minus strand of NZ_LMGU01000001.1, from coordinate 1,975,988 downwards.
ATCCGGCGTTCGCGGTAGTACTCGGCTGTCTGGTCCACGGTGCGCGGAGGCTCGCTGCTCTTGAAATAGGCGGCCATCGCCTGGGTGAGCGCGGGAGGCGAGGCGGTGCGTCCGGCGCTGTCGATCTGCACGTGGACGTGCACATCGATGGCCGAGACGCCGGCGAGGTCGAACCTCGACTCCAGGCCGCTCATCGACCGGCCTCCGCGAGTTCGCGCGCGGCGTCTTCCTTGACGCGTGCGAGCTCGACCTTGCCTGTCGGGGTCCGATCGAGCGATTCGCGGACGAAGACGTGCCGAGGCTTCTTGTACCCCGCGAGGCGCTGATCCAGGTAGGCGAGCAGTTCGGCGACATCGATGCTCGACCCGGGCGGGGGTGCGACCATCGCGCTCACAACCTCGCCGAAGCGCTTGTCGGGCAGACCGAACACGATGACGTCGTCGACGGTGTCGTGTTCGAGCAGCGCCTCTTCGACCTCGGCCGGGAAGACCTTCTCGCCCCCGGTGTTGACGACGGCCGCGAGGCGCCCCAGCAGCTCGACGGAGCCATCGCCGCGGGCGCGTGCCCAATCGCCGGGCATGACGTAGCGGTGACCGCGGATCGTCGGGAACGTCTTCGCGGTCTTCTCCGGGTCCCGGTAGTACCCCGTCGGAAGGATGCCGCGGAAGGCGAGGATGCCGAGGGCTCCGGCATCCGCCTGGATCTCGTTCAGCTCTTCATCCAGCAGCACGGTCCCCGGCGTGAGGACCAGCTTGGCGGGGAGATCGTGCGCGCTCCGCGTGACGCCGAAGGCATACGGACCGCCCTCGCTCGACGCGAGCATGTCCACGATCGCGATGTCTCCGAGCGCGTGCAGGCGGCGCTTCACATCGTCGCTGAAGCGCATGCCGGAGCTCACGATCGAGTCGACGGAGGTCAGGCTCACCTCGAGCCGCTCGGCGGCCTCCACGAACGGGAGCGCCAGCGCGTCGCCGGCGACGATGAGTCGCGTCACCGCGTGGTAGATCGTCAGGCGCAGCGCTTCCTCGATGTCCATGCGCGGCGCGGCGTGCAGCACCACCGTGCCGCCGAGCGCGAGCGTGCCCATCGTGGTCGATTGCGCGGTGCCGTGCAGCAGCGGGGTGAGGGGGAGCGTGACGACGCGTGGCGTCGACGGATCGACGGCGATCCGGAGCGCCCCGGCGAGATCGGTCGGAGGCGTCACTCCGATGAGGCCCCACGTGGACTGCTGTCGTGCGACGAGCAGCGTGTCGAGATCCCACACCACTGCTTTCGGCATCCCCGTCGTTCCGCCGGTGTAGAGCCGCATCTCGGCGCCACGCGGCGCCGACGGGGGCATCGTGCCGCCCGCCGCGATGATGTCGGCATAGCGGGTGGCACCCGGTACCGGGGCGCCGCCGTCCTCGACGGTGATGATCTCCACCGCCTGCGCGAGGTCGGCGACCGCGTCCAGAGCGAGGCCACCGAGCGACGTGGACACGATCAGCGTCCGCAGATCCGAATCCACGATCAGGTCGCGCACCTCGCCGGAGCGGTAGCGGTAGTTGATCGCCACGGGGGAGATCCCGGTGGCCAGACAGGCCCACATGAACGCCAGGTACTCGGTGCGGTTGTAGAGGAGCATGCCGGCGGCATCCCCCGCCACGAAGCCGCGGTCCGTCAGATGCCGGGCGAGTGCGCCGGCCTCGGCGGCGAAACGACCGTACGTCATCGTCTCGTCACGGGTGATGACGGCCGCGCGATCGGGGTCCGCGCGGGCGATTCCCTGCCAGATGTCGCTGTAGTGGGGGGCGGTCACGCGGAGGCTCCTTCACGGCTGGGCGGTCCCGAACGGGGCGCGCTGGGGGCGAACTGCGATCGCCAGGCGGCGTCGATGCCGTCTGCGCTCCACCCGCCGTCCGCGTACTGCTCGTCGAGTATCGCGGGATGCGAGTAAAGGGTGAGGCGGTCGCCGCCGATGCCGATGGCCTGCCCGGTGACCTCGCCCGATTCGGCGGAGGCCAGCCAGACCACGAGAGGGGCGACGTCTTCAGGCGTCCCGAGAGCCTTGTCGTGCCGGAACTCGTGCGGGATCGGCACGCCGGCCAGGAACCGCTCGTACAGGTCGGCATAGGCCGGGATCGTTGCCGTCATGGGGGAGAGCGCGGTGGGGATCACGGCATTCGCGGTGATCCCGTCGCGGGCGAGTTCGAGCGACCAGGTACGGGCCATCGTCACGATCCCGGCTTTGACGGCGGAGTAGTTCGTCTGGCCGAAGCTGCCGAACTGTCCGGCCGGGGAGCCGATGAGGATGAGGCGTCCACCGTCCCCCTGCGCGCGCAATCGCGTGGCAACCGCACGGGCGGTCGTGAACGTGCCGCGCAGATGGCTGGAGACGACGTCGTCGAAGTCGGTGTCCGACATCTTCCAGAGCACGCGGTCGCGCAGCACGCCGGCGTTCGAGACCAGCACGTCGACGCGACCGAAGGCATCGACCGCATCGGCCACGAGCTGGTCGGCGGTCTCGGTCGGCCCCACGGCCCCGATCGAGGCGACGGCGTGGCCGCCCGCCGCAGTGATCTCGGCCACGACCGCGGCCGCGCTGGCCTCATCGACGTCGTTGACCACGATCCCGGCTCCCGCATCCGCGAGTGCCCGTGCGTACGCGCGTCCGAGGCTGCGGCCGGCGCCGGTCACGATCGCGACGCGACCGTCCAATCGGATGCCGCTCATCGGTAGTGCCTCAGAATCAACTCGGCGAAGACCGCGGGCTTCGTGGCGTGCTCGACCTCGAACGTGAGGGCGAGTTCGACCTGGACGCCGCCGTCGATCTCGATGACGTCCGCGATCTCGCCGCGGACGCGGATCCGTTCGCCGGACGGCACCGGGCTCGGGAACCGGATCTTGTTGAACCCGTACACGATCCCGGTCGTCGTGCCGGTCACTCGGTAGATCTCGCGCAGATGCGGCACCACCATGCTGAGGGTGAGCATGCCGTGCGCGATGCGCCCCCCGAACGGTGAGGCGGCCGCCGCAACGGCATCGACGTGGATCGGGTTGTCGTCGCCGGACAGCTGCGCGTAGAGGTCGATGTCCTCCTGCGGAATCGCCCGCCACGTCGACGGGCCGAATGTCGCGCCGATCAATCCGCCGACATCGTCGATCGTGGTCAGAACAGGGTGTGGCTCCGTCATCCGGACTCCTTCATGGTGATGATCGCCCGCCCGGTGATCTCTCCTCGGGCGAGTGCCTGGTAGGCGGCGTCGACGTCGTCGAGACCGTAGCGGCGCGTGACGAGCGACCCGACATCGAACCGACCGGATGCCGCGAGACGCGCGACTTCGGGAAGGTCGGTGCGCGTGCGCCCGCCGAACGAACCGACGATGTGATAGCCGCGACGAACCAGCGGCGTGATCTCCACCTCAGCGGTGGCGGCACCTGCGGCGATGCCGATGGCCACCATGCGGCCGCCGTCCTCGAGCATGCCGACCGCCTGGCGGAAGGTCGCGGGGCGCCCGAGCGCCTCGAACGCGACCTGCACGCCGCCGACCATGTCGCGGACGGCGGTGACCGGATCGGTCTCCGCGGCATTGACGACGTGTGTGGCGCCGAGCTCACGCGCTCGATCCAGCTTCGCCTCCGCGACATCGATCGCGACGATCGTGGTGGCGCCGGCGCTGAGCGCCATCGGGATGAGGCTCGACCCGATGCCGCCCACACCGACGATGGCGACCGAATCTCCGGGCGACACCTCCCCGGCACGGAACACGGCGCCGTAGGAGGTCAGCCCGGAGCACCCGAGGATGCACGCGGACAGCGGGTCCAAGTCATCATCGATGCGGGTGAGTGCGGACAGCGGCACGACGGCATACTCGGCGAGGCCGCCCATCGAGTACATCGCGAGGAACGAGCCGTCGGGCATCGCGAGACGGCTCTCTCCGTCGTAGAGCGTGCCGCGCAGGCGGTTCTGGGCGAAGAATTCGCTGCACAGGTCGTCGCGCCCGCGGCGGCACTCATCGCATTCCGTGCACGGCATGATGAATCCCGCGGCCACGACATCGCCGACGTCGAGGCCGTAGGCGTCGACGGTGTCCGTGCCGATCGCGACGATCCGACCGCTGACCTCATGCCCGAGCACGGCAGGCCGGGGGAACGCGACCTCCCCCTTGATCACGTGCAGATCGGTGTGGCAGACGCCGCATGCGATCACCTCGAGGAGGGCCTCACCACGTCGGGGGCTCGGCGTCGCGATCTCGCGGACCTCCAAACGAGGCGCATCGTCGACGAGGATCGCGGCCCGCATCGTCGCGGGAATGGCTGTGCGCACGTGCGGTTCTCGACTCTCTGCGGGGGACGACTGGATTCAGCTTGGCGGGCCGGCGCCCATCGAGCACGGGCCTTTTCGACTGGTGAAATTCGGGCTGGGGAGAGTGATTCGCGAAATGCCATATTGGGTCCGCACCCAGCACCGTGACATACGAGGAGCATCGAAATGGCAACCCAGGAGCTTCTGCTCGACCCGACAGGGATGGAGGACGGCGCGCTCGACAGCACGCTCTCCCCCCGGCCCGTGAGCCTGCGAGGACTGACCATCGGTCTTCTCGACAACACGAAGCCGAACGCGACCATGCTGCTCGACGAGATCGCGCGGGAACTGCAGACCCTCCATGGCGCCGGCGAGGCGAAGCTGTACACGAAGGACTACTTCGGCACGCCGCTCAGCCAGGCCCTCGTGGAGCAGATCGCCGAGGAATGCGATGTCGTGATCACGGCAGTGGGCGACTGCGGATCGTGCAGCGCAGCGACTGTGGCCGACGGCATCCTCCTCGAACGCGCCGGTGTACCGACCGTCAGCATCACCTCCGACTCGTTCTTGATGTCGGGGCGGGCGATGGCGCAGGTGCAGGGCTTTCCGGGCTTCGACTTCTATGCCGTCCAGCATCCGATGGCCAGCCTGACCGCCGAGCAGGTGCGCGAGCGCGCGCTGACCGCGATGCCCGAAGTACTGCGAATCCTGGGAGTGGAAGGCTGATGATGAGCACGACGACACTGAATGACACCTCTGTACCCGAAGTGGAAGTCGATCGACTTCGCGAGGTTCTGGAGTACTACTGGACGAAGGAGTGGACCGACGGGCTCCCGGTCGTCCCGGTCACGGAGTCCTATCTCGACCGATTCCTGGCGACCGTGCTGCGCGATCCCGAAGAGGTCCTCTTCACGATCACCCACCTGAATCGGCACCTCACGATCCGGCTGGCGGCGATCAACGCCGCCATGGCCGGCTGCCTTCCCGAGTACTTCCCGGTGGTCGTCGCCGCGTGGGAGGCGATCGCCCAGGAGCCCCACCCGGCCCGCGGCATCTGGCAGAGCACCACCGGCACGGCACCGTTCCTGGTCGTGAACGGCCCCATCCGTCACGAGATCGATCTGAACAGCCAGGGCAACATCTTCGGGTCCGGCTTCCGGGCGAATGCGACCATCGGTCGGGCCATCCGCCTCGGCTGCATCAATGTGTTCGGCCTGCACCCGCACAAGCTCGACCAGGCGACGCAGGGCACCCCGGCCAAGTACTCCTCGTGCATCGCCGAGAACGAGGAGCAGAGCCCCTGGCCGCCGCTGCACACCGAGTACGGCTTCGACGCCGCCGACAGCGTGGTCACCGCCTACGTGATCCGGTCGGTGATGCACATCGAGGCTCGGCACACGATGGAGCCCGAGCAGCTCGCGATGGATTTCGTCGACAGCATCCGGCGCACCGGTGCGCTCATCCACGAGTACACGAGCGCCCTGCTGGTGCTCGTTCCCGAGCATGCCGAGGTCTTCGCCTCGGCCGGGTGGAGCAAGGACGACCTGCGCGCGTTCGTGTTCGAGCACAGCGTGCGTGACCGCTCGGAGCTGGTCGAAGTGGGCAAGGACGCACTCTCGCACAAGACGCGGTGGCGCCTGTCGTCCGAGCACCCGGACTCGATGCCGGACACTGCCAGCGGATCGGATGAGCCGGACCTCGTCCGCGTCCTCAGCCACCCGAGCTCCATCCAGATCATGGTCGCCGGTGCGAACAACGCCGGTGTCTCCGCCGTCGTCGAGATCTTCACCCTGAACCCGCCGCGCGAGAACCCGTTCTCGTACAGCAAGGTCGGGGGCGCGGCATGAGCGAGCTCGTCGACTCCGCCACGGTGGACGCAGCGCTGCTGCAGTTCACCGAGATGATGGCCACGGACGGCTACGTGCTCAGCTGGTCGCTGTCCGGCGAGGCGGCGGTCGTCGTGCGCATCGATGCCACAGCCGATGCCTGCGCCGACTGCCTGGTGCCGAAACCGGTGATAGAGGCGATCATGGCCTCGGCTCTCGAGTCGACGCCGTACTCCCTCGACCATGTCGTGCTCCCTGCCGGTGGTCACTAGAAGCGGCGACAGTGGGCGGCGCTCCGGCGCCGCCCACGAGAGGAAAGCGTGAAGCTCACAGACGAGGAACGCTCGATGCGCGACGGCGACGAAGGCGACGCCGTCGCGGCGGCGATGGATCTGCTGATCCGGTACGGCGAGGCGCTCGGAGCCGAGCGACTCGTCGACACCCGTAACGTCGCAGGCACGATGACTCAGCCATCCCCGGCGAAGGCCAAGCTCGTGGAGGAGGGCGGCTGGGCGCGGGCGTACGCCGTGATCAACCTGGACTGCGATCGAGAGATCGAGATCCCGCGAATGAAGGTGCCGACGTGCCAGCTTCAGCACGGATTCGGAGAGGATGCGGCGGGCCTGTCCGCGTATCCCTCGGCGTCGATCGAGCTGCAGGGAAGTGCGGAGTCGTACTTCAGCGAGCGCGGAGTCAACATCCTCGCGACCTGCACGCCCTATCAGGTCGGCAACCTGCCGGTCAGGGGAGAGCACTGCGCGTGGATGGAGTCTTCGGCTGTCGTCTACGCCAACTCGGTGCTCGGCGCGCGCACCAACTGCGAAGGGTCGGCGTCGACCGGCGCGGCCGGATTGACCGGGAAGATCCCGTACTGGGGCAATCATCTGCCGGAGAACCGCTTCGCCACGCACCTGGTGCGCGCCGACGTCGACGTCGACAACTTCCAGGAGTGGGGGATGTTCGGGTACTTCGTGGGCGAGACGGTGGAGGAAGCCCGACCCGCCGTCGTCGGATCGCTGATGCAGCCCGATCTGGCCGATCTCAAGCACTTCGGCGCAGCGACGGCCACCTCGGGCGGCGTCGAGCTCTTCCACATCCCCGGGATCACCCCGGAGGCGCCGACCCTGGAGGCCGCCTTCGGCAGTTCGATCGTGCCCGAGCCGATCACCTACGGGGCGCGCGAACGTCGCTGGGTGTACGACACGCTCAACGGGCAGGGCACGAGTACCGAAGTCGACTTCGTCCTCCTCGGGTGCCCGCACGCCTCGCTCGATCAGGTCGCGCGCATCGCGCAGCTCCTGGAGGGTCGACGACTTCATGCCGACACCGAGCTGTGGGTAATGACTCCCCACGCGCTGCGCACCATGGCCGACCGCAACGGCTACACGCGGACCATCACGAGGGCCGGCGGGCACGTCCTCACCGACTCCTGCCCGGCCATGTCGAAGGCCGCCCCGCCCGGAACACGGGTGTTCGCGACGGACTCCGCCAAACAGGCGCACTATCTTCCGGCGATCCTGGGCATCGAGGCATGGTTCGGCACGCTCGACGAGTGCATCGATGCGGCCGTGACGGGTCGCTGGCGTGGCGGGTTGCGCGCATGATGGAGCTGCAGGGGCGCGGCATCGTCCCCGGCGTCGTGGAGGCGGAGGCTCTCGTGACCCGGGACGCGATCTCGGGCTTCGGCGGCATCGACGTCGCCACCGGCACGGTGATCGAGCCGCGACACGAGCTCTTCGGCATGTGCTTCACCGGGAAGGTGCTCGTATTCCCAGGCGCGAAGGGCTCATCGGGGTGGTCCGGATTCTTCCAGAGCACCCGGCTCATGGGCACCGCGCCGGCCGCGATGATCTTCCAGGTGGTGACGACGAAGGCGGTGCTGGGCGCGATCGTGACACGGGTTCCGACCGTGGTCGAGGTGGCTCCAGACCCGCTGAAGACGATTCGGACGGGTGATCTCGTCCGCGTTGATGGAGACTCAGGAGTCATCACCATCCTGAGCGCACGACCCGAGCGCAGTGGCATTTCATCCAATGAAAAGGTCCGTAGAGGCCGCACACCCGAGTAGGCAGACTCATTCTGCCGCCCGCGATGCAGCGGGCAGAATCGATCCGACACAGGAGTCAGGAATGATGAGAGCAGCCGTGACAGACCACATGACACGATCCCCGAAGCGGCGGTGGGCGCGAGTCGCCGCAGCCGCAGTCGCGGCCGGTGCGCTTGCCCTCTCGGCGTGCGCGAGCCCCAGCGCGACGCCGGGGAGCACGGACAGCGGAGCGCCCGAAGCAGACCTCACCAAGATGGTCGTCGTCACCTTCCTCCCGCTCGAGTCCTTCACCTTCACCCCGGAGATGTTCGCCTACGCAGGCGGCTACTTCGAGAAGCACGGCCTGGACGTGCAGCTGCAGCCGGTGCAGGGCACGGCCGCAGCCATTCAGACGCTCTTGGGCGGTGCGACCCCGATCACCCGCGCCAGCACCGTCGACGTCTTCCCCGCGATGGAGAAGGGGCAGCCGATCGTCGCCATCGGAACGATGGCGTACAAGTCGAACCTGCGCGTCGTCTCCGTCGACTCCAACCCCATCGAGTCCACAGAGGCCATGGAGGGCACGGTCATGGGGATGGGCTCGATCGGCGGGACGAGCGAGAAGATGCTCAACCTCGCCCTCGACACGGCCGATGTGCCCCGTGATTCGGTGACGCGCCAGGCGGTCCCGGTGACGGGAGCGACCTTCGAACTCGTCAAGCAGGGCCAGCTCGACGGCTACATCGTGAGTCTGGACACGTCGATCGCGATCGAGGGACAGAACGACGACGCGGTCATCGACGACGCCGGGCTCGGCGACGCACCCGACCTCCAGACGTGGATCACGACGCAGTCCAACCTGGAGAACCCGGAGCGGCTCGCGCAGATCGAGGCCTTCCTCGCCGCCATCAAGGAGGCGACGCAGTTCGTCATCGACGACGCCGCCAACGACTTCGAGAACGTGTTGAAGATCATGCGCGACAGCGGGGACTTCAAGTTCGCCGCGCTCGACGACGACAAGGTCGCCAAGGCCGCCCTGGAGGTCTACACGAGTCAGACGTGGATCGATCAGACGGGTGAACGCGAGCTCCTCGAGAACGACTTCGAAGGGTGGCAGTCCGCCTACGACCTGTACGCGAAGTCCGGGCTGGTCGAAGGCGGCCAGGACCCGATGAAGTGGATCACGGACGACTATCTCCCGACCGACTGATCGCACACACCCGCTCATGCCCGTTCGGCCGGCTCCCGGCCGAACGGGCACGGCCCCCATCACGAGAGGTATCGCCCGATGACGAACGAGACACTCATGCCCCCAGCGCCACGTGTCACGACCACAGAAAAGCCGCGGCTGCACATCCAGAACGTCGGTCGCGACTTCCACACCAAATCCGGTGTGACGCACGCGGTATCCGGGGTGGACCTGACCATCCGGCGCGGCGAGTTCGTCGCCGTGATCGGGCGATCCGGCTGCGGCAAGACCACGCTCCTGCGCATGATCGGCGGCCTGCTGGCGCCGAGCGCCGGCACGATCGAGGTCGACGGCAAGTCCCTGTGGCGCGGAAGCAACGTCGAGCCGTCCGCCGTGACGAAACTCGGATTCGTCTTCCAGGAGAGCAACCTCTTCCCCTGGTTCTCGGTGCTCGACAACATCGCGCTTCCGTTGAAGCTGCGCGGCGTCGCGAAGGACGAACGGCGTGCCCGCGCCGCGGAACTGGCCGCTCTCGTCGGACTGACCGGGTTCGAGCGGTCATACCCCCGGGAACTGTCCGGTGGCATGCGTCAGCGTGCCGCCATCGCTCGCGCCCTCAGCACCGAACCGGAGCTGCTGCTGATGGACGAGCCGTTCGGCGCGCTGGATGCACTCACCCGCGAGCGCATGAATCTCGAGCTCCAGCGCATCGTGCTCGAGACCAATTCCACCGTCGTCTTCGTGACGCACGACATCCCGGAGGCGGTGTTCCTCGCCGACCGCGTCGTGCACATGACGCCGCGCCCCGGGCGCATCCGTCAGATCCTTCCGGCGGACTTCCCCAAGCCACGAACCGTCGACGTGCAGACGACGCCGGAATTCAACGAGATCGTGCGGATGCTGCGCCACGACCTCGACGAGGAGGACTGAGATGACCCCGCGAACTCTGAAAATGCTCCCGTGGATCGTCACGCCGTCGCTGGTGATCCTGATCGTCTTCCTGTGGTGGGCGATCGTGACGTTCTTCAACGTGAACCCGTTCATCTTCCCGCCGCCGCAGGCCGTGGCCGAGTCGTTCGTGCAGCTGCTGTCCGAGCCGCAGACCTGGTCTGCCGTCGTGGTGACGGTCACCGAAGTGGTGATCGGCTTCGCGATCGCCGTGGTGCTGGGCGTCGTCGTCGGCGTGGTGCTCGGCAAGGTGCCGTGGCTGGAAGTCAGCCTCCGCCCGCTGATCGTCATCGCCCAGGTGGCCCCGAAGGTCGCCTTCGTCCCGCTGTTCGTGATCTGGTTCGGCTTCGGACTGACGTCCAAGATCGTGCTGGCGGCGCTCCTGGCGTTCTTCCCGATCATGCTGAACGTGCTGCTGGGTGTCCGCTCGATCGAGCAGGGGCACCGTGAGGTGATGCAGAGCCTCAACGCGACCAAGAAGCAGACCTTCCTGCAGCTGGACGTGCGAAGCCTCCAGCCCTACCTGTTCGCGGGCATGGAGGTGGGCATCGTGCTGGCGACCATCGGCGCGATCGTCGGTGAGTATCTCGGTGGCAACAACGGGCTGGGCAACATGGTCGTCTCGGCGATGAACTCCCTGGATGCCGCGAGAACGTTCGCGCTCATCCTGTTGCTGTCGCTGATCGGTCTCGTCCTGTACCTCATCGTGAACGAGGCCAAGCGGTTCGTGATCCCCTGGCACGAATCCGTGTACGGGCTGCGCAACGTCACCGCCTAGCGGGAATCTCGATCGCTTCGCGTTGCGATCCCTAGGATGGGATCGCAACGCGAAGCGCAGGTGTATCCGGACGGTGGCATGGCAATGGCGGATGACAGGTCACGCGATCGCATCCAGAGCATCGAGCGGGGGATCGAGGTCCTCCGCGCGTTCGGCGGGCACGACGCCGTCCTCAGCGCGAGCGAGATCGTCGCGAAGGTGGGACTGCCCCGGCCGGTGGTGCGGCGCATCCTGCTGACCTTCGAGCACCTCGGCTACGTCCGCTCGCAGCACGGGGTGTGGAGCCTGACTCCCCGCATCCTCGAGCTCGGTGCCGGGTACTTCGGTGCGGCTTCCCTCCCCGAGATCGCCCACCCGATCATGAGCGACCTCGTGGAGAGCACGGGGGAGACGTGCAGCGTCGGCGTGCTCGACGGCACGGACGTGATCCACGTGGCCCGTGTCGAGGACCGCCGCCCGCTGCCCGATGCGGTGCGGGTCGGGATGCGCCTGCCGGCGCACGCGACCGCCCTCGGGAAGGTGCTGCTGGCGAGCCTGCCGGAGGTGGCCCTCGACGACTACTTCGCGACGGCGCCGCTCGAACGGCACACGCCCCAGACCATCACGGATCCCGCCGTGCTGCAGGCGCGGTTGGCGGGCGTGCGCTCTCGCGGCTATGACGTCTCGGTCGAGGAGCTGCACCCCGGAATGGTGGCCGCCGCGGTCCCGATCCTCGTCGACGGTGAGCCCGTCGGCGGGCTCACCGTCTCCTCCACGACCGTGCGCGCGTCGGAGCAGTCGCTCATCGAGGACGTCGTGCCCGCCCTCCGCGATGCCGCCGCCCGCGTGGCCCGCGCGTATCGGAACGCGAACCCTCAGCTCTACCGCACGACCTCCCGCTGACCACGCGCCGGTTACCGGCGCGTGGTCGACGTGTGCGTCGGGTCAGACCCGAACGCGGGCGGGCAGGTCCGTGCCGAGATATGCGCCGGTCGCCGTGAGGCGGGACTGCAGCTCGCGGATGTCGATGTCGGCCGCGCTGGTGCCGCCGGATAGCGCCAGATCGGCGGCGATGCCGGCGGCCTGACCCATCACGAAGCACGGACCAGTGACGCGACCGGACGACTGACCGCCCTGCGTCATCGAGGCGCACCGTCCCGCGACGAGGAGGTTCTCCACGACCTGGGGCAGCAGCATCCGATACGGAAGCTGGTTGTAGCCGCGCGAGTCCTCCGGAGCGAAACGGAAGTCGACGTCGCCGGCGACGTGGGCTTCGACCGGCCAGCCGTTCACGCCGATCGTGTCGTCGAAGTCGGCGCAATCGAGCACGTCGTCTTCGGTGAGTTGGTATGGCCCGACGATGCGCCGGGTCTCGCGGATGCCGATCGAGGGGGCGATGTCGACGACGTAAGAGTCCTGGAAGCCCGGTGTCACCGCCTTGATGAACGCGAACGTGTCCTTCACCTGCTGGCGGCCCTGGATCTCCCCACGCGTCAGCTGGTGCACATCCGTGCCATCGACGGCCGAACCGTCGGCGTTCGAGAGCTGCGTGAGGTTCGAGCGCCACTCCAGCGGGTTGCGCTGTGGACGGACGATGGGCTTCTTGCGCGGGAAGCGGTGCGTGCCGGCCGCCTCGGCGTCCTCCATGATGCGGCGGATCGTCTTCCAGGCCTCACCGGCCTCGTCGGGGTGCACGCCGTTGATCCGGAACATGAGCGACGGGAACATCAGGTGCTCGGACCGCTCGTACGGCGCACCCGACCAGGCGGCGAGGTCGCCGTCGCCGGAGCCGTCGATGAAGAACCGTCCGCGCACGGCGCCGCGACCCGACTTCGACTCGACGATCACCGCGTCGATCGTCTCGGTGTCGGACATGACGACGTCGACGACGGACGCGTGGAACAGCAGCTCGGCCCCGCCCGCGAGGACGAGTTCGTCGGCGGCGATCTTCAGCACCGAGATGTCGTAGGCCAGGGCCTGGATGCGGTTGTCCACGGACAGGTGCGGCTCGTTGAGACCGTCCATGGCGGCCATCCGGTCGAGCAGTTCGTCCAAGTAGCCGCGTACGACGCGATGGTCCTCGCCGTACACGCGTGCGTGCAGACCGCAGAACGTGCTGAGCCCGCCCATCGTGCCGGCCCCGCCGAGGAACCCGTAGCGCTCGATCAGGAGCGTGGAGCGCCCGGCGCGTGACGCCGCGGTGGCCGCGAACAGACCGGCCGGGCCGCCTCCGACGACGACGACGTCGTACTCGCCGATGACCGGCACGTCCTTCGCGGGCAGGTGGATGGTGTCGTTGCTCATGCGTGCTCCGTGAGGGGGGTGAGGGATGCGGCGGCCGCGGCATCCGTGAGGCAAGGTCCGGCCGGCCGGGCGCAGAGCACTGCGCCGCAGCCCAGCGGCTGGACGAGTTGTTCGTACTGGTCGAGCATCCCGCCACCGCTGTCGCGGTCGGCCGGCGGTGCATACGACGGTCGGGCGGCGAGCACGGATGGGTCGACGAGAAGGTCGAGCCGGCCGGATGCGAGGTCGATGTCGATGATGTCGTCGTCCTGCACCCGCCCCAGCGGCCCGTCGGCGGCTGCCTCCGGCGACACCTCGCCCACCGTCATCCCCTGGTTGACCAGTCCGCTGAACTGGCCGTCCGTGACCAGGGCGACACTGTGGGCGAGGCCCTTGGCGTGCAGCGCGAAGATGAACGCACTCGTCAGCCCCATGCCGGGGGCCCCGGCGACACCGATGCCCCGGATCACCGCCACGTCACCGGCGCGGAGCCGGCCGTTCGAGATTCCCGCGATGGCTTCTTCCCGGTTGCCGAAGATGCGGGCGGGTCCGGTGAAGCGACGTGGTCCAGGATCCGGGACCGGGCGTTTGGCGACGGCACCGCCGGGTGCGAGGGTGCCTCGGAGCACCGCGATCGCGGGGTCGGTGCCGAACGGGTCGCCGATCGGGCGGATGATCTCCCCGTCGGCGGGCGCCGCAGCGGCTGCGTTCTCCGCAACGGTGCGGCCGGTGACGGTCAGCTGGTCGCCGTCGAGGAGGGGCAGCAGCTCCCGGAGGACGGTCGCGCCACCGCCGACGTCTTCGAACTGCTCCACGAGCCACGGGCCGTTGGGGCGGACGGACGCGAGCAGCGGAGTGTCGCGGCCCATTGTGCGGAACGCCTCCCACACGTCGGTGTCGAGTCCGGCCTCGACGGCGATGGCCTGCAGGTGCTTGATCGTGTTGATCGAGCCGCCGACGGCGAGCATCGTGCGGACCGCGTTGCGGATCGACCCGTCGGTGATGATCGAGCGCGGACGGATGTCGCGTTCGATGAGGTCCACGAGGGCGGCCGCCGAGCGGCGCATCGAATCCCACATCCGTTCGCTGTTCGCGCGCACCGGCGCTGCGCCGGGCACCGCCATGCCGAGGGCCTCGGCGACGATGTGCATCGAGTTGGCGGTGGCGAGTCCGGCGCATACCCCTGGGCCGAGGATCGCATCGTCGGCGAGCTCTTCGAGGTGATCGGTCGGTTCGCCGGTCACGGCCGCCTTCGCCGCGAGCAGGAACACCTCTTCGACATCGGCCTCGCGCCCTTCGGCCAGACCGGAGTGCTGGTAGCCGCACGGGATGATCACGGTCGGGATGTCGAGGCGGCCGGCCGCCATGAGGTGCGCGGGAGTGGTCTTGTCGCACGAGCTGAGGCAGATCATCGCGTCGAGCTTCGCGCCCTCCACGGCCGCCTCGATGTCGTTGACGATCAGATCGCGGCTCGGCAGGATGTAGCGGCCCGCGCGACCGGCACTCGTGACGAAGTCGCTGGGGGCGACGGTGCGGATCTCGAACGGGAGCACGCCGAGCGTGCGCAGTTCTGCCTTGAGCGCGACGGCGATCTCGTCGAGGTGGGCGAAGCATGCGGCCAGCTCGGACGATGTGTTGACGATCGCGACCTTGGGCTTGGTGAGGTCCTCGACCGGGATGCCGAGCGATCGCCACTGCGCTCGCCGGGCGATGCCCAGTGCTGAGGTGGGGGGCAGATTGCTGCGCAGCGCTCGGGGGGCATCGCTTGTCGTTTCGGGCATCATCGTCCTCGTTTCGTGCGGTGTCGGCGCTTCACGGAATGGGATGCGCGACATGGCAAGTGTACGCATTGCGATCATGCGGACGCAATGCGTACATTGAGCGAACGTGGCAGTGCGCCGGACTCCCGTCGACCGTTCCTACTCGAAGACGGTGATGAAGCGCTCGTGCCAGCCGGTCGCGCCGTCGGGCACGACGTCGGCGTGCGCCTCGGTCTGCAGCTCGCCCGCTTTGCTGGTCGCCCGGCAGCGCAACAGGTGGTCGCCGACGGTCGCCGTCCACGGCAGCATCCACTGCACCCAGGTGTCGTTCGAGATCGCGGTCGCGAGGGTCGCGCCCTTCCACGGGCCGTCGTCGATCTGCACCTCGACCCCCGCGATGCCGACGCCCTGCTGCCAGGCGACTCCCGCGATCACCGTGTCGCCGGCCTTCAGCCCCTGCGCCTTGCGGGGGACGTCGATGCGCGACTCGAGCTTGATCGGACCGCGCTCGGACCAGCCGCGGTCGGTCCAATAGGCCGTGGCATCCGCGAACCTCGTGACCTCGAGCTCGGTGACCCACTTCGTCGCGGAGACGTAGCCGTACAGGCCGGGGACGACCATCCGGACCGGGAAGCCGTGCTCGGGCGGGAGTGGCACGCCGTTCATCCCGACAGCAAGAATCGCCGCGCGTCCGT
Source organism: Microbacterium sp. Root61 (assembly GCF_001427525.1). Taxonomy (NCBI): domain Bacteria; kingdom Bacillati; phylum Actinomycetota; class Actinomycetes; order Micrococcales; family Microbacteriaceae; genus Microbacterium; species Microbacterium sp. Root61. Next base: position 1,960,219 of record NZ_LMGU01000001.1, on the reverse strand, counting down.
CGGTCAGCACCTCGAGCGGAGTGGACGCCGTGAACCCGTCGACCGAGCGGGAGAGCACCATGTCGGCGCTCGCCGTCGGTCGGGCGCGGGCGAGCAGCTCGCGGATCGGGTAGCCCAGCCACAGCGCGTTGCCGATCAGTTCGCCACCGACCTCGTTGGACACGCACGTCAGCGTCGTGACGCTCTCCTCGAGCGGCAGCGCGAGAAGCTCGGCCCAGGTGAGAGTGACCTCTTCCTCGACGAGCCCGTGGATGCGCAGGCTCCAGTCGGCCGGGTCGACCTGGGGCACGAGCAGGGCCGTGTCGATGCGGTAGAACGATCCGTTGGGCGTGATCACCCGCGCGAGGCCCGGGATGCTGAGCTCCGCGCCCGCCGGAATCGCCGGTGCCGTGGTGGCCGGGGACGGGAGCCGGATCGCCGTGCGGACGGCCTCGACGCTGCGCGCCCCCGCCCGCAGCGCGGCGCCGCCGATGGTCGCGAGCACCCCGACCGCGATCGCCCCGCCGCTCCACAGCAGGAACTTCCGCCGGTCCACTCCGGCTCCTTCGCCCGAAACGTGGCCAACGGTTGTACCCGGGTCGGTTTTGGTCGCGTTCGCCGCGTCTCGCGAGGCGCGAGCGCGGTCGCGGGAGCGGCGGAGGAGGAAGGACAGGGTCAGGGCCGCGGTGATGCCGGCGAGGGCCGAGGGGATCCACGACAGCAGCCCGGCGTCGGCGCGGGTCATCGCCGCAACGCCGCCGCCGGCCGCCACCACGACGACGAGCGTGATGCCCCACGGCGGAAACCGCTGCTCGAGCATCCCCGCCACGGCCGCCGCGAGCAGCAGCACGATCCCCATCCCGGTCAGCAGCGCGATCTTGTCGGCCGTGCCGAACAGAGCGATCGCCGATTCCTTGGCCCAGGCCGGGGCGAGGTCGATGAGCGCAGAGCCGATCGCGGCGAACGGGCTCGCGCCGGGGGACAGCATCGCGGCGGACAATTCGCCCACCCCCGCGCCCAGCACGACGGCCGCCACCCCGGCGAGAGCGCCGTCGAGGCGGCGCGCCTTCACTGCGGGCATCGCCACGCGTCGAGCCTACGCGCGCCGGGTCACACCCGTCCTGGAACGGCGAAAACGGATGCCGCGGCATCCGTCCGCCCTTCATCGATCGCGTCCATCCGGAGCCCGCCGCGCCCGGCGGACAGGGCCGAAACACTGACGCAACATGGCCCGGACTAGGCTCTCCCCATGGGTGATCTGTTCGATGGGTACGGCTCCACTTTGGCGCCCCGCAAGACCAGGTCGGGCATCCCCGCGTACGACGAGATGTTCGGCAATCCGGAGCACCCGGGCGCGGCCGCGGAGTCGCGCACGGCGTACCGCGAGCTGTACCAGACGCTGGCGCAGATGACCCAGGATGAGCTGCGCGGACGCACCGAGTCGCTCGCCAGTTCCTACCTCGCACAGGGGGTCACCTTCGACTTCGCGGGCGAGGAACGGCCGTTCCCGCTCGACGCCGTTCCGCGCATCATCACGTTCGAGGAGTGGTCGCGCATCGAGGCCGGCGTCAAGCAGCGCGTGCGCGCGCTCGAGGCCTTCCTCGACGACGCCTACAGCCACCAGCACTGCGTGCGCGACGGCGTGCTGCCCGCCGGACTGATCGCGTCATCCCAGTACTTCTACCGCCAAGCCGCCGGCATCCACAGCGCCAACGGCGTGCGCATCCAGGTGTCGGGCATCGACCTGATCCGCGATGAGCACGGCGAGATGCGCGTACTCGAAGACAACGTCCGCGTGCCGAGCGGCGTCAGCTACGTCATCTCCAACCGCCGGGTCATGGCACAGACCCTGCCCGAGCTGTTCGTCTCGATGCGCGTGCGTCCGGTCGGCGACTACCCGAACAAGCTCCTCGCCGCTCTGCGCGCCTCGGCCCCCGCCGGCATCGAGGAGCCCAACGTCGTGGTCCTCACGCCGGGTGTCTACAACTCCGCGTACTTCGAGCACACGCTGCTCGCGCGCCTGATGGGCGTCGAGCTCGTCGAGGGCCGCGACCTCCTCTGCGCGGGCGGCAAGGTCTTCATGCGCACCACGCGGGGTCCGCGCCGGGTCGATGTGATCTATCGCCGCGTCGACGACGAGTTCTTGGACCCGCTGCAGTTCCGTGCCGACTCGATGCTCGGGGCTCCGGGCCTCATGCTCGCCGCACGCCTGGGCAACGTCACGATCGCGAACGCGGTCGGCAACGGCGTCGCCGACGACAAGTTGCTCTATACCTACGTGCCCGACCTGATCCGCTACTACCTCGCGGAGGAGCCGATCCTCAAGAACGTCGACACCTGGCGGCTGGAAGACCCCGCCGCTCTCGAGGAGGTGCTGGACCGCCTGCCCGAACTCGTGGTCAAGCCTGTCGACGGCTCCGGCGGCAAGGGACTGGTCGTGGGTCCGGATGCCTCGCCCGCCGAGCTCGAGAAGCTCCGGCAGCAGTTGCTCGCCGACCCGCGCGGCTGGATCGCGCAGCCGGTGGTGATGCTCTCGACGATCCCGACCCTCGTGGAAGACGGGATGCGCCCGCGCCACGCCGACCTCCGCCCGTTCGCGGTCAACGACGGCGACGATGTCTGGGTGCTGCCCGGCGGGCTCACGCGTGTCGCGCTGCCCGAGGGGGAGCTCGTGGTCAACTCGAGCCAGGGCGGCGGGTCCAAGGACACGTGGGTCATCGGCGGCTCGGCCCCTTCGCACGTCGAGTACGGCCAGGGCAACGGTCTCGCCGGCCTCGTCGCCGACCAGGCGGCGACGGTCACCGAAGCCATCGCCATCGTCTACGACGGACAGCCCGAGGTCACCCACTCTCCGCAGGACCGCCCGCGCACGCGCGGCGAGCAGCAGGAACAGCAGCAGCAGGCCGCGCGCGACGAGACAGGCATTTCACCGAAACGGCAACCGAGGGTCGAGACAGTGGGTAAACCCCACAGTCTCGACGTCCCACTGCGGTCTCGCGGCATCGAAGGCGGTGCAGGATGCTGAGCCGCATCGCCGAGAGCCTGTTCTGGATCGGACGCTACATCGAGCGCAGCGACGGGACCGCCCGCATCCTCGACGTCCACCTGCAGCTGCTGCTCGAGGACCCGTGGATCGACGAGGACACCGCGTGCCGGTCGCTGCTCAGCGTCATGGGCAGCTCGCCGCCGGAGGGCGTCGAGTTCGTGCGCCGCGACGACGTGCTGCAGCGCCTCGCCGTGGACCGGATGAACCCCGCCGGCATCGCGTACTCGCTGACCGCCGCCCGGGAGAACGCCCGCCGGGCACGCGAGATCGTCTCGACCGAGCTGTGGGAAGTCCTCAACACGACCAACGCACGGATGCCGCGGCGACTGCAGAGCGAGAAGGTGCACGAGTTCTTCCAATGGGTGCGCGAGCGCGCCGCGCTGGCCGTCGGCATCGTCGACTCGTCCACGAGCCGTGATGAGGCCTGGCAGTTCTTCACCCTCGGTCGCAGCATCGAGCGCACCGACATGACCGCACGCCTGTTGGCGACGAGGTCGCTGACCGAGGCATCCGGACCGTCATGGACGACCATCCTGCGATCGTGCGGCGCCTACGAGGCGTACCTGCGCACCTACCGCGGCATGCCCAGCGCCCGCAACGCGGCCGAGTTCCTGCTGCTGGACCGCCTCTTCCCGCGGTCGATCATCTACTCGATCTCGCAGGCCGAGCAGTGCATGAGTGCCATCGACCCGCGCGCCGACCGCGTCGGCCACTCCAATACGGTGCTGCGCGCCCTCGGTCAGATCCGCAACGACCTCGAGTACCGTCCCGTCAACGAGATCCTGAACGAGCTGCCGGAGCACATGCAGCGGGTGCAGAACGTGACGCGCGAGGCATCCGAGGCCATCCGCTCGCGGTTCTTCCCGACGCAGGCCGAGCCGAGCTGGATCGGGGAGATCTCATGAAGCGCTTGCGTATCGAGCACCAGACCGGGTTCTCGTACCCGGGCGAGGTGACCGCGTCGTACAACGAGGCGCGGATGCTGCCGGGCTCGACCGACAGCCAGTTCGTGCTGAGCTCGTCGCTCGACATCGACCCGTCGACATCGGTGAACCAGTACGTCGACTACTTCGGCACCCGCGTCGCCGCATTCGACGTGCTCTCGCCGCACTCGTCGCTGCAGATCACGGCGCGCAGCCTCGTCGAGGTGCGCCCGCGTCCGCTGGAGCACGTCGACCTGACGTGGGAGGCGCTGGCCGCCGAGGCGTCCGGCGCCATCGGCACGGTCGAGCAGCTCACCCAGACGGGCCGCACCCGCCCGCACGCCGAAGTGGCCGAGATCGCCCGGACGATCGCGGGTCGGCACGACCACCCCGGCCGCGCCGCGTTCGAGATCGCCACGCGGATCGGCGATGAGGTCCAGTACATGACCGGCGTCACCGGTGTGCACTCCACTGCGAGCGAGGCGTGGGAGTCGCGCAAGGGCGTGTGTCAGGACATGGCGCACATCACGCTCGGGGCCCTCCGCGAGGTCGGCATCCCGGCGCGCTACGTGTCGGGCTATCTGCACCCGAAGCCGGACGCCGAGGTCGGGGAAGCCGTCACCGGCGAGTCCCACGCCTGGGTGGAGTGGTTCGCCGGCGAATGGCAGGGTTTCGACCCGACCAACAACATCGAGATCGGCGACCGCCATGTGCTCGTCGGCCGAGGCCGCGACTACGGCGACGTCCCGCCGCTGCGCGGTGTGTACGCCGGACCCTTCAAGTCGAACCTGCACGTCAAGGTCACGATCACCCGCGAGACGTAGGCCGGCGGATGGCGCGCAACTGGGCGGGCACGTACGAGTACACGGCTGCCCGCATCGTCGAGGCCACGACGGAGGAGGACGTCCGTCGTGCCGTGGCCGCAGGCGGTCGCGTGCACGCGCTCGGCACCGGGCACTCCTTCACCGACCTGCCCGACACGACGGGCACCCTCATCGGCGTTCGCGGGCTCGAGGGCGGCTTCGCGCTGGACGAAGACGCCCGCACGGTCACCGTCGCGAGCGGCACCCGCTACGGCACGCTGGCGATGTGGCTCGACGCGCGCGGCTGGGCGCTGCACAACATGGGCTCGCTGCCGCACATCTCGGTCGGCGGAGCCACGGCCACCAGCACCCACGGCTCGGGCGACGGCAACGGCGTGCTCTCCACCGCGGTCCGGAGCATCCGATACATCGGCGCTGACGGCGACGCGCACGAGGTGCGCCGCGGCGACGCCGACTTCGATGCGCTGGTGGTGGGAGTCGGGGCGTACGGGATCGTCGTGGCGCTCACGCTCGACGTGCGACCCAGCTTCCGGGTGCGGCAGGACATCTACACCGGGGTCAGCTGGGATGCGGCGCTCGCCGATCTCGCCGCGCTCACGAGTGCCGGCTACAGTGTGTCGATCTTCACGCGTTGGGAGTCGCACTCGGTCGATCTCGTGTGGGTCAAGTCGCTCATCGAGGCCGACACGGCTGTTGTCGCGGACGACCTGCTGGACGGTCGTCGCGATCCCGCGGTGCACTCGCCGCTCGGCGAGGAGTTCATCGTCACCGACCTCGGTACCCCGGGATCGTGGACGCAGCGGCTCCCGCACTTCCGGCTCGACAGCGAGCCGTCTTTCGGCGACGAGATCCAGAGCGAGTACTTCGTGCCCCGGGCGGATGCCCCGGCAGCGCTGAACGCGGTGCGGGCGTTGGCTGACCGCATCCGTCCGCTCCTCATCTGGAGCGAGCTGCGCACCGCGGCGGCCGACGACCTCTGGTTGAGCCCCGCGTACGAGCGTGATGTGCTGGCGATCCACTTCACCTGGCGCAACGCGCCAGACGCTGTGGCCGCCGTGATCCCGGCGATCGAGGATGCGCTGGCACCGTTCGCCGCCCGGCCGCACTGGGCCAAGTTCCACACGTTCGACGCGGCGGCTCTGAGGCGGGTGCATCCGCGCCTGGCCGATGCACGAGCGGTGTTCGAGCGACTCGACCCCGACGGGCGATTCACCAACGCACACCTCGAACGCGTCGGACTGCGGTCCTAGCCCGCCCTGGCGTCAGCCGGCGCGCGGTGCGTAGCGGAGGGGCGCGTGCGTGCGGGCGACCAGGTCGCGCAGAGCCTCGAGCGAGCCGTCGATGAACCCCAGCGCCCGTGCCTGAACGAGAACGTTGCCCAAGGCGGTCGCCTCGACCGGACCGGCCATGACCGGCATCCCGGCGCGGTCGGCGGTGCGCTGGCAGAGCAGCGCGTTCAAGGCGCCGCCGCCGACGATGTGGATCGTGCGCGCGTCGACACCGCCGAGTGCCGCGGCGCGGGCGGATGCCTCGGCGAACGCCTGCGCGAGGGACTCGATGATGCTGCGCACGTACTCGGTGCGGGTGCGCGGTGCGGCGAGGCCGTGCTCGGTGCACCAGGCGTCGATGCGCGCGGGCATGTCGCCGGGCGGCAGGAAGCGGGGGTCGTTGATGTCGAACACCGGCACATCGCGTTCGACCTCGGCCGCGGCATCCAGCAGCGTCGTGAGATCGGCGGGGTGCCCTTCGCGCTCCCAGCCGCGCAGCGTCTCGCTGAGTACCCACAGGCCCATGACGTTGTGCAGCAGGCGCACGCGCCCGTCGACACCGCCTTCGTTCGTGTAGTTGGCGGCGACCGCCTCGGCGGTGAGGACGGGCGTCTCGACCTCGACGCCGACGAGTCCCCAGGTTCCGCAGGAGATGTAGACCGCGGCATCCGCCTCCATCGGCACGGCGACGACCGCGGATGCGGTGTCGTGCGAACCGACGGCGGTGACAGACGTGGTGGTCGTCGCACCGATGGATGCGGCGACCGTGGGATCCAGCAGCCCGAGCCGCTCGCCCGCCGAGATGAGCGGGGGAAGGATCCCACGAGGGAAGCCGAGCGCGGCGACGAGCTCGGCGTCCCACTCGCTTTCCGTGACATGCAGCAGGCCGGTGGTGGAGGCGTTCGTGCGCTCCGCTCGAGCGATGCCGGTCAGCCAGTACGCGACGAGGTCGGGGATCAGGAGCGCGGTGTCGGCGAACGCGAGCTGATCGGTGGGCTCCGCGGCGAACTGATACACCGTGTTGAACGGCAGGAACTGCAGTCCGTTGCGGGCGAAGAGATCGGCGTGCGGCATCCGCTCGTGCACCGATTCGACGCCGCGCGCGGTGCGCTCGTCGCGGTAGTGGAAGGGGGCGCCGAGGAGACGTCCGTCGCGCAGGAGGCCGTAGTCGACGGCCCACGCGTCCACACCGATGCTCGCGATTCCGGGCTCCTCGCGGAACGCGGCGCGCAGACCTGCGGTGGCCGCACCGTACATTCCGAGCAGGTCCCAGTGCAGACCGTCCAGCGTCTGCACGGGGCTGTTCGCGAACCGCGCGATCTGCCGCGTCTCGAGAGCATCGGGACCGACTCGTCCGAGGATGACCCGGCCGCTGGTCGCGCCTAGGTCGATCGCCGCGACGTGGCCGGTGGCGCTCATCGCAGGAAGGCCGCGGCGACGCCGGAGTCGACCGGGATGTGCAGGCCGGTGGTGAGCTGCAGCTCGGGTCCGGTCAGGGCGATCACGGCGTTGGCGATGTTCTCGGGCAGCACCTCGCGCTTGAGGATGGTGCGGTTCGCGTAGAACTGGCCGAGGTCCTTCTCGTCCACCCCGTAGGTCGCGGCGCGGTTCGCGCCCCAGCCCGAGGCGAAGATACCCGAGCCGCGCACGACGCCGTCGGGGTTGATGCCGTTGACGCGCACGCCGTGCTCGCCGAGCTCGACCGCGAGCAGCCGCACCTGGTGCGCCTGATCGGCCTTGGTCGCGGAGTACGCGATGTTGTTCGGACCGGCGAAGACGGAGTTCTTCGACGAGATGTAGATGATGTCACCGCCGAGCTCCTGCTCGATGAGCACCTTCGCCGCGGCCTTCGAGACCAGGAACGAGCCCTTGGCCATGACGTCGTGCTGGAGGTCCCAGTCCGCTTCGGTGGTCTCCAGGAGAGGCTTGGACAGCGAGAGCCCGGCGTTGTTGACGACGAGGTCGAGCCCGCCGAAGGCGAGGACCGCGTCATCCACGGCCCGCTGAACGGCCGCGGCATCCGCCACGTTCGCCGCGACGCCGACCGCGACATCCGCTCCGCCGATCTCCGCCGCCGCAGCCTGCGCCTTGGCCAGGTCGAGGTCGGCGATGACGACGCAGGCGCCCTCGGCCGCCAGGCGGACAGCGATGGCCTTGCCGATGCCGGAGGCGGCACCGGTCACGAGCGCGATGCGGCCCGCGTGCGTCTTGGGCTTCGGCATCCGCTGCAGCTTCGCCTCTTCCAGCGCCCAGTACTCGATGCGGAACTTCTCGGCATCCGAGATCGGCGCGTAGGTCGACAGCGCCTCGGCGCCGCGCATGACGTTGATCGCGTTGAGGTAGAACTCGCCGGCGACGCGTGCGGTCTGCTTGTTCGCGCCGTAGCTGAACATGCCCACGCCGGGGACGAGCACGATCAGCGGGTCGGCCCCGCGCATCGCGGGCGACGCGGCATCGGCGTGCGACTCGTAGTAGGCGGTGTAATCGGCGCGGTAGGCCTCGTGCAGCTCCTTCAGGCGGGCGACGGATGCCTCCACCGAGGTGTCGGCCGAGACATCGAGCAGCATCGGCTTGACTTTGGTGCGAAGGAAGTGGTCGGGGCAGCTCGTGCCCAGCTCGGCGAGGCGCGGGGCGGCCTCGGAGGCGAGGAACTCGAGCACGCGCGCGTCGTCGGTGAAGTGGCCGACCATCGGCTTGTCGTGGCTCGCGATGCCCCGGATGGTCGCGGCCAGCGCGGATGCCTTCGCCCGGCGCTCGCCGGACTCCAGGGCGCCGAACCCGGCGCGGGCGGCGCCGAACGGGTCGGCCGCGCCGTGCGCGTCGATGTACGCCTGGGCGGTTTCGATGATCCAGAGCGAGTTGGCCTCGGCCGCATCGGAGGTGTCGCCCCACGCGGTGATGCCGTGCCCGCCGAGGATGCAGCCGATCGCGTCCGGGTTCGCGGTCTTGATCGCGGCGATGTCCAGCCCGAGCTGGAAGCCGGGGCGGCGCCACGGCACCCACGCGACCTTGTCGCCGAAGATCTTCGCGGTCAGTGCCTCGCCGTCGGCGGACGTCGCGATCGCGATGCCGGAGTCGGGATGCAGGTGGTCCACGTGTGCGGCATCCACCAGCCCGTGCATGGCGGTGTCGATCGACGGCGCCGCCCCGCCCTTGCCGTGCAGACAGTAGTCGAACGCGGCGACCATCTCGTCCTCGCGTTCCAGGCCCGGGTACACGTCGACGAGCGCCCGCATGCGGTCCAGCCGCAGAACCGCGAGTCCCTGCTCGGTGAGCGTGCCCAGGTCGCCGCCGGATCCCTTGACCCACAGCAGCTCGACGGGCTCGCCCGTGACCGGGTCGACCTCGGTGCCCTTCGCCGAGGTGTTGCCCCCGGCGTAGTTCGTGTTCTTCGGGTCGGCGCCCAAGCGGTTACTCCGCGCGATGAGCTCGGCGGCGGTCGGGTTCGTCATGAGATTCCTTCGATCTGGGGTTCGCCTGTCACATTCTGCGAGCTGCGGCGACAAGTTGCGACGGGGGAGCGGGATGCTGCGGGGTTCGCCTGTCGCGATCTGCCGGTCGAAGCGACCGATTGCGACAGGCGAGCTGGGTGGTGGGCGCCCGGTTCGACCGTGGGGCTAGGCGCCCCAGCCGGCCTGGACGCCGCCGACGCGCTCGGCTTCGATGCGCTCCTGGTAGCCGGACGCGGCGAAGGCTGCCATCGGGTCGGCGGGCAGGCCGCGCTCCTCGCGCCACGCCGCCAGGGCCGGGCGCACGTCGGTGTAGAACGCGTCCATCAGCACGGCGTTGGCCGCGAGCACGTCGCCGGAGCGCTGCGCCGCGATCAGCGCCTCGCCGTCGACGAGCAACGCGCGGGCGGTCATCTCCTGCACGTTGAGCACGGAGCGGATCTGGCCGGGGATCTTCTTCTCGACGTTGTGGCACTGGTCGAGCATGAAGGCCACGTCGGGGTTGTTCAGGCCGCCGCCGCGGATGACCTCGAACAGGATGCGGAACAGCTGGAACGGGTCGGCCGCGCCCACGATCAGGTCGTCGTCGGCGTAGAAGCGCGAGTTGAAGTCGAACGAGCCGAGCTTTCCGAGGCGCAGCAGCTGCATCACGATGAACTCGATGTTGGTGCCCGGCGCGTGGTGGCCGGTGTCGAGGCAGACCAGCGCACGCTCGCCGAGGGCGGCCACCTGCACGTAGGAGGTACCCCAGTCCGGAACATCGGTGTGGTAGAACGACGGCTCGAAGAACTTGTACTCCAGCACGAGGCGCTGGTCGCCGGTGAGGCGCGCGTAGATCTGCTGCAGCGACTCGTGTAGGCGGTCCTGGCGGCCGCGGAGGTCGGCCTGGCCCGGGTAGTTCGAGCCCTCGGCGAGCCAGATCTTCAGGTCGCGCGAGCCCGTGGCATCCATCACGTCGATGCACTCGAGGTGGTGGTCGATCGCCTTGCGGCGCACGGCGGCGTCTTCGTGGGTGAGGGCGCCGAACTTGTAGTCGTCGTCCTGGAACGTGTTCGAGTTGACCGTGCCGAGCTTCACTCCGAGGTCCTCGGCGTGACGACGCAGGACCGAGTAGTCCTCGACCTTGTCCCACGGGATGTGCAGCGCGACGGCCGGGGCCAGCGCCGTGACACGGTTGACCTCCGCGGCATCCGCGATCTTCTCGAAGGGGTCGCGGGGCGTGCCGGGCGTGGCGAACACCTTGAAGCGGGTGCCGGAGTTGCCGAACGCCCACGAGGGCAGCTCGATGGCCTGCGCACTCAGCTGGGACTGGATCTCGGGGGACAGCGTCGTCATGATGCGGAGCTTTCGTTCTGGGGGTGGTTCGGGACGTCAGCGGAGGCCGCCAACTGGTCGTGCAGGTTGAAGACCTCGGTGAGGGGTGTGGCGGCCTGGTCGGCGCGGCCGTCGAGGTCGACGAAGAACTCGGCCATCGAGGCCTCCCAGCGCGCGGCGACGGGGGAGGCGGCCAGGTAGGCGCGGGCGGCTTCGTCGTCTTCGGTCTCGTAGTAGCCGAACAGCCGGCCGCCTTCGCCGAGGAAGATCGAGTAGTTGCGTCGACCGGCGGCGTCGATCTCGGCCAGCATCTCCGGCCAGACCGGGGTATGGCGTCGGATGTACTCGTCGATCAGCTCTGGACGGATCAGCAGCTGAAACGCGACGCGGGTCATGGCACTCCTTCGTGAGGCTCGCAGGGATAACGTCAGTGAATCGATCCAGGGCATGAATCGTTTCAAACGATAATGTGAGCATCAGGATTCGTCAAGATGGGTCGAAATGTCAGTGAGTGTCAAAGACGTCGCCGCCGCGGCATCCGTTTCGGTCGGCACCGTCTCGAACGTGCTCAACCGTCCGGACAAGGTTGCGCCGGCCACGGTCGCGCGTGTGCACGCGGCCATCGAGAAGCTCGGCTTCGTGCGGAACGACGCCGCGCGGCAGCTGCGCGCCGGTCGCAGCCGCAGCATCGGCCTGATCGTGCTGGACAGCGCGAACCCGTTCTTCGCGGAGGTCGCGCGCGGTGCCGAGGAGCGTGCGGCGCTCGACGGCATCTCGATCCTGCTCGGCAACAGCGACCAGAACCCGGTCCGTGAGAGCGCGTACCTCGATCTGTTCCGCGAGCAGCGGGTGAACGGCGTGCTCCTGACCCCGCACGATCTCGACAACGCGGTGCTGCTGAATGCCGGCATCCCGCTGGTGCTTGTGGATGGCGAGCTCCCCGGCGGGCAGGTCCCCTCGGTCGCGGTGGACGACGTCGAAGGCGGGTACCTCGCGGTCGCGCACCTGCTCGAGCTCGGCCGTCGGCGCATCGCCTTCGTCGGTGGGCCGCTGTCGATCAGGCAGGTCGCCGATCGCCTCGCCGGTGCCCGCCGCGCGCTGGCCGAGGTGCCCGGTGCGAGCCTCGAGGTCATCGAGCTCGAGGCGCTGACCGTTCTGCGCGGGAGCGAGGCGGGCGAGCGGATCGCGCGCCTGCCCGCCGAGGAGCGACCGGACGCCGTGTTCGCGGCCAACGACCTGCTCGCGGTCGGTGTGCTGCAGGGCGCCGCGATCATCGGCGGCATCCGCGTGCCGGACGACCTCGCCATCATCGGCTACGACGACATCGACTTCGCGCAGTCCACGGTGGTTCCGCTGTCGTCGGTGCGTCAGCCGGCGAACGACATCGGCAGGACGGCGGTCGACCTGCTGTTCGCGGCGCTGGCCGATCCGGGCGCTGCGCCCCAGCACGTGCGCTTCCGTCCGGAGCTCGTGGTGCGTGCCTCCACGGCTGGCGCACCGGCCTGAGTGGCGCGCGCCGGCTCAGATCCGAGTCGAGCGGCGCACCACCAGCTCGGGTGGGAAGACGGTCTGGCGCGGGATGAGCTCCAAGTCGTCGCACTCCTCCAGCAGGATGCGCAGCGCTGTGCGGCCGATCATGCCGCTCGGCTGCCGGATGGAGGAGATCGGCACCGCCGCTGCGGCGGCGAACGAGATGTCGTCGAAGCCGATCAGGGCGATGTCGTCGGGCACCAGCATCCGTCCGTCCGAGACGAGGGACTGCAGCAGCCCCAGGGCGATCAGGTCGTTGGCGGCGAACAGGGCGTCGGGCCATTCTCGGCGCGGTCTGGCGAGCATGCGCGCGCCCACGGCGACGCCTTCTTCGACGGTCATCGCCGAGGTCGAGAGCACTTCGAGCTCAACCCCGGGGAAGGCGTTGTCGGCCGCGACGCGGGCGCCCGAGAGGCGGTCGGTGACCTGCCGCATGTCCATCGGACCGCCGACGAAGGCGATGCGTCGACGTCCGATATCGATCAGGTGCTGGACCGCCATCCGGCCGCCCTCGACCGAGTCGACCGAGACGGAGCTGAACCGGCTGGCGCCGCCGAAGCGGTCCACGAGCACGGCGCGGATGCCGCGGGCTCGCAGTCGCTCCAATCGCGGGAGGATGTCGCCGTAGGGCGAGATGAGGACACCGCGCACCTGCTGCTCCTCGAACAGGTCGAGGTACATCCGCTCGCGGCGGGAGTCCTGGTCGGTGTTGCCGTAGAGAACCGCGATGCCGTGTCGTGAGGCTTCGTCCTCGGCTCCGCGCACGACGTCGTTGAAGAAAGGGTTCTGGCCGTTGAGCACGACGAAGCCGACCGTCGTGCTCACCCCGGCCCGGAGCTTGCGCGCGGCGTCGTTGCGCACGTATCCGAGGTCCTCGATGACCTCCAGGACGCGCTGAGCGGAGACGGCGGACACGGTCTCGGGGCGGTTGAGAACGTTCGAGACGGTGCCGACGGAGACTCTCGCAGCTTCGGCGACGTCACGGATGCTCACCACCATGTGTGCTCCTTCGTCGCTCTCGTGTCGGCGCGCCGTGGGTCGTGACTTGACCGACGACGGCGCGATGCCTACAGTATCCATGAATCGCTTCTGAATCGATTCAGTCCCCATTCAACCTCAAGGAGGAGGAACCTGTGCCGACCAGCGACGCACCCGTAGTCCTCGAGCTGTCGAAGGTCGTCAAGTCGTTCGGTGCCGTGATCGCCCTCCGCTCGGGCAGCCTTCGGCTGCAGACCGGATCGATCCACGCGCTGATCGGCGAGAACGGTGCGGGCAAGTCGACTCTCGTCAAGATCGTCGCCGGTCTCTACCGGCGTGACGGCGGCGAGTTCCAGCTCGAAGGCGTAGACGTCGACTTCACCTCGACTGCCCAGTCCAAGGCGGCCGGCGTCGCAGTCATCTACCAGGAGCCGACGCTCTTCCCCGATCTTTCGGTGACCGAGAACATCTTCATGGGTCGCCAGATCGTGGGCCGGTTCGGCCGCATCGACCGCAAGGCGATGCGCCGTGAGGTCGAGCGGCTGTTCACTCGCCTCGGCGTCACGATCGACCCCGACCGCCCGGCCGAGGGCCTTTCCATCGCCGATCAGCAGGTCATCGAGATCGCGAAAGCCGTCTCGCTCGACGCGAAGGTGCTCGTCATGGACGAGCCGACCGCCGCCCTGTCGGGGATCGAAGTCGACCGGCTCTTCACCATCGCGCGGAGCCTGCGCGATGAGGGTCGCGGGCTGATCTTCATCTCGCACCGCTTCGACGAGGTGTTCGCCCTGTGCGACACCGTGACCGTCATGCGCGACGGCTCGTACATCAGCACGACTCCCATCGCCGAGACGACGCCCGCGGAACTCGTGCGGCAGATGGTCGGACGCGACGTCACCGATCTGTTCCCGAAGCAGGAAGCCGTCATCGGCGCGCCACTGCTCGAGGTCGACGGTCTCACGTCCCCCGGAGTGTTCCACGACATCACCTTCACCGTCCGATCCGGCGAGATCGTCGGACTGGCCGGGCTCGTCGGCGCGGGTCGCAGCGAAGTCGCACGCGCCGTGTTCGGCGTCGACGACTACCGCGAGGGCACCGTCACGATGAAGGGCGCGCGCATCCGTCGTGGCAATCCCACCGAGGCGATGCGCGCCGGCATCGCACTCGTGCCAGAGGACCGCCGCAAGCAGGGCCTCGTGCTCGAATCCGGGGTGGGGCGCAACATCACCATGGCTATCCGCCGGCAGCTCTCGCGCTTCGGACTCATCACCACCGGCATCGAGAACCGCGCCGCACGGGAGTGGGCCAGCCGGCTCGAGGTGAAGGCCCACGCGCTCGACACGGCCGCCTCGACTCTGTCCGGCGGCAACCAGCAGAAGGTCGTGCTGGCGAAGTGGCTCGCGACCCAGCCGGAGATCCTCATCATCGATGAGCCCACCCGTGGCATCGATGTCGGAACGAAATCCGAAGTCCACCGGCTGCTGTCCGACCTGGCCGGCCAGGGCATGGGCATCCTCATGATCTCCTCCGAACTTCCCGAAGTGCTCGGGATGGCCGATCGCGTGCTCGTCATGCGCGAGGGGCGCATCACCGCCGAGCTCGACCGTTCAGAGGCCACCAGCGAGAACGTCATGTTCGCCGCCACGCACGCATCGGAGCAGCAGTCGTGACCGTCACCTCCACCACCCGCATCCCGGTGTCCGGGATCACCAAGCACATCGGTGCGCTCGGGAAGGCCCGCGAGTTCGGCATCCTCATCGCCCTGGTGCTCGTGATCTTCGCCGCGACAGCGAAGAACCCGATGTTCCTGTTCAGCAGCGACGGCTGGCGCGACCTGCTGCTCACCCCCTCGATCCTCGCGCTCGTCGCGATCGGTCAGGCGATCGTCATGATCACGCGCAACGTCGACCTGTCGGTGGGCTCGGTGATGGGGCTCTCCGCCTACCTGACCGGACGCCTGTTCATCGACTTCCCCAGCCTGCCCATTCCGGTGGTCGTCGTACTCGCGGTCCTCTTCGGCGCTCTCCTCGGTCTCATCAACGGCGCCCTGGTCGCCTTCGCCCGCGTCCCGGCCATGGTCATCACGCTGGGTACGCTGTATGCCTATCGCGGCATCAACGTGATGTGGGCCGGCTCCACGCGAGTCAACGCGTCCGACATGCCGAAGGACTTCCTGGCGCTGGGCACCGGCCAGATCCTCACGATCCCGATCCTCACGATCGTCGCCCTCGTCGTGCTGGCCGCGGCCGCCTGGTACATGCGCAACACCCGCGGTGGGCGGGAGTACTACGCCATCGGCTCCGACCCTGCCGCCGCCGAGCTCTACGGCCTGAAGACCACCCGTCGCGTCCTGACCGCGTTCATCCTGTCGGGTGCGCTCGCGGGTCTGGCCGGTGTCTTCTACGCCGCACGGTACGGCTCGGTCAGCTCGCAGGCCGGAGCCGGATGGGAGCTGGATGCCGTGGGCGCCGCTGTCATCGGCGGCGTCGCGATCACCGGCGGTGTCGGCTCGGTCTGGGGAGCTGCGCTCGGCGCGATGCTCCTGATGACCATCAACCGTGCCCTTCCGATCCTCGGCATTCCGGACTTCTGGCAGCGCGCCGTCGTCGGCGTGCTCATCATCGGGGCCATCGTGCTGGACCGCTGGCTCGCAGTGCGACAAAGACGGCAGCTCATCGAAGCGAGGGACCAGTCATGACCACGGCCACCACCTCCACGAACCGTGTGGCGCGCGACTTCGAGAAGCCGCTGTGGCGTCGCGTGTTCCTCACGCGAGAGTTCGCGATCGTCGGACTGCTGATCTTCGTCGTCCTGATCTCGGCCGCCACCGTGCGCGGCTTCAGCCAGCCGATCACCCTCAACTACCTGCTCCTGGACATAGCGCCGATCCTGTTGATCGCACTCCCGATGACGCTCATCATGATCACCGGCGAGATCGACCTCTCCGTCGGCAGCATGGTGGGTCTCGCGAGCGTCGTGACCGGCGCCGGGGTCCACCTCGGTCTGCCGTTCGAGGTCGCCGCGCTGCTGGCGCTGCTCGTCGGAGTCATCGGCGGAGCGTTCAACGGCTTCCTGGTCACCGTTGTCGGCCTGCCGTCGCTCGCCGTCACGATCGGCACGCTCGCGTTGTTCCGCGGGCTCGCGGTCGGACTGCTCGGCACCACCGCAGTGACCTCGTTCCCCGAAGCATGGACGTCGCTGGCCAAGGCCAAGATCGCCGGCACGACGATCCCCTACATCGTGGTGCCGTTCCTGATCCTGCTGGCGATCTTCGTCATCGTCTTGCACTTCACCCCGTTCGGTCGCGGCATTTACGCCATCGGATTGTCGAAGGATGCCGCGCGCTTCTCGGGCGTGCGGGTCGAACGGACGAAGTTCATCCTCTTCGTCCTTGCCGGACTCGTGTCGGCATTCGCAGGCATCTACTACACGCTGCGATTCGGCAGCGCGCGAGGCGACAACGCCACGGGCCTGGAGCTGCAGGTCATCGCCGCCGTCGTCCTGGGCGGGGTATCCGTCTTCGGCGGACGCGGTCAGCTGTACGGCGTCGTCGCGGCGGCTCTGCTGATCGGCGTGCTCTCCAGCGCGCTGCGTCTCGCGAACGTCACCTCAGACGTCATCAACGTCATCACCGGAGTGCTGCTCGTGCTCTCGGTCGTGAGCGCCAGCGTCCTCGCCTGGTTCCAGAAAGCACGACGGCGACCCAGTCGCCCCCCACGCGTCGCAGCATCCACAGCTTCTTGACAAGGCTGCGTCTCCGGCCGACGGCATCCGTCGCGCGGCCACCGTATGAAAGGACCTGAACAATGAAGTTTGCACGCAAGCGTGTAGTCGCTGCGGCCGCCGTCGCGGTCGCCGCTGCACTCACCCTCTCCGGGTGCGCCGACACGGGCGCCTCCGACGGTGGCTCGACCGGTGACTCCGGCGACAGCTCGAACATGGCGATCACCTTCCTGCCCAAGAGCCTCGGCAACCCGTACTTCGACACCTCGAGCAAGGGCGGCAAGGCTGCTGTCGAGGAGCTCGGCGGCACGTTCTCCGAGGTCGGCCCGGCGGAGTCCGGCCCCGACGCCCAGGTGAGCTACATCAACACCGCCACCCAGCAGGGCGTGGGCGGTCTCGTCGTCTCGGCGAACGATCCGCAGGCGATCTGCGACGCACTCAACGAGGCTCGCGACGCGGGCATCAAAGTCGTGACCTTCGACTCGGACACCAACCCCGAGTGCCGCGACCTGTTCGTCAACCAGGCGACCGCCGACGGCATCGCCAAGGTGCAGGTCGACCTGATCGCCGAGCAGATAGGAGACGCCGGCGAGATCGCCATCGTCTCCTCGACGGCCAACGCGACGAACCAGAACGCGTGGATCGAGAAGATGAAGGAACTGCTGGCGGCAGATCACCCGAACATCAGCCTCGTCGAGGTCGTTTACGGCGACGACGACGAGCAGATCTCGTTCGACAAGACGGCGGCGCTGCTGCAGTCGCACCCGAACCTCAAGGGCATCGTCTCGCCCACCACGATCGGCATCTCGGCCGCCGCTCGTTACCTGTCCACCTCGGACTACAAGGGCAAGGTCGCGCTGACCGGACTCGGCACGCCGAACCAGATGCGCGAGTACGTCGAGGACGGCACCGTCACCGCGTTCGCACTGTGGAACCCGGAAGACCTTGGTTACCTCTCCGCATTCGCGACCGCAGCACTCATCAACGGTGAGATCACGGGCAAGGAAGGCGACACCTTCGAAGCCGGCAAGCTCGGTTCCTACACCGTCGGTGCGGACTCGACCGTTCTGCTGGGCGACCCGTACGTGTTCGACAAGGACAACATCGACGACTTCGACTTCTAAGTCGTCGCAGCTGTGACCTCGTGCCCGGTCGGCTTCATGCCGACCGGGCACGACGTGTTTCCGAACGGATGCCTCGGCATCAGGTGCGCTTGCGGCCGGCGATCTCGTCAGAGACCTGCTGTACCCGGGCGGGGTCCGCGTCCCGGGCGAGGGCGACGTAGTGGTCCATGACGGCCGGCCGGTAGCGCACGGGCAACGTCTGTCCTGGGGCGAGTCGAGTGAGCTCGGTGATCGTGAGGTCTTCGTCTGCGATACCACGGAACGAGAGGCCGTCGGCGGTCTCCACGTCGAGCATCAGGACCACGCGGGGATTGCTGTTGACCTCCCGCCAGTCGACGAGAACGCCGAGCGCTAGCGCGCCCGTGCGCAGCTCCGCATTGCGCTTCCGGGCATCACTGCTCAGGAGCGGGTTCGGGGCGACGCCAGGGAAGTCGGGCCCGACGCCGAGCGATTCCCCACTCAGGTCGGGCCTGAGCTGCGCCATCAGATCGTTGAGCCTCTTCTTCGAACCGAACATCCTGACCCCTCCGTCACGCCAGTGCCGGAATCTCGGCCCGGCGCTTCGCCCTCACCGCGAGTGTACGTCGCGGGCATACCTTGTCCGCCCGGGCGTCCCGTCGGTTTCGGGAGCATCCCCTCGATCAACGACCACTGGACATCCGAGAACAACCGAGGCCGCGAGACGGGACCAGAGTTCCAGCCAGAACGGCGGCCTGTGGTGGATCCGCGCGATGAACGCTCAACCTTTGTCAGACTCGCCCTAGGCGTCCGTTGCCAGCGCGGCGACCCACCCGGCCAAGTACGCGAGAAGCGGGGCCGCCAGGTCGAGGTCCAGCTGGCGCGGATCGGGCCCGAACACGCCGTGCAGAGGGTGGTCGGCCTGGTGGCGCTGCGGGCCGAACGGGTCCTCGTCCGCGGGCGCGGGGAAGGCTGCGGCATCCGGCAGCAGAGCGGGGTTGACCAGGTCGGCGTCGATGGCGTGGAGGAGGAGCGACTCGAACTGGCCGGCGTGGTCAGGGGCCACGGGCGGCTGCGGGGCCTGCCCGAGCGTCCGCGCCACGACCTGCATCCGGTGTGCGCCGTCGGCGGACCAGTGCTCGGCGACGGCCGTCACGAGACCCCGCTGCTCATCGGCGAAGTGCCCGCTCAGGATCACGGCGCGCTCGACGCCGAAGTCCTGGAGCCGTACCAGCGTCTCGGTCATGAGCGTGGCGATCGCCTCCGGCGTGCTGCTCATGATCGTCCAGGGGTACGCCGCGTGCTCGCCGCCGATCGCCTGGTAGAACGGCGGGAGCACCACGCCACCGGTGATCTCCGCGGCTGCGACGCAGACGCCGTGAGCCGTGAGCGCATCCAGGCCGATCGGCAGGTGCGGTCCGTGGAACTCGAGCGATCCGAGCGGAAGATACGCGATCGAGCCGATGCGAAGCCGCTCGGCGATCCCCTCCGGGCTGAGCCTTTCGACGAGGGCAGACGATGAGGCGTTCATACGTAGTAGTTCCGATCCCATTCGAATTGGCGCAGACACTCATGCAGTCCCGGCACGAGTCCGTGGCCGTCGGCGAACGACGCGTTGCGGGCGATCCGCTTCGAGGAGGTCATCCCGACGATCGCCGTCGAGACCTCCGGGCGGTCCAGCACGAAGCGCACGGCGGCCTCGTCGAGCCCGTCGTAGTGCTCCGCGGTGACCGCCTTGATCGCTTCGACGCGCTCCAACGTCTGGGTGAAGCGCTCGTCGCGGAACATCGTCTTGGCCTGCGATCCGTCGGCCCAGCCGTCGTAGGTCGAGGCGTTCCACGCACCGCTCAATGAGCCCGAGTCGAGCACGACGCGTGCGATGATCGCCGTCTGGGAGGCGGCGGCCGCCGCCAGGAGGGCGTCCTCGGGGCGCTGCTCGAAGATGTTGTAGATGACCTGGATCGAGTCCACGAGCCCGGCCGCGGCCAGCTCGACGCCGTCCAGCGCGCGGTAGTCGCGGATCGAGACGCCGATCCGATCGACCTTGCCCTCGGCCTGCAACTCGTGCAGGGTATCCAGCCAGCCGCGGTCGCTCATGCCGCTCGGCATCCAGCAGTGCAGCTGGAGGAGATCGAGCCGCTCGACGTCGAGCCGGCGCAGCGACTGCTCCACCTGATCCCGGAGATAGGCGGACGGGTACGCAGCGCGGATGTCCGGGTCGGTTTCGGACGGGTGCGGCCACGCCACGGGCTGCGTCTTGGTGGCGACGTAGATGCGATCGCCGGTCCACTCGCGCAGCGAGCGGCCGACGACCTGCTCGCTGTGGCCGGTGCCGTACATCTGGGCGGTGTCGACGAAGTTGATGCCGTGCTCGTAGGCCTTCAGCAGCGTGGCGATCGATTCGTCGTCATCGACGGGGCCCCACTGGCCGCCGAGCTGCCAGGCTCCGAACGACACTTCACTGATGTCCCAGCCGGTGCGGCCGAAGGGTCGAAGATTCACGGCCATGCAGATGTGCTCCCTCAGCGGGCGCACCCATGGCACCCTCATCTCGAATCTACGGATGCCGCGTCCCGGGTCGGCAGTACCTCAAGGTGCGAAACATGGACTGGACGGTCTCCAGCGGTGCGATCGAGGCCGTCTACCGGTTCACGGGCGCAACGTGCCCTGCGCGAAACGGCTCGGCGCGATCCCGTAGGCCCGGCGGAACGCGCGGGAGAAGTACAGCGGGTCGGGGTAGCCGACCAGGTGCGCGACCTCGCCCACCCGCAGGCCCGTGGTGCGCAGCAGCGTCCCGGCCTCCCGGAGCCGCACGTGGCGGATCCACTCCTGCATCGTCTCGCCGGTGTGCGCCCGGAAGAGCCGCTGGGCGGTCGTCTGGCTGCACCGCGCGGCCTCTGCGACGCGCGCCACGGTCAGTGGCTCGGCGATATGGTGCCGGATGAACGTCATCATCAGCTCCAGCGAGCCGGGCAGGGCGGCGGACTCGGCCGCCGACCGCGACCACGCGGCGTTCTCCAGGAGCACCAGGCGGCCGAGCGCACGGAAGTAGTCCTCGTCGAAGGCGGACTCGCCGAGGCGGTCGATCGCGAGCGTGCCGTACTCGGTGATGCGCCGGGCGGCGCCGGTGTGGATCGAGGACAGGCCGGGTCGGAACGCGCCGGGATCGCCCGTCCGCGCCGCGTCTTCCAGCAGCGGGTCGCCGGGCAGATGCGCGACACGGGGCACGACCGCCGCGGCGAAGGAGTGTTGCGGAACCACGTGCAGCGTGCCGATGTGGAATGGCCCTCGTCGGTGCGCGCGGTACTCGACGTGATGGTGCCAGGGCAGGCGGAGCACATGCTGCGCATCGACCTGGAACCGCTGATCGCCCACCTTGATCTCGCCGCCGCCGCTGACGATCCAGACGAACGAGACGCTCATCACGTGCGGGTTGACGATGCGCTCGCCGGACGCGAAGCGGTACCAGTTGGCGCCGACGACGACGGGACCGCCCGCTCCGTCATCCACGGTGTCGGTCATCCCCTGCCTTTCGATCGCTTCTCCGCGATCGTAGTTCGCATCGGTCGGGCGGGACGTGTGCGCCGCCCGACCGATGCGCCGGCCACTCAGGCGTGCGCCGGCTCGGCCTCTAGGCGGGCGATGACGGATCCCGCTTCGTACACGGCGACGGGGTGCGCGAACGGCATGGGCGCCAGCTGCTCGGCGGATACCAGGTCGAGCTCGGGGAAGGCGAGGATCAGGGCCGTGATCGCCTCGCGGATCTCGATGCGCGCCAGCTGCTGGCCGATGCATCCGTGGATCCCCTGTCCGAACCCGAGGTGACCGAACGCATCGCGTGACACGTCGAACTCCTCGGCGCGTTCTCCCCACTGCGCGGGGTCGCGGTTCGCCGCGACGGGCGAGACCGAGACCGACGTGCCCGCGGGGATCGTCGTGCCTTCGATGACGACATCCTCGAGGGCCGTGCGGGCGAAGAGCGTGACGAACATCGCGCCCGTGCGCATGAACTCCTCCACCGCTGCCTGGATCCGCTCGGGGTCGCCGCGCAGCAGTTCGAGCTGTTCCGGATGCGTCAACAGAGCGACGGACGCGGTGGCGATCAGGTAGGCGACGGAGTCCCGCCCTGCGCCCATCAGCAGGCGCAGCAGCGCCTCGACCTCGATGCGCGAGAGGTCCGGGTTGTTCAGCAGGTCGGTGATCACGTCTTCGCCGGGATCGTTCGCCCGCTCGGCGAGCAGCCGGCGGATGAAGTCGTACTTCTGCTGCGCGGTGGACTCCTCAACGAACAGCTCGACGAACCGGCCGTACTGCGCCTCCGGCACGCCGATGACGTGGCAGTGCGTGCGGGCGGCGATCGGCCGCGCGTAGTCGAGCCACAGGTCGACCACGGGACCGGACGCGCGCAGCGCTTCGATCTGCTCGGCGACCATGCCGTGGATCCAGTCCTGGCGGGTGCGCGCCTGACGCAGCGAGAACCGTGCGGTCACCACTCGGCGCAGTTTCGCGTGCTGCTCGCCGTCGAGGTTGAGGAGGTTCAGCTCCTCGGACTGCTGTCCCGCGTCGTCAAGCGCGCCCGGTGCCTCCAATGGCACTGCCGAGCTGTCGCCTGAGGCACTGCCGTGTCCGTCACCGGGGCCCATCGGCATCCGTCCGGGACGCATGCTGAAACGGGGGTCCTGCAGGACGCTGAGGACGGCTTCGTAGCGCGTCGCGACCAGGCCTTCGTGGCCGTCTTGGAAATCGAGCGGCACGAACGCGTCCGCCTCGCGCCACTGCGCGAGCTGCGGGGACGGTGTCAACGGGGTGCCGTCACCGGGGAGCGAGCGGGAAAGGTAGGGGCACTGCGCGGTCGTCGACATCGACGGGTCTCCTTCGGTCAGAGGGTTCAGGCGGCCAGCGACGGCGCGGGGGCGGGGATGAGTGCGCGTGCCTGGCGGAACGCGCGAGGGGAGGCATTCCAGCCGACGACGCCGCGGACGGCCCCGTCGCTGCTGCTGGTGTAGACGGAGCCATCGGCGGTCGCGTCGTCCGGCACGAGCGACCCGCGCGAATCGAACCACCCGTAGGCGTTGATGCGGGTCTTGTGGATCTCGGACCAGAAGAGAGGAGTCGGCTGCGGGAGCGACTCGCCGCCGACGATGCGACAGGCGACGGCGATCGCCTGCTCGATCGCGTTGCTCTGATGCTCGACGCGGATGCTGCGACGGGTGTGCGGGTCCTGCCAGGCGGCGACGTCACCGACGGCGGAGATTCCGGGTGCTGCCCGACCAACGGAATCGCACACGATGCCGTCCGCGATGGTCAGCGACGAACCGGCGAGCCATCGAGTGCGCGGAGCGCCGCCGATCATGGACACGACGAGATCGAACCGCCGGGAGGTCCCGTCGGTGAACGCGATCTCGGTGCCGTCCGGCAGTGCGACTGCCCGCTCGATGGCGGCGTTCAGCGCGAGCTCGACGTCGTGCTCGCGGTGGAGCTGCGCCAGCTGCTCGGACAGCAGCGTGCCGACGCCGCCGAAGCTGAGCGTGCCGCTTCGGCCCACCAGCAGCGTCTGCGCGCCGAAGTGGCGGGCGGCACTGGCGATCTCGGACCCGAGGATCCCCGAGCCGATGATGGCCACACGGTCCGCGTTTCGGAAGGCGTCGCGGAGGCGGAGCGCCTCATCGATCGTGCGCAGGCCGTGCGCGTCCGGCAGGTCGGGATGCCGGTGAGGCTCGGTGCCGGTCGCGATGATCAGCTCATCGAACGCGATCGGCCCGGAGGCCGTGTGAAGAACGCGGTCATCGACGTCCAGCCCGGTGGCGGGGCACGATGTGCGCACCTCGACGTCGAGGCTGCCGAGCTCCGCGGCCGTTCGGATGGCGGCGTCGTCCGACTCCCACTCGCCGAGCAGGACCTGCTTGGACAGCGGCGGTCGGTTGTAGGGGAGGTGTGGTTCATCGCCCAAGAGCATGATGTGCCCGTCGAAACCCTCCTCGCGGAGTGTCTCTGCCGCCGTCAGGCCGCCGATCGAGGCTCCGACGATGACGGCTCCGACCCGCGCGGTGGTCATTGCTCGCTGACGGTGATCGCGCGTGCCGGGCACAGTCGCGCCGCGCGGGTGGCTGCGGTGCGGTCGGCGCCTTGCGGGTCGGACTCCAGCAGGATGACGATGCCGTCGTCGTCCTGATCGAAGACATCCGGGGCGACGAGGGCGCACTGCCCCGCTCCGACGCAGGCATCAGCCTTGACCGTGACGCTCATCCGTGCTCCTCTGACTGTTCGACTCGTGGCGTACGGTCAATTCAAGTCGGGCGACAGCGGTCCGCATATGGTTGGTGCGCTCAGAACATGGACTGGACAACCACGCCAGGGTCGCGGGACGGTGCAATCGGTGCAGGGATGACTGCACGTCGAGCGCCCGGTCGGGGCAGCCGTGCAAGGGGTGAAGCCCCCGGCGCGACATCGGCGGCGCGCCGGGTGCGGCGGGGGACCGGGTTCAGCTCGTGCGGGGCACGGCCGGCGACAGGGGCTCGCGGTCGTCGAGCGAGAGCTCCCGCGGCAGGCGGATCGGGGTGGTCCCGGCGACCTCGTCGCTGAACTCCTCCGGTGCCGCGACGACCGTCAGCGGGCGGGTCTCATCGATCGTCAACCGGAAGCGCTTGGTCTCGTGGCGACGCAGACGGCCGGTCGCGAGCATCCAGATCCCGCCGATCGCGAACGCGGCGAACGCGGCCACGGCACCCGTGAGGATCGCCGCGCGCGGACCGAACTCCGCCGCGATCCAGCCGACGATCGGGGCGCCGACCGGGGTGCCGCCCATGAGGATCGCCATGTAGAGCGCCAGTACTCGGCCCCGCAGGGCCGGATCGGTGGTGGTCTGGACGTACCCGTTCGCGGTCGTCATGGTCGTCACGACTGCGAAGCCGGTGAACATGAGCGTGATGGCATATGTCCAATAGGACGGCATGAAGATCGACACGGTTGCCGCGATGCCGAACATCGCCATCCCCGCGACGACGACCCGGATGCGGGCGCGATCCCGGCTGGCGGCCATCAAGGCGCCGACGAGCGAGCCGATCGCGAGGATCGAGCTGAGCAGTCCGAAACCGTCGGCCTGCTGGCCGAACTCCAGTGCCATCGTCGACGCGATGATCGGGAAGTTCATGCCGAACGCGCCGAGGAGGAAGACCATGGCGAAGGTGACGATGAGGTCTGGTCGCCGCGCGACGTAGCGGAACCCATCGGCCATGCGCGCCGCACCGGAGCCCTTCGGGCGCGGGTTGAGCTCATTGGTGCGGATCACCATGAGGGCGACGATCATCGCGAGGAAGGTGATGGAGTTCGCCAGGAACACCCATCCGGTGCCGACGGCGACGATGACGATGCCGGCGACGGCCGGCCCGATCATGCGCGCGCCGTTGAAGGACGCGGCATTGAGGGCGACCGCGTTCGAGGCATTCTCGCGCGACACCAGGTCGGATACGAAGGCCTGGCGGGCCGGGTTGTCGAACGCCGTCACGACGCCGAGCGCGAGGGCGAAGCCGTACATGATCGGCAGTGTCATGTGGCCCGTGAGGATCATCAGGCCCAGCGCGATCGCGAGCAGCATCAGCACGGCCTGCGTCACCATCAGAAGCTTGCGCCGGTCGAACTTGTCGGCGACCCATCCCGTCACGCTGACCAGGAGCAGTGGGGGAGCGAACTGCAGCGCCATCGTGATTCCCATGGCAGCGGCGTCGTTGTCGGTGAGCTGGGTGAGGACGACCCAGTTCTGGGCGGTCGACTGCATCCAGGCGCCGATGTTCGAGACGATCGCGCCGATGAACCAGACGCGGTAGTTGAACATCGAGAACGAACGGAACATGGCGCTCATCGGTCGGCCACCTTCCGCATCACGCTGGCGGCATCGCTGAGGATGTCGCGCTCCTGCGGGGTGAGGTCGGCCAGTGCCGATTCGAGCCAGGCATCACGGCGACGGACCGTCTCCTCGACGACCGCGCGACCCGACTCGGTCAGGTCGATGTTCACCTTGCGGCGGTCGGACTCATCGGGGGTGCGGGTGAGGTAGCCCGACTCCTCGAGGCAGTTGACCGTGCGGTTCATCGACGGCGCGGTGACGCGCTCGCGCTCGGCGAGCTCGCCGAGCGTCAGGGGGCCTGTCATGTTCAGGTTCGCCAGCACGGCGAACTGACCGTCGCTCATCGAGTCGACCGCGCGCTGGGCACGCAGGCGTCGGGCCAATCGGAAGGTCGCCCAGCGCAGGTCGGAGGCGGCGGCACCGAGTTCGATGTCGGTGGTGGACTCTGCGGAAGCTGGGGAAGGACTCATTGATTAGTTAGCCTAGCTCATTAGCCTTGCTAAGTAAAATTGACCGGGGTGCTGTGGCGCGCTCCACTGTGTCGTCGGCCGCCACGCAGATAGGCTCCTGGCCATGCCCGAGTTCATCGATGCCGACGGCGTCGCGATCGTCTATGACGTCCATCCCGCCGCCACGACCCCGCGGGCCGTGGTGCAGCTGCTGCACGGCGTCGGAGAGCACGCCGGGCGCTACGGCGCCTTGATCGATGCGCTCACCGCGGACGGCTACACGGTCTACGCCGACGATCACCGCGGCCACGGTCGCACCGGGATGAAGCAGCACGGGGATGCCGCGAAGCTCGGCCATCTCGGCAAGGGCGGTCACCGGGCCGCCGTCGCCGCCGTGTGGCAGTTCACCCGCATCATCCGCGAGGAGAATCCCGCGCTTCCGCTCGTGCTGCTCGGGCACTCGTGGGGCTCGTTCCTGGCGCAGATCCTCGTGAACGACCACCCCGAGGCGTACGACGCGGTCGTGCTGAGCGGTTCCGCACAGCGGTGGCCGGGCGCGATGAACGCCGGTCCCCTGAATGCGCCGTGGAAGGGCCCGGACGCCACGGGCCTGGAATGGCTGTCGTCCGATCCGTCGGTCGGCGAGGACTTCGCGGCCGATCCGCTGACCACCGAGGAGCCGCTGCTCAAGCTGTTCGGCCCGATCGACGGGCTGCGACTGTTCGGTCGTCCGCGCAAGAACCTCGGCTACGACATCCCCGCCCTGCTGATGGTGGGCCGCGATGACACGGTCGGCGGTCCGCGCAGCGTGCACAAGCTCGCCGACGACTACCGCACGCGCTCGAGGTTCACCGATGTCACCACGCTCGTCTACCCCGGCGCGCGCCACGAGATCTTCAACGAGGTGAAGCAGAAGGACGTCCGCGACGACCTTCTCGCCTGGCTCGACGCCCGGTTCCCCGAGCGCGACTGACGCCGCGCCCCAGCCCGTACGCTTGACCCCATGCACGGCGAATTCAAGGTGCCCGGCGGCAAGCTCGTGGTGGTCGATCTCGACGTCCGCGACGGTCGCATCGTCGACTTCCACCTCGCGGGGGACTTCTTCCTCGAGCCCGACGATGCGTTGGCCGACATCGACGCTGCGGTGAACGGGTTGCCGGTCGAATCCGACGTCACCACGATCGCCGCCGCGGTGCGCGCGGCCCTCCCCGAGGGGGCCCAACTGCTGGGCTTCACTCCGGAGTCGGTCGGCACCGCCGTGCGCCGCGCGCTGGTGACCGCCCCCGGCTGGCGCGACTTCTCCTGGGAGATCGTGCACGAGTCGCCGGTCAGTCCTCGGATGAACCTGGCGCTGGACGAGGTGCTCACCGCCCGCGTCGGAGACGGCCGCCGCAACCCGACGCTGCGGCTGTGGGAGTGGAACGAATCCGCCGTCGTGATCGGCTCGTTTCAGTCGTACCGCAACGAGGTCGACCCCGAGGGCGCCGCGCGCCACGGCTACGACGTGGTGCGCCGCATCTCCGGCGGCGGCGCCATGATGATGGGCGCGAACTCGATCGTGACCTACTCGCTGTACGTCCCGGCATCCCTCGTCTCGGGCATGACGTTCGCGGATTCGTACGCCTTCCTGGACGACTGGGTGCTGCAGGCGCTGCGCTCGCTCGGCATCGACGCGGTCTACCAGCCGCTGAACGACATCGCCTCGCCGCAGGGCAAGATCGGCGGGGCCGCGCAGAAGCGCATGGCCAACGGGGGAGTGCTGCACCACGCGACCCTCAGCTACGACATGGACGGTCAGGTCATGACCGAGGTGCTGCGCATCGGTCGCGAGAAGCTCAGCGACAAGGGCACGGTCTCGGCTGCCAAGCGCGTCGATCCGCTGCGCCGCCAGACCGGGCTGCCGCGCGAGGCGATCATCGAGCGCTTCATCGACACGTTCGCGAACCTGTACGGCGCCGTGCCCGGCGAGATCACGGCCGACGAGTACGCCGAGGCCGAAGCCCTGGTCGAGTCGAAATTCGCCACCGACACCTGGCTGCACCGCGTCCCGTGACCGGGCGCGCAGCGTGACCGACGAGCAGGTGGCCGTGGCATCCGTCACGATCTATGAAGGCGACAATCTCGAGGTGATCCGCGGCTTCGCCGACGGCTCGTTCACCCTCATCTACCTGGATCCGCCGTTCAACACCGGTCGCGTGCAGACCAAGACCGTCGAGACCGCCCGTAGCTCGTCCACGATTCAGTCTCCGCGTGATGACGGGGCGCGGCCGGTCGCGGAAACCCGGGCCGATGGAGAGCTGCCGGCGTCGTCGGGACTGACTCACGAACCGCGTGCGGCCGACACCATCGTGCGGCGCGGGTTCCACGGGCGCGAGTACGAGCGACTGAGCGGCGATCTGCGCAGCTACGACGACCGCTTCGGCGACTATTGGGGCTTCCTCGAACCGCGGCTGCTGGAGGCCTGGCGCCTGCTCGCCGACGACGGCACGCTCTACGTGCACCTGGACTACCGCGAGGCGCACTATGCGAAAGTCCTGATGGACGCCCTGTTCGGTCGCGAGCGGTTCCTCAACGAACTGATCTGGGCCTACGACTACGGCGCGAAGACGCGCAAGCGCTGGCCGACCAAGCACGACACGATCCTGGTCTACGTCAAGGACCCGGCGCGGTACTGGTTCGACTCCGAGACCGTCGACCGTGAGCCGTACATGGCTCCCGGTCTCGTGACCCCGGAGAAGGCCGAGCGCGGCAAGCTCCCGACGGACGTCTGGTGGCACACGATCGTGCCCACGTCCGGGCGCGAGAAGACCGGGTACCCGACGCAGAAGCCCGAGGGCATCCTGCGGCGGATCATCCAGGCCTCGTCCCGCCCCGGCGACCGCGTGCTGGATTTCTTCGCCGGCAGCGGCACGACCGGCGCGGTGGCCGCAGCCCTCGGCAGAGAAGCGGTCCTCGTGGACCAGAACCCCGAGGCGATCGCCGTGATGACACAGCGGATGCCGGGGGCCACGGTCGTCGGTCGGTCCGTGTAGCTGCGGCCGGGCGTCGACCGGGTCGCCCCTAGGCTGTCGGAATGCGATTCGGAACCTTCATTCCCCAGGGCTGGCGTTACGACCTCGTCGGCATCGAACCGGCCGACCAGTGGCGCGTGATGCGCGAGCTCGCGCAGCGCGCGGACGAAGGTGCCTGGGAGTCGCTGTGGGTCTACGACCATTTCCACACCACGCCGGTCCCCAGTGACGAGGCGACGCACGAGGCGTGGACGCTGATGTCGGCCTTCGCGGCGGTCACGGACCGGATTCGCCTCGGCCAGATGTGCACCTGCATGGGCTACCGCAACCCCGCCTATCTCGCGAAGGTCGCCGCCACAGTCGACCTGATCTCCGGGGGCCGCGTCGAGATGGGCATCGGCGGCGGCTGGTACGAGCACGAGTGGAAGGCGTACGGGTACGGCTTCCCGCGCATCGGCGACCGCCTCGGTGCGTTGGCCGAAGGCGTCGAGATCATGCAGCAGGCCTGGACCACCGGCACGGCGACGCTCGACGGCGCGCACTTCCAGGTCGACGGTGCGATCGTCCGCCCGCTTCCGCTGCAGAAGCCGGGCATCCCCCTGTGGGTCGCCGGCGGCGGCGAGAAGGTCACGCTGCGGATCGCGGCGAAGTACGCGCAATACACGAACTTCGGCGGCACCCCGGAGGCGTTCGAGGCCAAGAGCGCGATCCTGCGCGGACACACGGATGCCATCGGCCGCGACTTCGCCGAGATCACCCGCTCCGCCAACTACAACACCGTCATCGCCTCCACCGAGGCTGAGGTCGCCGACCGCATCGACGCCATCGAGGCACGGGTCGCGCCCTACCTGGGCGACGCGACCGAAGGCTTCATGCGCGACTACCGCAGTGGGGCTGCGCTGGTGGGCACGCCGGAGCAGATCGTCGAACGGCTGACGGACATGCGCGATCGCGGACTGGCGTATGCGATCCACTACTTCCCGGAGCACGCGTACGACCGCTCCGGCATCGACCTGTTCGAGCATCAGGTCATCCCCGCGCTCAGCTGAGGCGGGCGCGGTTCGTCTCCTCGCCGCGCTCGTCGCTCAACCGCCGGACGCGCGGCTCGCTCAACGACCGGCGGAAACCGGTCGTTGGGCGAGCGAAGCGAGACGGAGCGTCAGACCAGCGGACGCACCGAGGCGTAGCCGTCGGGCAGCACCTCGGGGGTGGTGGGGTCGGCGTCGAACACGCGCGTCGCGCCGGGGTCGTTCGACCATGCGGGCCACCCTGGAGTGCCTTCGCGCACGAGCGAGACGGCGGCGCCGTGCACCTCGTCGGCCAGGGCCTGCGGCGGGTTGTCGCCCGCGATGTAGTCGATCTTCTCGGAGTCGAGGCAGTCGAACCAGAACGGCACATCGATGCAGTGCACGGCCCAGCCGAGCTTCGGCGACGCCCACGCGAATCGATACACCCAGGTCGGGTACGAGCCGCGAGCCTCGGCGATCCGGACGATGGGCGCCCGGAACATGCTGTCGGTCATGAAGCGGCCGAGCACGGCCGCGGTGCCCTTGCGGCGCTGTTCCTTGTTGGCGGCGAGGTAGCCCTTGCGCGTCGCCTTGTCGGTGACGAACTTGCCCAGGACGAGGGACGCCGGGACGAAGCGCAGCTTGTTCTTCGCGGCATCCGTGGCCATCGTGAACTCGTCATCGGTGGCGCCCAGCACGAGCGGCTTGTCGCCGCCCACGCCGCTGCGCAGCGAGTCGAAGGTCGGCTGAGTGATGAGGTCGCCGTCGATCATCGGACCCCACGGCAGACCGTCCTTCAGCATCGAGGCGATGCCGGCCATCGGGTCGAGGTTGTCGGGGTTGGACGCGGCATCCTGGAGCTCGAGGATGCGGGTCTCGGGCAATGAGGCGAAGCCCTCGCGGGTGGGCTCAACGCCGGCGAGCTTCGCGAGCGTCGCGGCGAAGGTCTTCGCCCGCGACTCGCGCACGTCGCCGACGGCACCGGATAGGCTCCACGCCGAGTGGAACAGGTGCTGTGCCGACGGCATGCCGAGCAGCGTCAGTACGGCGCCGCCGCCGGCAGACTGACCGGAGATCGTGACGCGCGACGGGTCGCCGCCGAACGCTGCGATGTTGCGCTGCACCCAGTCCAGGGCCAGCAGCCAGTCGCGTACGCCGCGATTGGAGGGGACGCCGTCGATGTAGCCGAAGCCGTCGAAGCCGAGGCGGTAGGAGATCGAGACCGTCACGACACCGTCGCGGTTGAACGAGCGGCCGTCGTACCACGGGCTCGCGGGCGAGCCGGCGGTGTAGCCGCCGCCGTGGATGTACACGAGCACCGGCAGCGCTGTCGTGGTCTCACCGGGGGTCGGCGTGTAGACGTTGACGTTCAGGGTCGAGTCACCGGGGATCGACGGCTCGGGGATCAGCGTGATCTCGGCGAGCTGCTTGCGCTGCGGCGTCGCGCACAGTTCAGTGGCATCGCGCACGCCGTCCCACGCGGCGACCGGAACGGGTGCTTCGAAGCGCAGCGGACCGACGGGCGCTTCGGCGAACGGGATGCCGAGGAAGGCGGCGGAGCCGTCTCGCCAGACACCGCGGACCCGACCTGCGTCGATGGCGACGATCGGGCCGTCGAGGGTGGGATCGATCGCCTCGGCGTCGGTGGCGGGGGTGCTCATGCGGTGGTGCTCCGTTCGGGGGAGAGTACGCCGAGAGATATGAGCAGTCGCTCGATCTCGGTCGCCATGTCAATGGTGGGATCCTGCAGCCAGAGGGTCTGGAGGCCGTCGGCGACAGCCGTGATGACCAGGCCGAAGGTGGCGGTGTCGACGTCGTCGGGATAGCGCCCGGAGCGCTTCCCCTCGTCGATGACGCCGTCGAACAGGGCATGCATCGCCGCGCGGCGTTCGGCGAAGAAGCGGTGTGCAGGATGGTCGTGGTTGCTGGCCTCCGCATTCAAGCGGGTGTACAACTCGACGAGGCCTGGAACCTCGGCGTTGTGCCGCATCACGCGCAGGAAGACCCGCAGCGGATCGACATCCGTCTCGGTGCGGTAGGTCTCGAGGTCGATCTCATCGCGCTTGCGCAGGATCTCGGTGAACAGCTCGTCCTTGCTGTCGAAGTAGTGCAGCAGCCCGGCCTGGCTCAGCCCGACGGCCTCGGCGAGCTCTTTCACAGAGGCGCCCCGATAGCCCTCGCGCGCAATCACCTCGAGCGCCGTCGAGAGAATCTCCTCACGCTTCGCGATGCCTTTCGCATATGAACCCCGCTGTGCCATGCGTCGACCCTAAACCGCCGACCCTTGCATTTCAATACCGAGTGGCATACAGTTTTCGCGAAGCTCGCTGTGGAGCCCCCTGCCCGAACGAAGGAATCCCAATGACAACGCCGTCAGACTCTGCTGCGCCCGAGGTCGATGCCGTCGACCTCGCCTTCATCGAAGAGGCGGCGGGCAACGACGATCCGCCCACTCCCATCAAGGGCGTCCGGCGCCTGCTGTGGTGGATCATCCCCGCAAACCTCGGCATCTTCCTGATCTGGGGTGCTGTCCCGGGCATCCTGCTCCCCGCGCAGGTCACCGAGTTCGACTCGGCAAACAAGATTCTGAACCTCCTGATCATCACCACGATCGGATCATTCGCTTCGATCCTCGCGCAGCCCATCGCGGGCGTGATCTCGGACCGCACCCGCTCGCGCTTCGGCCGTCGCGCTCCCTGGATCATCATCGGATCCCTGGCCGGCGGACTCGCGCTCGTCGGGCTCGCGTTCGCGAACTCGCTCGTCGGCTTCGTCATCGCGTGGACCCTCGTGCAGATCTGTTACAACTTCGCGCAGGGGCCGCTGAGTGCTGTCATGCCCGATCGCGTCCCGCTCGCTCGTCGCGGCACGTTCGCCGCGCTCTCCGGTATCGGCCTCATGGTCGGTGCGCTCGGCGGATCCATCGTCGGCTCGATGTTCCTGCACAGCATCGCCGCCGGCTACGTGATCTTCGCGATCATCTCGATCGTGGCGCTGTCGCTTTTCGTGATCTTCAACCCCGACTACTCCAGCAAGGACATCCAGCCGGAGCCCTTCAAGCTCGGCGACTTCCTTCGGACGTTCTGGGTAAACCCGGTCAAGCACCCCGACTTCTTCTGGGCGTTCACGGGCCGTCTGCTCCTCTACACGGGATACTTCTCCGTGATCGGGTACCAGTACCTCATCCTCACGGACTACCTCGGCATCGAGGATCCCGGCACCGTCATCCCGATTCTCGGCCTTCTGAGCCTCGCCGGCATCCTGATCTCGACGATCATCTCCGGACCCCTCTCCGACAAGGTCGGCCGCCGTAAGCCCTTCATCTTCGGCTCGTCAGTCGTCGTCGGTCTCGCGTTCCTGGTCCCGATGATCTCGCCGACCATCGAGGGCTGGATGCTCATGACCTTCATCTCCGGCCTCGGCTTCGGCATGTTCCAGGCCGTCGACACCGCGCTCATGAGTCAGGTCTTGCCCTCCGCAAAGTCGTTTGCGAAGGACCTCGGCGTCGTCAACATCGCCGCGACGCTGCCGCAGACGCTCGCACCCACCGTTGCCGGCACGATCGTCCTGACCGTCGGCTTCGCCGGTCTATTCCCGGTCGGCATCGTGCTCAGCATCCTCGGTGCCTTCGCGGTGTGGCCGATCAAGGCATCCCGTTGATGGCAGCCGACACCGCTCAGGCGCAGCAGGCGGATGCCGCGGCATCCGTCGTGCGCCGCCCCCAGGCGATGCTGTGGTGGTCGCTGGGGCTTCTCGCGGCATTCGCCCTCATGGGGCTGTTCGTCGGCCTGAACCCGTCGGCGCCGTTCACGCAGCCGCTGGATGACTGGTGGCGCGCGCTGGTGGGCGCGTCGACCGAAGGGTCGCTGCACACCACCGCCGTGCCGATGTTCTTCCAGTTCCTCGGCGAGGCGCCGGGTGCGCTCCTCACGGTCATCCTCATCCCTGTGGGGCTCGCGATCGTCGGACGCTGGCGCTCGGCGCTCTTCTTCCTCACGACCACCCTGGTCGGGCCGGGGCTGTTCTCCCAGGGGATGAAGAACCTCGTCGATCGCCCTCGTCCCGCGACGGACGAGGCGCTCGGACTGTTCGGGCCGCTCTTCCAGGTCGACCACGGCTCGTTCCCCTCGGGGCACGCGGTGAGCGCCGGCGCTCTCGTGATCGGCATCGCCGCGCTCATCCCCTCGGCCCGCCGCACGGCGCGCAAGGTGTGGTGGGTCATCGGCGCCCTCCTCATGCTGGGAATGCTGTGGCAGCGCACGCTCATCAACGCGCACTGGCTGTCCGACACGATCTTCGGACTCGTCGCGGGCGTCTCGGCGGCGCTGTTGATGTGGTGGGCATTCTGGCCGCTCCTCCAGCGCGACTACGGTCGTCCCGTATGGTTCATGCACCTCGGCAACCGCACCCAGACCTCCCCTGCCTGATCGACGATTGAAAAAGAAGGATGAATACATGACCGACACCACCATTCAGGATGCCGCTGCGGCAGCCGTCGCAGATCTGACCCTCGAGGAGAAGGCTTCGCTCACCAGCGGCGCCAGCTTCTGGTACACCAAGGGCGTCGAACGTGCCGGCATCCCGTCCGTCATGGTCACCGACGGTCCGCACGGCCTGCGCAAGCAGCGCGGCAGCGCCGACCACCTCGGTATCGGCGACAGCGTCCCGGCCACGTGCTTCCCGCCCGCAGTGGGCCTCGGTTCGTCG
Source organism: Microbacterium sp. Root61 (assembly GCF_001427525.1). Classification (NCBI taxonomy): domain Bacteria; kingdom Bacillati; phylum Actinomycetota; class Actinomycetes; order Micrococcales; family Microbacteriaceae; genus Microbacterium; species Microbacterium sp. Root61. The sequence continues at coordinate 1,925,086 of NZ_LMGU01000001.1, read as the reverse complement.
TGGGACACCGAGCTCGCGTACCGCGTCGGTGAGGCGCTGGGCGTGGAGTCCTCCATCGAGGACGTCGCGGTCATCCTCGGCCCGGGCGTGAACATCAAGCGCTCGCCGCTGTGCGGTCGCAACTTCGAGTACTTCTCGGAAGACCCGATCGCCTCGAGCGTCATGGCCACCGCCCTCGTGCAGGGCACGCAGTCGACCGGCGTCGGCACTTCTCTCAAGCACTTCGCGGCCAACAACCAGGAGCACGACCGCATGCGGTCCTCCAGCGACATCGACCCCCGTCCGCTGCGCGAGATCTACCTGCGCAGCTTCCAGCGTGTGGTCGAGGACGCTCAGCCGTACACGGTCATGTGCGCCTACAACCGGGTCAACGGCGTCTTCGCCTCCGAGGACCCGTTCCTGCTCACGCAGGTGCTGCGCAACGAGTGGGGCTTCGAAGGGCTCGTCGTCTCCGACTGGGGCGCCGTCAACGACCGGATCGCCTCGATCGCCGCGGGCATGGACCTGGAGATGCCGTCTTCGGGTGGCATCACCGACGCGCAGATCGTCGCGGCCGTGCAGGACGGCTCGCTCAATGAGAGCGTCGTGGATGTCTCGGCCACGCGTATCGCGAAGCTCGCGCTGCGCTGGAAGGAGACCCCGCGCGTCGCCGGTCCGCTCGATGTCGACGCACACCACGCGCTCGCGCGTGAGGTCGCCGGCCGCTCGATCGTGCTACTGAAGAACGACGGCGATCTGCTCCCGCTGCAGGGTCAGAAGTCGGTCGCGCTGATCGGTGCCTTCGTGGACCAGCCGCGCTACCAGGGTGCCGGCTCGTCGATGATCAACCCGACGCGCATCGACTCGGTCGCGCTCGAGATCGTGGCCAAGGCGGGCGAGGACTTCGTCTTCCAGGCGCCCGGCTTCACGCTCAACGGATCCGGCGATGCCGCGGCACTGCGTGCCGACGCCGTCGCGCTGGCGGCGAAGAACGATGTCGCCGTCGTCTTCCTCGGCCTCCCGGCCGCGGCGGAGTCCGAGGGCTACGACCGCGAGCACATCGACCTGCCGGCTGTGCAGCTCGAGCTGCTCGACGCCGTGCTCGAGGTCAACCCGAACACCGTCGTCGTGCTGTCGAACGGCAGCGTCGTCGCGCTTCCCTTCGCCGACCGCGTTCCCGCGATCCTCGAGGGCTGGCTGCTCGGCCAGGCGGGTGGCGGTGCCATCGCCGACGTGCTCTACGGCGACGTCAACCCGTCGGCCAAGCTCACCGAGACGATCCCGGTGCGCCTGGAGGACACCGCGGCATTCCTCAACTTCCCGGGCGAGGACGGTCACGTCCGCTACGGCGAGGGACTGTTCGTGGGCTACCGCTGGTACGACGCGCGCAAGATCGACGTGACCTTCCCGTTCGGGCATGGTCTCTCGTACACGACGTTCGGATACGGGGATGCCGCGGCATCCGTGAACGCGGACGGCGATGTCGAGGTGCGCGTCACGGTCACCAACACCGGAAAGCGGGCCGGCCGCGAGGTCGTGCAGGCGTACACCGGACTGGCCTCCGAGGCCGTGCAGCGCCCCGAGCGCGAGCTCAAGGCGTTCGCGCTGGTGTCGCTCGAGGCCGGCGAGAGCCGCGAGGTGCTCCTCACGGTCCGTCGTGCCGACCTGGCGTACTGGAACGTCCGCGCCGACCGGTGGGTCGTCGAGGGCGGCGCGTACACGGTGGATGTCGCCGCGTCGAGCCGCGACATCCGCTCGTCCACGACCGTCGAGGTCGCCGGCGACGCCGTCGTCATGCTGCTGAACCGCGAGTCGTCGCTCGCCGAGGTGTTCGCGCACCCGGTCGCCGGCCCGATCATGCAGCAGGCGATGGCGCAGATGGCCTCCGCCATGGAGGGCGCGTCGTCGATCATGCCCGAGGGTGTCGACATGCAGAAGATGATGGGGTCCTTCCCGATCGGACGCATCGGCATGCTCGCCGGCGATGACTTCCGTCCGGAGCAGGTCGACCAGCTCCTCGCGATGGCCAACGCGGCGACCGCCGGAGCCTGATCTCGCAGTAGAAACAAAGGGGATGCCCCGGTGCCGTACGGCACCGGGGCATTCCCATTTCGCGCTCCGGTCGGTGGCCGGTCATGCGCCGTTCACCTCCCGGTCGCGTGCGCCGGACAGTGTGGCGGACGGTCCTGTCCGCCCCGTCCGAAGGTGCCTCCCCGCATGCTCACCGATTCCCCTCCTCGCTTGCTGCCCCGGCGATTCGCCGCCGTGATTGCCGTCGCAGCGCTGCTCGTCGCACCCGCGCTGCTGGCCACTCCCGTGCAGGCCGCCGAGCCTGCGCCGCTCGTGATCAACGAAGTCGAGAGCAACGGCGACGACACCGACTGGGTCGAGGTGTTCAACACCGGCACGACGGCGCTGGACATCTCCGGCTACGGGTTCGTGGACGGCGACCCCAGCCATGAGTCCTACCTACTCCCGGCCGGATCGATCGTGCCCGCCGGCGGATTCTTCGTGATCGACCAGGCCACCTCGACCGCCGACGGCTTCGACTTCGGTCTCGGCGGCGCTGACTCGGTGAACCTCGTGGCCGCCGACGGCACCACTCCGGTCGCCTCGTACGCCTGGAGCGGGCACGCCATCGTGACCTACGGTCGCTGCCCCGACGGGACCGGTGCGTTCGCCGACACCACCGTCTCGACCAAGGGCGCCCCGAACGACTGCGCCATGCCGGTCAAGATCAACGAGGTCGAGAGCAACCCCGCGTCCGGTGAGAACGACTGGGTCGAGCTGATCAACACGAGCGCCGCGACCATCGACGTGAGCGGACTCGTGCTGCGCGACAACGACGACACCCACGCCTACGTCTTCCCCACCGGCTCCACCATCGCGGTCGGTGGATACCTCGCCGTGGAGAGTGCCCCGACCGGCTTCGACTTCGGGCTCGGCGGAGCGGACTCGGTTCGCCTGTACGCCGCCGACGGCATGACGCTGATCGACTCCTACGCCTGGACCGCGCACGCGACCACCACCTACGGTCGCTGCCCCGACGGCACCGGCGAGTTCACGACCACGTCGCACGCGACCAAGGGCGCGACCAACGTGTGCCCCGGCGTCGTCACCGTCGAAGCGTGGCTCGGCGGCTCGACCGTGACTCCGATCGATGACGAAGCCACGTTCGGCGGCGACCTCAGCGGCCTGGACTGGGAGCCCTCCGGCTCTTCAGTGCCCGGCACGCTGTGGGCGGTCCAGAACGGTGACGGCCTGCTGTACCGCATCGTCGCCGAGGGTGACAGCTGGGCTCCGGATGCCGCGAACGGCTGGGCCGACGGCAAGGTGCTGCACTACGCGGACGGCACCGGCACGGTGGATGCGGAGGGCGTTACAGTCGTCGGCGACGACTCGTCCGGCGGGATCTACGTCTCGAGCGAGCGCAACAACGACAACAGCAAGGTCAGCCGTCCCGCGGTGCTGCGCTACGACGTGAGCGGATCGGCCACGAGCCTGACTGCGACGCACGAGTGGAACTTCGCGGCCGACTTCCCCGGACTCGGGGCCAACGCCGGGCTCGAGGGCATCACCTGGGTCCCCGATGCGTTCCTGGTCGACGGCGGGTTCGTCGACGAGAAGACCGGTGTGGTCTACGACCCCGCCACCTACCCGGACCACGGCGACGGGCTGTTCTTCGTCGGCGTCGAGGGCACCGCCTCGGTCTACGCCTACGCGCTCAAGTCCGACGGCACGTTCCAGCGGATCGCGACGATCGCCACGCCGTTCGCGCTCGTCGCCGACGTGCAGTTCGACGCCGATCTGGCCGCGCTGTGGGTCGTGTGCGATGAGGCGTGCGAGGGGCGCACCGCGCTCTACGAGCTGACCGAGGGCGTGTTCACGCCGTCGCGACTGTTCGCCCGCCCGGCCGACATGGGCAACATCGCGAACGAGGGCTTCGCGGTCGCTGACGACGCGGTGTGCGCGGCCGACGGCACCAAGCCGACGTTCTACGCGGACGACGCCGACACCGACGGCTTCTCCCTGCGTCAGGGCACGTTCCCGTGCGAGGCGCCCGAAGTGCCGACCGAGCCGAGCCCGACGCCGACGGCCACGCCGAGCCCGACGCCGTCCGCGACGCTTCCGTCGACCGGTGGCACGGGGCCGGTCCCGCCCTCGGAGCTCACCGACGCCACCCGCGGACCCGTGTCGGGGCCGTCCTCGGCTACGGCGGGCTCGACTGTCACGATCGCGCTCGGCGCGCAGTACGCCGGGCAGACCGTCACGGCGTGGATCTACTCGACGCCGGTCTCACTCGGCACGCACGTCGTCAGTGCCGCGGGCTCCATCACCGTGACCGTCCCCGCGAGCCTGGCCGCCGGCGCGCACCGGATCGCGGTGCTCGACGCGCAGGGAGCGCTCATCGGCTGGACCGACATCACCGTCACCGCGGCGAAGGGTCTCGCCGTGACCGGCGCGGATTCGTCGAGTGCCCTCATCGCCGGCGGAGTGCTCCTGGCCGCGGGCGTCGGAGCGTTCCTGCTGCGTCGTCGCCGCGCAGCGAGCCTCTAGCGCGACGACGACGGATGCCTCGACCCCACGCGGGTCGAGGCATCCGTCGTACCGGCGCGAATTCGCGGAGAGCTACCCCCCGAGGAAGGAGAGCAGCGCCTCGTTCACCTCGTCGGCGTGGGTCCACAGCATCCCGTGCGGAGCGCCCTCGATCTCGACGTACGTCGCATCCGGCAGCAGTTCGCGGAACCGGCGCCCGGTCACATCGATGGGCAGGATGTTGTCGGCGGTGCCGTGCACGATGAGGGCCGGCACGTCGATCTTCGGGATGTCGGCGCGGAAGTCCGTCGGCCAGGTCAGCGGGGCCGCGGCGATGGCCGTGTTGCCGGCGTGATTGGCGACCTGCACGCTGGCGTCGAGCGCCTCCTGCGAGATGCGCGAACCGAGATTGTCGTCGAGGTTGTAGAAGTCGTGGAGGAAGCCGGTCAGGAACGCGTAGCGGTCGGCGCGCACGGCCGCCGCGATGCCGTCGAAGAATTCCTGCGGCCCCGCGCCGTCCGGGTTGTCGTCGGTCTTGAGCAGATACGGCTCGAGCGAGCCGAAGAACGCCGCCTTCGCGACGCGGCCGCTGCCGTAGGTGCCGAGGTAGCGGGCGATCTCGCCGGTGCCCATCGAGAACCCGACGAGTGCGGCATCCCGCAGATCGAGCTGCTGAATGAGCGCGTGCAGATCGGCCGCGAACGTGTCGTAGTCGTACCCCGAGCCCGGTTTGCTGGAGTCTCCGAAACCGCGGCGGTCGTACGCGATGACGCGGTACCCGGCCTCCAGCAGGGCGGCCTGCTGCTTGCCCCACGATTCGCCGTTGAGGGGGAACCCGTGGATGAGGACGACGGGGGACCCTGACCCCTGATCGGTGTAATACAGCGAGACGTCGGTCGAGTTGTCGGTGCCGACGGTGATGCGTGCCACGATCGCTCCTTCGTCGAGGGGATCGGATGCCTCGACACCTTCGACGCTACGACTCCCGGCGCATCGACGGAAGGGCGGGCGTCCTCGCCGAGTGCACGACTCGGCCGTGAGCGCACGGCTTGGTGGCCAGGTCGTGCGGCGGGCGCGAGGTCGTGCGCTCGGTGCGATTGCGGTGGCGGGCGGGCTCAGCCGACGGGATCGGTCGCGCGCGGCACGGCGCGCAGTGCACGATCGAGCGCACGCAGCGCCTCCGTCGAGCCCTCCAGGATGTCGCGGTGCTCGTCGCTCAGCTCGGCGAGGGCGGACTCCATGGGGCTCACCCAGGCATCGGCGATCGCCGCGTGCTCGGTCGCGCCGAGCGGGGTGGGCATGATCCGCACGACGCGGCGGTCGCTCGCGCTGGACTCTCGCACGATGAAGCCGCGGGTCGACAGCGTGCGCAGCGCTGCACTCGTGTTCGATTGGCGCAGGCCCAACGCTTGGGAGAGCTCGCCGACGGTCGCGCCCGGGGTGTCGAGGACCTGTTTGAGCAGTGCCAGTTCCGTCGTGGGGATCGGTCCGTATCCCGCGCGTTCGGGTGCTCTGCGGTGCACGGTCCAGGCGAGCTCCCGCAAAGTGACGGTGAGGTCGCGGCGAACGGCCGCCTTCGACTTACGCGCCATGGAATTCACCTGGAGCGCGCATGGTGGTCATGGTAGCAGCGGCGCCCGGACCCACTGGAGCAGGGTCACGCGCGGTGTACGGCGACGAGGAGTGTCCGGCCGGAGAGGATGCAAGGAGGCGATGTCGCCGGCCGGACGAGTGGATGGCGGCTAGATGGGCTGCGCCATGGTCTTGAGGACGTGGTTCGTGGCGGAGACGTTGTCGAAGTCTTCGAGCCGACCCATCTCCCATTCGCCGATGGCCAACGAGGTCTCCACGATCAGCTTGCACCGCTCGTATCTCCGTTCCGTGTACTCGGCGAAAGCTGCCTCGTAGTCGTCGTGGCGGGTCAGGCTGTCGGCGAGGACGACGCCGTCCTCGATCGCCTGGGCGGCGCCCTGTCCGAGGTGGGGCGTGATCGCATGGACGGCGTCGCCGAGCAGCACGATGCGTCCCTTGTGCCACGGGGCTGAGGCGATCAGGGTCTCTTCGGGACGGAGAACGATGTCGCTGTTCTCGTCGATGTAGTTGTCGCGGATGCGCGCGGTCAGTCCGCCGAACGGCGCGAGGTGTGCCTTCAGCACGGCTGCAAGGTCGGCATCATCGGGGCGATCTCCGCGTTCCATCTGCGCGTTGTAGAAGAGGTACGCCAGGTCCGGTCCGATCGGCACGAAGCCGGCCATGCCTTCCGGTCCCGCCTGCAGGATGATGCGGTCGATCTCGGGCTCGCGCGGGATGTTCACGCGGAACGCGGACTGTCCGATGTAGCGCGGCTGGATGTCTTCGTCCAAGACATAGGACCGCACCTGCGAACGCACTCCGTCTGCGCCGACGACGAAGTCCGCGCGCAGTGTGCTGCCGTCGGTCAGCGTCACTTCGACGCCGTTGTGGTCGGGGGAGAGGGTCGTGAACGTCGTGGAGTACCGGATCTCAGCACCGACCTCTACGGTCCGATCAGTGAGGATCTCGTGCAGCTGCGGTCGGGTGAGCCCGTTCATCGGTGGGAGATCCGACCCCTCGATGCGCGTGCCGGGCATCTCATGGAGGAATTCGCCGTCGACGTCGTACATGCTTCCCCATGCCTGTGCGGGAAAGCCGACTGCCATGCACGCCTCCGCGCATCCGATGGCCGCCAGAGCGCGCAGCGCGTTGGCCGGTTGGATGATGCCGACTCCGTAGACAGAGGAGTGCACATTGGCGTGCCGTTCGATCACAGTCACGTCGTAGTCGGCGGTGCGCAGCGCGATGGCGGCGGACAATCCGCCGATGCCTCCGCCGACGATCAGGACACTTCCACGGCTCATTGCTTTCCCCACGTCTTCGTCAGGTCTTGGATCCCGCATCGATGCGGGGCGGAGTCATTTCCGAGTCGCCACGCTACGCCGGGAACGGTGTGGCGACGAGGCTTCTCGTACAACATATGTGTGCATATATATGTACTTGTCGCGACATGCTTCGCGACTATACGTTTCTGACGCTGGACCGCGACGTGGCGGTCAGTCTCGCATCGGCGGTCCGACCGCTCGAGCGAACCGGAGCTGCGAAGGTGCAGGAGCGAGAAGTGACATTCCAAGAAGTCGCGGATGATGCCCCCGAGGGGAGTGCCGCCGGCGTCGACCCGATCCTCGCGCTGGTCGGGGTGTCGAAGGCGTTCGGCGGCGCATCGGCTCTCCGCGATGTCAGCTTCGACGTGCGGCCGGGCGAGGTCCACGCGTTGGTCGGCATGAACGGCGCCGGCAAGTCGACGTTGGTGGGGGTGATGAGCGGCGCGATCGTCCCCGACGAGGGCATGATGACCCTCAAAGGGCAGCTTCTGCACGCCCTGACTCCCCGACGAGCGCGACAGCACGGCATCTCGACCGTCCCGCAGAAGCGGGACCTCGTCTCCCATCTCACCGTCGCGGAGAACCTCTTCCTCGGTGCGCTCCCGCGACGGGCCGGCATCGTGTCGTGGCGCCGCGTCGAGCGCGAGGCACGTGCCGTCCTGGACGCCGTCGGTGTCGCCATCGATCCCCGACGACAGGCGGGGGCGCTCTCGACCGCGGAGCAGACGATGGTCGAGATCGCCCGCGAGGTGCACCGCGGCGGAAAGGTGCTGATCCTCGACGAACCCACCGCGACCCTCGGCGGCGCGGCGGCAGAGGAGGTTCGGGCGCTCGTTCGTCGGCTGCGCGATCAGGGCCGGGCCGTGGTCTTCATTTCGCACCACCTCGATGAGATCCTCGAACTCGCCGATCGGGTCACCGTGCTGCGCGACGGCCGCCGGCGACTGACCGTCGACCGCGCACACCTCGACACCGCCTCGCTCGTCTTCGCGATGGTCGGCGATCATGTCGATACCGAGCGGTCGGAGAGTGCTCGCGCCCCGGGCGAAGTGGTGCTGCGCCTCGCCGGGCTCACGGTGCAGGACCGACTCGACGGTCTCAGCCTCGAGGTCCGCGCGGGCGAGGTCGTCGCGGTGCTCGGCCCCGCCGGGGATGGGCAGACGGTGCTGTTCGCCGCGCTCGCCGGACTGACTCGACCGGATGCGGGGACGCTCAGCGTGCACGGATTCGACGTGCCGTGGGGCAGCATCCGTCGATCGCTCGACAGCGGTCTGCGCTGCGTCACGGGGGATCGTCTCGCTCGCGGGCTGGTCGGCGAACTCACGGTCGACGAGAACATCACGATGGCCCAGGACCGCCTCGCGCGCCGCACCTGGGTCAGCTGGCGGGGGCTGCGCGCCCGCGCTGCCGACCTGCGCCGTCGCTTCGGCGTCGTGACCCTGCAGGACAACCCGCCGATCGGGCGCCTCTCGGGTGGCAATCAGCAGAAGGTGCTGTTGGCGAAGTGGCTGGAGAGCGCCCCGAGCGTGTGCCTCCTGGAGGAGCCGACCAACGGCGTCGACGTCGCCGCGAAGGCCGACATCCATCGGCTCATCGATGATCTCGCACATCGAGGTTCGGCCGTGCTGCTGACCTCGTCGGACGTGCACGAGGTGCTGCGCCTCGCCGATCGCATCGCCGTGGTGAGCGCCGGACGCCTGATCGCCGTGCGCGAGGTGGACACAGTGACCCGCGACGAGCTCGTCGCGCTGACCGTAGGAGATGCCACGTATGACCGGAACTGAGACCCGCGAGCCGATGACGGCCGCACTTGCCCTGCGCACCGGGCCGGCACGCTGGTGGTCGCTCGGTGGCCACGGCGGACTCATCCTCGTTCTGATAGTCGTCGTGGTGATCACCACCATGGGCTCGGATGCCTTCCTCACCACGAACAACGTGCTCAACGTGCTCCGGCAGGTGAGCGTGGTGACGGTGATCGCCGCGGGCCTGACAGTGCTCATGATCTCCGGTGGCATCGACTTCTCGATGGGGAGCAATGCCGCCGTGACGATGGGGCTCGTCGCCCAACTGCTCGCCGGGGGCACGGACGCCGTCTGGGCGATCGTCGCCGGGCTGGCGACCGCCACCGGCATCGGTCTGGTGAACGGTCTCGTCATCACTTTCACTCGGGTCGCGCCCTTCGTCGCCACCCTGGCCACGGCCACGATTCTGGACGGACTTGCGCTGTTCATCATCAACGGCATGAGCGTCTCGTCCGGTGCGGCCTTGACCGCTTTCGGCAGCGGGGCGCTCGGGGGGATCCCGTATCTCCTCCTCACCGCCGTCGTGGTCTGCCTGGTCCTCGGACTCGCGCTGCGGTACACCGCATTCGGGCGCAACGCCTTCGCCATCGGCGGCAACGAGGACGTCGCCCGGCTCAGCGGCATCCCGGTCGTGCGCAGCAAGCTCCTGCTGTACTCCCTGACGGGTTTCCTCGCGGGCGTGGCCGGATTGATGCTGCTGGCGCGGCTCGGCGCGGCGAGCCCCGGGGCGGGAGGTCTCACGCTCGAGCTGCAGGCGGTCGCCGCCGTCGTGATCGGCGGCACCTCGCTGCAGGGCGGCAAGGGGACCATGGTCGGCACCGTTCTCGGCGTCCTCCTGCTCGGGGTGGTGGCGAACGCATTGAATCTGCTCGGCGTCTCGAGCTACTTCCAGCTCATGTCGGTCGGGGCCGTCCTTCTTCTCGCGGCGATCGCGAACTCTTGGCGTCGGCACTCCCGCTGACGCACTCCCGCGTGGCGCCCGAGGCCCGCGCTTCCTCACATATGAAAGGCACGTCAATGATCAAGAAGGATATGAAGACCGCCGCGGCGCTCTTGTTCACGATCGCGTTGAGCACGTCGCTCATCGGCTGCAGCGCCTCGAGCGACACCCCGGCGGCATCCGGTGAGCCGGACGCCGGTGACAGCGTGACGATCGGGTTCATCAACGGGGCCAACAACGAGTGGGGGACGTGCCTGCAGAAGGGCGTCGAGGACGAAGCATCGGCCGAGGGCGTCGACCTCATCGTCGCGAACTCCGACACAGACCCGGCCAAGGAGATCGCCAACGTCGAGGACATGATCTCGCGTGACGTCGACGCGATCGTGCTGAACACTGTCAGCGTCGACGCACTGGCCGGCGGCATCGAGCGCGCTGCGGCCGCCGGCGTGCCGCTGTACCTGGTCGCCGTCGTACCCGAGGATCTGACCGACATCCTGGGCGCGACCGTCGTGGACCTGGGCGGCGTCGGAGCAACGGCGGCCGGGTGGATCGGCGAGGATGCCGGCGACGCCGACGTCACCGTCGGCGTGATCGCCGGCGCTCCCGGTGCGGCATCCGACTATGTGGTCGGCGGCTTCACCGGCGCCCTCCCCGCGACCGTCGAAGTCGTCGCGAACCAGCCCGGCATGTTCAACCGTGCCAAGGCCCAAGAGGTCGCCGAGAACATGATCCAGGCCGATCCCGACCTCGATTACGCCTTCGTACTCAACGAGGACATGGCCTTCGGCGCCCGCGCCGCCTTCGACGCCGCGGGGCGCGCCGACCTGCAGATCGTGACGCTCAACGGCACCGAGCCCGGACTGCAGGCCGTCGAGGACGGACAGTTTTCCGCGACGGTGTCCGACTCGGCCTTCCAGCTGGGAGCCGAATCGCTCGGCCACACGATCGCACTGCTGGCGGATCCGAACGGCGAGAAGATCTTCCAGAAGCCGACGACGCTCATCACGAAGGACAACATCGCCGACGCGACGCCGTTCTGCGGCTGATCCGTCATCGCGAGGGGCTCGGGTTTTGGCCCGGGTCCCTCGTGCTAGGCGTCGCGGCCGGCGCCTTCCGACGGGGTCACGGTGAACAGGGTCGGGGCGCGGAAACCGGATGCCGCGAACGCCGCGGTCGCGGCATCCTTCACCGTCTCGACCCGATCGTGGGGGACGAGGGCGATCGCGGCACCGCCGAAGCCGCCGCCGGTCATCCGTGCGCCGATCGCGCCCGCGCCCATCGCGGCCTCCACCGCGGTGTCGAGCTCGGGGACCGAGATCTCGAAGTCGTCGCGCATCGACGCGTGCGAGGCGAGCAGGAGGTCGCCGATCGCCGCCGGACCCTGCTCCCGGAGCGTCTGCACCGTGTCGAGCACGCGCTGGTCCTCCGTGACCACGTGGCGGACACGGCGGAAGGTGACGTCGTCCATCACACCGCGCGCCCGGGGGAGGTCCTCGGCCGACAGGTCGCGCAGCGCGGCGACGCCCATCAGCTGCGCACCGCGATCGCACGCTTCGCGGCGTTCGCGGTAGCCGCCGGTGGAATGGGCGTGCTGCACGCCGCTGTCGATCACGAGCAGCTCGAGACCGGCTTCGGCGAACCCCAAGTCGATCACGGTCGCATCGAGCGACCGGCAGTCCAGGAAGATCGCGGCATCCGCCCGTCCGAGCATCGAGGCCATCTGGTCCATGATCCCGGTGGGGGCGCCGACGGCGTCGTTCTCCGCCGTGCGACCGACCTGTGCCAGGGCCACCGGATCCAGGCCGAGGCCCCACGTGTCGTTGAGCGCGGCTGCGGTCGCGCCCTCGATCGCAGCCGAGGAGGAGAGTCCGGCGCCGACGGGTACGTCGGACGCGATGGCGATGTCCACTCCGGTCAAGGACGCGGCATCCGCTCCGGATGCCGCGATCAGCGCCCACGCGACACCGAGCGGGTACGCGGCCCACTCCGGTACCTCGTCGGTCGGGAACGGGCCGGTCAGGCTCGCGAGGGGCAGCTGCACCGGCTCGGCGGCGAACGTCGAGGCCACGCGGATGACGCCATCGGCCCGCGGGGCGAGCGCGACATGCGTGCGACGGTCGATCGCGAAGGGCAGCACGAAGCCGTCGTTGTAGTCGGTGTGCTCGCCGATCAGGTTCGCCCGCCCGGGGGCCGACCACGAGCCGAGCGGCTCGGTCGTGGTGAGTCCGGACAGCAGCGCGCGCGCGACGAGGGCCGCGCTCACAGGGGCACGCCCTCGACGGCGGCGCGCAGGCGGGCAGCGGATGCCTCGGGCGGGATCTCTGCGGTCCACGCCCACATCGCGGCCTCCGAGCCGGCGAGGAACTTGAGCTTGTCGGCGGCGCGGCGGGGGCTGGTCAGCTCGAGGCGCAGCCGGGTCGTGTCGCGACCGACGCGAACCGGCGCCTGGTGCCACGCGGCGATGTACGGCGTCGGCGTCTCGTACAGGGCGTCCACGCCGCGCAGCAGGCGCAGGTAGAGCCCGGCGAGCTCGTCGCGCTCGGCGTCGGAGGTCTCGGTGAAATCCGCCACGTGCCGATGCGGCATCATGTGGACCTCGAGCGGCCAGCGTGCCGCGAACGGCACGAACGCCGTCCAGTGCTCGCCCGCGAGGATCACGCGCTCGGACGCGCGCTCGAACTCGAGCATCCGTGCGAGCATGTCGGGCCCGGTGGCGGCGATCGAGTCCAGCATCCGCTGGGTGCGCGGGGTGACGTACGGGTAGGCGTAGATCTGGCCGTGCGGATGCGGCAGCGTGACGCCGATCGCCTCGCCCCGGTTCTCGAACGGGAACACCTGCTCGATGCCGGGCAGCGCCGACAGCGCGGCGGTACGGTCGGCCCAGGCCTCGATGACCGTGCGGGCGCGCACGACGGACTGGGTGCCGAAGGACCCGGTGCTCTCCGGGCTGAAGCACACGACCTCACAGCGGCCGACGGAGGTGCGCGTGCGCCCCAGGCCGAGGGCGGCGAGATCGTCGAGCCCGCGCGGGGGATCGGGGGCCGCCGGCGCGGCATCCATCGCTGCGGCGAGTGCAGGGCCGAACGCGGCGGAGCGGTTCTCGAACACGGCGACGTCGTAGCGCGACGGGATCTCGGACGGGTTGGTGGGCGTCTGCGGCGCCAGCGGGTCGAGGTCGGCACCGGGGAGCATCACCCGGTTCTGCCGGGACGCTGCGACCGTGATCCAGTCGCCGGTGAGCACGTCGAGACGCATCGTCGCGGTCTCCGGGCGGGCATCGAGCGTGCGTGCGTCAATGGCACGCTCGGCCGGGAGGGTCGTGTCGCGGTCGTCGAAATAGATCAATTCGCGTCCGTCGGCGAGGCGCGTGGCGCGTTTGACGACACCGGCGCCGAGAGACTGCGAGTCGAGATGAGGCATGTTCACGTCAACACGATATCAACAGCGCTGTGTTAGCGTCAACAACGGAGAGTTCAGCACACGGGAGGGCGCACTGTGGGGTCGAAGATCGAAGAGCCGACCGAAGTCTCAGCGGAGCGCCGTCGTTCGGGCCGACCGGACAAGCGCGTCTCGATGGCGGATGTCGCCGCCGAGGCCGGGGTCTCCGGGCAGACCGTCTCGCGCGTGGTCAACGACAGCCCGCGGGTCGACCCCGAGACGCGCGTCCGCGTGGAAGCGGCGATGGAGATGCTCGGCTACCGCCCGCACCGGGCCGCGCGAGCCTTGCGCACCGGTCGCACACAGACCATCGGGCTGATCGTCTCCACGCTCGCCACCGTCGGCAACTCGCGGATGCTGCAGGCCGTGGCGGATGCCGCATCCGCGCGCGGCTACGCGCTCGTGGTCATGACGCTTGCGGGCCCTGATTCGGTCGTGGCGGTCTTCGAGCGGCTGCGCGATCAGGGCGTGGACGGCGCGATCGTCCTGAACGAGGCCACCGCCTTTGCGCGCGATGCCGGTGCGCCCTCCGGCATCGAAGTGGTCGTCGTGGACTCTCCGCCGGACAGCCGATTCGGCATCGCCCAGACCGATCACTTCACCGGGGCCGTCGATGCCACCCGGCACCTGCTCGATCTCGGGCATTCCACCGTGGTGCACGTTGCCGGGCCGGCGAGATCGTTCGCAGCGGCGGAGCGCGAGCGCGGCTGGCGCGCCGCACTCGGCGATGCGCCCGTCCCCGCGCTGCTGCGCGGCGACTGGAGCGCCCGCTCCGGCTACGCCGCGGGGCTGCAGCTCGATGCCGACGCGACCGCGGTGTTCGCCGCGAACGACCAGATGGCCCTCGGTCTGCTGCGCGCGCTCGCCGAGCGCGGGCGACGCGTACCCGAAGACGTCAGCGTGATCGGGTTCGACGATCTCGAGGACGCCGCCGACTACCGGCCGCCGCTCACCACCGTGCGGCAGGACTTCGACACCCTCGGTGCCGCGGCCGTCGAGATGCTCGTCGAGGCGATCGAGGGAGCCCGGACGCCGGCGTTCTCCAGCATCCCGGCATCCGTCGTCATCCGAGCCAGCACCGCGCCGCGCTGACACGCGGCGCGGCCCGCTCAGGCGTAGGCGGCCTGCCGTGCTTCCCAGCCGCTGCGCACCATCTCGTCGACCGAGTAGCGCATCTTCCAGTCCAGGTCGCGCGCGGCCAGAGCGCCCGAGGCGACGATCCGGTCGGGATCCCCGGGGCGGCGCGGGGCGCCCTCGGGGATGAACGGGATGCCGGTGACCGAGGCCATCGCGTCCATGATCTGTCGCACCGACAGCCCGTCGCCGGAACCCAGGTTGTAGGCGGCCTCGATGCGCTTGCCTGTCACCAGGCGCTGCGCCGCGGCGACGTGGGCGAGGGCGATGTCGGCGACATGCACGTAGTCGCGCACGTTGGTGCCGTCGGGGGTGGCGTAGTCCTCGCCGTTGATGCGGGGTGTGCGGCCCTCGATCAGCGCCTCGAAGACGAGCGGGAACAGGTTGTGCGGGCTCGTGTCGTACACCGACGGGTCGCCGGAGCCGACCACGTTGAAGTAGCGGAGGGACGTGTGTCGCAGCGGATGCTCCGACTCGGCCGTCGCGATGCCCTGGTCGCGCAGCAGCCACTCGCCGATGAGTTTGGACTCGCCGTAAGGGGAGGCCGGGGCTTTGGCGGTGTCCTCGGTCACGAGGGCCACGTCTGGGGTTCCGAACACTGCGGCGCTGGAGGAGAACACGATGTTCGCGACACCCGCGGACTCCATCGCCGCCAGGACCACGCGGGTGCCCTCGACGTTCTGCGCGTACGTGTGGAGCGGCCGCTTCACCGAGACGCCCGCGTACTTGAAGCCGGCGACGTGGATGACACCCTGCACATCGTGGGCGCGCAGGGTCTCCTCGACCGAGGCCTCATCGAGGATGCTGCCCTCGATGAACGGCACACCATCCGGCACGAAGCTCGCGTGACCGCTGGACAGATCATCCAGCACCACAGGGGGCAGTCCCGCCGCCGCAAGGGCCCGAACGATGTGCGCTCCGATATAGCCGGCGCCGCCGGTCACAAGCCAGGACATGGTGCTCCTCTGGGGACGATGTGCGAGCGCCCAGGGTATCGCGTGCGCATCGACGGAGCGTGCAAAGGCCCTAGACGACCCCGGCCTCGTGGAGGTTGCGGATCTCCGCCGCGTCCAGCCCCAGGATCCGACTCAGCACCTCGTCCGTGTCCTCCCCGTAGCAAGGCGCGTGCCGGTCCTTGGTGCCGCCGATGTGGGTCGGTGGAAGTGCACGAAAGCATTGACACGTCCGCCGCGGATGCGGTCTACTTCTTCTAGATAGGAAACTTTACTAACTTGGAGGTCGGTCACATGCGCTTCAACTCACATCGCACGCACGGTGCGATGCTCGCCGTCGTTGCTGTCGCAGCGGCCGCCACCCTCGCGGGCTGCTCGAGCGGCAGCGACCCGGACGCCGTGACCATCAGGGTCGCCATGGGCTCCTCGGGTGATGCCGTCGATCAGGGCTTCGAGGTGCTCAAGGAAGAGTACGAAGCCAAGTACCCCGGGCGGACTGTGGAGATCATCATCCAGGAGGATGACGTCTACCAGACCACCGGGCTCGCAACGCTGCTGTCCAGCCGCGAAGCGCCCGACGCGTACTTCGAGTGGTCCGGCCCGCGCATGCGCGGGCACGTCGCCGACGGCGACGGGGCCGACATCAGCGACGCCCTCCAGGGCGAACTGTTCGCCGGCCGCTTCGACGAGAACGCGTTCAACAACATGGACGTCGACGGGTCGGGCATTTACATGGTGCCGTGGACCGGAGACGTGACCAACGTCGTCTGGTACGACGTCGACGTCTTCGACGACCTCGGACTGGATGTGCCCGCGACGTGGGACGAGTACCTCGAAGCCAATCAGGCGATCCTCGATGCGGGTCTGCTCCCCATGGTCGAGGGCAACAAGGACCAGTGGCCGGTCGGGAGCATCGCGTCGCACATCGTGTCCCGCATGGTCGGTGAGGAGCAGTACGCCGCAGTGATGGACGGCGACGCACCGATGAACTCGCCGGAGATGGTCGCGGCACTGGAGAAGCTCGCCGAACTGACCCCGTTCGTCAACCCGAGCATCAACGCGCTCGCCGACGATGAGGCGATGACCCAGTTCTTCCTGCAGAAGGCGGTCACCCACCAGATCGGCAGCTGGCTGATGGCGGATGCCGGAGAGAACGCGGGTGACCTCAACTTCGACTACTTCAACCTGCCCGCCTTCACCGATGGCGCCGGCGATCAGGAGAGCGTGCTGGGCATCTCGACCGGCTTCATGGTGAACGAGAAGTCCGCCTACCCGCAGGAGACGCTCGAGTTCCTGGCGCTCCTGGCAGATGAGGACGGTACGAAGATGTGGGCCGAAGCAGGCCTCGCCCCGATGACCATCGACCCGTTCAAGGGCGTCGACGCAGACCCGCGCACGGTCGCCCTGGCCGAGATGATGGGCACCGCGAGTGCGCTCGTCGCCCCCGCCGACAGCGGGCACGACATCGAGATCGCCGCCGCGTTCTACGATGCCGCCGCCTCGGTCATCGGAGGCACGGCGACGCCGCAGGAGGCCGCAGACACCGCGCAGTCGCGGATCGACTCCGCCAACTGATCACGGGGTGCGGGGCGGGGCGGGCGACGTCTCGTCCCCGCCCCGCACCGTCTCGAGGAGTCCTGTTGTGAAACCCACCCGTCCCTGGTCGCCCTATCTGCTGGTGGCGCCCGCGATACTCGTCTTCGGGTTCGTGGTGCTCATCCCGGCCATTGCGAACACCTTCCTGAGCTTCGCGAGCTGGTCCGGCACCGACGCCATCCAGTTCGTCGGGCTGGAGAACTACTTCCGCGCCTTCCGCGACGAGATCTACCTGATGGCGTACCGCAACACGTTCGTCTACATCCTCCTGACCCTCGTCCTCGAGGTCGTGGTGGGCCTGCTGCTGGCGGGTTTGGTGACGATGGCCGGGCGCCGGACGACGTTCTACCGCGTCGCGTTCTTCGTACCCGTCACTCTGCCGATGATCGTCATCGCGATCCTGTGGAGCTTCGTCTACAGCGACGACATCGGCCTGATCAACTCCGGTCTGCGGGCATCCGGTCTGGACTCGCTGACGCGCGTGTGGCTGGGTGACCCCAACACCGCGCTGCTGGCCGTGAGTGTCGTCTCCGGCTGGATCTATGCCGGGTTCTACATGGCGATCTTCTACGCGGCGCTGCAGCGCATCCCCAAGCACCTCATCGAGGCCGCAGTCCTGGACGGCGCGAGCCAATGGCGCGTGTTCTTCAGCATCAAGGTGCCGATGATCCGCCCGATGATCGAGGTCGCGGTGCTGCTGTGCATCACCGGCGCCTTCCAGAGCTTCGACCTCTTCTACGTGATGACCAACGGCGGGCCCGATCATGCGACCGAGATCATCACGACCTACCTCGTCGAGGTCGTCTTCCGATACCGAGACCTCGGCTACGGCGCCGCGCTGTCGACGATCATGACCGTCGTCGTGGTCGCCATCGCACTCGTGCTGGTCAAGATGCGCACGAAGGGTGGGAGCAATGACATCGAGTACTGAGCGCCGTCCCCAGCGCCGCCGCACCACGCAGGTCATCGCCGTCGCGGGCAGCAGGACGCTGTACCACACGGTGATGATCGTGCTGTCGTTGATCTACATCGTGCCGCTCGCCTGGATGGTCATGTCGTCGTTCAAGACGAAGCGCGAGATCTTCGACTCGCCGTTCGCGCTGCCGGCCGAGCCCGACTTCAGCACATGGGGCAAGGCGTGGGAACGGGGGGACCTCGGCGGCTACATCCTGAACAGCGTCATCGTGACCGCCGCTGCGGTGACGATCATCCTGCTCTGCGCGCTCGCGGCCGCGTACGCGTTCAGCCGGTTCGAGTTCCGTTTCAAGACGCTGCTGCTTGCCCCGTTCATCCTCGGCCTCCTGCTGCCCGTGCAGTCGTACCTGACGGCGCAGTCGCGCATCTTCGATTCGGTCTACCTGCTGAACACTCGCTGGGTGTTGATGATCTCCTACGCCGGGCTCGGGCTCTCACTCGCGGTCTTCCTGCTGAAGGGATACCTCGACACGATGCCCAAGGAGATCTTCGAGGCGGCACGCGTGGACGGCGCCGGAGACTTCCGCACCCTGGTCCAGATCGTGCTGCCGCTGATGGCTCCCGGCATCTCGACCGTCGCGGTGTTCTCGGTGCTGTCGGCGTGGAACGAGTTCCTTCTCGCGATGCTCTACGTGCAGGATGACTCGTTGCGCACCATCCCGGCGGGGCTGCTGGCCTTCACCGGGCGGCACGCGACCGACTATCCGATGCTGTTCGCCGCGCTGTCCCTGGTCACATTGCCCGTGATCGCCGTGTACACGGTGTTCCACAAGCAGGTCATCGCCGGCGTCACCGAGGGTTCGGTGCAGTGAACGGGGCGGCTCGACGCGCCCGGGCGCTACAGCCCGCGGCTCATCACCAGTTCGTCGCGACCCGACGCGGACGGTTCCGCGGCGAACCCGAGGTGCTCGTAGAACCCGATAGCGCGAGTGTTCGCCGGAGACACCCCGAGGTGGACGCCGCGCGAGCCCGCCGCCGTGAGCGCGTCGAGCAGGGTGCGGATCATGGCGCCACCGCGCCCGCCGCCCTGCACGTCGGGAAGCATGTCGATGTGCAGGTGCGACGGATACGCCCTCACGAGGTCGGCGGGACGGGACTGCGGGTGGTGCAGGTGGTGCACGATCTCGCGGTCGTGCGGGTTCGCACGCTCGGGCAGCAGCGGATGCCGCTCCTGCAGCTGCGGCCACCACGCGGTGGCCAGCACCTCCTCGAACGACGCCGTGTCGAGCACGCCGAGCACGTAGCCGCGCGCTCTGTCGTCGTCGGCGGCGTAGACCCAGGCGAATTCGGGGGAGTGGTGCAGGTAGGGGCCGACGAACACCTCGCCGAGCAGGCGCGGATCGTCGAACACACCGGTCGCGTCCGCTCCGTCGGCGCCGGTGCCCAGACAGACCGCGTAGAGGTCGTCGGTGTCTTCGTCGCGCAGCCGGCGGATGCCCATGTCTCCCCGTTCCGAATCGTCGTCGATACGACCCCCAGCGTAGTGAGGGCGGGCTGATGCGCGGTCTGGATGTCGCGGTGGACGGCGGCCAGTCGGGTGTGCGGGTGCGAGTGACCGGAGTCACCGAGCCGCTCGTCGCCGAGGGGCTGGGGCGTTTCGAGGGCGACCTCGGAGCGGGGCTGATCGATCGCATCCGCACGTGTCTGGTGCAGCTTCCCGGTGGAGTGCCTCCGGTCGAGCGGATGGTACTCGGGCTCACGACCCTGCCCGCGTCGAGCTCGGAATGCATCGACCTCGCCGCCCGGGTGGGAGAGGCCTTCCGGGCGGAGCACGTGCAAGTCGCCGGTGATGCTCTCACCGCGCACGCCGGGGCGTTCGCGGGAGAGGCCGGAGTCGTGCTCACCGTCGGCACCGGCATCGCGTGCATCGGGTTCGACCCGGACGTGGATGGATTCCGCCTCGTCGATGGGGATGGGTTCCTCCTGGGGGACGCGGGGGGCGGCTTCTGGATCGGGAGCCGGGGGGTGGAGGCGGTCCTGCGTGCAGGGGATGGGCGCGCAGGACCGACTTCGCTGACCGATGCGTGCCGTGTTCGATTCGGTGACGAGGCCGGTCTGGCCGCACGGCTGCACTCGCTTCCGCGGGCGGTTTCGGCGATCGCCGCGTTCGCCGTCGACGTGCAGGATGCTGCGCGCACCGGGGACGCCGTCGCCCGTACCATCGTCGAAGACGCTGCCGATATGCTCGCCGACACCGCGCGTGCGGCATCCGCCGTCGTCACTTCCAGACCCGTCCGCATCGCGATGAGCGGCCGTCTCGTCTCGCCGGGGATGCCGCTGCGCAGCGCCGTGGAGGAGCGGTTCGCACGCGACGATGACCGCGAGATCGTTCCGGCTGCCGGCGACCCTCTCGATGGAGCGTGGGCGTTGGTGACGGACACTCTCGGTGCCGCCTACGATCACCACATGACCGGATGGAGCGCTTCATGACCGATGCACACGCCGACGGGTCCGCGACATCGAGCGGCTTCCTCGCCCAGGTGGCGTCGCTGCTGGGCCGGCTGGCAGACGAGCAGAAGGACGCGCTGGCCGCAGCAGCCCAGGCGGTCTCGCGCACCTTGATCAACGACGGGCTCGTGCACGTGTTCGGGTCGGGGCATTCGCACATGGTGGCGCTGGAGGGCTTCTACCGCGCCGGGGGTCTGGCCGCGGTCGACCCGGTCCTGGTCGAATCGTTGATGCTGCACGGCAACGCGGTGCTGTCCACCGCAGTGGAGCGCACGGCGGGCATCGGGCGAGCGGTTTTCACCGACCTCGCGCCCGGGGGCGATGACACCTTCATCCTCGTGTCCAACTCGGGTCGCAACCAGGTGGCCGTGGAGCTCGCCCTCGCCGCGCGGGCGCAGGGGCTCACCGTGATCGCCATCGTCAGCCGCGCCCACGCGGCATCGACGGCACACCTCCACCTGAACGACGCGGGTCTGGTCGAGCTCGCCGACATCGTCATCGACAACCTCGGTGCTGCAGGTGACGCCGCCACGGCAGTGCCCGGCGTCGCCGCCCCCATGGGGCCGACGTCCACCGCGACGGGAGCAGCCATCATCCACGCGATCGCGATGGACGCGGCCGCGATCGCCGCTGCCGCGGGGCAGACCCCTGCGGTGTTCACCTCCAGCAACGTGCCCGGCGGCGACGAGCTCAACGTCGCCGCGATCGCACGCTATCGCGGCCGGGTGCGATCGCTGTGAGCAGGATCGAAACACGGGGCATCGTCGAGGGGTTCTACGGGCGGCCGTGGACCACCGACCAGCGGCTGGACATGGTCGACTTCCTCGCCGAGATCGGTATGAACACGTACGTGTACTCGCCGAAGGACGACCCCTTCACCCGTCGGCGCTGGCGCGAGTCGTATGCGGGCGAGGCGGCCGAGCAGCTGCGGGCCCTCACCGCCCGTGCGCGGGCCGCGGGCCTGTCGCTCTCGTACGGGGTTTCTCCCGGTCTGTCGATGCGGTACGCGGAAGCGGCGGATGCGGAGGCCGTGCACGCGAAGCTCGACACCGTGCGCGAGCTCGGCGTCACCGACTTCGCGCTGTTCCTGGACGACATCCCCTGGCATCTCCAGCATCCCGGTGACGTAGCCGAATTCCCGGACCTCGTGACGGCTCAGCTCTCGCTCGTCGGATCGCTGGAGGCACGGCTCGAGCGCGACGGAGGAGCCGGTGGCCTCACGGTCTGTCCGACCCTCTACTGGGGGCGCGGCGACGAGCCGTACATCGCCGCGCTGGGTTCCGGCCTGGCGCCGCGAACTCAGCTGTTCTGGACGGGGCGCGCGATCTGCTCGCCCGAGCTGGATGCCGATGACGCCGAGGTCTTCGCTCGCGCGACCGGTCGCCGACCGCTGTACTGGGACAACTTCCCCGTCAACGACGTCGCGATGACCGGCGAACTGCACATCGGTCCCTATCTCGGACGAGACCCCCGCCTCGGCGCCGCCGCGGCGGGCATCATCGCCAATCCGATGCCGCTTGCCGAGGCATCCAAGATCGGTCTCGCCAGCATCGCCGACTTCTGCCTCGATCCCGATGGCTTCGATCCGGAGCAGAGTTGGGAGAGCGCGCTCACCCGCATCGCGGGTGCTCGCGATGCCGAGGCGTTCCGGGACTTCGCCGATGCGTTCCGCGGCTCGGCGCTGTGCACGGACGATGCGCCGCGCCTCGGCGAAGCCCTCGACAGGTTCGCCTTCCGCTACGAGTTCGACGACCGGGGTGCGGCCGTCGCCGAGATGCTCGCCGAACTGCGCCGCTTGGTGGAGGTGTCGCGTCGGATGTCGCAGCTCGACAATCGCGCCCTCGCGACGGAGATCGCCCCCTGGGCGCAGCAGTACGCGCGGGGGATCGACGCCGTCATCATCGCCGTGGAGTCACTCGACACCCGGGGATCGGGCGGGCCGCCGGAGTTGATCGGCCCCGCTCGCGAGACGGTCGCCGCTCACTTGCGCAATCTGCGCTCGACCGGTCTGCGGGCGTTCGGCGACCGCGTCGACATGTTCCTGTCCGACATCGTCGGCGAGTTCAGCTCGCGCTGATCGGCACCCGGACCCGTTCGCGCCACGAGCGGGTGGCTGCTTCGAGGACCACGGCCTGCCGGATCGCATCTTCGATCGGGAACAGCAGCTCGCCCTCCCCGCGGACGGCCGCATCGAAGCGGGCCACCTGCAGTGCGTAGTGATCGGCGGGTGCCACGGGAATCACTCGCGTGGTCTCACCCTCGCCGACGATGATGTCAGCGTCGTCGGTGGCACCGCACAGGAATGCGCGGGGAACCTCGATCCACCCGCGCGCGCCGATGACCGTCACGGTGTCGCGGTCGCCGTTCCACATGCCCAGTTGTGCCGTCGCTCCGACGCCGCCCGGGAATTCGAGCAGCAGCGTGGTGCTCATGTCGACGTCGCCGTGCACGGTCGAGCGCATCGCGTGGGCCGTGACCGCTTCCGGTTCGGCACCGGTCAGCGTGCGGGCGACATGCACCGCGTAGCAGCCGACGTCGTAGATCGCGCCGCTGCCCGGAGCGCCCTGGAACCCGGAGTGCCCGAGCTCATCGGAGGCGTCGAAGGTGAACGTGACGTTGATCGACCGAAGTTCGCCGATCACACCGTCGGCGATCAGCTGCCGGACGAGGGCGTAGCGGGGATGGTGGGCGTACATGAACGCTTCGGCGAGGTGCACCCCGGCGGCGGCCGCGGCATCCGCCATCTCTCTGGCCTCTGCCGCGGTGACGGCGAGAGGCTTCTCGCACAGGACATGCTTGCCCGCCGCAACCGCTCGGATCGTCCACGGCGCGTGCTGGGCGTTGGGCGTGGGGAGATAGACGGCATCGACGGAGCCGGCCTCCAGCAACGCGTCGTATCCGACGAACGGCTGCGTCTGCGCGGCCGCGGCGGCCTCCCGGGCGCGCCGCTCGTCGCGGCTCGCGATTCCCACGAGCTCCGCGCCGTCGCAGGCGTGGATCGCCGGCACCATGGCCGCGTTGATGCCCGCGACGCCCAGCACTCCCCATCGCACGATGTCGGTCATCTCCGGCTGCTCCAATCGATCAGCACGCCGAGGTGGGTGCTGCGGTCACGCTCCAGTGCGCGATAGGTGTCGGGGGCCTTATCCCAGGGCACGCGGTCGGTGATGAGCGGAGACAGGTCCATCCGTCCATCCATGAGGTACCCGAAGAACACCGTGAGCATCGCCGCCGTGCTCCACGGGTCCGCCGGAGTCGGGATCTCCGCGGCGGTCCCGGCGTGCACTCCGATGATCGAGATGCCGTCGGCGACGATCCGCGGGCCGAGGTGCTGCAGGCTGGGGCGCGGCGCGTCCCCGACGAGCACGAGCCGGCCCAGGGGGCGCACGAGCTCGGAGGCGTCCGCGAAGGCGGCGGGATGGCCGGTCACATCGAAGACGACATCGAAGGATCCCCCCAGATCCTCGATGGCGTCCCCGACGTGTGTCGAGACGACCTCGTCGGCCCCGCCTTCCCTCGCCAGAGCGAGTCGGCGACCGTCGGTGTCGATGGCGACGATGCGGCGAGCACCGGCGATGCGGAGGTATCTGACGAGCAGCTGCCCGAGCAGTCCGAGCCCGACGACCGCGGCGCTCTCTCCGAAGACGAAGCCCGCGCGCCGCAGTGCCCACTGGGTCGTGACCGCCAACGATGCCCACGTCGCGTCCTCGTCGGAAACGCCGTCGGGAATCGTGACGAGCTCGCGGGCAGGAGCGATGAACACCTCCGCGTGCGGAGTGAAGGAGAAGACCCGGTCTCCGGGATGGACGGCGGTGACGCCGCTGCCCACCGACTCGACGAGGGACACCATCGAGTAGCCGGGGGCGAAGGGGTATTGCACCCATTCCTCCCAGAACGTCCGCGGATCGAACTGTCCGCGCAGGCAGGTCAACTCGGTTCCGACGCTGACGAGCGAGACCTGCGCCGTGCACCGAGCCTCGTCCGGGCCCGGGGCATCCACGTCCGCCGCCAGGATCTCGATCTCACCGGGCGCGGGGAACCGCAGACTGCGCGAGCGCATCAGGTGGCCGTTGCGATCTGGGCCTCGGCCTCGGCGAGGACACGGACCACGTCCCGTCCGAAGCGCACGTCGCACTCGTGCGCGCGGTCTCCCGACTCGATCAGCCGGGCGAGGTCCTCGTATGCGGTCACGAAGGCCGTCTTGGCATCGACATCGTCGACGGTGATCTCCTGGCGGCCATCGACGCCCCAGAGCAGGGTGGAGAAGCCATCGGCCGCATCCGGAGCGCGCAGCGTCATCGAGGCAGTCGAGGTGCGGCCCTCATCGTGGGTCATGACCAGATGCACCAGATCCCCCAGGCCGGCCTCGGCGTGGACCGCGCGGACCGGCCCGACGGTCTTCCAGAGCACCGACACCGCGTGCGGTCCCAGATCCCACAATCCGCCCTTCTCGTGACGCCACGGCGTATTGAAGGGATTCTCGTCGTTCAGTGCTGACCCGAGCCACAGCCCCGTCCCACCGGTCCATCGGCGTCCGGCGCGCACGTCAGCCATGAGCGCGCGGACGCGGGGGTCGTAGAGCATGGTGAACATGACGATCGTGGCGACGTCGTTCGCCTCGGCTACCGCGACCAGGCGTTCAGCGTCCTCCAGGCTCGTCGCGATCGGCTTCTCGAGGGCGACGTGCTTGCCCGCCTCGATCGCCCGCAGCGCGAGTTCGGACTGCAGGTGCGGCGGTACTGCGAAGGTCACCGCATCCACCTCGGCCAGGAACGCGTCGAAATCGGTTCCCGCGTGGGCGGCGCCGTGGTGATCGGCGAGGACTGCCGCGCGCTCGGCATCTCGTCCCCACACCGCGGCGAGGTTCCACGACGGTGCAGCTACCGCTGCCGCAGCATGCGTGACATCGGCCCAGTAGCCGGTGCCGACGAGTCCGAGTCGGAGGGGCGAGGTCATGCGCGGGATTCCTGTCGTGTCGAGAGGCTGAGTCGCAGATTCCGTCGGCGTGCGCCGGAATCACCGGTACGGCCGGTGATGGTGTCCAGGTGTTCGAGGCCGAGCAGGGCGGAGCCGAGCACGGGCTCGGCGTCCACGATCCGGATCGTGGCCAGCGGCGCCACGGAACGGATGGCCGCGCGCACGGGCTCCAGGAGCGCGGGATGCCGGCTGGTGAGCATGCCGCCACCCAGCACGACGTCCACCGGCTCCTGCAGCAGATCCAGGCGGTGGAGGGTGTTGGTCACGAGCAGGCCGATCTCCTCGGCCTGCTGTCGCGCGATGGTCTCGGCGATCGCATCGCCGGCGTCCACCGCTTGGAACAGCAGCGGGACGATCTCGTGCATCCGATCGCGGTCGACCGTGCCGAGGTGCATCCCCGTGGCGACACCAACCGCCGTCTCCCGGTCGAAGTGCTGGGCCACCATGTCGGCGAGTCCGGTGGTGGGTCCGCGCCCGTCCTCGGCGCGAGTGGCGTACCAGAGGACTTCCTTGCCGATGCCGAAGCCGCCGCCCCAATCGCCGGTGATCCGGCCCAACGCCGGATAGCGCACGGTGGGACGCCCCGGGGCGATCCCGACGCAGTTGATCCCGGCGCCGCACACGACGGCGACCGCGGTCGCGGCATCCGTTCCGGTGCGCAGCATGGCGAGCGTGTCGTTGCCCACCACGACGTGATCGCCCCACCCATGCGTGGCGATGGCGTCGGCGATCGCGAGTTCTTCCTCGGGAAGGTCGGCGTTGGCCAGGTATCCGGCGACGAGCGCGGCACGTCCGTCAGGAGTCGAGGCGAGCACTTCGGTGACCGCGGCGGCGAGGGAGGCCACCGCCGCGGTGGCGCCGACGATGTGCGGGACGAAGGCGCCGGCCCGCGCGCGGGAGATGACGGTGCCGTCCTCCGCGACGAGGAGCACATCGGTCTTGCTGTTGCCGCCGTCCAGTGCGAGCAGGTGCGGTTCGTTCAACGTGCCCACGGCAGCCACTCCAGGTTCTCCGCGATGAGCCGATCGGCGAGTGCCTGAGCGGTGTCGTACTGCCCTACGAGGGGGTGCGCGAGCAGCGCGCGCACCACGCGATCCCGGCCACCGTGGATCGCCGCATCGACGCCGAGTTCCTCATAGCGGGCGACGTGCGCGATCAATCCGGACGCGAGCGGCGGGACGGGCGGCACGGGACGGGAGCGCAGCCCATCGGGGCCGACCTCCGCGCGGGTCTCGATGATCGCGTCCGCATCCAGGAACGGCAGGGTGCCGCGGTTGCGCACGTTCACGATGTGATCGCGGACGGGACCTGTGCCGAGCAGGCTGGACAGGAGTCCGATCGCGGCTTCGGAGTAGAAGGCGCCGCCGCGCTGCGCGAGCTGCGCGGGCTTCGCGGCGAGATCCGGGTCGGCGTACAGCCCGAGCAGCTCACGCTCGATGGCAGCGACCTCGACAGCGCGTGACGGGGTCGAGCGAGCCTGCTCCACGAGCGCGTCATGCTCCAGGTAGTACCGCAGATAGTAGGACGGGATGAACCGTTCGGTGCGGAGCAGATCCAGCGGCAGCTCGGTCTCTGCGACGAGGGCCTCGCCGTGCTCGTCGATGAGCCTGTCGAGCACGTCCGTGGCGCTGCCGTCCGCATGGCGCACCCGTACGCCGAGCTCCCAGCTGAGGTGATTGAGACCGACGTGATCCAGCTCGACCGCGTCGGGGGCGACGCCGAGCTCCCTGGCGAAGAGACGCTCGAAGCCGATCGCGACGTTGCACAGCCCGATCGCGCGGTGTCCGGCATCCAGCAGTGCACGGGTGACCATCCCCACCGGATTGGTGAAGGTCACGATCCAGGCGTCCGGGTTGACGGCCCGCACGCGCTCGGCGATGTCGAGCACGACGGGGATCGTCCGCAACGCCTTCGCGAGACCTCCCGCGCCCGTGGTCTCCTGGCCGATGCATCCGCACTCCAGCGGCCACGCCTCATCCCGCCCGCGTGCCGCCTGACCGCCGACGCGGAGTTGAAGGAGCACCGCGTCGGCGCCGGTCACTGCGCGTTCGAGGTCGGTGGTGGCCTCAACGGTGCAACGGCTGCCGGCTGCGGCGAGGATCCGTGCGGAGAGGCCCGCGACGAGCTGCGTGCGTGCCAGATCGGGGTCGACGAGGATCAGCTCGCGCACGGGCAGGGCGTCGCCGAGTCGAGCGATGCCGTCGGCGAGCTCGGGCGTGTACGTGGATCCGCCGCCGACCACCACGATCCGCAGGGCACGCGGCGAGGAGGCGCTCACGTCGTGAACACCGATTCCCTGGCGTGCTCGAGACTCAGCAGCATCGCGCCCTCGAGGATCGGCGCATCGGCCACGATGGCCAGGTCCAGCGGCGGAGCGCTGATGAGCAGCCGGTCGAGATGTGTCGACACTGCGGTGCGCAAGCGATCCCCGCCGACACGGGCGACCTCACCGGCGAGGATGATCCGCGTCGGATCGATCAGGGCGATGACGGATGCGAGTCCGAAGGCGTAGCGTTCTGCGATTCCCTGCACAGCCTCCGCGGCGGAGGGGTCCGCCAGCAGCGCCTCGATCGCGTCGGCCGTCGAGCTCACGTCGTGTCCGGCATCCGCCGCGAGCTGCCGCAGCGCGTCCGAGCCGACGAGGCCTTCGAACGCACCCATCGACCGATGCTGTCCGTCCAGGCGGGATCCCGGCGGGAGCAGGAAGGCCGCCTCGCCGGCAGCGCCACGGCTGCCGCGGAACAGGGCGCCGTCGATCATGAGGGCGCCACCGATGCCCTCGTCGATCCAGAGGAGGAAGAAGCTCTCGCCCTCGACGCCGGAGGCGCGCTGCTCCGCGAGGGCCACCAGGTTGACGTCGTTCTCGAGGGATACGGCGGCGCCGCCCAGGCTCCGTCGCAGTTCCTCACCGATGCCCGGGTGCTGCCAGCCGGGGAGGTGCTCTGCGTAGCGCAGGAGATCCTCGGCGACATCGTAGGAGCCGGGCACGGACAGGACGATCGAGTCGAGGTCGGCGACGGTGAGTCCGGCCCGTGTGCACGCGTCGGACAGCACGTACGCGATGTTCTCCGGCCCGCGTGGATCGGGCAGAACGGTGAACTCCGACTCGCTCACCACGGCGCCGCTGATGTCGCAGATACGGGCCGCGATCGACTCCGGCCGGACGTCCACGGCCGCGGCATGGCCGACGCTCGGGTTGATCCGGTACAGCTGTGGAGCTCGTCCGCCGGGGCCGGTGTCGCCGTACCCGCTCGGCACGACGAGCCCGCTCTCTTCGAGGCGGGTCAGCAGCTGGGAGGCGGTCGGCTTCGACAGTCCGGTGAGCGCGCGCACGTCACCGCGACTGAGGGAACCGAACTCGATCAGGAGGTCCAGGACCACTCGGTTGTTCATGCTGCGGAGCAGCCCGGGCTGAGCCGGTGCAGGTGCTCGGCCATCGCCCCTGGAGTTGGGATTCACCGACGCCTCCACGTGGTTAGGAAACTTTACTATCTCAACGCTAGCCGCGTGTCGTGCCCGCTGTCAACGCATCGTGACGCGCGTTTACGCGCAGTTCGACGGTCGACGCGGCGTTCCCCGGGAAAGCACGGACGCGGGCCTGCCATGATGCCGGAGGGAGGTGCCGTCCGTGACCCAGCGCATCGTCGTCATCGCCGTCGACTCGTTCAAGGGATCGATCGACGCAGCCGCCGCCGCGGACGCGATCCGCGGCGGCTGGTTCGAGGCTCGCCCCGGCGACGAGGTCGTGCTGCGACCGATGGCCGATGGCGGCGAGGGCACCCTCGACGCATTCGAGGCGGCAGTGCCCGGTGCCCAACGCGTCCCGGTGACCGTCACAGGTCCGGAGGGTGTGCCGGTCGCAGCCTCCTGGCTCCTGCTTCCGCCGACCGATGGCGCGCCCGCCGGCACCGCGATCGTCGAACTCGCGAACACCTCGGGAATCGAGCTGCTCGGCGCCCCGCCGCGCCTGAATCCGCTCGGTGCGCACACGCGCGGGCTGGGGGAGGCCATCGCCGCCGCGCTGGAGCATGGCGTCTCGCGCATCGTCGTGGGCATCGGCTCGAGCGCATCGACCGACGGCGGCACCGGGATGCTGGCGGCTCTCGGAGCGCGGTGGACGGATGCCGCGGGCCACCCGATCGCGGACGGTGGCGGCGGACTCGCCGACCTCGCCGCGGTCGACCTCTCGGGGCTGCCGGCCATGCCCCCGGGCGGAGTGACCGTGCTCACCGACGTCACCCATCCGCTGCTCGGACGGCGTGGCGCGGCCGCGGTGTTCGGGCCGCAGAAGGGGGCATCGGTCGCCGACATCGCCCTGCTGGATGCCGGACTGGCGCGATTGGCCGCACTGCTGGACGTCGATCCGGCCACGCCCGGAGCAGGCGCCGCCGGGGGAACAGGATTCGGACTGCTGGCATGGGGCGCGCGACTCGTGCCCGGAGCCGAAGCCGTGGCGGAGCTCATCGGTCTGCGCGACGCGGTGGCCGCGGCATCCGTCGTCATCACGGGGGAAGGATCGTTCGACGGGCAGTCCGCCGGCGGCAAGGTGCCCTCCTACGTGTCGAAGATCGCGGCCGAAGAAGGCGTGCCGGTGGCCCTGGTCGCGGGCCGGATCGCGACGGACGCCGCTACCGACGGATTCATCACGACCGTCTCGCTCACCGATCTCGCCGGGAGCTCCGACGCGGCGCTCGGCGACGCGTCGCGGTGGCTCGGGGAGGCCGGATCCGCGCTCGGCGCGATGCTCTGACCTGCGCCCTCACAGGCCCGCATGTTAGGGTAGAGGACGGCGCCGCTTTTACCACGCGG
Organism: Microbacterium sp. Root61; assembly: GCF_001427525.1. NCBI lineage: Bacteria > Bacillati > Actinomycetota > Actinomycetes > Micrococcales > Microbacteriaceae > Microbacterium > Microbacterium sp. Root61. Next base: position 1,894,602 of record NZ_LMGU01000001.1, on the reverse strand, counting down.
TGCCACTGTTGCGCAATAGTGTTGCGAAAATTGTTCTGCGACTGGTGCAACAGCGAACCATCACGTCAGAGTGCTCGGTGCGCAAAAGGCCCGCTTCTGCAGCTGACGTTGCTCAATGGCCGACGGCCGGAACAGGAAACGGTTTGACTTCACGCGTCGCAATCATCGGAGCCGGCCCTAGCGGGATGGCACAGCTGCGAGCCTTCGAGGCCGCTCGAGACACCGGTCGGGACATCCCGGAGATCGTGTGCTTCGAGAAGCAGGACGATTGGGGCGGTCAGTGGAACTTCAGCTGGCGGACGGGCAGCGACGGCAACGGCGAGCCGGTGCACTCGAGCATGTACCGCAACCTGTGGTCGAACGGTCCGAAGGAGGCGCTGGAGTTCGCCGAGTACACCTTCGACGAGCACTTCGGTCGCCCGATCTCCTCATACCCGCCGCGTGCGGTGCTGTGGGACTACATCAACGGGCGCGTCGAGCACAGCGACGTCAAGAAGTACGTCCGGTTCAACACGTCTGTGCGCTGGGTGCAGTTCGACGAGGAGACGCAGAAGTTCAGCGTGACCGTGGAAGATCTCGTCGCCCACACCACCGAGACGAGCGAATTCGACCACGTCATCGTCGGCAGCGGCCACTTCAGCTACCCGAACGTGCCCGAGTTCGACGGCATCGAGACCTTCACGGGCAGCCTGCAGCACGCCCACGACTTCCGCGGGGCCGAGGCCTTCGCCGACAAGGACGTGCTGCTGATCGGCGCGAGCTATTCGGCCGAAGACATCGGCGTGCAGGCCTACAAGATGGGCGCCCGCTCGGTCACGCTCAGCTACCGCACGAAGCCGATGGGCTTCGACTGGCCGGAGGGCATGCAGGAGGTGCCGCTGGTCGATCGCTTCGACGGGTCGACCGTGCACTTCAGTGACGGCACCAGCCGCGACTTCGACGCGGTCGTGCTGTGCACGGGCTACCTGCACCACTACCCGTTCCTGCCCTCGGATCTCGCCCTGGACTCGCCCAACTGCCTGTACCCCGACACGCTCTACCGCGGCGTCGTCTCCGAGGCCAACAACAAGCTCTTCTATCTCGGTGCGCAGGACCAGTGGTTCACCTTCAACATGTTCGACGCGCAGGCCTGGTTCGTGCGCGACGTCATCCTCGGCGAGGTGCCCTTGCCCACACCCGAGGCGCAGCGCCGCCACATCGACGCGTGGCTCGAGCGCTTCGCCGAGCTCAACGGTCCCGCCGACGAGATCCGGTTCCAAGCCGACTACATCCGTGACCTCATCGAGCTCACCGACTACCCGATGTTCGACCTCGACGAGGTCGTGCGCATCTTCCTGGAGTGGAAGCACGACAAGCAGGAGAACATCCTCGGCTATCGCGACGAGGTGTACCCCTCAGTGATGACCGGCACGATGGCGGTCGTGCACCACACCCCGTGGATCGCCGAACTCGACGACAGCCTGGAGCGCTACCTGTCCGACCCCGAGCCCGACGAACTCGACGGACTCGTGAACGCCGAGGGCGCCCAGACGAAGTGACCGGAGCCGCGGAGGCGGTGGGCTACCCGCCCAGCGCCTCCGTGACCACCGCGCGCGCCTCCGCCTGCACCTCGGCGAGGTGGTCTGGGCCGCGCAGCGACTCGGCGTACAGCTTGTAGACGTCCTCCGTGCCGGACGGGCGCGCGGCGAACCACGCGTGCTCGGTCTGCACCTTGAGCCCGCCGATGGCGGCGCCGTTGCCGGGCGCGTGCGACAGCTTTGCGGTGATCGGCTCGCCGGCCAGCTCGACCGCGGTCACGGCATCCGGCGACAGCTTTCCGAGCAGCGCCTTCTGCGCGGGCGTCGCGGGAGCGTCGACACGCTGATAGGCGGATGCCCCGAATCGGGCCTCGAGCTCGGCATAGCGCTGCGACGGGGTCTTGCCGGTGACCGCCAGGATCTCCGCCGCGAGCAGGCATAGCAGGATGCCGTCCTTGTCGGTCGTCCAGACCGCGCCGTCCTTGCGCAGGAAGGATGCTCCGGCGGACTCCTCGCCGCCGAACGCGACCGAGCCGTCCAGCAGCCCGGGCACGAACCACTTGAACCCGACGGGCACCTCGAGCAGCGTGCGGCCGAGCGACTCGGCGACGCGGTCGATGATCATCGACGAGACGAGCGTCTTGCCGATCGCGGCATCTGCCGGCCAGCCGTCGCGATGCGAGAACAGGTAGTCGATCGCGACCGCGAGGTAGTGGTTCGGGTTCATCAGCCCGCCGTCGGGCGTGACGATGCCGTGGCGGTCGGCGTCGGCGTCGTTGCCGGTGAGGATGTCGTACTCGTCGCGGCGGGCCACGAGCGAGGCCATCGCCGAGGGGGAGGACGGATCCATGCGGATCTTCTCGTCCCAGTCCAGCGTCATGAACCGCCAGGTCGGATCGACGTCCGGGTTCACGACGGTCAGGTCCAGCCCGTAGACCTCCGCGATCAGCGCCCAGTACTCGACGGATGCACCGCCGAGGGGGTCGGCGCCGATGCGCACCCCGGCCTTGCGGATCGCGTCGATGTCGATGATGTGGATCAGATCGCGCACGTACGCGTCGCGGAAGTCGTACGTCCCGAGCGCGTCGGCGTCGAGGTCCTTGAACGGGGTGCGGCGCACGCCCTCGAGGCCGCCGGCGATCAGCGCGTTCGCGCGGTCGGCGATCCATCCGGTCGCGTCGGTGTCGGCGGGGCCGCCGTTCGGCGGGTTGTACTTGAAGCCGCCGTCGCGCGGCGGGTTGTGGCTCGGTGTGACCACGATGCCGTCGGAGCGACCCGGGTCATCGAGTGCGCGACCGCGGTTGTAGGTGAGGATCGCGTGGCTGAGCGCCGGCGTCGGCACCCACGAGTCGCGGGAATCCAGGCGCACGTCCACCCCGTTGGCGACCAGCACCTCGACGGCGCTGCGCTCGGCCGGCAGCGACAGCCCGTGCGTGTCGCGGCCGAGGAACAGCGGCCCGGCGATGCCCCGCGCCGTGCGGTAGTCGACGATCGCCTGGGTCGTTGCGAGGATGTGCTCCTCGTTGAAGCTCGTCGACAGCGAGGACCCGCGATGCCCGCTGGTGCCGAACGCGACCCGCTGCTCGGGCACCGAGGCATCCGGTCTGAGGTCGTAGTACGCGGCGATCAGCTCATCGATGTCGATGAGGTCGGATGGTTCGGCGGGAGATCCTGCGCGGCTCATGACTCCCAGTCTGCCCCGTGTTCGGCGCCTCGCGCACGGATCGTCGCGATGGTGTGCCGTTCGCAATTCAGTCCGCCCATGTCCACGGCGGCACAACGACCGCGGAATTGCGCGGGCGGTCCACGCCTGGGCTCGCGCGGAGACTGAATTGTGAACGCGGCTAGGCTGAGCACCGTGACATTCGAGCCCGCCGAACCGCTCCGACGCACCTACAGCTATCTGGGTCCGGCCGGCACCTTTACCGAAGCAGCACTCGCGCAGGTGCCCGAAGCCCGCGGACAGCGCTGGACGTCGGTGCGCAACGTCGGCGAAGCGCTCGCCGACGTGATCGAGGGTCGCTCCGATGCCGCGATGATCGCGATCGAGAACTCGGTCGACGGCGGCGTCTCCACGGCACAGGACGCACTCGCGACCATTCCGGGTCTGCGCATCGTCGGCGAGTACCTGGTGCCCGTCAACTTCGTCCTGGTCGGGCGTCCCGGCGCGCGGCTGCAGGACGTCTCGGTCATCGCGGCCCATCCCGTGGCCTACGCGCAGTGCCTGCAATGGCTCTCGCAGACGGTGCCCGCCCACGCGCACATCCCGGCCTCCAGCAACGTCGCGAGCGCCGTCGGGCTGCTGGACGGGACGAGTGATGCGGATGCCGCGATCGCTCCGCCCGGCATCCTCGAGCACCACGACCTCGAGCTGCTCGCCGAGCACATCGGCGACAACCCCGACGCCGTCACGCGCTTCGTGCTGGTCAGCCGCACCACAGCGCCGCTGCCGCCCACCGGCGCCGACAAGACCTCGCTGATCGCCGAGCTGCCCGATGATCACCCCGGCGCGCTCCTCGAGATGCTCGAGCAGTTCTCCACCCGCGGCATCAACCTGTCGCTGCTGGCTTCGCGGCCGGTCGGCGACGCCCTCGGTCGGTACCGTTTCATCATCGATGCCGACGGCCACATCGAGGACGAGCGGATGGCCGACGCGCTCCTCGGACTGCGTCGTTTCAGCCCGGGCGTCACCTTCCTCGGGTCCTACCCGCGGGCGGACCGCGCCGTCGTGCACTACCCCGAGCGCTACTCCGACGAGGTGTTCGTCGAGGCCCGCGACTGGTTGCGCGGACTGATCAGCGGGGCCCCCGAACAGTAGGGCGATCGCGGGTCTGCGAGAATTCCGGCATGCCCAGCGCCGTCACCCTCATCCGTTCCGCGACCCTCTCCGATGTGGCCGAGTACGCCTACGCGGCGACGGCGCCGAGCAACGCCCGCCTGGTGTTCCTCGCCGGAGCGTGCCCGCTCGACGACGACGGCACTACGGCCGCGATCGGAGACTACGTCGGCCAGGCCGCCGCGTGCGTCGACACCATGACCCGGGCGCTGGCCGATGCCGGCGCCACGCTGGAGGACGTCATCAGCACGCGGGTGCTCGTCGCCTCGTCGGATCGGGCCGATCTCGGCGCGGTGTGGGAGGTCGTGCGCGACGCCTTCGGAGCGCACGACGTGCCCAGCACGCTGCTCGGCGTCACGGTCCTCGGCTACGAGCACCAGCTCGTCGAGATCGAGGCCGTCGCGGCGCTCGTGGACTGAGGAACCCCGCGCTGACGTCGCGTCAGGCCCGCGCGACGTCGAGGTAGGGCGCCAGGTAGCGCTCGATCATGAGGTGCGTCTGTGTGTGCACGCCGGGCGCTTGATCGGGTGCGTCGTTGACGAGGTCGAGCAGCCGCGTCACCGTGCTGACGACCACGAGGGCGACATCGTGCGCATCCGTGGGGGTGAGTGACGGGTTGACCCTGCGCAGGAACGGGGCGACGGCATCCGCAGTGCGCACGACGACGTCGTGATCGAGGTCCCACAGTGCGGGAGATGACTGGAGGGCACGACGGATGGCGCGCGCGCCGGGCCGGGCACGGCGAAGACTCGCGACGGCGTCGATCGCCTCCCGCACCGGGATCCGCCAGTCGGAGTCGGACGAGAGCTCCTGCAGTGCTGCGATCGAGACATCCGACCGTTCGAGCTCCAGGCTCTCGGCCAGTTCCCGCACGATCGTGAACTTGTTCGGGTAGTAGCGATAGAGCGTCGCGATGTTCACCCCGGCGCGCTCCGCGATCGCGGAGGTGGTGAGACTGTCGAGGCCCTGTTCCTCCAGCAGCTCGCTCGTCGCACTCAGGATCGCCGACACGGCGGCGCGGCCGCGCGCCTGCTGCGGCTCTCGACGGGGGACAACGTCTTCTTTCGGCATCCTGCACATCCTCGCATCCCGGGGAAGAAGTCGACCATTGACGGGGGAACCGTCACCAGACAGACTAAAGCAAATACTTACTTACCTTTTGGAGGAAGCGTGTCGCAGCGCCGAACGATGCCCCTGCCCACGATCGTCGAGCACGTCGGAAGCACATTCTTCGAGTCGCCCTGGATGTCGGTGGATTCCGAGCACCTGGGTCAGTTCGCCGTCGCCACCTACCTGGACCCCGCGCACACCGACCTCACCGCCAGCAAGAACAACCCGCTCGGCGCCACGCTGGTGGACGGCTTCCTGCTGCTGAGCATGCTCACCTCGTTCCACTTCAACGAGAGCCCGCTGTCGGGCGAGGGTATCTACGGCTTCAACTACGGGCTGGATCGCGTGCGTTTCGCGCACCCCGTCTTCGTCGGGCAGCGCATCCGCTGCGTCTCCGTGCTCGTGGAGGCCGAGGCCCGCGGCGACGGCACATGGCTGGTGAAGACCGACAACACCATCGAGATCGAGGGTGAGGACAAGCCCGCGATGGTCGCCCGCTGGGTCTGCCTGTACGCGACCCGCGACGACGGGCGTGACGTCGTCCCCACGCAGGACTGAGCTGCCGGATGACCCTCTCACTGCCGCGACTGACGACGTTCGCGGACTACCTCGATCTGCACGCCGTCGAGCGGCCTGACGCAGACGCCGTGTGGCACGACGGCGTGACGCTGTCGTATCGGGTTCTGCGCGAGCGCGTGGACGCCTTGGCCGCGGCGCTGGCCTCTACCGGCGTCGTCGCGGGGGATCGCGTGGCGGTGCTGAGCACGCCGCGTCCGGAGTACCTGATCTCGCTGCTCGCCGCAGGGCGGATCGGCGCGGTGTGGGTCGGCCTGAATCCGAAGTACACCTATCGGGAGCTCGCTCATGTGATCGCCGACTCCCGGCCGCGGGTCATCCTCTCCCTCGCGCAGGTCGACGGTCGCGCGTACGACGACGACATCGCGCTGCTGGCGCAGGAGTACGACGTCGCCGGCGCCTATCGCCTCGACGCCGGGCCTGCAACCGGCGCACTGGCCGTCCTCCCGGACGGCAGAGCGCTTCCGCACCATGCGGCGGCCGCCGATGACGCGGCGGTGATCGTGTTCACCTCCGGCTCCAGCGGTACACCCAAAGGGGCGGTGCTCAGCCACCGCGGTCTCGTCTACGCATCCGTCGTCGAAGCCGAGGTGCTCGGCATCGATGCGCCGCGGGTGCCGTGCAACCTGCCGATCAATCACGTCGCGTGTATCGCCGACCTCACCGGCACCACGCTCGTGGCCGGCGGCATGCTCGCGCTGCTGGAGCAGTTCGATCCGGCCGAGATGCTGGCGTGCATCGAGACCCTCCGGCTGACGAATCTGATGACGGTGCCCACGGTGCTGCAGCTGCTGACCATCCACCCGGACTTCGCGACCCGCGACCTGAGCAGCCTGCGATGGATCGTCTGGGGCGGCGCCCCGCTGCCGATCGACGTCATCCGCGTGTATCGCGAGCGCGGCATCGGGCTGATGACCGTGTACGGCATGACCGAGACGACCGCGTCGATCACGTTCACCGACGCCGACGCCACCGACGAGGTGCTCGCGCACACCGTCGGGCGATTCGATCCCGGCATGCGCGTGCGCCTCATCGGTGACGATGATCGCGAAGTATCGCCCGGTGAGCAGGGCGAACTGCAGGTGCGGCACGAGGGGCTCTTCGTGGAGTACTTCGGCCGCCCGGAGGCGACGACGGATGCCTATGCCGCTGACGGATGGTTCCGCACCGGTGACATCGGCGTGGTGCGTGCGGACGGCAACCTCCGCCTGGTCGGACGCCGGTCCGACATGATCAAGTCCGGTGGCTACAACGTCTACCCTCGGGAGATCGAGCTGTGCCTCGAGTCCCACGATGACGTCGCCCAGGCCGCCGTGATCGGTCGGCCCGACGACATGTTCGGCGAGGTGGGCGTCGCCTACGTCGTCGCCGCGGCAGGACGTCTGCCGCACGCCGAAGGGTTGCGCGAATTCAGCCGCGCGCACCTGGCGAACTACAAGGTCCCCAAGGAGTTCGTCATCGTCGACGATCTCCCGCTTCTGCCGGTCGGCAAGGTCGACAAGCAGGAGCTGCGGCGTCGGGCATCCCGCTCGGCGTCGTCCGCAGGCTCACCGTCGAGCCCTGTCCCCTTGGAGCACACACCATGAGCACAGCCACCCCGGTCGCCACCACAATCACCGAAGGGATGCGACGCGCTCGGGTGAGCCTGTTCGTCGTGTTCTTCGCGCAGGGCCTCGGCTTCGGGTCGCTCTTCGCGCGCCTCCCCGCAATCAAGGAGCGGTTCGAGTTCACCGACACCACGCTCGCGCTGCTCACTCTCGCGCTGCCTCTCCTGGCCGGTGTCGCGACGCTCGTCACCGGCAGCGTCGTCCAGCGCGTGCACAGCGACATCGTGCTGCGGATCGCGATCATCGCCGAACTGGTCGCGCTCGTCGGCATCGGAATCGCCCCGAACCTGGGCACGCTGCTGGTCGCCTGGGTCGTGATGGGCGTCGGCTTCGGCGTCGTGGACGCGACGATGAACATGAAGGCGGTGTCGCTGCAGGTCCGGTACGGACGCAGCATCGTCGTCGCCTTCTATGCGATCTACAGCACCGCGGGCATCGTGGCTTCGCTCGCCGCCGCAGGAACGGCGCATGCGGGGCTGCCGCTGTGGGTGTTCTTCGGCATCGAGGCGATCGTGCTCATTCCGATCCTGCTGGTCACCGGGCGTGCGCTGGTGCATGCCCGCGTCGGCGGCGCGGGGGCGGATCGTGCGAAGAAGGGTTCGCTGCGCGTGCGGGTACCGTGGCGCCCCGTCATCGGGATCGGCGTCGTCCTGACCTCGGCGTACTTCATCGAGTCGTCGATCTCCAGCTGGGGGTCGGTCTTCGTGAAGGACACCCTGCTCGCGCCGGAGAGCATCGCCGCCTTGGCGTACGGCGGCTACAGCGCGGCGATGCTGATCGGACGCCTGAGCGCCGATCGGCTGATCCGCCGGTTCACGGCCACCCGTGTCATCCAGGTCTCCGCGCTGATGGCGCTGGTCGGCATGATCGCCGTCGTCGTGGCGCCGGTCCCGGCGGTCGCCCTGATCGGCTTCTTCCTCGCCGGCGGCGGGCTGTGCGTGATCGCTCCGCTTGCGTTCGCCGCAGCGGGAAGCCTCGACCAGAGCGGTGTCGCCGTCGCGCGGGCAAACTCCTTCACCTACGTGGGCTTCCTGCTCGGAGCCGCGGTGATCGGCCCGGTCGCCGACCTGAGCTCGATGCGGATCGCCTACCTGATCTCGGTCGTCCTGGCGGTCGTGATCCTGCTGAGCGCCCGCAACCTCAGCCGACGCGTGGAGGCCACGACGGCACCCGCCGCGCACTGACGCAGCGGGGGGAGCGGCGGGCGGCGCCGCTCCCCCCGCTCGCGGGTCAGCCCGCCAGTGCCGCCGCGATCAGTTCGAGCGTCTGCACTCGTCCGGGTGCGGCATCCATCGGCTCTCCGTCGTAGGAGCCCGCGATCGGCGAGATCATCACTTCGTCCACGCCGTGCTTCGCAGCGAACGTCGACAGAGCGGATGCCACGTCCGCCCCGGTCCCCACGAACCACTTCGCGCGTGCCGACGCCATGACCGATTCGGCGAGGGCGTCGAAGTCACCGGCCCCGGCGATCGCCTCTTCGACGGTCTCGATCGGGACCATCGGACGGTTCGTCCGCAGCCGCGCCATCATCCGCTGGTTGGGGAGGGAGCGCGCTTCGGCCTCTTCGAGGGTCGGTGCGGCGACCGCGTTGACCGTCAAGAACGTGCGCGGCGCAGCGAGGGTCTCGGACGGCTGGAATCCGGTGCGGTACAGCTCGAGCGCGCGCTCGAGGCCCTCGCCGGAGAAGTGGTTCGCGAACACGTACGGCAGGCCGAGGGATGCCGCCAGCTGGGCCGAGTAGTCGCTCGAGCCGAGCAGCCAGACCTCGGGCGTCGTGGTCGCGGCGGGGGTCGCGCGCACGGCGTACTCGCCACCGGTGGTGTACCGGACCGTGGCGCCGTCGGGCGAGACGAGCGAGATGATGTCGCTGACGTGGTCGGGGAACCGTTCCACGTCGCTCGTGGTGCCCGCCATCCGCAGCAACCGGCTGATGACCGGGTCGCTGCCCGGCGCCCGACCGAGGCCGAGGTCGATGCGACCCGGCGCGATCGCCTCGAGCGCCGCGAACTGCTCGGCGACGATCAACGGCGAGTGGTTGGGGAGCATGACGCCGCCGGAGCCGACGCGGATCCGCTGCGTGCGTCCGGCGGCGGCCGCGATCAGCACCGGGGGAGTCGTCGACGCGACCGAGGGCATGTTGTGGTGCTCGGCGAACCAGTACCGGCGATACCCGAGGCGGTCGGCGTGCGCGGCGAGGTCGAGCGATGCCGCGACGGCATCCCGACTCGTCTGCTGCGCGCGCACCGGCACGAGATCCAGGACGGACAGGGCGGGGGCGGTGAGCTCAGTCATCCTCAGTGACAAGCGTGACCGGCCGTGCGATATTCCGTCGGCCGACAGGGGACTCAAGTCCATTTCACACATGTGTGGGGGACATTAGCGTTGCGAAGGGATGTGCCCGCAAGGCGGATCCGGGAGCGGGATGGGGGATGCCGCGCAGAACGCGTGCGCGCGTGTGGGGCGTCGACGAGGCAGCAGTCGCACTGGGGGAAGGCATTGCTGCTTGCGGCGTGCGCGGCGTCCCTCCCGCTTTCAAGCGTCGATGGCTGCGAACAACTTGCGAGATTTCGCAAGTTCTTGCGTACACTGACGTCATGTCCAAGCGCCTCGCAGAAGTGGCCCGCAAGGTCGGAGTGAGCGAAGCGACCGTCAGTCGTGTGCTCAACGACAAGGCCGGTGTCTCGGATGCCACGCGTCAGGCGGTGCTCACAGCCCTGGATGTGCTCGGCTATGAGCGACCGACCAAGCTCCGTGGTGAGCGCGCCCGTCTGGTGGGGCTCGTGCTCCCCGAACTGCAGAACCCGATCTTCCCGGCGCTCGCCGAGATCATCGGGGGTGGATTGGCCCAGAACGGCTACACGCCGCTGCTCTGCACGCAGAACGCCGGTGGCATCACCGAGTCCGACTACGTGGATCTCCTCCTGCAGCAGCAGGTCTCGGGTGTCATCTTCCTCGGGGGGAACTACAGCCAGGCGGACGCCGCGCACGAACACTACGAACGGCTGCGCCAGGTCAATCTGCCCACGGTCCTCGTGAACGCGCGGATCCCCGAGCTCGCGTTCGCGACCGTCTCCACGGATGACGCGGCTGCCGCCGAGCAGGCGATCCTCCACCTGCATCAGCTCGGGCATCGACGCATCGGCATGCTCATGGGCCCGCACGATCACATCCCCTCGCAGCGCAAGCTGGCGGCCGCTCGCCGGGTGCTGGACCGGCTGGGCTCTCCCCTCGACGACTCTCTGATCGTGCGCGGCCTCTACTCGTTGGAGTCGGGGCAGGCCGGGGCAACCCGTCTCTACGCGAACGGTGCGACCGCGATCGTGTGCGCCAGCGACCCGCTCGCGTTGGGCGCCGTCCGCGCGGCGCGTCGCGGCGGTCTGCGCGTGCCGGCCGATGTGAGCGTCGTCGGGTTCGACGACTCCGCGCTGATGAGCTGCACCGAGCCTCCGCTGACCACGGTGCGACAGCCGATCGAGTCGATGGGCCGTACCGTCATCGAGCTGCTCCTGTCGCAGATCTCGGGAACGACCGAGGCGGGCGACGAGCTGCTCTTCGAGCCCGAGCTGGTCCTGCGGGCCTCCACGGGGCCGATCGCCTCCTGAGCCGCGCTGGCCGTCGGTCGTGAGACCGCGCTGTTCGGCGCGCCGCGAATCATCGGGAGGCGGGGCGCGACCGTTACGAAATCGCGATCTTGCTATTAGTAGTTCAGTACTTGCGAACTTTCGTCGGAAAAGTTACATTGGCTCCACACCCCGACGACGAGGAGTTCCGTGGACAGTGACGTCCTCACCAGAGAAGGCCAGGCGGCAGAGGATCCCGTAGGGCGGGCCTCCGTGACACCGGTGCTCGCGCCGTCGGTCGCCGACCCGGCGTGGTGGCGCACCGCGGTGATCTACCAGCTCTACGTGCGCAGCTTCGCCGACGGAAACGGTGACGGCACCGGTGACCTCGCAGGGGTTCGTCAGCGCCTCGGCTATCTGAAGTCCCTCGGCGTCGACGCGATCTGGTTCACTCCGTGGTACCCGAGCCCGCTCGCCGACGGAGGCTACGACGTCGCCGATTACCGCGACATCGATCCGCGGTTCGGCACGCTGACCGAGGCGGAGGCGTTCATCCAGGAGGCCCTGGCCCTCGGCATCCGCACGATCATCGACGTGGTTCCGAACCACATCAGCGACCAGCATCCCTGGTTCCAGGAGGCGCTGACAGCCGGCCCCGGCAGTCCCGAACGCGAGCGGTTCTGGTTCCATCCCGGGAAGGGCGCGAACGGCGACGAGATGCCGACGAACTGGGTGTCGAACTTCCAGGGCGACACCTGGACGCGCACCACGAACCCCGACGGCTCGCCGGGCGAGTGGTACCTGCACCTCTTCACTCCGGAGCAGCCCGATCTCAACTGGAATCACCCCGACGTGCGTCGCGAGCACGAGGACATCCTGAAGTTCTGGTTCGACCGCGGCGTCGCCGGCGTGCGCATCGACTCCGCGGCCCTGCTGATCAAGGACGCCGAGCTTCCCGAGGTCGGCGAGAAGCAGGGCCCCGGCGCGCACCCCACCGAAGACCGCGACGAACTCCATGAGGTGTACCGATCCTGGCGCGCCATCGCCGACTCGTACCCGGGCACCCGCGTGCTGGTCGGCGAGGTGTGGGTGCCCGATATCGTGCGCTTCACGAACTACCTCCGCCCGGACGAGATGCACACCGCGTTCAACTTCGACTTCCTCGCGCGGCCCTGGGGTGCGGCATCCTTCCGCGACTCCATCGAGGGGACGCTCGCCGCGCACGCACCCGTCGGCGCCCCGAGCACGTGGGTGCTGAGCAACCACGATGTGACCCGTCCGGTGACGCGCTACGGCCGCGAGGATTCCGCCTTCGCGTTCCTCAAGAAGCGCTTCGGCGTGCCCACCGATCCGGACCTGGGACACGATCGCGCTCGTGCCGCGGCGCTGCTGGTGGCGGCGCTGCCGGGGAGCCTGTACATCTACCAGGGCGACGAACTCGGCCTCCCCGAGGTCGAGGATCTGCCGCGCGAACTCATCCAGGACCCGATGCACTACCGGTCCGGGGGTGTGGATCCCGGACGAGACGGATGCCGCGTGCCGCTGCCGTGGACGGGGGAGGCGCCGCCGTTCGGATTCAGCCCCGGAGAGGTCGAGCCCTGGTTGCCGCAGCCGGCCTCCTGGCGGCGCCTCACCGTCGAAGCGCAGGACGCCGATCCGAATTCGACGCTGAACCTTTACCGTGCGGCATTGCGGCTGCGCCGCGAGCTGGTCGAGCTGGCGCAGGCACCGCTGGTCTGGTGGGACGACGCGACCGGCTCCGCCGAGGTGCTCGCCTTCCGCCGCGGCGACGGCTTCGCCTGCGTCGTCAACACGAGCGAGGACCCCGTGACGTTGCCGCCGCTGAGGTCGGGCGCGACGGTCCTGCTCTCCAGCGCACCCCTCGATGGAGATGCCCTCCCCGGCAACTCGGCCGCTTGGCTGCGCCTTCCCGACACGATCCCGAACACCACCCTCACCCCCGGGACGGGGCGTCGCGAGGCCGACGCGCGTCCGCAATGAAAGGAATGACGATGAAGTCACCAGCAAGAGTCCTGCTCGCCGGTGTCGCCACGGTGGCGACGCTCGGCGCACTCGTCGGCTGTTCGGCCGGGGGAGGCGACTCCGACGATTCGAAGGTCGAATTGCGCGTCGCGACGTTCCCCCCGGGCGCGGACGCTGCCGCCTACGAGGCATTCGCGGCTCAGGAGAAGCAGTTCGAGAAGGAAAACCCCAACATCGACATCATCGGTGTCGAGTACGAATGGGAGGGCCCGACCTTCGCCGTGCAGCTGGCCGGCGGCAGCCTGCCCGACGTGTTCACCGTGCCGTTCACCGACTCCAAGACGCTGCTCGAGAACGGGCAGCTGATGGATGTCACCGCCGAGATGGAGGAGCTGGGCTACACGGACAGCTTCAACCCGATCATCCTCGACGGCGTCACCGACGGCGAGGGCCACATCTTCGGCTTCCCGCGCCAGGCCTACGCGATGGGGCTGCACTACAACCGCGACCTGTTCGAGCAGGCGGGCCTGGACCCCGACCAGCCGCCGACCACGTGGGACGAAGTGCGCGAGTACGCGAAGATCATCACAGACAAGACCGGCAAGGCCGGCTACTCGCAGATGGCGATCAACAACACCGGCGGGTGGCAGCTGACCGCGCAGACCGTCGCACGCGGCTACCGCACCCAGACCGACAACCAGGACGGCTCGGCCACCTCGACGATCGACAACGAGGGCACCAAGGAGACGCTGCAGTTCCTGCACGACCTGAAGTGGGAGGACAACTCCTTCGGCTCGAAGGTCGACCTCGACTGGGGCACGATCAACCAGGAGTTCGCGGCCGGCAACATCGGCATGTACACGACGGGGTCGGACATCTACACCGCGCTCGTGCGTGACTTCGGGCTGAGCCCCGACATGTACGGCATGACCGTGATCCCGACCGACGGACCCGAGCCGGGCACCCTCGGCGGCGGCGACATCGCCGTGATCAGCCCGACCGTCGATGATGCGACCAAGGCCGCGGCCGTCACCTGGATCGACTGGTACTACATGCAGAAGCTGCTGGACAAGGATGCCGCGGTGCTGGACGCGAAGACGCTCAGCGAGTCCGGCCAGGCCGTCGGCACCCCGCTGCTGCCGGTGCTCAGCCGCGAGCTGTACGAGGAGTCCCTCACCTGGATCGAGCCGTACATCAACGTGCCGCGCGATCAGATGACCGGATTCATCGACGGCATCTGGGAGCAGACGCCCGTCGGCGAGGCGAAGAAGTCCACGCAGGACATCTACGCCCTCCTGGACAACGTGGTGCAGTCCGTCCTGACCGATCAGAACGCCGACATCGACGCGTTGCTCGCCCAGGCGCAGACCGACGCCCAGGCGAAGCTCGACGACTGACGCACGGATGCCGCGGCCCCACCCCTGGCCGCGGCATCCCCTCGCATCCGTCCCAGCCCGTTCACTTGCCCTGTATGTACGCCGCAACCCGTGGGTACCGTACATACAGGGCAAGTGGGATCCCGAAGAGGCCGATGATGACCATGACTCAGGAGCGTGCAGCGCAGCCCGAGGGCGCTGCGGCACCGCCGCCCGCCCACGTGCCGAGGCGCAGCAGATCGAAGCACAACCCCCTCACCTGGTACCGCGGCGGAGGGCTCTGGAACCTCGTATTCCTGCTGCCGATGCTGTTCGTCTTCATCTTCTTCAGCTGGTCGCCGATCGTGCAGTCGGTGGTGATGAGCCTGCAGAAGACGAACCTGATCGTCTCCGAATTCGTCGGGTTCGACAACTACGTCACCGTCCTCACCGACCCCGAGCTCGGGCGCGCGGTGCTGAACACCCTGTACTTCGCCGTACTCGCCCTGCTGCTCGGCTTCCCGCTGCCCCTGTTCATGGCCGTGCTCATGAGCGAGGTCAAGCGCGGCAAGGGCCTCTACTCCGCGCTCGCATACCTTCCGGTCGTGATCCCACCGGTCGTGGCCGTCCTGCTGTGGAAGGTCTTCTACAGCGCCGACCCCAACGGCGTCTTCAACACCGTGCTCGCCTGGTTCGGCATCCCGCCCCAGCCGTGGCTGAGCAGCACCGTCCAGGCCATGCCGTCGCTCGTACTCGAGGCCACGTGGGCGGCCGCCGGTGGCAGCATCATCATCTACCTGGCCGCCCTGCTGTCCGTGCCGCCGGAGCTGTACGACGCCGCCGAGGTGGACGGCGCCGGCATCTGGCGCAAGGTGTGGCATGTGACGCTGCCGCAGCTGCGCGGCATCCTGTTCATCATGGTGATCCTGCAGGTCATCGCGACCGCGCAGGTTTTCCTCGAGCCGTTCCTGTTCACCGGGGGCGGGCCGGCCGGAGCGACCAAGACGATCCTGCTGTACATCTACGACAAGGCGTTCCGCAACAGCCTCGGTGGCGACTACGGCGAGGCGACCGCCGTGTCCGTGCTGCTCGCCATCGCGCTCGCGATCCTGTCCTGGCTGTACTTCCGGCTCACCAACCGCTGGAGCACGCAATGACCACGTCGATCACGCAGGCGCAGCGCAAGGAAGGCCTGCGCGGATTCCTATCCCGACGCTCGAAGCGCGACTCGATCGACGATCTGGCGGAGCGCTCGATCGTCTCCGACTCCGAGCGGGGGCGTAGCGGCACGCGGATCGGGATGACGCTGACCCATGTCTTCCTCTGGGTGACCCTCGTCGTGGCCGGGCTCGGTCCGGTGCTGTGGCTCGCGAAGTCCGCCGTGACGCCGACCCAGGACACGCTTTCTCAGCCGTTCGCGCTGTGGCCGAACGGCATCGACTGGGCGAATCTGTCGACGGCGTGGAACGACATCCACATCGACCAGTTCTTCTTCAACACGATCGTGATCGCGGCCGGAGCATGGTTCACCCAGCTGTTCGTCGCCACGACCGCCGGCTACGCGCTGTCGGTGCTGCGTCCGAAGTACGCGCCCATCCTGAACGCGCTGGTACTGGCGACGCTGTTCATCCCGGGAATCGTCCTGCTGGTGCCGCTCTACCTGACGATCGTCAACCCGCCGCTGCTCGGTGATGTCAGCCTGCTCAACAACTACCTCGCGGTCTGGCTCCCGATGGGCGCGAACGCGTTCAACATCCTGCTCGTGAAACGGTTCTTCGACAATCTGCCGCGGGAGATCTTCGAGGCGGCCAAGACGGACGGCGCGGGGCCCTTCCGGCTGTTCTGGTCGATCGTGCTGCCGATGTCCAAGCCCATCCTCGGGGTCGTGTCGGTGTTCGCGATCATCGCCGCCTGGAAGGACTACCTGTGGCCGATGCTGGTGCTGCCCGACCCGGCTGTCCAACCGCTGTCGGTGCGGCTCCCCGCGGTGCAGTCGCAGACCGAGCTCGACGTGTTCCTGGCGGCCCTGGCGATCTCGACGCTCATCCCGATCGCCATGTTCCTGGTCTTCCAGGGCGTGTTCCTGCGCTCCGCCGGACTCGGCGGGGCGGTCAAAGGCTGAGTCGCCGGGTCAGAGGGTCGAGGTGTCGTGTCCGTGCGGGACGACCGCGAGCAGGCCGCCCGCCTCGACGCGGCAGTCCATCTTGACGGCCAGACCGAACTCGTCGCCGTCCAGCTGCACGGGCTGCGGTGCCGAGGTCGCCACCTCGATCCCGGTGCCGAGCGAGTAGAGCACCGAGTTGTCCTTGGTGCGCAGAGCGAGCACGCGACGACCCGCGCGGAAGCGGCGCAGAAAGCTGTTGTCCCACGCGACCCGTCGCCACACCAGGATCCAGCCGAGTGCGTTCTTCGGCTGGAAGATGACGATATCGAGCTGGCCGTCCGAGACCGACGCATCGGGGATGAGTTCCAGTCCGGCCGGGAGCGATCCGCAATTGGCGATGAGGATGCTCTGCACTCGCGCGGAGTGCAGACGACGCCCGGGGATCTGGTACATGATGCGGAACGGCTTCGCGCCGGCAAGCGACCGCGCGGCACCGTCGACGTAGGCGATCCATCCGACCCGCTTCTTCAGGTCGCCGCTCGTGTTGGCGATCATCGCG
This sequence comes from Microbacterium sp. Root61, assembly GCF_001427525.1. Classification (NCBI taxonomy): domain Bacteria; kingdom Bacillati; phylum Actinomycetota; class Actinomycetes; order Micrococcales; family Microbacteriaceae; genus Microbacterium; species Microbacterium sp. Root61. Next base: position 1,877,395 of record NZ_LMGU01000001.1, on the reverse strand, counting down.
GCGTCCAGCCCCATGCCGCCCATCACGACGAAGGCGTGCTCCTCGGTCGAGCCGTCTTCGCGCTTGAGCGCGGCGAAGCCGACATCCAGGGGCAGCGTGTCGCCGTCGAACGTGGCGCGGATCATCGCTTCGGCATCGGTCAACGGGAGAAGCAGGTTGCGGGCCAGGAGGTTGCCCGTGCCGCTGGGCACGATCGTCATCGGCACACCGCTGCCGCACAGGGCCTCGGACACGGCGCGCACAGTGCCGTCTCCGCCGGCGACGAGCACGGCATCCGCCTTCTGCGCCAACGCCTCACGGGCGACCCCGGCGCCGAGGTCCTCGACCGTGGTCTCGAAGAACAGCGGCTTTCCCCAGCCGGCATTCGCCGACAGTCGGGTGACGGAAGCGCGGAGGCTCTTCTGGTCGACCTTGATCGGGTTGTAGATGAGCGCCGCGTGCCTCTGCGAGGAATCTGCGGGAGCGGCGGTCATGGACTTACTCTAGGCCGCGGATGCCGCGACCTCGCCCGGTCTGTGCCGCACCTCTTGGCTAGACTTGACGGATGATCGATCCCGTGCTTCTCCGTGAACAGTCCGAGTTGGTCAAGCGCTCGCAGGAGGCGCGTGGCGCTTCGCCCGACACGGTCGATGAGGCGCTCGCCGCTGACCGCGCCCGTCGCGCTGCGATCACGGCCTTCGAAGACCTCCGCGCGGCGCAGAACGCGCACGGAAAGCTCGTCGCTCAGGCGCCCAAGGAGGAGAAGGCAGCGCTGGTCGCTGCCGCCAAGGAGCTCAGCGTCCAGGTCAAGGAAGCCCAGCACGCGGTGACCGCCGCGGAGGCTGCCGCAGACGAGGCGTTCGCCCGGATCGAGAACATCGTCATCGACGGCGTCCCGGCCGGCGGCGAGGAGAATTTCGTCACGCTGCGCACGCACGGCGGCACACCCAGCTTCGACTTCACCCCGCGCGACCACCTCGAACTGGGTGAGCTGCTCGGCGCGATCGACATGGAGCGCGGCACGAAGGTGTCGGGCAGCAGATTCTACTTCCTCACCGGCATCGGCGCGCGACTCGAGATCGCGATCATGATGCTCGCGCTGGACCGTGCCCTCCAGGCGGGCTTCACGCCCCTCATCCCTCCCACGCTGGTGCGGCCGGAGGTCATGAAGGGCACCGGATTCCTCGGGCAGCACGCCGATGAGATCTACCACCTCGAAGCCGACGACCTCTACCTCGTCGGCACGAGTGAAGTGCCGCTCGCCGGCTTCCACATGGGGGAGATCCTCAACCTCGACCGTGGTGCGAAGCGGTACGCCGGATGGTCGACCTGCTATCGCCGCGAGGCCGGTTCGTACGGCAAGGACACCCGCGGCATCATCCGCGTCCACCAGTTCAACAAGCTCGAGATGTTCGTGCACACCACGCCGGAGGACGCCGAGACCGAGCATCTGCGTCTCGTCGCGATGCAGGAGGGGATGCTGCAGGACCTCGGGCTCTCCTACCGGGTCATCGACGTCGCAGCAGGCGACCTGGGCTCCAGTGCGGCGCGCAAGTACGACGTCGAGGCGTGGGTGCCGACGCAGGACGCGTACCGCGAGCTGACCAGCACGAGCAACTGCACCACGTACCAGGCGAGGCGCCTGGATATCCGGTACCGCCCCGAGGTCGAGGCGGGCGAGAAGTCGAAGACCGCGTTCGTCGCGACCCTCAACGGCACCCTCGCCACCACCCGGTGGATCGTCGCCCTGCTCGAGACGCACCAGCGCGCGGACGGGTCGGTCACCGTCCCCGAGGTCTTGCGGCCGTACCTCGGCGGGCTCGAAGTCATGGAGCCCGTGGCGTGACGTCCGCCACGCACGAGCCGGGGCATCCTGCGCACCTTCCCGACACCGGCAGCATCGATGTCGTGCGGCGCTCCGAAGCCGCCGACCTCGTCGAGGAGATCGCGGCCGACGCCGAAGATCCCACCACCACCACCGAAGCCCTGCTCATCTGCCTCGACATCGACGGCACGATCCTCCTCGAGGACGAGACGCTCAGCCCCGGGGTTGTCGAGGCGGTGCGCCATGCCCACGCGGCGGGCCACGAGGTGATGCTCGCCACCGGACGCAGCTGGAGCGGCACCCGCGGCATCCAGCACGTGTTGGAGATCGCCCCCGAGTACGTGGTGTGTTCCAACGGCGCGGTCATCATGAAGCGTGAGGACACCGGCGAGCACGGTGAAGTGCGTTACGAGCGCTTCCACACGGAGCTCTTCGACCCCGCCACGGTGCTGACCCTGCTCAAGGAGCACCTGCCGGAGGCGCGGTACATGGTCGAGCGCGAGGACGGCGAGCGGTTGTACACCGACTACCTCGCCGACTGGAACCTCGTCGAGGGTCGCCGGGTGTCGTTCGATGAGCTGGGGGCGGAGCCTGTGAGCCGTGTGGTGGTGGTCTCGCCCGGTCAGACCGAGCAGGATTTCCTCGAGCTCGTCTCCGGCATCGGTCTCAATCAGGTCTCGTACGCGATCGGCTGGACCGCGTGGCTCGATATCGCCCCGATGGGCGTCGACAAGTCTTCGGCGCTCGAGCGGGTGCGCGGCTGGCTCGGCATCGACCCGGCGCACGTGCTGGTCATGGGCGACGGGCGCAACGACGTCGGCATGTTCCGCTGGGCGCTGGAGAACGGCGGTCGCGCGGTCGCGATGGCGCAGGGCCCGCAGGAGGTGCGGGATGCCGCGGGGGAGCAGACCTCCTCCGTGGCGGATGGCGGCGTCGCTGCGGTGCTCCGTCGCCTGTAGCGCCGTGTGACGGGGCATCTACCGCGTTGACACGCCGTTCAGCACCTCCACAGACGCGGTTGCGAGAATCGAGGATGGGTCAGTCGGCTAGACTCGACGCCGTTCGACGGATGCCTCGGCATCGGTCGGGAGGGTTGTCCGAGCGGCCGATGGACCTGGTCTTGAAAACCAGTGGGCAGCAATGTCCCGTGGGTTCGAATCCCACACCCTCCGCTAGCGCGGCGGAGGCCCCTAGGGGTCACCGCCGCCACCTGTAGAGGGCCCGTGCATTCCGAGAGGACCCGAGTGAGCCAGACGACCAAGCCCGCGAAGCGCGGCCGTCGCACGATTGCGCGACACGGCTTCCTGAAGTCGCCGCATCCGTTCGGCCAGCTGATGAAGATCGTCGGCGTGGTGCTGGCTGTCGTGCTGGTCTCCGGCGCGGGCGTCGCCGCCTACGCGCTCACCGACCTCACGACGGACTTCACCGACGACGCGGTCGCGCTCGAAGGCCAGGCTCCGGTTCCGCCCGACATCGGGGCGATCGAGGGAGGCGTCAACCTCTTCATCGCGGGCACCGACGAGTGCCTGCCCGAGTTCGCGGCGTACTTCGGCGACCGATGCACCGGCGCTGACGCCAGCGGCGAGCTCAACGACGTCAACCTGCTGGTGCACATCTCGGACAACCCGCGGCGCGTGACGGTCGTCTCCTTCCCGCGCGACCTGATGGTCCCCATCCCTGCCTGCACCCGGGCCGACGGCTCGCAGTCCTCGGCGATGAGCAAGCAGCAGATCAACTCGGCATTCATGTACGGCGGGCTGTCATGCGTCGTGAACACCGTCTCCGAGCTGAGCGGGATGAACATCCCGTTCGCGGCGAAGGTGAACTTCGGCGGTGTCATCAACATCACCGACGCCATCGGCGGAGTGGACGTCTGCATCGGCAACGGCGGCATCCGTGACTTCTACACCGGCATCGACTGGCCGGCCGGCGCCCGCACGATTCAGGGCATCGAGGCGCTGCAGTTCCTCCGTACGCGCCACGGCCTCGAGAACGGCAGCGACCTGGCACGCATCTCGAACCAGCAGCAGTACATGTCGCGCCTCGCGCACAAGCTGGTGAGTGAGGACGTGCTGTCCAACCCGGCAACGCTGTACAAGCTCGCCAGCGCTGCCGTGAAGAACGTCACGCCCAGCCAGAGCCTGACCAACCCGCTCACGCTCGTGCAGATCGCCCTCGCGGTCAAGAACGTACCGTTCGACGAGATCGTCTTCGTGCAGTACCCCGTCAACGCGGACCCGGCCGACCCCAACCGGGTTGTGCCGAACCGTGCCGCGGCCGACCAGCTGTGGGCCGCGCTGGCGGCGAACCAGCCGATCGTCCCGACCAGCGACCCGAACGCCGGAGGCGGCGTCATCGTCGTCGAGCCGACGCCGGGTGAGGCCGTGACGCCGGACCCCGCGGCGACGCCCGGAGACACCGCGGCCCCGGCACCGAGCCAGACGGCGATCGAGCTGCCGGACTCGATCCCGGGCACTACCGCTGCGCAGCAGACCTGTTCGGCGGGCAACCTCCGCGGTTGACGTGGTTTCGCGTGAGCGTGGTTCGGCGAGAGCCGTTCCAGCGGTTATGATTGCTGGGCGCATCCGCTACTCGTGAGCACTGGATGCCTGGAGACGTCGCATAGTTCGGCCTAGTGCACCACCCTGCTAAGGTGGAGACCTCGCAAGGGGTCCGAGGGTTCAAATCCCTCCGTCTCCGCAGAAAAACCCCCGGTCAGCCGGGGGTTTTCGCGTTGATGTGGGTGCCTTGGAGCCAGGGATCACGGGCCACAGTTCTGCCCTCGGCGGCATCATCCCCCGCGGCGCGCTGGCCGCGCGAACTCCGCCCATAGCCGCCGTCGATGCAGGGCATCAGCGATATCCCGTTTGCCGCATGATGGCCAGCCGCTGTACTGGGAGAGCCTCGCCATCGGTGCGGCCGCGCGACGCATCCGACGTCGCTGCGAACAGGCGTCCTCGATGTGGAGCACGCCCTCTGAGGAGGTTCGATGACGAACGTCACTGTAAACAACCAGGAGAGCACGCCGCTGCGGCGGGCGGGCGGGTGGCAGGCGGTCCTGCTGCTCGCGGGCAGCTGCATGCCCGTGCTCGGCTCGGTGCTGATCACTCCGGTGCTGCCGCAGCTGTCGGCGCACTTCGCCGATGTGCCGGCATCCGAGATCCTCGTGCCGATGATCGTCGCGATCCCGGCGCTCATCATCGCGATCTTCGCGCCTTTCGCCGGTCAGATCGTGGACCGCTTGGGGCGCAAGACGCTGCTCATCATCGCGATGTTCGCGTACGCGGTCGTCGGCACGGCGCCGGCCTGGCTCGAGGGCCTGCCCGAGATCCTGCTGAGCCGCGTGCTGGTGGGGGTGTGCGAGGCAGCGATCATGACCGTCTGCACGACGCTCATCGTCGACTACTTCCACGAGGAGCGTCGACGCAACAAGTACCTGGGGCTGCAGACGGTGACCACCACCCTCGCCGCGACCGTCTTCATCATCCTGGGCGGAGCGCTCGGCGTCGGGGGCTGGCACACGCCGTTCTGGGTGTACGCCGTGAGCATCGTGATCGCAGTGCCGATGATCTTCTCGCTGTGGGAACCGACGCCGGCCGAAGCCGGCGACACCCGCGTGGAGACCGTCGCGAAGACACGCATCCCGTGGCGGCGCATCGCCGTCCCGCTCGTGGTCACTCTCTTCGGTGGTTTCACCTTCTACGTGATCATCATCGAGGCGAGCTACCTCGTCGTCGGCACCGGGGTGGCCGCGACGGATACCGCGACGATCGGGCTCGTCGCCGCAATCGCATCGCTGGCCACCGCGATCGGCGGACTCATCTTCGCGCGCCTTCGGCGACTGCGCGCGGGGAGCCTGACCCCCGTCGCGTTCGCATTGCAGGCGATCGGGATGCTGGTCATCTGGGTGGTGCCCGGGCTCGCCGGGATCATCATCGGTGCCGTCATCGCCTCCTTCGGCGCGGGGCTGCTCCTGCCTTCGCTGGTCACCTGGGTCGTCGCGACGACCACCTTCGAGGACCGTGGACGGGTGACCGGGTGGTGGACGGCGGCGTTCTTCCTGGGCCAGTTCCTGACGCCGATTCTGATGGGCGCCATCGGAGCGGGCGTCGGCGGCCTCTCGGCCGCCGTGGGGATCGTCGGCATCGCCGCCGGTGTCGTCGCCGTGCTGGTGTGGTTCGCGACGCGTCGCAAGGGGGCACCTGTCGCGGCCGCATGAGCCACGCAGAGCGGCCGGGATCGTCGAGATCCCGGCCGCTCTGCGTTCATGCGCTGGTCGGTGGATCGTGCATGGCCAGGCTCTGCGCGGCCTCCGCGAACAGTCCCCGCATCCAGGCATGCTCGGGGTCGCGACCATGGACAGGATGCCACCACATCGCGTTGAGCACCGGCGTGGCATCGAACGGCGGCTCGTACAGTCGGATCCCTCCGCCGGCGAGGGCGACGTGTGCCAGCCCGGACTGGATCAGCCCCAGTCGATCCGTGCCCGCGATGAAATGCGGCAGGGCGAGGAAACTCTCCACGACGGCGTCGATCTGCGGCTCGATCCCCAATTGCTGGAGCTGACGGCTGGCAGAGGTGAACGCGGTGCGCGACTGGTAGGTGAACACCCACCGCGAGTGCGCCATGAGGTCCATCGTGAGTCCCTCGGCCGCGCGCTCGTTCGTGTCGGAGGCGACGATGAGCCATCGGTCCCGCCACAGGTCGAGGTACGGCAGATCGGTCAGGAAGCCGTGCGGGATGAGCAATCCATCGACGGAACGCAACCGGGCATCGACCTCGTCGATGACTGTCGGTGAATGCAGCACGAACCGGAATCTCACTCCGGGCGCGCGCTCCGCCGCGAGCGTGGACACCGCGGCTCCGATGGTCGCGAACGCGTAGTCGGAGCCGTAGACCGAGAACTCGCGGGTGGAGTGCTCCGGGGTCCAATCGGCTTGGCTGTCGAAGACGCGGCGTGCGGATTCCAGCGCGGTGGAGGTGTGATCGGCGAGTCGAATCGCGAGCGCCGTGAGCTCGTACGCGTTGCCGCGTCGTGCCAGCAGAGGGTCGTTGAAATGCGTCCGCAGTCGTGCGAGTGACGCGCTGAGGGCCGGCTGGCTCAGGCGGAGCCGCTCGGCCGCCTTCGTGACGCTGCGCTCGGTGAGCAGGGCGTCGAGGGCGACCAGGAGGTTGAGATCCAGTCGGGACAGTGGGGGGCGATCGGGCATTTCACGTTCTCCCTGTGACCGTGTGGGTCATAGATGACATCTATGTCGGGGATAGCTAACCACGGATTCCCTGATGCGCAACTCCCGCGCAGAGTGGACCGCAGAGACCCGCTCGAAAGGATCGAAGATGATCAAGCTGTTGTCCCACCTCTCGTATGTCGCGATCACGACGCCGGACGTGGAGGCATCCGTCGCGTTCTATGAGGCGCAGGTCGGCCTGACCGTCGTCGAACGCATCGACGGTGCCGTCTACCTCCGCTGCTGGGGGGACTACTACAAGTACTCCGTCGTCGTCCTGCCCGGCGATGAGCCCGCGCTGTCGACGATGGCCTGGCGGACCTCCAGCGCTGAGGCGCTGGTGGAGGCGGCGTCGCGCGTCGAGGCCGCGGGCATCCAGGGCGAGTGGTTCGACGGCCCCGCGATCGGCCGTGCCTACCACTTCACCGGGCCGTGGGGGCACAGTATGACCCTGCACTGGGACGTGGAGCGTCACCAGGCTCCTGCTCAGGACGTGTCGATCTACCCCGATCGTCCCGAGAAGCGCAGCAAGGTCGCGGGTGCGCCTCGCCAGCTCGACCACGTCACGGTCGCCACCAGCGATGTCGACGCGTTCGCCGCCTGGTACAACGAGGTGCTCGGTTTCCGCATCATGGCCAAGACGATCCTCGACGAGGCGCCCATCTCGGTCTTCTCGGTGCTCACGACGAACGAGAAGTCCCACGATCTCGGTGTCGTTCTCGACGGCTCCAGCCGTGCCGGCCGTATCAACCACTACGCCTTCTGGGTCGACACTCGCGAAGAGCTCCTCATCGCCGCCGACGTGCTGATGGAGAACGGGTACCCGATCGAGTACGGGCCCTCCATCCACGGCATCGGTGAGCAGACCTTCCTCTACTATCGCGAGCCGTCGAGCCTGCGCATCGAGCTGAACACGGGCGGCTACCGCAACTACGTGCCGGACTGGGAGCCCAACACGTGGAAGCCGTCGCTCGGCTCGAACAACTTCTACCGCAACGGTGCCATGCCGATGTCGATGACCGAGTCGTTCCCTGCCGCCGACGGTCCCAGCGCCACGGAAGAAGGCGTCCCCGACGAGATCAAGGACGCCCTGTTCAACCCCTACGCCAAGCAGGGTCGGGGCTGACGATCGTGGATGCACCTTTCGCCCTCGCCCGCTTCCGCGACGGTGCCGGTGTGCGCCTCGGGCTGGTCGCGGGGGAGCGTATCCGCCCGCTCACCGCCGACGAGCTCGGAGCCGCCGACCTCAACGACTTCCTGTCGGCGCCGGACTGGGACCGGCTCGCCGCGCTCGCTGCGGTGAACGGAGACGAGTGGATGCCGCTGTCGGACGTGACGCTGACGGCTCCGGTGCAGCCGCGCCAGGTGCTGCAGGCGGGGGCGAACTACCGGGAGCACGTGATCGAACTGGTCGCAGCGGGTCTGACGCAGAACTCGGACCGCACCCCGGAGGAGGCTCGGGAGTTCGCCGCGAAGATGATGGACGATCGAGCGGCGAACGGCGAACCGTACTTCTTCATCGGACTGCCCGCCTGTGTGGTGGGCGATGACGTCCCCCTGGTCCTGCCCGCCTACAGCGAGGTGCACGACTGGGAACTCGAGCTCGCGATCGTGATCGGCCGCGAAGCGTTCCGCGTCTCACGGGAGGACGCTCTGGACCATGTCGCGGGCTACACGATCGTCAACGACGTCACCACGCGCGACCTGGTGTTCCGCAAGGACATGAAGGAGATCGGCACCGACTGGTACCGGGCCAAGAACGCCCCGGGATTCCTGCCGACCGGTCCGTTCCTGGTACCGGCGCCCTTCATCGATGGGGGAGACCTCGAGGTACGCCTCGAGCTCAACGGCCAGGTGATGCAGGACGGGCGCACCAGCGATCTGCTGTTCGACATCGCCGCGCTCATCTCGGGCGCGAGCCAGACGATGCCGCTCCTTCCGGGAGATCTGCTGCTGACGGGGAGCCCCGCAGGCAACGGCCAACACTGGAAACGGTTCCTGCGCGACGGCGATGTGATGACCGGCTTGATCAGCGGACTGGGCACCCAGGTCGTGCGCTGTGTCGCCGAAGAGGCCGGTCGGTGAACGAGCGCGGCGAGACGAATCGCCCGTCGGAGAACCCCGCAGACATCGACCGGTCGAATCCTGAGGTGGAGATCGTCGCGCGTGCCGAAGCCTTCCGGAACTGGGGGCGCTGGGGCGAGGATGACGTGCTCGGCACGCTCAACTTCATCGACGCGGCAAAGCGGGTCGAGGCCGCTGCACTGGTCACTGAGGGCACGGTGATCTCGCTCGCGCAGTCGTTCGATACCGACGGCCCGCAGAAGGGCTGGCGTCGCCGCACGAATCCCGTGCACACGATGACAGACACCGGCGTCGATGCTGAGCGTGGCAACCAGGGGTTCCCGCACGGCATCGGCGGGGCCGATGACGTCATCGCCATGCCGCTCCAGTGCTCGACCCAGTGGGATGGGCTCGGCCACATCTTCGATCACGGCGTCGCCTGGAACGGGCGTCGTGCGGGTGACGTCGTCACGAGTGAGGGCGATCTCGTCACCGGTATCGAGCACGCGGCATCCGTCATCGTCTCGCGCGGGGTTCTGCTCGACATCGGCGCGCACCTGCGACCAGAGGACGGCGAACTGCCCGACGGACACGCGATCAGCGCGGCCGAACTCGACGCCTGCGCCGCCGCCCAGGGCGTGGCCATCGGCCGCGGCGACATCGTGCTCGTGCGCACCGGACGTCTCGCCCGCGCGCGCCGCGAGGGGTGGGGCGAGTACGCCGGTGGCCCTGCCGCGGGGCTTTCGCTGACGACGGCGGGCTGGCTGCATCGCACGGAGATCGCCGCGATCGCGACCGACACCTGGGGATTCGAGGTGCGGCCCAACGAGTTCGACGTGCCCTCCTTCCAGCCGCTGCACCAAGTCGTGATCCCCAACATGGGTCTGACGATCGGCGAGATGTGGGATCTGGATGCGCTCGCCGCCTCCTGCCGTGCGCGCAGACGGTGGGACTTCCTGCTGTCTGCCCCGCCGCTGCCGATCACCGGAGCGGTGGGCTCTCCGATCAATCCCGTCGCCGTCTTCTGACGCGCACACTCGTTCAAGAACAGAGAGGTTCTGACATGACCGCAGTACACAAGGTCGCGATCGCCGGCAGCGGCGTGGCGGCGATGGCCGCCGCCATCCAGCTCGCGAAGGGCGGTGTCGAGGTCGACGTGTTCGAGGTGAAACCGGAGTTGAGCGCGCTCGGCTCCGGCATCTCGCTGCAGGGCAACGCCCTGCGCGTGTTCGATGCCCTCGGCGTCTGGGAGGACGTTCGCGCGGCCGGCTATCCCTTCGAGGGCCTGAACCTCCGTGCTCCCGGCCCAGGGGCGCCGATCGTCGCCGAGCTTCCCGATGTGAAGACCGGCGGTCCGGATTACCCGGCAGGGATGGGGATGCCGCGTCCCGAACTCGCCCGCATCCTGCACGAACACGCCGCGAAGGCCGGGGTGCGCGTGCACTTCGGTTCGGGAGTGACCGGACTGGATTCACGCGCCGATGGTGTCGAGGTGTTCGTGAACGAGGCGTCCACCGGAGTGTTCGATCTGCTGATCGGTGCGGACGGGCTCAACTCCACGGTCCGTGGACTGATCGGCATCGAGACCACGCCCCAGCCGACCGGCATGGGCATCTGGCGTTCGTTCGTATCGCGGCCCGCCGACGTCGTCCGCAGCGAACTGTACTACGGCGGCCCGGTCTACATCGCGGGCTATACCCCGACCGGTGAGGACTCGATGTACGCGTTCCTCGTCGAGCAGGCCCAGGACCGCAGCGCCGTCACCGACGCGCAAGCCGTCGAGATCATGCAGGGCGAGTCGATGGCCTACCAGGGGCCGTGGGAGTCGATCCGCGCCGACCTCTCGGCCGGCGCGCACGTCAACTACACGTGGTTCACCTCCCACGTCGTGCCCGCGCCGTGGAATCGCGGGCGCGTCGTGATCATCGGGGATGCCGCGCACAGCTGCCCTCCGACGATCGCGCAGGGCGCCGCTCAGGCGTTGGAGGACGCCTTCGTCCTCACCGAACTCCTCGTCTCCCGTGATGCAGTCGATCAGCAGCTCTGGGACGAATTCCATGCACGGCGTCTCCCGCGCGCCCGGGCCGTTGTCGAGGCATCCGTGCAGCTGGGCCAGTGGCAGCTGGATGGTGTTCGCGACGCGGACGTGCCCGGCCTCATGTTCGCGATCGCGCACCAGATGGCGGAGCCGGCATGAGCGGGACGGGCGAGCGGATGCCGGTCACCGATGTGCATGCGCACGTCCTGCTGCCGGGGCTCCACGCCGAGGTCGAGCGTCGCGATCCCGCAGGAGTGTCCGCTGCAGCCGAGCTCGACCTCCGGCGCAACGGCGCGGAGAGTCAGCGCGTGTCGGGACCCATGGTCGGCGCCCGCGTTCCGAAGCTCACGGATGTCGCCGTTCGGCTGGCCGCGATGGACGCGCAGGGTGTCGATCGGCAGTGGGTGAGTGTGTCACCGAACCACTTCTATCCCTGGGCGAACGAGCAACTGGCGGTGTGGGTGGCGCAGGAGACCAACAGGCTGGTCGCCGAGCACGTCGCCGCCGCGCCCGACCGCCTCATCGGGCTCGGCGTCGTCCCGTTGCAGCACGCTTCACGCATCCTCGAATGCGTCGACGATGCGGTACTCGGACGCGGGCTCGCGGGCGTCGAGATCTCCTCCTTCGCCGGCGATGTCGAGCTGTCGGACCCGCGGCTCGAGCCGTTCTGGTCGCGTGTCGAAGAGCTCGGCGCGATCGTCTTCCTGCATCCGTTCGGTTGCAGCCTCGATGAGCGCCTCGACCGGTTCTACCTCGCCAACACGGTCGGGCAGCCGGCCGAGAACGCGGTGGCGCTGTCTCACCTCATCTTCGCCGGTGTGCTGGACCGCCATCCGGGACTCAAGATCGTCGCCGCGCACGGTGGCGGCTATCTGCCCACAGCGATCGGACGCTCCGACCATGCGTGGCGGGTGCGTCCCGACGCGCACGGCTGCGCCCAGGAGCCATCGAGCTACCTGCGCCGGATCTGGTTCGACACCGTCGTGCACGACGGCCCCGCCCTGCGCCACCTCGTCGAGGTCGCCGGGGCATCTCAGGTGGTGCTGGGCAGCGACTTCCCGTTCGACATGGGTTTGGACGATCCCGTCGCCGCCGTGCGCGCGGCGGGCCTGCCGGACGAGGTCACCGAGCGGATCCTCTCCGGCAATGCCGCGAGTCTGCTCGAAAGCCGGGTGCGCGCATGAGGATCGCGCGGTGGCGGCAGGGGGATGCCGTGGGCGAGGGATTCGTCGACGGCGACGTCGTGATCCCGTTTCCGGACGGCGTGACCGTCGCCGATGTGCTGGAGCTCGGTCTCGTGGCGTTGCCCGGGATCCGTGCCGCATCGACGAGCATGGGCGCCCCGCTGGCCGACGTGCGACTGCTCGCACCGCTCGTTCCGGCGGCGATCCGTGACTTCGTCGCGTTCGAGGAGCACGTCGAGGGCATGAGTGCGTCGATCGACGGCGCGAGCGAGGTCGTGCCCGAGTGGTACCAGGCGCCGACGTTCTACTTCACGAACCCGCACACGGTTCTCGGTCCGGGTGAGCCGGTCGCGCCGCCGGAAACCGAGAAGCTCGACTTCGAACTGGAGCTCGCGGCGGTGATCGGCGCGTCCGCAGGATCAGCAGGGACGAACCTCACGACCGAAGCTGCGGCATCCCATATCTTCGGCTACACGATCATGAACGACTGGTCTGCCCGCGATCTCCAGGCCCGCGAGATGAAAGTGCGTCTGGGGCCGGCGAAGGGCAAGGACTTCGGCACGAGCCTCGGCCCCTGGATCGTCACAGCCGATGAGCTCGCTCCGTTCGTCGACGACGAGGGTTTCCTCACGATACGAGCCGAAGTCTTCGTCAACGGCGCGTTGATAGGAGAGGACCTCATCTCGAACATGGGCTGGCCGTTCGCGGAGCTCGTCGCGTACGCATCGCGCAACTCCCGCATCGTTCCGGGAGATGTGCTGGGGTCGGGGACGGTCGGCAACGGAGGATGCCTCGGCGAACTGTGGGGTCGCGCCGGCGAACTCGTACCCCCGTTGCAGGAGGGCGACGAGGTCCGGATGGTCGTGGAGGGCGTCGGTGACATCGTGAACACTGTCGGCGCGCGCGTCTCTGCGCCGCCGATTCCGCGCGCGCGACAGCGCTCGCGCGCGCGGCGCAAGGCCTGACTTGACGGCAGCCGTGCGCCCACGACCTCCGGCCCGAGAGGTAGTTCCTGCCTCCACTCGGAGGAAGGAGGAGTAGTTCTCGGGCGGCGGCAACGGTTCGACGCGAGTGCATCAGAATCCGCGTTCGGGCGTGGCCGCTCCGACCCGGTGATCGGCGCGCAACGAGGCGCCGGGCACTCGGACCGTTTGCACGGTCAACTCATGCGGCCGAAAGTGGCGTCGATATCGGCCATCTCCATCGCCGCTGTCGCCTCGATCAGCGCGATCAGGTCCTCGTCTGCCCCGGGGGAGAACTCTTCGAAACGCTCGACCGAGATCTCCGACGGCGCGCCTTCCGGAGCCTGCTCGCTGGCGTCGAGCTTGGTGCCGTCTTTCGAAGGAGACATCCCCTGGAAGATCTTTCCCGCCTCGGACTGATCACCCAGGTCGAACGAGTACTGCTTACTCTGCAGCCCGAGATCGAGAAGCCGCTTGACCTCGGGGAAGCGCTCCGCGTTGGTCTTCGGGATCGGCAGCGTCCGCTTCCAGTTGATCCCGAGCGTCTCCAGAGCCTTCGCGTATGCGTTCTCGTGGGCCTGGTCGCGGACGATCAGGTAGGCGATGGTGGAGCGAGCCATCTTGTTGTCTGTCATCTCGTACAGCCGGCACTTCTGCAGTCGCCCGGTGGATTCCAGCATCAGATTGTAGAGGAGGTCGAGAACCAGGTTGCCGGAGTTGTAGACGTAGCTGCCGCTCCAGGGGTTCCCCACCGAGTCGACGGGCAACGCACCCTGCGCTCCCACGAGGTAGTGGTGGATGTTGCCGTGGTCCAGGGCGATGTTCAGGGGGGTGGCGCCGTCGGCTCCCGGCTTGTCGATCGGGTCGCCCTTCTTGCCGTGGTAGGCGGGCGAGCCGTCCAACAGCCGCGAGATCGTGGTGCCGATGAGTTCGACGTGGCTTATCTCCTCGGTGCCGATGCCCTGGATGAGGTCGCGATAGGGCTTCGCGGCGGGGCCACGGAAGTTGATGCTCTGGAACAGGTACTGCATCATCGTGCGCATCTCGCCGAACTGACCACCCAGTCCCTCCTGCAGGGCGTTGGCTGCCGCAGGATCGGGCTCGTCCTGCTCGATGGGGTTGATCAGTTGTTGCAGGTGAAAGTACATGGGGCCTCCTCGATGCGAACGTCATGTCAGTGTGCGCGCCCGGCGCCTCGCGCCCGCAGGGGTGGACAGCCGTGCAGGCGACGCGTATGCTCGCGCGCCGGTGGGAGACGGGTCGTAAGCCGGCCGCGCAACCTCCTCCACTGGGGCACGGTCGGAGACCCCTCGCAGTGAACGTCACGCCGACGGCGTGTGCGGTTCGAGGGGCTCCACCGCGAGGTGCCGATACGGACAGTCACGGCGGGCCGAGCTTCCCTCGGAAGCTCTCACCAGGCCTCTATTGCACCGGACTGGATCATCTCATTCCGCAGTGCGTCTTCGAAGTCGTCGGCTTCGTCCCTCAACTCGGCCATCGATCGAGGATCTGGCCAAGACTCATCCTCGATCGCTCTCGCTACGAATTGCTCGTTCTCCAAGGAGCACTCATCTCCTTCGCTCATGTACTCGGCGTGGTGCGCTCCCGATGCGGCCGCGCTCTGCGTCGAGGTGTCGTCTCAGATCCCGTACCGGGCGGGGGATTCCCGGATCGTCAAGCAGCTTGCGGTACGGGTGCGATCGCTGGCTCCTGGCACGGATCCACGGTGAGGCCGCCGGAGGAGTTGGCGTCCTTCGCGAGCTCCTGCAGCAGGTCCCGGTCGAGTTCTTCAGGCTCAGAGCTGGCGAACACAAACCGGAGAGGGATCGCAGGTTGCAGCCAAATCGTCGTGCGACCGCCGGGCTCATGCTGCTGGTGCCGCCACGTCAGAGTGAAGCTCTCGCCGCGCCGCAGCTTGGTCGTCACCACCACCTTCAGATGCCCGAGAAGGCGATCCGGGATATCGATCGCTTGATCGGTGAAGCCGTAGAAGAGCTGTCCCATTTGTCCCCCCTGTGCGATGAATTTGGATTGCTCGGCAGTGAGGTTACTTGATAAGCTAGTTATCAATCAAGCTCGCAAGAGGAAGATTTTTTATGAGCAGCGAGAGTGCCTTTTTTTACGACAGCGACAAGGAAGTCGCGCGCGCTCGACAGGTGCTGGAAGCACTCCGGTTGTATCAGGCCGCTGACTCGGCGATGCGCCGTCGCACCCGGCAGGCGATGTCGATGCGAGAGAACGAGATGCTCGTTCTGAGTTTCCTGATGCGTGCGAGGGAAGAGGGGGAGACGGTCACTCCCACCGATATCGCGCGCTATCTCGGGATCTCCACGGCGTCGACGACAGCGCTGATCGATCGGCTGGAGAAGTCTGGACACCTGGCGCGCACGCGCCACCCCACCGATCGACGAAGCGTCCTCCTCGCCGCCACCGCGCAAGCGGACGACGAAATGCGCTCCGCCCTCGACGAACTGGACGAACGGATGCTGTCCACCGCAAGCGGCATCACTGAGAGCCAGAGCCGAACGATCGTGAGCTTTCTGGAACGGATGCGCCGCGCGGTCGACGACGTGGGTGAACCGCATCCGATGCATGGTGGCAACCACGGCAGTCGCCACGGATCACCTTCGCTCGCCGATTAGCTCGGACCAGGCGTTCTGCCGGGAGCTCCGGGGCCAGCGCGCCGGCGATCTCGGCACGTCAGTTGCAGTACTCGTCGGCGTAACGCCGGAATCCCTCAGGCGTGGTGATCACATCGCCTTCCACGTACAGGGACTCCGAGGAGAGCACCTCACCGGCCTGCAGGGCCGCGAGCATGCCGGCATCGAATTGAGCCGAGAACACGTTGCCCGCCCTCCCGGCAGCCCACAGCTCATAGAGGACATCCGTGCGTATCTCTGATTCCTCGATCGCCATGTCAGCCGTCGCCTCGCCCGAGATGGGCGGCGAAAGGGGCACTTCCGGTTGAGACGCCGCCCGCCACGCGTCACTCATCGGTTCGCCGTTGTCTTCGTGCGGAAAGGAGTTGATCGGTTTGAGGATCAACGTGTCCACGGAATCACGGCAGACGCGTATCAGCACCTCGAGCGACCCGTCCTGCTGGCGGAGGATCCCCATGGACCCGATGCTCCCCGGGCTGCAGGACGTGAGAGCGAGAGCCGACACGGCGATCACCAGCGCGAGCGGCCACCTGAACTTCATACGGTCAACGTATGCACCAGCGGGCGTGCGACCGGCTTGCGAATCTCAATCGTTACGCTCCTGATGCGGGTGGCTCGCTTGGCCGTCACTCGCGGCACGCTGCCCGAAGTGGGCACAATCCCGACCTCTGTTCGCGCCTGCATCTGCGACGATGTTCGAAATGGACGCCGAGACTCTCCTCGAACTGCGTGCGCTGCGTGTCCGCGCGTACGGCCCTGCGGCCGACATCGATCAGGACCCGGCCGCAGTGGACAGTCTCCGCGAGCTGGAGGCGCTCAACGGCGAATCGGAGCCGGCAGTTCCGGCCGCCGTCGAGGCCACGATCGACGCACAACCCGAGCCGGAGACGCAGCCCGAGTCGCTACCGGAGCCGCGCATAGAGGCAGAGCCGGCGCTGAGTGTCTCGACCGAGGAACGACCCGAAGACCTTGAGGCGCCGCCGGAATCGAGCTCGCGACCGAGGCGTCGCGATCGGAAGCGATCCACCGCCTCCCTGCCCCTCCGCACCCGTGTGCTGTGGGCGCTCAGCGTCGTCGCATCGGGCGCTCTCGCCGTGGCGATCACCTACGCGCTCGTGTCCGTCTCTCCGGTCTCGGCGTCCAGCGGTGCACGGCAGATCGCGACGCTGAAGCCGTCCGCCCTGGCCGACATCCCCGCGGGGTGGTTCGGTGCAGGGCCGAGCTCTGTCACCTGGGAGTTCTACGGCTTGACGCTGTTCGAGACCACGGGCGGATATTCCGCGGTGGGCAGCGAGTGCTTCACTGCCATCGCGACCGAGCAACTGCCCAAACCGGACACGGATCCGAACTCCTGGTCCATCAACGGCTTTGCCTCCAGCGGGTGCCGCATCCGCGACTTCCCAGCCACGGTGCAGATGACCGTGGACAGCAACGCGCCCGAAGATATGCGCGCGAAGTTCCCGGAGAGAAGCGCCCTGCAGTTCGTGCGCGACGGCGATCGGATCGGGGTGTTCCTCAGCAGCGACTGAGTGCGCGGCGGCGCGCCTGTCCGCGCGCCACCGAACCCCTTGACAGCGCCAGCAAAGGCGAGGAACGTCGCCGCCAACTGGAACTGATGCCCGTGCGCATCGTGCGGTTGCGCTGTGCCAGTTGCGACGATGGGATGTCGCCATGTCCACAAGCGTTTTCGAGTCGCTGCGAGAGAACCTGGGGGGTTCTCTCATCGCCGAGGGCGATGCAGGGTACGACCAGGCACGGGTCGTCTACAACGCGATGATCGATCGGCGACCGGCTGCGATCGTGCGATGTCAGGACGCCGCCGATGTCGCCGCGGTCGTCCGCGCGGCAGCCGATTCGGGAGTCGATCTCGCCATCAGGGGTGGAGGTCACAGCGTGCCGGGATTCGGCACGGCCGACGGCGCGCTCGTCGCCGACCTGGGCGACCTCACGTCCGTGCAGATCGACCCCGCGTCCGCCACGGCGGAAGTCGGAGGCGGGGCGACGTGGGGGATGTTCAATGCCGCGGCCGGCGAATACGGGCTCGCCACGACCGGCGGGATCGTGTCGACGACGGGCGTCGGCGGACTGACCCTCGGCGGTGGAATCGGCTATCTCGCCCGCGGCTACGGACTGTCGTGCGACAACCTGCTGTCGGCCGAAGTCGTGCTCGCCGACGGCAGCGTGGTCACCGCGAGCCCGGAGGAGAAGCCCGACTTGTTCTGGGCGCTGCGTGGTGGCGGGGGCAACTTCGGCGTGGTGACGAAGTTCCGCTTCCGGATGCATCCCGTTGCCGAGATCTACGGCGGTCCGATGTTCTTCGAGCTTGCCGATGGTCCGGCGATCCTGGCGCACTTCGACGCGGCCGTGCGCACGGCCCCTCGCGAGTTCGGCGGGTTCCCCGCGTTCCAGATCGCGCCGCCGTTGCCCTTCGTACCCGAGAACCGCGTCGGCGAGCCGTTCCTCGTCGTCATCTTCTGCGTCAACGGGTCGGCGTCAGAGGGGGAGAAGATCGTGCAGGGCTTCCGCGATGTCGCACAGCCCGTGGCGGACGGCGTCGGGCCGATGCCCTATCCGGCGTTGAACGGCGCGTTCGACGCCCTCGTGCCCCCGGGCCTGCAGCACTACTGGAAGGCCGCGTTCTTCGACGAGCTCACCCCCGAGTCGATCGCCGTGCACATGCAGCACGGGCCGTTGGTGCCGACGGTCAACTCCACCGTGCACTTCTACCCGATCAACGGGGCGTGTCACGACGTGGCATCGGATGCGACGGCCTTCGGCCACCGGGACGCCACATTCGCGGTCGTGATCGCCGGAATGTGGCCGGATCCGACCGAGAACGCGGCGAACATCGCGTGGGTCAAGGACTACTACGCGGCGATCGAGCCGTTCGCGCAGGGCGGCGGCTACGTCAACTTCCTCTCGGAGGACGATCAGCCGCAGGCGTCCACGAACTACGGCGCGAACTACGCCCGGCTGCGCTCGGTCAAGCAGGCCTACGATCCCGGCAATCTGTTCCACGTGAACCAGAACATCGCACCGTAGTCGATCCGGATGCCGCGACTTAGGTCATCGGCGTGCACCGCCCTATTCCTCGGACGGGAGGCGGAGCCGCAGCGGGGCTACCGGCATCTTCGCCACGGGAGCACACTGAACCTGTATCGCCGCGAACAGGGGAGCCGCCATGTCCTACCGAGTCGGTTACTTCGTCGGGAGTCTCTCGTCGACATCGATCAACCGCATCCTCTCGAAAGCGCTGATCAGCGTCGCGCCCGAAGAGTTCGAGCTCATCGAAATCCCCATCCGCGATCTTCCGCTGTACAGCCCCGACTACGACGCCGATTATCCGCCGCAGGGGAGAGCGCTGAAGGACGCCATCTCGGCGATGGATGCGGTCCTGTTCGTCACGCCCGAATACAACAGGTCGATCCCCGGTGCGTTGAAGAACGCGATCGACTGGGCATCGCGGCCGTGGGGGCAGAACTCGTTCGACCACATCCCGGCCGCGGTGATCGGAGCCTCCACCGGCCCGATCGGAACCGCGGTCGCGCAACAGAGTCTGCGCGGCGTGCTGAGCTTCTGCAACGCGCGACAGATGACCGCGCCGGAGGCCTACGTGCGCTTCTCGTACGAAGACTTCGAGGACGACGGCACGATCACCAGCACGCGGACCGAGGAGTTCCTCCGCACCTTCATGGCGGAATTCCGCGACCACATCGAGCGGGTGCTCACCGTGCTGCCGCGGCAGGAGCCCGTGTGACGGATCGTCAGATCCGCGGACGCGCTCCGCAGCGTTTCACCATCCTCACCAGCGGTTGTGGACGTCCTCGGCCCAGCCTTCGAGGCCGTCGACGGTGATCCACTCGCCCTCGTCGGTTTGCACGCGGCCTCGGAAGGTACCGAAGCACTGGTGCGTCGTGGAGCGGATGACCAGCAGGTTGGTGCGTGCGTAGCGGTCGTAGAACGGCGTGAAAGTCAGCTCGACACGATCCGTGAACAGCCGCCACGGCTTCATCCAGTCGGTGTGGTCGAACTCCCACTCCAGCACCGTGGGGATCTTGTGGACTCGACCATCGACGGTGAAGGCCGTGTGAGACAGGCCGTGGCGCAGCCCGCGAGGTCCGCCGCCGCCGAGGTTGATCCCGATTCGTCGTCCGTCGACCTCTCCGACCGCCGCACCCCAGTTCCAGTCGGTGCGGTACGGGCCGCGCGAGCGGGCGTGGTCGAGCACGGCGAATCCGGAGGCGTCGTAGATGACGTCATCGATGGTCAGCGTGCCGCGGGTGGGGCGATCCACATCCTTCACGGTGTAGTCGACGAGGCGTCTGCTGTGCGGTGACGCGATGCCCATGGCCTCATGACCTGGGCGGGTCTCCGCGAAGAGATCCACCCGCACCCGTGAGGTCCGCGCGCGAAGCCGGGTGCCGCCGACCGCTTCGTCGAAGCGCAGTGACAGTCCGGGTCCGTGGGCGCAGTTCGGACCCCTGCCATGCGTGCCGGCGAGGGATACGCCGCGGTTGAGCGGCCGGATCTCGAAGGTGTCGATGCTCTCGTGGGTCGTGCGATCCAGGATCCAGAGCTGCCGCACGTTGGCGAAGTCCAGCGCCGCGATGGTGAGGGCGACGATGTGCGTCGGGGTGACGATCCCCCAGTATTCCCAGCGCTTGTTGCGCCCCCAGCCGTACCAGCCGCGGCCGATCCGGTCTGTGTCGTGCAGCTGGCGCCGCGTCCATCCGATCGACGCGGGATCGAGGCGTCCGTCGGGTCGGACGAGGGCGACCGGGGTGGTGATCTCGTGAGCGGTCATCGCACCGACTTGATCGGGAGGACCGACAGGGCCCCGACGATGGCGAAGACGATGCCGGCTGCGAAGACCGTCGTGTAGCTGCCGGTGAGAGCGATGAGGGCCCAGACGATGACCGGCGTGAGCGCCTGCGGCAGCGTCGTGGCGATGTTCAGAATGCCGAGATCCTTGCCGGCTGCTTCGGCCTTGGGGAGCACCTCGTTCATCAACGCGGAGTCGACGCTCATGTAGATGCCGTAGCCGAGGCCGAAGGTGGCCGCGAGCGCGAACATCCCCGCCACGGTGGGGGAGACGAGGGGGATCACCAGGGATCCCGCCATGATGAGCGACGCGATGATGACGAAGATCTTGCGTCGGCCGAGACGATCGCTGAGCTTGCCCATGGCGAATGCCGTGGCCAGGGCGCCGACCAGCATCACGGCCGTCAGCGGTGTGCTGAGCGCCGTCGAAGCGGCATCGGAGACACCGATGTAATCGCGCAGGATGTACAGGAGATAGGACTGCACGCTCTGGTAGGCGAGGATGAGCATGAATCGGCCTGCGAACGCCCACCAGAAGTCCGGGTAGGCCCGGGGGCTCACCCAGAAGCTCGCGAAGAACGTCTTCCAATTGAACGGTGGCACGCCCAGCTCGCGTGAGGAGAAGTCGCGGTTGAAGATCGTGAACAGCAGCGTGGCCACCAGGATCATCGCGCCGAAGGTCGCGTAGCCGATCCCGATGCTCTGCGCGAAGAACCCGGCGCCGGCGACGCCGAGTCCCATGCCGAGGAACGTCCCCATCGCCAGCACACCGGAGGCGACGCCGAAGCGCTCCCGACGGATCCGGTCGGGGACGATGGCGGCCTGCGCCGTGGCGAGCGCGTTCAGCGCCAGCATCACCAGCACCCAGTAGACACCGAGCGTCCACAGCTCGGCGGCGCCGGACAACAGCACCATGAATACCGCGGCGGTCGCGGCGCTGAGGATCATCCACGGCGCTCGCCGACCGAACCTGCTGCGGGTCCGGTCGGAGAACGCGCCGATCAGCGGGTGGATGATGATCGCGCCGACCGAGGATGCCGTCATCACGATGGCGAGGTTGCCCACCTTGTTGACGGGGTCGAGCTGCTGCACCTGGTCGGGGATGAAGATGACCATGAATCCCGCGTAGCAGGTCAGCAGCGCGGCGTTCATCACGAACATCCACGTCAACAGTCGTCGGTCGGATGTGCGCGGCGGTGCCGCAGCGAGCGTGCTCACGGGTCTCCTTCTCCACGGCGTCTTTGCCGCGTGGCAAATTGCGCGCAGGTTTCAGGTATGAGGCCGCGCCAGATCACTGTAGTGGCTCGATGACGATCGCCGGGTCGCGGGTGGAGTGCCCTGTGGAGGAGGGGCCGTCGTGACGCGGCGACCGCTGCTCAGAGGCGCTGACCCACAGACCAGAGCCGGTCGGCGCGGCCCGAGATGGCCTCCGACAGGGCGAAGGCCTGGGCGTCGGTCAGAGATGCGACGTAGTCGAGCACCCCGCGCCCGCGAGCAAGCGCGTCCAGGCGCCCGGGCGGCAGGGCGGTCCCGGATTCCGCGGCCCACCGTCGCTGGTCGCTCAGCGCCAGGTCGATGAGCTCGCGCAGGCGCAGCGGGACGCGGTCCCGGTCCTGCGCGTCCTCGAGCCACGCGATGAGTGCGCGGACGGAGCGGGACAGGATGCGGCGCAGCCCGCGCTGATGGATCGCGAGGTCGGGGCGGCTCAGGACGAAGCGGCGGTGCACGAACTTGAGCACCTCGACGTGGTGCCAGGCCTGCACCGACAGCGTCACCGGACCTGACCGCAGGGCGGCGGTGGGCGAGGGGCGGACCGCGACCTGAAGCGTGCGGATCCAGCGATCGGTGAAGGCAGCGAGTCGACGTTCGGCGGTCAGTGAGCCGTCGAACGGACGGGCGAGGAGCTCGTCCACCAGCTCGCGGAAGACGTCGGCGACGGCGTCGTGGAACGCCTCGTCGTCCGCGATCCAGGGGTCATCCCGCGCGATCTTCCGGCGGAGGCGTTCGATCGCGTGACCGTGCTCCTGCGTGCCGGTGACGGATGCGGCATCCATCCCCTGCCAGTCCGCAACGGCTTCGAGCCAGCCGCGGAACTCTGCGGCGATCGGCGCGTGATCGAGGATGCCGGCGCGGTAGAAGTCGTCGATATCGTGCACGGAGTAGGCGATGTCATCGGCGATGTCCATCACGGCGCCCTCGATCGATTGCTGCAGCGTGGGGACGCCCATCTCTGATCGCGCGGACTCCAGGTCGGCGAGCTCTGTCTCGTACGCGGAGTACTTGAACACCGTGTACCCGCCATCGGGTGTGCGACGGATGCCGCGGGGTGCACCGAGCCGATCGAGCGTGGTCGGGTCGATCGAGGGCGCCCACGGGTACTTCGCCGTGGCGGTGCGGACGGCGGCCGTGAGATTCAGGCCGGCGGGCACGTGTTCGGTCACGTCCAGCGCGGTGAGGATCCGGTAGGTCTGCGCGTTGCCCTCGAATCCGTCCGGCAGATCGAGCTCCTCCCGCGCGAGGCGGTCGAGCACGGATTCGCCGAGATGACCGAACGGCGGGTGGCCCAGGTCGTGGGCGAGCGCGGCGGCTTCGACGACCTGCGGGTCGCAGGAGAGGCGGTTCTCGGTGCGCAGCGATGCCTCGTTGAGGTGGATCGCGACGGCGCGCGCGATGGCGCCCACCTTCAGCGTGTGCGTGAGCCGGTTGTGGACCGGAGCGCCGGGCAGTGAGGGGGAGACCACCTGCGTCACCGCCGACAGACGCGAGAAGTAGGGCGAGAACTGGATCCGCTCCAGGTCGAGGGTGAACGGATGCGCCGAGTCCTGTTCCGGTTCGGAGTGGGCCCGCGACCGACGCGCGAGCAGGGCCTGGTCATCCGTCGGAATGGTCGACTCGGGCGACATGGTCGCTCCTCTCGGCGTATGTGAAGATCTCGCATCCGCATGTTACGTCTCTGTAAAACGGGGCATGACGCGATGGAAGTCACTCTACATTCGAACTTGACCGGACAAGCGGTCATGTTGCACACTTGACCGGACAAGCGGTCATGCCAACGATGGAGATCCGACAACGATGTATGTAGAACTTGAGCACGGGCGCGGCGCGCAGCCTCTCTACGTGCAATTAGCCAATGCCTTACAGGACCACATAGAGCTCGCCAAGCTCAGCCCCGGTGATCCGTTGCCGAGCGAGACGGTGCTGGCCAGGGAGAATCGCCTCAGCCGCGCCACCGTCATCAAGGCGTTCGACACACTCGCCGATCGTGGGCTCGTGACGCGACGCCAGGGCAAGGGCACCTTCGTGAACGCTCGCCCGATGGAGCGACTGCTGCCCGAGCTGACGAGCTTCTCGCAGCACGTGCACGGGCTGGGCCTCTCGCCGCGCAGCGAGCTGCTGGCGTTCGAGCGATTCGCTGCGGCGGATCCGGCCAGGCCCGCGAGCGCGTTCGACCTGGAATCCGTCGGTGCAGAGCCGCTGGTGCAGATCGAGCGGCTTCGGCACGTGAACGACCGCCCCGTCGGTGTGCACCGCGCGCTGATCCCTGAGGACGTGGCCGACCGGATCGGCGTCACCGAGCCGGTCGCCGCACGTGAGTCGTTCTCGCTCTACGAGTCCATGCGTTCCGGTGGCATCTTCCTGTCTTCCGGCGATGAATCGCTCCGCGCGATCAACGCCGGCGCCCGAGACGCCGAGCTGCTCGGCGTCGACGAGGGCACCGCCCTGATCGAGGTCGTCCGCGCATCGCGCGATCAGAACGGCCGCCTGATCGAAGTCGTCCGCGCCCGGTACCTCGGGACGGAATACCTGTACCACATCACATTCGCACCCACCCACGGAGAAACCCATGAAGAATCGAATCGCTCTAGCCATCGCACCGGTGGCGGCCTTGCTGCTGGTCACCGGATGCTCGGCGCAGACGAACGGCAATGACAGCGGAAGCGACAGTGAAGTCGGCCGTGCTGCCCTCGTGATCGCGCAGGGCGGCCTCGGCGACGAGTCGTACAACGACCTCGCGCTGAAGGGCTTCAACAGCGGGCTGAAGACCAACGGCATGGAGGGCACCTCGATCGAGTCGGACGACGTGGTCGGTCAGGGTGAGCAGGTCCTCCGTCGCGCAGGCGATGGTGGGCTCGGTCTGGTCATCGACCTCGAGGCATCGCATGCCGAGGTGCTTCCGCGTGTCGCCGCCGACTATCCCGACACCGATTGGGTCCAGCTGAACGCCGTCGCCGAGGGCGACAACGTCGCGTCGGTCGTGTTCCAGGAGCAGGAGGGGTCGTACCTCGCCGGTGCCCTCGCCGCGATCCACACCACCAACACGAGCGATCCGAAGATCAACCCTGAGAAGGTCATCGGCGTCATCGGCGGCACCCAGGCCGCCGGCATCGACAAGTTCCTCGTGGGCTTCGCCCAGGGGGCGCGCGATGTCGACCCCGACGTGAAGGTGCTCGTGGCCTACTCGAACGACTTCGGTGACCCGACGAAGGGGCAGCAGCTCGCACAGTCGATGTTCGACCAGGGCGCCGACATCGTCTACGCCGTCGCGGGCGGTACGGGAGCCGGTGTCATCCAAGCGGCGAAGGACGCCAACCACTATGCGGTCGGCGTCGACACGAACCAGGACGGCATGGCTCCCGGCAACGTGCTCACGAGCATGCTGAAGAAGACCGACGTCGCGATGGAGACCGTTCTCGCGGACTACGCCGCGGGCAAGTTCCCCGCCGGCAAGACGATCAACCTCGGTCTCAAGCAGGACGGCGTCGGACTCACCGACTTCGAGTTCACCCGCGACGCCATCGGCGAGGACACGATCGCCCGCATCGACGAGCTCAAGGAGCGCATCATCTCCGGCGACATCGTCGTGTGGAACGCCATCGACAGCGGCAACCCCGACTGGTTCGGCAAGAGCTGACACCCTCAACACCCCTAAGAAAGGCCCACGCCAATGAGCACCCTCCCAGGTGACCGCGCGTCCGCGTCCGATCCGGCGATCCGTCGCCGGATCGGCGCGGAGGGGATCAGCCGTTCCTTCGGTTCCGTACGCGCGAACATCGACGTGAGCCTTTCGGTGGCTCCGGGAACGATCCATGCCGTGATCGGCGAGAACGGTGCAGGCAAGAGCACCCTGATGCGCATGCTGTACGGACTCGACCGCCCTGATCAGGGCAGCGTGATCGTCGACGACGAGCCCACGGTCCTCTCCTCGCCGCGTGCGGCCATCGAGCGCGGCATCGGGCTCGTCCAGCAGGAACTCGCGATCATCCCCGAGCTGAGCCTGCTGGAGAACCTCATTCTCGGCGACGAGGTCGCCCGGTTGGGCGTGCTCGACTGGCGCGCGGCACGGGAACGTGCCGTGGCGCTGGCGGCGGATGTCGGAGTCGAGATCGAGTGGGACGCACCGGCATCCGGGGTGTCCATCGCGATCCAGCAGCAGGTCGAGATCCTGCGACTGGTCTATCGCGGCGCCGACGTCCTCATCCTCGATGAGCCGACGGCGGTGCTCGCGCCGGCGCAGGCGAAGGAGCTGCTGGCACTGCTCACCTCGCTGCGGGATGCCGGACGCACCATCATCTTCATCAGCCACAAGCTCGACGAGGTGCTCGCCATCGCCCAGGACGTGACCGTCCTGCGTGCGGGGCGGTCGATCGCCGAGCATCCGCGCGCTGATCTGGACCGCGCGATGCTGGCTCAGCTGATCATCGGCGATTCCCCCGTCGTGGAAGCCAGCGGGAGCCGTGGCACCCCCGGCGCGGTCCGCCTCGTCGTCGAAGACGTCGCGGCCAACGACGATCGCGGATTCCGGAGACTGGACGGCGTGGGCTTCACGGTCCGCGCCGGAGAGATCGTCGGCATCGCCGCCGTCGCGGGCAACGGCCAGGAGGAGCTCGCCGAGGCGCTCATCGGCGTCCGTGCACTCGCTGCCGGTGACGTCACCGTCGACGGCGAGTCCGTCGCACACACCAGCATCCGTCGGCATCGCCGCCGGGGGATCGCGTACGTCAGCGCCGATCGCAAGCACGAAGGGCTCGCGCTCACGCTGCCGCTGTCGGACAACTCCATCGCGGCACCGTCGCTGCGCGAGCTCGCCACCGCGGGCTGGCTGCGCCCCAAGCGCGTGGTGTCCCAGGTCGCCGCCGTCCTCGCCCGGGCCGCCGTCAAGTTCGGTTCGCCCTCGGATCTCGCGTCCTCCCTCTCGGGCGGCAACCAGCAGCGCGTCGTCATCGGGCGCGAGACGATCGGCCGGCCCAAGGTGCTCATCGCGAGTCAGCCGACCCGTGGCGTCGACATCCGCGGCATCGGCTACATCCATGAGCTGCTGCGCCGCTCCCGCGACGAAGGAGCCGCCATCGTCCTGTTCAGCGAGGAGCTCGACGAGCTCAGAGAACTGGCGGACCGCATCGTCGTGCTCCACCGCGGCCGAGTGTCGGGCACGCTCGAGGCTGGTGCGTCGCGTTCAGACATCGGCGAACTCATGCTCGGTGGACACGAGGAGGAGGCGGCATGAGCGCCACGACCCATGAAGCCCCCGTGCAGCCGGACACCGCGCCGCGCGATTCCCGCAGCATCCTCGACTCGATCATCCGCGTCGTCTGGCGCGCCGTCGTTCCGATCGCGATCGCGCTCGGCGTCGGTGCGATCGTGCTCCTGCTCACCGGGAACAACCCGCTCGAGGTCTACGGGCTACTGGTCACCGAGGCGTTCGGCACCCCGAGTCGCATCAACGCCACACTGGCGGCGACCACTCCCATCCTCTTCACCGCGATCGCGGCCGCCTTCGCGTACCGTGCCGGCGTCTTCACCGTCGGCGTCGAGGGCAGTTTCGTCGCAGGCGGTCTGACGGCCGCGGTGATCGGGACGCAGATGGCCGGATTCCCTCCGGGCGTCGGCGCCCTGCTCCCCATCCTCGGCGCGCTCGTCGTCGGTGGTGCCGTCGCGGCCGTACCCGCGCTGCTGCGCGCCTTCTGGGGCGTCGACGAAGTCGTGACGACTCTGATGTTCAACTTCATCGCGGCCGGTGTCGCCGGGTGGGCGGTCCAGGCGTTCTTCCTGGCCCCGGGTCAGGCGAACTCGAGCACCGCGTATGTGGCCGAGTCCGCCGAGCTCCCCGCCCTGGCCCCTCCGGGTCAGATGAGCTGGGGTCTGGTGATCGCGCTCGTGCTGCTGGTGGTCTACGCCGTCTGGATGAATCGCTCGAGCCTCGGCTTCGAGTTCCGTGCGGTCGGTGCGGCGCCGCGCTTCTCGCTCGCCCAGGGCCTGCGGGTGCGCACCGTCATCATCACCGCCATCATCGGCGCAGGTGTCATCGGCGGCATCGGCGGCGGCGCACACGCGCTGGGTCTGGTGCACCGCTACTCCGAAGGCTTCTCCGCCGGCTTCGGGTTCACCGGCATCGCCATCGCGCTGCTGGCCCGGTTCAACCCGGTCGGCATCCTGATCGCCTCCATCCTGTTCGGCGCGCTGAATGCCGCAGGAGCCACGGTGCAGTTGTTCATCGACCTGCCCGTGCAGCTCATCGACATCTTGGAAGGCACCGTGATGATCTTTGCGGTCGTCGCCATCGGGGTTCCCCGCTGGCTGCGCGGGCGCCGCACCAACTCAGAGGAGGGTCGCTCGTGATCGACGCGCTCATCGCATCCACCCTTGTCCTCTCGGTGCCGCTGGTGCTCGCCGCGCTCGGCGGCGCGATCCATCGCCGCGCCGGTGTCGTCAACATCGGTCTCGAAGCGCACATGATCGTCGGCGCCCTGGTGGGCGCCGTGGTCAGCGGCGCGAGCAGCAACTGGGCACTCGGTGCACTCGCCGGTCTGCTCGCCGGAGCCGCCTCCGGCGCGCTGATGAGCGTGCTCATCACGCGGCTGAAAGCCAACGAGATCATCGTGGGCCTCGGATTCAACATCGTCGCGTTCGGCGTCATCGGCTACCTGCTGCGCGCGACCTTCGGCACCTCAGGAACCCTCCAGCCGGCCGGACTCGAACGTCTGCCGAAGATCGAGATCCCCCTGATCGCGGATGTCCCCGTCCTCGGGGCGATGTTCTCCGGCAAGGACCCGCTGTTCTGGCTGTGTATCATCCTCGTGCCTCTGCTCGCGTGGTCCCTCGCCAACACCCGACTCGGACTGCGGCTCCGCGCGAGCGGCTCCGGTGAGGCGGCCAGCACGTCGCTGGGACTGCGACCGCTCGGCATCCGCGATCTGGCCGGCACCTTCGCCGGGGCGATGGCCGCGCTCGGCGGCGTCGCGCTCAGCCTTGGCACCGTGGGGCTGTTCAACGAGAACATGACTGCCGGGCGTGGATACGTGGCGCTAGCCGCGTTCTACTTCGGCCGCTCCCGGCCGCTGCCCACGGCCCTGGCCTGTGTGCTGTTCGGCTTCTTCGACGCGCTGCAGATCCGGCTGCAGACCACCGGCGGGGCGTCCGCCGACCTCATTTCGACCCTTCCCTACTTCGCCGTCGTCGTCGTGATCGCCATCACCGGCATCCGTCAGTACCGACGCGGCGCACGAACTGTGAGCTGACATGTCTACTTCTTCCTCCCCCTCGACGGCCCTCGTCCTCGTCGACGTCATCGCGTCGTTCTTCGACCCGGCCGAGGCCAACTTCTACCCCGAGGCGCCCGCCGTTCTCGGCCCGATCGCCGAGCTGCTGGCGACCGCGCGCGAGCGGGAGTCGCTGGTGGTGCACGCCGTCGAGCGGCACTACCCGGGTCTGGATGACTTCGAGTTCCGCAAGCTCCCGCGTCACCACCAGATCGGTGACACGGATGCCGCGTACATGCCCGGATTCGAGCCGCTGCCCACCGGTCGTGAGGTCGAAGTCGGCAAGCGCCGCTACTCGGCGTTCTACGCGACCGACCTCGACCTGCTCCTGCGCGAGCAGGGCGTGCAGCGCCTGATCGTGGTCGGGGTCAAAACCAACGTCTGCATCCGCGCCACGGTGCAGGATGCGTTCGCCGGCGGGTTCGACGTGTGGGTTCCGCGCGAGACCACCAACTCCAACCGGCCGCACCTGGCCGAGGCGAGCCTCGAGGACATCGAGCGCTACTTCGGCCGCGTCCCCTCGTTCGCGGACGCCAAGGACGCCCTGTGACCGGCAGCGTCTCGGTCGTCGGCTACGCGAGCCTTGACGACAGCGTCGAGATCCACGAATTCCGCGGAGTCGACGCCACGAGCATCGTGCGACGTCGCTCGCAGGGTGCCGCATCCGGCATCGGCGGGGTGGCCCACATCGCCCGCGCCGTCGCCGCCAGCGACGCCCCGGTCATGGCCGTCAGCTGGGTCGGCGACGACGAGGGCGGGCACGCCTGGAGTGCCGCGCTCGTCGAGACCGGAACCGGCGTCGACGGTGTGGCCGTGCACGGCAGCCGTACGCCCTCCTCGACCATGATCGAGATCGCGAGCGGCGGAACGATCTGCCTCTTCGACCCGGGCGACTGCTACCCGGACACACTGACCGACGGACAGGCGTCGGCTCTCACCGCCAGCGACTGGGTCATCATGACCGTCGCGCCACGCGCGCTGACGACGGCCGTGCTGGACAGCATCCCGTCGGGCGCCCGCCTCGCGTGGGCGGTCAAGCACGATGACGACGTCTACACGCCGGAGTTGATGCGACGGATGCTCCAACGCGCCGATCTCGTCAGCTTCAGCCGCGGCGAGCGCGATTACGTGCTCGGCGCCGATCGCGCATCGACGCTGCGCCCCGACGCCCTGGTCGTGGAGACGCAGGGCGCCGACGGCGTGTCCTGGCACCTCGCCGGAGATGCGTCGCGCGCCGGCGCCGTCGCCGTGGAGCGCGTGCGCGATGTCGACACGACCGGTGCCGGCGACACCTTCATCGGCACGCTCGTCGGCCTCATCGCGCAGGGCGCTGCGCCGTCGCAGCTGAGCGACAGCGAGATCACCGCCCTCATCGCCCGTTCGACGCACGCCGTCGGAGCACTTCTGCGGAGCCGCACAGCCGACTCCGCCGCAACTCAAGCAACACAAAAGGAGAACCACTGATGTCAGAACGCGCCTGGTACCTGGGCTGCCGAGCCGATCAGGTCGGCGAGTCCGCCGTACTCGTCGGTGATCGGGGTCGAGTACTGCTCGCCGCCGAGATCCTCGACGACGCGGAGGTCCTCAACGAGGACCGCGGGCTGACCACCGCCACCGGCTCGTACCGCGGAGAGCGGATCACCGTGAGCGCCTTCGGCATGGGCGCTCCGATCGCCGCCGTCGTGCTCCACGAGCTGGCCGGCCTCGGCGTCCGCCGCTTCGTCCGCCTCGGCACCGTCATGACGGTGGGGGAGACCCAGCTCGGCGAGTTCGTGGTCGCGCACGGCGCCGTCCGCGGCGAGTCCACCTCGAGCACGTACCTGCCCCTCGAGTACCCCGCGGTCCCCGACTTCGCCCTCACCCGTGCGCTGGAGGACGCTGTCCGCGAGGCGGGTCTGCCGACCCGCTCCGGGCTGTACGCGAGCTACGACGGCTTCTACACGGAGATGTTCGAGACCGGAGTCGGGCTCACGTCCGTGGACGACCGCTACGCCACGCTCGAGCGCGTCGGCATCGTCGCGACCGACATGGAGACCAGTGCGGTGCTGGTCGCCGCGCGTGCCCTCCGCGTCGCCGCCGCTTCGCTCTGCCTGGCGAGCGTCGCCGGACGCACGAACGAGAAGATGGCGCGCCCCGAGCGCGCCGTGGCAGAGAAGCAGCTCCTCGAGGCCGGATTCCGCGCCCTCTCCGCCGCACCCGCAACCGTTTAAGACCCTCAACCTCGGAGTAATGACATGACCATTGCACAGGACTACCTCGACGACGTCATCGCGAAGATCGGCCGCGTGCGCGACACGCAGGCCGAGAGCATCGCGGCTGCCGCACAGATCTGCGCCGACTCGATCGCCGGCGACAACCTCGTCTTCACCTTCGGCACCGGGCACGGCGGATTCGCCGCGCTCGAGTCGTTCCCCCGCACCGGTGGCGTCACCGGCTTCCGCCCGATCGTGGAATCCTCGATCGCGCTGATGCACCACGTCCTCGGCGACCAGGGCACGGCTCAGTACCGCTTCCTGCACACGCAGGAGGGCTACGGCCGCGCCATCCTGCGCTCGCACCAGCTGAAGGAGGGTGACTCGATCATCCTGTTCAGCCACTCGGGGATCAACTCCGTCATCCTCGACATGGCGATGGAGTTCAAGGAGCGCGGGCTCAAGGTCATCGGCGTGACCAGCGTGCCGCACTCGTCGCAGGTCGCCAGCCGCCACTCCAGCGGCAAGCGTCTGTTCGAGGTCGCCGACGTCACGATCGACACCGGCATCCCGCTCGAGGACGCCTCGCAGTTCATCGACGGCCTGGAGTTCCCGGTCGGCCCGACCTCCACCTCGATCGCCGTGGCCGTCTCGCACGCGATCAACGCATCGACGGCGGCAGAGCTGGTCGCGCGCGGTGTCGAACCGATGATCATGGTGAACACGAACTCCAACCGCACGACGCTCGCGCACCAGCAGAACGACCGCAACTACGCCGAGCTGTGGCGTCGCCTCCGCAGCCGCGAGTTCTCGGCACCGGTGGTCCGATGATCACGCGCGAGCTCTACATCGACGGCCGCTGGGTCGCTCCCCTCAGCGGGGAGTACCTCGAGGTGCGCGACCCCGCCACCGGCGATCTCGTCGGACGTACCGCGGTGGCGGGTGCGGCTGACGTCGACGCCGCCGTGACGGTCGCCGCGACGGCTGCCCGCCGGTGGGCGTCCATGCCCGCGGCCGACCGCGGCACGATTCTGCGACGCGCGGCAGACCTGATGGACGAGCGCATCGACGACATCGCCGACGCGCTCACCCGGGAGCAGGGCAAGCCCCTCGGCGACAGCCGCAAGGAGATCGCGTTCGGCGCGATCGTGCTGCGCTACTACGCGGAGGAGGGCACCCGCGTCGGCGGAAGCCTGCGTCCCACCCAGCGCGCCGACATCCGCTCGATGGTCACCTGGGCGCCGATCGGCGTCGTCGGCGCGATCGTGCCGTGGAACTACCCCGTCGACCTGTACGCCTGGAAGATCGGCCCGGCACTGGCCGCGGGTAACGCGATCATCGTCAAGCCCCCGCTGGAATCGCCGCTGGCGATCGCCCTCACGGTGCAGTGCCTGCACGACGCGGGCCTGCCGGCCGGCGTGCTGGCCGACCTCCCGGGTGCGCTCGAGGCCGGAACCGCGATCTCGTCCCACCCGGGCATCGGCATGGTCACCGCCACGGCGTCCACCCGCACCGGACAGGCGATCATGCGGTCCGCGGCGGACACGATGAAGCGGGTCTCGCTCGAGCTCGGCGGTCACAGCCCGTTCATCGTGCTGCCCGATGCCGACGTCGCGGCGGCTGCCGCCGCGGCGGCCCGTCGCTCGTTCTCCAACGCGGGTCAGATCTGCATCGCCGTCAACCGCATCCTCGTCGCGGACTCGATCGCCGATGAGTTCGTCGAAGCGGTGGCCGCAGAGGCACGCGCCATCGTGCAGGGTCACGGCATCGACCCCGCGGTCACCGGTGGTCCCACCACGACGACAGCGGTCATCGAGACCGCACAGGCGCACATCGCGGATGCGGTCGCCTCCGGTGCGCGCGTCGTCACCGGTGGCGCCCGACCGCAGGGCGCCGACTTCGACCGCGGGACGTTCTTCCTCCCCACCGTCCTGGACGGTGTCGACCGCGGTTCGCGGGTCATGCGCGAGGAGACCTTCGGTCCCGTCGTCGCGGTGCACCGCTTCGCGCACGGGCTGGACGTCGACGGGATCGCGGCGCTCGCCAACGACAGCGAGGCGGGCCTCGCGGCATACGTCTATGGTGGCGACCTGGATCGTGCGTGGGCGGTCGCCGAGCGCATCGACGCCGGCGGCATCGGCGTCAACATCAACGACATCACCGAGCTGCACGCGCCGTTCGGCGGCTGGAAGATGTCGGGCTTCGGGCGCGAGCTGGGCCCCGAGGGCCTGCACGGCTTCATGCAGCAGCGCCACATCCGTCTGCTGCGGAGGTACTGATGCCCGAGGTGAACGTCCGCCAGTACGTCGCGGGGGAGTGGGTCGCCGGCGACGGCGGCCCACTCGAGCGGCGCAATCCGGCGGCTCCGGCCGAGGTCGTGGCACGGGGCACCGTCGGCACGGCCGACGACGTCGACCGCGCCGTGGCATCCGCTCGCGCTGGACAGTCCGAGTGGGCAGCCCGCACGTCCCACGCGCGCGGTGCCGTTCTGCAGGCCGCGGCCGTGCTGCTGGCCGGGCGCGCCGACGAGTACGGGAGCGAGCTGGCCCGCGAGGAGGGCAAGACCCTCCGCGAGGGCATCGGCGAGGTGCGGCGTGCCGCACAGATCCTCGACTACGTCGGCCACGAGCCCGACCGTGCGGCGGGTGAGGTGTTCCATTCGCCGCGTGCCGGTGAGCGCATCCTCGTCGTGCGTCGCCCGGTCGGCACGATCGGCGTCATCACGCCGTTCAACTTCCCCATCGCGATCCCGGCGTGGAAGATCGCTCCGGCCCTGCTGCACGGCAACGCCGTGGTGTGGAAGGCGTCCGGGGCGGTACCGCTGCTCGCCGTGCGCCTGGTCGAGACGCTGCTGGCCGCCGGACTTCCGGCGGACGTCATCCAGCTGCTGCATGGGGACGGCGCCGCCGGTCCCGCGCTGGTGGCGCATCCCGGCATCGATGCGGTGACCTTCACCGGATCGACCGGTGTGGGCCGTGCCGTCGCCTCCGCCGGAGCCGCGCGCGGGATTCCGGTGCAAGCCGAGATGGGCGGCAAGAACGCGGCCGTCGTGCTGGCCGACGCAGACCTCGACCTCGCGGTCGCGCAGGTCATCGCGGGCGCGTTCGTGTCCACGGGGCAGAAGTGCACCGCCACCTCCCGCCTCATCGTCGAATCGGCGATCGTGGACGAGTTCCTCGC
Source organism: Microbacterium sp. Root61 (assembly GCF_001427525.1). Lineage (NCBI taxonomy): Bacteria > Bacillati > Actinomycetota > Actinomycetes > Micrococcales > Microbacteriaceae > Microbacterium > Microbacterium sp. Root61. The sequence goes on along the minus strand of NZ_LMGU01000001.1, from coordinate 1,842,725 downwards.
CCGCCTGCGCACCGCGACCGATGCGCTGACGGTGGGGAACCCGCTCGATCCCGAGGTGGCGATCGGACCGCTGGTCTCGGCCGCGTCCCGTGATGCCGTCCTCGCCGGGATCGACACAGCGCTGCAGGATGGCGCGACTCGGGTGACCTCGCGCGCGCCCCGCCTCGACCTCGACGGCGGGCACTTCGTCGCGCCCACCGTCCTGGACTGTCGCGCGGGCGGATCCGAGGTGTGGGAGAACGAGCTGTTCGGTCCCGTCCTGGCGGTGCGTACGGCGCAGGATGCGGCATCCGCCTTCGCAATGGTCAACCAGAGCGAGTTCGGGCTCTCGGCCGCGGTGTTCACCCGCGACATCGCGACGGCCCTGACCGCGGTGGATCTGCTCGATGTCGGGATGCTGCACATCAACTCCGAGACGGCCGGCGCTGACCCGCACGTCCCGTTCGGCGGAGTCAAGGGCAGCGCGCTCGGTCCTGCGGAGCAGGGCACGGCGGCGCGCGAGTTCTACACCCGACCGTCTACGGTGTACCTGCGAGGTGCAGCATGACCGTCGGGGCGCTTGAGGGGATCAAGGTCGTGGACCTGTCGCGCGTGCTCGCGGGACCGTACGCCACGATGCTGCTCGCGGACTTCGGCGCCGACGTGGTCAAGGTCGAGCCCCTTGAGGGAGACCAGACGCGGGGATGGCGCCCGCCCGTCGCGCCGGACGGCTCGTCCACGTACTTCGCCAGCGTCAATCGCAACAAGCGCTCGGTGACCGCGGATCTGCGCGATCCGGATGACGTCGCGGCCGTGCGCCGCCTCGTCGCCGAGGCCGACATCGTGATCGAGAACGCCCGTTCCGGGGCGATGGAGAAGCTGGGCTTCGGGTACGACGCGCTGCGCGCGGACAACCCCGGTCTCATCTACTGCTCGATCAGCGGATTCGGCGCCACCGAGGGCGCGGGCCTGCCCGGATTCGACCTTCTCGTACAGGCGACCGGCGGACTCATGAGCATCACGGGCGACGAGGACGGCGGTCCCATGAAGGTGGGCGTCGCCCTCGTCGACATCGTCACAGGCCTGCACGCCGTGACCGGCATCCTGGCCGCGCTGCATGCGCGGGCCGAGTCCGGCCGCGGTCAGCGGATCGAGGTGAACCTGCTCTCGAGTCTGCTCTCCGCACTGGCGAACCAGGCCTCCGCGCATCTGCTCGGCGGCGCGGTGCCGGGACGGCTGGGCAACGCGCACCCCAGCATCGCGCCGTATCAAGTGGTCGCGGCGGCCGATCGCCCGTACGCGCTGGCCGTCGGCACCGACGGGCAGTTCCGCTCACTGTGCGGTGTCCTCGGGCGGCCCGAGCTCGCCGACGACGAACGGTTCCGCACGAACACCGACCGGGTGCGGCACCGCGACGAGCTCATCGAGATCCTCGAGGAGCGGTTGCAGAGCGACAGCGCCCAAGCGTGGATCGATCAGCTCAGCGCGGTCGCCGTGCCGGCGGGCGCGATCAACGACATCCCCGAGGCGTTCGCCTTCGCGACGCGGCTCGGGCTCGCCCCGGTCGTCGAGATCGACGGCGCCGCGCAGGTCGCCAACCCGATCAGATTCAGCGAGACCCCCGTGTCCTACCGCTCAGGACCTCCCCCTCTCGGCCCGCGGCTCAGCGGTGCCGACACCTCAGCCGATGCGGCGCAGTCGTCGCCCACGAAAGGAAACCGATGAGCAACCCCGATGTCTCGTCCCTCGCCGAAGACCGCCTGTCGGGCGTCTTCTCCCTCGACGCGCTGCTGCCGGCAGACGCGCAGGAATGGCAGCAGCGTGCGCGCGAGTTCGCCCGCACCCGCATCGCCCCGGTGATCGAGGAGGACTTCGAGAACCAGTACTTCCGCCGCGAGCTGGTGGAGGAGTTCGGTGCCGCCGGATTCCTCGGGATGCACATCTCCGGCTACGGCTGCGCGGGTGCCAGTGCCACCGCGTACGGCGCGGTCTGCCTCGAACTGGAAGCGGTCGACAGCGGCTGGCGCACGTTCGTCTCCGTGCAGGGCTCACTCGCGATGAGCGCGATCGCCAAGTTCGGCTCGGAGCCGCAGAAGGAGCGCTGGCTGCCCGAGATGGCGGCCGGACGCGTCATCGGATGCTTCGCCCTCACCGAACCCACGGGCGGCAGCGACCCCGCCGCCATGACCACGACGGCACGCCGTGACGGCGATGGTTGGGTCATCTCCGGCACGAAGCGCTGGATCGGCCTGGCGACCCTCGCCGACATCGCGATCGTGTGGGCGAACACCGACGAAGGCATCCGCGGCTTCATCGTCCCGACGGACTCGGACGGGTTCGAGGCCACCGCGATCACCGGCAAGCTCGCCATGCGGGCGTCGATCCAGTGCGACGTGAGCCTGGACGAGGTACGTGTCGGTGACGACGCACTCCTGCCCGGCGTCACCGGCCTGCGCGGACCGTTCTCGTGCCTCAACGAGGCCCGCTACGGAATCGTGTGGGGCGTCATGGGCGCGGCGCGGAGCTGCCTCGAGGTCGCTATCGCGCGGTCGCAGGATCGCTCCGTGTTCGGCGCCCCGATCGGCTCCTTCCAGCTCACGCAGGCGAAGCTCGCAGACATGCTGCTCGAGTACGAGAAGGGCGTCCTGCTCGCACTCCACCTCGGAGCGCAGAAGGATGCCGGCACCCTGACCCACGCGCAGATCAGCGTCGGAAAGCTCAACAACGTGCGCGAGGCGATCGCGATCGCGGGCGCGGCGCGGTCCGTCCTCGGCGGCGACGGCATCACCTCGGAATTCCCGGTGATGCGCCACATGGCCAACCTCGAAGCGGTGCGCACCTACGAGGGCACGGACGAGATCCACGCCCTCATCCTCGGCCGCGAGCTGACCGGTTTCGCCGCCTTCTCCTGACCTGACGTCCGAAGGGGCGGTACCCGCGCGTGTGTCGCGGATACCGCCCCTTCGCATGTCTGGTGCGTCAGGGTCCGTCGAGGATCCCGTTCAGGACGCCCACCGCTTCAGCGACCAGGACCACGCGGTCGGCGACGGATGCGGCATCCTGTGCGCAGCCGACCTTCACGCCGGCCCAGTCGAGCCGGCCCGCCGCGCGGACGACATCGGCGACCGCGGTCTCGGTCATGAGCGAGCCCGGCGTGCCGTGGGCGATCGTCGGCGAGGGGGCGAACGGGAGGTGCGCGTCGATCCAGGCCGGACCGAACGCGGTCTCGGTGGCCGCCGCCCCGGAGGCGATGAACCCGCGCAGCAGACCGCGCTCGGCGGCTTCGCGCGCATGCGCCACGGGGGTGTCGGCCGAGTGCCCCTCGATGGCCGAGCGGCCCCAGTTCAGGGAGATGCCGATCGGAGTGCCCGAGCGCTCGATCGCGTCCAGCTCGACGGAAAGATCGAGGAAGCCCTTCTCCGGGGCCTGACCGTCGCGCCACGCGTCGCAGTGCTCCAGCACGAGATCGACTGAGCCCCACTCCCACCCGGCGATCTCGGTCAGCGACCGGACGAGCGGGTCGACGCCGCCGCGCGCACCGCGCGGGGCGGAGTGCAGCTCGACGACCCCGACGACGGAGCGCGACTGGGCGTCGTCGAAGGCGCGGACGTCGTCGAGGAGCAGGCGCACGTCGGCGATCGCGGCGCGGCGGCCGTCCTCGTCGTGCGAGGCGAGGCCGTAGGCCGGCGCGGCGCCGATCCGGCCCATCGTGTACGGGATGTCGGTCACTACGGCGCGCAGCGTCGCGGGGAGACTCCGGTGCAGCCATCCATCGTCGTGCGGGTGGATGCTCCCGAGCCAGGGCAGCTCGAGCGCGCCGATGCCGGGAGTTGCGGCCAGAGCCTCGAAGAACGCGGACTCGGCGCTCGGATCCCACTGACGGTGCGCGGGGGAGGCGGCGTAGGCGCCGACGACGAGGCCCTCGAAGCGAGGAGCGGATGCCGCGGTCATCGGTCCGCAGCCGCGCTCGCCAGCGCGCGGCCGGCGCCGGTGATCTCGTTGACGGCGACCGTGCGGCCCTCGGCCATCGAGAGGGTGAGCGCATCGGCCGTCGCGATCGACGCGCGGGCGGCGGAGCCATCCGTCAACGACACGAGGGCGGGATCGACCTCGTGCGTGCCGGCGACGAGACCATGGAAGTAGTCGAGCTCTGCCTGCATGGCGCTGCGGAGCCAGCGCGGTGGGCGGACGGTGGGGTCACCGTAGACGACGCCCCCGCCGGATGCGGTGCCGGCATGCTCGGCGGTGCGCTCGGCATCCTCCTCCGCGGTGTGCAGGGGGAAGCGCTCGACACGGTCCGCGGTGGTCAGCGTGACACCGACGTCGTGCATGTCGATCGTGACGTAGCCGAGCGTGCCCTGGATCGTGACCTCGTGCTGCGGGCGCCGGAAGACCGAGCCCCAGTCCAGCGTCGCGTAGCGGTCGCCGGGGAAGGCGAGGGAGGCCAGGAGCAGCGCGTCCTCGTTTCCGGTGCGGGAGCCGGCGTGCGGCACCGCTCCGCCGATCATCGTGGCGCGCTCTGCGGGTGCGATCAGGTGCTGGAGCACGTCGAGCTCATGGATGTGGTGGTACAGGTGACCGCCCGAGGTGGCGCGATCCTTCTTCCAGCCGGGGGCGGCCGAGCCGTCCTCCCAGCCCGTCCGGATCGAGCGTGCGACGACGACGTCGCCGATCGCCCCGTCCGCGATGAGCGCGGCCGTGCGTCGGACGCCGGGCATGAAGTGCATCACGTGCCCGGCCATGAATACGACGCCGGCGCGCTCGCACGCGGACACCATCGCGTCGCAGTCGGCGTAGGACAGGGCGATGGGCTTCTCGCAGAAGACGTGCGCGCCATTCTCGGCGGCGCGCAGCACCGGCTCGAGGTGAGCACTGTTGGGGGAGGCGACGACGACCACGTCGACCTGCGCGGCGAGGTCGTCGACGGATGCCGCGACAGAGCAGCCCAACTCCTCGGCGAGGTCGGTCGCGTGCTCCGGCGAGTACACGGTCGTGACGACGGCGCCGTCGATGCCGTCGATGAGGCGGCCCAGCTCACGGCCGAAATAGCCGGCGCCGACGATGCCGTAACGCAGAGCCGCGCTCACGACGCGGCAATCGCGATGGACCGCTGCAGGGGGAGGTAGTGCTCGATGACGGCCTGCCGGTACCCCTCGAGGTCTCCGCGCTGGGCGGCGCGCAGCATGTCGCCGTGGGCGTCCGCGGTGTCCTTGATATCCGCCGGCGGGATGATGCCGAGCTGCGGCGCGACGGCCGTGTGAACGTCCCAGAAGGCGCCGACCAGCTGACCGACGAGGCGGTTGTCAAGAGTGTCCAGGAGTCGCGTGTGGAAAGCACGGTCGGCGTCGAGGAACGTCTGGCCGGTCTCGGCGCGGGTCTCCATCTCGTCGACCAGGGCCTCCAGCTCGGGCGCCGACTGCCCCTGCATCGCCTCGACGACGCGTTCGGCGACAGCCAGGTCGAGTGCCAGGCGCACCTCGATCACGTCGCTGAGCGCCTTGAGTGTTCCTTCGGGCGCCAGTGCGCCACGGAAGACGAGGGCCTCGACCATCGGGTCCAGCGACATGCCGCCGACGAAGGTGCCGTGGCCGTGGCGCACATCCACGATGTCGAGCGTGGACAGCGTGCGGATCGCCTCCCGCACGGAGGACCGCGACACGTCAAGGGTTTCGCAGAGCTCGGCTTCGGTGGGGAGAAGGTCGCCGGGGCGCATGCCACGAGTGAGGATCAGTCGCTTGATCTCGTCAGCCGTGGTCGATCGACGCATGCGCGCGGTCCGCGTGTCACTGGGAATCACAGTTCGGATGCTCCATTCGGCCAGGTTCTTCTTCGAACTCCTCCCCATTGTGCACGGCGACGAGTTGTGTTTATATTACGTCAGACGTCAGATGTCTTCAAGACGTTCTTTCCCCCATCCACTTGGACGGAGTGCACATGTACCGAACACCATTCCAAAGACGTGCTGGTCGCTACGCTGCAGCAACAGCGGGCATCCTGGTAGCGTCACTCGCTCTCGCCGCGTGCGGCTCATCGGGCACCACGACGCCGGAGAAGACCGAGGCCTCGGCTGCGGTCGACCCGGACGGCATCATCGAAGCCGGAATCTCGTACGCGCTGAGCGGCAGCTTCGACCCGATGATCGCATCGGGTGCGGTGACCGTTTCCGCGAACTGGCACATCTTCGAGGGACTGGTCGACCTCGACCCGGTCTCGAAGGAGCCCTACGCCGCGCTCGCCGCGGAGCTGCCGACGAAGGTGGACGACACCACCTACGAGATCGACCTGCGCGCTGACGCGACCTTCCAGAACGGTGACCCGGTCACCGCCGACGACGTCGTCTACAGCTACGAGCGCGTGCTCGACCCGGCCAGCGGCTCGCTGTTCACCACCTACATCGGCTTCATCGACACGGTCACTGCCGTCGATGAGGACACGGTGCAGATCACCACGAAGTACCCGTTCTCGCTCCTGAACGAGCGCCTCGGCATCGTCAAGATCGTCCCGAAGGCTGTCGTCGAGGCCGACCCCGCGGCCTTCGGCGCCAACCCGGTCGGCTCCGGCCCGTACAAGCTCGTGTCCGCGGTTCCCGAGGACAAGCTGGTCTTCGAGCGCTACGACGACTACAACGGCCCGCGTCCCGCGCTCGCGGCCGGCATGAACTGGAACCTGCTCGCGGACTCTGCAGCACGCGTCACCGCCATGTCGTCAGGCACGATCCAGGCCATGGAGGACGTCCCGTACATCGACGTCGACACGCTCGCCTCGACGGTCGACGTCGAAAGCGTGCAGTCCTTCGGTCTGCTGTTCATGATGTTCAACACCAAGGCTGCGCCGTTCGATGACCCCCGGGTCCGTCAGGCGTTCTTCTACGGGCTCGACATGGACAAGATCATCGAGACCGGCATGCTCGGCAACGCGACGGCCGCCACCTCGTTCCTGCAGGAGACGCACCCCAACTACAACGAGGCCTCCACGGTCTACACCTATGACCCGAAGAAGGCGAAGGAGCTCCTCGACGAGGCGGGCGTGTCCGACCTGTCGATCACGCTGCTGACCACCGACACCGGCTGGGTCAAGGAAGTCGCCCCGCTGATCAAGGAGTCGCTGGACGCGATCGGCGTCGATGTGACGCTCGACATCAGCCAGTCGGCCGCGCAGTACGCCAAGGTCGACTCCGGCGACTACACCGTCATGGTCGCCCCCGGTGACCCGTCGGTCTTCGGCAACGACCCCGACCTGCTGATGAACTGGTGGTACGGCGAGAACGTGTGGACCAAGACCCGCACGAACTGGGCCGACTCCCCGGAGTACGCGGAACTGCGCGGTCTGCTCGACACGGCCGTCCAGGAATCGGGCGACGCACAGCAGAAGACGTGGGACCAGGCGTTCGACCTGATCGCGGAGGAAGCGGTCCTGTACCCGCTGTTCCACCGCAAGCTCCCCACCGCGTGGAGCGACCAGGAGCTGGTCGGGTTCAAGCCGGTCCCCACCACGGGCCTCTCGTTCCTCGACGTCGGCGTCGCCGCCAAGTAGCTTCACCCGTATTACACCCGGGAGGCGCGTTCGCGCGCGCCTCCCGGGACCATCCCCCCTCCCCAGGAAGGAACGGCCCGTGTCGAACACGCTCCGTCTTATCGGCCGGCGGCTCCTGCAGCTGCCGCTGATGATCCTGGGCATCACGTTCCTCGTGTTCTTCGTGATGTCCTTCTCGCCGGTGGATCCGGCGCGCACCGCCCTCGGCGAGACCGCATCCCCGGAAGCGCTCGAGGCCTACCGCGAAGCCAACGGGCTCAACGCCCCACTGATCGTCCGCTACCTGGGATTCCTCGCCGGCCTGCTGCACGGCGATCTCGGGACCTACTCGGCCCGCAGCCTCCCCGTCGCCGACGAGGTGGCCCGCGCATTCCCGATCACCCTCTCCCTGACTTTCCTCGGCCTGCTGATCGCCGTCTTCTTCGCGTTCATCCTCGGCGTCGTCGCCGCGGTCTACCGCGATCGCTGGCCCGACAAGGTCATCCGCGTCCTGGGTGTCTCGGCGCTGTCGACGCCGTCGTTCTGGCTCGCCATCCTTCTCATCCAGGTGTTCACCCTGCAGCTGGGGCTGCTTCCCGCTTCCGGCCCGCTGCCGCCGTTCTCCGAGGACCCGGCCGGCTGGCTGGCCCGGATGACGCTGCCGGCCATCGCGCTCGCCGTCCCCGTCATCGGGCAGCTGTCCCGCGTCGTACGCTCCTCGATGGTCGAGGAACTGGATCGCGACTTCGTCCGCACGGCCTTGGGCGGCGGCGTCCCGCGCGTCGTCGTGGTGGCACGCAACGTCCTGCGCAATGCGCTCATCACTCCGGTCACGGTCCTCGGACTGCGCATCGGCTACCTGCTCGGCGGAGCCGTGGTGATCGAGGTCATCTTCGCGATCCCCGGCATGGGAACGCTCATCCTCAACGGCGTGACCAACAACGAACCCAACCTCGTCCAGGGCGTCACGCTGGTGGTCTCACTGGCCTTCGTCGTGATCAACATCATCGTCGATCTCCTGTACGTCCTGATCAATCCCCGAATCCGGGCGGTGTGACAAATGCGACGCAAACTGACTGAACGACTCTCCGTTCCCGGTCTTCGACTGGGGGGACTGTCCCTCGGATCCCTCATCTGCCTGGCGATCATCGCGATCATCACCCTGGCCGCGATCTTCGCGCCCTTCGTGGCGCCGTACGACCCGCTGGCCTCCGGTCCGCCGGTCCAGCCGCCGAGCCCGGAGCACTGGTTCGGCACCGACCGTCAGGGACGTGACATCTTCTCGCGCCTGGTCTACGGCGGACGCTACTCGCTCTCGATCGGCCTCGGTGCGACGGTCATCGCCCTCCTGGCGGCCGCCGTGCTCGGCACGATCGCGGCGACGGCGCCGAAGTGGATCGCCGAGACCCTGATGCGCATCATGGACGTCATCATGTCGTTCCCCGGCATCGCGCTGGCCGCGGTGTTCGTCGCAGTGTTCGGCAAGTCGCTCCCGGTGCTGATCCTGACGATCGCGTTCCTGTACGTCCCGCAGCTGACCCGCATCGTCCGCGCGAACATCCTCGACCAGTACGGCGAGGACTACGTCTCGGCGGTGCGCGTCATGGGTGCGTCCACGTTCCGGATCATCTTCAAGCATGTGGCGCGCAACACTCTGGCGCCGGTGCTCGTCTTCGCGACGGTCCTGGTCGCCGACGCGATCATCTTCGAGGCGTCGCTGTCGTTCCTGCAGGCCGGCGTGCCCGACCCCGAGCCCTCGTGGGGCAACGTCATCGCCGCCGGACGCAACCTGCTCATGAGCGGGGCCTGGTGGGCGACGTTCTTCCCCGGCCTGCTGATCATGGTCACCGTGCTGTGCCTGAACATCCTCTCCGACGGGATGACGGACGCCATGGTCGCGCCTCGTGCCCGCAAGCTCAGCACCGAAGCCGTCAACACCGAGGAGGCGACGTCTGTCCTCGAAGAGGCGCAGGCACCGACCGGTGACGACATCTCCGCGGCCGAGATCGCCGACGGCCGCGCCTTCTACGACGTCGAAGTGCCGATCGTCACGGAGGCCACAGCCATCATCGAGGCGACCACCGCAGCCGTGCCGCTCGACGAGCGCCTCGCCCAGCTGCGCGAGGTAGAGCTGAGCCGGACGGACCGCCTCGTGTACACGGGGGATGCCGCACCGCTGCTGGAGGTGCAGGACCTGTCGATCTCGTTCCCGCGCCACGGGGATGTCGCCGTCGTCGACGGCGTCAACTTCACGCTGCGACCGGGCGAGACGATGGCGCTGGTCGGCGAGTCCGGCTGCGGCAAGTCGATCACCTCGCTCGCGGTCATGGGTCTGCTCGATGAGAGCGCCAAGATCACCGGCAAGATCATGTTCGACGGCAAGGACCTGCTGCAGATGCCGCAGTCGGAGCGCAACGCGCTGCGCGGCCACGACATCGCGATGATCTACCAGGACGCTTTGAGCTCGCTCAACCCGGCGATGCCGATCCGCGCCCAGATGAAGCAGCTCACCTCGCGCGGCGGCACCCGCAGCGCCGAGGATCTGCTGACCCTGGTCGGACTCGACCCGAGTCGGACCCTCTCGTCATACCCGCACGAGCTCTCCGGCGGACAGCGTCAGCGCGTGCTCATCGCGATGGCCCTGACCCGCAACCCGCGGCTGGTGATCGCCGACGAGCCCACGACCGCGCTCGACGTGACTGTGCAGGCCCAGGTCATTGATCTCCTGAACTCGCTGCGCGAGGAGCTCGGCTTCGCGATGCTCTTCGTCTCGCACGACCTCGCCCTGGTCGCCGAGCTCGCGCACCGCATCACCGTCATGTACGCGGGACAGGTCGTCGAACAGGCCACCACGCGTGAGCTGCTCACCCAGCCCATGCACGAGTACACCCGCGGGCTGCTCGGCGCGGTGCTGTCGATCGAGTCCGGATCCGACCGCCTCCACCAGGTGCCGGGCACGGTGCCCTCGCCCAAGGACTTCCCCGCCGGCGACCGTTTCGCTCCGCGATCCTCGAACCCCGCGCGCAACGCCGGCGTCGTGCCGGTGCGCCGGCAGATCGAGGGGACCGAGCACTTCTACAGCGCGCATCCGGATGACGCGCCCGTCCAGCCGATCGGAGGTGCACGATGAGCGAGCCGATCATCGAGCTGCGGGACGTCCACGTCCGCTTCAAGACCCGGACGTCCGGGCTGTTCAAGAAGAGCTACGTCGATGCCCTCGCCGGCGTCTCCCTGACCGTCGAACGCGGGCGCACGCTCGGCATCGTCGGTGAATCGGGATCCGGCAAGTCCACGGCCGCGAAGGTGCTCGTCGGGCTCGAACAGCCCACGTCGGGTCATGTCGTGTTCGCCGGAGAGCAGGTGACCGCCTTCACGGGCGCCGTCCGCAACCGGCTCGGGCGCATCCTGTCCGTCGTCTTCCAGGACCCGGCGACGGCGCTGAACTCGCGCATGACGATCCGGGACGCCCTGCTGGATCCGATGCAGGTCCACCGCATCGGATCGGCCGCCTCCCGCGACCGCCGGGTGCGCGAGCTCATCGGACTGGTCGGACTGCCGCAGTCGGCGCTGGACGCGCTTCCCGGTCAGCTGTCCGGCGGGCAGCGTCAGCGCGTCGCGATCGCCCGCGCACTCGCGCTGGACCCGCAGGTGATCGTCGCCGACGAGCCCACGTCCGCCCTGGACGTCTCGGTGCGCGCGCAGATCCTCAACCTGCTCACCGACCTGAAGAACGAACTCGGCCTGGGCATGGTCTTCATCTCGCACGACATCCAGACCGTGCGGTATCTGTCCGACGAGATCGCGGTCATGAGCAAGGGCCGCATCGTCGAGTTCGGCGCTGCCGCCCAGGTTTTCGACCACCCCACCGATGACTACACACGCACGCTGCTCGGCGCCGCGCCTTCGCTGCTCGAGCCGCACTTCAAGAACTGAAAGATCACGGAGCACCACGACATGACCATCACCACCTCTTCGACCGCTCAGCTCTCCGGCGTCGTCCCTCCCGTCGTCACGCCGCTGCTGCCCGACGGATCGATCGATGTCGCCTCGCTCGAGCACCTCGTCGAGTACCTCATCTCCTCCGGCGTCAGCGGCCTGTTCGCCCTGGGCTCGTCGGGTGAGACCGCCTACTTCACCGACGACCAGCGCGTCGAGATCCTCACGGTCATCGCCCGCGCGAACGCCGGTCGCCTGCCGATCATCGCCGGTGCCATCGAGCTCACCTCGGCGCGCGTGATCGAGACCGCCCGCCGCCTCATCGCCGCCGGCGCCGACACGATCGTGACCACGGCGCCGCTGTACGCGATCAACTCGCCCTCCGAGACGGCCGCGCACTTCCGCGCCGTGGCCGCCGGGATCGACGCACCGCTGTGGGCGTACGACGTTCCGGTGCGCGTGCACTCCAAGCTGTCGGCCGACCTGCTCGTGCAGCTCGGCACCGAGGGTGTCATCGAGGGCGTCAAGGACTCGTCCGGCGATGACGTCGGGTTCCGCCGCCTGATTGCCGCGAACGCCGCCGCCGGCAGCCCGCTGCGTCTGTTCACCGGCCACGAGGTCGTCGTGGACGCCATGGCGCTGGCCGGCGCCGACGGCGTCGTCCCGGGACTCGCCAACGTCGAAGCCGCCGGCTACGTCCGGCTGTGGGATGCCGCGGGCCAGGGCGACTGGGACACCGCACGTGCCGAGCAGGAGCGCCTGAACCGCCTGTTCGAGATCGTCTTCCAGACGAGCGGCCTCTCGCCGGATGCCGCCGGCGTCGGTGCGTTCAAGACCGCGATGGTCGCCCGTGGCATCATCGCCCAGGCCACCATGGCGTTCCCGGTCCAGCCCCTCCCGGGCGAGGCCGTGGAGCGCATCTGGGCGATCCTCGAGAGCATGGATCTCCTCGCCGCACCGGTGGCGTGATGCGCGACGTCGTCCTCGCCGTCGACATCGGCGGCACGAAGACGGCGGCCGCACTCGTGGATCGTGCCGGAGTCCTGTGGGACACGGCATCCGCTCCGACGCCCGGCCGTCGCGGGCCCGCCGCGATCCTCGACACCGTCGTGGATCTCGCCGGGATCCTGCGGTCGCGGTCGACTGAGCCCGTTGCGATCCGTGCCATCGGGGTCGGGACGGCGGGAGTGGTCGATGTCGGTCGGGGGCTGATCATCTCCTCCACCGACACCCTGGCCGGGTGGACCGGAACCGACGTCGCGGCGGACCTCACCACGGCGCTGAGCGGACCGCTCGGCGCGCGTCTGCCCATTCACGTGCAGAACGACGTCGACGCGTACGCGTTCGGCGAGCTCCGTGCCGGAGCGGCCGAGGGCGCCTCGAGCGCACTCGTCGTGGCGGTCGGCACCGGTATCGGCGCCGCCGTGATCATGGGCGGCGAGGTGGTGCGCGGCAGCCGGCACGTGGCCGGCGAGATGGGCCACATGCCGATCGCCGGTGCCGCGCACCTGCGCTGCCCCTGCGGCCGGATGGGGCATCTCGAGGCGCTCGGCTCGGGCATCGGGATGCACAACCACTACCTCTCGCTCGGTGGTGACCCCGCGGTCACCGACTCCCGCGGGATCCTCGCCCGAGCGGCCGACGGCGATGAGATCGCCTCCGCCGCGCTGACGGACTCCGCCGCCGCCGTCGGTCGCGGCATCGCCGGGGCCGTCACCCTGCTCGACCCGGAGCGCGTCATCGTCAGCGGTGGCGTCGCGGGCGCCGGCGCGTCCTGGTGGCGCCCGATGCAGGACACTGTGCGCGGCGAACTCATCACCGTGCTGCAGAGCACCCCGGTGCTCGCCGGAACCCTCGGCGACACCGCACCGCTGCGCGGGGCCGCTGCCGCCGCGTGGGACCAGATCGAAGGACGACCATGAGAATCACCGCATCCGACATCCACGACCGGCTCGCCCACGGGCTGATCGTGTCGTGCCAGGCGTACCCGGGCGAACCGATGCGCGAACCCGACACCATGGCCCGCATCGCCCGGGCCGCCGTCGTCGGCGGTGCCGCCGGCATCCGCCTGCAGGGCATCAGCGACATCCGTGCCGCGGCCGACCTGACCGTCCCCGTGGTCGGGCTCTGGAAGGACGGCGCCGAAGGCGTCTTCATCACGCCGACCCTCGACCACGCTCTGGCCGTAGCCGCCGCGGGCGCCGATGTCGTCGCGCTCGACGGCACGCGCCGCCCCCGCCCGGACGGTCGCACGCTGGCCGAGACGATCGCCGCCCTGCGCGAGGTCCACGACGTGCTCGTGATGGCGGACTGCGGATCGCTGGAGGACGCCGTGGCCGCCGAGGCGGCCGGCGCCGACTTCCTCGGCACGACTCTGTCCGGCTACACCGGGGAGCGGCCGAAGACCGCCGGTCCCGATATCGAGCTCATCGCGCAGATCGCGCAGCAGTGCACAAAGCCGGTCGTCGCGGAAGGCCGCATCCATTCGCCGGCGGATGCTGCGGCCGCCCTTTCCGCCGGAGCCTTCGCCGTGTGCGTGGGCACGGCGATCACCCACCCCACGACGATCACGTCGTGGTTCGTCGACGCACTCGCGGCGCAGACCGAGGAGACCGTGGCCTGATGGAAGTCATCATCACCGAAGAGGAGCAGATCGGCTCGCTCGTCGCCGACGAGATCCAGCAGTTGCTCGCGGGCAAGCCGGAGGCCGTGCTGGGGCTGGCAACCGGGTCCAGCCCGCTGCATGTGTACGACGAGCTCGCCCGGCGCACCGCGGAGGGGGAGATGTCGTTCGCCCGTGCGCGGGGCTTCACGCTCGACGAGTACGTCGGGCTTCCCTCGTGGCATCCCTGCTCGTACCGCACCGTCATCGACGAGGAGCTCGTCTCGCGGGTCGACTTCGCCCCCGACGCGGTGCGGGCGTTGGATGGCTCGGCGGCCGACCTGGCGGAGGCATGCGCCGAGTACGAGCGGGGGATCGAGGCCGCTGGTGGCGTGGACCTGCAGATCCTCGGGATCGGCACCGACGGCCACATCGCGTTCAACGAGCCGGGCTCCTCCTTCGCCTCTCGCACCCGCGTTAAGACGCTCACGGCGCAGACCCGGCGTGACAACGCGCGCTTCTTCGGCGGCGAGGTGGATGCCGTGCCGCGGCACTGCGTCACCCAGGGGCTCGGCACGATCATGCAGGCGCGTCGCATCGTGCTCATCGCCATCGGCGGCGGCAAGGCGGAAGCTGTGCACCACCTGGTGGAGGGCGCCGTGTCGGCCAAGTGGCCGGGCACGATCCTGCAGCACCACCCGCACGTGACGCTCGTCGTCGATGAGGCCGCGGCATCCCGTCTGCAGTTCGCCGACTACTACCGGTACGTCTACGCGTACCGGGACGCGGTCGGCGAGGCACCCGCGGCGTGACCCGCCCGCCCTTCGCGCCCGAGCTTGAGGCGGCGCTGAACGCGATGCCCGCGTTCAAGCGGCAGACGATCACACCTGAGCGCATCGCCGAGGTGCGTGGTGCGGATGTACCCGATCCGCCGATCCCCCGGGTGCTGGCCGACGTCGGCGTCGTACGCCGCGACGTCACGATCCCGGGTCACCACGGCGGCGAGATCATGGTGAGTGTGCTGACCCGCGAAGGACGCTCCGGGACCGGGCCCGGCGTCCTGCAGATCCACTCCGGCGGCATGATCATCGGTGACCGCTTCTCGGACCTTCCGCAGTGGCTGCCGTGGGTCACCGACTTCGACGCCGTCGTGGTCACGGTCGAGTACCGGCTGGCACCGGAGCATCCCGATCCGTACCCGGTCGAGGACTGCTACGCCGCGCTGTGCTGGACCGCCGAGAACGTGCGCGACCTCGGGATCGACCCCGAGCGGCTGATCGTGGCCGGAGCGAGCGGCGGCGGAGGCCTCGCCGCCGGTGTCGCGCTCCTCGCCCGCGACCGTCGCGGACCCGCACTCGCCGGTCAGCTGCTCCTGTGCCCCATGCTGGATGACCGCGACGACACCGTCGCCGCCGCGCAGTTCGCGCTCGGCGGCATCTGGGACCGCGGCTCCAACACCACCGCGTGGACCTCGCTGCTCGGCGATCGGCGTGGAACGGGGGATGTCTCGATCTACGCGGCGCCGGCGCGCGCGCAGGATCTGAGCGGACTGCCGACGACGTTCATCGACTGCGGCAGCGCCGAGCTGTTCCGCGACGAAGACGTCGCCTACGCGTCGGCGTTGTGGGCCGCCGGAGTGCAGGCGGAACTGCACGTCTGGCCCGGTGGGTTCCACGGATTCGACCTCGTCGCACCGCACACCGACCTCTCGGCATCCGCTGTGAGTGCACGTCGGCAGTGGTTCGCGCGCACGCTCGGAGCGACCGCCCGGTAGCGGCAGGTGGGTTCGAGGCAGCGACGTGCTCGTCCGGAGAGCGGCGATGTCACGCGGAGTTACCTCGCCTGACGGCATGTTACGAGTGCTCGTCCGCGCCTCTCAGAGGCGGCCCTAGTGTCCACTCAATGCTCCGCGAACGCTGCTGCCCCGCAGCGTCGCCACGCATCGAAAGGAACACACGTGCCTCGCATCGATCTCTTCTACTACGGTGACGCCTCGCCCGGGCAAAGCGCCGGCGAGCTCTACCGTGACATCGAGGAGCAGGTCGTGCTCGGCGATCTCCTCGGTTACAGCGGCGTGTGGATCACGGAGCATCACCTGCATTGGCGCGGAGAGGTTCCCGACCCGCTGGTCTTCTTGAGCTACCTCGCCGGGCGCACCCGCAGGATCCGACTCGGAACGTCGATCATCTGTGCGCCGTTCTACAACCCCGTGAAGCTCGCCGAGTCGGCATTCCTCCTGGACGAGCTCTCCGGTGGCCGCCTCGATCTCGGTGTCGGCACGGGAATCGGCGATGTAAGACTCGACGCGGCGTTCGGCATAGACCGGGCATCGGCGTCGGCCCGGGCGCGCGAGATCTTCGAGATCCTCCGCCAGGCGGCGGACCAGGAGCAGATCGACTTCGTCGGCGAGTACTACCAGGTGGAAGGCGTGCGCATTGCGCCGCCGGCCCGCCGGCCGGCGAAGGATCTGTTGTGGGTGGCGGCCAGCCGCTATTCGACGGAGCTCGCCGCGGCTCACGGGTACCGTCTCATGATCCCGCGCCCTCTCCCGCTCGCCGAGCGGCTGCGCCTCAACCGCGAGTACCGCGAGGCGACCGGTGGTGCCGGTGAGGTCATCCATCTGCGCAGCGGTCTGGTCGGGCACACCCGGGACGACGCGCGTCGCGACGCACGAGAGTTCCTGCGGGAGTATGCGCGGATCTACCTGAAGCTCGATTGGGACGGGGGCCCGGACAGCCAGCAGTTCGACGAGATCGCAGAGCAGCTGAGCTTCGCGATCGGCACCGCCGGCGAGGTGGCGGACAAGGTGCGCGAGTGGACCGATCAGTTCGACGGCACCGAGGTCACCGCGATCCAGTTCCAGGGCCCTGGTGTCTCGCACGCGGCAGTGCTCCGTTCGATCGAGCTGTTCTCGGCGGAACTGCCCGGGCTGCAGGACGGAGCACCGCGCGCGCTCGAATCGGTCGTCCGGTGAGTGCGGTGCACATGCCCGTGATGCAGGACTGACGAAGGGCCCGACAGACGAGATCGCCTGCCGGGCCCTTCGTCGTGCTCGGTCAGTCCAGTGCGGTGACCGGCGTGAATCCCGTGCCGTTGTACTCCTGAACGGTGACACCGTTCATCGCGGCCAGGCCGTCGACGGTCGTGTCGATCGTGCCGCCGGGGAGGAGGAACGGTGCCTCGAAGTCGCTGATCGAGCGCAGCGCCTTCATGAAGCTGTCACGCGTCGGCTCCTCCATCTTCATGAACGCCTGCTCGAGCACGGACGCACCGATCCAGCTCCACACGCACTGCGGGAATCCGGGGACGCCGTCCTGTGCGGTGTACTCGTCGAGGGCGGCCATGAAGGCCTTGCCTTCGTCGCTCTCCTGGAACTCGGGGGAGCCCGCCGACAGCGAGGATGCCGTCGAGTAGATCGCCGGGAACGCGTCGGCCACACCGGACGGCGTCAGCAGTGCGGCGGGGCTCGACGAGGTGGAGGGCAGGAACCAGCTCGGAGCCCAGCCGATCGACTGCGCCTTCTGCAGCGAGCCGATGACCAGCGGTGCGAGCGACGACATCGCGTTGAAGAAGATATCGGCGTCGGTCGCGGCGAGCTCGGTGATCTGCGCGGACACCTCGGCCGCCGTCGCGTCGAAGCTCAGCTCCTTGGTGATCACGACGTTGTCGGCACCGGCGATCGCTGTCTTGAAGCCCTCGACGTAGCCGCGGCCGAAGTCGTCGTTCTGGTACAGCACCGCGACGCGGTGCTCGTCCGGCGACTCCGCGAGGAGCTTGCCGAACGCCTCGCCCTCCTGCTGGTAGATCGGCACGAGGCCGAGCTGCCAGGGGCTCTCCTCCCAGTTGCTGAACAGCGGGTCGCCGGTCTGCAGGAGCACCTGCGGCACCTCTTCGTCGATGGCCGCCTCGCGCCAGGCGCGGTTGGTCGGCGTGCCGAGGCTGAGGGCTGCGCCGAAGACGCCGTCCGACACCATCTGCTGGAAGTTGGCGAGCGCGCGCTGCGGGTCGTAGCCGTCGTCGTACGTCTTGAACTCGACCGTGCGGGTCTTGCCGTCGCCGAACTCGATGCCGCCATCGGCGTTCTTCGCGCCGAAGTAGGCGAGCGCCCCGTCGACCGCGCAGTTGCCGACACCGGCCGCGTTGCCGGTCAGCGGGGAGGTCGTGCCGAAGGTGATCGTGGTGTCGGTGATGCCGGGGGAGGGAGCGTCGGACTCGGCGCCCGGGGCTCCGGCATCCCCTCGCGAGCACGCGGCGAGCAGGAGCGCGGCAATGCCGATGGTGGCGACGGCGGCCACGGTACGGCGGCGGGTGGTGGTGAACTTCATGGAATGGTGCCTCCTTGGTTCGAGGACGCTCATCTCTGACGGCTCTTCGCTGAGCGCGCGCGAACCCGATGGCGTCGCGGCCCCGCGTCGATCGCTGTGACGCGGTTCCGGGATGTGGATCCGCCCTCATCCTCCGGGCGCGTCGCTTCATCGGTCAAACAGAACTAATCGATGAAGAAGCGCACCGCAGTCGTGCAATAGCCTGGCGCAATGTCCACTACCGACTTCCTCGTCGACGCCGGCGTCGCGCGGGGAGAGCTCACCTTCCGCCAGCTCTCGCACTTCGTGGCAGCGGCCGAAGATGGCACGATCAGCGGCGCGGCCAAGCGCCTGCGGTTCTCGCCGTCGGCCATCTCCGCCTCGATCACCGAATTGGAGCGGGCGCTCGGCGCCGAGTTGTGCGTGCGCCGTCGCGCTCAGGGCGTCACCCTCACCTCGACCGGCTCGCTGGTGCTCGCCAAGGCGAAGCGCGTGCTCGCGGATGTCGCGGAGCTGAGCTATCTGGTCCGCGGGGACGGGGCCGAGCTGGTGGGCCCGCTCGTCGTCGGCTGCTTCGTCACCCTCGCGGCGAGCCTGCTGCCGCGGCTGCTCGACGAGTTCGAGCAGCTGCACCCCGGGGTGACGATCGACTTCGTGGTCGGCGCGCAGGACGAGCTCCAGCGCGAGCTGATCTCGGGCGCCATCGATGTCGCGATCCTGTACGACATGGGCGGCATGGAGCCCCTCACCCGCTTCGAGTTGTACGAGGCCCGTGGATACGCGCTGTTCGGCGAGCGGCATCCGTTCGCCGACCGCGAGGTCGTCACCCTCGAGGAGCTCGCCCCGATGCCGTTGATCCTCTTCGACCAGACGCCCAGCTCGCAGTACGCGACATCGATGTTCGAGGCGCGCGGGCTCACGCCGATGGTGCGGCACCGGACAGACGCGTTCGAGCTGACCCGGTCGATCGTCGCCCGTTCGGACACGGCGTACGCCGTGCTCGTGCAGCGGCCGGACAACAAGCAGAGCTACGAGGGGCTCCCCATCATCGAGAAGGAGATCCGGCCGGCACCGCCCGGTGTGTCCGTCGTGTTCGCCTGGGCGCGCGATGTCGAGCTCTCCCCGCGGGCGCGCGCGCTCGCCGACCTCGTGCGGAAGCAGTACCCGATCCCGTCGTAATTGCGGAATTGGTGTGCATATTCTGCAAATTGTTCTGTTTGACCGCAGATAGCGTCGGCTCTGAGGATGGTCGCAATCCACATTGCGAAGCGGCATAGGCGCCGCGAGAGGCGACCGACATGAACATCCGCATCACAGACACAGAGCAGCACTCCCAGCCCGGCGCACCGCCGCTGGCGACCCTCACCGCTGGCGACCTCCTCGCCTCGGCGGAGGCGATGATTCCGGTGCTTCGGGAACGGGCCGCCGAGGTCGATCGCGAGCGCCGCGTCTCGACCGACACCTACCGGATGCTCGGTGAAGCCGGGTTCTTCCATCTGCTCAAGCCGAAGAAGTACGGTGGCCTGGAGCTCAGCGAGCACGAGCACGCCCGGGTCGCGATGACGCTGGCCCGCGGGTGCGCCTCGACGGCGTGGATCTTCTCGATCCTCAGCTCGGACAACATGGCGATCCTGGCGTACCCCGAAGAGACGCAGGACGAGATCTGGGGCGAGAACAGCTACGCGACCCTCTCCGGCAACACGAACCTCAGCCCGAAGGCGACCGTCACCAAGGTCAGCGGCGGCTACCGGCTGACCGGGTCGTGGGGGTTCTGCAGCGGATCCGACTTCTCGGAGTGGCTGATCTTCAACGCCCCCGTCGGCGAGGCCGGCGAGGGGCACATGTTCATCGTGCCGCGCGAGGAGACTGAGACGACGGACGACTGGTTCCCCACCGGCATGCGCGGCACCGGCAGCCGGACAATGTCGGTCACGGACGTCTTCGTGCCCGAGCACCGCGTGCAGGCGACCAAGGACACGGTCCGCAAGATGCAGGAGCGACGGTCGCTGCATCCCACCTTCGACACCATGTACGCGACGTGGCCGTCCAACGGACGCTTCCCCTTCGCCTCGTGCGCGGTGGGTGCGGCGTGGGGCGCCGCCGAGAACTTCGCCGAGACGGTCGGATCGAGCACGCGGGTGGCCAACGCCCTCGGCGGGGCCGTGCGGCTCGCCGACCAGGACTACGTGGCCAGCGAGTTCGCGCAGGCGCAGGGCGATATCCAGATGGCCCGGCTCCTCATCGAGAAGCGCAGCTTCGAGGCGTCCGAGCGCGCCCGTCAGCGCGTCGAGTCCTCGGAGGCGGACATCGCCCGCGAGCTGCGCGACAACGCGCTGGTCACCCGCACTGCATTGCGCTCCGTGCAGCAGATCTTCTCGCTCGTCGGCTCGCGCGCCGGCAACCCGGAGCACCCGGTCTCGCGAGCCAAGCGCGACATCGAGATGATCTCGCACCACGTCACGCTCAACTGGCGTCAGGGCGCGGTCCGGTACCTGGCATCCGTCTCATGATCACCGCGGACGACTTCAAGGCCGCCTTCCGGTGCCACCCGAGCGGAGTCGCGCTGATCACGGCCGACTCCGGTGGGGCTCCGGTCGCGTTGACCGCGTCCTCGGTCTCGGCCGTGAGCGCCGACCCCGCGCTGGTGATGTTCTCGGTCTCGGTGCTCAGCTCGAGCGCGCCCGTGCTCCGGCTCGCCGACACGCTGGTCGTCCACCTCCTGTCGGCGAAGAACCTCGATCTCGCGCAGCTGGGCGCCGCCAGCGGCATCGATCGGTTCGCCGACCGCGCACTGTGGTCGCGCCTGCCCACGGGCGAGCCCGTGTTCGATGCGGCGCGCGCCTGGCTGCGGGTGCGCGTGCTGCATCGCCTCGACGCGGGGGGATCGACCGTGTTCGTCGGCGAGGTGCTGGATGCGCGGATCGACGCGGATGCCGCGGCCGAGGACGGGCTCGTGTATGCCGACCGCACGTGGCACCGGATCGGCGAGCAGTCCGTCGCGGTCGTGCCGCAACTCGCCGGATCCTCCTCGCGCTGACGGGTTCGCTCCGGCAGACTTGCGGGACTTGCTTCTTCGCAGCGAAAGAGATCTCAGTGACCGAACAGCTCCCCGGCAGCGTCCTTCCTATTCCTGACCAGGCATACGTCGGACCCATCGTGATGGACGCGAAGAAGATGGAGGAGAAGCTTCCTCCCATCGACATGAAGCGCCCGCCGAAGAAGGCGCCGAACGTCCTGCTGGTGCTCTTGGACGACGTCGGCTTCGGCGCGTCCAGTGCCTTCGGCGGCCCGGTGCCGATGCCGACGGCCGAGCGTCTCGCCGGGGGAGGACTGCGGTACAGCCGCTTCCACACCACCGCGATCTGCTCGCCGACCCGCGCCGCGATGCTCTCCGGTCGCAACCACCACCAGGTCGGGATGGGGCAGATCACCGAGACCGCGACCCCGTCGCCGGGCTACCGGTCGACGCGGCCGAACTCGTGCGTCCCCCTCCCCGAGATCCTCCGCCAGGCCGGGTACAACACGGCCCAGTTCGGCAAGTGCCACGAGGTCCCGGTCTGGGAGTCCGGTCCGACCGGTCCGTTCGACCACTGGCCCGCCTTCAGCGGCTTCGAGAAGTTCTACGGCTTCATCGGCGGCGAGACCAACCAGTGGACGCCGGCACTCATCGACGGCGTCGGCTTCGTCGAGGCCCCGACCGACCCCGACTACCACCTGATGCCGGACCTCGCCGACAAGACGATCGCCTACATCAACCAGCAGAAGGCGCTCACGCCCGACAAGCCCTTCTTCGTCTACTTCGCGCCCGGTGCCACACACGCGCCGCACCACGTGCCGAAGGACTGGATCGCCAAGCACAAGGGCAAATACGACCAGGGGTGGGACAAGCTCCGCGAGGAGACCTTCGAGCGCCAGAAGGCACTCGGCGTCATCCCGGCGGATGCCGTGCTCACCGAGCGCAGCGAAGGCATCCCGTCGTGGGATTCGGTGCCCGAAGAGCGCCGGCCCATCCTCGCCCACCAGATGGAGGTCTACGGGGCGTTCCTGGAATACGCCGACCACCACACCGGTCGCGTCATCGAGGCGATCGAGGAGCTCGACCTGCTCGATGACACCCTCGTGCTGTTCATCATCGGCGACAACGGAGCCTCGGCCGAGGGCGGACTCGAGGGCGCATTCATGCTCTCCACCGCGGCCAACGGCGGCGCCGAGTACGAGACGGTCGAGTTCTGGCAGGAGAACCTCGACAAGGTCGGCGGACCCGAGGCGTACAACCACTACGCCGTCGGCTGGGCGCACGCGATGTGCACGCCGTACCAGTGGACCAAGCAGGTCGCCAGCCACTACGGCGGCACGCGCAACGGCACCATCGTGCACTGGCCCTCGCAGATCGAGGGCAAGGGCGAGGTGCGCAACCAATGGCATCACGTCATCGACGTCGCCCCGACCATCCTCGAGCTCGCCGGACTCGCGCAGCCGCACACCGTCAACGGCGTCACCCAGGTGCCGATGCACGGTACGTCGTTCGCGTACTCGTTCAACGACGCCTCCGCCGACGAGCGGCACCACACGCAGTACTTCGAGATCATGGGAAACCGCGGCATCTACCACCGCGGGTGGACCGCTCAGACGCGCCACCGCACACCGTGGGACGTCGTCAGCGCCGCCCCGGACTTCTCCGAGGACGTCTGGGAGCTCTACGACACGACCGCGGACTGGACCCAGTCGAACAACCTGGCCAAGGAGAACCCCGCCAAGCTCGCCGAGCTGCAGCAGCTGTTCCTCATCGAGGCCACGCGCTACAACGTGCTGCCGCTCGATGACCGTGCCGCACAGCGGATGAACCCGGAGTTCGCGGGACGCCCGACCATCGTGCAGGGCAACACGCTGCGCCTGTACCCGGGCATGACGCGTCTGAACGAGAACGTCGCGATCAACATCAAGAACCGCTCCTGGTCGGTCACGGCCGAGATCGTGGTGCCCGAGGACGGCTCGCTCGAAGGAGCGATCGTCGCGCAGGGCGGGCGCACCGGCGGCTGGTCGTTCTTCGGCGAAGGCGGCAAACTCGGCTTCCACTACAACTACTGCGGGCTGCTGCGCAGCACGGCGCTGTCGACGGATGCCGTGGGCTCCGGCACGCACCAGGTGCGCGCCGAGTTCGCCTACGCCGGCGGCGGGATCGGCCGCGGCGGCACGGTGACGCTGTTCATCGACGGCAAGCCTGTCGGCACGACCGAGGTGCAGCGCACGCACCCGATGTACTTCTCGTTCGACGAGGGCCTGGACGTCGGCTGTGACACCGGCATGCCCGCATACGAGGGGTACAACACGACGGGCGGCACGTTCTCCGGTCAGATCCACTGGGCGCAGATCGACCTGGGGACCGACGATCACTCCCACCTCATCGACCCCGAGGAGTGGCTGCAGGCCGCGATGCGCCACCAGTAGAAGTTCACCGCAGCGCGTCTCGTCATCCCACTGAGAGGGACGACGAGACGCGCTGCGTCATTTCGAGGGCCGCGGGCACGAATAAACTGGACCTGTTCGCGCTCCCCTTCCCGGCTGCGAGCGCACTCCTCCCCGAAACGACGATGGTGTCGCCGTGCCGTGCGGCATCTGAAGGAGAACCGTGTCCACTACTGACTACGACGTTCATCGAGATGCCTGGGTCGCGCGCGAAGAGCTCGCCGAGCGCCTGATCCCCCTGATCGGACGCCTGTATCGCGATCACGGGGTCGTCACATCCGTGCACGGGCACCGCATCATCAACCTGTCGGCGATGGGCGTGATCGAGGCGCACGAGCGGGTGCGCCAGCTCGGTCACCAGGAGCTGTCCCTGGAGCAGACCCGCGCGGTCCTGGAGGCGCTCCTCACGATCGAGCCGGGTCCGGCGTCCCTGGACGTCGCCCGCCTCGCGGCCGAGCTCGATGCCGCCGGTGCCGACGTGGACATCGAGGAGTATCTCCGCGACGAGCTGGCCAGCCTCCCGGGCGCCGCTCCCGAGCAGTCCCGCGGAACGGACGTCGTGCTGTACGGCTTCGGTCGCATCGGCCGTCTGCTGGCCCGCATCCTGATCAGTCATGCCGGCAACGACCACGGTCTGCGCCTGCGCGCGATCGTGGTGCGGCGCGGATCGAGCAACGATCTCGTCAAGCGCGCCAGCCTGCTCAGCCGTGACTCGGTGCACGGCACCTTCCCGGGCACCGTCACGGTCGATGAGGACCACGACATCATCATCGCGAACGGCACCCGCATCCAGGTCATCTACTCCGATGACCCGGCGAGCACGGACTACACGAAGTACGGTATCCGCGATGCGGTCGTCGTCGACAACACCGGACGCTGGCGGGATGCCGAGGGGCTCTCACAGCACCTGCAGAGCCCGGGTGTCGCACGGGTGCTGCTCACGGCTCCGGGCAAGTCGCCGCTGAAGAACATCGTGTTCGGCATCAACCACGACACGATCGCGCCGGACGACCTCATCCTGTCGGCGGCTTCCTGCACGACCAACGCCATCACCCCGGTACTGAAGGCCATCGACGAGGCCTACGGCGTCGTCCGCGGACATGTCGAGACGGTCCACTCGTTCACGAACGATCAGAACCTCACCGACAACTTCCACAAGGGCGACCGCCGCGGCCGCTCTGCCGTGCTCAACATGGTCATCACCGAGACCGGCGCCGCCACGGCCGTCGCCAAGGCGCTGCCGCAGATGGAGGGCAAGCTCACCGGCAGCAGCATCCGCGTCCCCACCCCGGACGTGTCGCTGGCGATCCTCAACCTGACGCTGGAGCAGCCGGCGACCAAGGACGAGGTCAACGACTACCTGCGCCGGGTGTCGCTGCACTCGAAGCTGCGGCAGCAGATCGACTACGTCGAATCGCCCGAGGTCGTCTCGACCGACTTCGTCGGATCGCATCGTGCCGGCATCGTCGATGGACTCGCGACGATCGCCGACGACAAGAACATGGTGCTGTACGTCTGGTACGACAACGAGTACGGCTACTCGTGCCAGGTCATCCGCGTGCTCGAGCACATGGCCGGCGCGCACCCGGTTGTGCTGCCGGCGCGCGTCGATGTGAGGCTGGCCGCGGCGACCGCCTGACCCACCGCACCCTGAGGTCGCAGCCCCCTGACAGACTCGAAGGATGAGCTCTGACACGCGGACCGAGGCCCTCGAGACGCTGCGGGCGCTCGTCGGTCGCCCCGACGCCGACTTTCACGAGGGGCAGTACGAGGCGATCGATGCCCTGGTCGACGGTCGACGTCGCGCGCTCGTGGTGCAGCGCACGGGGTGGGGCAAGTCGGCGGTCTACTTCGTCGCGACGCTGCTGCTGCGCCGGCGCGGCGCGGGACCGACGGTACTGGTCTCACCGCTGCTCGCCCTGATGCGCGACCAGATCGCGGCGGCCGAGCGCGCGGGTGTGCGGGCGGTCGCGATCAACTCGACGAACGCGCACGAGTGGAGCGACGTGCTCGCGCGCCTCGCCGCAGATGACATCGATGTGCTCCTGGTCTCGCCGGAGCGGCTGAACAACCCCGACTTCCGCGATCAGCAGCTGCCCGCGCTCATCGCTCGGATGGGGATGCTGGTGGTCGACGAGGCGCACTGCATCAGCGATTGGGGCCATGACTTCCGCCCCGACTACCGGCGACTCGGAGATCTCATTCGACAGCTTCCTGCCGGCATCCCGATCCTCGCGACCACCGCGACCGCCAACAGCCGCGTCGTCACCGACGTTGCCGAGCAGCTGGGCCGCGGCACCGACGAGACGGGCGTTCTCACCATCCGCGGGCCGCTCGCGCGCGCCTCGCTGCGCCTGGGTGTGCTGCGCCTGCCCGACGCGCGCGCACGCCTCGCCTGGCTGCTCACGCATCTGGGCGACATGGCCGGGTCGGGCATCATCTACAGCCTCACCGTCAGCGGCGCCGAGGATGTCGCCCGGCTCCTGCGCGAGGCCGGGCACGACGTCCGGGCGTACACCGGCCAGACCGACTCCGCCGAGCGCGAGGAGCTCGAGGGCCGCCTCAAGCGCAACGAGGTCAAGGCGCTCGTGGCCACCAGCGCGCTCGGCATGGGGTTCGACAAGCCCGACCTGGGCTTCGTCATCCACCTGGGCGCGCCGTCCTCGCCGGTGGCGTACTACCAGCAGGTCGGACGTGCGGGCCGCGCGACCGAGAACGCCGACGTGCTCCTGCTGCCGGGGCCCGAAGACCCCGACATCTGGCGCTACTTCGCGACGGCGTCGATGCCCACGCGCGAGCGGGCCGAACGCGTCATCGGCGCGCTCGGCGATCAGCCGCTGTCGACCCCGGCGCTCGAGTCGCTGGTGGACATCCGCCGCACACCCCTCGAGCTGCTGCTGAAGGTGCTCGACGTCGACGGTGCCGTGCACCGCGTGCGCGGCGGATGGGTGTCCACGGGCGCGCCGTGGGAGTACGACGCCGAGCGCTACGACCGCATCGCAGCCGAGCGCCGAGTCGAGCAGCAGCACATGATCGACTACGAACAGACCAGCGGATGCCGCATGGAGTTCCTGCAGCGCTCGCTCGACGACGACACCGCCACACCCTGCGGCCGGTGCGACAACTGCGCGGGCATCTGGTTCCCGCGCGACATCGCCGAGGGTGCGACGGCATCCGCGGCATCCTCCCTCGATCGTGTCGGGGTGCCGATCGAGCCGCGCGCGCAATGGCCGACCGGCGCCGACCGGCTCGGGGTGCCCGCCCGCGGCCGCATCGCCGTCGAAGAGCGCGCCGAGGAGGGACGCGCTCTGGCACGCCTGACCGATCTCGGCTGGGGCGGCACGCTGCGAGCCGTGTTCGAGAATCCGACGGATGCCGAAGCGTCTCCGGCGCTGCGGGATGCCGCCGTCCGGGTGCTCGCGGACTGGAGCTGGGCGCAGCGACCCACGTCGGTGGTCGCGATGCCGTCGCGGCGCCGACCGCTGCTCATCGACTCACTGGCGCGCGGACTCGCGGTGGCGGGGCGGCTGCCGTTCATCGGCACGCTCGGCATCCGCAACGGCGGTCCGACCGGCGACCCGGGTGGCAACAGCGTCTACCGCCTGGCCGGGCTGTGGGATCGGTTCGACGCGTCCGGCCTGGAGATCCCACCCGGGCCGGTGCTGCTCGTCGATGACCTGGCCGACAGCCGGTGGACCATCACGGTGGCCGCGCGGGAGCTACGTCGCGCGGGCGCCGACGCGGTGCTGCCGTTCGCGCTGGCGCTGCGAGGCTGATCGCGCTGCCGAGATTGCGAGCCGGCGCGGCTGAGACCGCGTCCCGCGACTACTGCGCGGCGCGCCGCTCGGCCAGCACCTCGCGCCAACCCTCCGGCACCCGCTCGGCGGGGCCCGGCGTCGTCTGCGCATCGGGGTGACTCGTCGGCGGTGCGAGCTCCGGTCCGTCGATCAGCTGTTGCGTCTCGAAGTCCCAGAACCAGTCCTCGCCGGGCTCGAAGGTCTGGATCACCCGGTGCCCCGAGCTCTGCGCGTGCGCCGACGCATGACGATTCAGCGAATCGTCGCAGCATCCGATGTGTCCGCACGCGGCGCAGCGGCGCAGATGCACCCACCAGCTCCCGGATGCCTCGCACTCCACGCACCCGTCTCCGCTGGGCGGCACATCGGCGTGGATGTCCACCGAGTCGCTCATCCCGAGGCTCCCGGTCGCGTCGCCTTTCCGTCCAACCACAGCGTGTCGGACTCATCGCGATGTGTGCCCGTCGTGCCGACGTACTTGGCGTCGATGGTCGGGCCCTTCTTGATGACATGGACCAGCGCCATCCCGTGCCCGCGGCCGAGGTCGTAGTCGTCTTTGAGCCATTCGAGGATGACTCCGGCCTTGATGTCGGGCTGGTCGAAGCCCTTTGTCGCCGCGATGTCCACGAGCTGACGAGGGGTGAGGCCGGTCTTGTCTTCGATCGCGTCGAGATATGCCTGGAATGACATGTGGGTCCCTTCTGACGCGACCAGACTACTCAGGTGCGCTCGCGGCGCCAGAGCGCCGAACCCTTGCGGGGTCGTGAGCCGAGCGGCATAGTCGAGGAGAAGACGGGCCTCGCCACAGCGCCCGGCAGTCAGGAGACGCTCTTGGAATCCGCAGCCGCCCACCCCTCGATCGAAGCCGCGAACGCCCGAGCGCTCCAGTCGATGCCCTTCTCGGATACGCAGGATTTCGAGGACGCCGACCGCGGATTCATCGCCGCACTCGAGCCCGGCATCGTGCGGGCGGCGGACGGCCATGTCGTCTACGACGCCGACTCTTATGGATTCCTGGCGGGAGAGGCGCCCGCCACGGTGCACCCGAGCCTGTGGCGCCAGTCACAGCTGGTCGCGCGTCAGGGCCTCTACGAGGTCGTTCCCGGCATCTACCAGGTGCGCGGCATCGACCTCTCGAACGTCACCTTCGTCGAGGGCGACACCGGCGTCATCGTCATCGACCCGCTCATCTCCAGTGAGACGGCCGCGGCGGCGCTCGGCCTCTACCGCGCCCACCGCGGCGAGCAGACCGTGGTCGCGGTCATCCACACGCACAGCCACGTCGACCACTTCGGAGGCATCTTCGGTGTCACGAGCCAGGCCGATGTCGACGCCGGTCGCGTGCAGATCATCGCGCCGGAGGGATTCGTCGAGCACGCCGTGTCCGAGAACGTGTACGCAGGTACGGCGATGTCGCGCCGCGCCGGCTACATGTACGGCGCAGCGCTCGCGCGCGGACCGCAGGGGCAGGTCGGGGCCGGTCTCGGTCAGACGACCTCGAGCGGCGAGGTCGGGCTCATCGTGCCGACCGTCACCATCTCCCGCACGGGCGAGACGTTGACCGTCGACGGGGTCGAGATCGAGTTCCAGATGGCGCCCGGCACGGAGGCGCCCTCCGAGATGCACTTCTACTTCCCGCAGCACCGCGCGCTGTGCATGGCGGAGAACGCCACGCACACGCTGCACAACCTCCTCACCCTGCGGGGTGCAGTCGTGCGCGACCCGCACGTGTGGTCGACCTACCTCACCGAGGCCATCGACCGCTTCGGCGACCGGTCCGACGTCGTGTTCGCCTCGCACCACTGGCCGACGTGGGGGAGCGACCAGATCGCGACCTTCCTCAGTCGGCAGCGCGACCTCTACGCCTACTTGCACGACCAGACGCTGCGACTGCTGAACCAGGGCTACACGGGCGCCGAGATCGCCGAGATGATCCAGCTGCCCCCGGCCCTGGATGCGACGTGGAACACGCACGGCTACTACGGCTCGGTCAGCCACAACGTGAAGGCGATCTACCAGCGCTACATGGGCTGGTTCGACGGCAATCCTGCGCGCCTCTGGCCGCACGCGCCTGCCGAGCAGGCCACGCGGTACGTCGAGGCGATCGGAGGAATCGATCGTGTCGTCGAGGTCGCGCAGACCGCCTACGACGCGGGTGACTTCCGCTGGGCGGCGACGTTGCTCGATCACGCGGTGTTCACGGACGCCGATCACGCGGCCGCCCGTGCGCTCTATGCCGACACGCTCGAGCAGCTGGCCTACGGCGCGGAGAACGGCACCTGGCGCAACTTCTTCCTCTCCGGGGCGACCGAGCTGCGCGAAGGCAACTTCGGCACGCCCACGGCCACCAGCGCGCCCGCCATCCTGGCGCAGCTCACGGCGGAGCAACTGCTGGACGCCATCGCGATCACCGTCGACGGGCCGCGCGCCTGGGATCTGGACCTCTCGTTCGCGCTCACTTTCACCGACCTCGACGCCACTTATCTGGTCACGCTGCGCAACGGCGTGCTGGTCTACCTCCAGGCGCCGGCCGCGGACGGCAGCGTCACGATCGCGCTCACGCGGATGCGTCTGCTGGCGCTGCTCGGCGGAGACGCGAGCGGCGACGGCATCGCGGTGTCCGGCGGCGCGAACCCGCTGCCCCAGCTGCTCGGCGTCCTGGACGCGGGCGACCCGAGCTTCAACATCGTGGTGCCGTAGCCATGCTGGTCGCGTATTGGATCGCGGCCGGGCTGCTTGCCGCCGTCACGCTGTTCGCCGCTCTGCTCAAGCTCTTCCGTTCGAAGGCGCAGCTCGAGGAGAGCGGTATGGCGTGGACGGCCGACTTCGCGCCGTCGACGATCGTGCTCATCGGCGTGCTCGAGCTGGTCGGGGTCGTCGGGCTCATCGTGCCGCCGTTGGTCGGGATAGCCCCGATCCTCGCCCCGCTGGCGGCGGTGGGACTCGGCATCCTGCAGATCGGTGCCTCGATCACGCATCGCCGCATCGGCGAGACTCCGGCCCTCAACGTCGCCCTGGTGGTGCTTGCGGCGATCGCGGCGGTGACGGGTTTCATCCTGTGGGCGTGACCGGATTCCGTTGATCGGAAACGGACGCGACCCGATCCCGCCTCCGCCGTAGCGTGCTCGTGATGGTCGGCGACGACCGGATCGGCAAGGAGGCCGGATGTCACTCACGCAGGATGCGCCACGGATCGAGCCCGAGGTGAGCTCGCGGACCACGCTGACCGTGCGCGCCAAGCGGCTCGTGGCCGGAGACGTGCTCGAGGTGACGCTGGCGCGTCCGGACGACTCGCGGCTGCCGGACTGGGCTCCCGGGGCGCACATCGACCTGATGCTGCCCAACGGCACGACCCGGCAGTACTCCCTGGTGGGGGACCGGTGGGATGCCCACACGTACACGGTCGCCGTGCTGCGCGAACGCGATGGACGCGGCGGCTCCGAGCTGATCCACTCCGGCCTGGAGGTCGGCATGGCCGTCGGATTCGGCGGACCGCGCAACAACTTCCGCCTCGCGCCGGCCGAGGAATACCTCTTCGTCGCCGGCGGCATCGGCATCACCCCGATCCTGCCGATGATCCGCCAGGCGCAGCTGCTGGACATCCCGTGGCGGCTGCTCTACCTCGGCCGCACGCGCCCGGGCATGGCATACCTGGATGAGCTCGAGGCATCCGGAGACCGGGTCACCGTCCACGCCGCGGACGAGCGCGGACGCGCTGATCTCGACACCTGGATGCCGCAGACAGGCGGCGCCGTGCGCGTGTACGCATGCGGCCCCGAGCGGCTGCTCGCCGCGGTCGACGCATGGGCGGCACCGCTCGGTCGGCACGCGGTTCGTCTCGAACGGTTCACGGCGGCGCCGGGCGTCGGGGACGGCGTCGCGACGCGCTTCGAGGTGGAGATCCCGCGCATCGGGCAGACCGTGCAGGTCGCGCCCGACGAATCGATCGTCGACGCCGTCCGTCGCGTGGGCGTCGAGGTGCTCACCTCGTGCGGTCAGGGCGTCTGCGGCACGTGCGAGACGGTCGTGCTGCGCGGCGATCCCGAGCACCGCGACTCGCTGCTCGACGACGAGGAGCGCGCCCACTCCGACTGCATGTTCCCCTGCATCTCCCGCGCCCGCAGTGCGCGACTCGTGCTGGACCTCTAGGAAGGCGCCGATATGACCACGGCCATCACACCCGCCGAGACGGCGACCGCCGAGGCATCCGCCATCGATCCGTTCTCGATGGAGTTCTTGAGCGACCCCCTCCCGTACCACGAGGTGCTGCGCGAGGCCGCGCCGGTCGTGCGCCTGGACGCCTACGGCGTGTACGCGATGGCGCGCTACGCCGAGGTCCACGCCGCCCTTGTGGATTGGCAGACGTTCGAATCCGGCGCCGGTGTCGGCGTCGCGAACTTCCGCATGGAGAAGCCGTGGCGTGCGCCGAGCCTGCTGCTGGAGGCGGACCCGCCACGCCACGATGCGCCCCGCTCGGTGTTGACCAAGCTGCTCAGCCCGCGCGCGCTGCGACGGCTCGAGGAGCACTGGAAGACGGATGCGGTCGCCGTCGTCGACGAAGTGCTCACGCGCGGCACCGAGTTCGACGCGGTCACCGACCTCGCCGAGGTGTTCCCCCTGCGGGTGTTCCCCGACGCCGTCGGCCTGGGCAAGACCGGGCGCGAGCACCTACTGCCGTACGGCGACTTCGCGTTCAACGCGTTCGGACCGCAGAACGAGCTGGTCACCACGGCAGCCGCGACGATCGGTCCCACGATGGACTGGATCGGCGTGCAGTGTCAGCGCCAGAACCTCACCACCGACGGCATCGGAGCGCAGATCTGGGCCGCATCGGACCGCGGCGACATCACGCCCGCGCAGGCGCCGATGATCGTGCGCTCGCTGCTGACGGCGGGCGTGGACACCACCGTCACCGGAATCGCCGCGATCGTGAACGCCGTGGCCACGCATCCGGACCAGTGGCGGCGGCTGAAGGAGGACCGGTCGCTGCTGCGCGTCGCGTTCGAAGAGGCCGTGCGGCTCGAGTCGCCCGTGCAGGCGTTCTTCCGCACCGCGACGCGCGACATCCGCGTCGGCGGCGTCGACATCGCCCAGGGCGAGAAGATCATGATGCTGCTGGGCGCCGCCAACCGCGACCCGCGCCGGTGGGAGAATCCGGACGCGTTCGACCTCTCCCGCGACCCGTCGGGGCACGTCGCGTTCGGGATGGGCCTGCACCAGTGCGTCGGTCAGCACATCGCGCGCCTGGAGGCGCTGGCGATGCTGGAGGCGCTGCTGGACCGGGTCGAATCGATCGAGCTGACCGAGGCGCCGCGGCGGCACCTGAACAACACGCTGCGCGGGTTCGAGGCGATGCCGGTGCGAGTGCGGATGGCCTGACGGTTCGGGTGCTCTCAGACGTGGTCGCGCCACGAATGGCGCGGCGCGTACCCGAGCAGGCGCCGCGCCTTGTGGATCGACAGCAGGGTGTCGTTGATGCCGAGCTCACCGTGGATCGGCACGCCGGGGAACACCTCGGCCACCAGCTCGGCGTTCGGTCGCGACATGACGGTGTCGGCCGCGGCGATGATGAAGCGATCGAACCCCGGCGGAGCGGACTGCAGCGCGCGCTCGATGGCCTGCGCGCCGTCCCGTGCGTCGATGTAGCCCCACAGGTTCCATTTGCGCGCGAGCGGATCCGCGTCGAACGCCGGGAACGCGGCGTAGTCGTCGGGCTCCATCACGTTGGAGAACCGCAGCGCCGTGATGGCGACGTCAGGATGCCAGCGCACCAGCTCGGTCGCGAGCTGCTCCTCGAGCACCTTGACGATGGAGTAGACGCTCTCCGGCCGCGCCGGATAGTCCTCGTCGACGGGGATGTACGGCGGCGGCACGTCGAAGGGGAGACCGAGCACGGTCTCGCTGGACGCGTAGACGATGCGACGGATGCCGAGGCGCACGGCTGCCCAGAACACGTTGAACGTGCTCGACATGTTGTTGTGGAACGTCGCGACGTCGGTGCGCAGGCCGGGGGCGGGAATCGCGCCGAGGTGTACGACGGCCTCGAACGGCTCGCTGCGGTCGATGCCGCCCAGGGCGTCCACGACCTGCCCGTAGTCGGTGAGGTCGACCACGGCGAATCCCGGGCCGCGGGCGCCCGCGATGTCGAGTCCGGTGACCTCGTGTCCGGCGGCACGCAGCTCACGGGCGACGACGGTTCCGAGCTTGCCGGACGAGCCGGTCAGGGCGATGCGCATGCACCCAGCCTGGCACGTCCTTGCGCATCGCTGCCGGGTGTGCGGCGCATCGCGGCATAGTATCGACTGGCCCAGGGCTTCTGAAACCCCGGGCTTCCCCCATGTACACCGATCCGCCGACGCCCGCGTCGGCATGGAGCGCTCCCTTGGCACGCACACCTCTCTCCGGCATCCAGCACTCGATCCGCGCGGGCGATTACGAAGCAGTGATCGCCGGCGTCGGCGCATCGCTGCGCTCGCTGACGTATCGCGACCGCGACCTGGTCGTCCCCTTCGACGCGGACGAGGTGCGCCCGGCGTTCCGCGGCGCGACGCTGGCACCGTGGCCCAACCGCGTCGTCGACGGGACCTACGAGTTCGGGGGAGAGACCCACCAGTTGCCGCTCACCGAGCCGGCGCGCGGACATGCCCTGCACGGGCTGGTCGCCTGGCTCGAGTTCCACGTCATCGACAAGGACCCGAGCCACGTCACCCTGGCCGGCGTCATCGAGGCGCAGGCCGGCTACCCGTGGCGCGTCATCGTGGAGACGACGTTCGCCCTGAACTCCGAGGGCCTCACGCAGGTGGTCACCGCACGCAACGACGGACCCGTGGCGGTGCCGTGGGGCACGGCTCCGCACCCGTACCTCGTCGCCGGGTCGTCGCCGCTGGACGAGTGGACTTTCGGACTGCCCGCAGCGCAGGTTCTCACCGTGACCGAGGACCGCCTCATCTCGACCGGGCTGCACCCCGTCGAGGTGGATGCCGCCCGGTTCGACTTCCGCACCCCTCGCCCGATCGGATCTGTCGAGATCGACCAGGCGTTCACCGGGTTCACCCGTGATGCCGACGGTCTCGCGCGCGCGACGGTGACAGATGCCGCCGGCTCCGGTGTGGCGATGGTCTGGGACGAGTCCTGCCCGTGGGTGCAGATCCACACCGCCGATCTCGCCGGGGGAGCCGCGAACCCGAACAATCGGCTCGGCCTCGCCATCGAGCCGATGACCTGCGCCCCGGATGCGTTCAACGCGGGCGCGGCCGACTTCGACGCCGGGCTGATCGTCATCGAGCCCGGCGCGACCGCGACCGCGCAGTGGCGCATCGAGGCGATCGGCTGAGCCGACTCAGTGCTGGTGTTCGCCCCGCACCAGCTCGTGCCCGCCGTGGTCGGGTGCGAGGCGTCCCGCCTCGGTCGCGGCAAGTGCCGGGGTGACCAGCGCCGCCACGACGACGGCGGCGATCAGCAGGCCGATGATGCCGGGCCTCCCGGCCGCCGGTATCCGCCGCAGCGCGATCGCGCACGCGACCCCGGCGGTGACCAGCAGAGCGGATGCCGCGGCCACCGCGACGACGCTCGTCCGCGCCGGATCGACCGTCAGCGCGAGCGCGCCGGCGGTCAGGCCGACGAGCGCGCCGGCAACCCCGAGGCGCGGCGCGACGATGCGTCCGCGCGAGAGGGTGAGTGCGCCCCACAGCAATCCCGCGCCGCCCAGCGTCGCCAGGGCGAAGCCGATCGCCCTGGCCGCGGCATCCGTTCCCTCGCTCGTGAGTATCCCGGCGCCGAGCGCCAGCTGCACGAGTCCACTGCCCCACGCCACCACCGCCGGCCACGACGCGGCCCGCGGTGCGGACCGCGTCGTGGCACGAGCGCGCGTGGCGCCCGCGATCGTGGTCGTCATCAGGCGATCCGACCCCGGGCCGTGCTCATCGTGCGGTCGGCGGCGAGGCCGACGCCGAGCAGCACGAGGGCGCTCGCCAGGTGCAGGAAGTGGTCGAACGTGTTCAGCGCGAGGATGTTGAGGCTCGTGCCGACGAGGAAGAAGCCGACGATGCCGAGCAGCAGGTAGACCGCACCGATGATCGAGTTGACCAGCTTCGCCGCGGTCACCGACGCGAGTCCGGCGATGAGCAGGGCGGCGCCGATCAGCAGGTGCGCGACGTTGTGCAGGGGGTTCACCTCGAAGATCCCGAGGAGCAGCCCGCCCTCGGTCGCGATGAAGCCGATGCCTCCGGTGACGGCGAAGCCGAGCAGCCCGACGAGGACGTAGACGCCGCCGAAGATCGTGGCGACGAGGCGGTTGGGTGACTGACGCATGAGAGGCCTCCCTGATGGTGCGCGGCGAGGTGCCGCATCGGAGGTTCTTCGGAGACCGGCGTCGATCGGATGGCTGCGGCATCCGACCGCCCCCTCGCGATCGGATGCCGCAGCCGCACGGGGGAGAACCCCACGCGCGGCGGAGGGCTCCCGAGTACTCTCCGGAGCCCTCCGCGTCGTGCCGGTCCTCGGGGCGCTGCCCGTGGACCGGAGTCTGTGCCGGTCAGTCGCCGCGCATGGCCTCCTTGGCCTCATTGCGCTTGCGCACCGATTCGGCTTCGGCTTCGGCCTTCTTCACGTCGGCATCAGCCTTGACCTCGTCGATCTTGTCGCCGATCTTGTCCGTGGCGTCGTCCCACGCATCCTTGATCTTGCGGCCCGCAGTATCTGCGACTTCCTTGGCGTCGTCAGCGATTCCCATGATGATGCTCCTTTCGTGGAGGGCGTGAGCTTCCACGCTACGTCGGCTCCGCGCGTTGGCAAGGGGGTTGCGGCCTCCGCGCCCGCTTGATACGCGATGTCGACACCGAGTCGTCGCGACCCCTAGGCTGAGCGCCATGCCTCTCGTCTCACTCGTCACCACGCCCGCTCCGATCAGCGCTGATATGGGTCCGTGGATCACCACGTCCTGGGTCATCAGCCTGGTCTTCTACGTCATCATGGCCGTCGCGCTGTGGAAGATCTTCACGAAGGCCGGGCTCCCCGGCATCCTGGGGATCATCCCGATCGTGAACGTGGTCTTCCTGGTGAAGATCGCCGGCATGTCGGGCTGGCTGGCGCTGCTCTACATCATCCCGATCGTGAACTTCGTCTTCGGGATCATCGTCGCCCTCAAGCTGGGCGAGCGCTTCGGCAAGGGCGGCGTGTACTCGTTCTTCCTGCTATGGCTGTTCGCGTTCGTCGGCTACCTGATGCTGGGCTTCGGTTCCGCCACGTACCGCAAGCCGGTGGCCGCCGGCGCCTGATCGCTAGGCGAAGGGGGTCGTCGTATCGATGGCCTCGCGCAGCGGTCTGCGCATCGGCGCCCAGTAGCGTGTCGGCGTGACCCGCGTCAGGATGTCGACGAGGCGCGCCTCCCGCCCGATCATGGTGCGGGGGCGCCGCCGGACCGTCGCATCGACGATGCGTTCCGCGGCATCCGTCGGTTCGGTGTGGTACATCGCGGCCTGCGCGTTCGCTGCACGCTGGGCCACGGCGGGATCGATCGACGCGGCGAAGCGGCCGTGCAGGATGATCCCCGTCTTCACCCCGGCGGGGTAGATCGCACCCACCGTCACCCGTGACCCCTCCAGCTCGTGCCGGAGTGACTCGGTGAACCCTCGGACCGCGAACTTGCTCATCGCATAGGGGATCCGCCCCGCCGGGGCGGCGAGGCCGTAGATGCTCACCAGGTGCGTGATGTGCGCTTCGCGCGCACGGCGCAACGCCGGCAGCAGGGCCTTGGTGATGTTCACCGTGCCCCACAGATTGACGTCCATCAGCCAGCGCATCTCATCCATCGTGAGCTGGTCGATGTCGCCCAGCATCGACGATCCCGCGCACGTGATCAGGGTCTGGATCTGCGGATGCTGCGCCTCGATGTCCTGCGCCAGCGCGAAGACGGCCGCATCATCAGTGAGGTCGACCGTGTGCGTGGTGTGCCCGGTGCCGGCGAGGTCGGTCGCGAGCGCGGCCAGTCCTTCACCGTTGCGGTCCACGAGCGCCAGTCGTGCGCCGCGTCGGGCCAGGGAGCGGGCGACCTCGGCCCCCATGCCGCTGGCGGCTCCCGTGATGACGCTCGTCGCGCCCTTTACATCCAGTCGTGCTCGTGCCACGAGGCATCCCATCCGTCGTCGTTGCCGGTGCTGATCCGATTCTCACTCACTCGCGCACGTGTCGCGGACGATAGCCTCGATACAACGGAGGGGGTGCGAATGGGAAAGACCTCGGATGCTGTCGCCGAGGGCGTCTCGATCGCGTCTGCCGCCGCCCGTCTGACGGTGCGCAATCACATTCTGGTGGAGACGATCGCGCGCGGGGGACAGTTCGACCCTGACGGTGTCGCGGAGTTCGCGCGGGAGACGTTGCGCGCCCTGGCGACGGAGCAGGAAGCCGCTGCGGAGCTCGCGAAGAAGCAGCGCAAGAAAGCGTGGGGCAAGTTCACCGACCCCGACGGCACGCACGACTACCGTGATCGCGACACCCGCAACCTGCGCAAGCGGCACCGGCAGTACGTGCGCGTGGCGGCGCGACTGCGGGAGATGGCCGACGATGCGACCGCGGTCGCCGAGCTCGTCGAGCAGGCGCGGGACGCCGCATGGGGCGATGTCGAGGCGAACCTGCAGCGTCGGCTGCGCGTCGAGGGCATGACGGCCGAGTCGGATCCCGACTACGAGACGATGCGGGAGGCGCGGATGGAGGCCTTGCAGCTGATCGATCTGCCGAGATTGGCCGCGCATGCGACCCGTCGTTCGGCCGCTGCGCGTGCCGATCGGAGCCGGTCTGACGCGCAAGCCGACCTCGATTCGCGGGGACGCTCTTCGTAGGGTAATCTTGACCACGGCCTGCGCGCCGTATCGTGTGCAGGCTTTGCGCCCGTAGCTCAATGGATAGAGCATCTGACTACGGATCAGAAGGTTGGGAGTTCGAGTCTCTTCGGGCGCACACTGTGTTGAGACAGTAATGGGAAAAAGGGCCGGTGACGGCCCTTTTTCTCGTTTCTGGACCGTTCTGAGTGGGCGAGTCCGCCAATCAGAAGCGAGTTCGGGGCGATCGCAGCCGGCTCCTGCGTGAATCTGCCAGAGAATCGGATGTCGCCTGCGCGACTCCGCGCCGAATCAGAGCGTCGTGCGGCGTGCGCAGGTCTTCCGCTGCTGACGCAGATGGTGCCAGGCTTCGGCCCAGGGGCGCTCGATACTGAGGGCGCCTTTCAGGTCGACCTGCAGAGCACAGACGCTGCTGCGTTCCCCGAGTGGGCAGATCGTCTAGGTCCGGGACGGGTTCTCGTTCTTCGGAGCGTCGCGGAGATGACGGCGACCAGGGTCCCCGCGGCAACGCCGATCACGGTCTCGAGCGCGCGATCGCGAAGGAGGACGTCTGCGGGTATCGGTGCGGCCAGTTCCACCATGAGCAGCGCCAGCGGCGTGACGAAGATCATCGCGATGCCGTAGTTGCGTCCGACGAACATCTCTGCACCGACCTGGCACACCACGGCGATGGCGATGACGGCCAGGGGCGGAAGGTGCAGAGCGAGAATGCCGGCGGCGGCCAGCACTCCCAGCAGAGTTCCCGCGAGGCGCTGTAGTCCGCGGATCACTCGGGCATTCACGTGGGCGCCGCTGACTGCTGCCACTGCACCGACCATCGCCCAGTACCAGTGGGAGTCGAGCAGCAGGAATCCGATCACGCCTGCGAGCATCGTGGCCACTCCAACGGTGACCGCCATCTCCCACGCGATGTTGCCCACTCGTTGGGGCCGCTTGCTCGGTGCCATCGTCGGGATGGCGCGGGTGACGATGATCGCGACGGCGACCGTCACCAGCAGTGCGAACAGGACGCTCGCTCCTCCCACGATGAGCACGTCGAGGAAACTGGTGGCGGATGCGGGGATGCTGGCGGTCGCGCCGATCGCGAACACGACGAACAGCGCCCCGGGTGGATGCCATTGCATCGCATAGGCGAGCAAGGTGACCAGTGACGCGAGCACGGGCACCACGAGTACGGACACGATCGCAGGCGTTTCGATGACGGCCAGCGCGGTGCCCGCGAGCATCGCGGCGAGCAGAATTCCGCCCGCGCTTGCCTGCATGCGCACGCGGTCTGCGAAGCCGTCGTTGCGGCCGTACAGCGCCGCGAACGCCCCGAAGCTCGCGTAGACACTGAGGTCGAGCCGCCCGACCGCCCACAGAATCAGGAGGGGGACGCCGACGCTGAGTGCCGCTCGCAGCGCAACGCGGTGGTCGCCGTGCGAGGGAGCGATCCGGAGAACTCCGGTCCACACTCGTCCACCAGAACCCGCCACGCCTCAAGCATAGAGAGGGGATTCTGCGCAAAGGGTGTTGCGCACTCGGGCAGGGGTCCAGCTGGATCGCACACATCGACCTGACAAACAGGGAGTGTTCGCGCCCCGAGGTACCATCAGCGCATGGGGAGATTCATCTACGACACCATGGGCAACTCCGTCGATATCGATGACCGCACGCTTGCGCATCTGCGGGTCGTGATGATGAACAAGCTGCGCCGATCGGAGTCGTTCATGTTCGACGTCGAGATCGGCGACGGAAGCGGCCGGCGCAGTTTTTGGATGCATCCTGCCGTCCCGCTCCAGTTCCACTTCTTCGGCAGTCGCAACCCGGCCATCAATCGTGCGTGGATCGAGGAACTGATGGTCTCGGCGAGCAGCCCGAGCGGCTTGATCATCACCCCGGAACCCGCGGAGGACACCACGGCACGCCAAGTCCCGATCCCCTGAGATGCCGTCAGGGCATCGGAAACGGATGCTCCCGCTGAATCGGACGTGGGCGAGTTGCGTCTGACGTCGAACTCGACGACCCCGACCCGCTCACCGTGGACTCCATCGATTGAAATCGCACGCTAGAGCAACGTCCTCCTTACCAGCGGAGTGGCTCGACACTAGGGGCACGCGGATGCCTCACTTGTGGTGAGTCACCGCCCACGCTGAGCCCGCGCTTTCGTGCAATTGTCAACCCCCAGCGCGGTGTTGATCACGGGTCATATCGTCTGTTCATGAAATCACCGGGCTCACGTCGTGCGCGGTCTCGCGTCTACGCGGGGGCGATCATCCTGGCGTGGGCGTTGGGGACGACTTCGTGCTCGACAACAGGCCCGGACGCGATGTTGGAGAGCGTCGTGCAGGACCTGATCAGTTCGGGACGTGCCGCCGAAACCGGATTGATGATAGATGCAGCGGGAGGGATGCTGCCGGGCTCGCTCACCACCCTGCTCTCCGACATGTCGCGGGAGATCAGCGCCTCGATCACCGAGTTGGAGCTCGCACCGGCGGATGAGGGTGATGCGCTGTACCGCGCGGACGCGCTGACCGCAGCCAGAGGAACCCTCGAGGCGGTGCGCCTGGCCCAGTACGGCCACACCTCCGCCGCGATCGAGGAACTCGACACATGGCTCGCTGAACTCTCCGGCCTCGAGGACGAGCAGTGAAACGCCTCTTCGCCGTCGCACTCGGCATCCTCACCGCGATCGGCGGATTCGTCGACATCGGCGATCTGGTGACCAACGCCGTTGTCGGCTCGAAGTTCGGGCTCGGGCTGGCGTGGGTCGTTCTCGTCGGAGTCGCGGGGATCTGTCTGTATGCCGATATGGCGGGGCGAGTCGCAGCGGTGAGTGGGCGCGCGACATTCGAAATCATCCGCGAGCGGCTCGGCCCGCGCGCCGGGCTCGCCAACCTCTCTGCGTCCTTCCTTATCAACCTGTTGACCCTGACGGCCGAGATCGGTGGTGTCGCGCTCGCGCTGCAGCTTGCGGCCGGGGTCGGACCTGGGATGTGGATTCCGGTTGCGCTGTTCGCCGTGTGGGTCGTGATCTGGCGCACCAGGTTCTCGATCATGGAGAACGTCGCGGGACTGCTGGGTCTCACGCTTATGGTCTTCGTCGTCGCCCTGTTCCTGCTACGGCCGGACTGGGGACAGCTCACCGCGCCGGCCTTCCAACCATGGCTGCCGGCATCCGAGAGTCCCGTGTCGTATTGGTACTTCGCGGTGGCACTTTTCGGTGCGGCGATGACGCCGTATGAGGTGTTCTTCTTCTCCTCGGGAGCCGTCGAGGAGAAGTGGACCAAGAGCGACCTCGCCACCGAGCGGGCGAACGTATTCATCGGATTCCCGCTCGGCGGCATCCTCTCGCTCGCCATCGCCGCGTGTGCCGCGGTCGTGTTACTGCCGCAAGCGATCGAGGTCACCACCCTGTCCCAGGTCGTGCTCCCGGTGGCGCAGGCCGGCGGGCAGTTGGCCCTCGCCTTCGCGATCGTCGGAACCCTGGCTGCGACCTTCGGCGCGGCGCTCGAAACCACGCTCTCCTCCGGCTACACGCTCGCGCAGTTCTTCGGCTGGAGCTGGGGCAAATTCCGGCGCCCCGCCCAAGCGGCACGATTCCACGTCGCCATGATCGTGTGTCTCCTCGTCGGGGGCGGCATCCTCGCGACCGGCGTCGATCCGATTCAGGTCACCGAGCTTTCCGTAGTGTTCTCCGCGGTCGCCCTTCCGTTGACCTACTTCCCGATCCTGGTCGTGGCGAACGATCCGGAGTACATGGGCGACGAGGTCAACGGCAAGATCCGCAACGGCCTCGGAGTGGCCTTCCTCCTCATCATCGTGGTGGCGGCCGTAGCCGCGATTCCACTCTTGATCGCTTCGGGAATGGGGTCGTCATGAAGCGCGCGTCCAGGCCGCAGCATCCGCTCGAGTGGTACCGGGATCCGGACGGTCGGGGTGTCGATGCTCGACTTCATCTACTGGACCGCCAGATGATCGATCGCGACGGCGTGCCTTTCAGCACCGTCGACGA
The DNA here is from genome assembly GCF_001427525.1 of Microbacterium sp. Root61. NCBI lineage: Bacteria > Bacillati > Actinomycetota > Actinomycetes > Micrococcales > Microbacteriaceae > Microbacterium > Microbacterium sp. Root61. The sequence continues at coordinate 1,800,300 of NZ_LMGU01000001.1, read as the reverse complement.
TGTCGAGTTGACGGGGATCGAGATCGGAGAAGCGGTTGATCATGCCGACGCGCCGCGTGTGGCAGCGATCCTGGTCGGGGCCGCTGTGCTGCCGCGGATCTTCGGCGGCCATATGCCCCGATCGCGGTGGGATCGTCTCGCGTGGCAGGACGTCGCTCGTCTGGGGACTGTCATCGAGCTGCGGGTTCACGCCGACGACCTGGATGGGGTGTGGCTCGAGCGTTGGTTCCGTGATCGTGTCATCGCACGAATCCCCGGAGGGCGCCATGCTCCTGAGTGAACTCCTCGGCCGCCGGGTCCGCACGCCGGACGGTTCCGAAATCGGGACCGTGGTGGACGTGCGATTCCGGCGGTCAGCCCGAAACGGCCGCAGGGAAGGCGACCTCGAACTGATCGCACTGCTGGTCAGCCCGCACAGCCGCACTTCGATGTACGGGTACGAGCGGGGGCGCGTCGACCGTCCTTGGCTCATCGCGGCGGTCATCAGCTGGCTGCATCGCAACTCACGGATCATTCCTTGGGAATGTGTATCCCGTGTCGAGAAGGATGCAGTCATTCTCGGGGTCGTCCCGCCGGTAATCCCGTTGGACGTGCGTGCGCCGATTCGCTTGGAGCATCAGCACTGAAACCGTACTCCCGCACGACAAGGACACCATCCGATGGGTGCGACCTCGCTCCATCGCGGGAACGGGGCTGATCAGGCTATCCGCTGAAGCTGGTCGGGGAACCGTCCGGTGCGCCTTCCGGTGCGGTTTCGGGACTGATTGCCACCGGCCCGGTGTGGACGTGTTCATCGACGAGCAGGATGCCACCCGAGGAGTTGGCCGATGCCGCCAGCTCGTCGATCCACTGCCGGCTGAGTGCGGGCCGTTCAGGATCATCGAAGACAAATCGCAGCGGAATCGATGGGTGCAGACACACGGTGCTTCGCCCGCGAGGCTCGTCGTCCGGGTGCCGCCACGAAAGGGTGAAACTCTCTCCCCGTCGCAGTTTTGTGGCAATCACGACTTTGAGGTGGGCCAGGGCGCGATCTTCGATATGGATGACCGTTTCCATGCCGCCGTAGTACATCGATCCCATGACCCCCATGGTACCGCGGGGGAGTTCGCGGCGGCCAAGACGGTGTACCCGACCTGCGCTTGTCGTGGGGGCAGCATCACAGAGCAGGTGCTGCGGCGGCTCCATTGGGTCGCGAAGGTCCCGGACCGGGCGGCGCATCCGTCAGTTGCTTTCTCATGAACACTGTGGCGGTTCCGTCGCCTGCTTCGATGCGCACCGATTCCACGTAGCCGCATCGCTCGTAAAGTCGAATGTTGGCTTCGCTGAGGCTTCCCGTGAACAACTCCGCTTCAGCGGCGTGGGTGTGTTGCTCGGCGGCTTCCAACAGCCGACGTCCGATCCCCTCGCCCTGCATGTCCGGGGCGATCGCGAGGCGGCCGATCAGAAGCACCCCATCGAGTTCGCGCGTGCGGATCGCTCCGACGATACGGTGCGCCCTCCTGGCGACCCACCCGTCGGATTCCTGCAACTCTGCGGTGAGCTGCTCGAGCGTCTGAACGAGAGGGGGCATATTCGCATCGCCGTAGATCAGTGCTTCAGACACGAAGGCTGCACGCTGAATCGTCAGGATCTCTCCCGCATCGTCGGGTGATACGCGGGTGAGAACGACCTCATCGGCGGGCTCGGACGTCATGTCCGCGTGCGTTGCTCCTCGATTCACCGGGACTCGTCGTCCGCTGAGGGGTCGCCACTCTCGGTCATCGGTTCACCGATGACCCCGATCCCGACGGCTTCATGACTGGGCTCCGGCTCCTGCGGTTGCTGCGGTTCCTCCGGTGTCGCGGCTCGGGGCTCCTGCCCTACCTCCTTCTCCGTGCTCGGCTCCTCCAGATCCTGGGTCGCCGGCGCGTCTTCGGACTCGCGGCCATTCGATTCACCGTTCATCGTTGCTCCCTTCGATCAACCCCAAGATTGCGATCCAACGGGTGTGGCGCGCAATGGAGTTGACAAACGTGCACCGGTCACTTCGGGCATGCGAGCCGGAAGCTTCAGTCTGTCCGCCGCATGCTCGCCTACTCTTGTCAACCCCCTGCCGCGATCGCGGAGGGTCGGGTCTTCTGGGGGAATGGACACGCAAGCCCTCACCGACCCGCGCACCAAGTACTACACCGGCAAGTTCCCTCTGCAAGCGCAGGATCAGCCCGGACTCACGGCGGATACGGCTCCGAGGCCGGACCACGGGGAGATCTCCTATATCGGCACCGGGCGTCTGGCCGGGCGGAAGGCGCTGATCACTGGCGGTGATTCCGGGATCGGACGTGCGGTGGCGATCGCGTTCGCTCGAGAAGGGGCCGACGTCACCATCGCGCATTTGCCCGAAGAGGAGGGGGATGCCGCGGATACTGTCCGACTGATCGAGGAAGCCGGTGTTCGGGGGCTGTCGCTCGGAGGAGACGTACGCGACGAAGAGTTCGCCGGCCGTATCGTCCAGGACACCGTCGATGGGTTGGGCGGGCTGGACATCCTCGTTCTGAATGCGGCCTATCAGAAGGACCGCGACGGGCTCGCGTCGCTGCAGACGGACGAGTTGGATCGGGTCTTCGAAACCAACCTCTACGGGCTGCTGTTCACCGCGCGCGCGGCGCGCTCACACCTGATGCCCGGGGCATCCATCATCGTCACCGCATCCATCCAGGCGTTCGATCCATCTCCTGGTCTCATTGACTACGCGATGACCAAGGCCGCCCAGGTCGCCTTCGTGAAAGCTCTCGCCGAGGAACTCGGACCGGAGGGCATCCGCGTGAACGCGGTCGCGCCCGGCCCTATCTGGACGCCGTTGATCCCAGCGACGTCGTTCGATGACGAAAAGCTCCGCACGTTCGGCTCGGACACCCCGCTCGGTCGCGCGGGACAACCTGCCGAACTCGCGGGCGCATACGTCTACCTGGCCAGCGAGGACGCCTCGTACGTGTCCGGTGCGGTGCTACCCGTCACCGGCGGACGAGCTCTGTGAGGAGGACACGATGACCGATCCCGACAACACGGACGGCTATGTGCCGACGACGACGCATGCGGAGTGGGGCGCCGGGAACCCGCGGCTGCTCATCACCAGCGATGACGAGCGATTCCATCACGAGATCATCCACGACCTGACGCGAATCGGCTCCTCACCCGACAGCGATCTTCACCTCGCAGGCACGGATGCGCATCACGCGACCATCGCCCACGACGAACGTGACGAATATGTGTTGACCCTGCACGGCGAGGGAGAGATGAACGCCGGCAGTGATCCGGCCGACGAGACGAGCGACCGCACGGAGACGCTCCGCACGGGTGCCCGCTTCACAGCGGGACCGTGGTCGCTCGTCTTTGTTCGGGATGAGTTCGCCGATCACGGGCGCCCGTATGGCGGTCGCGAAGGTGGAGAGCTCTCGGACCAGCCCTCTCAGCCTGCGCGCCCGGACTACACCTCTCCCGTCGACGATGAACCTCGCCCCCTGGAGGCCCCGCAAGACTGAAGAACGGAGCCTGGACGAGCGTCGGAGCCGGTATAGCGCGAGGCGAGCGCCGTGGCGAACAGCCGCCCGAGCGCCTTCCTTCCGCCCGCCCGCATCGCAGCCCGCTGTCGCGTCGCGCCAGTACCGTCCACCAGGATTCGTGCGATCTGCTCATGGACCGTGTCGACATCGCCTTCCGTCTCCAACGCCTCGGCAACGGAGTCGACCATCGCCCCTACGACCTCGGCCGCCGGCTCGAGACGCCGCGTCGCCGGGTTCAGCAGCAGGCCGGAGATTCCATCACGTGCGGCATGCCACAGCGCGGCATCCAGGAGTTCCGGCTCCACCTCCAATGGAGCGATCCCAGCCCGCGTATCCCTGATCGCCGTGGACACGAGTCCCCGGACGAGCGCGGCGAGAAGCACCGTCGCAGCGACATCCAGTTGCGCATCACCGACCCTCACCTCGACCGTCGGGTTCGCTTCGGAGAGTCGCGCATTCCACGCGATCGTCTTGAGGTCGTAGGTGCCACCCACCCCGACAAGCCGCCGTATGCGGTCGTCATAGTCGTCGCCGTCCCGAAACGGCGGTGGGCAGCCGATCGTCGACCACCGCCGCATCTGCATCGCGCGCCAGCTCGCGAACCCGGTGTCCGTCGCATGCCAGAACGGCGAGTTCCCCACGAGCGAGAGAAGTGTCGGCAGCCAGACCCGAATCCGGTTCAAGACGTGCACCCCGGTGGTGCGATCGGGGATGGCGACGTGAACGTGAACCCCGTTGACGAGATGGTCGGCGACAACGCCGCGGAACTCCGATTCGACCGTCTGGTACCGGGTGTCCTCCGTGATCTCCGGCCGGCCGACGCTATCGAACGGCGTGCCGATGGATGCGGCGACCACGTGGTGTTGCGATGCCGCAACCTGCAGGCGCCTCCGAAACGTGGACAGATCGGCGGCGGCCTGCTCGAGCGTGTGGAACACGGGCGTGGACCGCTCGATCTGAGACGCGAGAAACTCGTGGGCGACGAATCGGGAACGCGGCTGCCCCTGCAGAAGCTCCGAGCGGACGGCCTCCGCGACGCCCGCAGGCCGGAGCGTGGTGGGGTCGAGGAACATGTACTCTTCCTCGACCCCCAGCGTCGTCATCAGGACGTGGGCGTGCGGTTCTCGGCACTCACCATCCATGCGTACTGCTCCAGCTTCTCGATGATCGCGTGGAGGATGTCGGCGCTGGTCGGATCTTCTTCGTCGACGGCGTCGTGGACTCGGCGCATCGTGGCCACCGTGGCCTCCAAGCGCTCCGTGATCAGGTCGACCGTCTGGGACGTGTCGACCTCGCCCTGCGGGTACTCCCGCAGCGTCGTGGTGGTGGATACGGTGCCGCTGCGGCCGTCCGGAACCGCGTGCAGTGCCCGCATCCGCTCGGCGACGGTGTCGCTGAAGGCACGTGCCGCATCGATGATGTCGTCGAGTTGACGGTGGGTGTCGCGGAAGTTCCTGCCTACGACGTTCCAGTGCGCCTGCTTGCCCTGCATCGACAACTCGAGTAGATCGACCAGCACGGCCTGCAGTCGCTCACCCAGTCCTTTCGACGCGACGAACCCCTTTTCGGCGTTCTGTCGCGACGTGGTGCTGGCTCCGGCCTCGGCACCGGTTCGCTTGCTCGCGGTCGTGGTCGCCGGTGACTTCTTCGTGGGGGACTTCGTAGGGGACATTGGCTTACCTCCGTCTGAGACGCTAGTTCGCGAACACCGCCCAGAGGTGGGCCTTGACAATCGGAAACAGGTATGCCGAGTGCACAGGTCGTCCGAATCCTTTCGCTTTGCTCGCGTGTCTAGCCCCTGTCGGCTGGTTGTGCACGGCCATAGCTTCTCTCCAACGGCCCGGCGTCGACGCCGACATGGGAGGCGGAGATCAGGGGCCCAGGCTGCGCGAGCAGGTCGGCGGACTCCCTGACCACTACGGGCGCCCACGCCGGCGCAATAAAGTCAAGCCCCCACACGTGAAGCTCACGCCGGTCGAGAATGGTGGAGAGGGTCGAATCCCTCGTGATGGGCTGCGAGTGTGATGGAAATACAGCATCGACGGGTTGTCGAGCTCGATGACGAACCCCCGTGGGCCGACCTGGATGCGACGGGCGATCTCCGCGATGACGCGGATGACTTCGAAGACGCTCTGCTCGCCCAGATGGGTGGGACCCACCGCGGCGCTCCGACCCACCTGCCTGAGCCCGTGAGTTCCACTTCGGGTACGGCCAGCGTCTGCGACGGCGAACATCGTGCCGACCCTGCCCCCTTGACAGCACGCCCCTAGGCACAGCATCCCGACTTGTCAATCCCCATCCCTCACGCTCGGCGCAGGATCAGAATTGCCAGGTACGAAACCCCAGGTGAAGTCGAAGGAGGCCGCCATGGACGGTCGAGACTTGATCGAAGACGACGAGGTGTCGGATAAGCAGACGCCGGGAGACGACGATGGCATCGACGGTGCCCCTGCGCCCCAGACGTCGGGGCGTGGCGGAACGAAGCCGATCCCGATCCCGCACTTCCCGCCTGCACCGCGGTGAGCAGCCGATCGTCGAGTTCGACGTGCGATCCGTCGTAGAAGAACCACCGTACGCGACGGCGGCGGGTTCGTGCAGGCGGAGAGCGTCGGCCAGGCGCGGTGGAAGCCCTGATCACTCCGAGCGCGCCTCTCCGTTGGGAGCACTGGGGCGAGCCTGCGATTGAGTCTTCGGCCGCGAGTGGTCCCGGTTTTCGATCAGGCTCGAAGGTCAGCTCGTAGCGCCGCCTCCCGGAGTCTTCGGGGACGGTTGTCAACCCCCTGTGCGGGACTCACTCCGACACGTGAACTTGGAGCAATCAGTCGCGCAGCTCGCACACGCGGGCCATCAGTAAGGAGACAACCATGGGTATGGACGACAAGATCAAGAACACCGCTCAAGACCTCACCGGCAAGGGCAAGGAAGCTGTCGGGAAGGCCACCGGCAACGAGCGCCTCGAAGCGGAGGGAGACGCAGACCAGGCCGAAGCGAAAGTGAAGAAGGCTGTCGAAGACGTGAAGGACACCCTCCGCTAGACCTAACGATGCGGGCCGGTCGGATTCAGAATCCGACCGGCCCGCATCGCTGCCTCGACCTCCATTGCGGAGGTCAGACGCGCATCACTGAGGAGCCTTCGGGGCGCTGGGCTGGCCGGTGTCACCAGCGCTTCCATCGACATCAGGGTCGATGGTGTCGGCGCGTTTGTACGTCTGTTCGGCTTCACTGCGCAGAGTGTCGGCATCGGTGTGTCGAATTTCGCTCTCGCGGCTCAACCGTTCTGCGGTTGCGCGCGCCTGCTGTGCGTCAGCGTCCGCTCGCGCGGCTTCGGCCTCACGATCGAGCGCATCGAGGCCACGCGCCTCAGCTTCTGAACGCAGATCGGCAGCACGTTCGCGGTCGACCTGAGCCTGAGCCGCGCGGCGCCGCGACGTGACCAGGTACATGATCGCCACGATCACCAGGAGCGCGATCACGATGCCGACGATGATCCAAACCACTGTGGATGTATCCATGGGATGACGCCCGCCTCTCGAACAAATCGAATCGCGACCGATGTGTCACGACCCCTTTTCCGTGACGTCTCGGATCGGCAGAACGATCACGGTGAGCCACAGTTTCGTGACTCGACCGTAGGCGGCGCTGGAAACGGCGGACAAGGGGTTGACAAGGGGGCAGGGGCCGGGCCTGAGGGCAAAATCACTGCTCGCCGTGGAAGCCGGAGACGTACGGCTAGAGGGTAGCGAGATCGATGTTGCGCAGTTGCCGGTGGCGACTGCGGATGCCCGCCTTGCGCAGCTTGTTGCCGACGATGTCCACACAGTACTGTCTTGCACAGTCGTGATGTCGATGTTCTCGAGCACGGCCTGAGCGACCCCGGGGTCGATGCCGAGCTCGCGGTGTGTGAACGTCGGTTCGTGGATATCGCCGCCCGGCGATCACCGCGGCGTCGTTCTGCTTGGCTACGGAGCCTCTATCGCTGCCGGGTCGATTCGCGGACGATCAGCCGAGGCGCGGGATCACTGATGACCGCCTCGGGAGGCTTGCCTGACTCGAGATGGGTCATGAGTTGCAGAATGGACCGGCGCCCCAGCTCGAACAGTGGAAGCGCGACCGTCGTCAGTGTCGGGGTCACATAGGGAGCGAACCACGGGTCGTGAATTCCGACGACGGATACATCATCTGGTACACGAACTCCGGCCTCCGCGAGCGCGGCGAGCACGCCCAGCGCCGCTACGGAGGTTCCGACAACGTACGCGTCGGCGTCGGCCCCGCGCCCCGAGCGCAGCCATTCGCGCACGGCACGCATTCCGTCCTCGGCCTGCCAGCCTCCAGGGATCGCGAGATCTGGTCGGAGTGGCAGCCCTACATTGGTGAGCGCCTCCTCATACCCGCGTTGCCGGGCATCGGACGCGGCCCCCGGGCTGCCGGTGACGAATGCGACGTTCCGGTGGCCGAGCCCAAGAAGGTGGGCGGTGGCGACTCGCGCCGCCGCGTCGTCCTCCAGCCGCACCCCGGATGCTGCGCCATTCCCGGTGCTGTTGACGATGACGCTCGGAATCGCCTCCGAGTAGCGCTGCAGCATCGCGGCGCGCGGTCCGTAGCCGCCCTGGAGAAGTAGCCCATCGACCCGACGCGATTTGATGATGCCGGCGAGGAAGGTCTCGTCCTCCTCCGCTTCTTCGGCGTCCGCCATCAGCAGGCCGTACCCGAACTCCGCGGCCGCTTCCTGTGCGCCGTGGACGACCTCGGTGAAGACCGGGTTGGTCACGCGGTCCAGAACGAGACCGATGGCCTCCGTCCGATTCCGACGAAGCGACGCAGCGCTGGAGTTCGGCACGTAGTCGAGCTCGCGCACGGCGTCCAGCACGGCCTCGCGTGTCTCAGGACGCACCGTGAGCGAGGCGTCGTTGTTCAGGAGCCTCGAGACGAGCCCGGGCGAAACGCCCGCCCGAGCAGCCACGTCACGAAGGCGCGCGGGCCGCTTCGGTGCGCCTCGCACTTCTTCCTGCATCGACATCCATTCTTCAAACTCGGGACGTTGACATCCTGACATGCCCGCCGTAGTTTACCTAGGTATATCCATTTACCGAAGGGAGTCGGCGAGCGTGATCATCCGCGAGCGAGGGCTTGAGAAGTTCAATCCGCTGGAGAAAGTCCTCGTCTACGACGACTTCGATCTCGGCATGAACGGCTGGCTGGACCTGACGCCGAACTTCGTGCACGAGGACTACGAGTCGCAGCCTTCGCAGGTCGATCTCGGCTCGTGGGGCCCGTCCATGATCAGCGCCGCACCGATGCGGTTCGCGGCCTCGCACGGGTCGATGGAGGGCAACTACTCCCTCAAGCTGGCGACTCGGCCGTCGGCGCGCGCTTATGAGGAGCCGCCCGCCGACGGTGGCATGAGCACCGTCATCAAGCGGCTGTCTCGCGTGAACAACGATCACCGGTACCTCCAGCTCGAAGCCTGGTACTCCTACACGCCCCAGCAGGACCGCGTGGGCAAGGGGGAGGAGGACATTCGTGCGTTCGGCATGTGGTTCGACGTCCAGGATGACTCTTACCGCTGGCAGCCGGGCGTACGGTACGTCAACTCCGTCAACGGGACCAAGATCAAGCGCTGGCAGTACTTCCGCACGCCCGACGACATCACGCGTGAGCAGTGGTCCGGCAGTCCCGAGGGCTGGGAGGCGCCGGGCATCGACGCGATCTGGTGCGGGAAGCGCTACCCGGACGGTTCGGCTGACGGATACCAGTGGATTCCGGACAGCGACCAGCCGCTCGTCTACAACGAGAGCCCCGACAAGCTGAACTGGCTGTACATGCGGCTGCTCGTCGACCTGGAGCAGCGCGAATACGTCGAGTTCCAGAGCATGGGTCGCACCTTCGATCTGCGGGGCACGCCCACCACGCTGGCGCCCACTTATGACGGGATCTCGGGACTCATCAACCCCGTCTTCTTCATCGAGACGGACACCGACCGCAGCGTGTTCATGTACCTCGACTCGGTCGTCTACTCGACCGGCAATTCGCCCAAGGCCTGAGAGGACTGACGATGCTGAATTCAGCCACCACGCTCGTTGAACGCCGAACCGTCCTCACGGCGGAGTACGGGACCCATCCCTACGAAGCCGGGTGGGCCTCCGAAGCGCTGTTCTTCGTCCGCACCAACGGGGAGCACCCCGAGCTGACCATCACCCCGCAGGTGTCGCCGGACGGAATCGACTGGGTCGACCACGGGCCGTCGATCACGCTGGCCGCGAGTGAGGAACTGGCCAAGCTCGGCATGACGCACTTCGGCACCTGGATCCGATTGCACTTGTCGGGAGCCTCCGCTGACGAGTCCGCGACGATCTTCGTCCATCTCGCACTGAAGGGCTGACCCCGCACGGGGATCAGCCCTTCCGCCGTTGTCGACGGTGCGCCGCGTCAGTATCGACCGACGCGGGGCCCCCCGACGTCGACCGTCGTCATGAGGTCGTCCAGGAGCCGGCCCGAGAGTTCGGCGCGCACGCTCGCGAACTCCGAGTCGTTCCACAGGTTGCGGTGCTCGTGAGGGTCGGTCTCGAGGTCGTACAGCTCGCCGAGGCCGGTCCCGTGGTAGATCGCGAGCTTGTACCGATCGTTGCGGATCATCGTGGCGTGGCTCGCGTGTTTCAGCTCGACGGCGTCGTGGTATTCGCAGCGAATGGCGTCCTTGTGATCGTGCAGTGGCGTGTCCCCTGTGAGGATCGGCCGCAGCGATCGGCCCTGCATGTATTCGGGCACCTCGACCCCCGCGACGTCCAGAATCGTGGGGGCGATGTCGACGAGCTCCACGAGTGCGTCGCTCTGCGCTCCGCGGATGCCCTTTGCCGGCCACGAGAGGATGAGCGGTACACGGACGAGCCCCTCGTAGAAGCGGCAGCCCTTGAGCAGCAGTCCGTGGTCGCCGAGCATCTCGCCGTGGTCGCTCGTGAAGATCACGAGCGTGTTCTCGAGCTGCCCGCCCGCCTCGAGCGCGTCGAGCAGACGCCCGAACCCTTCGTCGATGAGCTCGATCTCGGCGTAGTACGCCGCGACGAGTCCCGCAGCGTCGTACTGCTCCGGCGCGAGGGGCTTGTCGACTTGGAAGTCGACCTTCTCGCTCAAGGTCGTCTGCCACTCTCTGTCCGATTCTTCGAACGCAGGCCTCGGCATGCGGTCCCGATCCATTCGGGCCAGGTACTCGGCGGGCGGATCGGTGGGCGGATGGGGCGCGAAGGAATTGATGCTCAACATCCACGGGCCATCGCGATCCTCCTCGATGAAGTCGATGGCCTTCTCCATCGCCCACGTGATCTCGTGGTGTTCGACGGGGACGCCCGGTCGGTACAGGCGCGCGTAGACGGACGTGTCGGCCCATCCCTCAGGCATCCGTGCCCAATCCACGTTCTCCTCGAGAACGCTCTCGTCAACCGGAGGGTAGATGCTCGCCCACTCGACGCCCTTCGCCTTCAGCCATCGCTGGTAGAAGTGCTCGTCGGTGGGCCAGAACGTCTCGGGCGGGGGCATCTGGCTCCACTCCCACATTCGGTAGCCGTCATCGATCCGTTGCTCCACGCGACCGTGCACGCTCGACAGGTGGAGCTTCCCCACGAGTCCGCAGTCGTAGCCCGCATCGGCGAGGATCTTCGTCACGAGGGGCGGGATGTCACCGACGTCGCGATTGCCGTTCCGATTCACGTGCGTGCGCGTCGGGTAGCACCCGGTCAGAAAGCTCACCCGGCTGGGCGTGCAGATCGGCGACTGGCAATAGGCCTTGTCGAACCCGACGCCGTTCTCGATCAGGCGATCGAGGTTGGGCGTACGGATCACCTCGTTGCCCATCGCCGCAATGGTGTCGAATCTCTGCTGGTCGGTGCACATCCACAGGATGTTCGGGCGCGTATCCGCCAATGGATACCTCCTTGGGTGATTCCGGCGAGCACCGCGGGTCGTCCGCATCGGGGGGAGAGAGCCGAGCCGCGGGGTCGCGCCGGGGGTGTCGGTCGATTTGAGCGTCGCACGGGAATGACATCGCTGTCAATCACGCGACCCACTCCAGAGACCGATCTACTTCTCAGGTATTTCTGCGGGCAAATCGAACTTAATGGTGAATTGACATCGGGTTCGATTCCGCTAATGTAATCGTGGTTGACATCGATGTCATTGAACTTCGAGATTCAATGAGGATCTCGGAAGGGCGGATTATTCAGTGGGTGGGTACCTCTTCAAGCGACTGCTGCTCGCGATCTTCGTGCTGTGGGGAGTGGCCACGGTCATCTTCCTCATCGTCCGGGTCGTGCCGGCCGACCCCGCCCTGCTCATCGCCGGAACGGATGCAACGGCCGAGCAGCTGGATCAGCTGCGCGAACAGCTCGGCCTCAATGAGCCGCTGTACGTCCAATACGGACAATTCCTGCTCGGCATCCTCACGGGCGATCTCGGCGACTCCTACACGCTCAAGGTCCCCGCGACCGACCTGATCGCCAGCGTGCTGCCCAACACCGCGCTTCTCGCCGTACTGGCTTGCAGCCTCTCGATCCTGGTCTCCTTCCCGCTCGGCCTGCTCGCGGCCCTGCGCGTCAATCGCTTCACCGACAGAGCCGTCACTTTCGGGACCCTGCTCACCCAGGCGCTTCCGAACTTCTGGATCTCGATCGTGCTCCTGCTGGTGTTCTCCCAGACACTCCGATGGCTTCCCAGCGTGGGTCTCACCGGACCGTTGAGCCTCATCCTGCCGACGATCGTCCTGGCGCTGCCGTTCATCTCGGTCCTCACCCGCATGATCCGCAACGGTCTGCTCGAGGTCATGGGCGAGGGATACATCCAGACCGCGCGCGCCAAGGGCCTGTCGGAGCGGACCGTGATCTTCCCGCACGCGGTGCGTAATGCCGCCATCCCCGTCGTCACGATCGTCGGACTGCAGTTCGGCGGTCTGCTCGGCGGCGCGGTCGTCGTCGAGACCGTCTTCTCATTCCCCGGTATCGGAGATCTGCTCGTCAACTCGATCCAACAGCGCGACTACAACGTCGTGCAGGCCTGCGTCCTCGTCATCGCGGCCGTCTTCGTCATCGTCAACCTCGTCGTGGATCTGCTGTACGGATTCCTCGACCCCAGAGTGAGGCTCGCCCAGTGACCACCACTGCACCGACCGTCACGGTCAATACGGCATCGACCGTCACGGTCAATAAGGCGACATCGCTCGCACGCCGGGCACGCCGGGACGTCACCCTGCGCATGGTCGTACCGCTGATCATCATCGGCCTGATCATCATCGGCGCGATCGTCATTCCGTGGGTGTACGGATACGACCCGTTGAAGGTGGATCTCGTGAACCGGCTCAAGCCGCCGGGGACGGTCATGTCCGACGGTCGCGTCGCGATACTCGGAACGACGCAGGTCGGCGGCGACCTCTTCGCAGAGATCATGTCCGGCGCCCGCATCTCGCTCGTCATCGGCGTTTCGACGCTTGTGTTCGCGGGTGCCGTCGGAGTCCTGTTCGGGCTTCTCGCAGCCCACTTCGGGGGAGCCGCCGACGCAACGCTCATGAGGCTCGCCGACATCCAGCTCGCCTTCCCCTCCATCCTGCTCGCGATCCTCATCGCGTCGGTGCTGGGGCAAGGGGTCGGGAACATCATCCTCGTGCTCTCGATAGCCAGCTGGGTCGTGTTCGCCCGTGTCACGCGCAGCCAGGTGTTGTCGCTGAGGAATCGCGAGTACGTCGAGGCGGCCCGGACTCTGGGTGCGGGCAACGCCCACCTCATGTTCCGGACGCTCCTGCCCGGCACGATCGCACCCGTCATCGTCGTGGCGACGACGCAGTTCGCGACGGTGATCCTCGCGGAAGCGGCACTGTCCTTCCTCGGCGTCGGTGTACCGCTGGGCACCCCGAGCCTCGGCAGCACGATCTTCAACGGCACGCAGTACCTCACCACAGCCTGGTGGATATCGACCTTCCCCGGAGTCCTGCTGGTCATCCTGATGCTCTGCTTCGGGATTCTGGGCGACGCCCTACGTGACAAGTTCGACCCGAGACTGCGGAGCGCATGATGAAGCCGACACGCGTGATTGACACGTCAGCAACCCCGCTGCTGCAGGTGAAAGACCTCACTGTGGAGTTCTCGACGGTCGCCGGAATAGCCCGCGCGCTCGACCATGTGACGTTCGATGTGCGCAGCGGCGAGACGCTGGCGATCCTCGGGGAGTCGGGCTCGGGCAAATCGACCACAGCGCAGGCGATCATGGCCCTGCTGCCCAAACCCGCCGGCGCCATCACCGGAGGCAGCATCTTGTATGGCGGCGAGGACCTCGCGACGCTGCCCGTGCCTCGTGTGCGCGAGTTGTGCGCGGAAGACATCGCGATGATCTTCCAAGACCCGCTCAGCTCGCTGAACCCGGTGTTCCGGGTCGGCGCACAGATCGCGGAGCCGTTGCGCCGACGCCGGGGGATGAGCAAGAAGGCCGCTCTGGCAAAGGCCCTCGACCTTCTCAAGCGAGTCGGCATCCCGAAGGCGGAAGAACGGATCCGCGACTACCCGCACCAATTCTCGGGGGGTCAGCGCCAGCGGATCATGATCGCGATGGCGCTCGCGCTGGACCCGAAGGTCCTCATCGCGGACGAACCCACGACGGCGCTGGATGTCACGGTTCAGAAGCAGGTGATGGATCTTCTCGCAGAGCTCCAGGCCGACACCGGAATGGCGATGATCCTGATCAGCCACGATCTCGGCGTGGTGGCCGACTACGCGGATCGGGTGGCCATCATGTACGGAGGTCGCATCGTGGAGACCGGGACGATCCGCGAGCTGTACGATCACCCCGCACACCCCTATACGACGGGCCTGCTCGAGTCGATCCCGAGTGAGACGAGCATCGGCGGGCGCCTCCGCCCCATCGAGGGTTCCCCACCCAACCTGCTCAGCCTGCCGAGCGGCTGCGCATTCAACCCGCGGTGTCCCTTCGCGCTCGATGTCTGCCGCGAGCAGGTGCCGGCGCTGCGCACCCCGCAGGGCTGGCCGCAGGAGCACGAAGCCGCGTGCCACCGCTCAGAGGAGGTGCTGGCTCATGTCTGATTCGCCGCTGTTGAAGGTGTCGCACCTCAAGGTCGCGTACCCGATCCGCTCGACGTTCCTGCAGCGCAAGATCGACGAGAACGTCGCCGTCGATGACGTCACGTTCGACATCCGTCCGGGCGAGACCGTCGGTCTGGTCGGCGAGTCCGGCTCGGGAAAGTCCACGGTCGCCCGCGCGGTGATCGGCCTTGTGAAGGCCGACGGCGGCGCGATCGAGTTCGAGGGCGAGGACATCACGCACTACTCGCCACGACAGCTCAAGAACGTCCGGCGCGACATGCAGATGGTCTTCCAGGACCCGTACGCCTCCCTCAACCCGCGACTCACGGTGCGCGATGTCATCGCCGAGGCGTGGCGCGTGCACACCGGCGTGGTGCCGTCGCGCCAGTGGACGGCGGAGGTCAAGGAACTCATGGATCGGGTGGGTCTGAATCCCGACCACTCGGATCGCTATCCCCACCAGTTCTCCGGCGGGCAGCGCCAGCGCATCGGCATCGCCCGTGCACTCGCGCTCAGGCCGAAGCTCATCATCTGCGACGAACCCGTCTCCGCTCTGGACGTCTCCGTCCAGGCGCAGGTTCTCAATCTGCTCGATGACCTGCAGGACGAACTGGGACTCGCCTACCTCTTCATCTCGCACGACCTCTCCGTCATCGAACACCTCTGCGACCGCGTACTGGTGCTGCATCGCGGTGTCGTCGCCGAAGAGGGAACCACGCGCGAGCTCTTCGAGAACCCGCAACACAGCTACACCCAGACCCTGCTGGCCGCGGTCCCCGTGGTTCGCCCTTGGCACCAGTGAGGTCCCCCCAGATGTCCACCGCACAAGTGATCTCCGCGGCGGCCAATCACACAGCAAGAGTCACTTGGATCGAAGGAGATGGTAATGACCTCATTGCGTAGGCGCCTGCTGACAGGCGTCACGATGGCGGCGGCCGCTGCCCTGGTGCTGGTCGGCTGCGCCGCCGGCGCCGGCGATACGGACACAGGCAGCGCGCCAAGTGCCACGCCCGTGGCCGATGACAAGCAGAACCTCACGTACGTCATCAACTGGGGCTGCACGATGCTGGACATCACGGCGAACTTCACCAACTGCAGCACGCAGGTGGCGAGCAATGTGATGCAGGGCCTCGTCGCGCTCGATCCCGAGACCAAGGAGCCGCAAGCGCTCCTGGCGACCGAATGGGAGTGGGTGGACGACACGACGCTCACCTTCACGCTCCGCGACGATGTGACGTTCAGCGACGGAACGCCGTTCACCTCCGCGGATGTCGTTGCGACCCTGGATCGCTACATCGCGATGAAGTCGGTGCTCGGAGCGCAGCTCGCGGTCGTCGAGTCGTACACGGCCGATGACCCGACGACGGTGACGATCAACACCTCTCGGCCGACGGGGACGCTCATGGGCATCCTCGCAATGGTCGGGATCGGCAAGGCGGACGGCGCGGCGGATGACGCCTACTGGGCATCCCCGATCGGGACCGGCCCGTTCGTCATCGACAGCTTCACGGCGAACGACAGCATCAAGATGTCGCGGAATGACAACTACTGGGGCGAGAAGGCGAAGCTCAAGACGCTCACGTTCCAGCAGATCGACAACATCTCGAGTCGCATCACGGCACTGTCGAACGGCTCTGCTCAGGTGATCGCCGGCGTCCCGAACGATCAGATCGCGACTGTGGAGGGCTTCCCGAACATCGTGTTCGAGCAGATCCCGAGCCTGACGTACAACTTCCTGTGGTTCCAGAACAGCCGCGAGCCGTTCACGGACCTCAAGGTGCGCCAAGCGATGCTGATGGCGCTCGACATGCCGACGATCGTCTCGTCGCTGCTCGGCGAGACCGCGACGCCGATGAGCGCCCTGTGCCCCGAGGTCGCCTTCGGCTGCCTGCCGTCCGGCGACTGGCCGGCCTACGACCCCAAGGGAGCGAAGAAGCTCCTCGCCGAGGCCGGCTTCCCCGACGGGTTCAGCTCGAGTGTCGACTACAGCACGGCCAACGCGGGTCTCGACCAGCTCGTCACCGCGATGGTCTCCTACTGGAGCGAGATCGGCGTCGATGTCGCGCCGAAGGCGGACGACCAGGCGACCTTCACCGCCGCCATCGCCAGCCCGGGCAACTTCGACATGATCATCAACCCGAACCTCAACACGACGGGCGATGCCGACTTCACGCTGAACAGGCTCTACACCTGCGCGGCGAACAGGCTCGGATACTGCAACCCGGAACTCGACACGATGCTCATGGCGGCGCAGGGCGAGACGGATCCTGAGAAGCGACTCGAGATCTACCAGGAGATCTCGGATCAGCTGGCGGCCGACGCACCGGCCCTGGGCATGTACCAGATCAACATCAACCTCGCGTTCTCCGACAAGGTCAAGGGTCTGACCCTCGTCCCGACGGAGAACTACGACTGGAGCAAGGTCTACCTCACCGAGTGAGCCCGATCTGCTGTGGGGGCTGGGATCTCCCGCCCCCGCAGCGCCCCTCCCCGCCTGCGCCGTGTGCCCAGGCGGGGAGGCACCATCCCTCACGTCAGCTTCACCTAGAAAGAGAATCGATGTTTGTCACGGAGACGAGCAGGGAAACCCCCGTCGTCGGCAGCTACGACGTCATCGTGTGCGGCGGTGGTCCTGCGGGAGTGATCGCCGCGACGGCCGCGGCGCGCAACGGGGCACGGACGCTGCTGATCGAGCGCTACGGATTCGTGGGCGGGATGGCGACGAGCGCGCTCGTCACGCCGATCAGCGAGTTCCGCCACTTCGGCAAACAGCACATCGGCGGCATCCCATTCGAACTCCTGCAGAAGGCTGCCGACCTCGGCGGCGCGGACGTGTCCCGGGAGAGCGGCAACTATCCCGCCAACGACGAGATCCTCAAGCTCGCCGCCCAGCGGCTGCTGCTGGAGAGTGGTGTGACGCTTCTCTACCACTCCTGGCTGTCGGACTGCACTGTCGAGGACGGGCGAGTCACCCATGTCATCGTGCAGAACAAAGCGGGTCGCTCGGCCTACCAGGGCACGGTCTTCATCGACTGCACAGGCGACGCCGATCTCGTCCGCGCATCCGGCCTCCCTACGGTCAAGAGCGATGTGCTCCAGCCGGCATCGTTGTGGTTCCAGCTCGGCGGGGTCGACACAGACGCCTTGACACCACTCTTCGAAGACGCCGTCGACGGGATGCTGCCCGTGTCCGCGGAGATCCGCGGTCGATTGCTCGAACTCAACGCGGCCGGCGAGATCCCCATCTTCGGCGGCCCCTGGATCAACCAGTTCTTCCACGACGGCATGGTCAGCATCAACCTGCTGCGCGAGGCCACCGATGCGAGTGATCCCGAGCGGTTCACACGCACCGAGTGCAGCATGCGCGAGCAGCTCGATCAATTCATCCACGTCCTGCGGCGAGAGTTCCCCGAGTTCCGGGACTGCTGGCTCGCGAAGTCCGGCATCCAGACCGGCGTGCGCGAGACCTACCGCATCGTCGGGCTCGCCCAGCTTCAGCGAGACGACATCGTCACGCCCAAGGCCTTTCCCGACACCGTCGCGAAGGGTGCGCACGTCATCGACATCCACTCGTCGGACACCAACGAGCAGGACGGCCTCGTCGTGCCGCGCCAGGAGTACAACATCCCCTATGGCTGCCTCGTCCCGCGCGGAAGCGTCAACGTCGTGACAGCTGGTCGCTGCCTCGACGCAGACGGCTCGGGCTTCGGCTCCGCGCGGGTCATGGCCACCTGCATGGCCATGGGGCAAGGCGCCGGGACAGCCGCCGCGCTGAGCGTCGCGCACGGCTACAGCGTGTCCGACATCGACGTCGATGCACTGCGTCGCACGCTCATCGCGCAGGGGGCGGTTGTCGACTTCGACAACGTCGTCGCCCCTCTGGCGCCGATCGAGTTTCACGAATACCCCGTTCCCCCCACACAGAGAGAGAGAAAGAGCAATGCAGAAGTTCCTGTCGTATGAGCGCGGACTAGGGCGGTTCAAGCCTCTCGCGAATGTCATTTGCTACGACGATTTCGACAATGGCTTCAACGGCTGGCTGGACCTCACCCCCAACTACGTCGAGGAGAACTACGAGTCGTTCGACTCCGTCGTCGACCTTTCCAGCTGGGCGCCGAACCAGCTGAGCTCGGCCTCGATGCGCTTCGCGTCGTCGCATGGCTCGATGGATGGCACCTACTCGCTGAAGGTCTCGACCGCACCCACCGGCGGTCCGCACACCGAGCCGCCGCGCGACGGCTCCATGGGGCACGCGATCAAGCGTCTCTCCCGTTACGGCAACCCCAAGCTGATCCAGATCGAGGCCTGGTACTCCTACACCCCGGTCCAGGACCGCGAGGGCAAGGGCGAGGAGGACATCCGCGCGATCGGCTTCTTCTTCGACGTACAGGACTCCGAGTACCGGTACATGCCGGGCGTGCGCTACGTGAACTCCCTCGGCGGCAAGCTCGTGAAGAAGTGGCAGTACTACCAGGTCGCCGAAGGCGTCACGCCCGAGGACTGGAACTTCGGCGTGAAGGACGGTTGGTGCGTTCCCGGCGTCGACAACCAGTGGTACGGACGCCGCTTCGAGGATGGCTCGGCAGACGGCTACCAGTGGGTGCCGGGCGGTGAGCAGGACCTCGTCTACAACGAGAGCCCCGACAAGATCAACTGGATGTACTTCCGGCTCACCGTCGACATCGAGAAGCGCGAGTACGTCGAACTGCAGAGCGGCGATCATGTCATGGACATGCGCGGCATCAAGCCCACTCTCACAGAGGGCTACGCGTCCATCGACAACCTCATCAACCCCATCTTCTTCATCGAGACGGACTCCGAGCGCTCGGTGAACCTCTACCTCGACTCGGTCGTGTACTCCACCGAGTGACGCTGGCCGACTTCCACCTCTGAGAGACACGAAAAACATGCAAACGACCAACACTTCCGTCCTCACCCGTCGGGTGCGGATCTCCGACGAGTACGCCACCCTCCCTTACGAAGCGGGATGGGCGATCGAGGGCGTCTTCTTCATCCAGGCCGAGGGCGAGCACCCCGACTTGACCATCACCGCCGAGGTCTCGCCTGACGGCATCAACTGGCGGATGCGTGCCCAGGCGACGCTCGCTGCAGCGGAGTCCCTCGTCGATCTGCCCATTGATCGCTTCGGCAATTGGCTGCGGTTGCGCGTCACCGGCGCCACTCCCGAAGCAACGGCGCGTGTGCTTGTTCACCTGAATCTGAAGGGCTGATCGAGCGGTGGAACAGCTCAGCAAGAAGTCGATCGGTGCACTTCCCCACTCTGTCGGCGTAGCGCAATACCTCGGCGACAGCCTCAAGGTGGGGATCGTGCACTTCGGCGTGGGCAATTTCCACCGATCGCATCAGGCAATGTACGTCGACCGCCTCCTGAACATGGGGCTCGCTCACGAGTGGGCGATCTGCGGGGTCGGGCTGCTCGAACGGGACGCGAGGATGCGCGATGTGCTCGCCCGTCAGGACGGGCTGTACTCCCTCGCGCTCCGGCAGCCGGATGGATCGAGCGACTTCGCGGTCATCGGTTCTATCCGGGAATACATCTACGCACCTGAGGACCCCGCAGGTCTGCTCGCCCGACTCGTCTCACCGGAGACGCGGATCGTTTCGCTCACCGTGACCGAGGGTGGGTACGTCTCCGACTCGACGACGGGGCGGGTGCCGGAGGCGGACCCCCTCGTCGTCGAGGAGGTCGCGAACGGCCTGACCTCCCCGCGCACAGCGTTCGGGTGGGTCGTCGCCGCGCTCCGTGAGCGAAGGGCTCGAGGTATCGAGCCCTTCACGGTGCTCTCGTGCGACAACATCCAGGGAAACGGGCGCGTGGCCCGGGAGAGCGTGGCGGGTGTCGCGCGGTTGGTCGACCCAGACCTCGCTGACTGGATCGTGTCCTCGGTCGCGTTTCCCTCGACGATGGTCGACCGGATCACACCCGCAACCACTCAAGCGGACATCGACCGCGTCGCGACCGAACTCGGAGTGCAAGACGACTGGCCCGTCGCGAGCGAGCCGTTCGTCCAATGGGTGATCGAGGACAACTTTCCGGGCGGTCGTCCGCCGCTCGAGAAGGCCGGCGTGCTGCTGGTCTCCGACATCGATGCGTACGAGGCCATCAAGCTCCGACTGCTCAATGCATCGCATCAGGCGGTGGCCTACATCGGCCAGCTGATGGGGTACGAGTACGTGCACGAGGCGGTGGGCGACCCGCTGATCGCCGCTTACTTGCGCGCGTACATGGAACAAGAGGCCGTTCCGACCCTTCAGGTGCCGACGGGGTTCGATATCGCTGCCTACATCGACGACTTGTTCGTTCGTTTCGGCAACCCTCACGTGCGCGATCTCCTCGCGCGTTTGTCCGTCGACGCATCGAACCGCATCCCCAAGTTCTTCCTTCCCGTGCTGATCGACCGCGTCGAATCGGGTGAACCGTGCCTCGTCGGGGTGTCGATCCTCGCCACCTGGCGGGCGTGGTGTCGAGCAGCCGGTGCCGGGCGATTCACCATGGACGACGTCGCCGCCGATCAGCTCATCGCCGCGGCCGTCCGGTCCCCGAAGGAGTTCCTCACGCGCATCCCCACGCTGCGCCGATTCTTGGACTCGCAGGATTTCGTCGACGCGTTCGCGCACGCCGCCGAGGTCCTCGAGCAGGAGGGCCCGGCCGGGCTTCTTCCCGCTGACGCCGTGCGGGAGTAGCCCGGCGATGCGCATTTCGGAAGCACCTGGGCGCGACAGCGTGCCGGGATCCGTCGTCGTCGTCGGTGAGTCTCTCGTCGACGTCGTCGTCGACGTCGACCGCACGGAACGCCGCATGCCCGGCGGCAGTCCGATGAACGTCGCCGTCGGCTTGGCGCGGTTGGGCATGCCCACGACGTTGCTCACCACGTTCGGGGACGACGACGACGGTCGGTTCATCGCCGGGCACCTCTCCTCCGCGGGCGTATCCGTCGCGGGGGGTTCCATGACTCCCGGAACGCGAACGTCGACCGCGAGAGCGCGGCTGGCGCGCGATGGCTCTGCATCGTACGAATTCGACCTGCGCTGGGACATTCCTCCCGGTCGCGGCCTCCCCGCGGAAGCCGTCGCGTTGCACACGGGGTCACTCGCCACGGTGATCGCCCCGGGCGCGGGGCGCGTGCTCGAACTGTTCGAACAGGCAGGCTCCGGCGTGCTCCGTTCTTTCGATCCGAACGCCAGGCCCGCGATCACGCCCGATCGTGCGACGGCGCTGGAGAGTGTGGAACGATTCGGTCGCCATGCGGACATCCTCAAACTGTCCGACGAGGACGCCGCGTGGCTGCTTCCCGGCGCGGATCATCGGGATGTCGCCGACTGGGCGCTCGGTCTCGGAGTGGGACTGTTCGCCATGACTCGAGGCGCCGATGGGTGCGTGCTCACCACTGCGCGCCACCGGGTGGAACAACCAGGAATCCGCACTCGAGTGGTCGACACCATCGGCGCCGGCGACGCGTTCACCTCAGCTCTCATCGCGGGGGCGACGCGCTGGGGGTTGGCGCAGTCCCTCGCCGCCGGGGCACTAGAGGCAGACGAAGCCGAAGCCCTCGCCACCCTTGCCCAGCGCGCTGCTTCGGCGACTGTCGCCCGAGCGGGAGCTCAGCCACCGACCTGGGCCGAGGTCGTAGATCAGGGATCAGGTTCTGATGCTGATGTCGGTCATCGGGCAAGCTCAATGTCGTAGCGCTCATGGCTACGATGAGAAGCTGAGATCCCCGAAGAGTAACTCCGTCGTCAGTCATTCAGGAACGAGTTGAGCATCGATGTTAGACGTGCCCCAGGCACCGCATCACGCGACGATGCGAGACGTCGCGGCGCTGGCCGGCGTCGGTGTGAAGACGGTCTCCAGAGTCCTCAACGGTGAACCAAATGTCTCGGTCGAGACGGGTGAGCGCGTCAGGCGCGCCGCGGCCAACCTCAACTATGAGCTGAACGTCTACGCCGGCGGCCTTCGGCGGATGGGGGCCCGTACCAACGCGATCGGGCTGATGCTCGAGAGCGTCGACAATCCCTTCTCCGCGGCGATCCATCGCGGCGTCGAGTCCGTCATGCGGAAGCACTCGATCATCGTTCTGGCTCAAAGTTTCGAGGAGGACCCTGACCGTGAGCGAACCGTGGTCAAGGAGTTTCTGCGCCGCCGCGTCGACGGGGTCATCCTGACCACCGTCTCGCGCGATCAGGCGTACCTCTCCGCCGAAGCAGCGAGGGGGACGGCGATCGTCTTCGTCGACCGACCGGCTGTGTCAGTCGCATTCGACTCGGTGGTCTCTCGAAACTACGACGGCGCCGTCGCGGCGACGCGCCATCTGCTCGAGCACGGTCACCGCAGACTCGCCTACGTCGGCAGCGATCAGCGGATCTGGACCCTCCGTGAGAGGCGACGCGGTTTTTTCGCCGAGCTGGATGCGTGGGGCGTCTCGCGATCCGAGGCGCGCGACATCACCGGGGTGCGCGGAGAGGAGGGTGCGAGAAAGGTGGTGCACCGCATGCTCGATGATGCCGAGCCACCCACCGCGATCTTCGCGGCGCACAACCGCATGGTCGTCGGCACGCTCCGCGCTCTCCACGAACGCAATGCCCAGCACGAGATCGCGATGGTCGGGTTCGATGACGTCGCACTGCTCGACCTGCTCGAGCCCGGTGTGACGGTCGTCGCGCAAGACCCGCACCGGATGGGCGAGCTGGCCGCCGAGCGCCTCCTCGCACGGATGGCGCAGACCCCGCTCGAGTTGGCGACACTCACTGTGCCGACGAAGCTCATCCAACGCGGTTCCGGGGAGATCCCCGGGCCGTACATCGGCGAAGCGGCAACGCCGCCGCCGCGCCGGTCGTAGCTCGCGCCGGAATCGTCGCGGCCAGGGCGTGGATGCGCAGCGCGCAACCACTCCTGCGGCGAACGGATGCCGCGACCGATCCGGCCGCGACATCCGTCACGCCATCACTTCACGTCAAACGGCTTCGAAGACGCGAAGGGATGACACGAGGGCGGTATCGGACCCGTTCGTGCGAACGATGACCAACCGCAGAGCGTCGCCCCGGAGCGGCTCGGTCAGCGCGTGCACGCGGTGGCGATGGCGATTGTCCTCGACGTCGACGATCGCCTGCCAGACGTCGTCCACCCGAACCTCGATCCGGTAGTCGCGGACGAGCTCCGGGAAGACATCGAACGGCTTGGGGTCGCGGTGGAGATTGTTCAGGTGCTCGTCGACGTCGTCGTTGAAGATCGCATCGACACGCCCGATGAGGTGGGTCTCGGGCCAGTCGAGCTGCACCCACTCCTCGCGTCCGTCCGACATCGGTTCGGACGACCACATCTGCGGACCGTCGAAAGGCCTTGCGTATCCGCCGATCACCTTGCCCGCGCGGTAGGCGTCGGTGGCGTGCTCGATGCGCAGGTGCACGCCGCGGCGACGCAGCGGATCGGCATCCCAGGAATTCGCCTGCGGCAGTCCGTCGGTGCGGAGGACGCGAGGTTCGCGCTCGACGAGTCCGAGGACGCCGTACGCGCTCCGGGAACCACCCGTGAACAGGCTGAGCCCCGCCGCTTTCCGCACCACCAGTACGACGTTGCGCGGGCCCGAGGGGGTGTGCTCCAGCGGAAGCGGCACCCAGTGCCGACCGGCCTCCACCGGAACCTCCGCAGCCGCCACCGGAATGGCCGGCAGGTAGTTCTGCCCACCTGCCGTCTCCCAGAGCTCCACCGCGACGGTCGTGGCCGTCGCGGCGCCGACCAGCAGGGACAGCCCCGCGACGCGAGGTTCTGCGGGTACGACGAGCGCGACGTCGCCGACGGCGAGTGCGTGGGGCTCTGCATCGTCGCCGTCGTAGGAGAGCGTTCGGAGGGTCGTGGAGGCCGACGCCGTCGCCGTGAGGGCGAGGTCGCGCGTGTCATCCCAGATCGCGCCGAGGAGCGAGGCATCCTGTCGCAGCAGGGTGCGCCGCAGGTCCGCGAACGCGACCTCGCCCACTTCGCGCGGGGTGAGATCGCGCTCGACCGCGAGCGCGGCACCCGTGCCGGCCGCTTCGCCGACGATGGCGCAGGTCGCCATCACCCGGATCGATCCGAAGGCGACGTGCGAGGCGGAGATGTCGCGCCCGGCCATCATGAGGTTCGGGACGTTCCGCGAGTAGAGGCTGCGGTACGGGATGTCGTAGGTGCCGGAGCCGAACAGGTTCTTCGCCGGAGCGCCCGCGTGGTAAACCCCTCCTGGTGCGTGCAGGTCGATCGACCAGCCGCCGAAGGCGACCGCGTCCGCGAATTCCGTCTGACCCATGATGTCGTTCTGGTTGAGGATGTAATCGCCCACCAGACGGCGGTACTCCCGCTTGCCCGGAACCGATCCCGCCCATTCGAGGGTGTAGCTGTCGGCGTCGAACTTCCCCGAGTTCTTGATGTAGTCCCAGATCCCGTAGACGACGCCCCAGAGCTCGTCGCGAATCTTCTCGTTGTCGTGGACGACGTCCATCTGCCCGCCGTACTCGATCCACCAGTTGGTGCAGCCGTTGGCATCGAGACTGATCGGGCGATGCGTCACGATCGAGGTCTTCGTGACGTCGATCGCGATCGAGGGCGGCACGAACTTCACGGGGTGACCGACGTCCTTCGTGTAGAGCAGCATGGTGCTGCCCAGCGAATCGTCGCCGCCGGCCTCCGGTGCCCACTCCTCGTCGAACTCGTCCCGGGGTTCTTGTCCGAGGCGGTGGTCGGCGCCGGACAGGAAGCCCACGAGGGCGTCGCCGGTGGCGTCTATGAACACCGAACCGGCGAAGCGGACCCGCGTCTCGGCACCCGTCTGCCATCCGGTGACCGACACGATCCGCGGAGTCTCCTCCTCGGACATCTCCACCTCATTGACGTCGGTGTTGAGCCAGAGGGTGATGTTGGGCTCGGCGCGAACCGCGTCGAGGACCACCTGATCCCAGTAGAAGGGATTCCCGTCGGGGTTGCGGAACAGGTTCTCGAGCCACAGTTCGCCCATGATCCCGCTCTCGCGAGCGAACTTCTGACCGCCTTGGGCAGTCGCGCCGCAGACCCACACGCGGATCTCGCTGCTGGCATTGCCGCCGAGCATGGGCCGGTTGTTGATGAGGTTCACTGTTCGGCCGAGACGCGCGGCTGCGATGGCGGCGCACGTGCCCGCCATCCCGCCTCCGATCACGGTGATGTCAGCACGAGAGTTGAGCAAGCGCATGGTACCTCGGGACCTCCATGGTCAATAGGTATTTCGATTTACCGATGCCAATATCATGCCGCCTGCCAGCGGGCCGAGTCAAGTGCTCGGCCCGCTGCGACCTCACGCGCGAGGGTTGATGACAACCTTCCCGGCGGTACCGAGGGCCGCCGCGGCAAAGGCCTCGGAGGCATCCTCGAGCGCGTAGACGCCCGTGACGATCTGATCTCCCGGGAGGCCGCCTTCGGCGGCGATGGCGATCGCGGTCTCGATATCTTCCGCGGTGTAGTTCGCACAGCCTTGCACGCGCAATTCCCAGTCCTGAATCAGCGGCAGCGGTACCGAGCCATCTCGCGGCGGCACGCCGACGATGAGCAGCGTCCCGGCGCGACGGAGGACGCTCATCGCCTGGCGGATGGATGTCTCGATCCCCACGCAGTCGAACACCACGTCAGCCGTGCCGCCCAGTCCGGCGGACGTCTTCTCCGCGAAGTCGGGATCAAAGGCGTCGACGGCATGGTCGGCGCCGAACTGCAGCGCACGTTCGCGCTTGCTGGGTTCCGGATCGGAGACCACGATCACGCCGGCGCCCGCGCGTCGCGCGGCGATCACCGAGAACAGACCGATCGTGCCGGCGCCGATGACCATGACCCGCGCGCCGCCGAGATCACCCGCGATGCGGGCGGCGTGGACGGGAGTGGCAAGGCATTCGACGAGCACGCCATCCGCGTCACTCACCTGGTCCGGCAGCGGGAAGATGTTCCGCGCGGGCGCGACGACCAACGGCGCCATTCCGCCGGGCAGGGCGCCGGACGGGTCGCACCCGATCCAGGCCAGGCTCTGGCACGCGTTGGTGCGTCCTGCGAGGCAGTTGACACACGTGCCGCACTCTACGTTCGGCTTGACGACGGCGCGCGTCCCGACAAGATCCGGGTCCACACCGGGGCCGGTCTTCTCGACCACCCCGAGCAGCTCGTGGCCCGGGAGGTAGGGCGGCGGTAGCAAGGGATGATGTCCCGCGACGGCGTGAGTGTCCGAGCCGCAGATCCCCGCATAGGTCACGGCGACTCGCACCTCCCCGGGACCGGGCTCGGGAACGGCGCTATCCGTCACAGTGACTTTGTCCAACCCTGCGACCACAACCTGGCGCATCGTCGTGTTCATCTTCTCGCTCCTTCGTCGGCCCATCCGGGGCAGGGACGCTCGCCGGGGTATCGGGTCTCAGCCGATTATCGGCATTCGCCGCGGCCGGGACATCCCTGCTTCGCGCTTGAAACCGATATTCTCTTGCGAAGAGTCCGCGTTTCATGGGCGTCAGAACGCTGCGAGGGGAATCTCATCACCACTTCTCGACGACTGCAGAATTCTCCTGCGGCCGAATCGCCACGGCGGCCCGCCGTCAGGGAGGTGATCCCGGCGGACCGGGACACCTCGGTTCGGTTCTACCTGCACGACGACCCACACCCCTTTGCTCGCTGGAACTATCACCCGGAGTACGAGCTGCACCTGATTCTCGCCTCGAGCGGCAGATACGTCGTCGGGGATGTGGTCGGTTCGTACGGTCCCGGGCAATTGATGCTCGTCGGGCCGAACCTGCCGCACCGGTGGATCGCTGATCGCGAGGCGGGGCAGGTGATCCCCGACGCGCACGCCGTGCTGCACTTCAGTGAGGAGTGGGTGCGTGCCTGCCAGGCCGCGATGCCGGAGCTGCGTGGCCTGAATCCACTCCTTCGACGCTCCGCGCGCGGTCTCGAGTTCCACGGACCTTCGGCAGTGCGCGGAGCCGACGCTGTGCACCGGGTCCGCGAGGCGTCCGAAGGCATGGAACGCGTGGTGCGAGTCCTCGAACTGCTCCGCACTCTGGCGACGGCACCCGGCGAGGACACCCGGCTACTGGTACGTGACTGGGTGCCGTTCTCGGACGACGAGGATGCGTCAGCGTTGGTGTCACACGCCATCGAGTACATCCTCGAGCACCTCAGGACCGGCGTACACCTGCACGACGCGGCCCGACGCGCGGCGATGAGCGACTCCGCCTTCTCTCGCTACTTCAAGCTCGCCAGCGGCCAGACTTTCACCGATATGTCCCGCCAACTCCGGCTGACTCAG
Source organism: Microbacterium sp. Root61 (assembly GCF_001427525.1). Taxonomy (NCBI): domain Bacteria; kingdom Bacillati; phylum Actinomycetota; class Actinomycetes; order Micrococcales; family Microbacteriaceae; genus Microbacterium; species Microbacterium sp. Root61. The sequence goes on along the minus strand of NZ_LMGU01000001.1, from coordinate 1,772,385 downwards.
GCGTGCCGCTTACTGGAGAGCACCAAGGAGCCGATCGCCTGGATCGCCACCGAGGTCGGCTACGCCAACCTGTCGAATTTCAACAGGCAGTTCCTGCGGGCCTACGGCGTGACCCCCCGGCAGTACCGCCGCACGGCGGCGACGTCGAGTCCCTGACAGATCGAGAGCCCCGGCTGGTGATCCGGGTGCATTGCGCTCTTGCCGATCCACACCGACGGAGCTAATCTCTCCGTGATGTCACGGAGGCTCGTGCACACGTCAAGGTCTGACTTTGGGAGTGAGCATGGTGAAACCAACGAACTCGCAATTCGCACTTCAGCGATTGACCGAGACGGAGTGGATCATCCACGACCGGTCGTTCCCACCCAACGACGCGCGACGCGCGGTCGCATGCGTGAATCAGCGGGACGCCGCGAGAGCCGACGTTGTGTGGCTCCGTGAACTCGGTCTACCGAAGCGGTATGCGTCGGTTGCCGAAGTCCTCGCCGACGTGGCGCGGACGGCCTCACGCATACCCATCCCCATTCCGCAGCGACCGCCTGCTCACCCGGTGACCCGAGCCAGCTGACGGCATCCGACAAGTAGCGGGAACTATCCCGGCGAAGTCCCCTTTCTGCTGGCGGACCACGCGGTTCGGATCTGACCGCGAGGCGATCCGAACGGTCTCACCACTCTTGGATTCCGCCGGAACAGCCTGCGCGGATCAGCCACCGCGCAGGCGGCACGCCACCGGAATCGCCGCCGCCGATTGCACCTGTCTCGCAGAGCAGACGGGCGCGGCTTACGAGTGATTGGAGCGATCGACGCGATTGGCGAGCTATCTTGAACAGCATCCATTGAAAGGAGCGCACGGTGGCCATTTCGAGCACTGCGACCGCGGGCGAGCTGTTCTGCCTCGTCCAATCGGGACGAGCCGCGTCGCGGGCGGACCTTGCGCGGTTGACGGCCCTGAGCCCGTCCACCGTCGCGATGCGCGTCGATGAGCTCATCGAGCACGGCTTCCTCGAGGAATCGGGCCGTGGCGAGTCGAAGGGTGGCCGGCGGCCCCGCATGCTCGTGGTTCGGGAAGGCGGCAGCGTCGTTGCGGCAGCCGACTTGGGGGAGCGGCACGTCACGATCGTGCTGATGAACCGGCGCGGCGACATCGTCGCCGATGCGCGGCTGCCTCTTTCGCTGCTGAGCGGTCCGCAGGTCGTGATCGACACGGTGTGGGATGCGGCGCGCGAGCTGGCCGGGCGGATGGACCCCGAGCCGCGGATCGAGGGCATCGCGATGAGCCTCCCCGGCCCTGTCGACTCACGCGACGGGCGGCTCCTCGCGCCCATGCGGATGCCGGGGTGGAACGGAGTGCTCGTCGGCGACCTGCTGCGGACGGTGACAGGGCTTCCGTCGCACGTCGACAACGACGCGAATGCGATGGCGATGGGCGAGTTCGTCGAGCGCGGGCAGTCGGTGAACGAATTGGTCTTCGTGAAGGCGGGCAGCGGCATCGGGTGCGGAATCATCGCGGACGGCCGGCTCTATCGCGGGTTTCGCGGTGTCGCGGGTGACATCAGTCACGTCGCTCTCACAGACGCACCGCCCATCATCTGCTCCTGCGGCCGCGTGGGGTGTCTGGATGTCGTCGCCAGCGGCTCTGCGATCGTCGAGTCGCTGCGGGAGGCGGGCGTGGAGGTCTCGCACCTCGAAGACGTGCTCGCGCTGGCGAGCGATGCCCACCCGCGGGCAACGGCACTGCTGCGCGAGGCCGGTCAGCGCACCGGCGAGGTTCTGGCCACGATCATCAATTTCTTCAACCCGCAGGTTCTCGCCCTCGGAGGGCAGCTCGCGACCGCCGATGCATTCGTCGCCGGTGTCCGTCAGGCGATCTACACGCTCTGCCTGCCGATGTCGACCGATCTGCTCGAGATCAGCGTGAGCGCGGCCGGTCCCCTCGCCGGTCCCCGCGGCGTCGGGAGTGCGCTGCTCGCGCAGCTTCTCGACCCTGCACGTATCGATGAGGAGCTGGAAATGCTTTCCTCCAGTATCGAACGAAGTCCTGCGGAATTTGCGTGAAGAACTAGCACTTAGGCTGATCCTGCCTACACTGATGGGGTGACTCAGCGCCTTCCTCGCATCGCCATCGCCGGCATGGCCATCGAATCCAGCACCTTCTCGCCCCATCGCGCGGGGGCGCGGGACTTCCATCGGGTGGAGGGTGATGCTCTCGTGGACCGCTACGCGACGCTGCGTGACGGGCGGTCGGCAGGCGCGGCCGAGTGGCTTCCGGTCTACTACGCCCGCTCCATCCCCGGAGGCGCTGTTCTGCGCGATACCTACGACGAGATCACCGGGCGTATCCTCGCCGGGCTGCGTGACCTCATGGCGGAGGGCGGTCTCGACGGGCTGTTCCTCGACATCCACGGTGCGATGAGCGTCGACGGAATGGAGGATGCCGAAGGCGACCTCATCACGAGTATTCGCGAGATCATCGGCCCCGACGTCCTCGTATCCGCCTCGATGGATCTGCACGGCAATGTCTCGGACGCGCTCGTCTCGCAGATCGACATCCTCACCTGCTTCCGACTCGCGCCGCACGAGGACAACTGGGAGACGCGCGATCGCGCGATCGACAACCTCGTGGATGCCCTGCGCAGAGGCGGCAGGCCGCGACGTGCGCACGTCACCGTGCCGATCCTCCTGCCCGGCGAGAAGACGTCCACGAGAGTCGAGCCGGCGAAGAGTCTCTACGCCCGCATCGATGAGATCGAGAAGCGCCCCGGCATCATCGACGCGGCCATCTGGATCGGCTACGCCTGGGCCGATCAGCCGCGCTGTCACGGAGCGATCGTGGTGAGCGGCTACGACGACACGGCCATCGCGGCCGCCGCAGAGGAGCTCGGGCACGCGTTCTGGGATGCCCGCGACGAGTTCGAGTTCGTGGGACCTCCGGGGACACTCGCCGAGGGTGTGGACGCAGGTCTGGCCGCTGTCGAGACCCCCTACTTCATCAGTGATTCCGGCGACAATCCCGGCGCCGGTGGCACCGGGGATGTCACCTGGACTCTCGCAGCGCTGCTCGAGGATGACCGGCTCACCGCAGAGGGGGCGCCGACGGTGCTCGTGGCGTCGATCTTCGACGACCAGGCGATCGCCGGATTGCGCAATGGGGTGATCGGCGATCAAGTCACCATCACCGCCGGTGCCCGCGTGGACGACGGTCCCCACGGCCCGGTCGCCATCACGGGGGTGTTGCACTCGCTGCACGAAGGTGATCCCGACGCAGGAGGCGTCGCGGTCATCCGGATCGGCGGCATCCACGCGATCATCACGGAGTACCGCAAGGCGTTCCATGACGTCGCCGACTTCACGTCGATCGGACTCGACCCGCTCGCGGCGCAGATCGTCGTGACGAAGATCGGCTACCTGGAGCCCACTCTCTACGAGGCCCAGCGCGGGTGGACCCTCGCCCTGACCCCGGGGGGCGTCGACCAAGCGCTCGAGCGGCTGGGGCACCACCGCATCCGGCGCCCGATGTTCCCCTTCGATGCCTTCGACACGGCCCCGGACCTCACGGCCCGACTCTTCTGATCGGTGATTGCTCGTAACCATGTTTATTCGATTTCGAATAAACATGGTTACGAAACCGTGATAACTCAGACCCTTCTCTCGAACTTTGTTCGGGCATGATGTGAATGAGCCGACTGATCGTAAGAAGATGTTGCTTGTCGGCGCGGATGAAACAAGGAGGTTTGATGCGTACTACTGTCATGCGACGCATGCTCGTTCCCTTCGGGATCGTTGCCGCGGCTGCACTGGTCATGACCGGCTGTGCCGGTTCGGACGGTGCAACCGGAGACGGTTCCGAAAAGGACACCGTCAGTTACGCCCTGCCGGCCGGCACGGGCCCCAACTGGATCCTGCCGATCTCCAGCCCCGACACGATGGCCACGCACAACAGTGCGATCAAGGCGACCATGTGGCCGCGGTTGTTCGAGTACAACGGCACGAGCGGGACGATGGAATGGGATCAGAAGGCTTCGGCCGCTGAGAGCTACGAGTTCTCGGAGGACCACCGCTCGATCACGATCACGCTCGCAGACCTGGACTGGTCGGACGGCACGCCCGTCTCGTCGCGCGACGTCGAGTTCTGGTACAACCTGGTGCGCTTCAACTCGGAGAAGACCGGCGGGTACTCGGCCGGCCGCATCCCCGACAACATCACAGCCTTCGACATCGTCGACGAGAAGACCTTCACGTTGACCTTCGACGCGGTCTACAACGAGGAGTTCCTGCTGGCGAACCAGCTGAGCCTGGTCTACCCGATGCCGCAGCACGCGTGGGACAAGACCAGCGCCGACGGTGAGATCGGTGACTTCGACAGCGAAGAGGCCACGGCGGTCCAGGTCTTCGACTACCTCTTCACCGAAGCGAAGGACATGAAGACCTACGCGACGAACGAGCTGTGGAAGACGGTTTCGGGCCCGTACACGGTCAAGAGCTGGTCGGATTCCGGCCAGGTCGAGCTCACGGCGAACGAGAAGTACACCGGCGAAGACAAGCCGTCGATCAAGAACGTCACGTTCCTCCCGTTCACGTCTGCGGATGCCGAGATGAACGTCGTCCGCTCGGGCGAAGTCGACTACGGCTATGTCACCAGTGCACAGCTCACGAACGAGGCGCAGTTCACGGACCTCGGGTACCGCGTGGAGCCGTGGGCCGGATGGTCGATCACCTACATGCCGTACAACTTCGCGAACCCGGAGATGGGGCCGGTGTTCGACCAGCTCTACATCCGGCAGGCGCTGCAGCACGCTGTCGACCAGGAGACGATCTCCGAGGTCGTCTGGCACAAGGCCGCCACTCCCGACTACGGCCCCGTTCCGCAGACGCAGGACAGCGCCTACCTGTCGCCGGAGCAGAAGGACAACCCGTACCCGTTCGACCTCGACGCCGCAGCCGGCCTGCTCGCCGACCATGGGTGGACAGCCGGCTCGGACGGCAACCTGACGTGCACGAACCCGGGCACGGGCGCCGACCAGTGCGGTGAAGGCATCGCTCAGGGCAAAGCTCTCGAGATCGTCGTGACGACGCAGAACGGCTCGCAGGAGACCGACAACATGATGAGCGAGATCCAGTCCTCGCTGTCGAAGATCGGCGTGAAGATGACGGTCGACGCGAAGCCGCTGGACTCCGTCCTCACCGAAGCGCAATCCTGCAAGACCGAGGGGTCGACGACCTGCACGTGGGAGCTCGTCTTCTTCGGCACCGCGGGCTCGTGGTACTTCCCGGCCTACCCGACCGGTGAGCGCGTGTTCGCGAAGGATACGAAGTGGAACGCGGGGCAGTACGACAACCCGGAGGCCGAGAGCCTCATCAACCAGATGACGACCTCGACCGACACGGCTATCGCGCAGGAGTACTCGGCGCTGCTCGCGAAGGATCTGCCCGTCATGTGGATGCCGAACCCGGTCTACCAGGTCTCGGTCATCAAGGACGGCCTGAACGTCGGAGCGCAGGACCCGGGTGCGTCGTTCTTCCCGCAGCGCTGGTCGTGGACCGACTGACGCGCAGTCCGAATACACGAGCAACGGCGAAGTAGGCGGCATTCGATGGTGACAGCGGCGCGAAGCGCGACGACGAGCAACAGGTTCGGGATACTGCGATTCCTCTCCCGGCGTATCGCCCAGGGCGTGGTCGTGATCCTGATCGTGACTCTGATCGTCTTCGCGCTGCTGCACCTGGCCATGCCGTACGGGCCCGCACAGGGCATCCTCGGCATGCAGGCCACGCAGCCGCAGATCGATGCGTTCAACCGAGAGCACGGCTTCGATCGCCCGCTGTGGCAGCAGTACTTCACGTTCCTCTCGCAGATCGCCGTCGGCGACCTGGGCGATTCGTTCAAGCTGAATCGCCCGGTCGCCGACGCGATCGGCCAACGGCTGCCCAAGACGTTGGTGCTCGCGCTCATCTCCATGGTGGTCGCCCTGATCATCGCCATCCCGATGGGCATCTACCAGGCGGTTCGTCGCGGCAAGACCGGCGACTACCTGTTCACGACCTTCAACTTCGTGATCTACTCGACGCCGTCCTTCTTCCTCGGCCTCGTGCTCGTGATCGTGTTCGCACAGACACTGCACTGGGTCCCTGCCCTCGCCCCGCAGGGCGACACCGTCGCGGACGTCCTGTCCAATCCGATGGGACTCGTGCTCCCGGTCGCCACGGCGGCCCTGGGCATCATCGCGACGTTGTCGCGCTACATGCGCTCTGCGACGATCGACAACCTCTCCGAGGACTACGTGCGCACCGCCCGAGCGAAGGGCACCCCCATGCCGGTCGTCGTGCGACGGCACGTCGTGCGCAACTCGCTCACCCCTGTCATCGCGATGCTCGGCTACTACCTGCCCGTGATGTTCGGCGGGATGATCGTGATCGAGTCCCTGTTCAACTACCCGGGAATGGGTCTGCTCTTCTGGACCAGTGCCCAAACCGGTGACTACCCGGTGCTACTGGGGTGCGTGCTGGTGATCGCCCTGGCCACCATCGTGGGCTCGTTGCTCGCCGACCTGGTTCAGGCGCTGCTCGACCCCCGCACCCGAGGGGATCTGTCATGACGACCACATCCGTTCCCATCACCGTCTCCGTCTCGGTATCGCCGAGGAGACGGGGCTGGCGCCGCTTCCTGCAGAACAAGCTCTCGCTGTTCGGCCTCGTGACGATCGCGTTCTTCCTGCTGTTCTGCTTCCTCGGGCCTCTTCTCTACCCGACCGACCAGGTGCACACCGATCTGACCCAGGTGATGCTGCCGCCCGGCACTCCCGGTCACCCGCTCGGCACCGACGACGTCGGCTACGACGTGCTCGGCCGGCTCATGGTCGCCGGACAGGTCTCCATCCTGATCGGGCTGGCCGCCGGTGTGCTCGCCACGGTCATCGGAACGCTGTGGGGAGCGATCGCCGGCTACGTCGGCGGCAGCGTGGATGCGGTCATGATGCGGATCGTGGATGCCGGTATCGCGATCCCCGCCACTTTCCTGCTGCTGATCCTCTCCGCGATCATGCGACCGAGCGTTCCGCTCATGATCCTGGTCATCGGTTTCGTCTCCTGGCTCGTGCCGGCTCGTCTGGTTCGCGCGGAATCCATCTCGCTGAAGTCGCGGGAGTACGTGCTGGCCATGCGGGCCATGGGCGGCACACACGGACGTGCGGTGATCAAGCACATCGTGCCCAACACGGTCGGGACGATCGTGGTGAACGCCACCTTCCAGGTCGCCGACGCGATCCTGCTGGTCGCCTACATCTCGTTCCTCGGGATGGGGTTGCAGAAGCCCGCAACGGACTGGGGCGCGATGCTGACCGGAGGCATGACCTACACCTATGCCGGCGCATGGTGGCTCATCTTCCCGGCGGGTATCTGCATCGTGCTCACCGTCTGCGCGTTCAACAGCATCGGCGACGGTCTGCGCGACTTCTTCGATGTGAAGGGACGCGACCGATGAGCGCGCTCGAGGTGTCTCCCCTCCTGCAGATCCGCGATCTCGAGGTGACCTTCCGGACCGATGAAGGCGCGATCCCCGCGGTGAAGGGCATCGACCTCGACATCCATCGCGGCGAGGTTCTCGCGCTGGTGGGCGAGTCCGGCTCGGGCAAGTCCGTCACCGCGATGGCGATCCTCTCCTTGCTGCCGGCGACGGCGACTCGCACCGGATCGATCCTCATGAACGGCGACGAACTGACCTCGCTGTCCGAGCAGGAACTGAACGGCGTACGCGGCCGAGTGGTCTCAATGGTCTTCCAGGAGCCGATGACGGCGCTGAACCCCGCGATGAGGATCGGCGACCAGATCGCCGAGGCCCTGTTGAATCACGGGATCTGCTCGAAGGACGACGCCGCCGAGCGGGCCGTCGGGCTGTTGCGACGCGTCGGCATCCCCGACCCCGAACGTCGTGCTCTCGGGTACGCGCACGAGATGTCCGGCGGTCAGCGACAGCGGGTCGTGATCGCGATCGCGCTGGCCTGCGAGCCCCAGCTGATCATCGCCGACGAACCCACGACCGCTCTGGACGTGACGGTCCAGGCCGAGATCCTGGACCTCATCCGTGTGCTCGCGCGCGAGCAAGGCACGGCGTTCCTGTTGGTGACGCACAACATGGGCGTGGTGGCGGACATCGCCGATCGCGTTGCCGTGATGTACCGCGGCGAACTCGTCGAGGACGGCACGGTGATGCAGGTACTGCGTGCTCCGAGTGCCGACTACACGAAGCGCCTGCTGAGTGCCGTGCCGCGGCTGCCCGAGCCGGGCGAGTTCGCTCCACTCGCGGGCCGACCGCCGGCATCCGAGGGAGTTCCGGTGCTGTCGCTGCGCGATGCCAGCGTGACCTACCGGAAGGCGGGCAAGACCTTCACCGCACTCGACGCCGTGACGGTCGACATCGGGGCGGGAGAGATCCTGGGACTCGTCGGCGAATCGGGCTCCGGTAAATCTACGCTGGGTCGTGTCGCGCTGGGGCTCACCCCGATGACCGGCGACGTTCACCTGTTCGGGCAGAAGATCGGGAAGGGCGGCCTGCGCGGACGGGCGGAGCGTCGTCTGCGAGGACGCGTGGGGGCGATCTTCCAGGACCCCGGCTCGAGCCTGGATCCACGCACGACCGTCGGCGATTCCATCGCCGAGCCGCTGATCGTCCAGCGCACGCTGACCCCGATGTCTGCGCGCGATCGGTCCGCCCGGGTCCGGGAGCTGCTGGAAGCCGTGGAACTGCCCGCTTCCTACCAGACCCGTTTCCCGCACGAGCTGTCCGGCGGACAGCGCCAGCGCATCGGGTTGGCGCGTGCCATCGCGTTGGAACCGGAACTGATCATCGCCGACGAGCCCACCTCGGCGCTGGACGTCTCGGTGCAGGCCGCCGTGCTGAAGGTGCTGCGCGATCTGCAGGCGCGGATGAACTTCGCCTGCCTGTTCATCAGCCACGATCTTGCGGTGGTGCATGAGTTCTCTCATCGCGTTGCCGTGATGAGCGCCGGGTCGATCGTCGAGATCGGCGACACCGACGCCGTGCTGCTGCATCCGCAGCACCCCTACTCTCGACGACTGCTCGCCTCGGTGCCGATACCGGACCCCGTATCGCAGCGCGAACGACGCATCGCACGTCTGGCATCGGAGAGTGCGGCGTGACGATGGCGATCACCATGGAGCTGCTGGCTCAGGATGCTGCGGCCGTGCGTATTGCGCGCGAGATCGGGGCCGAGCGCGTCGAGCTGTGTCAGGCGCTGGCGCTGGGCGGACTCACGCCCTCCATCGCGACGATCGAGCAGGCGGTCGCCACGGCTTCGGGCGAGGTCGAGGTGCATGTGCTGGTTCGCGCCCGTCCCGGGGGATTCCGCTACTCTTCGGGCGAGTTTGACGTCATGGTCAACGACGTGCGCGCCGCGATGGCGGCGGGTGCGGCGGGAGTCGTCGTCGGCTGTCTGGATGAGGCCGGCGGATTCGACATCGCGGGCATGCGGCGGCTGCGAGATGCCGCCGGGCACGGGAGCGTCGCCGTCCATCGGGCGATCGATGTGTGTGCCGACCCGTTCGCCGCGCTCGATGAGCTCGTCAGCCTCGGCGTGACGCGCGTCCTCACTTCGGGGGCAGCCTCGACAGCGGTCGAGGGCGCCGAGATGATCCGCGCGCTCGTCGCGCACGCCGAGGACGAGATCGCCGTCATGGCGGGCTCCGGCGTGACGGCGGACAACATCCCGCTCGTGCTCGCGACCGGGGTGCGAGACGTGCACTTCTCGGCCAAGCGCGCCGTGCCCGACACCTCCGGCGTCTCCATGGGATACGCGACGGCGGAGGGCGTCGGGCCGTACGACATCGTCGATGTCGACGTGGCCCGCGCCATCGCCGCTGCGGTGCAGCACTTCTCCGCAGCGCAGGGCGGTGCGCCCGCGTGACGAAGGACGCTGTGCTCGGTCTCGATGTCGGAGGCTCGAGCGTGAAGTACCGGCTTGCCTCGGTGACCCGCTCCGATCGGATGCCCGACGCACTCGACGAGGGGCGCGCGCCCACACCGGCCGAGGATCCTGTGGCCGGACTCGCCGAGTTGGCGCGCCGCGTGACCGCCGGAGTGCGACTGGATGCCGTCGCCGTCGCCATCCCCGGCATCGTCGATGCGGAGCGCGGCACGGTCGTGCGTTCGGCTAACCTGCCTGCCTTGAACGGGCTGGAGCTCGGGCCGCGGCTGTCCGACATGATCGGCGTGCCGGTCAGCGTGCTCAACGACGGCCGCGCCGCGGCGGTGGCGGAAGCGCGCTGGGGTGCCGGCGCCGGGATCCGCGACGTGTTCACCCTCGCTCTGGGTACCGGCATCGCCGGTGCTCACGTCGTCGACGGCGTAGTCGTGGACGGCGCCCACGGGTCGGCGGGTGAACTCGGACACGTCGTCATCGAACCGAACGGCGCATGGTGCACCTGCGGGCAGCGAGGATGTCTGGAGACCGTCATCGGGGCGCCGGCGCTGCGTCGGGCATGGTCATCGGCGGGTGGGGAGGGGGCGCCCTCTGCGATGTTCGCCGCGTACGAGGCATGCGACGCGCGTGCCGTCGAGATCGTCAACCGTGCTGCGGATGCTCTGGCCGATGCGATCCTCACCCTCCTCGCTCTGGTGGACCCCGGCGTCATCGTGATCGGCGGCGGGCTCGCGACGTCGCCGCACCGGCTGGTGACGCTCACAGCGGCATCCGTCGCCGAGCGCGCGACCTTCCACCGCGTGGTCCCGATCGTGCCGGCGCGCCTGGGGCGCTGGGCCGGGGCCGTCGGAGCGGTCGCGCAGGCGCAGACACTCGCTGCGCGGACCGAGGAGGCTGTGGCCTGATGGAAGTCATCATCACCGATCAGGCGCGGATCGGCTCGCTCGTCGCCGACGAGATCCAGCCGGAGTAGCGCGCGGCGGGAGGCGCCTGCTGCCGTTGGGGCGTTGGCTCCGGTCTGTGGCGCCCGGCCCGACGGACTGAGGCGCCAGGTCGTAGCCATCGACCTCGGTCGTGTACACGAGTTCGGGGGCGAGACGCCCGGCACGCCCAGCACGCCCAGCACGCTCGCGCGCTCGGAAGTCGAGTCCGCGTCCGAGGGATGAGAGCATCCTTCGGCAGCGGCGCATACCCACATATCGACACGGGTTCGCCCCACGCCTGCCCGCGAGGTGGGTGGGCTGATCACCGAGCGCGGCTCAGCACGATCGCCCGGGCAGCGGCCGCCGCGGGGTGGATCAGTTCGGCCTGCGGAGTTTCGGGTATGTCGTGGGACGTGGATGGCGGTCCGCACATTCACCATTTGTTTCAAGCCGGTAAATGTTCCAGCGAAAGCGTGCCGATTGGTTGACAGCACCGATCACGAATCCATACATTCAAGTGTAGTTACACAGAAAGTAACCGACTTACGATACGTGAAAGTAAATCATGTCAGCCATTCTGAGCGTTACGGGACTGTCGAAGTCCTTTGGGTCTCAACCCATCCTGCGAGACATCTCGTTCGAACTCGAAGAGGGAACCTGTGTCTCCTTCGTGGGGGAGAACGGGGCAGGCAAGTCGACGCTGAGCAAGTGCCTCGTCGGCGTCCACTCGATGGACGCCGGGGAGATGATCTTCGACGGCCGCCCCGCAAAGCCGACGTCGCCGCGATCCGCGATGCGGCTGGGCATCGGTCTGCTGCCGCAGGAGCTCGCTTACGTTCCCAAGATGACGGCCTACGAGAACATCGTTCTCGGCCGGTGGCCGGGCAAGGCGGGGCTGACCTCGCCCAGCCGGATGCGACGCAGCGTCCTCGGAACGCTGGACAAGTACGGCATCGAGCTGGACATCGATTCGCGGATGGATGAACTGAGCCTCGCGGATCGCCAGCTCGTCGAGATCTCGAAGGTCCTCACGCGAGACGCGCGACTTCTCGTCCTGGACGAGCCCACCGCAGCGCTCAACTCCGCCGAGAGCGGAGCGCTCATCGAGCTGCTCCTGAGGCTCAAGCGCGAGGGTCTGTCCGCGATCTACATCTCGCACCGGATGGATGAGGTCGGACGCTTCTCGGACACCATCAATGTCCTGCGCAACGGAAGCATCGTGCTGCGCACTGCTCCGCACGAGAGCACAGAACGCGAACTCGTCACCGCCATGCTCGGGCAGGCGCCGAAGGTGCTCGACAAGTCCGACGCCGCACCGCTGCTCGGCGTCGCGTGCGAGGTCAAGGACCTGTCGTCGGAACGATCGCCGCGTCTCGACGACATTTCGTTCTCGGTCAGCCGCGGGGAGGTGCTCGGACTCTTCGGCGTCCGCGGTTCCGGCCAAGACCTCGTCGCCGAGGCGCTCGGCGGAATGCGCCCGGAGGTGTCGGGCAGCGTCGAGATCGATGGCCGGTCATCCGCCGTCTTCGCGAATCCTCGCGACTCTCAAGCGCAGGGCATCGCGTATCTGCCTGCCGAGCGCAAGCGGAACGGGCTCGTGCTGGGCATGTCCGTGCGCGACAACACCGTGCTCCCGATCGCGAAGAAGCTCGCACGTCGGTTCGGAATCATCGGAAGACGCGCCGAGCGCGACGTCGCCGCCCACTACGCGGAACGACTCGACCTGAGGTACTCATCGCTCGCGCAGCCGGTCGGTCAGCTGAGCGGTGGCAACCAGCAGAAGGTTCTCCTCGCCAGCAGGCTCGCTCAGGAGCCTCGTCTGCTGGTCCTGCACGAGCCGACGCGCGGAGTCGATATCGGCGCCCGCCTTCAGATCCACGAGCACCTCAGGCAGCTTGCCGCAGAGGGCTCCGCCTGCCTGCTCGTCACGAGCGATGTCGACGAGGTGGTCGCGGTCAGCGACCGCATCCTCGTCATGCGCGATGGCGCGTGCGTGGCCGAGCTCGTCGGCGACCAGATCACCCCCGAATCCGCAGTTCTTCACGCAACAGGAGCAACGAGATGACAATCAGCGACGAGCGGTCGGCCGCACCGGAGAGGGAAGCGAGCGCCTCCGCCGACAAACCCTCGGTCCGACGCACCGGTCCCCGCGTATCGGCATCGGTGCTGTCGCTGCTGGGATTCATCGTGATCCTCGCGGCCGTGTTCGGCCTCACCACGCCAGGCTTCTTCACCGTCAACAACGCCCTCATCATCCTCTCCAGCTCAGCGGTCATCGGGATCGTGTCGCTGGGACAGACGGCCGCGATCATCACCGGCGGGTTCGACCTGTCGATCAGCGGGCTCATTCCCCTCGGCGCAATCGTCTTCGCGACCGCCCTGAACGCGGGCGCGGCCTTCATCGTCGCGCTCCTCATCACACTCGTCGCCGGGCTGGTCTTCGGTCTGTTCAACGGGTTCCTGATCACGCGGTTGAAGATCAACCCGCTCATCACGACCCTCGGCACCCTGTCGATCTCGGTCGGTGTCGCGCAGCTCATCGCCGACGGCATCACCGTGCCGTTCACCGACCCCACCATCAACATCCTGGCGGCGCGGTCGATCGGCGGAATCGCCAACGGCGTCTGGTTCCTCATCGTGCTCGCGGTGCTGTTCGGATTGATGTTGAAGTACACCACCTTCGGCCGGTCCCTCTACGCCATCGGCGGCAACACGGAGGCGAGCTGGCTCGCGGGCATTCGAGTCGAGCGCACGCTGACGACCGTGTACGCCCTCTCCGGTGTGCTGGCATCTTTCGCCGGGGCGATGCTGGCCAGCCAGCTTCTCGCGGGCACGACCAACCTCGGAGCCACCGCGGCACTCACCGCCGTGACGGCTGTCGTGCTCGGCGGAGGCGTGCTGTCGGGCGGATCCGGCAGCGTTCTCGGGACGATGCTCGGCGTCGTGATCCTCGGCATGTTCCAGAACGGACTGACGATCAAGCAGATCGACCCGTTCTACCAGCAGATCGCCACCGGCGCCGTCCTGCTGATCGCCGTGGGCATCAGTCAATTGCGGCAGGGACGTGCGCGTTCCTGGTTCGCGTCTCGGAGTCGTGCGCGATAGCGCGCGGCGGGGAGCGATCCCCTTCACCAAGAGGGCGGCGCGCGCGTCCCGTAGTCAACAGTCGCGCGCGCCTATTTCAACAAACCAAGGAGGAAAGTTGAAGAAACTAACAGTAGCAACAAGCGTCGCCACACTCCTCGTGTCCGCGCTTGCACTGGCCGGCTGTACGGCCGGTACGGCCGCGGAGCCGACGGCATCGGGTGCGGCGGACGGCGACCTGTCGTCGATCATGATCGCGTACGGCAGCCCCGGTGAAGCGGCGGAGTTCGAGGTCACGATCAGTGACGGCGTCGAATCGTCGGCCGAGGCCGTCGGCGTCGGATTCTCGCTCTACAACAACAAGGATGACGGCGAGGTGGCTCTCACCAACGCACAGCTGATGGTGCAGGCCGCGCCCGACGTCATCGTCGAGTACAGCCTCACCTCCGGGGTCAACCAGGCGCTGGGCAACACGTTCGTCGCCAGCGGCATCCCCTGCATCGCCGTGAACATCGAGACACCCGGATGCTCGCTGATCAACCTCAGTAACAAGCAGGCCGGCATCGATGCGGCGAAGGTCGTCGCAGCCGAAGCCAAGGAGCGTGGCTGGACGGCTGCGGACACGACCGTGCTCGCGGTCCAGTGCGCGACGTGCGGTACCGAGGTGAACGATTCTCCGCGGTACTTCTACGTGCAGGCGGCGGAAGAACTCGGGCTCGAGGAAGTGGCGCCCGAAGACATCACGGAGAAGACCACCGCTGAGGGCGCGAATCTCATCCAGGTCGACGGTGGAACTGCGCGCGACACGTCGTACGACGCGATGAAGGCAGCCCTGCAGGCGATCCCCGAAGACCGGCATCTGCTCGTGTTCAGCCCGAACGACGACCTGACGCTGGGCGCGTGGCGGGCACTCGATGAGGCCGGCCGCAACGACAACACCCTGATCGGCGGCAACAACGGTTCGCCCGAGGGCCTCGAGCAGCTCCGCACCAACCCGTCCTGGGTCGTGGAGGGCACGCTGTTCCTCCCGCAGTGGGGCCAATACATCATCGCCATGGCCGTCGCCGTGGCGCAGGGTGCAACGCCTCCCGAGCTGACGCCGCTGCCCCAGTTCGCCATGGACAAGGAGACGGTGGAGCTGTACTACCCGGACGGCGCGACCGTCGCGACCAAGCTCCCTCCGCTCCAGCCTGACGCGGAGTACCTGGCAGCGACGGGAGTCCTCCAGAAGCTCGGTTTCGTCGAGGGTCTGGATTGATTCACCGGGGTGGCCGCCGTACTGGCGGCCACCCCACCTTGCACGACAGGATTCAGGACAATGAACCATGTGAACACCGTCCGCGGCGCGGTCGAACCGGCCGCGCTCGGAACCACCCTCATGCACGAGCACGTTTTCGTGCGGTCACTTGAGGCGACGCTCAACTACTCGACGACGTGGGAGTCCGATGACACGCGCGTCGATGAGGCCGTGAGAATGCTCGACCGGCTTGCCGACGCGGGCATCGACACGGTGGTCGATCTCACGGTGCTCGGTCTCGGACGCGACATCAGGCTCGTCGAGCGGGTCGCCGCGGCGACCAGGATGTCCATCATCGCCGCCACCGGCGCATACGTCCTCGACCGCCTGCCCTACCAACTCGCGTTCAATCCTCCGAAGGGTGGGCTGATCGATGGTCTCGCGGCATTCTTCATCGCGGATCTCACACAGGGCATCGCGGGAACGATGGTCAAGGCGGGAATCATCAAGTGCGCGACCGATGTCGCCGGGTTCACGCCCGATGTGACGGCGGTGATCGAGGCGGCGGCGATCGCCCAGGTGGCGACCGGAGTTCCCATCTCCACGCATGCCGACGCCGGCACGCAGCGGGGCCTCGAGCAGCAGCAGCGCCTCATGGATCGCGGCGTCGACCCCGCCCGCATCATCGTGGGCCACTGCGGTGACACGCTGGATCTGGGATACCTGCGGGCAGTCATGGATGCCGGATCCACCGTGGGACTCGACCGCTTCGGTATGGAGCAGCCGGTGTCCACTGCGCAGCGCATCGCGGTGGTGGAGGAGCTCTGCGCCCTCGGCTATGCCGATCGCATCGTGCTGTCCCATGACGCCGCGTGCCACAGCGAGTGGATGGACCCGATCCGCACTGCTGAGGAGAACCCGGACTGGAGCATGTTCCTCGTTCCGGAGGTCGTGATCCCCACGCTCCGTGAACGTGGTGTCCCGGAGGATCTCCTCGACATGATGACGGTGTCCAATCCGCGCCGGCTCCTGACTTCGCCTACCGCGACACAGCAAGGGGATTCCCTATGACCGCCGCCGAGAATCCGTCGAGCGCGAACGTGCTGTCCAGCGCCACCCGGGTGCTGGAGGCGATGACGTTCATCTGCCTGCAGACGCAGCCGGTATCCCTGGCCGCGCTCGCCGCCCACCTGGAGTGCTCGGAGGTGAGCGCCTACCGGGCTGCTCAGACCCTGATCGCATCCGGGTTCATCCGTGCGGCCACGGGAGGGCGCTCGGGATACCTCCCGAGCTGGAAGCTCGTCGAGCTGGCCGCGCCCATGCTCGCGCGCAATGAGTTGCGCTCCTTCGCTCAGCCGGTGCTCCGGTCGCTCGCCGACAAGTACGACGAGTCGATCACGCTCGCCATTCCCGCAGGGTCGAAGGCTCTCTTCGTCGACCGCATCAGCGTCAATCGCTCGATCGAGTTCTACTGCGACATCGGCAGGCGGCTGCCGCTGCACATCGGCGCGGCATCCCGAGCGATCCTGGCGCACTACCCTGCTCAGCTCTTCGAGCAGTACATCGCCGGCGACCTGACCAGCATGACCGCTGCGACCACGACCTCTCCGGATCTGCTGCGCGAGGACCGCGTGTCCATCCGGGCACAGGGGTATTCCGTGAGCCGCGAAGACGTGGAGATCGGAATCACGGGTGTGGCCGCGCCGATCCTCAACCGCAACGGCGAGATTCTGGGCGCCGCCGCGATCGCGAACGTGAGCGCGCGATGGGACGAGGACGACATCCGCGAGCGGGGCGAGGCGATGATTCGCGTGTGCGCAGAGATCAGCACCCGATGCGACATGCTCACCTACGCGCCCCACTTGGGCGAGGACTGAACGATGCAGACACAGAGCAGGACCATTTCTCGTTATGTCACCGGCTTCGCGCCGGACGCGCCGCTCGTCGAATGGATCGATGCCGGTGACGCGGTGACCCTGTTGACGCGGGACGCCTCGGGAGACCAGTTCATCGAAGGATTCGACGTGAGCCGGGTGGTCACCGATGAGCTGTTCCCCATCACCGGCCCGGTCGGTGTGCGCGGAGTCGGCGCCGGCGATGTCATCGGCGTGCACGTGCAAGCGATCGAACCGGCGCCGACGGGCCATACCTGGACCCGCCAAGGGCTCGGCTTCGCGTCGCCGGTCGGCTACCACGTGCGAGAGCTCTCTTCGCGCAACCCCATCATCGATTGGGGGTCGCGCGCGCCGATCGCGGTGACCCCGAGGCTGCACATCGGCGCACTCGGCGTCGTGCCGCAGGCGGACATCGCGCCGCGCTCACTCGGTGTGCACGGGGGGAACCTCGACACGGCGCGGCTCGGCACCGGGTCGACGCTGTGGCTCCGCGCTCAGGTCGACGGCGCGGGCGTGTTCGCCGGCGATGTCCACGCCAGCATCGGCGACGCCGAGGTGTGCGGCACGGGTATCGAGGTGGCGGCCAGCGTCACCCTGTCCATCGCCGCGGAGAAGCGGTTCGTGCCGCGACTGCCGACGCTTCGCGCCGCCGACGGCTCGTTCTGGTTGATCGCGGACGGCGACGGATTCGACGATGCCATGGCCGCGGCGGTGCGAGAGTGCACGCGACTGCTCGCCGCCGGGTGGGGGATGAGCGAGGCGGACGCCTATCTCGCCGTCGGCCTCCTCTTGAAGGTCGAGGTCTGCCAGGTGGTCAACCCGCGGCGCAGCCTTGCGGTTTCGCTGTCAGGTGGCGCGGACGTCTGCCTCGGGCCGGAGCCGTACCAGCCGTGACCCTCCGCATCCGGACTGTCGCTGGAGATGTCGCCCCGTCATCCGTCGGTCGTGTGCTTCCTCACGAGCACCTCCTGTGCGATCTCAGCCTGCTTTCGGGGAGCCTCGACCATGTGCTGAACGATTGGCGGCTGGCGGCCGACGAGCTCCGTCTCGCCATGAGCGCCGGCGTCACCTGCGTCGTCGACGTGACGACGCCGGACATGGCGCGCGATCCCGACGGACTGCGGAAGATCGCCGCGGCGACCGGCGCTCAGGTCGTGATGGGTACCGGTTGGTACCGCGAGCCGTACTATCCGCCCCACATCGACCGGTCCTCGGTGAGCGACATCGCCGGGGCGATGATCGCCGAACTCGTGAACGGAGTGCCCAGTCAGGACGGGGTCGCTGTGCGTGCCGGCATCATCGGCGAAATCGGGTCGCACGCGAGCTTCGTCAGCGCGCAGGAGGAGCGAGTGTTCCGGGCGGCAGGCGTCGCGAGCGCAGCGACGGGCGCTCCGGTCACGACGCACACCGGAATTCATCCGACCGGGACCCGCCAGGCCGATCTCCTTCTCGGCGAGGGTGCGCTCGCCTCCCGGATCGTCGTCGGGCACGCCGACATGTTCCTCGACGACGACTACCATGACGACGTCCTCGCGCGGGGTGTGTGGCTCCAGTTCGACACCACCGGTCGCGTGCATCTGAATCCCGACGAACGTCGCGCGGATGCCGTGATCCGGCTCGTGCGGGCGGGGTACATCGATCAGCTGCTGCTCTCCAGCGACCGATGCTTCCGCAGCGATCTGACGGCCTTCGGGGGAGTGGGCTACGCCCACACTGTGACGAGCTTCCGGGATCAGCTTCTGCAGCGCGGACTGACGACGGCAGAGTTCGACCAGCTCACGCGAACCAACCCGCTCCGCATGCTCGCCTGGGTCGATCCGGGCTGACCGGTCTCCATCAGCATCGCGTCCGGTCCGGCGCGCACCTCTACCCCGCCGTCCCCTGCGACGGAACCTCATCCGTGGGTGCTGACGGAGCGGCCTCGCGGTGCCGGGGGAGGAAGAGGTACGCGATGAGCCCGGCGGCGAGGTAGAGGACTCCCTGCACCTCGAGCAGGGGAGTCAGCCCGATCCCGCCGTCGGCGAGTCCGCCGAGGAGGATGCCGGCGGCTTGGCCGACCGCGCTCACGAGACCGACGGCGGCGAAGACTCCGGCGCGCTGGGCGTCCTTCGCCTCGCTCTGGAGCGTGCTCATGAGTCCTGCGACCATGACCACCCCTGGGGCGCCGACCGCCGCGAACAGGATGATGTACGGGATCACGTTCGTCGTCACGACGGGGAGGTTCCACGTGAGGAGCGAGATCACGCCGAAGGCGAGGAGGCTGGCGACCGTCAATCCGCGCGGACTGCTGCCGCGCACGACGAATCCCAGTGTGAGGCCCGCGACGATGGCTCCGACTGCCTGCACTCCGCGCAGGGTTCCCACCTCGGCATCCGAGCCCCCCATCGAGTCCAGCACGAACAGGATGAACAGGACGAGGAACATCCCCTGGGCGACGCTCGAGATGAGGATGACCGCGTACGCGCCGCGTAGACGGTGGATGCGCAACGCGGCGAAGACCCCGGCGGGCTCGCTCTCGCCCGGTGCGCTCGGCGGCCGGGGCGTACGCGGAAGCGAGACGATGAGCAATGCCGACAGGATGTAGGTCGCGACGTCGACCGCGATGATCAGGCCCAGGTCGCCGACGGCGAGGAGGATGCCGCCGAGCGGCCCGCCGATGAGCCGTCCGAGATTCTGATTCAGGCCTATCAGCGCGTTCGCCGAGACCAGCCGGTCGCGGTCGACGAGGTCGGGCAGCAGTGAGTTCTTCGCCGGTTCGAACAGCGTGCTCAGCGAGGCGTGGACGAAGATGACCGCGTACGCGAGCGGGAGGTCGGACTGCTGGTGCACGAACAGCAGCGGAAGCAGCGCGAGGGCCTGCCCGACGTTCACGATCGCCATCAGCCAGCGCCGATCGAACCGGCCGGCCAGGCGCGCGGCCAGTGGTGCGAGCAGCACCGCGGGCAGGAGCTCGAGCAGGAACGCGATCGACGCCCCCAGCGCCGAGCCGGAGAGCTGGTAGACGACCAGGGGGAGGGCGATGAACAGCATCCAGTCGCCCGTGTCGGAGATGAAGCCCGCGGCCCACAACCGCCGGAACGCGGGGAAGGCGAACGCGCTGCGCGAGCTCACGATGACGGCCGTTCGAAGGTGGGGCGAGGGAATGCGAGGACCGACAGGGAGGCGAGTGCCGCATCCGTCGGGGCTTCGGTGCGCGTCGCCGCGATGAATGGGCGGACGATCGCGTCGATCTGCTCGACCAGCCCCCGCAATTCATCGGGCGACACGCGCAGGCCGAAGTTCATCAAGGCATCCACATCGCGCCAGGGGCCCTCGATGTGGTCGCGTCTGCGGAGATGCTCGCGCGCCAGCTGGTACTCGAGTTGGACGGATGCCTCGGCCAGCGCGGTCGCTCCTGCCACGGTGGCCGGGTCATCCGATCCCATGTCGCTGGTCATGCCGGTGATGGTGGCGCGCCACGGTCGCTCCCGGCCGTCTTCGGAGTCGACGGATTCGACGAGCCCGTGCTTGGCGAGCACGCGCAGGTGATAGCTGCAGTTCGACGGAGTGTCATCGACGGCGCGCGCGCACTCGGACGCCGTCGCCGGACCCTGCGCCATCAGGTAGCCGAGCACGTCGAGCCGCACGGGATGCGCCAGCGCCTTCAGCGCTGCGGGGTCATCGATGTGCGGACGGTTCTCGGATGCCGGTGCCATGACGGTCCAATCTGAAAGGATGTTTCAGATTACCTCGCGCCATCATGATCTGCAAGAGTCTTTCAGATCTCTTCCGGGCGCCGACAAGCGGTCGGCCGGGCGCTCCCACACGCGCCCGGGGTCGACGACGACGCTGTGCGACGCTCAGTCGATGTCGACGAAGATGACCTCGATCGCGTTGTTCCCATAGCCCAGGCGGTTCCACGGCGGCACGTCGGGCTGCACGTTGCCGGCCGCATCGGTCGCCCGCGCACGCAGGGTGTGTCGGCCCTCGTTCGGCGGCACCCACTCGAACGTCCAGTCCTGCCATTGGTACGGGCCGCGCGGCGGCTCGAGGGTCGCCGGATACCAGTCGCCTTCTCCCGTGAGGCTCACATCGACCTGGGTGATGGCGCCGCTGCCCGACCACGCCTTGCCGCGGACGGTGACGGGTCCGGCGGGCAGGACCGATCCGGGTGCGGGCTCGGTGATGCGGGCGCGGACCCGCATCACGGTGACCGGCTCGTGCGGGCGGTCCGGCCACTCGTAGATGTAGTGGCCGGTCTGGAACTCGCCGGCGTACGGTTCGGTGAGTACATCGATCCGATGCAGCCATTTGACGGATGCCACGGCGAACCAATGCGGAACGACCATGCGGAACGGGGCTCCGTGATCCGGGAGGAGCGGCTCGCCGTTCATCTCATAGGCGATCAGGATCTCCGCCGCCGGATCCGCCGCGAGGGCGAGCGGGAGTGCCCGGACGAAGGTGAGGTCGCCGCCGTCCGTCTGGGGAAGGACCGGGTGGAGGTGGTACGGACCGCGGTCGGCGCCTTCGAAGCGCACATCGACGCCGTCCTCCGCGGGCTGCGCCAGAGCCAGCACATCCGCGAGGCGCGCGCCGGTCCATCGGGCTGTCGACACGGCATAGTCGCCCCACGGCTCGCCGATCGGCAGCGGGCGCATCTCGAGCCGGCCGTTGCCGGCGCATTCGAGCGTGACCGCCCGGGTCACCGCGGGCAAGGCCCGTAGATCCGCGAGCGTGAGGGTGATCGGGTGCGCCACTGCCCCGCCGATCGCGAACGTGCCGTCGTGCTCGGGGACGGCGAAGTTGCTGCGGACATAGTGCAGTGCGGTGGGCGTGATCTCGCCCGCCAGCGCCTCCGGCGGCGCTTCGGCGTTGTAGGGCGACGGATTGATCATCCGGAGTGCGGCACGGGACCGCTCGAGCTCGTCTGTGTCAGCCATGGTCAGCTCCTCATCGATCGGTGTGTGGGGGACCTCAGAAGTCGGCATCGCGGAACTCGGGGTCGCGGGCGTCATTGAACGCGCCGATGCCCTCGCTGCGGTCGGGATGGATGGCCGAGCGCCAATGCGCGTCCATCATGATGGCGATCGCCTGCTCCACGGGCTGGCCCTCTCCCAAGCGCACCGCGCGCTTGACCGCCTGTACGGCAGTGGGGGAGTTGCCCGCGATCTTCGCCGCGATCCGCAGCACGGCATCCTGGAGCTCGGAGGACGCATGGATCTCGTTGACCATCCCCAGCCGGTGCGCCTCCTGCGCGGTGATAGGGTCGCCCGTCATCAGCATCTGCATCGCTTTGCCCGGAGGGAGCAGGCGCGGCAGGAACACGGGTGACCCGCCGCCGGCGGAGAGTCCGATCATCGCCTCGGGCTGACCGAACGTCGCGTTGTCCGACGCGATGATGAAGTCGGCGCTCTGGGCGATCTCGGAACCGCCGCCGTAGGCGATGCCGTTGACGGCGGCGATGACCGGCTTGCGCAGCTGTCGCAGCGTGTACAGGGTGCGGTCGAAGTCCTGCCGCTGGCGCAGCCACTGCTCCTTGGTCATCGCGTTGCGCTGCCGCAGATCACTGCCGACCGAGAACGCCCGGGAACCGGACCCCGTGATCACGGCGACGCGGATGGACGGGGTGACGGCGATCGTCTCCAGGATGCCGGTCAGTCGCGCACCCATCTCCGTGGTGATGGCGTTGTCCGCGTGCGGACGGTTCAGCGTGATGACGGCCACGCGTCCGTCATCCGCATGCTCGATGAGCACCGACTCCTCGGGCTCGTCCCCGCCGGAGGCCGGCGGTCCGAAATCCAGCGCATCCCAGCGGTGGGTTGCCGTCGAATCGGTCATCTCTGCCCCTTGCTGTCGCGTGCGGCCGTCATGTGTCCAGCTCCGCGATCCAGCGCAGGGCCCGCAGCCCGGGTGCGAAGCAGTACTCGCCGCCGCGCGTCACCACGAACGGGGGCAGCGCGGTCAGGCGGCGCCGGATGGGATGGTGCGGAATCGTCATGCTGCCCGTCCCGTCGGCCGGTCCCACCATCGGATCCATCTCGGCCGGAGCGCCGATGAAAATGCCGTCGTTGAGCCATTGCGTCTTGACGAACTCGAACTGACGCTTGAGGTGGGCGCCGGCGAAGACGAACATGATGCCCCGATCCGCACCGTCATCCTCGAGCACCCCCTCGGGCAGCGCCGGGCCGTAGTTGGTGCCCCGTCGGATCATGCGATGCAGCCGCACATTCACGCTGCCGTCGCCGTCGAGCGCATCTCGCGGGTTGGCCCGCCGGGCGTGAGAGCCGGCCGGACACTTGAACCCGCGCGGGTCGTCGCCGTAGGAGAAGTCGTTGTTGCGCGCGGGGTCGGCGCCGAGCCCGGGATCGTCACGGTCGGGCGAGACGGCGAGGGGCGCTCCGCTCTGCCAGCGACCGACCATCTTGGCGCCGAGCGCGGCCTCCTCCTGGCGGCTCGCGGCCCGCTCACGCAGATAGGTCCGGTACGCCGCCACGCGCGTGTGCAGCTTGCGGAAGACGACGTACGTGCCGTTGCGCCCGAGCACCTCCGGCATCGGCATCGGCGGCAGATCGCCCGTTTCGTCCGGATATCCGAGGATGATCTCGCCGGCTTTGAGTGGGCGATCGTGCGGGTCGGACGGAGCGATGCCGGATCCTTCGACGAACGGCTGTCCGATCCCGTCCTTGAATCCGAACGAGGTTCTTCCGGTCGGGAGCTGGTAGCACTCCTGCTCCCAGATGAGCTCGACCCCCGGCAGTTCGTCGAAGGCCGCCCGCGCCCGCGCGAGGACGTCGTCGAGTCGTTCCGCGTCCGGCGACAGGGCGGCGATGGCGAGGTGGACCTCACCGCTGCCGAGGGGGTGCTCCCAGTTCGCCGGACTGCTGTCACCGACATCGCCGAGATGCTCGGCGCGCGCGGCCATCCCCTCCCGGAACTCCGGCGAGAAGCTGTCGAGGGACTCCTGCGGAACACCGAGCGCGGCAAGTCCGGGGTAGGTGAAGGCGACGGTGATCCACGCACCGCGCGCCGGATCCGACGCCGGGTGCCCAGCATCGACCAGGGGGATCAGTCGACGAACGCCCTCGCGCCCCGCATGGCGATCATCGATACGGAGCAGCAGGTAGCTCCCGACATACGGTGAAGGCCGCTCGTGCAATGCGCCGCTCTGGATATCGTCGAGTTCGAGCACGACCTCTCCGTCGGCTTCACGGGTCTGCGGGTCCATGATCAGTGGTGATGCTCGGGGACCGTCGGCGGATCGGAATTCGGTTCCGCGAGATACGGGAAGACGCGGGTCGCGGGTCTGGTCGCGGCATCCACTCCGTCACGGATGACCGGACCGTTGCCGGCATTGATGAGCTGGGTGAAGATCGTGTCCATCACGTCGTCATTGAGCGCCCGCCCGCCGCACGTCTGGTGCTCCCCGCCGTGCAGGGTCGCCAGCTCGATCTCGAGGAACGACCCCGACTCCGCGTAGGGCTTCGTCGCATCGACGACGAGGTAATCGGCCAGCACGAGGTCGGTCAGCGGGTGGTCGCCCTTCGCGGTCGGTGCCCAATCGACTTTTCCGTCGATGCCGTCCCAGTACGCCAGGTTGGCGTTCAGGCGGGCCCGATACGCCCCGGGATAGGACTCGCCCAGATGGTAGGCATCCTCGGTGTTGTAGATGTCGCGGATCTCCAGGTCACGGTTCACCTGGTCATGCTCCTTCGGCGCGAGCATCATGTTCTTGACCTCGGGACGCCCGACGCGCTCGATCCGAACGTTGAACTTTCCGCGCGTCAGGGTCTCCGCGACCACTCCGACCAGGTCTGCGCCGCCGAGCAGCTCAGTGTCCACCTCGACCACGAGACTCAGGACGTTCTTGCCGTCGAGGTAGATCGCCCCCGGATCGGTGAAGGCGAGCGTGCCCGTGGCGATCGTCTTCAGCGCGGCGGGAGCATCCATCATGAACGGATCCCACCGCAGTCCTGCGAAGACGCGCACGCCGTGCATCTCCGCGCTGTGCTCATCTCCGACCCGGAACTGCACCGTCTCGCCCGTCGGTGTCGTGCAGAACCCGTCCTGCACGACACCCGGCCCCGTGCCATCGATGGTGGGCGGCGAGAAGACGCAGTCGAAGACGAATTCGGGCGTTCCCGCCGCGAACGGCGCGCCCTCGCCCGCTCCGGTCGGGGTGAGCGGGCGCAGCCGGAACCGATAGATGAGTCCCTCGGACAGCGTGTCGGAGGGCTGCGCGAACGGCAGCGTGTTCATGACCAGGACGAGACGGTCGGAGCGCTCCGGGCTCGGGAACGCATACACATCGGTGATGTCCGCGATCGGCTCGGCCAGCGCGCGCGGTCCAGAGATGTGATCGGACATCAGAACAGCCGCCGCACGCGATCAGTCCGCGGCTTCGTCGAGGAGCGGTCGAAGGGCGGGGTGCTGCAGCGCCTCGGCGGCGTCCGGATGATCGAGCACCTTCTCGAACGCGGCGTACACGCGCTGGGCCCTGCGGATCTCCTTCACCGTGCCGCCGTAGTTCCGGGCGTAGGCCGCCGCACTCTGCTGCGCGCCGAGGATGAACGCCCGCAGCGCTGCCATGTCGGGCAGGCCGGTGTAGCCCTCGGAATGACGGAAGATCACGTCGAACAGCTCGAGCGTCGGCCCGGAGGTGAAGAAGTCCTCCATATACGCATCCCAGGGGCCGTCGAAACTCGTGATGAACGCCAACTGCCGGTCATCGTCGAACAGGACGAAGCGCGCTTCGTGGATGGTCGCGATGGCCATCCCGTAGTCACCCGGCCGATACCCCGGCGTGTCCTGCAGAGCGCTCAATGCCTCGCGCAGAGAGGCGCTCTCGCCGGGCTTCACGCGGAAGAACAGGCTGAATTCGTTCGTCGGGCCGACGGCCACACCGGGTCGCGATTTCTCCGTGTTGTCCATAGAACTCTCCTGCTCGAAAAGGCGGTGTTCGTCGATCGGGATAGTGCATGTGTCCAGTCGTTTGCATGCTAGGTCCCGCGGTGACTCGTGGACAAGGGTTCGGGTACAGTCCGCATGGTCGGCTCAGTGGTAGACGGCCACGAGCAGGAACCCGATCGCGCCGCCGATCACGATGCCCACGAGCATGAGAACGGTCCAGAAGGCGACCGCTCGCCCTTCACCCATTCCGGCGGTGAGTGACCGCCTCGGCCGGCTCACCGGAAGCCACCCCGATCGTTCTCCTCGGGCGACGGGCAGGGAGCGTCGGACGGCGGGGTCAGCTGCACCACTGAGATCAGCTCGACGCCGAGGTCGCGGAGCATCGCCAGCGCTCCGTGCAGTTGGGCCTGATCGGGCATGCAGCCGACGAGCCGTGTGTGATGCTGCGACGCGGTGGCGGAGAATCCGTCGAAGGCGGCCAGAAACGTCGGGCTCATCGTGCCCTTCACGACGATTTCAAAGGTGCCGGCATTCATTGCAACCCCTTTTACGCTTCCGCGATCGCGCCTGCATAGGTATCCTCCGCATCCGCCGCCGCGCTGTCGTCACCAAGAAAGGATGAGCGCGCGTGTTACGGCGCGCCGACGAATGCTGGACGAGCGTGACACGTCCTGCCAGAATGTCGCCCAGACAGCCACATCGTCGTCCAGACCGCCAGAACGCCGTCCCGACAGGAGGTGCGCGACCATGTCCAATGGGCAATACGTCCCCGTGCACGCCGTCTCCAGGCCTCGACTTCTCCGCGAACTCGATCGTGCGCTGACCCGGCCGGTCACGCTCGTGGTCGCCCAGGCGGGATCGGGCAAGTCCGTGCTGTTGACGCAATGGGTCCGGACGCTGAGCATCCCGGCAGTGTGGTTGGACATCGCTCCCGCGGACAATGACGCGGAGTACTTCGCCCGGCACGTCATGCGCAAGTTCCGCGCCTCCACTCCGGCCGCGACCCGCCACAGCGGGGCCCTCGGCTTCACAGGCCCGGTTCTGGGTCCGCAGCTGCTCGACGGCTTCCTCGGCCTGCTCCGCGACACTGGGCCGTGCGTGGTCGTGGTCGATGATCTGCACCACATCCGGGACTTCACGATCCTCGACAGCTTGCAGGATCTGCTCAGACGGCTGCCGCGGGGTGCGCATGTCGTGTTGTCGAGCCGTCTGGATCCGCCGATGGCGTGGGGGCGCGACCGACTGGAGGACCGCGTCGACGAGCTGCGGACCCAGGATCTGGCACTGAATTACGAGGAGTCGGCCGCGCTGGTCGAGGCGGTGTCCGGAGTGACTCTCACGGAGGAGAGCGTGGCTGCGCTGGTGGACCGTGCCGAGGGATGGGCAGCGGGGATTCAACTGGCGGCGATGACGCTGCGCCACCATCCGGACCCCGCTGCGTTCGTTCGCCAGTTCAGCGGGTCGCACAGGCTCGTCGCGGACTATCTCAGTGACCAGGTGGTCAGCTCGTTCTCCGAGGAATCGCGCAATCTGCTGTTCGCGATGGCGGCGCTGGATCGCATGAGTAGCGATCTCGTAGCGCATGTGTGCAAAGCCCCCGGGGCGCGCACCGCACTGGCGG
Organism: Microbacterium sp. Root61; assembly: GCF_001427525.1. Lineage (NCBI taxonomy): Bacteria > Bacillati > Actinomycetota > Actinomycetes > Micrococcales > Microbacteriaceae > Microbacterium > Microbacterium sp. Root61. The sequence continues at coordinate 1,744,807 of NZ_LMGU01000001.1, read as the reverse complement.
AGTTGGAGCAGGCCTCGATGTTCCTGGTGCCTTTGGACGGCAACCAGGAGTGGTTCCGGTTCCACCACCTGTTCCGCGACCTGCTGCGGTTCCAAGCACGCGCCCGCGACCCGCACGTCGAGGTGCGCGTCCTCCGGCGGGCGGCGAAGTGGCACCTGCGACGCGGCGACTGGGCGCCCGCGGTGCACTATCTGTTGCGGGCGGAGGAGTGGGATCGCGCCATCGAGATCATCCTCGCTCGCGGCGCGGAGGTGTTCGAACGTGGCGAGCTCGCCCAGGTGATCGCGGTGATCACCTCGATACCGCCGACGGTGCGGGACCCGAACCTCGATCTGTCGATCCTGCTGGGCATCGTGTCGGAGGTCATGGGGGATGCTGTTCGCGCCGAAGACGACCTGCGACGTGTCGCGGCGGCCAACGACGCGACCATCGGGCAGCGTGTCGCTGCGGAGGCCTTCCTCGCCGCTCTCGTCCAATGGCACTCGAACCCCGAGTCGTCTTTGGCTTGGGCCGAGCAGACACTCGCATCGTTGGATGCGAACGAGGATGTCGTGACTCCCGACATCCTGCGCCTGACGGATAAACACTCGCTGCGCACCGTCGCCACATTGTCGGGCGGTCGCGCACACTTCCTCGCCGGTGACTTCGATCGCGCACGCACCTGGCTGGAGGCCGCCCTCGCGACGCGCGGGGCGGCCTACTCGTTGTGGCGGATCGGCGCTCTCGGTTCGCTCGCGCTTCTCGAAGGGTGGGTGGGGCGCAGCGGCCGCGCCCGCGACCTGGCGGTGGAGGCGCTCGAGGTCGCTCGCGCGGTTTCGGCCGAGGATCACCCGTCGACGGCCGAGGCGCATCTCGCGTTGGCCCTGGCGGCGTTGGAGCACGGTGAGCAGGAGTCGGCCGCCGAGGCGATCGAGACGGGGTGGGGGCGCGCGGAGGCGAACGCGAGGGTCGGGCTGAGCTGGGTCTTCTACGCAGCCTCGCTGGCGCTGGTCCCACCGCTCACCGATCGCAGACCCCCATCGGGACGGCCGCCGCCGGTGGCGGCCGAACGGATATCCGCGCTGCAGCGACGAGGTGTGCACGGTCATGACTGGGTCAGCGTGCATGTCGAGGAGATGCCGGGGACGTCGGCGCAGACGTGCCGCGTGAACCCGTCTGCCCGCCTGGAGATCGCCTACGACCGGCTCACCGATCGCGAGCTGGAGATCCTCGCCTACCTGCCGACTCGAATGACCTCGTCCGAGCTGGCGGCGCGCTGGCATGTGTCCACCAACACGATCAAGACGCATATCGGCCACATCTACCAGAAGCTCGGAGTGTCCAGTCGGAGCAGTGCTGTCACTCGCGCCACCGAGCTCGGGCTACTTCGGTGGTGACGACCGTCCGGCGCCACGGCTGCGACGCGCGGCCCCGATGAACACGCGGATGCCGGCGCCCAACACGAGCAGGTTGAGGATCATCTGGATCGTCACCAGCATCCGCGTCTGCTGACTCAGCGCAGCGATGTCCCCGAATCCCACCGACGCGAACACCGCCACCGTGTAGTAGAGCGCGTCGAGCCGGGTGACGATCTCGCGCTCGAAGCTGCCGGGATCATCGGCCGCCATCAGGAAGTAGGCGGACGAGAACAGCAGCAGGTACAGCGGGACCGTCACGGCGAGCGCCTGGACGCCACGGATCTCCGGATGCCTCGACTTCGTGATCGCGCGGATCTCCAGTGCGCTGATCGCGAGAAGCAGCACGCCCGCGACGGCGAGCGAGATCGGGAGCGGCACCTTCTGCGCCTCGTCCAAGGGGCCCAGGAAGTAGAGGCCGACGAGAAGGATGATCGTCCCGATCGCGCGGATGATGCCCCACGTGACGCTGCGGCGCAGGGCATGCGGGGCGAGATCGGGGCCCGTCGTCTCGGGGCCGTTCGGCCCGGAGTCACCGTGGTCCGCCGCATCCTGCAGCGGTTGGTCGGCCGCGTCCACTAGCCCTGCTCGTCGAGAACCGGGGGAGCGGACCTGCGGATGCCGGGGCCGCGCACCCGCTTCCAGTTGACGTCGAGCAGCATCGCGGCGACGAGGATGACCAGGAGCGCGAACGCCGTCTTCGGCTCGTTCACGAGGGTGGTCATGGCGAACACCACGAAGGTGCCCGGCGTGGCGATGAGGGCGATCTTCCTGCGGAGCGCGTGCCCACGGGGGCGCTCATCACCCCTCGGCAACCATGTTCTCGATGAACGAGACCTGTGCGGCGATCATGCGTGCGATCTCGGCCGGGTCCACGGATTCGTCGGAGGCGTGGATGCGCGCCTTCGCCGTGTCCTCCGCGCCCCACAGGATGATCGCCGCATCGGGCGCGATCTTCTGCAGCGAGGCGACGAGCGGAATGGATGCGCCGCTGCCGATCGACTCGACCGTCCCGCCGTAGGCGGACTCGAGGGCGGATTTCGCGGCGACGATCGCGGGGTGCGCGGAATCGACGGCGAATGCGTGCCCGGTCTTGATCTTGGTGACCTCGACCTCGCAGTTCCACGGGCGCTGGGAGCGCAGGTGCGTCATGAGCGCGTCGAGCTGAGCATCGGCATCCGAACCCGGCACGATGCGCATCGAGAGCTTCGCGGTGACCTCCGGCAGCAGCACGTTGGAGGCTTCGGCGGTGTTCGGCAGATCCATGCCCAGCACCGTGACCGAGGGCTTGGCCCAGATCCGGTCCGAGAGGGATCCGGTGCCGAGATAGTCGACGCCGGGAAGGATGGCGGCGCCCTCGCGGTAGACCGACTCCTCCAGGTCCGCCCCCTCCCACGTGGAGCTGTCCACACCGGGGATGGTGGTGTCGCCGTTCTCGTCGTGCAGGGTGTCGAGGATCCGGATCATCGCGGTCATCGCGTCGGGCGCCGCGCCGCCGAAGAGGCCCGAGTGTACCGGGTACGCGAGGGTCCGCACGGTCAGGGTGCAGGCGACATCCCCGCGGAGCGCGGTGGTCAGCCCCGGGCGTCCGACGACCTGTCCGCCGATATCGGCGATGACGTAGGCATCGGCGTGGAACATCTCGGGATTCGCCTCGACGAACGCCTCGAGATGGGAGATCGTCTCCTCCTCGCCCTCGCTCAGCAGCTTGATGTGGCACGGGAAATCGGGGCCGAGGAGCTTGAGCGTGGCATAGTGCATCACCAGGCCCGACTTGTCATCCGCAGCGCCTCGCCCGTAGATCCGACCGTCGGCGCCCAGCGTGGGTTCGAACGGCTCGGTGGACCATCCCTGACTCTTCGGTGCGGGCTGCACGTCGTAGTGCGCGTAGAGCATGATCGTCGGCGAGCCCTCCGGGCCTGGGATGTCGGCGAAGACGCAGGGATAGCCGTCCGGCACGTCCACCAGCACGGCGTCGTCGGCGCCGGCGGCTTCGAAGAGCTCGACGACGGCTTCGCCCATCTTCCGGACGGGACCCGGATCGAATCCCGGGAAGGCGATGGACGGGATGCGCACGAGCGCGTTGAGGCGCTCGATCACTTCCGGCATGAGCTGGGCGACCGCCTCAGGGGTGGCAGCGGTGGGGGACATGGTTCTTCCTTCCAGGTCGCGCGGGTGCCGGGCGGGCGCCGATTCACGCAGGGACGACGAGCTGGAACAGCAGGCCGGCCAGCACGACGGACGCCCATGAGACGAGCATCGGGATCGTGAACGAGTGCCAGACGGGTATCTGGGTGAGCTTCGTCGAGCCGGTGAGGTCGGTCTCGACCGAGGCGATCTGCGAGCCGTTCGCGGGGAACAGCCAGACGCCGATCAATGACGGCCACATCGCGGTGATCACGCCCGGTGCGAGGCCCGAGGCCAGAGCGATCGGGATGAGCGTGTTGGTCGTCGCGGATTGACTCGTGGTCAGGCCAGCGACGATGAACAGGGCTACGGCCAGCCACAGCGGCTGCGCTTCGATCAGCTCGCCGAGCGGCTTGACGATTGTCTCCTCGTTGGCCGAGATGAAGGTGTCGGCCATCCACGCGATGCCGAACAGAGCGACCGCCGCGACATAGCCTGCGCGCAGCAACGGCTGTTCGACCACGAGGGACGGCTTGACGTGGCGGACCAGGATGATCACGAGTGCGGCGGTGAACATCACCATCTCGATGATCGTCGCCATGCTGATCGGCACCAGCTCGCCTTCGGCGTCCGGGAAGGCGGGGCGCAGGCCTGGGAAGAGTCCCAGGACCACGACCAGCAGCGTCCCGGCGATGAAGATCATCGCCGCCGTCTTTCCTCCGGGAGGTACCGCGTGCTCGATCATCACGGCCTTGTCGGCCTTGGCCGCGCTGCGGGCGGAGGCACGGGAGCTTTCGACGTTCCCGCCCGATCCATCCGCTGCGGCGGACGAGCCTGCGGCAGCGCCGGTGCCGTACTTCGCCTCGTACTCGACGGCGAGCACCGCCGGCACCTCGACCACGCCCGCACGGACGCGCTTGATGTACTCCGGGTCATCCAGCAGATCCTTGCCGATCCGCTGCTGCACCAACGAGGTGACCAGGCACGCGACGATGGCCGCCGGAATCGTGATGAGCAGGATCTGCGGAAGTCCGTACCCGGTGCCGTCCATGAGGACGAGGTAGGCGGCCATGGCGGCTGACACGGGACTCGCGGTGATGCCGAGACCGGAGGTCACCGTTGAGGCCGCCAACGATCGCTCCGGCCGCTGGCCATTGCGGTACGCCGTCTCGTTGATCACCGGGATGAGCGCGAAGAAGATGTTCGACGTGCCCGACAGGACGGTGAAGACGAAGGCGACCAGCGGTGCCACATACGTGAGTCGCTTCGGATTGCGCTGGATGATCTTCGAGGCGATCGAGACGAGATAGTCGATGCCGCCCGCGGCCTGCATCGCCGAGGACGCCGTGATCACGGCGATGATGATGAAGAAGGCGTCGATCGGTGGGGAGCCGGGCGGCAGCTGGAAGACGAACACCAGGATCGCGGTGCCCACCACGCCCCAGAGTCCGAGGCCGATGCCGCCTGTGCGAACGCCCATCACGATCGCACCGAGCACGACGCACGCCTGCAGGATGATGATCAGAATGTCCATCGCCACTCCCTCGATCGATCGTCGGGGTGCTCAGTGGAGGAGTCGGTCCGCCGGGCAGCGGCCTACGAAGCCGAGCGGAGCTCGTCGCCGTGCACGGTCAGTGCGTAGATGACGAGAACGTCGATGGCGATGACGATCAGTGCCCACCACGGCTGTGCGGGCACCAGCATCATCTGGCCGATCGCGCTCAGGATTGCCAGGATGACGGCCACGATCCTCGCCCACGTCTGGCCGGCGAACAGCGCGATCGCCGTCAGGATCAGCAAGGCGCCGATGATGAGGTTCCACCATCCCCAGCCGGTGACGTCGAACACGAACAGCCCGCCGTCCGTCACGGCGTAGTACGTATTGGGACCGATCAGGGCGGTCAGGCCCTGCAGCAGGCTGAACGCACCGCTGATCAGCAGCACGACGCCTGCGAACCTTCCCCACCCGACCCATCCGGTGGTGGTGCTTGTTGTGCTCATCGTCGAGCCCCTTTCTGGCGATCGGATCGCCGATGCGCGGAACGGCCCGAGACTCTGGCCCGATTCCAGACGCTATTGAGGGCTCACGTCACGCGCATCACCCGAAAATGGTGAGATGACGCGGCCCGGAGCGCCGCCATCGCACGGCCGCGGTCGTGCGGGTCGGAGACCGCCGTCAGCCGCGACTGCGAGCGACGTACACCGTGTTGGAGGACACCCCACCGGTGACCGGGTTCTCGAAGTCGACGATGTGAGCGACCGCGTCGTCGAACACGGCGGTCAGCTCGATCATGAACCTCTCATCGGGCGGGTCATCCGACCACAGCGCGAAGACGCCGCGCGGCGCGAGATGCCGATCGAGCGCCTGCAGACCGGCTGCGGTGTAGAGGTCGGCGTGCGTCGGGTCGAGTTGGTGGCGGGGAGAGTGATCCACATCGAGCAGGATTGCGGAGTAGCGGCCTCGGTCGGCGGCCGGTTCGGCACGCATCACCGCGAAGAAGTCGTCCTCGACGAGGGTGGTCCGCGCATCGCGGACGAGTTCCGTCGAGGCCGGCAGCAGCATCCGCTCGTGCCAGCCGATCACCGCGGCCAGCCTGTCGATCACCGTGACGGCGGCCACGCGTTCGTCGCGCAGGGCGGCGACGGCGGTGTAGCCGAGACCGAGTCCGCCGACCAGCACGGTCAACCCGTCGCCCTCCGCGGCGCCGAGGCCGAGATTCGCGAGTTCTTCCTCCGCCACCGTGAACAGGCTCGACATCAGGTACTCGTCGCCGAGCTTCACTTCGAAGATGTCGTGACCCACGGCCGGTTCGCGGCGGCGCCGCAACGTGAGGTCGCCCATCGGGGTGGGCTGCCAGTCGAGCTCTTCAAACCGAGCGATCACTGCGGCATCCCTCCGTCGTGGCCAACCCTACCAAGAAGAATCTCGGTACTCAGTGTTGCCAACTACTGGTACTTAGTGTTACCGTCTAGTGGTAGTCAGCAACACCGAGTAGTGAAGGAGGTCGATCGTGGGCAATCAGATGACAGAGATGCTCAAGGGGACCCTGGAGGGCATCGTCCTGCAGGTCCTGGCGAGGCGGCCGGCGTACGGATACGAGATCACGGCGCGGTTGCGCGATGAGGGATTCACCGACCTCGTCGAAGGAACCGTGTACGCGCTACTGGTGCGCATCGAGCAGCGCGGCTTCGTGGATGTCGAGAAGGTGCCGTCCGAGAAAGGGCCGCCCCGCAAGGTGTACTCGCTCAACGCACAGGGGCGGGAACAGCTCGAAGAATTCTGGAGGACGTGGAGCTTCCTCTCGGAACACATCGGAAAGCTCCACACCGAAAACGCAGAAGGAGAGAACTGACATGGCCGCCAAGTGGATCGAGGCCCTCACCGGCTCGCTGGAGCAGAAGAAGCAGTACAAGCAGGACAAGGCGCGTATCGACGCCCTGCCCGAGCCGTACGCGACCGCCGCCAAGGCGATGCACCGGTACCTCATGTACTCGGGAGATGTCACCGACGGTGACACCCTCATGACGATGTTCACCGACCTGGCCGACCTCTGGGAGCGCGCGGCCGTGGACGGCACGCCCGTGCGCGACATCGTGGGCGAGGACCCGGTGGAGTTCACCGAGACGTTCGCCAGTGCCTACCTGGGCAAGCGATGGATCGACAAGGAGCGCGATCGCCTCAACAAGGCGATCAACGGCGCAGAGGAGGAGGAGAGCAAATGACCGCCGAACCAGCCATCCGCGTGCGGGGCGTCGAGAAGTCCTTCAAGGACCTCCAGGTGCTGCGCGGCGTCGACTTCGACGTGACACGCGGCACCATCTTCGCGCTGCTCGGCTCGAACGGTGCGGGAAAGACCACCCTGGTGCGGATCCTGTCGACACTGCTGAAAGCGGATGCCGGCACCGCCTCGGTGCACGGCTTCGACGTCGCCGCTCAATCCGGCGATGTGCGCGAGTCGATCAGCCTGACCGGCCAGTTCGCCGCCGTCGACGAGGTGCTCACCGGTCGGGAGAACCTCGTGCTGATCGCCAAGCTGCGTCACCTGAAGAATCCGGGTGCGATCGCCGACGACCTGCTGGCGCGGTTCGCGCTCACCGAGGCGGGCGGTCGCAAGGCCGGAACGTACTCGGGGGGCATGCGTCGTCGCCTCGACATCTCGATGAGCCTGATCGGCGACCCGCCGATCATCTTCCTTGACGAGCCCACCACCGGCCTGGACCCCCAGGCGCGCATCGAGGTCTGGCAGACGGTCAAGCAGCTCGCCGGTCAGGGCACCACGATCCTGCTGACCACGCAGTACCTCGATGAGGCCGAGCAGCTCGCCGACCGCATCGCGATCCTGCACAAGGGCACCATCATCCAGAACGGCACCCTGTCCGAACTCAAGCAGCTCCTCCCGCCCGCCAAGGTCGAGTACATCGAGAAGCAGCCCTCCCTGGAGGACGTCTTCCTGACCCTCGTCGGCGACACCGGAGAGTCCGACAGCGCCGACGGCGCCGTCGCCACGGGAAAGGAACCCCGATGACCACTCACGTCCTCAGCGACACCCGTGTCCTCACCGGTCGCTCGCTGACTCACATCCTCCGCAGTCCCGACACGATCATCACCACGGCGGTCACCCCGATCGCGCTGATGCTGCTGTTCACCTACGTGCTGGGCGGTGCGATCAACACCGGATCCGACGAGTCGTACATCGACTACATGCTTCCGGGCATCCTGCTCATCACGATCGCGTCGGGCATCGCGTACACCGCGTACCGGCTGTTCCTGGACATGCAGGGCGGCATCTTCGAACGCTTCCAGTCGATGCCGATCGCGAGGTCCAGCGTGCTGTGGGCCCACGTGCTCACGTCGCTGGTGGCGAACATGGTCTCCGTCGCGATCGTGATCGGCGTCGCCCTCCTGATGGGCTTCCGCACCGGAGCATCCTTCGGAGTGTGGCTGGCGGTGGCCGGGATCCTGATCCTGTTCACCCTCGCATTGACCTGGCTCGCGGTGATCGCGGGGCTCTCCGCCAAAACGGTCGACGGCGCCAGCGCCTTCAGCTATCCGCTGATCTTCCTGCCATTCATCAGTTCGGCCTTCGTGCCGACCGACACGATGCCCGCTCCGGTGGCCTGGTTCGCCGAGAACCAGCCGGTGACCTCCATCGTGAACACGATCCGCGCGCTGTTCGCCGAGCAGCCGGTCGGCAACGACATCTGGATCGCCCTGGCGTGGCTCGTGGGGATCCTCGTCGTCGCCTACGCGTTCGCGATCGCGATCTACCGACGCAAGCTCAGCTGATCGCGCTCGCGGTCCCGGCAATCGACCGACGACGCCCGCCTCCTGATCCGGAGGTGGGCGTCGTCGTCGTGCACGCCGGCGGCTGGAAGAGATCATCGGGCGGGGCCACACTGGTCGCATGAGACTCGTACAGATCGCGCAGCACGCCGACGACCTCGATCGTGCGGCGACGTTCTACTCCGCGCTGCTCGGCGTGGAACCCGCCGCGAGATTCGACCCGCCCGGACTGCTCTTCTTCGACCTCGACGGGGTCCGTCTGCTGCTGGATCGCGGCGCACCGACGTCGCTGGTCTACCTCGGAGTCGAGAACGTGCACGCCGTGATCGAGCGCCTCGACGGCCTCGCCGAGGTCATCTCGCCGCCGCACGTGATCTTCCGGCACGAGGACGACACGCTCGGCCCGGCCGGGCACGAAGAATGGCAGGCGTTCGTCCGCGACTCCGAGGGCAACACCGTCGGGCTCATCGCGTTTCAACGACCCTGAGCCCGGCCCTCCCGCAGCGCCAGGTACTGGTGCACGAACGCGATGGCCATGCCGCCCTCGCCCACTCCGGCCGCCACCCGCTTCACCGACCCCGATCGCACGTCGCCGATCGCGAAGATGCCGGGAGCGCTCGTCTCCAGGGCGAACGGGCGACGCTCGAGCGGCCAGGTGGCCGCGGCATCCGCTCCCGTGAAGATGAAGCCGTGCGGGTCCCGCGCCACAGCGGGCGGGAGCCACCCGGTGACCGCGTCGGCACCGATCATGACGAAGATGACCGCGAACGCGCGACGGGTGGTCGTTCCGGACGACTTCTCGAGAACGTCGGCGCCTTCGAGGTCGGTGTCGCCGTGCAGCCCCACCACTTCGCTGAACGGCTCGACCCGGATCTGCGCGTTGGCGGCGATCTGGTCGATGAGGTAGCGCGACATGCTCGCTCCGAGCGATTCGCCGCGCACCAGCATCGTCACGGAACGAGCGTGCCGGGAGAAGAAGACTGCCGCCTGCCCGGCCGAATTCCCGGCCCCGATGATGCAGATGTCCTGTCCCTGCGCGATCGCGGAGTCGCTGCGGGCAGCCCCGTAATACACCCCCTTGCCGAGATAGCGATCCACGGAGGGCACCGGCAGCGTGCGCCACTCGACGCCGGTGGCGACGATCGCGACCGGCGCCGTCAGCGCGGCGCCCCCGGCCAGCACGATCTCGTGGCGGACCGGGTCGATCGCCTCGACCGTCCTCGTCACGACGATCTCCGCGCCGAGGCGCTTCGCCTGGGTGAGGGCGCGGCTCGCCAGGTCGTCTCCGGAGATGCCGTACGGAAACCCGGTGTAGTTCTCGATCCGTGTCGAGGTGCCGGCCTGCCCGCCCGGAGTCTGACTCTCGATCACGACGACGCGGAGCCCCTCCGCGGCCGCGTTGACGGCGGCGGTCAGTCCCGCAGGCCCGGCCCCCAGAACGACGACGTCGTACTCGTCGGTGGACGGTTCCACGTCCAACCCCACAGCCTCGGCGACATCGCGCAGGCTCGGTGCGACGCGGCGTGAGCCGTCGCGCAGCTCGAGGATCGGGGCAGCGTCGGGCGCGGACCCCGGCGCGGGATCGTCGCGCTCGAACGGGACGTGATTGCGCGTGAGGAAGTTGGCGATCTCGCGGACGTTCGGGTCGATGCGCGGTCCGATCACGCGCGCCTCGATCTGCGGCTGCTCGGCGGCCATCTCCTGCAGCGAATCCAGGTAGCGGCGGGCGAGGCCCCCCACGAACGCCGGCACCGACGGCGCCATCGCCGCGAGGGAGTAGTAGACCGGGACCTCCAGCCGGAGGATCCGCGCCGCACCTTTGGCGCGTCCGCTGGCCGGGAAGTTGGTGCTCAGCGTCATCGGCACCTCGCCGAACAGCTGCCCCGGTTTGCGGGTGCCGATCACCCGCTCCTCGCCGTTGACGACCTTCGTCAGCTCGGCAAGTCCTTCGACCACGACGAACAGGGCGCGCTCGTCGCCCTCGTGCGCGAAGTACTCGCCGGGCAGCAGGCGGATATCTTCCACCGCACGTGCCAGGTAATCCAGCGTCGCGTCCGGCAGCGCGCGGAACACCGGGATCTCGCGCAACTCCTGGACGGTGATCACGCGGGTCGCCGCCTCGCGATAGGCGCGGACGACAGCTGGCGGTTCGGGCACCGGGGCATGCGCTGAACGTAGTGGCCGCAGCGCACTCCGTCAACGAATCACAGCCCCGTTGCGGCATCCGGACAACTAGCCTGGATGCGTGAGCGCATACATCTCCGCGTTCGAGTTGTTCTCCATCGGCGTGGGACCCTCGAGCTCGCACACGGTCGGCCCGATGCGGGCCGCCCGTGATTTCGCCGCACGCTTGCGCGCCGGCGGAGACCTCGAGCGCCTCGCCCGCGTCGACGGCACCCTCTACGGATCGCTCGGCGCGACCGGCATCGGCCACGGCACGCCCGACGCCGTCGTCGTCGGCCTCGGTGGGGCGGAGCCGGAGACGGTCGACCCCGCCGCCGTCCGCGGCGCGTGGACCGGCTGGCCGGAGGGTCGCGCGCTCTTCGTCGACGGCACGACGCCGGTGCCGTTCGCCAAGTCCGACATCGCCTTCGAATCCCGCACGCGGCTGCCAGGGCATCCGAACGCCATGACCCTGCGGGCGTACGCCACGACGGATCCGGATGCCTTGCCTTTCGCCACTGAGACGTACTACTCGATCGGCGGTGGCTTCATCCGCCGCGACGGCGAACCGCCACGGGTGGCGAGCCACGACTTCCCGCTCGCCTTCGATGACGCGCAATCGCTGCTCGCGCTGTGCGACGAGCGCGGCATCACGATCGCCGAAGCCGCGCGGATCAACGAGGAGACGCTGCGCCCCGACGCGGAGGTCGCGGCCGGACTCGACCGGATCTGGGATGCGATGGCCGCGTGCGTGGAGGCGGGCCTGCACCACGACGGCGTGCTGCCGGGCATGCTCAAGGTCAAGCGCCGCGCCTCGGCGATCCGGGTCCAGCTGCAGGAGTCCGAGGCGCACGGTCACCGCGAGCTGCCGGGGGAGTGGCTGGGGGCGTTCGCGCTCGCCGTCAACGAGGAGAACGCCGCCGGCGGTCGCGTGGTCACCGCGCCGACCAATGGTGCCGCCGGGATCCTCCCCGCCGTCGCGATGTACTGGTGGCGCTTCCTCGCCGGCTCCGGGCTCGGTGCGGGCAACGCCGTCACGCCGCACGGCGAACTCGTCGGCAGCGCGCTTCTCGGCTTCGGTGCCACCGCGTCCGCGCGGCAGCTCGGCCCGATCCTCACCGATGAGCTCGAGGAGGAGGCGGTGGCCGAGGCGAACCGTCGCCGCGGCATCCGTCGCTTCCTGCTGACGGCCACCGCGCTGGGCTCGCTGTTCAAGGCGAACGCCTCGATCTCGGGGGCGGAGGGCGGGTGCCAGGCGGAGGTCGGCTCGGCGTGCGCGATGGCCGCGGGCGGCCTGACCGCCGTCATGGGCGGCACGAACCGGCAGATCGAGAACGCCGCCGAGATCGCGATGGAGCACCACCTCGGTCTCACGTGCGATCCGGTCGGCGGCCTCGTGCAGATCCCGTGCATCGAGCGCAACGCCATCGCGGCATCGACCGCGGTGACCGCTGCCCGGCTCGCGCTGCGCGGCGACGGCTCGCACTACGTCTCGCTCGACGCCGTCGTCGAGACCATGCGGCAGACCGGCATCGACATGTCGCACAAGTACAAGGAGACGAGCGAGGGCGGTCTCGCCGTCAACGTCATCGAGTGCTGATCGGCACTCGTCGCGCTTCGTCGTCGCCTGAATATCCTTGGTCGCGACCCGGAATTGCCACGTGGCAATTCAAGCGATCTGAGGATAGGATCGCAGGCGTCGTCCCGATGACGGGCGACCTCCCGAACCCCCGATGACGTCTCAGCAAGGAAGCCGATGCACGCTCGCCCCCGCTCCACGCAGGAGCTCACCGACCGCGTGAAGGCACCCCTCGCCGCGCGCACCTGGACCACGATCGTGGTCATCGGCCTGGTCGGCCAGCTCGCCTGGACCGTCGAGAACATGTACCTCAACGTGTTCGTCTACAACACGATCACCGACGACCCGAACGTCATTGCGACGCTGGTGGCGGCATCCGCCGTCGCCGCCACCTTGGCGACGATGCTCATCGGCGCCGCCTCAGACCGTGCGCGCACGCGTCGCCCGTTCATCGCGATCGGGTACGTGCTGTGGGGTGCGACGACGGCGGTGTTCGGATTCATCCAGCCGGATGCTGCCGCCGGCGTCCCCCCGACCGCGCAGGCTGTCGGATTCGCCGTCGTCGCGATCGTGGTGCTCGACTGCATCATGTCGTTCTTCGGCTCGGGTGCCAACGATGCGGCGTTCAACGCGTGGGTCACCGAGTCGACCGTGCCCGCCAACCGCGGCCGGGTGGACGGCGTGCTCGCGATCATGCCGTTGATGGGCATGCTCATCGTGTTCGGCGCGCTCGACGGTCTCACCCAGCAGGGGGAGTGGAAGCTGTTCTTCGGCATCGTCGGCGCGGTCACCGCGGTCGTCGGCGTGCTCGCCTGGTTCCTGGTGCGCGATGCCCCGACGATCCAGCCGACGCCCGACGGGTACGTGGCCTCCGTGCTGTACGGCCTGCGTCCCTCGACGATCGCCCATCAGCCGCGGCTCTACATCACGCTCGCGGCATACGCGATCATCGGCACCAGCACCCAGGTGTTCATCCCGTACCTGATCATCTACATCCAGCGGTATCTGCGCATCGACGGATACGCGATCGTGCTCGGCAGCACCCTCATCCTCGCCGCGATCATCAGTGTGCTCGGCGGTCGCGTCATCGACCGGATCGGCAAGCAGCGTGCCATCCTCCCCGCCACGGCGCTCATGGTCCTGGGGCTGGTGGCGATGTTCTTCGCGCGCGGGATGCTGCCGGTGATCATCGCCGGCACCGTGATGATGGGTGGGTTCATGCTGTCGATCGCGGCGGTCTCGGCGAGCGTGCGCGATGCGACGCCGATCGACCGCGTGGGCATGGTGCAGGGTCTGCGGATGATCGCGGCGGTGCTCATCCCGATGGTGATCGGGCCGTTCATCGGCGCAGCCGTGATCGTGGGGGCCAACGAGACCTACGAGGACCTCGGCGTCATCAAGCAGGTCCCGACCCCGTGGATCTTCCTCGCCGCAGCGGTCGTCGCCCTGCTCGTCGTGATCCCCGTGATGGCCCTCCGCGCGACCGAGAAGCGGGAGCGTGCCGGCGCATGACACTGCTGACTCCGTGGGGGGAATCCCTCGATCGCGAGGCGCCGCTCCCCGAGTACCCGCGCCCGCAGCTGGTGCGCGAGGGATGGCAGAACCTCAACGGACCGTGGCGCTACGCCGTGACGCCGTTCGCGGCATCCGATCCCGTGGCGGTCGCCGACCCCCTGAAGGCGCCCTCGGAGTGGTCCGGCGAGATCGTCGTGCCCTTCTCGCCCGAGACCGTGCTGTCCGGCACGGGATGGACGGACGCCGGGCGCAGGCTGCACGCCGACGAGACGCTCTGGTATCGGCGGTCCTTCCGGCTCGCTCCGGTGCCCGCGACCCATCGCGTGCTGCTCCACTTCGGCGCCGTCGACCAGAGTGCGGTCGTCGCAGTGGACGGGGTGCGCGTCGGCGGCCACACGGGCGGCTACACGCCGTTCACGCTCGACATCACCGACGCGCTGGCCGCCGATGACACACACGAACTGACCGTCGCCGTGCGGGATGTGACGGATGCCTCGTGGCTGAGTCGCGGCAAGCAGTCCAGCAAGCGCGGGGGCATCTGGTACACGCCGCAATCCGGCATCTGGCAGACCGTGTGGCTCGAGGTCGTGCCGCGCGTCGCCGTGGATCGCCTCGTGCTCGTGCCCGATCTCGACGGCGTCGAGGTGACCGTCGTCAGCGAGCACGCCGCGCCGGGGACGGTCGCCGCCGTGCGGATCTCCGGTGCCGGCGAGGTCGCGGCATCCGTCTCCGTGGCCGTCGGCGAGGCGGCGCGGATCGCGATTCCGGGCGCGCGACGGTGGTCACCGGAGGATCCCTTCCTCTACGACATCGAGGTGACGCTCGGCGAGGACCGGGTCCGCAGCTACACCGGCCTCCGCACCGTCGGGATGGCGCCGGACGCACACGGCGTGCCTCGCCTGACGCTGAACGGCGAGCCGTACCTCCACGTCGGGCTGCTCGACCAGGGCTACTGGCCGGACGGGGGCTACACCGCACCGAGCGACGCGGCGCTCGAGTACGACGTGCGCCTCGCCAAGGACCTCGGCTACAACATGCTGCGCAAGCACATCAAGATCGAGCCGTTGCGCTGGTACCACCACTGCGATCGGCTCGGGATCCTCGTCTGGCAGGACGTCGTCAACGGCGGCGGGGTGTACAACCCGCTCGTGGTGAGCGCGCCCGCGATCGCCTCTCCCGTGCTCGACGACCGCAAGCATCGCCGGTTCGGTCGCGCGGACGCGGCGGGACGCGGCGCCTATCGCGTGGAGCTCGTCGAGACGATCGAGCATCTCCGCTCGGTACCCAGCGTCGTGCTGTGGGTGCCGTTCAACGAGGGCTGGGGGCAGTTCGACGCCGCGGCCATCGCCGCCGAGGTGCGCACGCTCGATCCCACCCGACCCATCGACCACGCCAGCGGCTGGCACGATCAGGGCGCGGGCGACCTGCACAGCCTGCACGTCTACTTCCGCGCATTCCGCGTGAAGAACGCCTGGTCCTCCGACCCGCGCGCGCTCGCGTTGACCGAATACGGCGGCTACAGCCTCGTCGTTCCGGGGCACGAATGGGGCGAGCGGGTGTTCGGGTACAAGAAGTTCACGTCTGCGGGCGACCTCGAGACGGCCTTCGTGCGCCTGCACGACCGCGAGATCGCGCCCGCGGTCGCCCGAGGCCTCGCGGCGATCGTCTACACGCAGCTCAGCGACGTGGAGGATGAGGTGAACGGACTCGTCACGTACGACCGTCGTGTCGTGAAGATCCCCGCCGCGTCCGTGCGCGCCGTCAATGAGAAGCTCGTTGCGGCCGCCACCGCAGCTTCGGAAGGAAGCCTCACATGATCGAGCGCGAGCTCACTGCCGCCGCATCCCTCACCCTCCCGAACGGTCGCCTGAACCGCGATGCGGTCGGATGGATGCGGCAGCCGCTGCTGGACACGTCCGGCATCGACGGTCGCCATGTCTGGGGTCGCAACAAGCGCTGGGAGTACTGGAACGTCATCACCCCGACGCACATCCTCGCCCTGACCGTCTCGTCGATCGACTATGCGGCCGTGCACGAGGTGTGGATCTTCGACCGGGCGACCGAGCAGGTGCGCCATCGCTCGATCAGTGCCGTCGGCGGCAAGGCGACGCTGCCCGGGTCGCTCGAGGGCGGACCCTCGCGGGCGCGGGCCAAGGGGCTGTCGATCGACATCGACGAGGTCGACGGCGGGACCCGGCTGCGGGCCGCGATCGACGGCGCCTCGTTCGATGTCGTGGCAGATCTGCCCGCCGGGCACGAGCGATTGGGCGTCGTGGTGCCGTGGAACGATCGGCTGTTCCAATACACGGTCAAGGACGTGGCTCGGCCTGCGTCGGGTCGCGTCGCGATCGACGGCACCGTGTTCGAGGTGCCTGCGGGGGAGTCCTGGGCGGTGCTGGACCACGGTCGTGGCCGCTGGCCGTACGACATCTCCTGGAACTGGGGAGCGGGCTCCGGCGTGTTCGATGGGCGGACCATCGGTATCCAGGTCGGTGCGCGGTGGACGACCGGCACGGGCTCGACCGAGAACTCGTTCTACGTGGACGGGACGATCCACAAGATCAGCGAGGAGCTGCACTGGGACTACGACCTCGCCGAATGGCGCCGGCCGTGGCGCCTCACGGGCGGTGGCCTCGACGCCACCTTCACGCCGTTCTACAACAAGCAGTCCGCGACGAACCTCCTCGTCGTCGCATCGCGCACCGACCAGTGCTTCGGTCGCTGGTCGGGAACCTTCACGGATGCCGCGGGAACCCGCATCCCGTTCGCGGACATCGTCGGCTTCGCGGAGGACGTGCACAACCGCTGGTGATCCGTCCGCCGTGCTCGGGCTGCGGGCGTGTTGCAGCGGACGTGCGTGACCGCTGAAGCCTGCCGCGGCGAACCTGCGTGACCGCTGGAGCGTGCCGCAGTGCCAGGACTCCGGCATAGGCTGAGCGCATGCCCCAGTACGCGGTGCCCGCTCGCAAGCGCCCTCGTGGTCGCCCACGCGGCGGCGAGTCGGACACGCGGGAACGGATCATCGCGGCGGCGATCGAGGAGTTCAGCGAGCACGGGTACGACGCCGCGACGATGCGGGGGATCGCAGCGCGGGCCGGAGTGGACGCGGCGCTGCTGCACCACTACTTCGGGACCAAGGCCGACCTGTTCGGCGAGACGGTCGATGCGCCGATGCGTCCCGACATCGACATCCCGGCGATCCTGACGGGGCCGCGCGACGAGCTGGGCGAGCGGATCGTCCGCTATGTCCTGGAGGTGTGGGAGCAGCCCGAGCAGCGCAAGCGCGGGGTGCTGCTGCTGCGGGCGGGGCTCGGCAATCGGCTCACGACGCCCCTGCTGGCCGGATTCCTGTCCCGCGAGCTGCTGGGGCGCATCGCGGCGAGTCTGGAGGGACCGGATGTGGAGCTTCGGGCATCGCTCGTGGCGACCCAGGTCGCGGGGCTGCTGATCGGTCGATACATCCTGCAGCTGCCGGCGCTCGTGGGCGCTTCGGTCGATGAGCTGGTCGTGCGGGTGGGGGCGACCGTGCAGAACTACCTCCTCGGCTGACCGACTCCGGCACCCCTTGACCGCGCGATGACGCGGGCACATAATTCATCACATGATGAATAGGGATGCCGCAGCGCACCCGGTGGTCTCGGTGCGGGGCCTGCACGTACGCCGCGGAAAGGTGCCGGTGTTCGACGGACTCGACGTCGAGATCCCGCGCGGACAGATCACCGGTCTGCTCGGGCCATCCGGCTGCGGCAAGACGACGCTGATGCGCTCGATCGTCGGGGTGCAGAAGGTCCAGTCGGGCACCGTGACGGTGCTCGGGCACCCCGCCGGTACGGCACCGCTGCGGCATCGCGTCGCGTACGACACCCAGGCGGCGTCCGTCTACGGCGACATCACGATCGAGCAGAACCTGCGCTACTTCGCACGGTTGATCGGCGCGCCGCGTGGCGACGTCGACCGCGTGATCGCGCAGGTCGGACTCACCGGACAGGCCTCGCAGACGGCGGACTCGCTGAGTGGCGGCCAGGAGAACCGGGTGTCGCTCGCCGTCGCGATGCTGGGTTCGCCGGAGCTCCTCGTCCTGGACGAGCCGACCGTCGGGCTGGACCCGGTGCTGCGCGCCGAGCTGTGGCGCGTCTTCCGGGATCTTGCCGACGCCGGCGCGACACTCATCGTCAGCAGCCACGTGATGGACGAGGCCCTGAGGTGCGACCGGCTCATCCTCATGCGCGCGGGCCGCATCATCTCCGACACGACCCCCGACGGTCTCCTCGCCGACACAGGCGTGGACGATCCGGATGCCGCGTTCCTCGCGCTCGTCGAGCGTGACGAGCGGGCGCACCACGCTGTGCCGTCGTCGCGACGTGAAGCGCGGGCGGCGGCCGAGGCGGGGTCGGAGCCTGAGGCTGCTGGCCCTGCGGCGTCGGAGTCTGCGGCCCCCGGGCCGGAGCCTGGGCCGTCGAACGAACCTCGGGCCGAGGCATCCGGCGACCCTGGGGACCCCGGCGACTCGACCGAGGATCCGTCGTCGCGCGGAGAGGGGCCGCGCTCATGACCTTCACGCGCACGTTCGCGACCGCCGGCCGGGTGCTGCGCCAGCTCAGCCACGACCACCGCTCGGTGGCGCTCATGCTGGTCGCGCCGAGCCTGCTGGTGGGCCTGTTCGCCTGGCTGTTCGTGGATCAGGACCAGGTGTTCCAGAGCTTCGGGCCCGCGATCCTCGCGCTGTTCCCATTCATCGTGATGTTCCTCATCACGAGCATCACTACTCTCCGGGAGCGCCGGTCGGGCACGCTCGAGCGGCTGATGACGACGCCGCTCGGCAAAGGCGACTTCATCGGCGGATACGCGCTCGCGTTCGGCAGCGCGGCGGTCCTGCAGGCGATCATCACCGTCGCCTTCGCGGTGTGGGTGTGCGGGCTCGATGTCGAGGGGCCGATCTGGCAGCTCGGCCTCGTCGCCGTCATCGATGCTCTGCTCGGCACATCGCTGGGGCTGCTGGCCAGTGCGTTCGCGCGCACCGAGTTCCAGGCGGTCCAGTTCATGCCGCTCATCGTCTTCCCGCAGATCATCCTCGGCGGGGTGTTCATGCCCCGCGACGAGATGCCCGACGTGCTCTACGCCATCTCGAACTGGCTGCCGCTGAGCTATGCCATCGACGCGGTGAACGCGGTGACCGACGGCGATGAGGGGTGGGACGTCATGGGCCCCCTGCTGATCGTCATCGCGTTCGCGGTGGGCGCGATCATCCTCGCTGCCCTGACCCTCCGCCGTCGTACCCCGTAGCGAGGGTGGGTTCCGGGCCGCGCGGCCTCAGCAGTCGCGGGGCTTGCGGAGCTTCGCGGTGAGGTCGCGCAGCTGCGCGAGTTCGTCGTCGGTGAGCTGCGACATCCGCTCGGCGATCGTGCGGCCGTGCGCCGTCGCGACCTTGCGGAACGCGTTCGCGCCTTCTTCGGTGGCGTGCACGAGCGAACCTCGGCCGTCGTCGGGGTCGGCGCCCTTGACGATGAGTCCGCGCGTGACCATCCGGTCGACCAGGCGCGAGACGCTCGGCTGGCTGATCAGCATGTTGGCCGTGACCTCGCGAAGGCGAACGGTCATCTCGGGCGCGCGCACCACGGTGAGCAGCACGTCGTATTCGCCCTGGGCGAGGTCGGCGCCGTCGAAGTCGGCGCTGATCTCGTCGAAGACTTCGTGCTGCGCACGGAACAGGCTCTCCCACGCATCGACGGCGAGGCGGCGATCAGTCATGGGTCAAGAGTATGCCGCAGGAAGAGGACCGTAGGCTAAGGGACATGCTTCGGATGCTGCGACGAACAGTCCTTTCGATCGCGTCGGTGGCGGCATCCCTCGCGCTCTTCGTCGGAGCGCCGGCCGCTGCCTTCGCGGCCGCGGACGGTGATGCCGCAACCTCCATGGTCGGCTCGGTGCAGGCCTCTCCCAACCTGCAGGACTTCTCATTCGAGAGCATGGACGCCGACTACACGCTCGGCCGTGCCGCCGACGGGACGAGCACGTTGCGGGTCGTCGAGACCTTCGTGGTGCTGTTCCCGGAGTATGACCAGAACCGCGGGATGCAGCGGCGCATCCCGGACAGCTACAACGGCCAGCCGCTGTTCCCCGACTTCGTTTCGGTGACGGACGAGAACGGCAACCCGCGTCCGGACGAGGTGGAGTCCGACAGCGGGGACTTCATCATGACGTCGCGCGCCGATGACTTCGTGCGCGGGCGGCAGACGTACGTGTTCACGTACACGCTGGAGAACGTGAC
Organism: Microbacterium sp. Root61; assembly: GCF_001427525.1. NCBI lineage: Bacteria > Bacillati > Actinomycetota > Actinomycetes > Micrococcales > Microbacteriaceae > Microbacterium > Microbacterium sp. Root61. The sequence continues at coordinate 1,724,477 of NZ_LMGU01000001.1, read as the reverse complement.
GTGGTCGTTCGCGGACACGGATGCCGACGAGTTCTACTGGGATGTCAACGGCACCGCTTGGCCGCAGACGTTCGGCCGCGTGAGCGCGCGCCTGCATCTGCCGGCAGACCTCGCCGACGCGATGACGGGCGGGCTGTCCTGCTACGTCGGATCGCAGGGGGCGACACAGACGTGCGAGATCGGGCAGGATGCTGCGGCCGACGGCGGTGCAACGGTCGATGCGTCTGCGGCACCGGTCGGGCCGTACCAGACCGTGACGATGGCGGTCGGGTTCGCTAAGGGCACCTTCGCGCAGTTCGACTCGTCATTCCTGGCTTCGCCGATGGGCTGGTTGCAGGGCGTGGCCGGCCTCGGCGCGCTCGCGGCCGTCGTATGGGCGGCCGTGACGCGGTCGCGAAAGCTGAAGGATGAACCCGGTCGCCCGACGATCATCGCCGAGTACACCCCGCCGCCCGGCGTCGATGCGCTGGAGAGCGCAGTGCTGCTCGGCCGTACGACCAAGGCGATCCCGGCCGAGGTGCTCGAGCAGGCGGTGGTCGGCAGCATCCGCATCGTCGAAGGCGCCAAGCGCGCCTTCGGGGGAGTGAAGCTGCAGGCCGAGCTCCTCGACCCGTCGCGGGCCGATCGCGACGGTCGGATGCTCCTGGAAGGGCTCTTCCCCGGCCTCGTCCCCGGCGACATCTTCGAGTTCGGTCGGTCGGACACCCGCTTCTCGTCCGCCGCGCAGAAGATCCTCAAGGCGGCCAGCACCGAGCTGGTGTCGCGCGGATTCCAGCGTCCCGTGAACGGCGCTGCGCGGCTCCTGCCGGTGCTCCTCGCGCTCGCCGCCGGTGTGCTGGTCTTCGTTCTCGGCATCATCGCGATGGGCGCTGGGGTTTCTCCGGCAGTGCCCGTGCTGCTCATGGTCGCGGTGGTTCCGGTGGTCCTCCTGGCCGCCGGGCTGGTCTCCCGCAAACCGCTCACGGCGTCCGGCGCGGAGGTGCGCGACCACCTCCTCGGGTTGAAGGAGTTCATCGAGTGGGCTGAGGCCGACCGGATCCGGATGCTGCAGTCTCCAGAGGGCGCGGAGCGCGTGCACGTCGACGCATCCGACCCGCGCCAGGTGCTCAAGCTCTACGAAGCCCTGCTGCCGTATGCCGTGGTCTTCGGCCAGGAGAAGGAGTGGGCCAAGCACCTCGTCGTGCTCTACGAGGGCAACACGCCGTACTGGTACTACGGCACCAGCGGGTTCGACGCGGCCTCGTTCTCGGCGGGGATCGGCTCGCTGTCGGCCAGCGCATCATCGTCCTCCTCGACGTCGGGCGGCTCAAGTGGCGGTGGGTCCGCCGGCGGTGGTGGCGGCGGAGGAGGCGGCGGCGGGGTCTGACGGCTCGCGCGCGCTGACCCTGCCGGTTGGCGTTGGCGTTGGCGTTGGTGTTGGTTTTGGCCGGCTGGGTGGAGCCCCGCTCGCTCATGCCGGCCTCTACGCACCGCCACGCATGGGGCTCGACCTCCGCGCACGCCTCACGGCGCCTGCCCCGCTCACCCTTCCCACGTCACCCCGTTGATCGGCGTCTTCGGAGGCGTTCCCGTTCGCGGCCGAGTGAGCCGCGGACCGGGCGCCACATCCCGTACGGATCGATGTAGTGCGGCGCCTTGGTCTCGGGAACTCCGTCGACCATGCGCACGCGCCATCCGTTCGTTTCCAGTGTTCGGTGGTGGTACCAGCAGAGGGTCACGCCGTTGTCGGTGTGCGTCGGCCCGTGGCGGGAGTGCTCGGTGACGTGGTGGATCTCGCACCAGGAGGCGGGCACGCCGCAGCCGGCGATGACACAGCCGCCGTCGCGCGCGGTGATCGCACGACGCTGCGCCGCGGAGAAGACCCGCTGCGGGCCACCGAGCTCGAGGATCCGCCCGTCGTCGCCGAAGACCAGCCGCTGGATACCTCCGCAGCATGCGATGTGTCGCGCCACGAACGAGGGCAGGGTCGTCTCAGTGCCATCGATGTACGCGACGCCGTTCTCCTCCTCCAAGTCGCTCGCAGCGATCGTGACGAGCAGCGTCGGCGGCGCACCGCCGACGCTGGGGGAGTCGGCGGCGCGTGCGGCGACGCCGAGCATGCTCGCCAAGACGTCGTGCTGCTTCTGCGCGCGCGACCGCTGATCGTGTGGAACGACGCATCCCGGGTCGTCCCGGATCTCGAAATGCGGCCCGCGCGCGGCGCCTACGCCGAGGGGATCTGGCGTGCGGTCATCGACGCGCGGCGAGAGGTGGGCATCGAACAGGCGTGAGAGTTGTTCGGCGACGTCGGGCAGCAGCGCGCCGTGAATCGGGATGAGGCCGTCTCGGGTGCGACCGAGCGTCAGCGCGCGACGTCGCATGGCGCGTTCGTAGTCAGGGAGGGTGCCGTCGGGGTCGAGGACGAGCGCCCAGACCTTCGCCTGCATCCGCGTTTCGTCGGGGGTGCACGGCGGTGCCATGCCTTCGCCCGTGCCGGCGGCGGCCTCGACGAGCTCGGTCTCGGCGGCAGCGAGTGCGTGCGGATGACAGCGCGCGGCGAGCGGGCCGAGGGCGCCGGCGATCGCGGCGACGGTGTCGAGTCCGATCCGCCCCTCGGTGAAGGCGGCGCGGATCGCCGGGAACGGTGCCGGGAGGGTGTCGCCGGTCAGCCCCGTCGAGGTCGAGATGATGCCGGCGGCACGGATGCGGTCTCGGGCGGTGGACGTCGTGACCCCTGCGAGGCGAGCGATGAGTTCGGCACTGGAGGCGCACCCCAGCTGGGCGCTCAGTCGCGCTTCCCCGCGTTCGGACCGCGAGCGGTCGTCGAGTTCCGCGGCGACGGCGACGCGAAGAGCATCCGCCCGCCGACCGAGCGACTCGGAGATGCGGGTGAGGGCGATTGCCGCCGCATCCGTCATCGCGCGCGGAGCATCGGCAGCCAGGGTCGGAGTCAGCAGCGCGCCGAGCTCGGCATCGAGCCGCGAGAGCTGCTCGATGAGGGCGTCGGGTGCGATCTGCATACGACAATTCTGCCGAGGGGCTCCGACATTCTGCCCAACAAAACCCAGGTCAGATAGTAATACCTGTGGATAAGCGCAACCTGCGAGCGCGTGGGGAGGAATCAACGACCCGGGCGACGGATCGCCAGCGCCGGAGACAGAGTAAGGGCCGGTCGGAGAGGCTTCCGACCGGCCCTTGTCCCTGCACCAAGAGTGTCCTGCAATCACATGTCAGCAGCTGTCACAGCAAAACAACTGCCTTCGAGAACCATATAACGGAAAGGTAACGGAGGGAAGAGTCTGCCGTTATCTTTTTGTGATTTCCTGCGACAAAGCAGCGATCACCGCTCGTCGCCGCCGATCTCGACGACCAGTTTTCCGCGCACGTGGCCCCGCTCCAGTGTCGCGAGGGCATCCGCGAACTGCGCGAACGAGTAGACCTGCTCGATCTCGGGGCGGATCGTTCCGTCCGAGAGCCAGCGCGCGAGCGTGTCGAGATCCGCAGCTCGGACTGCGGCGAACATCCCCTTCGTGGTGACACGGTGAACAGCACCGGCGACTGTGCGGGACAGGAGCTTCGTCGCGGGCCCCAGCAGCCGTTCCCGCGAGAGCGACCCGACCGTGACGACCCGTGCGCCGGGCGCGAGCAGCGGCCGCAGCTGTGGCACCGACTGCGTGCCGACCGTGTCGATGACGACGTCGTACGGACCGGCGGATGCCGGGACTTCGCGACTGCGGTCGTGTACTCGATCTGCTCCCAGGCAGAGCAGGAAGTCCGCCCGCTCTGCGGACGCGACGGCGTCGACGCGGCCCGCACCGAGCGCTCGCGCGATCTGCACAGCGAAGTGCCCGACGCCGCCGGAAGCGCCCCAGACGAGCACCCGCTCGCCCTCGGCCATCGCTGCCGCGTCGCGAAGCGCCTGCAATGCGGTCAAGCCGGCCATCGGAGTGGCGGCGGCGTCGAGGGCCGAGACGGAGTCGTCGATGCGTGCCAGGCCCCGCACGTCCGTGACAGCCTGCTCGGCGAGAGCGCCGAAGCCGATCGAGCCGAACACTCGATCGCCGATCGCGAGCCGACTGACGCCCTCTCCCACGCGGGTCACAGTGCCGGCGACGTCCGCGCCGACGACGCGCGGGGAGCGTACCCGCCAGCCTTCGGATGCTCGCATGATCCACGGTTCGCCGCGATACATGTGCCAGTCGAACGGGTTCAGTCCGGCGGCGGCCACCTCGATGACGACCTCGCCCGGCGCAGGCGTGGGACCGGCGACGTCACGCAGCTCCAGCCCGGTGAGGTCGGTGTATCGGTCGAAGACGACTGCGCGCATGAGGACTCCAGGTTTACGACGTAAGTTTCGACGCTCAGACTATACTTACGATGTAAGTGAAGCAAGGGAGTGATCACATCGCCAGAAACCGGCTGAGCCGCGAACTGATCGTCGACGCGGCGATCGAGGTCGCCGACCGTGAGGGGCTGGGCGCCATGTCGATGCGCCGTCTCGCCGCCGCGATGGAGGTAGAGGCGATGTCGCTGTACAACCACGTCGCCGACAAGAACGACCTGCAGACGGCCATGGTCGGCCGCATCTGGGACTCCGTCGATCTCGCCCTGGACGAGGCCGCCTGGCGACCCGCCCTGCACCGGCTGTGCGGCTCCGCGTCCCGGGCGCTTCGCGCACATCCCTGGTTCTTCGCTCTATCACTCCCGGGCAACGGGGGCACCGCTCGCCTGGCGGTCATCGAAGCCACGCTCACTCACTTGCACACCGGCGGGCTCGCGCCCGACGTCTCCTTCCACGCGCTGCACGCGATCGACGGGTACGTGTACGGCTACTCGTGGCAGGCGAGCGAGTTCGCGGCGCCCGATGTCATGCCGGATGCGGACGAGATCGCGCGGATGCTGGAGTCCCGACCGTTCCTCCAGGCACATGCCGCGCAGCACTTCGCCATGGACTCCGAGGCATCGCAGCCGGACGGCTTCGCCTTCGGGTTGGACGCGCTTCTGGATGGGTTCGCGCTCACAGGAGCCGACCGGTAGAAGACACGGGGGACCTCTCTTCGGGTTCTGATCGACGCGCCCACGGTGCGACGCACCGCCGGCTCAGCGGTCACGAGCATCGCCCGCAGGACCATCCCGAATTCGAAGCCGTCGTGCGGGACTTCCTCGCCGGCTGACCGCTACTTTCCCGCAGCCCGCTGGCGCACGGCTTCGTACAGGATCACGGCCGTCGCGTTCGCGGCGTTGAGCGAAGACGCGTGCCCGACCATCGGGATGCGGGTGAGCACATCGCAGGCCTCGCGCCAGGCCGCGGACATTCCGGAGTGCTCGTTGCCGGTGACGATCAGCGTCGGGCGAGTGAAGTCCACATCCCACACGTCGTGCGTGCCGTGCTCATCGGTTCCGACGATCTGGATGTCGATGCCGCTCGCGCGCGTCTCCGCCACCCAGTCGAGCACCGCCTGCACGCCGGGCAGTCGCACAGTCGGCGTCATGATCGTCGAGCCGGTGGAGGCGCGCAGCGCCTTCGGGTCGTAGGGGTCGGCGGCGTGTCCGGTGACGAGCACGCCCTGACCGCCGAGCGCGTCGACCGAGCGCACGATCGAGCCGACGTTGCCGGGGGAGGTCGGCCGGTCGAGGGCGACGAACAGCGCATCGGTGGGGAGAGGCAGGCGCGACAGGTCGTCTGCGGGGATGGCGACCACCAGCAGCAGCTCGGGGGTCTCCTCATCCTTCTCGCCGAGCTCACGCATCAGCTCGGGGGTGAGGACGTACTGCGCCGCCCCGGCCCTCTCCAGGGTGGTGATCGTCTCGGAGGCCCAGCGCGAACGGCTCTCCGCCTTCGACATCAGCACGGCCCGCACGGTCAGCGACGAGTTCAGGACGAGCGTGATCGGACGCACACCCTGCACGATCATTTCGCCGGCACGGTTGCGCTTCGTGCGGTTGCTGATGAGGGTCTGCCAGTACTGGAACGTGGCGCTCCTCGTCGACACCGTCTGCAGGCGGTGGGGTCGGCTTTCCGGGGGCATCTCGGGTTCCTGCATCTCTCGTCGAACGGGCGCGCCGGTGCAGGTGCGCCACAGGCGAGCGTACCGAGCCGGGGGCGGAAACGGATGCGGGACGCGGATTTCATTGCGGACCGAAACTGTCCGCAAGCGTGGATAGCGTCGCTCCATGGACACCACGAGCACCGAGATACTGCCGTTCCGCATCGATGTCGCCGAGGCCGACCTGGACGATTTGAACCTCCGTCTGGCGCGCACCCGCTGGCCGGATGAGCTGCCCGGCGTCGGGTGGAGCTACGGCGTGCCGACCACCTACCTGCGGGGTCTGGCCGAGTACTGGCGCGACTCCTACGACTGGCGGGCGAGCGAAACGCAGCTCAACCGCTTCCCGCAGTTCACGACCACGATCGACGGGCAGAACATCCACTTCCTGCACGTGCGCTCACCCGAGCCCAACGCGCTGCCGCTGCTGATGACCCACGGATGGCCGGGCTCCGTCGTCGAGTTCCTGAGAGTCATCGGACCCCTCACCGATCCGCGCGCGCACGGAGGCGACCCCGCGGATGCGTTCGACGTGATCGTGCCGTCGATGCCGGGATTCGGGTTCTCCGGGCCGACCCACGAGCGCGGATGGGACATGGCGCGGATCGCGCGGGCGTGGGTGCAGCTGATGGCCCGGCTCGGCTATGAGCGCTACGGCGCGCACGGCACCGACACCGGTGCGGTGATCTCGCCCATGGTCGGCTGCATCGATGCGGAGCATGTCGTCGGCGTGCACGTCAACGGCAGCCTCGGTTTCCCGTCGGGAGACCCGGCCGAACTCGAAGGACTGACCGATGCGGAGCAGGCTCGGCTCGCCGGCATGCGGCGCCAGATGCAGGATGGCGTGGGCTACGCGATGATCCAGTCCACCCGTCCGCAGACCCTCGGCTTCGGGCTGGCCGACTCGCCTGCCGGGCAGCTCGCCTGGATCGTGGAGAAGTTCAAGGAGTGGACCGATCCCGCGGCGGAGCTCCCCGAGGATGCGGTCGACATCGACCAGCTGCTCACGAACGTCAGCGTGTACTGGCTCACGAACACGGCGACTTCGGCGGCTCGGCTGTATCGCGAGGGGCAGGTGAGCTGGGGGCAGGCGGCGGAGCGATCCGAGGTCCCATCGGGCGTCGCCGTCTTCCCCGGCGACGTCGGAATCCGTCGCATCGCCGAGCGCGACAACAACGTCGTGCACTGGTCCGAGTTCGACCGCGGCGGCCACTTCCCTGCGATGGAAGCTCCGGATCTGCTCGTCGGCGACCTGCGCACGTTCTTCCGCGGCATCCGCTGACACAACCGGGCATCCGCGCGACACCGGGCATCCGCACGTCGCCGTGCGGATGCCCGCGGTGTGACGTGTCGGCGCTCGACCGACACGGTCGGGGTCAGCGGACGGCGTAGACGACGCCGCTGACGATGACGGCGACCGCCGTGGTCCAGCCGATGATCGCGATCGCCTGCCAGATCAGGATGCGGACCTTGCCGATCCCCGCGGCGGCGAGCATCGTCGCGGTGATCTGCGTGGGGAGCAGCAGGGGGCCGAGCAGGCTGACTCCCGGCACGCCGTAGCGCTCGAACGCGCGCTGGAACTTCGCCGTGCGGGGGGATGCCGCGGCGAGCTCTGCCGCGGCATCCGTCGCGGAGGACTCCAGACCCGAGCCTCCGCCGGCCATGGCGACCGTACGTGCACGGGACCGTGCCACGACGGCCTGACGTGCACCGGAGCTGAGGAGCACGAGCACCGCGACGCACGCGAAGTTGCCGACGATCGCCGCGATCGCCGCGACAACCGGGTTGATGCCGCCGATGATTCCGATCGTGACCGCGCCCTCGCCCTCGATGAACGGAATCGCACCGGCAGCGGCGACGATGAGCGGCTGGAAGAGGTCCGGCACCTGCGCCACGAGGTCCTGGAAGTTGTCGATGAGGCTCATGTCTGTGTTCCTGTCGGTAGCGCCGGATCGGAGTTCGTCCGGGGATGCTTCGATTCCAGCGGCTCGCAGGACATCGAGGAAGTGTTCATGTGTCACCTGTTGCCGGGTGCTTCGCACGCCGCATCCGTGACTAATGTCACGCGCCTAGGGTTGATCCGGTGACCACTCAGATCGCACCCATTTCTGACGCCGACGCGACCGCGAATGCCCGCGTCGCGGTGCGCCTCACGCGGGGGATCTCCGCGACCTGGTGGTACACCGCGGGCGGCATCCTCTTCCTCGCGACGATTCTCGTGCTGCTCTGGGCGCTGGTGCTCGCAGAGGTGGGGGAGGGCGTGGCGTCCGTCCTCATCGTGGGTGGGGGCGGGCTGGTGTGGGTGGCAGCCATGGCGCCGCTGCTGTGGGACTACCGGAACCGACCGGATGCTGCGCCCCTCGCGCGATGGCGGCGTGCTCTCGTGCCGCTCCTCGTCGCCGCGACGTACGGGGTCGTCGCCGGCTCCCTCGCCGGTGTGTGGCTGCTGGCGGTGCTGCCCGTCGTCGAGATGCTGATCCTGCTCAACTGGGCGCCCGGTGTCCGCGGTCGATTGGTACTGGCCGCCACCGTCCTGCTCGGCGCGTTGTGGTTCATCGACGGAAGATTCAGTCTCCCGGCGGCTGCTGAGTCGAGCTGGTGGCTCATCGGCTTCTACTCGACCTTCCTTCCGGTGATGTCTGTCTTGTCGCTGTGGTGGTGGGACGTCCTCGTCACCCTCGACCAGGCCCGGGCCGCGGAGGCACGGCTCGGCGCGACCCAGGAGCGGCTGCGCGTCGCGACAGACGTGCACGACCTGCAGGGGCACCACTTGCAGGTCATCGCCCTGCAGCTCGAGCTGGCCGAACGGCTCCTCGCACAGGACCCGGCGGCGGCGCTGGACCACCTCCAGATCGCCCGCCGGTGCGTCGATGACGCGCGCCAGGGGACGCGCGACCTCGCGACCCGCTTCCGCTCGGTGCCCTTGAGCGACGAGCTCGCGAACGCCGTCGATCTCCTGCGCGCCGCAGGCACTGCTGCCGAAGCGGTCGTGGCCGAGGACGCCGACCTGGCGCCCGCATCCGTTCTCGGACCGGTCATCCGCGAGACGACCACGAATATCCTCAAGCACGGTGGTGGCCGGTGGGCCCGCCTGTCGTTGACCCGCGAGGGCGCGTCATGGCGACTTGAGATCGCGAACGACCCCGGTGCCGAGGTGTCGCCCGGCGAGGCGGGCGGCTCCGGGCTCGAGGGCATCGGACGCCGTGTCGGCGAGACGGGCGGAACAGTGGATGTCCGGGCGGAGAAGCAGGCGTTCACGGTCACCGTCACGGTGCCCGCCGCATCGGAGGTCGTGCGATGATCCGCGTCCTGATCGCCGACGACGAGGCGATGATCCGATCCGCGCTCGCCGCCCTCCTGCGGCTCGAGCCCGACATCGAGGTCGTCGCCGAGTGCTCCGACGGGGCCCAGGCCGTCGCTGAAGCCACGCGTCTGACGCCGGATGTCTGCCTCCTCGACCTCGAGATGCCCGGCCTGGATGGCGTGGAGGTCACCGAGAAGCTGAAGCGCACCGTCAACACCCGCTGCATCGTGGTCACGCGGCACGCGCGCCCGGGCGTGCTGCGGCGTGCGCTCGCCTCGGGTGTCGCGGGGTTCCTCCCCAAGTCGCGCGGAGCCGACGAGGTCGCCGAGGTGATCCGTCGCGTCGCCGCGGGCGGCCGGTACGTCGACCCGGAGATCGCCGCCGATGCGCTGAGCGACGAGCGATGCCCGCTGACCGACCGCGAGCTGGACGTGCTGCGCGCGGGGCGTCGCGGCGAGACGACGGGTCAGATCGCCCGGGCGCTGTCGCTCGCGCCCGGCACGGTCCGCAATCATGTCTCCGCGGTCCTCGCCAAGCTCGCGGTGCGCACGCGGCAGCAGGCAGTCCTGACAGCCGAAGAGCGCGGCTGGATCTGAACGTCCGGGTCGCGGCATCTCCACGCCAGTATCGTGGGGCCGTGACCACCGACCGAGTCCTCAGAAACCGTCTCGTCGCCGCGGAGCTGCGCCTGCTCGATCCCCGCGTGCGAACCGATCGCGATGCGGTCGCGCAGCTCCTCGCCCCGGACTTCGTCGAGATCGGGCAGAGCGGCCGGATCTGGACCCGCGCCGAGACCCTCGAAGCGCTGGAGGCGGAGACCGGCTTCGGCGAGGTCGAGATGTCCGAGGCGACGGCTCGTGAGCTGTCGCCGGGGCTGTACCTGTTGACGTACCGCCTGCGGGTCGGTGTACGACAGTCTCGACGCTCGTCCCTGTGGCGAGTCACCGCGGGCGGCCCTCTCCTCGAATTCCACCAGGGAACCGTTGCCCCGGCGTGAACAGGACAGACTCCTGCGGCGCGACCCCTTCCGAAATGCCAGAGTAGACATGACACAGTTCGCGGTCCCGCCGCAGGAAGTCGAGGAGTCGTCGTGAACACACCGGGCACCCGACAGTGGTCCGAATCAGATATCCGGCGTCGATTCATTTCGCCGGAACTGGTCGAGGGGATCGTGCTCGTCAGCGTCGTGATCGCGGTCGCCAACAAGGGTGAAGGCATCCGCGACGTGTTCGTCGTCACGATCCTCAGCGTGCTCGTGTTCTGGGCGACGGATGTGTTCGCTCACACGGTCGCCGTGCAGCGTCGACGCGCGGACGAGGATCGCGTTCAGCTCCGGGTCTCGCTGCGGCACGCGCTGTACGAGTCGCGTGGGTTTCTGTTCGCGGGGATCCTGCCGGCCGTGTTCCTTCTGCTCGGACTCTTCGGGGCGCACGAAGGGGAGGTCGCCTACTGGACGGCGCTGTGGGCCCAAGTGGCGCTGCTCGGCGTGATCGGGTGGATCGCCTTCGGCGGCCGCGGCATCCCCTGGTACTGGCGTGTGTGCGGCACGCTCGCGACCGCGGCCCTCGGAATGCTCGCGATCGCTCTGAAGATCTTCGTGCACTGACCCGCACGCAGACCGATTCAGTCGACCTCGATGATCTCCCGCTCGCCCGGCATGCCCTCGGCGATGACCGCGCCCGACCCCGCCCGGCGGTAGCCGCGGAACGCGATCGGCAGGCCGCGCGCCACCAGGGGATCGGGGGAGTCCGCAGCCTGCAGGTGCACGTGCGGCTCGGTGCTGTTGCCCGAGTTGCCGCAATCGCCGAGCCGGTCGCCGACCGACACGGCGTCGCCGACCCGCACCTTCACGCTCCCTCGCTTCAGATGCGCGAGAGTGACGAACGGCCCGCGCTCGCCGAGCGCCAACATCACATGGTTGCCGGCGAGGGCCGTGGCTCCCGAGCGGATGCGCCGGCCCTGGCTGAGGGCGTAGGGGATGAGCGCGGGCTGCGAACGGCGGGCGACGTGGTCCTCTTCGCCGTCGTGCGCGGCGATGACCCTGGCTGCGGAGGGAGCCAGGATCGGCAGGCCGAATCCGATGAACAGCTCCGGTGGTTCCACCGACAGCCGGCTGCGCCACGACCGTGGCGCGGATCGGCCGGTGGCATCGACCGCGACGAAGTCGACGGCGTAGGTCACGCCGAACAGATGCGTGCCGTGGCTGGGCACCCGCCGCGCTGGGCTGTTCTGGGTCAGCCAGCGCCCACGGAACGGGAGATCGAGCACGAGCGGCATCGCACCGGCATCGGACCACGGCTCCGGCATCCGGCGTCACGCCCTTCCGCGAACGGTGAAGGGCCGGTCGGAGAGGCTTCCGACCGGCCCTTGTCCCTGCACCAAGAGAGGATTCACATGTCGGCAGCTGCCACAGCAAACAGCTACCGCTGCTGACTCTATAACGGCGAGGTAACGGTGGCAAGAGGTGTCGTTACCTTTCTGTGACTCGCGCCGCGGCAGGGGCTGCCGCCATGGGCTCTGAGGTCCTGTTCGGTCGCCGGCACAGGACCTGGATCCATGGTGCAGGGGCGCGTGGCTCGCCAGACTGGGAGCCGTTTCCCGCGCCTGCGGGCGAAGGAGGATGCCGTGAACAGCATGGGGACCACTGACCGGACGATTCCACGGCGGACGCTGCTGAGGCAGCGCGGAGCAGCCGCGGTCATCATCACCGCAGCGCTCGCGCTCGCGGCATGCTCGGGCGGCGCGACGGCGGGAGAGAGCGCCACGCCCACCGCGTCCGAGGACGGCCAGGCCCTGAACGTCAACGCGGACGAGCTCACGGCCGCGTTCGAGGAGGACGCCGCCTCGATGTTCGTGCCCGGTGCGGTCATGCTCATCCAGTCGCCCGATGGCGATGTGGTGTCCGCCTACGGCGTCACCGAGTGGGGCGGTTCGACTCCGGTTTCCGTCGAGGATCACGTGCGGATCGGCTCGAACACCAAGACGTGGACCGGAACCGTCATCCTGCAGCTCGTCGATGAAGGGGCGATCGCACTCGATGATCCGGTGTCGGATTATCGTCCGGATGTGCCCAACGGCGAGAACATCACGATCGAACAGCTGCTGAACATGCGCAGCGGCCTCTACAACTACACGACGACCCTCGAATTGAACACCGCGCTGGATGAGGATACCCAGCGCGTCTGGCAGCCGGAGGAACTGGTCGCGATGGGCCTCGCAGAGCCGCCCTACTTCGCGCCGGGTGAAGGCTACACGTACTCGAACACCAACACGGTGCTGCTCGGGCTCATCGCGGAGCAGCTGGACGGCAAGCCCCTGGCCGAGATCTACCAGGAGCGCCTGTTCGAGCCGCTCGGTCTCTCGGAGACGTCGTACCCAGAGGTGACCGACACCTCACTGCCCGAGCCGTACTCGCACGGATACATGTTCTCGACGAACGTCGACACGATGGTCGAACCCTCGCTCTCCGAGGAGGATCTTGCCGCGGTGGCCGACGGCACGCTGCTGCCGACCGATCACACCAACGACAACCCGTCGTGGACGTCGGCGGCCGGCATGGGCATCTCCACCGCAGAGGACCTGGCCACCTGGGTCAAAGCGATGGGGACCGGCGGGCTGCTGAGCGACGAACTGCAGGCGGGCCGTATCGCGAGCGTGGACGCGAGCGAGGACGCGTACGGCTGGGGCCTGGCCGGGATGAACCAGTTCTACGGCCACATCGGCTCGCTCCCCGGCTACAACTCGTTCATGGGCTACGACCCCGCCACCGATGTGACGGTCGTCGTATGGACGAACCTCGCGCCCGCCGCAGACGGCGGAGCGCCGGCGGCGTTGCTCGCCAAGACGCTGATCGACACGATGTACGGCCCCTGATACGAGTGATCGGCGGTGCCCTCACTGCGTGGGGGGCACCGCCGATTGCAGGTAGCGGATCACCGCGATCACCCTTCGGTGATCATCGGCATCGATCGTCAGACCGAGCGCGTCGTAGATGTTCGACGTGTGCTGCACGACGGCCTTCTCGCTCACCACGAGCTGGGCAGCGATCGCGGCGTTGCTGCGGCCCTCGGCCATCAGCCCGAGCACCTCCAGCTGGCGCGGAGTCAGACGACCCAGCGCTGCCGTGCCACGGCTCGCGCGCGCGACGATCATCGACACCACCTCGGGATCCAAGGCCGTACCGCCGGCGGCGACGCGACGGAGGTCCGCCGTGAAGGTGCGAACATCCGAGATCCGCTGCTTGAGGAGATAGCCGAAACCGCCGCCGTCGCCGTTCAACAGCTCGGCGGCGTATCTGCGCTGCACGTGCTGCGACACGACCACGACGCCGATGTCGGGGCGGGAATGACGGATGCGGAGCGCCGCCACGAGACCTTCGTCGGTGTAGCTCGGAGGCATCCGGATGTCGGTCACGACCAGGTCGGGGAGGTGGCGGAACACCTCTCGCTCGAGCTGCGTCGCGTCGCTCACGCTGGCGAGGACCTCGAAGCCGTCGCTGGCGAGCACGTGCGCGATCCCCTCGCGCAAAAGAACCTCATCCTCACCGATCACAACGCGCATGGCAGCTCCACTTTCACCAAGGTCCCCTGGGCGCTGGTGGAACGGACCGAGATCCGGCCGCTCAGCGCGTCGACGCGGTCGGAGAGCCCGCGCAGGCCGGAACCGGCGCCGACTCGTGCACCCCCGACGCCGTCGTCCTCCACCTCGAGCACCAGCTGTCCCTCGCGTTGATCGATCGTCACTCTGACCATCGAAGCCCGCGCATGCTTGACCGTGTTGGCGAGCGCCTCGGCGATGATGAAGTACGCAGTGTGGGCGATCGAGGTCGTGATCGCCGTCTCGTCGACTTCGGCATGGAGAGTCGCGGGCACCGCGAGACGGTCCACCAGATCCTCCGCTGCCGCCACGAGACCCTGCTCGAGCAGCTCAGCAGGCAGCACGTCGTGCACGAGGCGACGCAGATCAGCGGCTGCCCGGTCGATGCCGTGCCGCAGCTTCTCGGCCGCGGCCCCGGTGACCGCCGGTGTCGAAGGCGCGTTGGCCATCGTCTGCGCTTCGATCGCAAGGAGCACGAGCTGCATCTGCAGCCCGTCGTGCAGGTCGCGCGCGATCCGCGAACGCTCCCGATCCGCGGCATCGACGATGCGGAGGCGCGAGAGCATGAGCGCCTCGTTGCTCGTGAGCAGCTGGACGGTGAGGCGCTCGCGGTCGAGGGCGATGGCGAGCACCTCGGCGGCACGACGGACCGGCGACGGCTCGGCGATCATCAGCGCGTCATAGTCGATCGCCCCGACGAGTTCGTCATCGACGCGCACCTGGAGCCATCCGCGGTCGGTGTTCGACGAGTCGTCGGGCACCGGGATGCCGTGTTCGTCCACGAAGCGATCGTGTGCGGGATCCCAGTACACGACTCGAAGCGTGCTATCGCCGAGCGTCGTCGCCAGTGCCTGTGCGACTGCCGGGCGGCTCGCGCCCCGAATCGCGAGCCACTCGCTCAGGGACTCCAGCGGGGTGGTGCGGGTGAAGCCGCCGAGCAGGACGCCGAGGAGGAACGCGATGGGAAGCCCCGCCAACAGCGCTACCTGAAGCGATTGGATCAGGACCTCGTCCACTCCCAACGGAAACAGGATGTTCGGGACCAGTGGCAGCCCGAGCACCGCGAGGATGCCGTATGTGAACAGGGGCAGCAGGATGCGCCGATGCACGGCATCTGCTGACAGCAGCCGTCCGAACAGCACGATCGCTGTGAGGACCATCACCATGAGGCCGAGCAGGCTCTGCAGCAGCCCCAGATTGACGCTCCCGTGCGAGATCTCCCCGACGAGATCGAACCCGATGCACAAGACGTAGCCCAGGACGACGGTGACGATCGAGAGCCGTCCGCGCAACCGACCGGAGGGGAAGGCGAGCAGCAGATGCACCGCGACCGCCAGGATGCTGGTTCCGAACACCAATTGCACCGTGAGAAGGACGGGGAAGCCGAGGTATCCGACGCTCCCCAGCAGAACGGAGAGAGCGCCGATCAGGAGCAGGCCCCCGATGCCGTTCGTCGGCCGACGCCACCACGCGAGGATTCCCGCCGCTGTCCAGATCCAGAACAGTGCGGTGAACTCCAGCACCTCCCACAGCTGGGCATTCGGACCTTGCCCGACCCCGACCCCGATCTCGATGAGCCCGATCACGCCCGCGAAGGCGGCGATGAAGATCAGCGGGAACTCGCGCGAACCCGTCCGGCCACCCTGCAGACGCCGGGGCGTCGGATGGGTGAGAGGTGAGACGGAGGGCTGCGAGGCCACGAGGGGTCACTCTCGGTCGAGGGGCGGAAGCGATTGCTCCACACTGGCGGACCGAGGCATCCGGATCAAGCGACCTGGGTCGCGTCCCCGAGCATCGGGAACGCCCGGTCCCCTCCATCGAAAGGTGGAGGCATCGGTCCACCACCTGCGCGATCCGCAAAGCGTGGGCAGCGGGTGGACTCGAAGCATGCCCGAACCCCGCCCTCGCACGACCCTGGCCGAACGACTCACTTCGCGAAAGGGGGCGTGGATCTCACTGGCGATCGGCCTCTTCGCGATCGTCATGCTGATGGGTGCCTTCAGCGGAGCGAAAGCCCCCGCCGGCAACGACGCGGCACCCCCGACATCCGAGTCCGCCGCGGTGACGGAGCTGCTCTCGCAGTTCCCCGATGGCGACAAGCAATCGGTGCTGGTCGTCGCGAGCCGCGATGACGGCGACCCGCTCAGCGAGTCCGACCTGGCCGCACTCGACGCGATGGTGCCGGCGCTGAACGAGGAGACCGGCCACACGGCGTCGCCCGTGATCACGAGCGACGACGGTCGCGCCGCCGTCGTGCAGACCCCGATCACGATCGGCGACGACAACAAGGCCACGGCCGAGGAGGTCAAGGCGCTGCGCGGTGTCGTGGCGGACAACTCGATCGACGGCGTGACCGTGCTGGTCACGGGCGGACCGGCGTTCGGCGCGGACATCACCTCCGCGTTCGAGGGCGCTGATTTCACCCTGCTCATCGTCACCATCGGGATCGTCGCGCTGCTGCTGATCCTCACCTATCGTTCGCCGATCCTGTGGATCATCCCGCTGACCGTCGTCGCCTTCGCCGACCAGCTCGCGAGCAAGACGACCTCGGCGGTCGGCACCGCGCTGGGCCTCCAGTTCGACACCGGCATCGTCAGCGTCCTCGTGTTCGGCGCAGGGGCCAACTACGCCCTGCTGCTCATCTCGCGCTACCGCGAGGAGCTGTTCGTCAATGACAGCCACCGCGTCGCGCTGGCCACCGCATGGCGCAAGACGGCCCCGGCGATCCTCGCGTCCAACGTGACGGTCGTGCTGTCGCTGCTCACGCTCGTGTTCGCCGTCATCCCCGGCACGCGAGGTCTCGGCATCTCCTCCGCCATCGGACTGCTCATCGCCCTGGCCGCCGTGCTCCTGGTGTTGCCTCCGCTGCTGGCCGTCTGCGGCCGCCGCATCTTCTGGCCGTTCGTCCCGCGCCCGGGGCAGCCGCACACACAGGGTCGCACCTGGCGTGCGATCGCGACGCGCGTGGTGCGTCGCCCGGTCGTGGCGCTCGTGGCCGGCGGTGCGGTGCTCGCGATCATGGCGACCGGCCTGTTCGGCGCCTCGATCGGCCTCAGCCAGACCGAGAAGTTCCGCGTTGCATCCGAGTCGGCCGCCGGCCTCGAGGTGCTCTCCGAGCACTTCCCCGCGGGTGAGGCGCAGCCGCTGACCGTCATCACGAACACGGACGAGACGGATGCCGTCGTCGCAGCCGCCAAGGACGTGGACGGGGTCATCCGGGTCACCGTCGTGAGCGAGAGCTCGGACGGCGACCTCACCCGAGTGCTGGTCACCGGAGAGCCGGCACCCGGCACCCCGGAGAGCCTCGACCTCGTCCGCGAGCTGCGCACCGCCGTGCACGACGTCGTCGGCGCCGATGCGCTCGTCGGCGGAGCCGTGGCGACCGACCTCGACGCCCGCGACGGCAACATGCGCGACCTGCTGCTGATCGCGCCACTCATCCTCGCGGTCAGCTTCATCGTGCTGCTCATCCTGCTGCGCTCGCTCGTCGCGCCGATCCTCCTGATGCTCGTGAACCTCGCGAGCGCCGCCGCCGCCATCGGCGCCGGAGCATGGTTGAGCCGTGTCGTGTTCGGCCAGGACGCCCTCGACCTGCAGGTTCCGCTGCTGTCGTTCCTGTTCCTGGTCGCCCTCGGCATCGACTACACGATCTTCCTCGTGCACCGGGCCAAGGCCGAGGCCGCCGTGTGGGGCACCAAGCGGGGCATGGTGGAGGCGGTCGCCGGCACCGGCGGTGTCATCACGAGCGCCGGCATCGTGCTGGCCGCGGTCTTCGCGGCACTGGGCGTGCTACCGCTGGTGACACTGGGCCAGATCGGCCTCATCGTCGGGCTCGGCGTGATCGTCGACACCTTCGTGGTGCGCACCGTCATCGTGCCGGCGATCTTCAGCCTGGTGGGAGAGAAGATCTGGTGGCCGGGCGGGCTCGCGACGCGGTCGCGCGACATCGCCCCGGAGAGCGAGGGAGAATCGGACCATGTCGACTCCACCGAACCCGCCGGCGTCGCCGGGTAGGGACGTGTCCGAGCCGGCGGTGCGGGCCGATGGGCCTGCACCGTCGCGCCGGGGCGTGGGCGCGATGCTCCGTTCGATGCGGGTGGGGCAGATCGTCATCGCCGCGGTGCTGGTGGTCGTGGGCGGGGCGCGGGCGATCGCCGACGGCACGCCGCCGATCGCGGCGGTCGCGGTATCCCTCGTCTTCGCCGGCTGGTACTTCGGTGGAATCCTGCTCGCCGAGCGCACCGAGGACCGCCGCGCCGGTGCGATCTGGCTGCTCGGGCTCGGGCTGATCTGGGTAGGCGCCGTCGCGGTCTCGGTCGAGTTCGTCTGGCTGTCGTTCTCGCTGTGGCTGCTGGGCGGGCTGATCCTGCGGCTGCGGTGGGCCATCGTCTACTCGGTCGCGGTGTTCGTCGTGGTCGCCGTGGCACCCGTGCTGCACAACGGCACCACGACGTACGCGAACCTCATCGGCCCGCTCATCGGCGGACTGTTCGCGTTCGGGGTCTCGCGCGGCTACCTCGAGATCGAGAAGGAGTCGCAGGAGCGGCAGCGGCTCGTGGACTCCCTCATGCTCGCGCACGCCGAGATGGCCGATCTGCAGCAGGAGCTCGCCCGCACGCAGCGGGAATCCGGCGCGATCGAGGAGCGCACCAGGCTCTCCCGCGACATCCACGACACGATCGCGCAGGGGTTCTCCTCGATCGGCCTGCTCGCCCGTGCCGCCGGGGATCGCGGCGACGCGGCCGACGCGCCGCGGGTCTTCGGGCAGATCGAGGCGCTCGCCCGCGACAATCTCGCGGATGTGCGGCGCATCGTCGCAGCGCTGGCGCCGGCCGAGCTGGACGAGGGCGCGCTGGCGGGAGCCTTGGGACGGATGCTGGAACGGCTCGAGGCCGAATCGGGCATCGCCACCGAACTGCACGTCGATGCCGGGTTCCCGGCGCTGCCGACCGCCGTCGAGGTGGCCCTGCTGCGCACCGCCCAGTCCGCGCTCGCCAACGTGCGGCAGCACTCCGGCGCGAGTCGGGTCGTGGTCAACCTCGTCGATGCAGAGGATTCGGTGCGGCTGGACATCGTCGACGACGGCCGCGGGTTCGACGCGGACGACTGGGACCGCGCCGGTCGCGGTGCCGCCGTCAGCGGGTACGGGCTGCACTCGATGGGCGCCCGCCTGCGCGAGCTCGGCGGCGGGCTCGAAGTCGAGAGCGCACCGGGCGACGGCACCGCGCTGTCGGCGCATGCCCCCTTCGCACCGGTCGCCGAACCGTCGCCCCGACCGCACGGGGAGCACTGACGTGCCGGTCACCGTGCTGCTGGTCGACGACCACCCGATCGTGCGCGCCGGGCTGCGCGCCCTGTTCGAGCACCGGTCCGACGTCGAGATCGTGGGGGAGGCCGCCTCCGGCGAGGAAGCGCTGGTGCTGTCGGCGCACCTGCATCCCGACGTGGTGCTGTGCGATCTGCGGCTCGGCGCGGGCATGGACGGCGTGCAGACGACCGCCGAGCTGCGGGCGCAGCATCCCGCTCCCGCCGTCATCATCCTCACCACCTTCGATCGGGATGCCGAGATCCTGAGCGCGATCGAAGCCGGCGCTGCCGGGTACCTGCTGAAGGACGTTTCTCCGGAGACGATCCTGCATTCCATCAAGGAGGCCGCCGCAGGACGGATCGTGCTCGCCCCGGAGATGGCGCAACGCGTCGTGGCCGGGATGCGACAGCCGCGCGTGCGCCTCACCGAGCGCGAACTGGACGTGCTGCGCCTGCTCGGCGACGGCGCGTCCAACCGCGAGATCGCCCGCACACTGTTCGTGACCGAGGCCACCGTGAAGACGCATCTGGTGAATCTCTTCGCCAAGTTGGGCGTCGAAAGCAGGGCGAAAGCGGTAGCGTCGGCACGAGAAAGCGGGCTCATCTGACGGTGGAGCGATGTTCTCCACCTTTCGGCTGATCCGCTGTGAATGCTTCGCGTTCAGGCTGGATGCAGATCGAAAGGACTTCTCATGAAGAAGCTGTTCTATGCCTCGTTCGCCTACATGATCGTGGGTGTCCTCTCCGGGCTGTACTACCGCGAGTTCACCAAGATGAACGACTTCCCCGAGGGGCAGTTCACCCAGCTCGGACTCGCCCACACGCACCTGCTGACGCTCGGCTTCATCGTGCTGCTGATCGTGCTGGCCCTGGAGAAGGTCTTCACGCTGTCGCGCAGCCCGCTGTTCACCTGGTTCTTCTGGGTCTACAACGTCGGTGTCGTGATCACTTCGGCGATGCTCATCTGGCACGGGTCGCTGACCGTGCTCGGTCAAGAATCGAGCGCCATGATCTCCGGCATCGCCGGCATGGGCCACATCATCCTGACCATCGGAATGGTGCTGCTGTTCCTGTGCCTGCGTAAGGCGATCGTCGAGGATGCCGCGGCCAAGAAGGTCGTCACGGAGGCACGGGCATGACCTCGTCCCCGGTCCCGGTCGAGGAAGCGCCCCCCAGCCGCCGTGCGTGGCTCGGCCTGGCCGTACTCTCGGCCGGGCTGGGGATGATCGTGCTGGACGGCACGATCGTGGGCGTGGCTCTGCCCGCCATCATCGAGGACCTCAAGCTCGACCTCACCGACGCGCAGTGGGTCAACAGTCTGTACGCGGTCCTGCTGGCTGCGCTGCTGCTGTCCACCGGACATCTGGCCGACCGGTGGGGGCGAAAGCTGCTCTTCCTCGCCGGCATCGTGGTGTTCGTCGGCGGCAGCATCTATGCCGCGACCGCGGACGCCTCCGGACCGCTGATCGCCGCGCGCGCGGTGCAGGCGGTCGGTGCGGCGCTCATCATGCCGGCAACGCTGTCGACGGTGAACGCGACCTTCCGCGGCAAGTACCGCGCCGCGGCGTTCGGCGTTTGGGGCGCCGTGATCTCCGGTGCGGCCGCCGTCGGCCCCCTGGCCGGTGGCGCGCTCACCCAGTACCTCTCGTGGGAGTGGATCTTCCTCGTCAACATTCCGCTCGGGATCATCGTCTTCGTCGCCGCCCTCTTCACCGTTCCCGAGACCCGCGGAAGCAAGGGGCTGCCGGGCGTGGACGTCGACGGCGCCCTCCTGAGCGGCATCGGCTTCGGGGCACTGGTCTTCGCCGTGATCGAGGGCCCCGACCTCGGCTGGTGGAAGCCGAAGGTCGACTTCCACATCTTCGGGTGGGTCTGGCCGGCCACGGCCCCGATCTCGATCGTGCCGATCGCATTCGCCGTCGCCGCCGTCGCCCTTGTGCTGTTCGTCGTCTGGGAGCGGCACCGCGAACGCGTGCGGCGTTCGGCACTGCTGGATCTCCACCTGTTCGAGCTGCCCACCTTCTCGTGGGGCAACCTCACCGCGGCGATGGTCGCGGTGGGCGAGTTCGCGATCATCTTCGTCCTGCCCCTGTACCTCATCAACGCGCTGGGGCTGGATGTCATGGGTGCGGGTCTGGTGCTGGCGGCGATGGCGATCGGCGCCTTCCTGTCCGGCGCGGCGGCTCGCCACGTGGCGGCACGGTTCGGGTCACCGGGAACCGTGCTGATCGGCCTCGGGCTCGAGCTGCTCGGACTGCTGATCGTCGCCTTCGTGACCACCGGATCGACCCCCGGATGGCTCATCGCGCTGCCGCTCATCGTCTACGGCCTCGGCCTCGGACTGGCGTCGGCCCAGCTGACCGGCACCGTGCTGCGCGACGTCCCGGTCGAGGTCTCGGGTCAGGGATCTGCCACGCAGAGCACCGTGCGGCAGGTCGGGTCGGCGTTGGGTACTGCGTTCGCCGGTGCCGCACTGTCGGTCTCGCTCGCCCTGACGCTGCCCGCCGCCCTCGAGAAGGCGGGCGTCACGGGGTCCGAGGCGGACTCGCTCGCCGACGCGACCCGGCAGAGCGCCGGTTCGACGATCACGCAGCTGCGGGTCGAAGGCACGTCGAGTCAGCTGGGCTCGCAGACCGACGCCGTGGTGCAGGCCTTGGCCGACGGGTTCGCCGACGGCACCCGCTGGGCCATGTTCGTCGCCGCCGGATTCCTCCTGCTCGGCTTCGTCGGAGCCGTCAAACTGCGCAAGAGCAGCGAGCTTCCGGTGCCGGTCATCCGTGAGGCGGAGCAGAACGAGCATTAGCGTGGAGGCATGGCCTCTTCTGCGTTCGATTCCCTCGACGACTACATCGCGCTTCCGCGTGTCGAAGCGCTTGCACTCTCTCCGGACGGCGCGCACGTCGTGCTCACGGTCGCGACGCTCGCCAAGGACGCCACGTCGTACGAGCGGTCGCTGTGGGCCGTCGCGGCCGACGGGTCGGGGACACCGCGCCGACTGACCCGATCGACGAAGGGGGAGTCGGGGGCGGCGTTCACCGCGAACGGCGACCTGCTGTTCCTCTCGTCGCGCCCCGACACCGACGGCGATGACGCCGATACGCAGCTCTGGGTGCTGCCGGCCGCGGGCGGTGACGCCCGGCCCGTGACCCGACTGGCCGGGGGAGTGAGTGCGATCGCCGCAACGGCCGAAGGCGCGGACCGCGTGGTCCTGTCGGCGGAGCTGCTGCCTAGCACCCGCACGCTCGAGGAGGACGCGAAGCTGCGGGCCCGTCGCAAGGACAAGAAGGTGTCGGCGATCCTGCACGAGACCTACCCGGTGCGATTCTGGGATCACGACCTCGGGCCGTCCGAACCCCACCTGCTGGCGCTGGACCTCACCGCCGCCGAGGCTGCGGCGGCCGTCCGCCCCGCGTCGGCGGCAGAGGCCGCCGCGGCGGACGACGAGTCCACAGAGGACTCCACCGACTACCCGGCGACGCTCCCGCGCCCGCGGGACCTGACCCCGCAGCCGGGCCGTTCCGCCACGACGCAGGGTGTCGCTCTGACGCCGGACGGCGGCATCCTGATCGCTGCGATGCGGGTGAGCGTGCAGCGCGACAGCCGCTACGTGCTGGTCGCGATCGACACCGCCACTGCTGTGCACACGGTGCTCTGCGACGAGCCGGACGTCGACTTCGAGATGCCCGCGATCAGCCACGACGGCACGCTCGTCGCCTACGTGCGGACGCAGAAGAGCACGCCCACCGGCCCGACCGAGCAGGAGCTGTGGGTCGCCGCGATCGACGGCTCCGCGCCGCGCCGCGTCGCGGCTGCCTGGGATCGGTGGCCGTCGAGCCTCGCCTTCGATGCGGGGGATGCCGCGCTCATCGTCACCGCAGACTCCGACGGGCGGGGGCCTGTCTTCCGCGTGCCACTGGATGGCGGTGCGGTCGCGCAGGTCACGCACGACGACCACACCTACAGCCACGTCGCCGTCGACACCTGCACCGGCGACCTCCTCGCCTTGCGCTCGTCGTGGGTCGCGCCGTCCCACCCCGTGCGCATCGCGCGTGACGGCACCGTGACGGTCCTGCCGACCCCGGCACCGCTCCCGACCGCTCCCGGATCGATCACTGAAGTCGAGACGACCGCCGCCGACGGCGCGCGCGTGCGCGGCTGGCTGCTGCTGCCGGAGGGGGCATCGGATGCCGCGCCCGCCCCGCTGCTGCTGTGGATCCACGGCGGCCCGCTGAACAGCTGGAACTCGTGGAGCTGGCGCTGGGCGCCGCTGCTCGCCGTCGCCCGGGGGTACGCCGTGCTGCTGCCGGATCCGGCGCTGTCCACCGGCTACGGCTTGGAATTCATCGCGCGCGGCTGGAACAGCTGGGGTGGCAAGCCGTACACCGACCTGATGTCGATCACCGATGCGGTCGTCGAGCGCGGCGACATCGACGAGACCCGCACCGCGGCGATGGGCGGCTCGTTCGGCGGCTACATGGCCAACTGGGTCGCCGGGCACACGGACCGGTTCCGTGCGATCGTCACGCACGCGAGCCTGTGGGCGCTCGACCAGTTCGCCGGCACCACCGACAGCTCCGCGTACTGGCAGCGCATCTTCACGCCGCAGGGCATGATCGAGAACTCCCCGCACCGCTTCGTCGAAGACATCCGCACGCCCCTGCTGGTCATCCACGGCGACAAGGACTACCGCGTGCCGATCGGCGAGAGCCTGCGCCTGTGGTCGGAGCTCGCCGAGCACCACGCGGAGCCGGACGGATCCACGATCCACCGGTTCCTGTATTTCCCCGACGAGAACCACTGGGTCCTCAAGCCCCAGCACGCGGTGGTCTGGTACCAGACCGTCTTCGCTTTCCTGGCGCAGCACATCGGCGATGCGGAGTGGAAGCGACCCGAGCTGCTGGGCTGAGCCGGACGCCGGGGTGCTCCGGGCGTGACACGATAGAAGGATGCCCGACGCCAGCCTGCCCTCCGTCGAGGAGCTGACGATCGCGCGTCTGGTCGGGCCGCTCGCGCACAGCCGAGGTCGGGCCTACGCGGAGGGCGACCGGGTCGAGAACCTGGACTGGAACCCGGCCGAGCAGGTGCTCACCGGCACCGTGCGCGGCTCGGCAGACGCTCCCTACCGGGTGACCGTCGCGCTCGTCGGTGCCCACACCGCCCGGGTGATGGTGCGCGCGGCCACCTGCACGTGCCCCGTCGCCATCAACTGCAAGCACGTCGCCGCCCTGCTCTACGCCGCAAAGGAGCGGCGTCGCAAGGCCGAGGCCGCCGAGGCGGTGGCCGATGCGACCCAGACCGAGAACGGCTGGCGTGGCCTGGTGGCGGCACTCGATCGCGTGCCGACGGCCGACCAGCGCCCGACGCGCTCGCTCGCCCTGCAGTTCGAGCTGCGCCACCGTGCCGGCCGGCGCGACGGCCGCGGCACCGGCGCACGAGACGAGACGGCGCGGGATGCGGCATCCGTCGATCGCCTCGCCGTGCGCCCCGTCACGACCGGCTCGCGCGGCTGGATCAAGGGCGACCTGACGTGGCAGAACATCGGATACCAGGGCACGGCGGCGGGTTACGACCCCGCGCAGGCGCGCTGGTTCGCTCAGCTCAACACGCTCAAGGGCGCGTCGCTCGGCGGGTACGTCGAATACGGATCCGACTGGATCACCCTCGACCACTTCGAGTCCGGCCTGCTCTGGGCGCTCCTGGCGGAGGCGGACTCCCTCGGCATCCCGCTCGTCAGCACGACCACGCCCCACGTCACCATCGTCGGCACGGCCGAGATCGGGTTCGACTCGCGGATGACCAAGGACGGTCTGGTGCTGACGCCGAGTGTGTTCCTCGACGGCCAGCCGAGGGATGCCGCGACGGCCGGCCTGATCGGCGCGCACGGCGTCTACGCGCACGACCTGGACGCCGGGTCGCTCGTGCTCGCACGTCTCGTGGCACCCCCGACGCGCGCCCAGCGCGGGCTCGTCGAACGGCCGCTCCCCGTGCGGGTCACGGAGGACGAGGTGCCGGAGTTCCTCGACGAGCACTTCGCCACCCTCGCCCGGTCGGTGCGCGTGGTCAGTGTCGACGAGAGCTTCACTCCGCCGCCGGTGCCTCCGGCGACGCTCGTGCTCACCGCGCGCTTCGACGCGGGCCACGTGCTGCGCCTCGACTGGCAGTGGGATCTGTCCGCCCACCGCCACCTCCCGCTGGACGTGCCGGATGCCGCGTTCCTGAACCCCGTCACCGACCGGCTGCCTGCGCTCGCCGCCGCCGAGATCCTGGCCGCCGATCCTGCCGGTGCTCCGGGTCTGACCTCGCGTCGGGCCCTGCGACCCACTGCCGCCCTCCGCGGGCTGGAAGCCGCTGAGTTCACGGCCCGGCTGCTCCCGCTGCTGCAGGGACTGGACCATGTGCGCGTCGAGGTCCTGGGCGAGAAGCCGGACTACCGCGAAGTCGTGGAGACGCCGGTGCTGACCGTCTCGGCTGTGGAGTCCGAGTCCAACGACTGGTTCGACCTCGGCGTCATGGTGACGGTGGAAGGCCGCGCCGTGCCGTTCGGCCCGCTGTTCCGGGCGCTGTCCCGCGGCGCGAAGAAGCTGCTGCTGCCCGATCACAGCTACCTCTCCCTCGATCAGGCGGTCTTCGCCCCGCTGCGCGAGCTGATCGAGGAGGCCGGCACCCTCGAGGAGTGGGAGACGGGCCTGCGCATCAGCCGCTACCAGACCGCGCTCTGGGCCGAGTTCGAGGACCTCGCCGACCAGAGCGAGGCGGCCGTCGCGTGGCGCGAGACAGTCGATGGCCTGCGCGACATCGACACGGTCACCCCGCCGCCGGTGCCGCAGGGGTTCGCCGGGGAGCTGCGACCGTACCAGCTCGAGGGGTTCCGCTGGCTGGCGTTCCTGTACGCGCACCGGCTCGGCGGCATCCTGGCCGACGACATGGGCCTCGGCAAGACCGCTCAGACCCTCGCCCTCATCGCCCACACGGCCGAACAGAGCGAGGAAGGGGCGCCATTCCTCGTCGTGGCTCCGACCTCGGTCATGTCGAACTGGGCGCGCGAGGCCGAGCGCTTCACCCCCGGACTGAAGGTCGCCGAGGTGACCGCGACGCGCGGCGCGGGCCGCACGATCGATGACGTGCCGGCCGGGACGAACATCGTCCTGACGACGTACGCGATCCTGCGTCTGGACGCCGAGGCGTTCGCCGACCGTGAGTGGGCAGGCCTCGTGCTCGACGAGGCGCAGTTCGCCAAGAACCCGGCATCCAAGGTGCACGAGGCCGCTCTCGGCATCCGCGCGCCCTTCCGCCTCGCCGTCACCGGCACGCCGATCGAGAACAACCTCTCCGAGCTGTGGGCGCTGCTGCACATCGTCGCGCCCGGCATGTTCCCCTCGGCGCGCGAGTTCGCCGAGCAGTACCGCCGCCCCATCGAGGTCAACCATGATGAGGAGCGGCTCGCCCGGCTGCGGCGGCGCGTGCGACCCTTCATGCTGCGGCGCACGAAGGAGGCGGTCGCCCCCGAGCTGCCGCCCAAGCAGGAGCAGGTGCTGGAGATCCCGCTGGATCCCCGCCACCGCCGGATCTACGACCAGCATCTGCAGCGCGAGCGGCAGAAGATCCTCGGGCTGGTCGACGACCTCGATCGCAACCGCTTCATCGTGTTCCGCTCGCTGACCCTGCTGCGGATGCTGAGCCTCGATGCGGGGCTGATCGATCCGGTGGGTTACGCCGATGTGCCGTCCTCGAAGCTCGACGCGCTGCTGGACCAGCTCGACGACATCGTGGGCGAGGGCCACCAGGCGCTGGTGTTCAGCCAGTTCACATCGTTCCTGCAGCGCGCCGCCGATCGGCTCGACGCACACGGCATCCCGTACGCCTATCTGGACGGGTCGACACGGCAGCGCCAGAAGGTCATCGACGGATTCCGCCGCGGCGACGGCAAGGTGTTCCTGATCAGCCTCAAGGCCGGCGGGTTCGGGCTCAACCTCACCGAGGCGGACTACGTCTTCCTGCTGGACCCGTGGTGGAACCCGGCGAGCGAGGCGCAGGCGGTCGACCGTGCGCACCGCATCGGCCAGACCAAGCACGTCAACGTCTACCGGATGGTCGCGGCGGGCACCATCGAGGAGAAGGTCATGGCGCTCAAGGCCAAGAAGGCCGAGCTGGTCTCCGCGGTCATGGACGACGAGGCCTTCTTCAGCGAGGCGCTGTCGGCCGACGACATCCGCGGGCTGCTGGAGACCTAGCCGCGCTCAGGCGGAATGCGCATCGTCGAAGGCGGCGCGCGACGACTCGATCGAGCGGCGGTTCGCGATCGCCCATTGCGCGAGTGCCACCGACGGCGCGATGAGGGTGCGTCCGGTGTCGGTCAATTCGTACTCCACGCGCGGTGGCACCTCGGCGTGGACGGTGCGGGTCAGCAGGCCGTCGCGCTCGAGATGGCGCAGCGTCAGGGTCAGCATGCGCTGCGAGACGCCCGGGATGTGGCGCTGCAGCTCGGTGAAGCGCAGCCGCCCCTTGTCGAGCGTCACGATCACGAGCAGCGTCCACTTGTCGCCGATCCGACTGAGCAGGTCGCGGATGGTGCGGCCCTGACTCTCGGCCGCCGCGCAGGTGTTCTCGTACTCGCTGAGGGCGCCCTGGCCCTCGGATTCGACCACCGAACTGAGGGACATCCCGTTCCTTAATGCGCCGCGCCGTGTGGCGCGTGTGCGTCGGGCACATGGCTGTGCCTTTTGTCTCGACTTCAAGGATGACTCATGATGTGGTCAGGCACAAGAAGTAACCAGCCCCACCGACAAGAACGGAACCCCTATGCTGATCGCCCTCTGGATCCTCAACGGATTGCTCGCCCTCGCCTTCGTCGCTGCCGGCATCGGCAAGGTCACCCGACCGCGCGAGGCGTTGATCGCCCAGGGCATGGGCTACGTCGAGGACTTCTCCACGCCGAGCGTCAAGGCCATCGGTGCGATCGAGATCGTCGGTGCCGTCGGCCTCATCCTGCCGCTCGCGACCGGCATCGCGCCGATCCTGACCCCGCTCGCAGCTGTAGGTCTCACGATCACGATGATCGGCGCCGTCGTCGTCCACGTCCGTCGCAAGGAGAAGGCGACCGTCTCGATCGTCCTCGGTCTGCTCTCGCTGGTGAGCGCCGTGCTGGGATTCATCGTCGTCGTCTGAACGACGCCGTGCAGTGGAGGGATGCCCCGGGTCGGGGCATCCCTCCACTCGTTCTCTTGACAACCTCGCTGTTCCGCGTATATTCAACTTATTGGTTCAGAACTTATCGGTTGAATAGGAGATGCGGATGTCGAGCGATCAGCTCAGCCGGACCTTCGCGGCCCTCGCCGACCCGACCCGCCGTGCGATGCTCGCCCGGCTGGCGGAGGGCGAGGCGACCGTCGGTCAGCTCGCGGAGCCGTTCGAGATGAGTTTCGCCGCCGTCTCCAAGCACCTTCGGGTGCTGCAGGAGGCCGGGCTGGTGAGCCGCGGTCGGGACGCGCAGTATCGCCCCGCGCAGCTCGACGCCCGCCCGCTGGCCGCCGCATCCGGCTGGATCAACGACTACGCGCGATTCTGGAGCGACAGCTTCGACGCGCTCGGCACCTACCTCGCTGAGATTCAGCGATCCGACCAGGGAGAGAAGTCATGACCGAATCGATCACCGTCACCCGCACGTTCGCCGCGCCGCGCGAACTCGTCTGGGACGCTTTCGCCAAGCCCGAGCACTTCGCGGTCTGGTTCGGCACCTCGCACGTCGACGTGCCGCAGGAGACCCTGACCTGGAACCCCGCGGTCGGCGCCGGCTGGAGCGCCGTGATGCTCCTGCCCGACGGCACGACCAAGAGCTGGGTGGGCGAGTTCGTCGAGGTCGATGCCCCGTCGCGCCTCGTGTTCACCCTCACCGATGTGCCGGAAGAGCCGCAGAACGCAGCGCCGGCCACCGTCGTGCTGACAGAGGTCGCCGGTGGCACCGAGGTCACGCTCACGCAGGAGGCGCCTGGTTTCACCGCCGAGCAGCAAGCCGGGCTGGTCGCGGGCTACAACGCCTTCCTGGACACCCTGGCGACCGACGTGCTCGGGCTCACGGTCTGAGACTCACCCTGCGACGCCGACCCGCACATGGGCACCGGACGCCGCGACCTTGATCGCGGCATCCAGGTCGTCCAGCGGCAGGACCACGCCGACGAGCTGCTCGAAGGGGAAGTCCCCGGAGGTGCGCTGCAGGAAGTCCACCGCCTCGATCAGGTGCTCCGCGCGGTAGTTGTGGATGCCGCGGATCGTCAGCTGCCGCCGCACGATGCTCTCGGCGCTCAACGGCACGTCGTTGCCGGGGAACACACTGCCGACCAGCACCACGACGCCGCCCACTGCCGCGGCGGTGAGCGCGAGTCCGACGGCCGACCCTGCGCCCGAGGCTTCGATGACGGCGCTCGGTCCGTCCACGCGCTGGGCGGGGGAGAGCGCCGCTGCCACGGCGGTCGCAGTGGGCTCGACCGCACGCGCCGCGCCGAACCGCAGGGCGAGCGCCCGCCGGGTGGGGTCGGGGTCGGCGAGGATCACGCGAGCGCCGGCATCCGAGGCCAGCGCGCACAGCGTCAGGCCGATCAGACCGCCGCCGGTCACGAGCAGGTTCGCGCCGCCGAGGGGGACGGTCGCGGCGACCGCCTCGAGGGCGGCGACGGCGGTGGCGGTGCCGCAGCCCGCCGGGGCCAGGACGGCGGCCGGTACGCCCTCGGCGACGGGCACGATGGCCGTGCCGGCGCGCAGGTGCACGTGCGTCGCGAAGCCGCCGTTCAGCTCCCATCCCCGTGCCATCCGCTCGTGGCCGTACTTGACGAGCACGCGGCACTTCTGCGGCAGGCCCGTGCGGCACCGGTCGCACCCTCCGCAGCTGACCGTGACAGACCACACCACCCGATCGCCGACGGCGAGGGGGGTACCGTCGGCGCGGCGGGCGTCATCACCGGTCACGACGACGCGTCCGACCTGCTCGTGCCCGAGCACGAGCGGAGCCGGCGCCGCCCGATGCCCGAGCGCGGTGTGCACGTCCGATCCGCAGACCGTCGCCAGTTCGACCTCCACGAGCGCCTCGCCGTGACCGAGCACGAGGCCGGGCACCGCGACCCGTTCGTGCGGCGCGCCCGGCTTCTCCCACACCATCGCCGTCGGCGTCGGCGAGATCGCGATGTCGTGGCCACCGGCACGCACGATGGTGTGCTTCTTCACGACGCTGTGGAGAACCGACACGGCGTCAGTCGCGCAGGCCGAGGAGGGCGGGCAGGTCGGCGATGCTCTCGATCACGGCGTGCGCCCCGGCATCCTCGAGCTCTTCGCGCGTGTGCGCACCGGTGAGCACGCCCACCACGAACCCGGCGCCGGCGTTCAGACCGCTTTCGATATCGCTGCGGGTGTCGCCGACCACAGCGAGAGCGGCGACGCTGGACGCCTCCGAACGGATGAGCGCGGTCAGGGCCATGTCGGGTGCGGGGCGTCCGCGTCCGACGTCGGCGGGCGAGAGGGCGGCGTCGACGAGGTTCTCCCAGCCGAGCGCGGTGAGGATGGCGTCGCGCGTCGCGGGAGCGAACCCGGTGGTGAGCACGACGGATGCCCCGGCATCCCGCAGCTCGATCAGCACATCCCGCGCGCCCTCGATCTCCTCGACGCCGCGCTCGACGATCAGCTCGCCGTAGGCGCGCTCGAACTCCTCGTTCGCGCGCTGCGCGTCGGTCTCGTCGCCCTCAGTGAGGGAGCGGAACACCTCGATCTTGGACTGGCCCATCGTCGCGATGACGAAGTCCAGCGCCTCGTCGAGGTCTTCGTCGGCGATGATGCCGGTGCGCTCCACGGCACGCTGGAAGGCGGCGACGACGAGTCCTTCGTCGGCGACGGTGGTGCCGGCCATGTCGAGCACGACGACCTCGATACCCGCCTCGTCGTCCTCGTCATCGTCCAGATCGTCCAGATCGTCGTCGAGGTCATCGCCCTCGAACACGTCGACGTCGAGTTCGAGCTCGTCGGTGGGGGCGAAGTCGCCGGATGCGGTGGGAGTGGTCATGAGCGTGCCTCTCTGGCGGTGGATGGAGTGGTGGTCAGTGCGTCGCGGATGGCGTGCTCGGCGAGCCCGAGTCCGGTGGTCATGCCGATCCCGGTGGTGGCGGCCAGCGCCAGCACACCCGGCTCCGGCTCCTCGCGCAGGAAGGGCTCGGATGCGCTGGCGTAGATGCCCTGCCAGCGCTCGATGACGGTCGGGTGTGGCACGCCGAACAGTGCGGCCGTCTCTTCGACGAGCACTTCGAACGCCTGCTCCGACTGGAACGGAGGCAGCGTGCGGTCGCGATAGTGCGTGTCGCCGACGATGAGCGAACCGTCCGGCAGCTGCGTGTACATCTGGTTCAGATCGAGCGCGGCGAGGTGCGGATGCCGCGCGTGCAGACGGGCGCGCACCGCGGCGGCGGCCGGGGTGGAGGCCAGCCCGCTGTAGCGCAGCAGTGACCATCCGGTCAGCAGCGGTGCATCCAGGGGAGAGCGCAGCGCCGCATGGACGCGCATCATGTCCAGGCCGCACCGCACGATCCCGTGGCGGGCCGCGACCTCGGGCAGGAGCCGGTCGATGTCGTGGTTGGTCGCGACGACCACGAGTCCCGCGTCGAGGGCGCCAGCGCTCGTGTCCACGCGCCCGCTGTGGACGCGGCCGACGTGGACGCCGGTGCGCACATCGACCCCGAGGGTGACCGCGTGCCGGGTGAGCGCGGCGGCGGCCTCACGCGGGTTCACCTGCAGGTCGTAGCGGAAGTGCGCGCCGCCCTCGGCGATGCCGCGGGCGAGCGGAATGCGGGCCTCCGCCTCGTCGGCGTCGAACACCTCGATCTCCGGCAGATCGCCCAGCGTGTGATCGGTGCGGTCGGCCGCGAACTGCTCGAGGACCGCGAGCTCGTCCTCGTGGCGGGCCACCACGAGGGTGCCCGACTCGCGCAGCCAGAACGAGGCATCCTGCGCGTACCGCAGCCATTTGTCGCGAGCGGTGATGCCGTACGTGCGGGCGATCCCGCTCTGCGGTGTGAGGCAGATGTGCCCGAAGTTGCGGATCGAGGCGCCCACGGGCCGGTCGTCGCGCTCGAGGAGCGTCACCTCCAGGCCGCGCTCCCGTGCTGCCAGCGCGGCGCCGAGGCCGATGATGCCGCCGCCGACGACGACCACGTCCGGGCTCATCGGAACCCCTTCCGCATCCACATCGCGAGACCTTCCACGACGAGCACCGTCGCGAGGATCATCAGCACGATCGCCGTCACC
This sequence comes from Microbacterium sp. Root61, assembly GCF_001427525.1. NCBI lineage: Bacteria > Bacillati > Actinomycetota > Actinomycetes > Micrococcales > Microbacteriaceae > Microbacterium > Microbacterium sp. Root61. The sequence goes on along the minus strand of NZ_LMGU01000001.1, from coordinate 1,691,966 downwards.
ATGCCGTAGTTCGATCCCTGCCCGGCGTTCAGCAGGTAGTAGCCGATCCCGCCACCGCCGACGATGCCGAGGATCGTCGCCGCGCGGATGTTCGTGTCGAGCATGTAGAACGAGTGCCCGACCAGTGCCGGCGTGCCCTGCGGCAGCGTGCCGGAGGCGTACACCTGCAGACGAGTGGCGCCGGTGGCGCGCAGCGCCCGCTCGGGGCCGGGGCTGACCTCCTCGAAGGAGTCGGCGAGCAGCTTGCCGAGCAGCCCGATGCCGCCGAAGGCCAGTGCGATCGTGCCGGCCTGGGTGCCGAGCCCCGTGATCACGATGAGCACGATGGCGAGGATCACCTCGGGGACGCCGCGAATGCCGACCAGCAGAAGTCGCATGCCGGTGCGCGTGCCCGGGCTGGGTGCGACATTGCGCGCCGCGAGCGACCCGATCACGATCGAGAAGACCAGGGAGAGCAGGGTCGCGGCCAGGGCGATGGCGATCGTCTCGCCCATCGCCGCCCACAGTGTCTCGGCGCCGTAGTTGCCGAACGTCGGCGGCCAGAACTGCACGGCGATCGCCGGGATCTTCGCCCAGAACGTGAACAGGTCTGACCACTGGATGTTGCAGATCAGGATGCTGCCGATCACGACGGCGACCGCGATCCAGCCCCAGACGGTGTTGCGCACGCGGACGGCGGTCCAGGGCCGGTGCAGGGCTGAAGCCGGATCGCCGGTGGTCGTCGCCGCGGCGGCGGTTGCGGCATCCGTCGTTCCGCGCAGCCGGCGGATGCCGCGCATCGTGCGGTCGCCGAGGCCGCGGCCGTCCGGCGCGATACCGAGCATGGCCGAGCGGATGGTGCTCGAGATGATCTCCATCACGACGCACAGGGCGAAGATGACGATCGCGATGCCGATGCCCAGGGAGTAGTTGAGGGACTTGAACGCGAACGACATCTCCATGCCGAGGCCGACCACGCCGACGTAGCCGAGCACGACCGAGCCGCGCAGGTTGATGTCGTTGCGGTGCAGGACCGTCGCGACCCAGGACGGCAGGACCTGCGGCAGGATGCCGGAGGTGAACTCCTGCAGGCGGGTGCCGCCGGCGGCGCGGATCGCGCGGCGCGGTCCCTCGTCGATCTGCTCGATCGCGTCGGCGAACAGCTTCGAGATCATGCCGATCGAGTGGATCCCGATGGCGAGGATGCCGGGGAGGGTGCCGAGGCTGAACATCAGCACGAACACCATGGCGAACACGACGTCGGGGATCGCGCGGGTCAGCACGGTCACGAAGCGGCCGAAGGCGCGCCATCCCGGTCCCGGCGTCGTGTTGCCGGCGGCGAGATAGGCGACCGGCACCGAGATGACGGCGGCGAGCAATGTGCCCAGCAGTACCAGTCCGACGGTCAGCGCCGTGAGGTAGAGCAGCTCGCCCGGCTCGGGGAACGTGATCCCGCCGACGCGGGCGAAGAACCGTTCGGCGTTGCCCCAGCTCTCGATCATCGCGGGGATCGAGATGTCGATGTCGGCGAGGGCGACGACGGACGCCACGATCAGCGCCACGATCGTCAGTCCCGCCGCGATCCGCTCGGGCGAGACGCGGCGCTTCGGGGCCCGGTCGAGCAGGTCGCCCGGAGTGCTCGGCAGCGGGGGAGCGGCGATGAGCGTCGTCATCCGCGGGCCTCGTCGGGCGTCGCGGACGTGTCGGCGCCGACGAGCACGTCGACAAGCTCGAGCTGGATCGCCTGCAGCTCGTGCGTGGTGGTGGCGACCCGGCCGTAGATCTCCATGACCTCGGCCTTGGTCAGCCCGTTGGTGGGGGTATCGAGCACGACCTCGCCGTGCCGCAGCCCCACGATGCGGTCGGCCCACGACAGAGCGAGATCGACCTGGTGCAGGCTGCACAGCACGGTGAGGCCGTTGTCCAGCGCGATGTCGCGGATGAGGGCCATGACCTGGTCGCTGGACTCGGGGTCGAGTGAGGCGACCGGCTCGTCGGCCAGGAGCACCTCGGGGTTCTGCATCAGGGCGCGGGCGATCGCGACGCGCTGCTGCTGCCCGCCGGAGAGCGTGTCGGCGCGCTGGTACGCCTTGGCCAGCAGCCCGACGCGGTCGAGGTGCCCGAGGGCGGCGAGCTTGAGGTCTTTGCGGTATCCCCAGAGGCCGAGCCGCGGACCGCGGATGCCGGCCAGCGAGCCGGTCAGCACGTTCTCCAGCACCGTCAGCGACGGCACCAGCTCGAACTGCTGGAAGATGAAGCCGACGCGGCGGCGCAGGGCGCGGAGGCGCCGGCCCCGCAGGGCCGGCACCTCCTCGCCGAGCACCTGCACGCGTCCCTGGGTGGGCAGCTCGAGCCCGTCGACGTGCCGGAGCAGCGTCGACTTGCCCGATCCGGAGAGCCCGAGCAGGACGACGACTTCGCCGCGACGCACCTCCAAGGTCACGCCTTCCAGCGCGACGGTCGAGCCGAAGGTCTTCGTGAGGCCTTCGATGCGGACGATCGGTTCGGACGTGTCCGAGTGGGCGATCGTCGAGGCGGCCACGGCATCCGTCATCAGTTTCTCCGGTCTGTCTTCAGCGATTCAGGGGGTTCAGCCCTGGCACTGCGTGGCGTTGGTCTTCTCGCAGATGTCGCGGATCGTGTCGTAGTACGCGTCGTCGACGGGCGAGGTGGCGAAGAACACGCTGCGGAAGGCATCGGTGTCGGCGCCGGTGATGCCGGCGGCGATGATGTCGTCGATCGTGACCTCGCCGAGGATGTCGGTCAGCTGCGCCTGCAGGTCGGCGGGCAGGACCGACGAGACGACGATCGGGGCACCGGGAACCTTGGTCTCCTCGATGACGGTGACCTTGTCGCTCTTCTCGACCTCGCTGTCCTCGGCGAAGCCCGCCTCGCACTCGACGCCCTCGCCGACCTTCTGCACGCTCACGTCGTGCTTGCCCGCGAACACCGGCGTGACGTCGGTCTCGGGGTCGACACCGGCTTCGAGGAGGTTGTAGCTCGGGAACAGGTAGCCCGACGTCGAGGACGGGTCGACGAAGCAGACCTTGTGCCCCTTCATGTCGGCGATCGTCTTGATGCTGCTGCCGTTCGGCACGATCGCCTGCGAGTAGTAGCCGGGCTCTTCGCCCTCGGCCGTGATGATCGAGGAGATCGGCGTGAGCTGTGCACCGTTGTTCGTGGCCGTCACGTAGGTGAAGCCGGAGAACGACGCGACGTCGATCTTGCCGGCGACGGCTGCTTCGATGAGCGCGGCGTAGTCGGTGGACTCGTGGTACTCGACCGTCTTGCCGGTCTCCTGCGCGATGTAGTCCATCAGCGGCTGGTAGTTCGTCTCGGTGTCGACCGAGTCGGGGACGACGCCGAACACGATCGTGTTCTCGTCGACGGCGAACGTGCCGGCGGCGGCCGTGTCGGTCGCCTCCGGGTCGGCTGCCGTGGCGGACGAGCAGCCGGCGAGGCCGGCGATGAGCAGACCCGCTGCGACGAGCGCGGGCAGGGTCTTGCGAGTGAATCCCATGAGGATGCCTTCCACTGTGTGCGGGCGCGCCCGATCGGGCGCTGCTGTTCCCACAGGCAACGTAGAAGCGGCATCCGACCGGTACGCGACCGCCGGGTGGACGGCGGGTGAAGTGCGGGTGGCGGGACGGCGGAGGGGTCAGTCCGAGGGCGAGTCTCCGAGCGGCGGCTGGGCGAGGATGACGCGCGCGAGGTCGGCCGGACGGCTGAATTGCGGCCAGTGCCCGGTCGGAAGATCGACGAACGAGAGGTCCGCGAACCGCGGGAACTCCTGCACCGAGGGCTCGCCCGCAGCGATCCATTCCTGCAGATCGGCGGCGGTGTACTCGGTGGCCACCGCGGTCACGGGCACACCGTAGCGGCGGTCGTCGCGCAGGGTCGGCGGATCGGTGGCCAGCGCCGCCGGGGAGGGGACGGCTCGCTCGCGGAAGCGCGCCAGCGTCGCCTCGTCGAGATCGCGCAGGTCGGCCTCGTCGAATTCGGACCACTCCAGCAGCGGGATGCCGCCGTCGACCGTGGCGAAGCCCCGCATCAGCGGAACGCCGTCCACGGCGGGGAACCCGCCGACCAGCACGACGCGGGCGACCTTGTCGGCGCGCCGATCGAGGGCGACCGTGGCGACGCCGCAGCCGGCGGAGTGCCCGACGAGCACGACGGGCGCCTCGGAGTCATCGATCGCGGCGACGACGGCGGCGACGCAGTCCTCGAGCGTCACGCTGGTGCGGTCGGCGTCGCGTGACTGCATACCCGGCAGCGTCACCGGATGCGGGGTGTGCCCGGCGCGGGTCAGCTCGTGTGCGACCTCGCCCCACGTCGCACCGTCGAGCCACAGTCCGGGTACCAGCACGATGTCCATCGAAGGCCTCCTCGTCGTCGGCCCGCACGGGCTGAGGCATCCAGCATCGCGCAGACCGCCGACATGGGCGAGGGGGTCGGTCGTTCGTCGGACTGTGACGGGGACGGAGCGGGCTGCGTCGGAGTGGGTCAGGATGGAGGCATGTCCGCGACATCCCCTCTCCGCATTCCCACAGTGGCGCTCAACGACGGCACGGCATTCCCCGAACTCGGGCTCGGCACGTACAACCTCCGCGGCGACGACGGCATCGCCGCCATGGTCGCCGCGATCGACACCGGGTACCGGCTGCTGGACACCGCGGTCAACTACGAGAACGAGGCGGAGGTCGGCGAGGCGGTCCGCCGCAGCGGCCGGGATCGGGACGACCTGCTCGTCGCGACCAAGATCCCCGGTCGGGATCACGGCTACGATCGAACGATCGCCAGCGCGGAGGCATCCCTCGACCGTCTGGGCCTGGAGCGCATCGACCTGTACCTCATCCACTGGCCGAACCCGAGCGAGGGCAAGTACCTCGACACGTGGCGGGCGATGATCGAGTTGCGCGATCGGGGGACGGTGCGCGCGATCGGGGTGTCGAACTTCACCGAGCGGATGCTGGTGCACCTCGTCGACGAGACGGGTGTCACACCGGCCGTCAACCAGGTCGAGCTGCACCCGTACTTCCCGCAGGCCGCGCTGCGCGCGTTCCACTCGGCGCACGGGATCCGCACGGAGAGCTGGAGTCCGCTGGCGCGCCGCTCGGAGCTGCTCACGGAGCCGATCATCGGCGAGATCGCCGCGGCGCATGGGGTGACGCCGACGCAGGCGGTGCTGCGCTGGCATGTGGAGCTGGGCTCCACGCCGATCCCGAAGTCGGCCGATCCGGTCCGTCAGCGCGAGAACGCCGACGTTTTCGGGTTCACGCTCACCGCCGACGAGATCGCCGCGATCTCGTCGCTGGAGCGCGGAAGGCTCTGGGGCGGGGACCCCGACACCCACGAGGAGATGTAGCCGGTCAGGTCGCGTCGTCCGGGAGACGACGCGAAGCGACTCAGTGCGGGGGCAGCGCCGTCATCCACTCGGCGAACGTCTGGGTGCCGAGGACGGCATCCGGTCCGGGCAGCAGCGATCCGTCGCGCTGCGCCTTGCCGAAGGCGCCGGGGAGACCGATCGCGGGGATCCAGCCCTTTGTGCCGCGGCTCCTGGCGTAGGCGCGGACCATCTCGACGAGACTCTCCTCGCGGGGTCCGGCCAGGTCGGTGACCCGCCCCGCCGGCGCCGCCTCCGCGAGATCGACCAGGTGCGCCGCGACCTCCGCCGCGGCGATCGGCTGCGTGCGCATCTTCGGCGCGACGTGCAGGGGTCCGAGCTTGGCGCGGTCGAACATCTGCCCGGCGAACTCGTGGAACTGCGTCGCCCGCAGGATCGTCCACGGCACGTCGCTCTCGACGATCAGCTTCTCCTGCGCGACCTTGCCCGCGTAGTAGGCGTCCGGCGCCCGATCGATGCCGACGATCGACAGGGCGAGATGGTGCGGAGTCGCCGCGGTGCGCTCCGCCTCCAGCAAGGTGCCTGTCGTCGCGCTGAAGAAGGCGGTGGACTCCTCGGCCGACACCGTCGGCACGCTCAGCACATCGATGAGGACGTCGATCCCGTCCAGGCGCGCGGGGAGACCCCCACCTGTGCGCAGGTCGACACCGGTGGCGCGCGAGAGCACGGTCACTTCGTGTCCGCGGGCGAGGGCGATCTGCACGAGCGGAGCACCCACGGTGCCGGTTCCTCCTGCGACGGCGATCTTCATCCTGGCGTCCCTTCCTCGGCGGATGTTCCGGTCCCAGTCTGCGTCTCCCGCGATGGGTCGTGTGCAGCGAGCTCGGCGGGTTCGGGCAATCCCGAACCGGGTGGACTGGGCTCGACGGCGGGCGAGGCGAGCGTGGCGATGACCACCCCGGCCAGCGCGATCGCGTCGCCGAACGACTTGACGGGATCGAGCGGCTCACCCAGGAGCAGCGCGATCGCGCAGCGTCCGACCGACAGCACGGCCGCCGAGCCGATCTGCAGGGCCGAGCCGGACAGGACGTAGGCCACCGACCACAGCGTGCCGGACGCGCCGATCGCCGCGAGCGGCGGCCATCGGGTGGGACTTCGGGAGGGCTGCGGGCAGCCCTCGCATCACAGTCGGGCGCCGTTGTCGTCCGGGTCGTCGAGGCCTGCCGTGTGGCCGCGCCACGACTCGTAGGCGATGAGCCAGCCGATCGCGATGATCGCCGCCAGCACGATGCCGAGCAACAGGTTCTCCCAGATCAGTCCGAACAGGATGCCGAGGCCGAGCAGCACGACGGTGCCCAGGATCCAGCCGATGCGGCCGCGGGGAAAGCCAGTGCGCTCTTCGGTCATGGTCACAGCATAGGACGTGGCCCCGGCGTGCGCCGGGACCACGTCCTACGGGAGGGGCGTGGAGTCAGCCCTGTGTCGCGTTGAGTGCCAGCATCCAGTCGATGCCGAACTTGTCGGTGAGCATGCCGAAGCGGCCGCCCCACGGCGGCGTCTCGAACGGCATCGTGACGGTTCCGTCGGCGGCGAGGGCGTTCCAGTAGCCGTCGAGTGCGGCTTCGTCGTCGCCGCTCACCGAGACGGAGAAGCCCGCGGGCTTCTCGTACGGCATGTGGCTGGGAGTGTCGGCACCCATCAGGACGAAGCCGTCGGGGGTCTCGAGCTGCGCGTGCATCACGAGATTCTGCTCGCCGGGCTCCACGCCCATGTCGGGGTACTCGGCGAATTCGGAGACGACGAGCTCGCCGCCGAAGACGCCCTGGTAGAACTCCATCGCCTGCCGGGCGGTGTCGCGGAAACTGAGGTACGGATTGAGGCTGGGCACGAGACTCTCCTGTCGATGCGTGATGGATGCCGCGGCCTGGCCCCGTGGCGTGAACCAGTGTCACTCCGACCCCCGACATCCACAAGGCATGTTCACCGAACGCGGCCGAGGGCTCAGCGGTCGCGGTGATCCTCGGGATGCAGCCGAGGTCCGCGGCGCGGTTCCTGCACACCGCTGGCACCGATCAGGCGGATCACGCGCTGGCGGTGGCCGGGCCAGGCGGCCAGCAGTCGCAGCATCCCGTCGTCGTCCGTGCGGGTGCCGGTCAGCGCGTAGCCGACCTCGTGCGCGAGGTGGAAGTCGCCGACGCTCACCGCGTCGGGGTCGCCCAGGGCGCGGATGCGCGTCTCGGCCGAGGTCCACGGTCCGACCCCGCGCAGCCCGATCAGGACCCGGTCGCGGGCCTCGCCGTCTCCGGCCGCGGCCACGGCGCGCGCGACCGTCTCGCCGCGGCGGGCCGCCTCGACGATGGTGCGCGATTGGGGCGGCTCGAGGCCGGCGCGGTGCCAGGCCCAGGAGGGGATGTGTCGCCAGCCCTCGACCGTGGGCGGAGCGAACAGCGGGCGCGGCGTCGGCCCGGGAGCCCGCTCGCCGAAGGACGTGACGAGGCGTCGCCAGGCGGCGAACGCCTGCATGCCGGTGACCTTCTGCTCGATGATGGCGCCGGCGAGCGCGTCGAAGACGAGGTCGGTGCGGCCGAGGCGCAGTCCGGGATTGCGGTGGTGGGCGTCGGCGATGAGCGGATGCGGCGTCGCGTCGAACCCCCTCGGGTCGTCCTCCGCCCCGCACAGCGCGGGCAGCTGGTCGAGCGCCCACTCGGCGCCCGGTCCCCACGCGGCGCCGCGGATCACGCCGGGGGAGGTTTCGCGGATCGCCAGCGTCGCGATACCGACGGGGGTGCGGCTCGCGCGCCAGATGACCGTGCCGTCCACGAGCATGGTCGGGTCGCCGCCGCCACGCCGCTGCGACAGCACCGTGCGACGGACATCGAGCGGATGCTGCGGCCGGTACTCCGTCTCGCGTGGACGCCCGTGATCGGGTCGCGGATCCCGCGCGATCCCGCGCGAGCGGGTCGATGCGGGCGCGACGGAGGTCATGGCCTCACCCTACGCCGCGACCCCCGACATCCGCCGTGAGGAAGTGGTTCGGCTGTCACGATCTGCGGTCGGATGCCGCAGCTGGCGACAGGGGAGCGGGTGGGCGACGGCAGCCCGCGGGGCCGGCGGTCAGCCCGCGGAAGCTTAGAAGCGGTCGGGCGAGGGGGTGCCGTGGCCGTAGCGGATGGTGACGTCGGCGTGGCGGTCGAACCGGTAGCCGACACCGCGCACGGTGCGCACGATGTCCTCGTAGCGGCCGAGCTTGGCGCGCAGACGGCGGACGTGCACGTCGATGGTGCGCTCGCCCGGGGCGTCGTCGTCGCCGGCCTGCCACAGGGAGGAGACGAGTTCGGTGCGTTCGATCGTGCGGCCCTCGCGGAGCACGAGGTACTGCAGCAGCTCGAACTCCTTGAAGGTGAACGCCGCGGACTCGCCGTCGATCAGCACGCGCTTGCGGGAGATGTCGACGACCACGCCGTCGGCGGCGCGGTCCTCGTCCTCGGGCTCGGCCTTGGTGCGGGCGACCGCGGACGGCTCGTGCAGTGCGAGGCGCACGACGTCGACGTCACGGCCGCCGGCGCCCAGAGGTGCGAGTGCGACGGTGGCGTAGGTCTCGGCGGCGGGGGCGAGCTCGGCGATGGTGCGGCGGAGGGCGTCCACGAGAACGCCGAGGTTGATGCCGGAGGCGGCGGCCTTGGCCTCGTCGATTCCGACGTAGAGGGCGAAGCCGCGGGGAGCGGTGCCGGCGGGAAGGTTGCGTCCGGCGGGCTCAGCGGCCGACGCGACGGGAGCGGCGGGAGCGGCGATCGGCGGGACGGCCTGCAGGTGCGCGGCGTGGGCGGTGGTCGGACGTTCGAGTAGAGCGGTGTTCGACATGATGATGTGTCCTTGCGGAGGGAACCCGTCAGAGGGTTCAGAGGTGCTGCTGTGCTGCCCGGGGAGGGCGGAGGCGAATCATCCGGGTACGCAGATCATGCGTGCCGACCGATGATCGGGGGCTCTGCGGAGGTCGCGTTCAGAAGCGACGAGCGAGCCTGACAGGGGTCTTTGTCAGTTGCACATTCGACAACACATGACGACGCCGCCGGCCATCATCATGCCGGCAGTCCCGTTCGCCTCCCAGGCGGACAAGGAGCGTGCGTTGTCAGTCATGAAGCTGATTATTACCGAATGCGTCGCGATGCGTCAAATCGCCCGGTCGGCATACGTCTTGCGTGACGAAATGTGACACTTTGCTCAGTCTCGGACGACTTCGCGCATCCGCGGCAGGATGAGCGGATGCCCCAGCCGCCCTCGACCGATCACTCCGGCGCGCGGCGCCTCCGCATCGTCGGCGTCTCCGGCTCCGGAAAGTCGACGCTCGCCCGGCAGGCGGCCGAACGGCTCGGGCTCCCGCTCCTCGAGCTGGACGCCGTCTTCTGGGATGCCGGGTGGACGCAGCGCGACCCGGACGCAGCGCGGGCTCTGGTGTGCGAGTTCGCCGCAGCTCACGCGGAGGGCTGGGTCGTCGAGGGCAACTGGTCGTCCAAGCTCCAAGGCCTCCTGGACCCGGGCACCGCGGGCGGCGCCGACGCGTTCGTCTGGCTGGACCACTCCCGACCGAGGGTGATGCGCCGCATGGTGGGGCGGACGCTGCGCCGAGGCATCCTGCGCGAAGAACTGTGGCACGGCAACCGCGAGCGGCCTTCGACCTGGTTCCGCGTGAACCCCGACGAGAACATCGTGCGCTGGGCCTGGGTGCAGCATCCCATCATCCGGGAGCGCATGACCCGGCGCATCGCGGATGGGGAGCCGGTCATCCGCCTCGCCGGGCAACGAGACGTCGACGACTGGTTATCTACACTGCACCGTGTGTGATCGGCCTCGATGACTGTGGGCGGGCGTACTCTGTGCGGGTGACCGAGCTGCGCTTCACCCATGAGAAGGATGCCTCCCGCTATACGCTGCACCGCGGCGATGACCTCGTCAGCGCGCTGGACTACCGGGACGACGGGAGCACCGTCGCCATGACACGCGCCTATACGGTGCCGACCTTCCGTGGCAACGGGTATGCAGGCGAGGTCGTGGAGCGGGCCGTCGCCGAACTCGAGGGCAGCGGCGACCGCAAAGTCATCCCGGTGTGCTGGTACGTCGCGGACTGGTTCCAGATGCACCCCGATCACGCGGGTCTTCTTCATCAGCGCACGGCCTGACCCGTCCCGCGCGGACTCGCCCCTACACTGAGCCCGTGGATATGGAGTCGGTCTTCACCGTCGTCGCCGTCGGATTCGAGGCGATCGGCGCCGTCACGATGGTCATCGGCTTCGTCATCGCGATGGTGCTCGGGATCCGCTCGCTGCGTCGCGGCGAGGGCGGACAGAAGGCGTTCTCCGTGCTGCGCACGACCCTCGGCGCAGCGATCCTGCTGGGCCTCGAGGTGCTGGTCGCCGCGGATCTGATCCGCACGATCACCTCGAAGCCGTCGCTGGAGGATGCCGCGATCCTCGGTCTGATCGTGCTGATCCGCACGATCCTGTCGATCTCGATCCAGATCGAGATCGAAGGCGTCCTCCCGTGGCGACGTGCCGTTCTCACCAGCGGGGGCCAGCTCATCGGGCAGGCGGTGGCGCGGGATCGGGATGCCGCGGCCGCCGCCGCGGCCGCGCGCACTGCTACGACGTAGCCGCCTCTCCGCAGCTCGCTCCACGAGTCGGAACAGCCGATGACGGTTGTATTCCTGCCACCTGTGCGGACGGCGGCAATGTCGGAACCCCCGCGTACGTTCTGAATATCGGAACAGCACGTACAGGAGGCATCATGTTCGGTGAATTCGCCGCTCAAGTCGAGTTCCGTCACAGTGTGCAGATGCGCGATCGTGAGCAGCACGTCCTCGATCTCATCGCGGACCATTTCGCTCCGCCGCCGCGGAAGTGCCCGGAACGGCTGCGTGCGCGAGCCGCAGCACTGCGGGCATCCGCACGGCGCGCGTGGCCGCGGCCGATCGCCCTGCATACTCAGCTCGAGAGGATGGGCGTCGACGGCGAAGTCTGCCCCGCGCTCGCCTGATCCGTTTCGCTGCGCGCAGACTCAGACGCCGGTGAAGGCGATGATCTGCTGCGCGGCGGGCGCGGCATCCCGGATCATCGTCTCGTGACCGTGTGCCGCGATCTCCGCGAGGGTGGCGCGCGGAATGCTCTCGGCGACGAAGCGGCACCAGTCGCGCGGCGAGACGTAGTCGTGCTCGCCGCGCAGGATCAGGACCGGCGCGGAAACGTGCCCGAAGACCCGCTCCGGCCGGTGCGCGAGCATCGCACGGTACTTGTTGCGGATGTGAGGTCCGGCGCGCACGTACTCGCGGGCTCCGACCGCGACGACCTTGGGGCGCTCGACGGCGAGGTCCTGGACGAGACGGAAGAACTGCCGGGTTCCGGTGCGCTCGCGCCGATTGACGGTGGGAGCGATCAGGACCGCGCGGGCGACCAGTTCCGGATGCCGGGCGGCGATTTCGATCGCGACCTGCGTCCCCATCGAATGGCCGACGACCACGACGTTCTCCAGGCGACGGCTGCGGATGAACGCCGCCACCAGATCGGCCGTCCGCTCCATCGTCAGCGTGCGCGCCGGTTCGGGTGCGTCCCCGTACCCCGGCAGATCCACCGCGACGATGCGGCCGCGGTGGTGCAGGTGCGTGGCCAGATCGGAGAAGACCGATCGTCCCATCCCGATGCCGTGGATGAGGAGGAAGGTGTGCGAGCCCGTTCCATAGTCCTCGGCGATCAAGGTTGCACCGGCGAACGGGAATGCCGACACCGAGACGTCGGCGCCCTCGGGTGCCAGCTTCGGGGTGCTCACGGGTGCGAGCGTACCTGTTCGTCGTCGGCGGCCGCGCGTACGCTCGGGGGCATGTGCCGTAACATCCACACCCTCCACAACTTCGAGCCGGCCGCGACGAACGACGAGATCCACGCGGCGGCCCTGCAGTACGTGCGCAAGATCGCCGGGACGACGAAGCCGTCGAAGGCCAACCAGGCCGCGTTCGACCACGCCGTCGCCGAGATCGCGCACATCACCGGGCATCTGCTCGAGGATCTGGTCGCCGTCGCGCCTCCGAAGAACCGTGAAGAAGAGGCCGCGAAGGCGCGCGCCCGCGCCGAGGCATCCGGTCGTTACGCTCCGCGCGTCGCCTGAGTCCGGGCCTCAGCTGCGCGGCGGATCGACGACGGTCGCGAGATCGGGGCCGAACGTGAAGGTCGCATCGACGCGGCCGCCGCGCAGCACGTCCGGCAGCCACCGGGCGGCGTCATCCCACATCCGGTCGTAGGGCACGTCCTCGAGCGCGACCCAGTGCGGCGCGAGCTCCTCGGAGTCGACGGGCTCTCCCGACCACTCGGTGCAGGTGAAGACGTGGGATCGCTGCGACCATGCCGGCCTCGTCGGGAAGAAGTAGTCGATTCGGCCCGCGGGGAGAAGAGCGGACGCCGCGACCACCACGCCCGTCTCCTCCTGGACCTCGCGCACCGCGGCGTCGCGCAGGCTCTCGCCGTGTTCGACCTTGCCGCCGGGGCCGACGACCTTGCCGATCCCGAGCCCGGTGCGCTTGTCGCCCAGCAGCACCTCGGTCCGCTCGCCGTCGCGACGCAGCAGATAGATGACGCACACCTCGGGCAGTTCCACTCCTGAAGGGTACGGGAGGGCGCCGGGTGCGCCGTCGGTGGGCGTGCCGCCCGGCCGTGCCGAGGCATCCGCTCTCGGCGAACCGCCCGCCCGCCTCGCGGCCGATGTCGGGGCCTGAACGTACCGTGAGAGCATGCGCATCCTGCACACGTCGGACTGGCACATCGGGCGGTCGTTCCACGGCCATTCCACGCTCGATGCGCTCCGCGGCGTGCTCGCGACGCTGACCGAGCAGGTGCGCAGCCACGAGGTCGACGTCGTCATCGTCGCCGGCGATGTGTTCGACTCCGCAACCCCGGCCGCCGGGTGCTACACGCTGCTGTCCGACACCCTGGCCGCCCTGCGCGACACTGGCGCGCGCATCGTGGTGACCAGCGGCAACCACGACTCCGCGGCCCGCCTCGGGTTCCAGTCCGCGCTGCTGCGCGACGGCATCCACGTCATCACCGACCCGCGCACGGTGGGCACCCCGATCACGATCGACGATGAGTACGGCCCGGTGCATCTGTACGGCATCCCGTACCTCGAGCCGTCGCTCGTCCGCCACCTCTGGGGCGGCATCGAGCTGCGCTCGCAGGCCCAGACGATGGACCACGCCATGTCGTTGATCCGGTCCGACCTCGCCGGGCGCACCGGTCGCTCGGTGGCGATCGCGCACTGCTTCGCCGCCGGTGTGGAGCCGACCCCGCACCTGGAGCGCGATATCCAGCAGGGCGGGCTCGATGTGGTGCCGCTGTCGATCTTCGAGGGCGTCGACTACGTCGCGCTCGGGCACATCCACGGACAGCAGCGGTTGTCGGACAGTGTCCGGTACGCCGGCGCTCCGTTGCACTACAGCTTCGGTGAGCGCGACCGCGCTCGCGGGTCGTGGCTCGTCGACCTCGACGCCGCGGGTCTCGGCAGCGTCGAATGGCTCGATCTGCCCGTGCCGCGGCCGCTCGACGTGATCCGGGGCACGCTCGACGAGCTGCTGCACGACCCGCGTTTCGACGGCGCCGTCGACGCCTGGGTGGCCGCGCAGTACACCGACGCGACACCCCAGACCGACCCCATGCGCAAGCTGCAGGCACGCTTCCCGCATTGCGCCACCGTCGCGCACATGCCCGACCACGTGCAGGCCGAGGACGGCCTCACCTACGCCGGGCGCGTGCGCAATGCGCGGACGCCCGTCGAGCTGTTCGACGCGTTCCTCGCGCACGTGCGCAACGGCGAGGGCGCCTCCGACGCGGAGCGAGAGCTCATCGCCGACGTCGTGCAGGAGCGCGTCGCCGCCGAGGCGAGCGCGTGAGGGCGACCGGATGAAGCTGCATCGCCTCGAGCTGGAGGGGTTCGGCCCCTTCCGCGAACCGCAGGTCGTCGATTTCGACGCGTTCGCGGATGACGGGCTCTTCCTCATCTCAGGACGCACCGGAGCCGGCAAGTCGAGCGTGCTGGACGGCGTCTGCTTCGCGCTGTACGGCGGGGCACCGCGCTACGAGGGCGCCGAGAAGCGGCTGCGCAGCGACCATTCCGCCCCCGAAGACGCGACACGGGTCGTCCTCGAATTCACGAGCGCGGGCAGCCGCTGGCGCGTCACGCGCTCGCCGGAGTACGACCGCCCGAAGAAGAACGGGAACGGCCTCACACCCGAGCCGCATCGCGCGCACCTCGACGAATGGGTCGGCGGCGAATGGATCGGACGCGCGGCACGACCGGTCGATGTCGCGAACCAGCTCGACGAGATCCTCGGACTGAACCAGCAGCAGTTCCTGCAGGTGATCCTGCTGGCGCAGAACCGGTTCGCGCAGTTCCTGCTCGCCAAGAACGACGACCGGCAGAAGCTGCTGCGCACCCTGTTCGGCACGCGCACGTACGAGGAGTACGCGCGCGAGCTCGAGTCGCGCCGCAAGGCCTCGGAACAGTCGATCGCGACCGGGCTCGATGGCGTACGACTGCGCTTGGACGATGCCGAGCGGCTGGTGGACGAGCACGATCTCGGCCCCGTCGAGCCCGAGGGCATCACGGAAGAGGCCGCTCCCGCGGAGCTGACCGGACGACTGGTCTCGGCAGCGCGCGCGGTGGATCGGGCCGCGTACCGCGCCGACGTCGCCGCCCAGACACGGGATGCCGCCGACTCCCGCCACCGCGATGTCGCCGCGGCGCATGCGGCCCTGACCGCGCGAGTGGCACAGCTGGCGGATCGGGATCGCGGACGCGATACCCTCGCCGCCCTCGAGCTCGAGGCGCCGGCGATCGCCGACCTGCGGGTGCGCCTCGACCGCGCCGCCCGTGCCGAGGGGCTGCGCAGCGCCATCGACACGGCGACCCGCGCCGGTGCGACGGCGGACACGGCGCGTGCCGCGCAGACCCGCGCGGTCGATGCATGGGTCGCGGCCGGCGAGCCCGCTCCGCACGACGGAGACCTCACGCCCGTCGAGCTCGCCGCGCTCCGTGCCCGTGTCGAGCGACTCGGCGAGAGCCTCGGGGAATGGTCGAGCGCGGTCACACAGGAGCGCGAGCTGCCGGACCAGGAGGAGGCCCTCGCCGCGGCCCGTGCCGACGCCGACGACCTCGACGCGCTCACGACGCAGATCGAGGCGCAGCGTGCCGGGATCCCGGTCGCGCTGGCCGGGTTGGATGCTCAGATCGCCGCGCAGGCGCTCGCTGCCGGTGCGCTCGCCTCGGCGCGCGACCGCCTCGCTGCTGCCGAGCTGCAGGTCGCCGCCGCCGAAGAGGCTGAGGTCCGCGGCGCAGAAGCTGCTGCCGCCGACGCGATCGCGGTCGCACGAGGGCTGTCGATGCAGGAGGCCTCCGGTGCTGTGACGGCGCTGCTGCAGCGGCGCCTGGCCGGTCACGCAGGAGAACTCGCCGCTGCGCTGGTCGATGGCGCCGAGTGCGCCGTGTGCGGCTCGACCACCCACCCGCATCCGGCCGAGCCCAGCGATGACCCGGTCACCGACGATGCCGTCGCGGCGGCCGAGACGGCGAAGGATGCCGCGATCGCCGCCGAGCAGGTCGCCTCCGCTGCCGCCAGAGAGGCGCGCACCGCGCTCGCCGAGGCCACCGCGCGAGCCGGGGGAGTCGACGTCCCCGCGCTCGTCGCGGCACTGGACCGCGCACGGGCAGCGCACGCTGCGGCTGCCGATGCGCAGAGCGCGCACGAGCGCCTGGTGGCTGAGCGACAGGCACTGCAGGAATCGGATGCCGCGGCCGCGGCCGAACGCGACGCGCTCGCCGCGCAGCTCGCGGCACTGCGCGAATCGATCGCGGCGGCGACCGCCACGCTCGAGTCCGCCCGCGCCACAGTGGCGGCCGCCCGCGGGGAGGCGGAATCGGTGTCGGCCCGCGTCGCGGAGACGTCCCGGCTCCGCGACCTCGCCCGCGCCCTCGCCGATGCCGCCGCCGAACGGGCAGACCGCGCCGAGGCCGAGCGAGATGCACGGGCCGATCGCGATGCGCGGGTCGCGGCATCCGACTTCGCCGATGTCGACGACGCTCTCGCCGCCCTGCTCAGCCCCGCCGCGCGCGCCGAGCAGGAGGAACAGGTCCGCGAGCACGACACCGCGCTGCGAACCGTCAAGGGCAAGCTGCTCGATCTCGAACTCGCGCTGGCCGATGCCCCCGATGAGCCGATCGACCTCGCCGCGGCCGACGCCGAGCTCGCCGCGGCGCGCGAGGAATGGTCCGCCGCGGAGAAGGCCGCCGCCGTGGCCGAACAGGTGCAGCTGCGTCTGCAGGACCTCGTTCGCCAGGCGCGCACCGCCCACGACCGATTCGCGTCCCTCGCCGACGAGCACTCCGTGCTGGCCCGACTGGCCGACACGGTGGCGGGGCGCGCCCCGAACACCCACCGCATGACGCTGGAGTCCTTCGTGCTCGCCGCCGAGCTGGAGGAGATCGTGGATGCCGCGAACCTGCGCCTGGACGACATGTCCTCCGGCCGGTACCGGCTCCAGCACACCGACGCGCGGGCGGCCCGCAACGCGGCCTCCGGGCTTGGCCTCGAGATCATGGACGCGTACACCGGCCAGCCTCGCCCGGCCCAATCCCTGTCCGGCGGTGAGACCTTCCTCGCGTCGCTCGCGCTCGCGCTGGGCCTCGCCGAGGTCGTCACGGCGCGCGCCGGCGGTGTGCGCCTGGACACACTGTTCGTCGATGAGGGCTTCGGCTCCCTCGACGCGGAGACCCTCGACCAGGCGATGCGCACGCTCGACGAGCTGCGCCAGGGCGGTCGCACGGTCGGCGTCATCAGTCATGTCGAAGCGATGAAGGAGCAGATTCCCGCTCAACTCGTCGTCGAGGCCACGCACACCGGTCCGAGCGTGATCCGCCAGGCGGCGTTTAGGCTGGACGAATGAAGACCAACACCCTCTGGACCGTCATCGGCGTCGTCGTCGCCGTTCTCATCGCATGGTTCCTGGTGAACATCCTGTTCTCGTTGCTGGGCGTGATCTTCAAACTGCTGATCGTGGCGGTCGTCGCTGTTCTCGTGTTCCTGGTCCTGCGGTCGGTGTTCGGCGGCGGCTCCGACGAGGACTGATCGCCTTCCGGTCGCGGCGGGCCGATAGCCTGTGAACGATGTCGGATCGTAAAGAGCCCGTCGCGGGCACCGGGGCACAGCCGCAGACACTGACGATCGCGCTCTCGCCCGCCCGCACTTGGCGGGCTTACTGGGTATGCGTGGCGGTGGCGGCGCTCACGATCCTCGACCTGTCCAAGGTCAACGTCGCCCTGCCGTCGATCGAGGCCGCGCTCGGCGCGGGGTCGACCGAACTGCAGCTCATCGTCTCGGGTTACGTGCTCACCTTCGGCCTGTTCCTCGTACCGATGGGGCGCCTCGGCGACCAGCGGTCGCGCCGCATGCTCTTCATCGTCGGTCTCTCGCTGTTCACCCTGGCGAGCCTCGCGTGCGCGCTCGCGCCGAACACGACCGTGCTGCTGATCGCCCGCCTCGTGCAGGGCATCGCGGCCGGCATCCAGATGCCCCAGGTGCTCGGGCTCATCCAACAGCTCTTCCAGGGCAAGGCGCGCGGCCGGGCATTCGGGCTGTTCGGCGCCACGATCGGCGTCGCCACGGCGTTCGGGCCGACGCTCGGCGGCCTGATGATCGCGCTCGGCGGCCCGACCGACGGCTGGCGCTGGATCTTCTGGATCAACATCCCGCTCGGACTCATCGCCATCGCCCTGGCTGCATGGCTGCTGCCCAGCACCCGGCTGCCCTCCAAGAAGCGCGTCGAGCTCGACCCGTTCGGCGTCGTGCTGTTCGCCGTGACGGTCGTGTCTCTGATGTGGCCGTTCCTGTTCACGACAGGGTCGCCCGACGACAACCCGAGCCGCTGGTGGCTGCTGGTCGTGTTCGTGCTGGCCGCGACGGCGTTCGTCGCCTGGGAACGCCGGTACGCGGCATCCGGTCGTAAACCGCTCTTGCCGCTCGGGCTGTTCCGGGTCCCGTCCTTCCGCAACGGCACGCTGCTGCAGACGGCGTACTTCACCGCCCTCCCGTCGATGTTCCTGCTGACGACCCTCTACCTGCAGAGCGGACTGAGCATTGCGCCGGTGTACGCCGGCATGGTCACGATCGGATTCGCGCTGGCGAGCGCGGCCTCGTCCTGGATCGGCGGCAACATCGTCGGGAAGTACGGTCGTCCCGTCGTCGTGTGGGGCCTCGCCCTCGTCCTGCTGTGCGTCGGCGGGC
This sequence comes from Microbacterium sp. Root61, assembly GCF_001427525.1. NCBI lineage: Bacteria > Bacillati > Actinomycetota > Actinomycetes > Micrococcales > Microbacteriaceae > Microbacterium > Microbacterium sp. Root61. Next base: position 1,673,331 of record NZ_LMGU01000001.1, on the reverse strand, counting down.
TCGTGATCACGGCACTCTATGCGCCCGACTCGGTCACCCCGTATGTGATGGCCGCCATCATGACCGTCGGCGGCATCGGCGGCGGACTCGTGATCGCCCCCAACCAGACGCTCACGCTCGCCGACATCCCGGTCAAGCAGGGCGGAGTCGCGGGATCCGTGGGCCAGCTCGGGCAGCGCATCGGCGCGGCCGTCGGCACAGCGGTCGCCCTGGCACTGTTCTACGCGACGATCTACCGCGAGGACGGCACCGAGACGCAGGCCGTCATCTTTCACGATGCGTACGCGTTCGGAATGACCGCCGTCGGACTGTTCATCGCCCTGGCGTTCATCGTCGCGGTGATCGATCTGTCCGGCCGCCGGAGGGCGGACGAGACCCGCGCGACCCGCGCCGGCCCGTAGCGCTCAGTCAGAGCGCGACAGAGTCTCGCGGTCGGGTCAGACGCCGTAGAGCTCCTGGATCTTCTCGCGCAGCTGCGCGCTGCAGGCCGCGACCGTGGCGCGCCAGTCGGTGATCGCACCGTCCTGCGCGCGATCGGACACAGACTTCAGCACACGGATCGGCACGCCGAACTGCGCCGCGACCCACACGTAGGCGTACGTCTCCATGTCGACGAGGCCGGCCCCCAGCGGCTGGATGACGCCGACCGCTTCGGCGTCGTCGACGAAATGGTCACCGGTGGCGATGGTGACACCGACGCGACCGAGCTCGAGGCGCGAGGGCAGCGAGACGTGCTGGCCGACGATGCCGTCGATGTCGGTCACGTCGTGCTGGATCGCCGCATCCACGTCGTAGACGGATGCCTCGAGCCCCGGGTCGATCGCGCCCGCCGTGCCGACCACGACGATCTCCTCGTAGTCGTGCGCATCCAGCGCGCGCGTCAGCGCGTAGGTGGCCTGCAGCTTGCCCGGTCCCGTGACCAGCCGCTCGAAGCCGGAGAGGTGGGCCGGGAAGGCGACGAGTTCGGATTCGAGTGCCGCGACGAGTAGTCTCACCCCACCATTGTCCTCCGTACGAGGCGACGTGCGCGCGTGCCCGGTCAGCGCAGCGACATCGGGCCGAGGATCACCCGCCGCCGGTCGCGGACCCAGCGCGCGTGCGAGGCGCGGAACTCGTCTCGCGTCGCGAAACGGTAGCGGTACGACACCGCGCGGATCCAGCGCGGACGCGCGCCGTCGAACGGATCCCCGGCGAGCAGCCGCAGGGTGGGTGCGTCCGCCTCGAGCAGACGCACCAGGAACGCCGTGAACCAGTCCTCCATCGAACGGCCGAGGGGCAGGAACCACATCAGCCAGTCGAGACGCAGATGGTACGGGGCGAACTGCCGGGGCATCCGCCGCACATCGCCCGGCTTGCCCTTGAACTCGTACGCACGCCACTGCGCGGCATCCGGATCCTGTTCGAGGGCGCCTTCGACGACGATCTCGATGCGCTCCTTCGTGACGGTGCCGAACGCGCCGTAGGCGTTGGCGAGCTGCCAGCGGTTGAAGCTCGCGTTCATCAGCTGGCGCCGCGCCGCCAGGTTGCGGGCGGCGGGCACGCTGATCACGACGTACCCGGCCGCCACCGCACCGGTGAGCACCACCCAGTACAGCGGGATGCCGTCGAGGATCCACGGTGGCTCCGACGCCACAGGCGAGGCGCCACCGAGCGGCAGCGCGACTCCCGAGAACGCCAGGACGACCGCCGCCCAGTTGAGCCAGGCGAAGTTGCCTGTCGCGATCAGCCACGCCTGCGTCGCGATGATGATTGCGGCGGCGGCGGTGCCGACGATGTTCGGCCACGGACCGGCGATCCACAGCCCGAGCAGCGGTGCGAACAGGAACCACGGCACGACCAGCTGCGAGAAGTGGTTGCCGAGCACCTCGAACCGGTGGAACCACGCGGGCAGCAGATGCGCGGTACGACTGAGCGGGCCCGGCATCGGCTGAGTCTCGTGGTGGTACATGAGCGCGGTCAGATCCCGCCACTCGCGGCCGCCGCGGAGCTTGATCATGCCGGCGCCGAACTCGAGTCGGAACACCAGCCACCAGCACAGCACGATGACCGCGGTCGGTGGGGGCTGGCTGTCCGAGCCGAGGAAGGCGCAGACGAACCCGGCCTCCAGCAGGAGCATCTCCCACCCGAAGGCGTAGAACGTCTGGCCGATGCTGACGATCGACATGTACAGCCCCCACAGCACGAGGAAGCAGAGCATCGGCACCCAGGGCGGCCCAAGCTGCGGCACGCCCACCGCCAGGAGCACCGCGACGGCGATCCCCCCGACGCAGATCGCGACGAGACGCCGGTCGGTGTACCGCCAGAAACGGAAGAGCGTGGGGTGCAGCATCCGCCGTCGCTGCGGGGACTCGGCGACCCAGGCGAGGAGCTCCGGCGCCGGCAGGAGGCCGTGCTCGCCCAGCAGCGGGCGGAACTGGTTCAGCGACGACGCGAACGCGACGAGGTACAGGACCGCGATCCCGCGCTGGAGCACCTGACGTGCGAACTCGAAGTCGAGCGCGGCGAAGCCGTCCATGCCGTCACGGTACGCCCGGCGGGGGAGTCCGTGTCACTTCGGGACGAACAGGTCCTCGAGCGTCGCGGGTGTCCCGGCATCGGCCAGGGCCTGGCGGGCGGCGTACCACCCGGGCATGCCGGTGACTCCGGGGCCGGGTGGAGTGGACGCGGAAGCGAGGTAGACGCCGGGCAGCGGTGTGCGCCAGGGTGTGGTCGACACGACAGGTCGTCGTACGGCCTGCAGCATCGTGAACGCGCCACCCAGGATGTCTCCGCCGATGTTGCTCGGGTTCTGCGCGGCCTGCTGCACCGCGGAGGTCACGTGCGTGGCGAGGATGCGCTCGCGGAACCCCGGCGCGAAGCGCTCCACCTGGGCGATGACGAGTTCGGTGGGATCCAGGGTCGACCCCGCCGGCACGTGCACGTACGTCCACAGCACCGCGTGCCCGGCCGGAGCCCGGGTGGCATCCAGCGCCGACGGCTGCACCGCGAGGACATAGGGACGCGCCGAGACCCGTCCCCGGGCGACCTCGTTCTCGCTCGCCTCCACCTCGGCCCGGGTCCCGCCCAGATGCACTGTCGGTGCCAGTGCGGTGGCCGGGTCGCGCCAGGGGATCGGTCCGTCCAGAGCGAAGTCGACCTTCGCGGCGGCCGCGCCGTAGCGATAGTCCCGCACGGCACGGGCGTAACGCGGGGGCAGGTCCGGGTGAGTCAGGAGCAGTCGCGGCGAGGTGTCCAGGAGCAGGATGTCGCCGCGCTGCGGGTCGCCGACGTCGAGGTCGCCGAGCCCGTGCACGTGCACGCCGGTCTCGATGGTGCCGCCGTGCGCGTACAGGTCGGCGGTGAGGACGTCGGCGATGGACTGCGCGCCCCCGACCGGGAACGCCCATCCGTCGTCGGTGTGGGTGTGCGCGGCCAGGAACAGGCCCGAGGCGGCCGACGCGAGGCTCGGCAGCCGCGTGTTGGCGTGTGCCAGCACGCCCGACAGCAGCGCAGCTCCGGCCTCGGTGCGCAGCACCGCGCGTCCGAGGTGCGTTCCCATCGCCAGCGCGTCGAGGCCGAAACGGGCGGCGACGAGCGGGTGCCGCGGCATCCGCAGCAGCTGGGAGCCGGTGAAGTCGACGAGCTGCGCGAGACGATCGTTGAGAGCGCCGATCATCGCCGCCCACGCCCGGCCGTCGCGCCCGAGGCCGTCCACCGTGCGATCGAGGTCGCGCCACGCGATCGCGGCACGGTCCCCATCCAGCGGATGCGCGAACGACGCCTCCGGCACGACCCAGTCGATGCGCCGCCGCAGCCCGAAGGCGCGGAAGAACGGCGAGCTCAGCGCCGCCGGGTGCACGGCCGAACCGACGTCGTGCCGGTAGCCGGGCAGCGTGAGTGCCGCCGTCCGGATGCCGCCGCCGATCGTGTGCGCGGCCTCGAGTACCCGCACGGTGTACCCCGCGCGGGCGAGCGAGACCGCGGCGACGAGCCCGTTCGGGCCGCTGCCGACCACCGTCGCTCTCGGTGCCATGCCCCTCAGTCTGGCACCCGGCATCCGCGGTTCTCCTCCCCGCCGGGTGTCTCCTGTGCTTCGGTGCTCCGAGCGGCCAAGATGAGAGTGTGGCGAGACCGCCGCGGAACGGGGAGAAGCATGGAATCGGTACTGCTGGACACGCCGGACGGCATCTCCGCGCGACTGGGCTGGGACCCGAAGGTCACGGTCCACGATCGTCGCCGCATCCTGGCCCGTGAACTGGTCGCCGACAAGCTCGGACTGGAGCTGAAGGACGTGCGCGTCGATCGCGAAGCGCCCCAGCAGTTCGGCTATCACACGCGCCTCATCGCGACCCGCGGTGAGGAAGAGTTGCCGTTCGTCATCAAGACCGCGAGCTTCCGTACGGCCACCGTCGTGGCGATCGCCGACCCGACGTTCGTGTTCGGCCTCGACATCCGCGATCTGCAGCCCGACGAGGTCACGATCCACGACATGCAGCGGCACTCTCACCTGCTGGACGAATCCAACATCCTGGAGCTGATCTCGCACTGGACCCGCGTGCAGGCGGTGCTCGAGGCCGACGCGCGCGGCGTACGGGTCAAGCCCGAGTACGTGCGCCTGGACACCGCGCGCCGCAAGGGCTGGATCCGCGACCGGCACGCCCAGTACGAGATCACGGACCTGTCGCGCGACGCATGGATCATCACCCTCGCGCACGCGAAGGTCTGAGGGGTCGGGCGACGGATGCCGCGGCTCAGCGCGGCGCGTGCTCCGGCAGTGCGGCATCCAGCTCGGCGAGCCACACCCGTGCGTTGCCGTCCGACGGTGCGCGCCAGTCGCCGCGGGGCGACAGCGAGCCCGCCGGTGACACCTTGGGGCCGTTCGGCATCGCAGAGCGCTTGAACTGGGCGAACGCGAAGTACCGCTGCAGGAACACCCGCAGCCACTTCACGACCGTCGCCTGGTCGTAGGCGTAGCGGTCGTCCTCGGGGAATCCGGGCGGCCAGGCTCCGGCATCCTGATCCGCCCACGCGCGCTCCGCGAGGAACGCGATCTTGGACGGGCGCAAGCCGTAGCGCAGCACGTGGAACAGTGAGAAGTCGTGCAGGGCGTACGGGCCGACGCGGTCCTCGGTGGATTGCAGCTTGCCGTCCTGCCCTGCCGGCACCAGCTCAGGGCTGATCTCCGTGTCGAGCACGGACTGCAGCACGGCCGCGGTGTCGGCCGTGACCTGCCCGGAGGCGACCACCCAGCGGATCACGTGCTGGATGAGCGTCTTGGGCACGCCGGAGTTGACCGCGTAGTGGCTCATCTGGTCGCCGACGCCGTAGGTCATCCAGCCGAGGGCCAGCTCCGACAGGTCGCCGGTGCCGATCACGAGCCCGTTGTTCTGGTTCGCGAGACGGAACAGGAAGTCGGTGCGCAGCCCCGCCTGCACGTTCTCGAACGTGACATCGTGCACCGGCTCGCCGTCGGCGAACGGATGCCCGATCTTGCCCAGCATCTCCTGTGCGGCGTCGCGGATGTCGATGGTCTCGATCGACGCGCCGATCGCCTCGGCGAGGGCGATGGCGTTGGACTTCGTGTGATCCGAGGTCGCGAATCCGGGCATCGTGTACGCCAGGATGTCGCTGCGCGGGCGGCCCATCCGGTCCATTGCGCGGGCGACGACGAGCAGGGCGTGGGTGGAGTCCAGGCCGCCGCTAACGCCGATGACGGGCTTGGGGCCTCCGATCGACTGCAGTCGCTGCACGAGGCCGGACACCTGGATGCTGAACGCCTCGTAGCAGTCCTGCGCCAGGCGGGCCGGGTCGTCCGGCACGAACGGGAACCGGTCGAGGGTGCGCCGCAGCCCGATGTCGCGCGCGGGCGGGTCGAGCCGGAAGTGCACGGTGCGGAACAGCGGGTCGTGCGTGCGCCGGTTGTCGTCGAACGTGCCCTGGCGGAGGCGGTCCTGGCGAAGGCGATCCAGGTCGACGTCGGCGACACTGTGGCGCGGGCCGTCCGGGAAGCGCTCGGTCTCGGCGAGCAGCGTGCCGCCCTCGTAGATCATGGTCTGGCCGTCCCACGACACGTCGTTCGTGGATTCGCCCGCCCCTGCGGCGGCGTAGGCGTACGCGGCGAGGCAGCGCAGCGACTGGCTCTGGCACAGCGCCTTGCGGTCATCGGCCCGGGCGATGGTGATCGGGCTGCCGGAGAGGTTCACCAGCACGGTCGCACCGGCCAGCGCGGCCTGCGAGGACGGCGGGATCGGCACCCACACGTCTTCGCAGACCTCGGCGTGCACGACGAGGCCGGGCACGTCGAGGGCCTCGAACAGCAGGTCCGGCCCGAACGGGGCGTACAGCCCGCCGACGAGGATGTCCTCGCCGCGCTGGTCGTCGCCGGGCGCGTACCAGCGACGCTCGTAGAACTCGCGGTACGTGGGCAGGTAGGACTTGGGGGAGACGCCGAGCAGCTCGCCGCGATGGATCACCACGGCGCAGTTGTAGAGGCGGTTGCGGTGGCGCAGCGGCGCACCGACGACGAGCATCGGGAGCAGTGACTCGGATGCCTCGACCAGGCGTGCGACGGCCGCCTCGACGGCGTCGAGCACGGCGTCCTGCATCACCAGGTCCTCGATCGCATAGCCGGTCAGGCTCAGCTCGGGGAAGACGGCGACGGCGACCGCGTCCGCATCGCACTCGCGCGCGGCCGTCAGGATCGCCTCGGCGTTGGTCGCGGGATCGGCGACCGCGACGGGGATCGTGCACGCCGCGATGCGTGCGAACCCGTGCCGGTACGCGCTCTCGTAGGGGAGGCCCATGCTCATGGCACCAGTCTGTCAGGCCGCGCTGCCGCACGGTGGAACCGCGGGCCGCCGTGCGGCAGAGGCGGGCATGTCGCAGGCCGCGCCTACGATCGAAGGGCGGAAGGGGAACATGCGCTACATCAAGGACGAAGGCCGGGTCGTCTGGAGCGCGAGCGACGTCAAGGCTGCGGCCGAGTGCGAGTTCGCATGGCTCCGGGGCATCGATGCGCGGCTGGGGCGGATCGAGGCGGTGGAAGAGCCGGAGGACGCCACACTCGCCCGCGCCGGTCGGCTCGGCGGTGAGCATGAGGTACGCGTCCTGGAGGCCTATCGTGCGCGGTTCGGCGACGCGGTCGTCGAGATCCCCGAGACTTCTTCCGCCGATGCCGAGGCGCTCGCCGCGGCGGTCGCTCTGACGAACGCGGCGCTCGCCTCCGATGCCGCCGTCCTCTACCAGGCGACCTTCGCGACACCCGAGTTCGTCGGGTTCGCCGACTTCCTGGTGCGCGACGAAGACGGCCGCTGGGTGGTGCAGGACAGCAAGCTCGCCCGCCACGCGCGGGTCACCGCGCTGATGCAGCTCGCGGCCTACGTCGACCAGCTCGACCGGCTCGGCGTGCCGCGGTCCGATCGGGTCGAGCTCCTCCTCGGCGACGGCACCACCAGCGTGCACGAGGTCGACGACCTGCTTCCCGTCTTCGGCCTGCGCCGCGACCGGCTCCGGGCGCTCATCGCCGACCGCCGGCTCGAGCTCGGGGCCGAGGGCGCACCCATCGCGTGGGGCGACGAGCGCGGCGAACTCGCGGTGATCGCGTGCGGTCGGTGCGCCACGTGCGACGCCGAGGTCGTGGCATCCCGCGATCTGCTGCTGGTCGCCGGCATGCGCCCGGTGCAGCGCGAGCGGCTCCGCGACGCCGGCATCCGCACGATCGACGCGCTGGCCGCCGCCCCGGCCGCACCCGACGGCGTGCGCGCCGACACGTTCGGCATGCTGCGCACGCAGGCCCGTCTGCAGCTGGAGAGCCCCGCGGGCGTGCCGACCTCGGTCGAGGTGACGGATGCCGCGGCACCGCCGGCGATCCCCACGTATGAGGTCGTCGCGCCGACCGCGCTCGGCGCCCTGCCGCGCCCGAGCATCGGCGACCTGTTCTTCGACTTCGAGGGCGATCCGCTGTACACCGAGGGCGACGCCACGGTGTGGGGGATCGACTACCTGTTCGGCTGGGTCGACGTGCGCGAGCAGTACTCGGAGCTGTGGGCTCACACCTTCGCCGAGGAGAAGGCCGCGCTCGGGGCGTTCCTCGACATCGTGAAGCTGCACCGGCGCCGGCATCCCGACATGCACATCTACCACTATGCGCCGTACGAGCCGTCCCACCTGCTGGCGATGGCCGCGCGCTACGGGGTGCGCGAGGACGAGGTCGATCGCCTGCTGCGCGACGGCGTCTTCGTCGACCTGTACCCGATCGTGCGCCGCGCGCTGCGCGTCGGATCGCGGTCGTACTCGATCAAGAAGCTCGAGCCGCTGTACATGGGCGACGAGGTGCGCACCAGCGACGTGCAGAAGGGCGATGACTCGATCGTCCGCTACGTCGAGGCCCGCATGCTCGCGGACGACGGGGATGCCACGGCCGCGCAGGAGATCCTGGACGATCTCGCCGACTACAACCGCTACGACTGCGTCTCCACGCGACGCCTGCGCGACTGGCTCGTGGATCGGGCCCGCGAGGCCGGGATGGTCCCCACGATCGACGTCGAGCCCGGCGAAGAGGTCTACGAGACCTCGGCGCGGGCGCTCGCGCTGACGAGGCTCGCCGGTGATCACCCCGAAGATTCCGCAGAGGCGCTCGCGCTGCGACTGGGCGCGGCGGCGATCGACTACTACCCGCGCGAGGCCAAGACGTTCTGGGCGTCACACTTCCTTCGGCTGCGCGAGCCGGTGTCGGTGTGGGAGGACGCGCGCGATGTGCTCGTCGTCGACGCGACCCGCAGTCACGTCGTCACGGACTGGCACTTCCTCGAGTCCGGGCGCGGCTCCGAGCGGCGCATCGTGGCCCTCCACGGTGATCTCGCCCCGGGCACGCGCCTGTCGGTGGGGAGCGAGCCGTTCGTCGTCTACGAACTGCCGGCGCCGTTCCCGTCCGAGGCGCGACCGCGCTGGATCCACACCGCCCGCTGGGTCAAGGTGCTCGAGGTGCTCGACGACGGCGCCGTGATCGAGGAGACCGCCATCGACGGCGTCACGTGGGACGCGCTGCCCCTCGCGCTCACGCCGACCGCACCGCCCCGTGCCGGCAACCAGCAGCGCGCGATCGACGCATGGGCGGATGCCGTGGCCGCCGCTTCCCCGCAGCTTCCGCACGACCCCGCCACCGACATCCTGCTGCGGATGCCGCCGCGCACGCGCTCGGGCGCTCTCGCCGCCTCGACCGGCGACGATGTCGACGCGATCGTCCGCAGCGTGGTCGATCTCGATCACAGCTACCTCGCCGTGCAGGGTCCTCCGGGCACGGGCAAGACCTATGTCGGCTCGCACGTGATCGCCCGACTGATCCGCGACCGTCAGTTCAAGATCGGGGTCGTGGCGCAGTCGCACGCGGTCGTCGAGCACATGCTCGACCGGATCGTGGCGGCGGGCGTGCCCCGCGAGCTGGTCGGCAAGGCGCTGAAGGCGCCGTCCGAGGAGGAGCCGGCGTTCACCCCGTTCCCGAAGAACGGCCTTGCCTCCTTCACCGCCGCGCACGTCGAGACCGGCTACGTGGTCGGCGGCACCGCGTGGGACTTCGCGCACGAGGGCCGTGTTCCGCGCGGCAGCCTCGATCTGCTCGTCATCGACGAGGCGGGACAGTTCTCCCTCGCCTCCACGATCGCGGTCTCCCTCGCCGCGCCCCGGCTGCTGCTGCTCGGCGACCCGCAGCAGCTGCCGCAGGTGAGTCAGGGCACGCACCCCGAACCCGTCGACACATCGGCGCTCGGCTGGGTCATGGACGGCGCCGACGTCGTGCCGCGCGAGTTCGGCTACTTCCTGGCCCGCACGTGGCGCATGCATCCGCGAGTCGCGGATGCCGTGTCCCGGCTGTCGTATGCGGGCGAGCTCGCCTCGCATCCGGCGACCGCGGTGCGCACGCTGGCCGGCGTCGACCCCGGGCTGCGGGCGATGCCGATCCGGCATCACGGCAACGCCACGGACTCGCCCCAGGAGGCCGCCGCCGTCGTCGACCTCGTGCAGGATCTGCTCGGTCGCGAGTGGAGCGACGTCGAGGTGGACGATGACGGGGCGATCACACCGCTGCCCGCCCGCCCGCTCGAGCAGGGTGACCTGATCGTGGTCACGCCGTACAACGCCCAGCAGGTCACCGTCGAAGAAGCACTGGCCGCGGCCGGTTACCTCGACGTGCGGGTCGGTACGGTCGACAAGTTCCAGGGTCAGGAGGCCGCGGTCGCGATCGTCTCGCTCGCGGCGTCCTCGGGGAGGGATGCGCCGCGCGGGCTCGAGTTCCTGCTGCTGCGCAATCGCCTCAACGTGGCGATCTCGCGCGCCCAGCATGCCGCGTATCTGGTCTACTCGCCGGGGCTGCTGGACGATCTGCCGTACACGCCGGAGGGCGTGGCGCGGTTGAGCGGATTCGCCCGCCTCGTGGGCGATGCCGCTGTGGTCGCGCCTGTCTCGCAGGCGCGCGCATAGACTGGCGCCGACAGAGGGAGCAGCCATGGTCGACGATGCGCAGCGTCAGTTCGAGATCGATCTGCCGCCGGAGTTGATCGGTGGAGCGTACGCCGACTTCGCCAATGTGTGGCATACCCCGACGGTGTTTGTGATGGATTTCGTCACCCTCGCCCAGCCCCCGCGGGAGCAGGTCGACCCCGACACGGGGGAGACCCGCACGGTGGTTCCCGCGCGGGTCGTGAGCCGCATCCGGATCCCTCCCGAGCAGGTGTTCGAGCTCGCGAAGGCGCTCACCCAGCAGCTGGAGTTCTGGGAGCAGGAGACCGGGCGCCGGCCTCCGGCGAACCCGCTCCTCGACGCAACCGACTGACGCGGCACCGCCAGGAGCTCGTCCGCACGGGTATCAGTTCGGCGCGCCCCGCCTCTGAGAGGGGGAAGGGAGCGCGACATGACCATCATCGACACCAGCCTCGACGCGGGCGCGATCGACCGGACGTTCGACTCGAGTCCGTTCGACATCGTGACGACCGTCGCGGACGCGACCGGGAATCCGGTGGCCGAGGACTCGGCCACCGCACGCGGGCCCGTGTTCTGGATCTGCCGCTACCTCCCCGCGGAGATCGCGGGAACAGCAGCGCTCGTGCTCGCCGGGCTCGGCGTCACCCTGTGGACCGACTCGCGCGCGGTGGTCGCCCTGGCCGGCTACGTCGGCTCCGTCATCGGGTTCTACGCCGTGCTCGCGGTCACGCTCTACGCGGAGCAGGCCGGCGTCGGGGAGGATCGCGGACCGGGGCGCAGCATCCGTCTCCTTCGTGAGGGGTCCGGCACGGCGGAACTGATCGACACGTTGCTCGTGCGTCCCGTCGCGCTGCTGCTCGGTGTCTGGCTCGTCTCCGACGTGATGTGGGGCCTGCTCGCGGGCAAGCTCGTCGCCGACGTCGTCTTCTACTCGATGCGCAGCCGCACCCGCTGAAGCGGCGAGAGAGTCAGACCGTGCCGTAGAGGCGGTCGCCGGCGTCGCCGAGTCCGGGCACGATGTAGCCCTTCTCGTTGAGGCCCTGGTCGAGCGCGCCGAGGACGATCGTGACGTCGCGGCCCTCGACCTGCTTCTCGATGGCGGCGAGGCCCTCGGGAGTGCCCAGGATGCAGATGGCCGTGACGTCGTGCGCTCCGCGCCGGAACAGGAAGTCCATCGCCGCGCCGAGCGATCCGCCGGTGGCGAGCATCGGGTCCAGTACGAAGCACTGGCGGTCGCTGAGGTCTTCGGGCAGCCGCTCGGCGTATGTCGTCGGCTCGAGCGTCTCCTCGTTGCGCGCCATGCCCAGGAAGCCGACCTCGGCGCTGGGGAGGAGCTTGACCATACCGTCGAGCATGCCGAGTCCGGCTCGCAGGATCGGCACGACCAGCGGGCGCGGCTCGGAGATCTTCACACCCGTCGTCGTGGTGACGGGGGTGCGGATCTCGACCGGCGACACCTTCACCGAACGGGTCGCTTCGTACGCGAGGAGCGTCACCAGCTCCTCGGTGAGCTGCCGGAAGACCGGTGACGAGGTGCGCTCATCGCGCAGCACCGTGAGCTTGTGGGTGATGAGAGGGTGGTCGGCGACATGCACACGCATGGAGCAAGGGTACCGGGCGCGAACCCCCTGCGGTGAGCGGCCGGGGTACGTTGGGGGCGTGAGTCTGCCGGTGCCCGAATCCTTCGACGCGTGGATGACCCGCGCGCTGGCATTGGCGCGGGCCGCAGGGGTCGCCGGAGATGTGCCGGTCGGTGCGGTGGTGACGGATGCCGCAGGCACGATCATCGGCGAGGGTCGCAACGAGCGCGAGCCGACGCACGACCCCACGGCGCACGCGGAGATCGTCGCGATGCGGGCGGCCGCGGCATCCGTCGGCTCCTGGAACCTGGAGGGCTGCACGCTGGTGGTCACCCTCGAGCCCTGCCTCATGTGCGCCGGTGCGCTGCTGCAGGCGCGGGTCTCACGCGTGGTGTTCGGCGCGTGGGACGAGAAGGCCGGGGCGACCGGCTCGGTCTACGACGTCGTGCGCGACCGACGCCTGCCGTACCGGGCCGAGGTCGTCGGCGGAGTGCGCGCCCACGAGTCCGAAGCGCTGTTGCGGGGCTTCTTCGACGTCCGCCGTTGAGTCGACTCTCCGTCGCGGCGTTGTGAGGGGTGGTGGCCCCCGTGGCGGTTCGGGGGTCTGCGCCCTGCCGGCGTGCGCACGCCGGTTCTAGCGTCGGGATCGTGACCACTCAGACCGCTCGTCCCGTTCAGGATTCCGCATCCGCTCGGCCCGCCACGCGCATCGGCTGGCTGGCGATCGTCCTCACCGCGATCGCCATCGCGGTCTACGCCGTACTGCCGTACGTCACCGCTTCGCTGCCCGTGCTCGCCGAGGACGGTGTCGGGCTGGCGGGCAACTACGCCGATCGCCCCGTCGCGATCCAGGTCGCGTTCTACGCGCACATCCTGGGCGGCGCCGTGGCACTGGTGGTGGGGCCGTTCCAGTTCTGGCGGCGCCTGCGCGAGCGGCTGCCCCGGGTGCATCGCTGGTCGGGCAGGGTGTACCTGGCCGCGGTCGCGATCGGGGCGGTCGCAGGATTGATCCTCGCCCCGGTCAGTCAAGCGGGCTTCGTGGGATTGTTCGGCTTCGGTGCGCTGGGGGTGCTGTGGCTGGTCACCGGCTGGCGCGCGTACGCCGCGATCCGGCGCGGCGATGTTCCCGCGCATCGGTCGTGGATGATGCGCAACTTCGCGCTCACCTATGCCGCCGTCATGTTGCGCATCTGGCTGCCGCTCATGCTGATCCCGCAGCTGTACGCCGGCACGGAGTTCGACGCCGCGTTCGCGAACGCCTATGCCGCGGTGCCCTTCCTCTGCTGGCTGCCGAACCTGATCGTCGCCGAGTGGCTCATCCGACGTCGAGGGCTTCCGTCGTATCGTCTCGCCGCGTGAAAGCGACAGGCCCTCAGCGGGGCAGCCGGGGGAGGACCGCGGCCAGATACTCGACCTGCTCGATGTCCCGCATGTCCATGAGCTGGAAGTAGACCCGGTCCGCGCCCAGCGCGACCAGGCGCTCCACCTTGGCGACGATCTCGTCGTGGTCCCCGCAGATGTTCGTCGCGCCGCGGAACTCGTCGAGTGTGTGCCCGGCAGCAGCGGCCCGGTGCGCGAGCACGTCGTCGGTCGGGCCGACGATGGTCGGGAGTGCGACAGACAGCTTGAGGGACCCCGGGTCACGGCCGATCTCGACGCAGGCCGCGCGGACGCGGGCGAACTTCTCGGCGATGACCGGCTCGGGCTGGAACCCGATGTTGAACTCGCTCGCGAAGCGGGCGGCGAGCTCGGGCGTGCGCTTCGGGCCGCCGCCGCCGACGATGATCGGCAGATTCGACTGCAGCGGCTTCGGCAGGGCGGGGCAGTCCTCCAGCGTGTAGTGCTGGCCGACGAAGTCGAAGGTCTCGCCGACCGGCGTCTCCCACAGCCCGGTGACGATCTCCAGCTGCTCCTCCAGTGGGCCGAAGCGCTTCGCGGGGAACGGGATGCCGTAGGCGCGGTGCTCCTCCTCGAACCAGCCGGTGCCGAGGCCGAGCTCGACGCGTCCGCCGGACATGGCGTCGACCTGGGCGACCTGGATCGCGAGGATCGAGGGCACCCGGTGCGTGGCCGACGAAACGAGGGTGCCGAGGCGGATGCGGGAGGTCTCGCGAGCCAGGCCGGCCAGGGTGGTCCAGGCATCCGTCGGACCGGGAAGCGGGTCACCCGCGCCCATGCGCATGTAGTGGTCGGAGCGGAAGAATCCGTCGAACCCGCCGGTCTCGGTCGCACGGGCGAACGCGAGCTGGTCGTCGTAGCTGAACCCCTGCTGAGGCTCGGTGAAGGTGCAGTACTCCATGGGGGCGGTTCCTCAGTGGTGAGTCAGTCGGTGGAGCGGATGATGATCGCTTCCGTGGGCGGACCGCCCACGGTGGGTGGGCGGTAGATGTCGGGCTCGAAGTAGATGACGCGCGCGGCGGGCACGGCCTCGCGCACCCGCGCCTCGACGGTGTCGATCTGCGCGGCGACCTCGGCCAGCGGCTTATCGGAGGCGAAGCCGAGCTTGGCGGCGACGAGCAGCTCATCCGGACCCAGGTAGAGCGTCTTGATGTGGATCAGCTTCTCGATCTCGGGGCCGGTCTCGATCGCGGCGACGATGCGCTGGTGATCGGCGTCGGTCGCGCCTTCGCCCACGAGCAGGCTCTTGGTCTCGATGCCCAGGACCACAGCGACGACGATCAGGAGAGTGCCGATCGCGAGGGTGCCGATCGCATCCCAGATCGACTCGCCGGTGATCACGGTGAGGCTGACGCCGAGCAGCGCGAAGACGAGGCCGATCAGGGCCGCGACGTCCTCGAGGAGGACCACGGGCAGTTCGGGAGCCTTCGCGCGGCGGACGAACGCCACCCACGACTGGCCCTTCTCGCGGATGTGGTTGCTCTCGCGGATCGCGGTGCGCAGCGAGAAGCTCTCCAGGCCGATGGCGATGACGAGCACCGTGAGGGGCACCCACGCCATGGTCAGCTCATGCGGGTGCGTGAGCTTGTCGATGCCCTCGTAGATCGAGAAGAGTCCACCGACGGAGAACAGGATGATCGACACGACGAACGCGTACACGTAGCGCTCGCGGCCGTAGCCGAACGGATGCTCGCTGTCGGCGGCCTTCTTCGCCTTGCGGCCGCCGAGCATCAGCAGCAGCTGGTTGCCGGAGTCGGCCACGGAGTGGATCGCTTCGGCGAGCATCGAGGCCGAGCCGGAGATGAACCATGCCGCGAACTTCGCCAGGGCGATGCCCATGTTCGCCAGGAACGCCGCGAGGATCGCCTTGCTGCCGCCAGATGCACTCATGAGACCGAGTCTAGGGATGCGCGAGGGGCGTGTCGGTGCGCGCCGAGCGCGTCGTTCAGTCGACCGAGCGGATGATGATCGCCTCGGTCGCGGGCGAGGGTTCGATTCGCGAGCCGACGTACCCGATCACCGCGAGGAGCGCGGCACGGAATTCTGTGGGGCTCTCGAGGTGCGGGGAGTGCCCGACGCCCTCGAGCACGACCTCGGTGACCGCACCGCCGGCCGCGGCGTAGGCGTCCAGTACGTCGCGCGTCTGCGACACCATCTCCTGCACGGGCGCCACGTCGGCCCCGGGCCAATCGGGGATCACGCCGAGCTGGCCGAGGAAGTTGAGATCGTAGAACGACGTGTCCGAGACGATGGCGTCGGCGGTGCCGTGGATCCACAGGATGGGCGGCTTCTGCGGCAGGTCCACGATGCCCGACACGTCGAAGTACCTCGGGGCCATCGTGTTCAGCACGCCGATGGTGCCGGCGGCGAAGCCCGGCCAGTTCTCGCTCGGCACACCGTCGCCGGGGTAGTTGCCCTCGGCCGTCGAGGTGGTGAGCATCGATTCGACCCAGAGGTCCTCGTGCTCCCCGGAGTAGCCCGCGGCGACGTAGCCGGAGCGGAAGACGCTGCGCGGCGAGGTCGGTGCCTCGTCGGTGGTGTCGCGGTCCGTGAGCCGCTGGACGAAGTCGGGGTTGGCGCCCCCGCCTCCGCAGCCGGCATCGTCGGCGGTCAGGCGCGATCCGTCGCGTCGGGTCCCGCCGAAGCCGTAGGGCGAGACCGGTGCCTGCAGGGTCAGGCTCTGGACGGGGTGGTCGAGCGCATACTGCATCACGATGCCGCCGCCCATCGACCAGCCGACCAGGTGGGCCGAGGGAATGCCGAGCGCCTCCAGCGTGGCGCGGAGGTCGTCGCTGAAGTCGCGCAGTCCGCGGGTCGCGTCCACCGGAGCGTGCTCGGAGTGACCGAAGCCGCGCAGATCGACCGCGAGCACGCGCAGGTCGCTCGGGAGGTGCTGCATGGTCTCCTGCCAGAACACCGCGGAGGTGACGTTGCCGTGCACGAGGACAACGGTGCGCTCGGGGGGAGTGCTCGGATCGTCGGCCGCACGCTCGAGGAGGCCGACGTCGATTCGCTCAGTGGGGATCACGCGGGCGGTGATGCCGTCGAATTCAGTCATGCGAGTCGTCCTCCCGGATGCCGTCGGGGGCCGCAATGCTCCCGTGTCTCGACTATAACCCCGCACCTCGGGCGATATGAACGAACTTTCAGGTCTGGCCGGATCGTAGGATGACGAGCATGAACGAATCGGCCCCCCAGACCCTTCCGCCCATCGCCATCCTCGGCGCCGGCTCGATGGGAGGCGCGATCGTGCAGGGTCTCGTCGCCTCCGGGCTCGCCGCCGGCGGAGTCACGGCGACGAACCGCACCACCGCGAAGGCTGCCGAGCTCGCCGGCCTCGCCGGCGTCACGAGCGTGGCGCTGGAACAAGCCCCGACAGGCAACACGGATGCCGCGGCTTCCGCCGACATCGTCCTGGTCGGCGTGAAGCCGGTGATGGTGCCCGACCTGCTGCGCGAGATCGCCCCGGCGCTGCGTCCGGGCACGATCGTCGTGAGCCTCGCGGCGGGGGTCACGATCGCCACGTTCGAGTCGATCCTCGGCGCCGGCATCCCCGTCCTGCGTTCGATGCCCAACACCCCCGCGGTGGTCGGCAAGGCGGTCACCGGCCTCGCCGCCGGAACGCACGCCGGTCCCGAGGAGGCCGCCGTCGTGCGTCGGCTGTTCGAGACGGTCGGCGCGGTCATCGAGGTCGCCGAGGATCAGATCGATGCGCTCTCCACGATCTCCGGCTCCGGCCCCGCCTACGTGTTCCTGCTGATCGAGGACCTCACCAAGGCCGCCGTCGCCAAGGGATTCAGCCTCGCCGACGCGCGGCTCATGGCGGAGCAGACCTTCATCGGCGCCGCCGCGCTGCTGGACGCCACGGGCGAGGACCCCGCCGAGCTGCGCCGACGCGTGACCAGCCCGAAGGGCACGACCGAGCGGGCCATCGCGGTCCTGCAGGAGGCGCGCCTCGACGACGTCTTCGCCGAGGCGACGGATGCCGCTCTCGCCCGTGCACGGGAGCTCGCCGCCGGGTAGACGGCGCTCGCATCTCGTCCCCATCGTTCAGCGTGCGGCGGCGGGCGTCGTGCCGAACCGCTGACGGAATCCACGATGAAACGTGCCGACGTCGGCGAATCCGCATTCGTCGGCGATGGCGGACACCGTGCGGGTCCCCGATGCTGCAACGAGCATCTCCCACGCGAGATCCAGTCGTTCGTCGCGCAGCCAACCGGAGAACGTTTCGCCGCGCGCTGCGAAAGCTGTCTGAACGGTGCGCGTCGAGCATCCGACACTCCTCGCGATCGCGGCGAGGTCGAGAGTCGAATCACCGAGCCGCGTTCGGGCGATCGCCTTGCATTGGGCCACCCGATCGATCGACGAACCATCGGGGGTCTCTGCCGCGGCGTTCACCAAGCCCACGACGGCGCTCGCCATCGCCGTCGCAAGGGAGAGCTTTCCGATCCGGAGCATCTCGTCCACGAGCGCCATCTGCGCCGCCACGTGCGCCCCGATCGGCGCGTGCGCGAGCGCATCGTCGACGCCGGAGAGGTGGGATCGCACGTGTTCGGAGAGTAGCGCCCGCGGGATGCGGAGGGAGAAGAGCCGCAGACGGCTGTGGGGATCCGCCACAACCGTGAAGGGCTCGGCGTTGTCCAGAAGGAGCGTGCGCTTCGAGCGCAATCGCCAATCCCGGCCTCGTTGCTGGAGACCCCATGGGCCGAGGCCGTAGTTCAAGAACAGCGCGTCGTCGGCGATACGGGCCAGTGACGATCGGTCGCGGTGACCGCTGACCCCCGGGGTCGAGATGTAGCCCATCGAGAGCGGGCCGAGATCGAACAAGGCGAAGTCGGCATCGAAGCGCGCGCGGGTCGGTCGGCTCGGGCGTACGCCGACGTAGACATCCGCGATCGATTCGCAGAACGCTTCGTAGTCACGCCCTTCGGGCAGCCCGCTCGTCGTGCCCTGGACGTAGGCATCCGGCCATGGTTCGCGTATCGCCATCAACTTGCGCCGGGCGCCACTGCCCGTCTCCTGTCGTCTCCCTATCCTGGTCCTCACCCGACGCGCGATCAACTCTGTGAACGCAATCGAAAAGCTCTCCCGAAAGGCTCATTCATGACCGATGAATCCACGATCCTCCTCGTCCACGGCGCATGGCACGGGTCCTGGTGCTGGGACCTCGTCGCCGGTCTCCTGCGCGATCGTGGCTGGGAGGTTCGCACCGTAGACCTTCCGACCGTGCACTCCGAGCGCAAGACCGACCTCGCGCTGGCGGATGACGCCGCTGCCGTCGCAGCGGCGATCGACGCGATCGAGGGTCCCGTCACGGTCGTCGCGCACTCGTACGGCGGTGTGCCGACCACGCAGGGCGCGACGGATCCCAAGGTGACGCACATCGTGTACGTCGCGGCGTTCGCGCTGGACCTCGGCGAATCTCTGCTCGCGGCTGTCGGCAACGTGGCTCCGGACTGGTGGCTGATCGACGGTCCACTCGCGAGCGCCGGCACCGACGCGCAGCCGCCGCAGGGGCTCTTCTACGGCGACGTCGACTCCGCCCTCGCCGACGCGTGCTCGGCCAGGCTCCTGCCGCAGAGCCTTCGGGCGTTCACCGACACCATCGATCAGACCGCCTGGCGCGATCGGCCGTCGACGTACATCATCACAGAGCAGGATGTCATCTTCCCCGTCGTCGCCCAGGAGGCGCTGGCCGCGCGGTCCGGTTCGGTCGCCGTGCGGCTGGACACGAGTCACTCGCCGTTCCTGTCTCAGCCCGACGCCGTCGCCGACGTGATCGAGAACGCCGCACGCAGCTGACGATCGATGCGGATGGCGTGTCGGCTCGCAGCCGTGGGTCGACACGCCTGCGTCGTCAGCGCTCGAGCGAGGCGAACCGTTCGATGTCGACGTTCGTGCCCGACACGATGATCAGGTCGTGGTTGGTGACGATCGTGTTCGCCTCGGCGTAGCGGAACGGCTTGCCGGGGCTCTTCACGCCCACCACCGTGACGTTGTACTTGGTCCGCACGCCGGACTCGTTCAGGCCGACGCCGCGGATGAACTTCGGCGGGTACATCTTGGCCAGCACGAAGTCGTCGTCGAAGCGGATGAAGTCCAGCATCCGTCCGCTGACCAGGTGCGCGACGCGCTCGCCGGCTTCGCGTTCGGGGTAGATCACGTGGTTCGCGCCGACGCGCGCCAGGATCTTGCCGTGCGACTGCGACACCGCCTTGGCCCAGATCTGCGGCACCTTGAGGTCGACGAGGTTGGCCGTGATCAGGACGGATGCCTCGATGCTCGAGCCGACTGCGACGACAGCGACCTGGAAGTCCTGAGCGCCGACCTGCTTGAGCGCGTCGATGTTCTTGGCGTCGGCCTGCACCGTGTGCGTGACCCGCTCGGACCACTTCTGCACGAGCTCGAGGTTCTCGTCGATCGCGAGCACCTCTCGGTCGAGGCGGTCCAGCTCTCCGGCGCACGCGGCGCCGAAGCGTCCGAGACCGATGACGAGGACGGGGGCGTCCCCTCGGATCTGCTCAACCAACGATCGGCCTTTCCACCGGCAGCGAGTACAGCTGCGAACGGGATGTCGCGGCGACGGCTGCGGCGAGAGTCACTGTACCAACGCGGCCCATGAACATCGTCAGCGCCAGGACGTACACGGCCGGATCGGGCAGTTCCGCGGTGAGTCCGGTCGACAGCCCTACGGTCGCGAACCCCGAGATGACGTCGAAGAGCACCCGTTCCACGGGGGCCTGGGTGATCTGCGCGATCGTGATCGTGGAGAGCGCGACGATGGTCGCGCCCCAGGCGACGACCGACAGTGCGACGCGCTGCACGTCGCTCGGGATGCGGCGACCGAACGCCTCGACGGACTGACGGCCCTTCGCCTCCGACCAGACGGCCAGCGCGAGCACCGCGAGGGTGGTCACCTTGATGCCGCCGGCGGTCGAGGCCGACCCGCCTCCGACGAACATCAGCATCGACCCGACGACGAGGGAGGAGCCGTGCAGGTCGCCGATCGGTACGACCGAGAATCCGCCCGACCGGGTCATCGCAGACAGGAAGAAGGCTTGGAATGTCGTGTCCCAGGCATCCATCGATCCGAACGTCCTGGGGTTGTTGAACTCGAGCAGCAGGAACGCCGCGGCACCGGCGACGAACAGGATCATCGTCGTGATGAGGGTCAGCTTCGCGTGCAGCGACCACCGGCGCACATGCCAGCGGTGGCGCGTGAGGGCGAAGATCACCGGGAAGCCGATCGACCCGAGGAAGACGCCGGTCATCAGGATCGTGAGCAGGAAGTAGTCGTCGCCGAAGGGAACGAGGCCGTTCGCGTTGGGTACGAATCCGGTGTTCGTGAACGACATGGCCGCGTAGTACGGGGCCTCCCACAGCGCCGCGATCGGCGGGACGCCGGCCCAGACGAGCGCCGGGTACAGCAGCACGGTCAGCGCCGCCTCGATGACGAGCGTCGACAGTGCGACGGTGGCCAGCAGCTGGCCGACCTCGCCGAGTCGGACGGTCTGGCCCTCGTTGACCGGGCCGCCGTGGGCGCGCAGCGGGTTCGTGTCGCTCGCGGCGATGAGCTTGGCCCGCAACCCGAGCCGCTTGGAGATGACCAGGCCGAGGATCGACGCAAGGGTCAGCACACCGAGCGCGCCGACGTTGACGCCGATGTAGGTGAAGACATGCCCGAGCGGTGACCAATACGAATACATGTCGACCGTGGACAGGCCGGTGACGCAGATCGTGGATACCGCGGTGAACAGTGCGTCCGCCAGCGGGGCGCCCCGTCCGGTGGCGGTCGCGGCGGGCAGCGAGAACAGTGCGGTGAACAGCAGGATCAGGATCACGAACACCGCAACGGCGAAACGGGCCGGCGACGACGTGGTCACTTGACGCAGTGTGTCCCATGCCTGCTTGGCGCTTTCGGCAAAGCTCAGCCGCGTGCGGCGCTTGGCGGGGTCCGCCATCATGCGTCGCCCCTTTCGCTGCGAGACCCATGTCATGGTACTCCGGGGAGTGCGCGACTAACCTAAGCACATGGCGGACATCTTCGACGTGATCGCAGACGGCACACGTCGCGACATCCTTCAGCTTCTCCTCGACCGGTCCGAGGTCGGTGAGCGAGGCACGAGCGTGTCGCAGATCGTCCATGAACTGGGCGTGAGTCAGCCGACCGTGTCCAAGCACCTCAAGGTGCTGCGCGATGCCGAGCTCGTGTCGGTGCGCGAAGAAGGACAGCACCGCTACTACAGCCTGTCCGCCGCGCCGCTGGACGCCGTCGATGACTGGCTGGTGCCGTTCCTGATCGACGCGGATGACGAGGCCGTCCTGGCGGGCTCCGCACTGCCCGAATCGGCCGCACACGCGGCCGAGGTGGTCGGCCGCGCCGCGGCATCCGCCAAGCACGCCGTCGCCAACGCCTTCAAGAAGCTGCCCGGCCGCTGACCCGCCGAAGGGCCCGGCGACCGCTGGAAGCGAGCGCCGAGCCCATCGATACCCGGTCGCCTCAGCGACGCCCGGCCTTGCGCCGGAACAGCCACGCGCCCCAGACGACGGAGATCGCGAGGATCAGGGCGCACCAGCCCAGCGCCCACCACGGCTGAGTGCCGAGCGGAAGCCCGAACAGCAGGCTGCGGATCGTCTCGATGATGGGCGTGATCGGCTGGTTCTCGGCGATCCACTGCAGCCACGACGGCATCGTGTCCACAGGCACGAAGGCGCTGGAGAGGTACGGCAGGAACAGGATGATGAATCCGTACCCGCTCGCGGCCTCCGGGCTGCCCGCGGCCAGGCCGATGGCCGAGAACAGGTACGTGATCGTCAGGATGTAGACCGCGATGAGGGCGATCGCGGCGACCCAGCCTCCGGCGCTCGCGGTCGGGCGGAACCCGACCAGGAGGGCGACGCCGATCACCACGCCGGTGGCGAGGAGGTTGCGCACCAGGCTCGCGATGACGTGCCCGGTCAGCACCGCTCCGCTGCGCAGCGGCATCGTGCGGATGCGGTCGATGATGCCGGTCTGCAGGTCCCTCGCCACGTAGACCGCGGTGGAGGCGGCGCCGAAGCCGGCACAGAGCAGGATGATGCCGGGCACCACGTAGTCCACGTAGTCGCCGCTCGGATCGATTGCGCCGCCGAACACGAACGTGAACAGCAGCATCAGCATGACCGGCAGCAGGATCGCCATGAGCAGCGATTCGCCGTCGCGCAGCGAGTGCAGCAGGCTGCGCCGGACGAACACGGATTCGGCGGTGAGACCGGTGATGCGGGGGCGGATGCCGGTGGTCGAGGGCGGTGCCGACCGGTCGGCGGTCATCGTGCTCATCGCTGCTCCTGGAGGGTCTGGGCCGGCGATGCCGACCGGTCGGTGAGGGAGAGGAAGACGTCGTCCAGGCTCGGACGGCGGAGGGTGACGGTGCCCTCGGCGCTGGACTCGTCGAGCACGTCGAGCGCTCGTCGTAGGCCGGACACCGAGCCGTCGGTGGGCACCTCGCGCAGCAGGTCTCCCGTATGCGCGCGCAGCTCGACCGTCTCGCCGCCGAGTCGGGCCTTCAGGTCGTCGGGAGTGCCGGTGGCAACGATGCGGCCGCCGTCGATCACCGCGATGCGGTCGGCCAGCACGTCGGCCTCCTCGAGGTACTGGGTCGTCAGCAGCACCGTGGTGCCCGCGTCGGCGAGGCCGCGGATGACGTCCCACACCTCCCGTCGGCTCCGGGTGTCCAGGCCCGTCGTCGGCTCATCGAGGAACAGCACGGTCGGGGAGACGACGAAGCTGAGGGCGAGGTCGAGGCGGCGCCGCATGCCGCCCGAGAACGTGCCGACACGGCGACGGGCCGCATCGACGAGGTCGAATCGCTCGATCAGCTCCGCGGCGCGGCGCCGCGCCGCTGCCGGGCGCAGGCCCGACAGCCGCGCGAGCATCACGATGTTCTCGACGGCCGTGAGGACATCGTCGACGGCGGCCGATTGCCCGGTCAGGGCGATGCGCTCCCGCACCTCGTCGGGGGAGGCGACCACGTCGTATCCGGCGACGGACGCGGTCCCCGTGCCGGGTGCGACGAGGGTCGTGAGGACGTTGATGGTCGTCGTCTTGCCGGCCCCGTTTGCGCCGAGCAGGGCGAACACCTCGCCGGGCGCGACGGTGAAGTCGAGTCCGTCCAGGACGCGCTGCGCGCCGAACGACTTGCCGAGGCCGACGACTTCGATCGCTGGTTTCATCGTGCTCTCCAAACTGTGTATGCACCAAACTGTTTATGAAGGTAACACACTGTTTACGCAATAAACAGTCCTATGATGAGGGCGACGAAGGGTGGGTCCATGCCCGAAGACGCAGACCTCGAACTGCCCCGCGGAATCGCGCTCGCCTGGGGTGTCGCCGCCGACCCGCAGCGCGGCCCCAAGCGCGAGATGAGCGTCGAGCGCATCGTCGACGCGGCGGTGGAGATCGCGGATGCCGAGGGCCTCGGTGCCGTCTCAATGTCGGCGGTCGCCGGGCGGTTGGGCTACACGCCGATGTCGCTGTACCGGTATGTCACGGCCAAGGACGACCTCATCCTGCTGATGGGGGAGTCGGCCACCGGGCTGCCTCCCGCGTCGATCCGCGAGCACGAGGGGTGGCGGGCTCGGCTCACCGCGATCTTCGACGCGCTGGTGCAGGTGTACCTGCGGCATCCGTGGCTGTTGGACATCCCGATCTCGGGGTCGCCGGCCACGCCGAACAGCGCGGCGTGGATGGATGCCTCGCTCGACGCTCTCGAGGGCACGCCGCTGGACGCGGACGAGCGCCTCGCGATCGTCCTGCTCGTGTCGGGCGAAGTGCGCTGGTACGGCACGATCCTCGCGTCATACGCGCGCCTGGAGCGCGACACGGGGCTCACGCCCGAAGAGATCACCCAGCGCGAAGCCCGTCTGTACGCGACGCTCGTGACGGCCGACGAGTTCCCGGCGCTGCGGCGTGCGGTGGATGACGGGGTGTTCCTCTCCGACGCCGATCCGTTCCGGTTCGGGTTCGCCCGCAGCCTGGACGGCGTGGAGGCATACCTGGCCACCCGCGCGGCGGGCGCGGCGGCCGCGCCGGCGGCGTGGACCGAGGTCGCGGATGCGGACGTCGCGCACGACAAGAAGTACCGCGAGGCGCAGAAGGCCGTGCGCGAGGCTGAGCGGGCGCTGCGTGCCGCGCACAAGATCGAGCGCCAGACTCTCCGCGAGGCGCGGGAGAGAGCGCGGCATTCGCCCGCGTGAGCCGCGGCGTCCTCGGAGCTTGGATCCCAGGAGACCCACACGCCACACGGGTTTACATGCGTCCCGGCCACGGCCTAGAGTGTGACTCACACTGGGGGACCTGAAAAGGGGGACCATGCCCGAGCTGCCTGATGTGCGATTCCTGACTGTTGCAGAGGTCGCCGATTTGATGCGCGTGTCGAAGATGACCGTGTACCGCCTCGTGCACTCCGGTGAACTGCCCGCCGTCCGATTCGGACGCAGCTACCGCGTGCCCGAATCAGCCGTCACAGCCGCCTTGCAACGTCCCATCGCTGACGTCGGCTAGACTGACCCGAGGCATTTTTCCGCACCTGCCTGTTCCCGGGCGCTGGATCGCATTTAGCGTCTGGCCCCAAACCCCGACATTGTGAGGTTTTCCGTGGGTTCTGTCATCAAGAAGCGCCGCAAGCGCATGGCGAAGAAGAAGCACCGCAAGCTGCTTCGTAAGACTCGCCACCAGCGCCGCAACAAGAAGTAGCTGCGGCTGCACCACACCGAGCGCCTGTCCACCGGACGGGCGCTTCGTGTTGCGTCGGTCGTGGTTCGAGATGAGGTTCAGATGAAGTCGATCACCGTTCAGCAGCTCCATGCACGCGAGGGCGTTCCGCTCATCGACGTGCGCGAAGTGGACGAATTCGCCGCCGGGCACGTCCCCGGCGCCGTCAATCTGCCGATGTCGACGCTCGGCGAGCACCTCGACGAGCTGCCCGACGGCGCGTTCGATGTGATCTGCCAGGCCGGCGGACGCTCCGGACGCGTCGTGCAGGCGCTCGAGGCGCGCGGCCACGACGCCACCAACGTCGACGGTGGCACCGGCGAGTGGATCCAGCTGGGGTATCCCGTCGAGCGCTGACGCCTCGCACACCCCGCTTAGGATGAGATCGTGACCACCCTCACCCTCATCGGCAAGGCGGACTGCCACCTCTGCGAGGTCGCCCGCGAAATCGTGGACGGCGTGATCGCCGAACTGCCCGACGACGTCGCCGACGGCATCGAGGTGCGCGAGGCGTCCATCCTCGACGACCCCGCGCTCTACGAGCTCTGGTGGGAGAAGATCCCGGTCGTGCTCATCGACGACGACGTGCACGCGCACTGGCGCGTATCCGGAAGCCGGCTGCGCGACGCCCTGATGGCGGCATCCGATGCCACTGCGAGGGCCCGCTCGTGAGCGTGCGGCACATCGTGATGTGGCGTCTGAGCGCCGACGATGCCGACACCCGCGCGCTGCATGCCGAGGAGATCTGCCGTCGCCTGATGGCGCTGGCGCCGATCGTGACGGAGATCGAGAGCATCGAGGTGCGTCCGAACATCGCGTACCCCGGCAAGAACTGGGACGTCGCGCTGGTCGCGGACTTCGCCGATATCGCTGCGATGGAACGCTACGTCATCCACCCCGAGCACCAGAAGGTGGTCGAGTACGTCCGTAGCGTCACATCGGACCGCGCGGCGATCGATCTCCCGATCTAGGGTCTACTTCTCGATCTCTTCGATCGGAGCACCGGGAGCGTTGGTCTGGACCGATTCGATGCCGTTGATCGCGCTCGCCTTCGAGGAGTACCCCTGGCTCGTCGCGATGACCTGACCGTTGCTCGCCTTGAGGTTGAAGCGCCAGTCGCCACCCTTGTCGACCCACAACTCGAACTTCCCGGCCATGTGGACCCCCTTCGGTCACGCAGACGGCGAACGATTCGGTGCCTGCTCGTGGATCACACGCTATCGGCCTGTGATCGCGGGGGGAAGCATCGAATCGGCGAGGTCAGGCGGTGAGGCGCCGACGCAGAGCCGCGAGCTCGTCGTCGGTGAGACCGCCCGACTGCAGGTACGCCGCGGAGCCGCCGTGCGTCGCCTCGATCCAGGCGAGGGCCTGCTCGATGGCCTCGGGCGGGCTCCCGGCGATGAGCGTCTCCAGAGCGGGGGTGATCGGCAGCCCCATGGAGGTGACCATCGCGAACATGCGGTCCGCCCACGGCCCGGCCAGGTGCGCCGCAGTCGCGGTGTAGTCCGCGACGATCGCGGACCGTTCCACGCCGACGGCGTCCAGCACGACGGCGGTCGCGACGCCCGTGCGGTCCTTGCCGGCCGTGCAGTGCACCAGCACCGCGGTCGGACGCTCGTCGACGGATGCCGCGACCAGGCGTGCGACCTCCGCGAAGGTGCCCGCGCCGTGCTCGAGCATCGCCACGTAGAGGTCGCCGAGCGCGGGCAGATTCGCCAGAGCGGCGACGGTGGCCGCGGCCGCGGCATCCGGATCATCCGTTGGAGCGGCTGACTGCGCCGCCTCCTGCGCCATGCCGCTGACGGCGCCCTCCATCAGCGGCGCCTCCACGACCGTGATCACCGGATCGGTCGGCAGCCGGTTCGGAGCCATCTCGCGTTCCATCGCCGTGCGGAAGTCGACGATCTCGCCGATGTCGCTCGCCGACAGCTCGGCCAGACCCGCGGCGGTCAGGCCGCTGAGGGCGTCCGACCGGTAGAAGACGCCGGTGCGGGTCGTCCCGCCGTCGGTGAGGGGGAATCCGCCGAGGTCGCGGAAGTTGAACGTGCCGTCGAGTGTGGAAATAGTCACGGCCACAGCCTAGAGGGGCGGCCGCGACGCTCGCTCAGCGACCGCCGACGAGACGAAACGTCTGCCTACGGGGCGAGGCGCGTGGGGCCGCGGAACAAGTACGTGACCTCGCGGATCGAGGACTCGCCGAGCATCAGCATCAGCACGCGGGCAAGGCCCATGCCGAAACCGCCGTGCGGCGGGACGCCGTAGCGGAAGAAGTCGAAGTAGAACTCGAGGTGCTCCGGGTCCAGGCCCTTCTGCTTCGCCTGCTCGACCAGGATGTCGACGCGGTGCTCGCGCTGCGCGCCGGTCGTGATCTCGACGCCGTTGTAGAGGAGGTCGTAGCTCTTGGTGAGCCCGGTCTCCTCGTCGCGCATGTGGTAGAAAGCGCGGATCTCGTGCGGGTAGTCCGTGATGAACACGAAGTCGTGGCCGTACGTCTCCTTGACGTGCGCCGAGATCTGGCGCTCGCCCTCGGGGTCGAGGTCGCCGTCGGTGCGGGGGATGACGTAGCCGCGGGCGGCGACGATCTCGCGCGCCTCGGCCAGCGGGATGCGGGGGAACGGCACAGTGGGCGCGGTCACGACCACGCCGAACAGCTCCTCGATCTCGGCGCCGTGCTTGGCGACGACGGCACCGATGGAGAAGGCCAGCAGCTCCTCCTGCATCCGTGCGACGTCCTCGTGCGAGTCGATCCAGGAGATCTCGGCGTCGATCGAGGTGAACTCGGTGGCGTGCCGCGAGGTGAACGACGGGTCGGCGCGGTAGACGTCGCCGATCTCGAAGATCTTGCCGAAGCCGGCGGACTGCGCCATCTGCTTGAAGAACTGCGGGCTCTGCGCGAGGTACGCGGTCTGCTCGCCGAAGTACTCCAGTGCGAACAGCTCGGCGTTGGACTCCGACGCCGACGACATCAGCTTGGGGGAGTGGATCTCGATGTAGTCGCGCTCGATCCAGTACGTGCGCATCGCGTGCTCGAGCGTGGTCTGCACGCGGAAGATGAGGTTGTTGCGGCGCTGGCGGAGGTCGAGGAAGCGCCAGTCCATGCGCTTGTCGACGCTGCTGTCGGCGGCGATGGGCGTCTCGGGGTTGGCCGCGGCGGCGATGTCCAGCGCGTGGATCTTGATCTCCACACCGCCGAGCTTGACGCGCTCGTCGTGCTTCAGCTCGCCCGTCACGGTCAGGAATGTCCCGGTCGACAGTGCCGAGATCGTCTCGGTCAGCGCGAGGGCCGCTTCGGCCGCGGCATCCGCGTCCTCGCCCAGTTCGCGCGTGGCCGGGTTGACCAGTTGAACGGCGCCCGTCTCATCGCGAAGGATGACGAACTGCACCTTCTTCTGGTCGCGAACGGTCTCCACCCATCCGGACACCGAAACGGAGCCCGCGGGGAGGGCCTGAAGCTGGTTGACGAGAACGCGTTCACTCACGGGAGCCCAGTCTACGTGGGCCTAGGATGCGGCCACGCCAAGGCGCAGACATGCCGGGCGGCGGGGAGTGCCGTCGGTGCGACCCGGGCGCGCACCCAGGAATGGTTCATGTGGCCCACGTAACTTGGAACAGGCCGCCGGGTTCCCCAGTCGCGGCATCCCGATCACCGCGCACCGAAAGGCCCACGATGACCGCCTCCACCTCCGACGGCTCCTGGCTCTCCAGCCTCCTCGACTGGTCCGTCTCGCTGATGGACGTCATCGGTCCCGCCGGCGCCGGCCTTGCGATCGCCCTGGAGAACCTGTTCCCGCCGCTGCCGAGCGAGGTCGTCCTGCCGATGGCGGGACTGGCCGCGAGCCGCGGATCGTTCACCCTCTTCGAGGCGCTGGCGTGGACCACGGTCGGCTCGATCGTAGGGGCGTTCCTCCTCTACGGCCTGGGCGCGTGGCTGGGCGCCGACCGGCTCCGCCGCGTCGCCGCGCGGGTGCCGTTGCTGCATCCCGAAGACATCGACCGCACAGTCGGCTGGTTCCAGCGGCACGGCGGCAAGGCCGTCTTCTTCGGACGGATGATCCCGATCTTCCGCAGCCTCATCTCCATCCCGGCGGGCGTCACGCGCATGCCGCTGTGGCGGTTCGGGCTGCTCACCGCCATCGGCAGCCTCATCTGGAACACCGTGTTCGTGCTCGCCGGCTACCTGCTGGGCGAGTCGTGGCACGTGGTCGAGCAGTACGTCGACGTGCTCCAGAACGTCGTGATCGTGGTGGTCGTCGTCGCGGTGGCGTGGTTCGTGTTCGTACGGACGCGGACGCTGATCACCGCGTCCCGCACCCGTGCTGTGGTCGAGGAGGCACCGGCCGAACCGGTGTCGACACCGGCGGACTGACGCTCAGCCGCCCCACAGAACTCGCCCACGTAGACTGGGCGGGTGCCCGCTGATCGCCTTCATCTCGTGCGCCATGGGGAAGTCCACAACCCCGACCGCGTGCTGTACGGCCGACTCCCGGAGTTCCGGTTGAGTGTCGACGGCCGACGGATGGCGCGGCAGGCCGCCGAGTACGTGCACGCCATGCAGCGCCCGGTGGCGAGTCTGATCTGCTCCCCGTTGCAGCGCACGCAGGAATCGGCGGAGCCGTTCACCCATCTGTTCGGGATCGAGCCGGTCATCGACGAGCGCGTCATCGAGCCCACCAACGTGTTCGAGGGGCGCCGCATGAAGCGGGCCCTGATGAACCCGCTGAACTGGCGGCACCTCGCCCGCCCGGCCGTGCCGAGCTGGGGTGAGCCGTACGCGCAGGTGATCGCGCGCATGGACGCCGCGATGACGGATGCCTGGACCCGGGTCAAGTCCGGCGACGTCGTGATCGTCTCGCACCAGTTGCCGATCTGGGTCACCCACCTGGCGGTCGCGGGCGAGCCGGCCAAACACGATCCGCGCAAGCGCCGGTGCGCGCTGTCCAGCGTGACGAGCTTCGAGCGATCCGGCGACCGCTGGGTCGAGGTCGACTATGCGGAACCCGCCACGACGGTGGGCGCCGTGGATGTGGGGGCAGTGTGAGCAACCGGGTGGCATCGCGACGGACCGGACGGTGGCGCGCGGCATCCGCTGTGCTGGCGGCGGCGCTGCTCGTCGGCCTCGCCGGCTGCACGAGCGACCCGCTCGCCGACCAGTACCGCGAGGGCGACAACAAGGGGTTCATCGCTGGCGACTTCCGCGTCGACGAGATCCCGGTCGCCGAGCGCGGCGAACCCGTCGTGTTCGAGGGCAAGACCGAGTCGGGCGAGACGGTCTCCAGCGCGGACTACGCCGGCGAGGTGCTGGTTGTCAACTTCTGGTACGCCGCGTGCGGCCCGTGCCGCGTCGAGGCGCCGTTCCTCGAGGAGGTCAACCAGGAGTTCACCGGCAACGGTGCGGAGTTCCTCGGGGTCAACACGTACGACCAGGCCGAGACCGCCCTCAGCTTCGCGAAGGACTACGGCATCACGTACCCGAGCGTCATCGACATCAACGACGGCAAGGTCAAGCTGGCCTTCGCCGCCGTCTCGCCGCTGAACGCCACTCCGGTCACGCTCGTCGTCGACAAGGAAGGCCGCGTCGCCGCGCGCATCATCGGGCAGGTCGAGAGCGCCTCGATCCTCGGCACGCTCGTCAGCGACGCCATCGCGGAGCAGCCGTGAACATCGACGCCCTCGTCGGCGGCGGCACGCTCTGGATCGCGATCCCGATCGCGGTGGTCGCCGGACTGGTGTCGTTCCTCTCCCCGTGCGTGCTGCCGCTCGTCCCCGGCTACCTCGGCTTCATCGGCGGCGCGGTCGCGCCCCGTCGGGCCCCCGTTCCGGTCGCCGCGAACGGTACGGCACCGGCGATGACGGATGCCGCATCCGCGGACGTCGACGACGCTCCGGGCCGCGGCCGACTGCTGCTCGGCGTGCTGCTGTTCATCGCCGGGTTCACCGTCGTCTTCATGGCGATCAACATCTTCGGCGGCACGCTGGGGATGTTCCTCATCCAGTACCGCGACATCATCACGCGGATCATGGGCGTGGTCATCATCTTGATGGGCCTCGTGTTCATCGGCCTGTTCGGCTTCGCGCAGCGCACCTTCCACCCGGAGGTCCGCAACAACCTCGGGCTCGCCGGCGCCCCGCTGCTCGGCCTCACGCTCGGCCTCGGCTGGGCGCCCTGCATCGGCCCCACCCTGGCCGTCATCCTGGGCATGTCGCTGGATTCCGGCTCGATGGGCCGCGGCGCGGTCCTGGGCCTGGCCTACTCGCTCGGTCTCGGCATCCCGTTCATCCTCATCACGCTCGGCTTCGGCTGGGCGACCCGCTCGGTCACGTTCCTGCGCCGTCACATCCGTACCGTCAACCTCATCGGGGGTGTGCTGCTGATCGTCCTGGGTGTCCTCATGGTCTCGGGTGTGTGGAGCGCCCTCATGTCCGTCCTCCAGGGGGTGTTCCTGAATGTCCCGCTCCCGATCTGATCAGGGGTCCGACCCGCTCCGCCCGTCCGATCACATCGACGGCATCGCAGTCGACGACCGGCCGAGCAGCGGCGGTGCCGACGACATCGCGCAGCCCGCGCTCGGCTTCGTCGGCTGGATGCGGTGGGGCTGGCGACAGCTCACCAGCATGCGCACGGCCCTTGTGCTGCTGCTGCTGCTCGCGATCGCGGCCGTGCCCGGATCGATCGTGCCGCAGCGCAGCGCCGACCCCAACGGCGTGACGGAGTACTTCAAGAACAATCCGGACCTGGCTCCGGTCCTGGACAAGATGCAGCTGTTCGACGTCTACACGTCGGCCTGGTTCTCGGCGATCTACATCCTGCTGTTCATCTCGCTGATCGGCTGCGTGATCCCGCGCACCAAGCACCACTGGAAGGCGCTGCGCGCCCGGCCGCCGCGGACGCCGGCCCGCCTCTCCCGCCTCGACGACCACGCCGAGTCGC
Organism: Microbacterium sp. Root61; assembly: GCF_001427525.1. Lineage (NCBI taxonomy): Bacteria > Bacillati > Actinomycetota > Actinomycetes > Micrococcales > Microbacteriaceae > Microbacterium > Microbacterium sp. Root61. Next base: position 1,641,221 of record NZ_LMGU01000001.1, on the reverse strand, counting down.
TCGTCGAGCTGACCCCGGGACAGGATGCCGCGGCCCTCGCGACCGAGGCCGTCGAACTCGCCTCGGCCCAACTGACGCGCGCCGGGTACCGCGTCGAGCGATACGACGGTCGCGGTGCGTTCTCGGTGTCGGCCGAGCGCGGGTACATCCGCGAGACCGGCAACCTCGTGTTCCACACCGCACTGATCGGCGTGCTGCTCGCCGTCGGCATCGGCGGCGGCTTCACCTACACCGGTCAGCGCGTGGTCGTGGAGGGCACCACCTTCGTCAACGCCATGACGGACTACTCGTCGTTCAACCCCGGCCGCTTCGTCAACGTGGAGAACCTCGCGCCGTACTCGATGACGCTGGACTCCTTCGACGTCACCTACCAGCAGCCCGGAACGGCTGGGGCGGGTATGGCGAAGAACTTCGCTGCGCACCTCACCACGCAGCTGGCGGGGGCGGAGGAGTCTCAGGACGGCGTCGTGCGGGTCAACCACCCGCTCGACATCGCCGGCGACCGCATCTACCTGATGGGCAACGGCTACGCGCCGACCATCACGGTGCGCAACGCCGAGGGGGAGGTCGTGTTCCACGACTCGATCCCGTTCCTGCCGCAGGACACCAACCTCACCTCGCTCGGCGTCGTCAAGGTCGCGGACGGACTGCCGGAGCAGCTGGGCCTCGTCGGGTTCTTCTACCCGACGATGCAGCCGCTGCCCTCGGGCGCCTTCACGTCCGTCTTCTCCGACCTCGTCTACCCGGTGCTGACGCTCAACGTCTACAGCGGTGACCTCGGCATCGACGACGGCACGCCGCGCTCGGTCTACACGCTCGATGTGGCCGGGATGACCCAGCTCACGGGCGGACAGACCGGCGTCGACTCGATTCAGATCGTTCCCGGCGAGACGGCCGACCTGCCCGACGGGATGGGCACCGTCACGCTCGAGGACGAGACGGCCGAGGTGGGTGCCGCGGTCAAGCGGTTCGTCTCCCTTTCGATCCACCGCGACCTCGCGGGACCCTGGGTGCTCCTGTTCGCGGTGCTCGCGCTCGGCGGACTGATGGCTGCCCTGTTCGTGCCGCGCCGTCGGATGTGGGTCAAGGCGACGCCAGATGGTCGGACGCTCCGCATCGAGTACGCCGGTCTGGCCCGTGGCGAGGACCCGAGCCTCGCGTTGGCGGTGGAACAGGTCGCGCAGAAGCACGGTGACGCTCTCGAGGCGTCGCTGCGCGCAGCCGCGGCGCAGGTCGATCCGACGGCGGAGGCTCCCGCCGGAGAATCCGCTTCCAGCCCCCGCGTAGACTGATTCCCATGCCTGGAACGGATGGTTTTTCGCTCGACGCAGTCTCGGTGCTCCTGGTCTGGACCGCCATCGCGATCTACGCCCTCGCGTTCGTCGCCTACGCCATCGACCTCTCGCGTCGCTCGGCGCTCGCGGTCGATGCGAAGGATGCCGCGACCGCACGGACGAAGGAACTCGTCGGGGCCGCGATGACGGGCGGATCCGTCCTCTCGTCGGTCGACGAGATGCGCGCGGAGGAGAGCGCCGCCGAGGCGGCGCTGGACGCGCGACGCAAGGATCGTCCGCGGCTCGTGTGGGCGCGGATCGGCACATCGCTGACCGTGCTCGGCTTCCTCTTCCACCTCGCCGGGACCGTCACCCGCGGCATCGCCGCAGAGCGTGTCCCGTGGGCGAACATGTACGAGTTCGCGCTCACCGGCACGATGCTGATCATCGCCGTCTACCTCGTCGTGCTGTTCCGCTACGATCTGCGCTTCCTCGGCACGTTCATCACCGGCATGGTCGTGGTGCTGCTCGGCGGCACACTGGTCGGGGGCCTCTACGTCGAGATCGTCCCGACCGCCGACCCGCTCGTCTCGATCTGGCTCGTCATCCACGTGTTCGTCGCATCGCTGGCGACCGCGATCTTCGCCCTCGCCTTCGGGCTGTCCGTGCTGCAGCTCATGCAGGCGCGGCGCGAGGCGAAGGTGGTGGCTGCGGCATCCGTCGTCACGAATGCCGACGCGTCCTCGGACGCCCTCAAGCCCGCCAAGACCGGCCCGCGCTTCCTGCGCAGCCTCCCTTCGGCGGATGCTCTGGAGTCGCTCGCCTACCGGTTCGCGATCTTCGGCTTCATCCTGTGGACGTTCACGCTGATGGCCGGGTCCATCTGGGCCAACGACGCCTGGGGTCGCTACTGGGGCTTCGACACGAAGGAAGTCTGGACCTTCGTGATCTGGGTCCTCTACGCCGGCTACATCCACGCGCGGGCGACCCGCGGCTGGCGCGGCACGCGCTCCGCCTGGCTTTCGATCATCGGCTTCACCGCGGTGATGTTCAACTTCACGATCGTCAACATGTTCTTCAAGGGACTGCACGTCTACTCCGGTCTGAGCTGACGCGGATCGCGGAGGGCGCCGACGAATTCCCTCTTGACGTGTCCGATACCCGGGTCTAGGTTCGGCTCCGGAATCTGTTCGGCGCTGCGGCTGTGACGAACGCGACGAAGAGCGTCCGGAAGTGTGGAGACGTCGGCACGGGGACTTGCCACGTCATGGCGAAGTACTCGTATGCGTGATGGCAGGCGCAGCATGATTCGACTCGAGGGGTCAGAGCGCTCCCGGAGTGCGGCATTCAGCGCGCTCGGTCAAGATCTGCCGGGTCACGGTTGTCGAACGTGCAGGCGGCACGACGAACGTCGTGAGGCTCACGGTCACCCGATTCTCAGGGTGGGGGCCCACAGGGTCGGGTTCGTCCTCGATGGAGTCTGCAGTGGGGGCCGTGCCTCCAGAGAGACGGCTATGACTGGAGCGTCCGCCGCCACCGTTGTCCTTCGTGTCCGGGCAGGCCACCGGCGGTGCGCCGCCGAGTGACGCCGCTTCCCCTGTCGCACATCGCGGTCGGTGCGCGCCGATTGCGACAGGGGAGCACCGGCGAACGGCCGGTTGCGCGGGTCAGGCCGGAGCCGCCGTCAGGAGCGCCCGCGCGGTCGTCGTGCGGCGCCGGGCCACGGCGATCGTCGTGACCGCGAAGGCGAGGACCGTCCACACGATCATGCCGACGATCGCGGCACCGACTCCGCCCGCGGAGGTGAGCGCGGCGACCATGCCGGTGTAGGCGGGTGAGGTCGGCATCAGGGACGCGACGCCGGCGAGGAAGCCGGGCACGGTCGAGACGACGCCGGTCGCCACCGCGAGCACGCCCACGAGGGCTGCCACCCAGCGTCCGGCACCACCGAGGGCGGCGACGAGCGCTTGGTTGACGGCGGCGAACGCGATGCCGGCGATGACCGCCAGGGAGGCGAAGACCGACCAGGTGCCCCAGTCGTATGCGGCGGCCCACTGCACCACGAGCGCCACGAGCAGACCCTGGACCGCGCCGAGTGCGGCCGCCGGGGCGAAGCCGCGCAGCGCGAGCAGCGCCGACGGTGCACGCGAGGTGAGAGCCCGACGAGACACCGCCTGCAGCGCCACGAACGTCGCGAGTCCGCCGAACCACAGTGCCAGCATCGCCAGCAGCGGGATCGCCGAGGCGCCGAAGATGTTCGAGCCGAGACCGTCGGTCTCGACCGGGTTCGCAACGACCTCGGCGAGGCTGTTCGCCTCCTGGTCGGTGTACGACGGGACGGATTCGGATGCCGTCTTCAGGCCGTCGGCGAGCGTGCTCGTGCCGTCCGCGAGCTTCGCGGTGCCGTCGGCCAGCTGCGTGGCGCCGTCGGCGGCGGTGGTCGCGCCGGAGGCCAGCGCGCTTCCGCCGGCCGCGAGCTGGCCGGCGCCGGCCGCGAGCTGCTGGGTGCCCGCGGCGGCGGCAGTCGCACCCGCGGCCAGGCCGTTCATGCCGCCGGCGATCTGGGTGAGATTGCCCGACATCGAGACGAGCGTCTGGCCGACCGCGGGGAGCTGGCTGAGACCCTCGACTCCTGCCGCGATCGTGCCGGACTGGTCGAGGATGTTGTTGACCGTCGGCAGTGCCGCTTCCGCGCGATCCGCGGCCGCGCTGATGCCGGTGCAGATGTCTGCGGGCGAGCCCTGCGCGACGCAGTCGACGGCGAGCTGCCGCAGGCTCGCGGCCGCCGCGGCCGCGTCGGACTTGAGCTGCTCGCTGTTGGCCGCGATGCCGTTGGCCGCGTCGATCACGTTCTGCGGAATCTGCGGAGTCTGGGCGAGGCCGCCGCCGATCTGCGCGATGCCACCGGCGATCTGACTGGTGCTGCCGCCGAGTCCCTGTGCCCCGGCGGCCCAGGTGTTCAGACCCGAGGCGGCGGAGTTCGCCCCCGCGGCCCACTCGGTCAGGCCGCTGGAGAGGGCCCCGGCCCCGGTCCCGAGCTGACGGATGCCGTCGGCCAGACTCACCGCACCGTCGGAGCTCTGCTGCGCACCGTCGGCGAGCTGCTGCGCGCCGTCCGCGGCGGTGCCGAGCTGGTCGCCGAGGGTCGTGAAGCCGAGGAAGACGTTCTCGAGGTACACGGTCGACAGCTGCTCGCCGAGGACGGAGGCCGCGGTCTGCGCGACCTGCGCGGTGATCGCGTCATCGACGATGAGGCTGTCCGGCGGGGTGGTGACCTCGATCGTGGCCTTCTCCGGGGTTCCGCCCGGCGCCGTGGAGGTCGCCGCTGCCGAGAAGTTCTCCGGGATCGTGATGACGGCGTTGTACGTGCCATCGGCCAGACCGGCCGCGGCATCCTCCGTGTTGGAGATCGTCCAGGTGAGGTTGCTCTCACCCTCGCCCTGGCCTTCGACCAGGCCCGCGGTGAGCTGACGGCCCAAGGGCACGAGCTGGTCGTTGATCGTGACGGGCTGATCCTCGTTCACGATCGCCGCGTTCAGCGAGTCGAGCCGATCGGTCGGGTTGTACAGCGCGGCGACGAGGATGCCGCCGATCACGACGGGCAGCAGCACGACTCCGATGATCGTCAGCCAGGTGACGGGGCGACGGGAGCGGGCGCGTTCGATGTGGAGAGTCATGCGGTCACCTCAGGGGTGGAGAGGAGTCGGGTGGATGCGCGCGGTGTGGCGAGATCCAGAACTGTGGCGTCGGTGCGCCCGGCGGCGGCCAGCAGCGCGCGTGCGACGGCCGGGTCGGTGGCCGAGACGAGGACGGTGACGGATGCCGCGGCCGACGCGTCGCGGAGCACCGCGGCGGCCTGATCCAGCGCCGCCCCGGAGGCGATCGCGTCGACGCCGTCGATGACGACGATGCGCGTGCGGCCGCGGACCGCCCGACGCAGCTCGGTGATCGGGTCGCTCGCACCGGACAGCAGTGCGACGCCGACGTGAGCGCGCACCCAGGCCGCGCGGCCGGGCAGCAGGTGGCCGGCGACGCGGAGCCGGCCGTCCGAGGGGTCGATGCGCCCCGCGACGGTCAACAGCAGGGAACGTGCGGCGACGGCTTCGGTCGCGGTGACCACGAGCGAGTCGCCCGGTTCGAGGCGCAGTGCGACACCGTCGTAGAGTGCGACGTCGTCGGACACGAGCGAGAGGTCCTCGGCCACGACCGCGGCCGTGGTGTCGGGCTCGGGCCAGTCCGCCAGCTCGAGTTCGCGTTCGACGGCTTCGCCCTCGATGTCGAAGTGGGGGAGGACGCGGTCGAGCCACTTCGGCATCCACCAGGCCTTGTCGCCCAGCAGCGCCATCACGGCGGGAACCAGGGTCATCCGCACCAGGAACGCATCGATCGCGATGCCGACGGCGAGACCCAGGGCGATCGGTTTGAGTGAGGCGTCGCCTTCGGGGACGAAGGCGGCGAACACGGCGAACATGATGACGGCGGCGGCGGTCACGACCCGCGCGGAGGCGGTGAAACCGGAGCGCACAGCGCCGACGGCCATGGCGCGGTCGGTGCGGCCACCCATCGCGCGACGTTTGTGGACGAAGTCCTCCCGCATGCGAGAGACGAGGAACACCTCATAGTCCATCGCGAGCCCGAACAGCACGCCCATCAGCACGATCGGCATGAAGCTGATGATCGGACCGGTGCGCGTGACGTGCAGTGCGTCGGCGAGCCACCCCCACTCGAACACGGCACTGACCACACCGAACGCGGCGAGCACCGAGAGCAGATAGCCGACTGCGGCCTTGATCGGCACCCAGATCGAGCGGAACACGATCATGAGGAGCACGAGCGAAAGGCCGACGACGAAGATGCCGAAGGGCACGAGAGCGGCGCCGAGGCGGTCGGAGATGTCGATCGCGACGGCCGTGAAGCCGGTGACCTTCAGATCGACGCCGTACTTCTCCAGGAAGTGGTCGTGCTGCGCGCGGAGCTCGCGCACGAGGTCGGCGGTGGCCGGGTCATCCGGCGCCGTGGTCGGGATGATCTGCACGATGCCGGTGTCGGCCGTCTCGTTCGGCGTGGACAGTGCAACCGTCTGGACACCGGGCATCTCGGCGATCTCGTCGCCGAGATCCTGCATCAGGCCGAGCGGGTCGGTCGAGGTGACGATCGTGCCGGTCATGACGAGCGGGCCGTTGAAGCCGGGGCCGAAGTGCTCGGCGACCAGGTCGTACGACTGGCGGGCTTCGTTGTCCTTCGGGAGCATGCCGGCGTTCGGCAGGGCCAGCGCCAGGCTGGCCGCGGGGATCGCCATGATCCCGAGCGTGAGGACGACGGCGACGGTCGTGACGATCGGATGCTTCGTCACGAGGCCTACCCAGCGCGTCGCGAACCCGCGCTTGACCTTGGTCGGGGCTGCAGGCACCTCGCTCGCGGCGGGCGGGGTCATGAGCACACCTGCGGGCGCGGCATCCGCCTCGCCGTCCGATTCCGTGCTCGACGCGGCGCGTCGTGCGGCAGCCCCGCTCTTGTGGGCACGTCGGGCAGCGCGTGCGGCGCGACGCGCGTCGCGGGTCGGCCAGCCGAGCATGCGGCCCTTAACGAAGCCGAGGAACGCGGGGGTCAGCGTGATCGCGACGAGCACGGCGATCGCGACCGAGACGGCCGCCGCGATGCCCATGGTGGTGAGGAACGGGATGTTCGCGAGACCGAGGCCGATGAGCGCGATGAGCACGGTCACGCCGGCGAACACGACCGCGGAGCCGGCCGTGCCGGTCGCGCGCGCGGCCGACTCCTCCGGCTCGACCCCTGCCCGCACCTGGTCCTGATGTCGCGCCATGATGAACAGCGCGTAGTCGATGCCGACCGCGAGCCCGAGCATCAAGGCCAGCAGCGGGGTCGTGGACGAGATCGACACGAACGCGGTCGAGAGCATGATGAGCGAGAGCGCGAGCCCGACCCCGATGACGGCGGAGGCCAGGGGGAGCCCTGCCACCGCGATCGAGCGGAACGTGATGATCAGCACGAACAGGGCGATCAGCAGGCCGACTGCCTCGGTGAGGGTGACTCCGGGGATCGACAGTGCGAACAGATCGCCGCCGAGCGAGACCTGCGAGCCCTCCGGCAGCTCGTCCTGCAGCTGGGCGGCGATGTCGCGCAGCTCGTCCTTGGTCTCGTCCGAGACATCCGTCGCCTGACCGTCGAACTGCAGGCGGACCAGCGCGGCGGTTCCGTCATCCGAGACCAGCCCCGTGACCATCTCGTCGAACGGATCGGTCACCGCGAGGATCCCGTCCAGATCTTCGAGCTGGGTGATCGTGTTCTCGATGTCGGTGGTGAACGGCTCGCTGTCCACGACACTGCCATCCGGCCCGACGACGATGAACTGTGCGCTGGTGCCGCTGGCCTGCGGGAACGACCGGCTCAGCTGCTCGAGGCCGGCTTGGGCCTCCGTACCCGGGATCGAGAAGGAGTTGTCGGTCGCCTTGCCGAAGAGGGCGAACCCACCACCGGCCATGGCGAGCAGGAGGAGCCACGACACGAGAACTCGCCACGGATGCCGGTACGACCACCGGCCGAGCGAGTAGAGCAGAGTGGACACAACGCCTCCGGATCGGATGTCAGACAGTTTCGATACAACGCTGTATCCGATACATAGATGTATCGTAAAACCTGGACCATGCGCCAACCTGGAGACTTCATGTGTGTTTCGATGAACTCAGCCTCGGTCCGGAAGGAGAGTCGATGACAGAGAACACGGTCACGACGCCCGCCGCGCCGCGCCGGCGCGAGAACACGCGCCAGAAACTGCTGGATGCGGCCGCTCAGGTGTTCGCCGAGGTCGGTCTGGATGCGGCATCCGTCGAGGCGATCTGCGAACGCGCGGGCTTCACTCGCGGCGCGTTCTACTCGAACTTCGACTCCAAGGACGAGCTCTTCCTCGAGCTCGCCGGACGAGTCGCCCGCGCGCGCGTCGAGGTCGTGAAGAGTCGGGTCGCTGCGCTCGAGCAGGAGGGCGGCTTCGACGCCGCCTCGATCAATGCGTTCGCGATCATCGACCAGGTGCTGGACGTCACCGCCGACGACCGGCTCGGAGTCCTGCTGATGAGCGAGATCCGCATCCACTCGCTGCGCAATCCGCAGCTCGCGACGGCGTACCTCCGTCAGGAGGAGGAGATGCAGCGCAGCGTCGCCCAGATCGTGCGCGACATCGGTCAGGCGAACGGGCTGCGGTTCCGCGTGACCGCCGACGAGGCGGCACGGCTGATGCTCACCGTGTGGGAGGGCGCCTCCGTACACGCCGCCATGGCGGGGCTGGACTACGAGGCGATGTGCCGGCACACCAGCGCGGAGCTCGCCCGCGTGGCCGAGCTCATCATCGAGCCGCCCGCCGCGTAGCCGCTAGGCGCGGGTCTGCCGCCGCACCATCTCGGTGATCCAGCTGGGCGCGAACGGCGACGTGCAGTTCGGTGGCGTGGGGTAGTCCTTGAGTACCTCGAGGCGCTCGCCGATGTCCAGGGCGCGCGCACGGTACTCGGGATGGGCGATGCCGATGTGCGCCAGGCACGTGTTCATCGACCACTGCAGGCGGTCGGGAGCGGTCTTCATCTGGGCTTCGATGATGTCGAGCAGCCCGGGAAGGTCGAGGCCGTCGGGGTTCTTGTCGACGCGCTCGGTCGTCAACTCCCACCCCGCGCTCGCCACGGCGGGATCGGCGTCGTCGAACCAGGCGACGCGAAGCTCCTCGGCGTGCGGGCTCTTCTTGACGACGTAGTTCACGAGCCAGTCCTGCACCTTGGGGGTGCGGGCCTCGCGCATCATCGTGTCGAGCTGGTCGCGGTCGAACGCCTTGGGGCGGCAGATCAGCAGTGCGACCAGTCGGGCCGCCGTGTCGCCGGTCGCCCACAGGTCGAGAGCGAGATCCTGCTGGATCTTGAGCGGCTTGGCCACCGCGCGCAGCTTGGTGAGGTTCACGCCGTGGTCGTCGCCGTGCCGGACGTTCACGTCGCGGATGCGCGGATCCTCGAGTGCGGCCAGCTCGGCCATCACCTCGGGCACCGTCCCATTGGTCACGGTCATCTCGGCCACGTCGGTCTCCTGTCCGTTGACCTCCAGCCTAAAACGCGGCCCGCACGTCGGTCTACGCGTTCGCGCGCCGCTCCAGCTCCGCGTGGCACCGCTCGAGGCGTGCCAGCCACCATGCGCGGCGGTCGGCCGGTGCTTCCCACGCGGCCAGGGATGCGGCATCCGGAATCACACGCCCCACGAGGATGCGACCGTCGAGCGGCGTCAGCGGAGTCGCGGTGACGTCGGCCGTGAACAGGGATGCCGTGCCCAGCCCGCAGTCGAAGTCCAGGGTCGGCATGGCCGCGGCGAGGGCAGCACCCATCGACAGACCGATCGAGGTGTCCAGGGCGCTGGAGACGACGGCCGGCAGCCCGGCCTCGGCGATGATCTCCAGCGCACGACGCACGCCGCCGAGCGGCTGGGCCTTGACGACGATGATGTCCGCGGCGCCTGCGCGGGCGACGGCCAGCGGATCCTCGGCCTTGCGGACGCTCTCGTCGGCGGCGATCGGGATGCCCATGTACTTCACGCGGCGCCGCAGCTCAGCGAGCTCCTCGACGGTCGCGCACGGCTGCTCGGCGTATTCGAGGTCGAACTCGGCCAGCGCGTGGATCGCATGTTCGGCCTCGTCGACGTTCCAGCCGCCGTTCGCGTCGATGCGCACGCGACCCTCGACGCCGAGGACCTCGCGCACGGCACGGACGCGGGCGATGTCGTCGGCCAGCCGCTGGCCGGGCTCGGCGACCTTCACCTTTGCGGTGCGGCAGCCGTCGAAGCGCGCGAGGACGGTGGCGACGGATGCCGCATCCACCGCCGGCACGGTCGCATTGACCGGGATCTGGGTGCGGAGCGGCGCGGGGGAGCGAGTCCAGCCGAAGTCGAGCGCGGCGGCGAGCCAGGTCGCGGCCTCCGGGTCGGGGTACTCCCCGAACGGGGAGAACTCGGTCCATCCCTCCGGGCCTTCGAACACGACGGCTTCGCGCACGTCGACGCCTCGGAATCGGGTCGCCATCGGCAATGCGACGACGCGGGCGGTGTCCAGGATCTCCTGGAGCGGGGGGAGAGGGCGGATCATGCGTCCATCATGGCCGTCTCAGAGCCATGCGCCGGGATTGCGCATCGCCTGTTGCGCGGTGACGCGCTGGTCGACGGCTCCCGTCCGGGCGCGATCGGAGGCAGTGGCCGCTCGGTGCTCTTCGTGCGTCACCGGCTTGCCGAAGATCGCCCACTTCACACGAATCCAGAACGACGGTGTGGCGGTCACGGCGGCTCCTCTGCTTTGCCTCAGCCTGCCCGATCGGGGGTGGAATAGCTACGGTTTCGTACGCAACGAGTCTTCGCGCTGCAATGTGTGATTGACGATAGTGTGTGTCGCACAGTATTGTGTGAACATGACCGAGAACGAAACGCTCGACACCCACCTGCAGGAACTGCGGCGGGGCACGGTCGTGCTGGCATGCTTGCGGCTGCTCCGGCAGCCCGGCTACGGCTATGGGCTCCTCGAGGAGCTCAACGGGCGCGGCTTCCAGACGGACGCCAACACGCTGTACCCGCTGCTGCGCCGACTCGAGAAGCAAGGGCAGCTCACGAGCGAGTGGAACACCGACGAGGCGCGGCCTCGCAAGTTCTATCGCACCAGTCCCGCGGGCGACGCGCTCGCGTCGGCCATGGCCGCAGAATTCCGGTCGATCGCCACGGCGATCGACTCCCTCACCGAGGAGAACTGACATGACGAACCTGACCGAACGCTACATCTACGCCGCTACCCGCAGTGTGCCCGAGAAGAGCCGCGACGACCTGCGGGCCGAGCTCGAGGCATCCATCGCCGATGCGATCGACGCACGTGTCGATGAGGGCGAGTCGAGGGATGCCGCGGAGCGCGTGGTGCTGACCGACCTGGGCGACCCCGACCGGCTCGCCGCCGACTACTCGGATCGCCCGGCCTTCCTCATCGGACCGCGGTACTACTTCGAGTGGCTGCGGCTGCTCAAGGTGCTGCTGTGGATCGTCGTGCCCATCGCCGCCGTCGGCATCACGCTCGGCGAGGTACTGTCGGGCGGCGACATCGGCGAGATCGTCGCGGCCGCGATCGGAGGCTTGCTCACCGTCGCCCTCCACGTCGCGTTCTGGGTGACGCTCATCTTCGCGATCCTCGAGCGGACCGCGGACGCCGCTCCCGAGCGGCGGGGCGCGGCCAAGGATGCGCTGAACGTCACGTGGAGCCTCGACCGTCTCCCCGAACCGCGGGCCAAGGGCCTGGGCCGCGCCGACCTGATCGCGACGCTGGTGTTCCTCGGGCTGGCGGCGGGCGCGATCATCTGGGACCGCTTCATCGGCCTCGCGTGGATCGGCGAGAACTCGAGCCGGGTGCTGGATCCGTCGAGCTGGGCACCGATCCCGGTCTTGAACCCCGACCTCTGGCCATGGTGGATCGCCGGACTCTTCGTGCTGATGGCGGCCGAGGCGGCGTTGGCGATCGCGATCTACGTGCGCGGACGCTGGACGTGGACGTTCGCCGTCCTCAACGCCCTGATCGCGGTGGCGGTCGCCGTTCCCGCGCTCGTACTCCTGCTCACCGACCGCCTCCTCAACCCCGCGTTCCTCGCCGCGTTCGACATGGTCACCGCCGAGGTGGTGGGCATCGTCACGGCGATCGTGGCGGTCGTGATCGTCGGCTGTGCGCTGGCGGACATCATCGACGGCATCACCAAGACGGTGCGTTCCCGGGTCCGCTGAGCGGGACGTCTCGCTGAGTGCAGGGGTTCGGCGGATGCAGGACGAGTGTGCGTTCACACGTCCTGCGTCCGCCGATCGTCCTGTTCTCGGCGCCACTGAGCCGGACGAGCAGACGAAACGACGCGGCGCGGCGCCGGGTCCCGGCATCCCTCGTCTTATGCTGACGGGATGCTTCTCGACACTCCCGTGCGCCTCGGCGTCCAGCTCCAGCCCCAGCACTCCCCGTACGGCGCGTTCCGCGACGCCGTGCGACGCCTCGAAGACATGGGCGTGGACATCCTCTTCAACTGGGACCACTTCTTCCCGCTGACGGGCGACCCCGACGGTCTCCACTTCGAGTCCTGGACCATGTTGGCGGCCTGGGCCGAGCAGACCGAGCGCGTGGAGTTCGGCGCCCTGGTCAACTGCAACAGCTACCGCAACGCCGATCTGCAGGCCGACATGGCCCGCACGATCGACCACATCAGTGCGAAGGGCGGCACCGGTCGGTTCATCCTCGGCACCGGAGCGGGCTGGTTCGAGCGGGACTACGACGAGTACGGCTACGAGTTCGGCACGCCCGGCACACGACTGAAGGACCTCGCCGAAGGCATGGACCGGATCGAGGCCCGCTGGGCGAAGCTGGTGCCGCCGCCCACGCGCGAGATCCCGGTGATGATCGGCGGCAAGGGCGAGCAGAAGACCCTGCGGATCGTGGCCAAGCACGCCGACATCTGGCACAGCTTCGTCCACCCCGAAGAGATCGCGCACAAGGTCGGCGTCATCGACGCGTGGGGCGAGCGCGACGGGCACGACACCTCGCAGCTGATCATCTCGAACGAGCTGCAGCGCCGCGACGAATCCGTCGCCGATGACCTGTTCGACGCCGGCACACGTCTGTTCACCCTCGGCTTCCAGGGTCCGGACTGGGACTTCGCCCGGGTGCAGCAGTGGCTCGACTGGCGCGACGCGAAGAACGGGACTCTCTGACGGGATGCCGCGGCTCTAGGCTGAAGTCCATGGTCTCTGAGCTCTTCGATCCTGCGGTGTGGACCCTGGCGCCCGGCGCCGATGCCTACACCGACATCACCGCGCACGTCTCGCTCGACGGGCGGATCGCCCGGATCGCGTTCGACCGGCCCGAGATCCGCAACGCGTTCCGCCCGCACACGGTGGACGAGCTGTACCGTGCGTTGGAGATCGCGCGCCAGGACCCGAAGATCGGCGTCGTGCTGCTGACCGGCAACGGTCCGAGCGCCAAGGACGGCGGCTGGGCGTTCTGCTCCGGCGGCGACCAGCGCATCCGCGGCCGCGACGGGTACAAGTACTCCGAGGACGAGACCTCCGTCGCCGATCAAGGGCGCGGCGGCCGCCTGCACATCCTCGAGGTGCAGCGCCTCATCCGCTTCATGCCGAAGGTCGTCATCGCCGTGATCCCGGGCTGGGCCGCGGGCGGCGGGCACTCGCTGCACGTGGTCTGCGACCTGTCGATCGCATCGCGCGAGCACGGGCGTTTCAAACAGACGGATGCGGATGTCGGATCCTTCGACGCCGGCTACGGCTCGGCGTACTTCGCTCGGCAGATCGGACAGAAGTTCGCCCGCGAGGTCTTCTTCCTGGCCGAGGAGTACTCGGCGCAGCGCGCGTACGAGATGGGCGCGATCAACCGTGTCGTGCCGCACGCCGAGCTGGAGAGCGAAGCGATCGAGATGGCGCGCACCATCCTGACGAAGTCGCCGACGGCGATCCGCATGCTCAAGTTCGCCTTCAACGCGGTCGATGACGGACTGGTCGGTCAGCAGGTCTTCGCCGGTGAGGCCACGCGTCTCGCATACGGCACGGACGAAGCCGTCGAGGGGCGCGATGCGTTCCTCGAGAAGCGCGAACCAGACTGGGCGCCCTACCCATGGCAGTTCTAAGCGACATCCGGTGAGACTCGAACCGGTCGACGGCGACGATCCGCGCGTCATCGCGCGGGCGCTGCGTGACGCGCTGCACGGCGCCGGGCCGGCGCTGGGTCTGGGCATGGTCCACGCCTCGCCGATGCAGGTGGATGCCGGCACCGCGGTCGTGGTGACGACCTCCGGCTCGACCGGGGTGCCCAAGAGCGTCGTCCTCAGCCGCAACGCGCTCATCGCCAGCGCGATGGCGACGGCCGCGCGCATCGGGGAGGGGACGTGGCTGCTCGCGCTCCCGGCGAGCTACGTCGCCGGACTTCAGGTGCTCGTGCGCTCGCTCGTGTCCGATCGCGAGCCCGCGCTCCTCCGGGGCGTGTTCACGCCCCAGGCGTTCGCCGCGACCGCGCTGATGATGATCTCCACCGAGGGAGGCAGCCGCGTCCCGACGTACACCTCGCTCGTGCCCGCGCAGCTCTCCCGGCTCCTGGACGCCGCGACCGACGACCACAGCGTGCTGCGCGCACTGCAGTCGTTCGAGCGGATCCTGATCGGCGGCCAGGCGCTGCCGGCCGCGACTCTCGAGCGCGCGGAGGCTGCCGGCGTGCGCATCGCGCGCACCTACGGGTCGACCGAGACCAGCGGCGGCTGCGTGTACGACGGCGTCCCGCTGGACGGCGCGTCGGTGCGGATCGTCGAGGGCGAGGTTCGCATCTCCGGTCCGATGCTCGCCGACGGCTATCTCGACGACGCACAGCTGACGGATGCCGTGTTCCCACGCGATGCGGAGGGCACGCGCTGGTACCGCACCGGAGACGCGGGACTGCTCGAAGACGGCATCCTGCGCGTGCGCGGCCGCATCGACAACGTCATCGTGTCCGGGGGGATCAACATCTCGCTCGACCGCGTGGAACGCGTCGTGCGCGCCGTGCCCGGTCTGGAGAACGCAGTGGTGATCGGGGTTCCCGACGAGCGCTGGGGCGAGGCATCCGTCGTCGTCGCCGGCAGGGGAGAGGCGCTGCGGCGCAGCGAATCGACCCAGCTCGAGGAGGCACGCGCGGCGGTGGCCGACGAGATCGGGCCGCACGCGCGCCCGGTGCGGCTGGTGCTCGTGGACGAGCTGGCGACACTGCCGTCGGGCAAGCCCGACCGCGAGGGGATCCGCCGGGTCGTCACCGCGCTGCACTGACTCAGGCGGCGGGCCGCTCGCCGACGTCGACCACGCAGAACCGGTTGCCCTCGGTGTCCTCCAGGACGACCCAGTCCGCGTCGTCCGGGTAGCCGTCCCAGTCGACCTTGCGGGCGCCCAGCTCGAGGAGCCGAGCCACCTCGGCGGTCTGGTCGTCCGCGTACAGGTCCAAGTGGATGCGCGGCGGGTAGTGCTGCGGATAGCCCGTGATCGACAGCGCGATGCTCGCGCCCGGGGCATCCCAGTGCTCCTTGTAGGGCGGGTCGAGGATCACCCAGTCCTCGGACGGCTCGCGGCGGTTCACGTATCCGAGTGCGGCACGCCAGAAGTCGCCGGCCCGGGTGATGTCCTCGACGGTCAAGACGACGGATCCGATGCTCAACATGCGGCCATTGTGCCCCCGGCGCGCCCCGGCGGACAGGGGTGCTCCGGGCTGCGAGCCGTAGGATGACACCTCGTGGCAGGTACCTCCAGCAAGAAGCGCAAGCGTCAGGGTCCGAACAAGCAGCCGTCGCGGGGAAATCCCCAGAAGGCGCACCAGTCCGGCAACCCGCGGCGCATCGAGAAGGCGACGTTCGGCGACTGGGTCGGCGCGGCACGACTGCGCACGCTCCCGCTCGCGGTGACGCCGATCCTGATCGGCACCGGCGCGGCCATGCTCGTGGACGGACTGCTGCACTGGGTGCTCGCGCTGCTGTGCCTGCTCGTCGCGGTCAGCCTGCAGATCGGCGTGAACTACGCGAACGACTACAGCGACGGCATCCGCGGCACCGACGACTTCCGGGTCGGCCCGGCCCGCCTGACGGCCTCTGGCAAGGCGTCACCGCGCTCCGTGCTGATGGTCGCCCTCGTGTTCTTCGGCATCGCTGCGGTCACCGGCCTCGCGCTCACGATCCGCACGCAGCAGTGGTGGTTCCTCGCGGTCGGCGCGGTATGCATCATCGCGGCCTGGTTCTACACCGGCGGCAAGCGCCCGTACGGCTACGCCGGATTCGGCGAGCTGTTCGTGTTCGTGTTCTTCGGGCTGGTCGCCACGCTCGGCACCACCTGGGTGCAGGTGCAGTCGCTGCCGCAGGAGGCATGGTTCGGGGCGGTCGGTGCCGGCCTGCTCGCCGTCGCGGTGCTGCTGACCAACAACCTCCGCGACATCGACCAGGATCGCGAGGCGGGCAAGCGCACGTTGAGCGTCCGGATAGGACGCCGGGCCACGCAGTGGCTGTTCACGGTCGTCGTGCTGCTGGCCTTCGCGATCGCCGTGTTCCTCGCGGTGTTCTACCCGATCGCATGGCTCACGCTGCTCGCACTGATCGCGGCGCTGCCGGCGATCCTGATCGTCTGGACGTACCGACTGCCCAAGGAGCTGCTCGTCGCACTCGCGCTGACCTCGCTCACGTCGGTCGCGTACGGCGCGTTCCTGTTCTGGGCGTTCGCGGGCTGAGCCTGCGGGCTACGCCTCGCGGCCGGGTCGCGCGGAGTTGGGCTCGCGGGCCGTTCAGCGCTCGTCGGTGCCGGTGGGCTCGGGGCGGGATGCCGCATCTGCAGCGGCATCCTCGACATCCTCGTCGCGATCCGTACGGACGTTGGCGGCGCGGCGCTTCTCCACCTGTCGGGAGACATCGCTCAGGGGGCGGCGCAGGAACAGCAGCGAGATGCTGAGTCCGATGAGGGCGGCGAAGATCGCGGCGAGCCAGTAGAACTCGCGGAAGATCGGGAACAGCATCATGACGCCGAACGGGACCAGGAAGGCGAGCAGGCGCAGCACCGTGTAGACGAGCACGGGGGAAAGCTTCACGTATCCATCCTAAGTCGCCGTGCGATGCGGGCTCGCCGGGCCTGGGCGCTCGCTCACAGTTCGGTGACGGCCCGGCCGGAGTGCGGCGCGACGCCTAGGATGGGGGTGTGCCCCGCGTACTGCTGATCCTGGCTCTGGTGGCGACCGCTTTCTGGGTCTACACCATCGTCGATTGTGCTGTGCAGCCGCCGACGCGCCACCGTGGGGTGAGCAAGCCGGTATGGATCCTCATCGTGGTCCTGATCCCGGTTCTGGGCGGTCTGCTGTGGCTCGCGGTCGGTCGCATCCGCAACTCGACCATCGCCGCACGCCGCGCCCCCGACGACGACCCCGAGTTCCTCGGCAGCCTCGGTGCGGTCACCGACCAGGACGAACGGATCCGCCGCCTCGAAGAGGAGCTGGCGCAGCTCGATGCCGAGGACGACGACCCCCGCTGGGGCACCCCCGGCGTGCCGCCGGTGACCGACGTCGCACCGCCGACCGGAACCGCAGGCCCCACGAGCACGACGACCCCGCCGAGCGGAACCGCGAGCCCGGCGGGTACGACGGCGCCGGAGCCCCCGGCGCGCGGCCTCGACGGCGACGACGACGGCCGCGGTCAGCGCGGCGCCGTCGGCTGAGCCGTGGCGCATGACTTGACCGGCGGAGCATCCGCCGCCGATCCGAGACGTCTGGCATCGCCGGCGACGGATGCTGCGGCGGCGCTGCTGTGCGGACTCATCGAGCAGGGCGTGCGGCACGTCGTGGTCAGCCCGGGTTCGCGCTCGCAGGCGCTGGCACTGGTGGCGGCCGAATTCGAACGGCGCGGATCGATCCGCCTGCACGTGCGGATCGACGAACGCGTCGCCGGGTTCACCGCGCTCGGCATTGGGCGGGAGTCCGGGATGCCGGCGGCCGTGGTGTGCACGTCCGGCACCGCCGCGGCGAACCTGCTGCCCTCCGCGCTCGAGGCGCACCACGCCGGCGTTCCGCTGCTGCTGCTCACCGCCGACCGCCCGCCGGAGCTGCGCGGTGTCGGCGCGAACCAGACCACGCGACAGCCCGGCATGTTCGCGCCCAGCCTCCGGTTCGAGGCAGACCTGCCCGTGCCCGAGGACACTGATCCCGTCGGGGACGGCGAGCAGAGCACGATGCTGCGGGCGGTCGCCGCGGAGGCGGTCGCAGCCGCCCTCGGCGCCGGGATGCGCTCCGCCGGGCCAGTTCACCTCAACATGCCCTACCGGGAGCCGCTCGCCGGTGAGCTGCCGACGTGGCTCGGGGTTCCCGAGGTGGAGCTCGCGACGACGGACGCCCCCGACCTCGATGCAGCGCCGGAGCCCGACCTCGAGAGCGAGGACGAGGCATCCGGTGCCCTGTACCAAGGCGGCGGCGGCATCGGCGAGGCGGACCTGCCGCTCGAGCCCGACGACCAGCCGTTCGTGCTGGTACGCGGCCCCCGCACGGTGGTCGTGGCCGGTGCGGACGCAGGACCGGATGCCGAGGCCCTGGCCCACGCCGGCGGCTGGCCGCTCATCGCCGAGGTCGTCAGCGGCGCCCGGTTCGGTCGCCACCTCGTGCACGCCTACCGTGAACTTCTGCGCGACCCCGAGCTCGGCGGCCGGATCGAACGCGCCGTCGTGCTCGGGCACCCGACCCTGAGCCGCGAGGTCGCGCACCTGTTGTCGGATCCCGAGGTCGAGGTGCTCGCGCTGCGCGGGCCGGGCGAGCCGCTCAACCTCAACGGCGCGACCATCCCGCTGGACACGGTCGCCGTCGCGAGCGGCGACACCGACCGGGACTGGCTCGGCGCCTGGGTGCGGGCCTCACGCGCGGCATCCGTGGATCTCACGCCTCCGGCGCCGGACGCGGACGGCCTCGCCTCCGCGGTGCCCAGCGAGCGGCTCGGAGCGATCGCGGCGGAGCTCGCGACGATCCGGGCGGTTCTGGACCGTGAAGGCCTCGTGGACGCCGTGTGGCGCGCCACCTGGCCGCACGACCGGCTGATGTTCGGCTCGTCCCGCCTGGTGCGCGTCGCGGACGCCGTGGTGAACGGCAAGAAGGTGCCGGTGCACGCCAACCGCGGCCTCGCCGGCATCGACGGCACCGTCTCGACCGCGCTCGGCATCGCGCTCGCCAGCCAGGCCGACGGCGGCCCCGGAGTGACGCGGGTGCTGCTCGGCGACGTCACACTGCTGCACGACGTCGGGGCGCTGCTGCATGCGCCCGGCGAGGCCGAGCCGCGCATCCAGGTCATCGTCGGCAACGACGGCGGCGGCACGATCTTCGATGACCTCGAGGTCGCCCGCGTCGCGGCCGAGGACGCGATGAACCGCGTGCAGTACACGCCGCACACGACACGCTTGGAGCACCTCGCCCTCGCGTACGGGTGGGAGTACCAGCGCGTGACGACCCGGGTCGCCCTCGACCAGGCGCTGACCTCTCCGGTCGGCGGGCGTCAGCTCATCGAAGTGCCCCTCTCGCGCTGACCCCGGCGAATCCGGGCGTGACGTGAAGCGTTCCGCCATGATGGGGGCATGACCGCCAAGAGCCAGCACTATTGGGGCGCCGATGCCCTCGACATCCTGCGCGTGGGGGAGGGCTTCGTCCTCTCGGGCGTGGATCCCGAGTCTGCTCCGGGCCATCCCGGCGGCAAGGTTCAAGGCCAGGCCGACCTCGCGACCGGACTCGAGCAGTTGGACGAGTACCAGGAGCGCCTGTTCGCGCAGTCGCGGGCTGACGCCACTCACGCCTCGGTGCTGCTGGTGCTGCAGGCGATGGACTCGGCGGGCAAGGGCGGGATCGTGCGCCACGTGGTCGGCGCGGTCGACCCGCAGGGCGTCATGCTGACGGCCTTCAAGAAGCCGACGAGCCAGGAGCTCGCGCACGACTTCCTGTGGCGCATCCGCAAGCGCGTGCCGACGCCCGGGATGATCGGCGTCTTCGACCGCTCGCACTACGAGGACGTGCTCATCGGCAAGGTGCGTTCGCTGGCGCCGGCGGACGAGATCGAACGCCGGTACGACGCGATCAACGCCTTCGAGAAGGAGCTGACGGATGCCGGCACCCGCGTTGTGAAGGTCATGCTGCACATCTCGTACGACGAGCAGCGCACGCGGCTGATGGAGCGGCTCGACCGCCCCGACAAGCACTGGAAGTACAACCCCGGCGACGTGGACGAGCGTGAGATGTGGCCGCACTACATGGACGCGTACCAGACCGTGTTCGAGCGCACCTCGACCGAGCACGCGCCCTGGTACGTGGTGCCGGCCAACCGCAAGTGGTACGCGCGCCTCGCCGTGCAGACCCTGCTGCTGGAGACCCTCGAGGGCATCGACCCGCAATGGCCGGCCGCGACCTTCGACGTCGAGACCGAGAAGAAGCGCCTCGCCGCCACCTGACGTCTGCGACGGGTGGGCGTTCCGTCAGACGATCCCGCGGGCGGCCCAGGCGGTGGCAGAGATCGTGAACGGTGCGTCCGGCATCAGGGTCCGGCAGCGCTCGCGCACGACTTCCCGTTGCGCGGGATCGAGGGCCGCAAGCTGCCTTCCGGCAGGGGCGACGCCGAGCGTGTACGGCTCCCACCACTCGTCGAAGCCGGGGTAGTCGACCGCCACGGTGACTGCGGTCTCTTCGACTCGGCGGCACCCCGCTGCGGTCAGAAGATCGACGAGCTGTCCGCGCGCGGCACCCGAGCGGCGTGTTTCGTCGTCGAGACCGGGGAGCACCTCAGCGAGCGCTGTGAAGAACAGCGTCTGCGGTGCACGTCCGCCGACGAAGTCCCAGACGCAGGCGGCGACCGTCCCCCCTGGGCGGGTGACGCGGACCATCTCCGACACGCCTCGCGGCGGATCACGCATGAAGTGGACGACGAGCGCGGCGAGGGATGCATCGAACACGTCATCGCCGTACGGGAGGTCCTCGGCGGAGGCCAGTCTCACGTCGACCCCCGGCATCCGTGATCGCGCGGCCGCGACGAACGGTTCGGACGGATCGACCGCGCTGACTGCCGATGGGCCGAGTCGCTCCACCAGCACGGTCGTGAGCGCTCCGGGCCCGCAGCCGACATCGAGCACCCGTGTCGCAGAGGCCAGGCCGACCCAGTCCGCGAACGCGATCCCCAACGGCCCCGAGTAGCGGCCCATGAACCGGTCGTACGCGGATGCCGCGACATCGAACGACATGGCCGAATTCTACGCTCCGGCTGCAGAAGAAACTCTTGCATCATCCAGTACTTGATCTGATACAGTACTTGTCATGACACAGGACGATGCGTTCGCGGCGGATCTGCTGCGCGGACATACCGACACGATCGTGCTCGGTGTGCTGCGTCGTGGCGAGCGCTACGGCTTCGAGATCTACAAGTCCATCCGGGAGGCCACCGGGGGAGACCACGAGATCAAAGAGGCGACGTTGTACGCGACCTATCGCCGGCTCGAGAAGGACGGGCTCGTCGAGTCCTACTGGGGCGACGAGACGCAGGGCGGGCGACGCAAGTACTACCGGATCACCGATGCGGGGCGCGCCGTCTACCGCGCCAAGGTCGCGGCCTGGGTCGCGACCCGGCGCATCATCGATTCGCTCCTCGACGTGAACGACTCCGCAGTGAAGGAACAGGCCAATGAACACTGACATCCACCGCCTCCTGGACGAGGCCTTCCGCGGCGTCGAGATGACGCCCGACGCGCAGGACCTGAAAGAGGAGGTCCGCGCCAACCTCGTCGCCCGCGTCGCCGAGCTCGAAGCATCCGGTCGTTCGTCGACGGATGCCGCGGAGCAGGCGATCGCCGAACTGGGTGACGTCCGCGAACTGCTGGGGGATGCGGATGCCGCCACTGGCGGCACGGCGCGCGCACCGGAGTCCGCCCAGGCGCTGTTCCTCCGCCACCGCGTGCGCCCCAAGACCGGGTTCGTGGTGCGGGTCGTCGTCTGGTCGATCGCGTTCGTGGTCGGGCTGACGCTGGCCACCCTCGGCGCCACCGGCGTGCTGCCCCTGCCGATCGGACCCATCATCGCGCTCCTCGGCGTCGCCTCGACCGGCGTCGGCCTCATCGTCGGCGACTCGCTCTCCCAGGAGACGACGACCAACCACCCGATGCCGCAGAACCGGGCTTCGATCTACGCACTGGCCTCGTTCCTCGCGATGTACGGCCTCGGCTTCGGGGGTCTCGTCGCGCTCGGCGCGCTCCCGATGTGGGCGATCGTGTTCGCCGCTCTCGGTGTGATCGCCTCGATCATCCTGTTCGCGTTCCTCGCGGCATCCCAGACCAATCGGCACAAGGCCTGGACCCGCCACGTGCAGGCCGACACCCCGCCCAACCGCTTCGAGGAGGAGCCCGAGACCGCGGCGCGTTTCGGCATGTACACCGCCGTGATCTGGACCCTCACCTTCGCGGTGATCGTCGTGCTCGTCTTCACCGTCGGCTGGTGGTGGGCGCCGCTCGCGTTCGTCGTCGGCTTCGCCGCGATGCTCCTGCTCCTGGCCCGGATGATGTTCGCGCCCAAACGCTAGTCCTTCACTAGGCCTCCCGGCCGCTTCACCACCACCGCAAGAGAAGGGACGTTCGTCATGCCCAACCGCACCGAAGAATCCGGCGCCATCGTCGCCCGCGACCTCATCAAGGTCTACCGCGGCGGTCGGCGACGGCCCGAGGTCCGTGCCCTCGACGGGCTCGGCTTCATCGTCCCGGAGGGTCGCGTGTTCGGACTGCTCGGCCCGAACGGCGCCGGCAAGTCCACCACGACGAAGATCCTCACGACGCTGTCCACGCCGACGAGTGGGGGTGCCCGTGTCGCCGGGCACGACGTGCGGCGCGAGCCGGACGCCGTCCGCGCGGCCATCGGCTACGTCTCGCAGGGGTCCAGCACCGATCCCGTGCTCACCGCGACCGAGAACCTAGAGATCGCCGCCCGACTCCGCGGCGCGAACGCCTCCGAGGCCCGGAGCCGAGCGAAGCGCCTGCTGGCGGACTTCGGCCTGGCCGAGGCATCCCGTCGCCCGGTCAGCACCTTCTCCGGAGGGATGCGGCGGCGCCTGGACGTCGCGGCGGCCCTCGTGCACCGACCTCGGGTGCTGTTCCTCGACGAACCGACCACGGGCCTGGACCCCGAGGCGCGGGCGGCGATGTGGAGCGAGATCCGCCGGCTGTCGGGGGAGGAGGCGCTGACGGTCGTCCTCACGACGCACTACATGGAGGAGGCCGACCGCCTGGCCGACGAACTGCTGCTCGTCAATCGCGGCCGCGCGGTCGTGCAGGGCACCCCGGAGGAACTCAAGGCCGCGCTGCATGGCGATTCCGTGCGCGTGAGTCTCATTGAGCCCGAGGAGTCGCACGTCCGCGCTGCCGTCGCCCGCGTCGCCGGGCTCCGCGACGTGATCGTCGAGGTGTCCGGGGTCGACGGCACGCTGGCCGCCCGCACCGACGACGCCTCCGCGGCCGTGGGTGCGGTCATCGCCGCGCTGGATGCCGCGGGCATCCGCTTCGGGCAGGTCGCGGCATCCCATCCCACCCTCGACGACGTGTATCTGCACTTCGTCGGCCACACCTTCGGCGACGCCCCGACGGCGTCGCCCGCTTCGACGGGAGTCGCAGCATGACCTCCTTGACGCTATCCGTTCAGTCGGCGCCGGCTCGCGCCGACTGGTTCACGCAGACCGCACAGGTGCTGCGCCGGTGGATGATCTCGTCCCTCCGCCAGGCGTGGGGGCCGGTGATGTCGCTCATCCAGCCCATCATCTGGATCCTGCTGTTCGGGCAGGTGTTCTCCTCGCTCGGCGCCCTGCCGCAGTTCGGCGGCGCGGGGTACATCGACTACCTCGTGCCCGGCATCCTGATGATGACCGTGCTGTATTCCGGCGCGTGGGCGGGTACGGGGTACATCGATGACATCAATTCCGGGGTGATGGACCAGTACCTCACCTCGCCCGTGCGACGCTCGGCCATCATCACCGGCCAACTCGGGCAGCAGCTCATCATCAACATCGCGCAGTCGCTCGTCGTGCTCGGGATCGGCTGGCTCGGCGGGGCGCGCTATCCGGGCGGCGTCGGAGGGATGCTGGTGGCCCTCGGCATCGCGACGCTGCTGGCCACGATCTTCTGCTGCGCGTCGACCGCGGTGGCGCTCATCTCGCGCAGCCAGATCGCGCTGATCAGCCTCTCGCAGCTCATCGTGCTGCCCGCGACCTTCCTGTCCACGACGATGATGCCCGCGGAACTCATGCCGCAGTGGGTGCAGGACGTGTCCCGCTGGAACCCGATGACGTGGGCGGTCGAGCTCGGACGCGGGGGCCTCACGGGTGTGTATCCCGCGGCGGGATGGTGGCAGGCCGGAGGGCTCACGGTGCTCGCCGCGCTGGCGTTCGTCTGGGCGCTGCGTTCGATCCGCGCCTACCAGCGGTCGATCTGACCGCGCACCCGTCCGTCGGTTCAGGCCAGGGCGTCGACGATCGGGCGGAACTTCACCCGGGTCTCCAGCAGCTCCGACTCGGGGTCGCTGCCGGCGACGATCCCGGCGCCGGCGTGCGCGGTGACCGGGGTCGTGTCCGAGTAAGTGGCGAACCGCCGAATCGGCTCCGCACCGAACTGGGCGCAGCGCAGGGCGATCGCCCACTCACCGTCGCCGTTCGCGTCCACCCATCCGACCGGGCCGGCGTAGCGCCCGCGGTCGAACGGCTCGAGCCGGCGGATCAGCTCGATCGCGGCATCGGTCGGCGTACCGGCCACCGCCGCCGTCGGGTGCAGCGCGGCGACGAGGTCCAGCGCCGATTCGCCGTTGGACAGGTCGCCTTCGACATCGGTCGCCAGGTGCCACACATTGGGCAGTTTCAGCATGAACGGCTGTTCGCTCGCCGCCAGCGCACTGGTGTGCGGGCGCAGCACGGCCAGCACGCTCTGCACGGCGTACTGGTGCTCGTCCTGGTCCTTCGCGCTGGTCGCCAGGGCGAGGGATGCCGCCGTGTCGGCATCCGCGTCGGCGCCGCGCGACGCCGTCCCGGCGAGCACGCGCGCGGTGACGGTGCCTCCCGACACGGTCACGAGCGTCTCCGGGCTGGCGCCGATCAGGCCGTCCACGGCGAACGTCCACGTGTCCGGGTAGCCGCTGGAGAGGGCGCGTGCGAGTCGGCGCAGATCCGCGCCGACCGGCACCGTGCCGACCAGATCCCGCGCGAGCACGACCTTGCTGACCTCGCCTCCGGCGATGGCGTCGAGTCCCGCCCGGACGGCCGCCTGGTACCCGGCCGGATCCATGGCACCGGGGCCAAGCGTCGCCGACCAGTACGGGCCGTAAGGCTGCAGCACCGGCGCAGCCGGCTCCGGATCATCGGCGCGACGGATGCTGGTGACCCAGGATCGCCCGCCGTGCTTGCCGACGATGACCGACGGCACCCGCAGGACGCTCGACCGCTCCGAGCGCGCGTCGAAGGCGAAGGCGCCGAACGCGACGAGCCCGGTGCCGGGGAGACGAACCTCATCATCGACCTCGGCCGCGGCGGTCAGCCACCGCCACCCGTCGGCGGGGTCGGGAACCGCTCCGGCCGCGGACGTCGGGCGGGAGCCACCGAGGGAGACCTCGACCACAAGAGGTCCGATCCCGACGATGCCGTCGCCGCGGCGGAGCCACACGAGGGGGTCCCGCGGATCGGCGTACGCGAGGAGGTCTTCGATCGATTCGACTTCCCGGGTCTGTACGAGCAGTCGCGGGGAAGAGTTGCCGATCACGCCTCCAGCCTAGACTCGCACCGTGACGGCTGAGCAGACCAACAACGACGGGGTTGCGGCATCCGTTCCCCGCCGACCGGCGATCGGCACGAGGCTCTCCGCCCGCTGGCGCAAGTGGGACGGCTCCCCGCACTGGGTGAACGACGGGGTCTACCTCGGGCGCGACCAGTGGGGCGACTGGA
The DNA here is from genome assembly GCF_001427525.1 of Microbacterium sp. Root61. Lineage (NCBI taxonomy): Bacteria > Bacillati > Actinomycetota > Actinomycetes > Micrococcales > Microbacteriaceae > Microbacterium > Microbacterium sp. Root61. The sequence goes on along the minus strand of NZ_LMGU01000001.1, from coordinate 1,615,426 downwards.
TCGGACAGCCCGTCGGCTGGGGCAGCTCCCGCCCCGGCGCGAGCTTCTTGGCCGAAGGCCCGAATGTCACGCTCTTTCCGCCGTCCGGCGACCACGCCGTCACCATCAACCGCGACCACCCGCGCCAGATGCGGATCTACATCGATATCGCGTGGGACATCCAGTGGAGCGACAGCGAGCCGTACGAGCCCACGGGCATCGACATGGATCTCGATGTGGTCCGCGCCGACGACGGTCGCGGCATCTGGATCGACGACCGCGACGAGTGGGACGAGCACCGCGTGCGGTACGGCTACCCGCTCGACATCGTCGAGAAGCTCGAAGCGCTCGCCGTCGACCTCGAGCGGCGGGTCACGGCGCGCGAGGCTCCGTTCGACGATGCGACCGGCGACCACTGGCTCGATCGGCTGGTCGCGATGCGACTGACCGACGGCGAGTCCACAGGCGCGCCCGCCTAGACTCGACGCGTGACCCCCGAGCAGAATCGCGCCGACCTCGGCAAGGACCCGGCACGCGTCAGCGGCATGTTCGACGAGGTGGCGCGCGGCTACGACCGCACGAACACCGTCCTGAGTCTGGGCAACGACCAGCTGTGGCGCGTCGCGACCACCCGCGCGGTCGCCCCCCGGCGCGGTCAGCGCATCCTCGATCTCGCAGCCGGCACGGGTGCCTCGAGCGTGGCGCTCGCCCGCAGCGGCGCCGATGTCGTGGCCGCGGACTTCTCCCCGGGCATGATCGCCGAGGGGATGCGCCGGCACGGCGACATCCCGAATCTGTCCTTCGTCGAAGCCGACGCCACCGACCTGCCGTTCGGCGATGCCGAGTTCGACACGGTGACGATGTCGTTCGGCCTGCGCAACGTCAACGAGCCGCGCATCGCGCTCGCTGAGCTGCTGCGCGTGACCAAGCCCGGCGGACGCCTGGTCGTCTGCGAGTTCTCGCATCCGCCGTCGCGCGTCTTCAACGGTTTCTACCGCTTCTACAACGACAGGGTGCTGCCCGTCGTCGCCAAGACGGTGAGCTCGAACGCCGAGGCGTACGACTACCTCAACGAGTCCATCCGCGACTGGCCCGACCAGGCCACGCTGTCGGCCTGGATCCGCTCCGCGGGATGGACGGATGTCGCCTACCGCAACCTCTCGTTCGGCATCGTGGCGCTGCACCGTGCGACGAAACCGGTCTGAGCAGGTCGTCGGGGTCTGGTCGCCCCGGCAAGGGCGGTAGGCTGAGCCTGTGACGCCGAGTTCAGCTTCCGGCTCGCGGATTGCGGGCAAACTGGGCCTCACCGACCGCATCTTCGCGGGGCCGAGGTCCCGCAGACTTCTGAGTACCGTTGAGACGGGCCTCGAACGGGTCGATGCCAACCTTGCCAGCGAGTTGCGGGTTACCGATTCCGTGGCCGATTCGGCCAGCCGCTACCTGTACGAGGCCGGCGGCAAGCGCGTGCGGCCGATGCTCACGCTCCTGACCGCGCAGCTCGGCGAGGGCGCGAACGATGACGTCATCGCCGGTGCCACGGCGCTGGAGATGACCCACCTCGGCTCGCTGTACCACGACGACGTGATGGATGCCGCAGACAAGCGTCGCGGTGTGCCCAGTGCGCATGCTGTCTGGGGCAACAACGTCGCGATCCTCACCGGCGACCTCCTGTTCTCCCGTGCCAGCCAGATCATGGCGCGGCTCGGGGATCGGGCCATCCGTCTGCAGGCCGACACCTTCGAGCGCCTCGTCCTCGGGCAGATGCACGAGACCGTGGGGCCGCAGGAGGGCGATGACCCGGTCGAGTTCTACCTGCAGGTGCTGGCCGACAAGACCGGCTCACTGATCGCCGCGGCCGCACAGCTCGGCGTCATCTTCTCCAACGGTCCGCGTGAGCTCGAGGACGCGATGTTCCAGTTCGGCGACAAGGTGGGCGTGGCCTTCCAGCTGCTCGACGATGTCATCGACCTCTCGGACGACCCCGATGAGACCGGCAAGGTGCCCGGCACCGACCTGCGCGCCGGTGTCCCGACCATGCCGTACCTGCTGCTCGCGACCCGCACGGATGCGGCATCCGTCGCCCTGCTCACCCGCATCGACGCAGGCGTCGCCCTCATCGCCGACGGCGCCGACCCCGCGATCCTCGACGCCGACCTGTCCGAGCTGCGCGAGCACGAAGCCACCCAGGCCACGCTCGACCTCGCGCACCAATGGTCCAGCGAAGCCATCGCGGTGCTTGCGCCCCTCCCCGAGGGCCCCGTGCGCGAGGCGCTGACCCGCTTCGCCCAGGCCGTCGTCGACCGCTCCAGCTGACGCGCGGTCGCGCACTCTTCGTTCCATCCGAAAGGACCCTCATGACCAAGCTCAGGCTGGCCATCGTCGGCGCGGGCCCGGCGGGCATCTACGCGGCTGACATCCTCCTCAAGGCGGAGCGCAAGTTCGACGTCGCCATCGACCTGTTCGAGCAGCTCCCCGCGCCGTACGGACTCGTGCGCTACGGCGTCGCCCCCGACCACCCGCGCATCAAGGGCATCATCACCGCGCTGCGCGATGTGCTGGACCGCGGTGACATCCGCATCTTCGGCAACGTCCGCTTCGGCGAGGACATCACGCTGGAAGACCTGCAGAAGCACTACCACGCGGTCATCTTCTCGACCGGTGCGATCCGCGACACGTCGCTGGACATCCCCGGCATCGATGCGGAGGGCTCCTACGGTGCCGCCGACTTCGTCAGCTGGTTCGACGGACACCCCGATGTGCCGCGCACGTGGCCGCTGGATGCCGAATCGGTCGCCGTCATCGGCAACGGCAACGTGGCGCTGGACGTCTCGCGCATGCTGGCCAAGCACGCCGAAGACCTCCTGCCCACCGAGATCCCCGACAACGTGCACGAGGGGCTGGCCGCCAGCGCGGTCACCGACGTGCACGTGTTCGGACGCCGCGGACCCGCACAGGTCAAGTTCACGCCGCTCGAACTGCGCGAGCTCGGCGAGCTCCGCGATGTCGACATGGTGGTCTACGACGAGGACTTCGACTACGACGACGCGTCCAAGGCCGCGATCGCCAGCAACAAGCAGGTCATGGTCATCGACCGCGTGCTGCAGTCGTGGCGCCAGCGCCCATCGGCCAACAACGCCGGCGGCGAGGCATCCCGTCGTCTGCATCTGCACTTCTGGGCCAAGCCCGTCGAGGTGAAGAAGGACGACGAGGGCCGTGTGTCGTCGTTCGTCTACGAACGCACCCGTCCGGACGGCCAAGGCGGGGTCGTCGGCACCGGCGAGCTGCGCGAGGTGCCGATCCAGGCGATCTACCGCGCCGTCGGCTACTTCGGCTCCCCGCTGCCGGGTGTGCCGTTCGACAAGCGCCACGGCGTCATCCCGAACCACGAGGGACAGGTGCTGCGCAAGGAGTCCAACGAGCGCGTGCCCGGCATGTACGCGACCGGCTGGATCAAGCGCGGACCGGTCGGCCTCATCGGCCACACCAAGTCCGACGCGATGGAGACGATCCGTCACCTGATCAACGACCAGGGCTCGTGGTGGCAGCCGGAGGATCCCTCCGACGAGGCCATCCCCGCCCTGCTGGCCGAGCGCGGCGTGGCCTGGACCGACCTGGACGGCTGGCACCGCCTCGACGAGCACGAGGTCGCGCTGGGTCAGCCGCACAGTCGCGCCCGAGTCAAGGTCGTGCCGCGCGACGAGATGGTGAAGATCTCGCGAGGAGAGTGACGCCACCCCCAGGGCCTAGGCTCAGGGGCATGGCCGATGCCTGGGTGCCCGACGTCCTCGGAGCTCCGTTCCAGCAGCGCACGCTGCCGCTGGGAACGGATGACGAGGGCGATGTCTTCGCGACGGTGGTGCGCCGCATCCCGAGCTGGTGGCAGTCGCTGCGCGGCCAGCTCTCGGATGTTGACGTGCTGTACGTGCACGGCTGGTCGGACTACTTCTTCCAGACCGGTCTCGCCGAGTTCTGGAACGGTCTGGGCGCCCGCTTCTACGCGCTGGACCTGCGCAAGTACGGCCGATCGCTGCGCGAAGGCCAGACTCCCGGCTACATCACGTCGCTCGACGACTACGACGCCGATATCGCGGCGGCGCTGGAGGCGATGGGGCACGGCGGCGAGCGGAGCCCCCGGCGCCTGGTGCTGATGGGGCACTCGACCGGCGGACTGACGCTCACCCTGTGGGCCGCCCGCCATCCGCGCAAGGCGTCCGCGCTGGTGCTGAACAGCCCGTGGCTGGAGCTGCAGATCGGCTCGATCGGCCGGCAGGCGCTGGCGCCGATCGTCGAGGTGCGCGCGCGGTTCGATCCGCGCGGCGCGCACCCCGACGTCGACCTCGGCTATTACACGCGAGCGCAGTCCGAGATCGGCACGCTGCCGGCCGCGGGAGACCACGAGCGGTGGCGTCCGCAGCGCGGGTTCCCCACGCATCCGGGGTGGCTCAACGCGATCATCGTCGGCCACAAGACGGTCGCCTCGGGGATCGACGTCGGCTGTCCGTCGCTCGTGCTGCTCTCGAAGCGCTCCGCGAACCCGTTCGCGTGGTCGGAGGCGGCGACCTCGTCCGACTCGGTGCTCGTCGTGGACGACATCGCCAAGGCGGCCACCAAGATCGGCCGAGTTGTCACTCTCGGCCGTATCGACGGTGCGATCCACGACATCTTCCTGTCGCGCGATGAACCGCGTGCGGCCGCCTACGACACGTTGCGCACCTGGGCCACGACCCCCGGCATCCGCGTCGGTCCACCGGGCTGACGCGCGCTGCGGTTCAGCCGAGGCGGCGGCTGCTGAGGCGTCGCACCCACTCCGGGTCGCGGTGGTCGAAGAACTGGGTCGAGGCGGTGTCGAGGGCTGCGACGGCGGACATATCGGCGTCGCTGAGCACGAAGTCGAACACGTCGAGGTTCTGCGCCATGCGCTCCGGGCTGACCGTTTTGGGGATGACGACCACGCCACGCTGGATCATCCAACGCAGCACGACCTGGGCGACGGACTTGCCGTACGGCGCGCCGATCGCCGCGAGGACCGGGTTGCTGAACAGGTCGTTCTTCCCCTCCGCGAACGGACCCCACGACTCGATCTGCACACCTTCGGTGCGCATGAGCATCTGGTAGTCAACGTTCTGGTGGAACGGGTTCGTCTCGATCTGGTTGACCGCGGGCGTGATCTCGTTGTTCAGGATGAGGTCGAGCAGACGGTCGGGGGAGAAGTTGGAGACCCCGATGGCGCGGATCCGCCCCTCGCGGTGCAGGTTCTGCATTGCGCGCCACTCGCTGTAGTAGTCGCCGAACGGCTGGTGGATCAGGTACAGATCCACCACGTCGAGGCCGAGCTTGCGGGCGGAATCGTCGAAGGCGCGCTTCGTGTTGTCTTCACCGGCATCCTGCACCCACAGCTTGGTGGTGATGAACAGCTCGTCGCGGGGAATGCCGCTGGAACGGATGGCGCGACCCACGGATTCTTCGTTGCCGTATGCGGCCGCGGTGTCGATGAGCCGGTATCCGGCGGCCAGCGCGGCGCTGACGGCGTGTTCGGTCTCTTCGGGGCCGACCTGGTAGACGCCGAACCCGAGGATCGGCATCTGACGCCGTTGTTCAACGTGACGGCGGGTATCGGGGCAGTGTTCGTGCTGGTCATGACTTCACCGTAGGCGCGCGCCACACCGGATGGGAGGGACCACTGCTACCCCTCAGATCGCCGTTCGACGCATCCGCCACGCAGGGTGGCAATTCACTGTGAAAGCCAGGCGCACTGAATATGATGAGGGTGCCTGACCGCATGACCTGAACGGTTTCCCCAGAGCCGTGAGCAGATGACCCCCAAGCATCGGCTCGACAGGTGCGACGGGAAGTGGCCCCCTTCAGGGCTGTGCGCGGTTGATGGCGCCCCTTGAAGGGGGCCGCGCCACGCCACATTGCTGCGACGTTGTTGTGATCCCCAAGCACCGATTCTTAGTGGACGGGATCCCCAGATCCCTGTCGTCCACGATCGGGATCTTCCGATGCTACCTGCAGACATTGAATTTGCCCAGACTATGACGACAGAAGGTCCGGTCGACGTCCAGGATTCGAGCACCCGAACTATTTCAACGACGCGGAGTACCGCGGCGGTTCCGGTGCTCGGTGGAACCGCACTCCGGTTATCGATACCGACGCGATTCGCACCCAGTGGTACTTGAGAGTCGGAATCCACGGCGTCAGCGGGAGGGCATCGGCATCGTCGATCTCGCGTTGCAGTTCGATTCGCGTCGCGGTGCCTTTGACCACCACGCTCGCGGCCGTTTCGTCGTCGTACTCATCGACTTCGAAAGCGACGAAAGGGTTCAGTGAGAGATCCGCGAGCTTCGAACCGACCGCTGTCCGGAACAGAACATGTGGGCCATCGACCACATAGTTCACGGGGAAGATGTCCGGCTTGCCGTCGACGGCCACGGCAAGACGCCCCAACTCCCTCCGCGCCAGGAGATTCCAGCACTCATCCTCGGCCAGCCTCCAGACGCCCGCATTATTCGAGCCCTCCATTGAGGTCCTCCTCACCCCCGTTTGGCACAGTGTGGCCGCTGTCTCAGCCGAGCGCAATACCTGCGACGGGACGTCGCGTCTGGCTGATCCGTCGCATGTTCGGTGAACATTCGCCGGAGCATTCGCGTCGGTGTACGGGCCGCGACGCGGGCGCTAATGTGTCGTTCGACGGAGGCCCGGCGTTGTGCAGACGTCGATGCCAGTCGGATTCTCGAAGGAGAGAGCCATGGTCAACTCGTCCGCAGCGGAGATCGTTCGCGCCGTGGGTGGCGCCGAGAATATCGAGAGTCTCACGCACTGCGCCACACGGCTTCGATTCCAGCTCCGCGACGCCTCCGGCGTCGAGCAGGAGACGGTCGAGGCGATTCCGGGTGTGATGGGCGCGGTGCCCCAGGCAGGCGACAGATTTCAGGTCGTCATCGGTGGTGGGGTGCAAAACGTGTACAACGACATCATGGCGCTGCCCGAGATGACGGGCGCGAGCGCACCAGCGCCGGCCGAGAGCCTCGATGAGATCAAGAAGCGCGAACGCGAAAAGGGCGTGCGGGGCAAAGTCGCATGGATCGACTCGCTCTTCGAGTTCCTGTCGGATTCGTTCCGTCCGATCCTCGGAGCCCTCCTCGGAGCCTCGTTCTTCATCACGTTCATGGCTCTTCTCGCGACCCTGGGCACAATCCCCGATTGGAACGCGCCCGGGGTCACGCTCGACCCGTCCTGGGCGTTCGTCAACCTGATGTGGCAGTGCATCTTCATCTTCCTTCCGCTGATGGTCGCCTATAACGCGACGAAGAAGGTCGGCGCTGATCCGTGGGTGGGCTTCGGCATCATGGCCGTCCTCATGTTGCCGGGGTTCCTCGCGCTCGGCGATGGGGTCGAGCCCACCCAGATCTTCGGCGTCGACGTCACGATCGTGCCGATCTTCGGGGTGCCGCTCACGATCTTCGACTACAGCTCGCAGGTGTTTCCGCCGCTGCTCATGGCAGCCGCGCTCGGACCCCTCTACAAGCTGCTGCGCAAGATCATCACCCCGAACCTGCAACTCATCTTCGTGCCGTTCCTCGCGATGCTGATCATGATTCCGCTCACCGCGTTCCTCATCGGGCCGATCGGCGTTTACGCGGGTGCGGCCCTGGCGAACCTGCTGTCGGCGATCAACAGCTTCTCGCCGTTCATCTTCGCGATCGTGATCCCGCTCGCGTACCCGTTCATGGTGCCATTGGGCCTGCACTGGCCCATCAACGCCATCATGCTGTTGAACATCCAGACGCTCGGCTACGACTTCATCCAGGGCCCCATGGGCGCCTGGAACTTCGCCTGCTTCGGCGCCACCGCGGGCGTGCTCGTGCTGTCGCTGCGCCATCGCGACACCCAGATGCGGCAGACCTCGACAGGTGCTCTCGCCGCCGGGCTGCTCGGCGGTATCTCGGAGCCGTCGCTGTACGGCATCCACTTGCGCTTCAAGCGGATCTATCCACGCATGCTCGTGGGGTGCTTCGTTGGCGGTCTGATCATCGGAGTCGGCAGTCTGGTCCTCGGCCTGCCCGACGGCATCACGACGCAGGCGTTCGTCTTCACCTCGCTGCTTACGATCCCCGCCTTCAACCCCATCGGCCTCTACGCCATCGCGATCACCGCCGCCTTCTTCACGTCGATGTTCCTCGTGATCGGAGCGAACTTCCGCACGCCGGAGCAGCAGGCCGAGTTCGAAGCCGTGCGCGATGCGGCTGAGGCCGCTGCAGCGGCGGAGCGCGTCGCGCCCGCGACCGTTGAGGCAAGCGTGGCCCGCGCGATCGACGCATCCGATGCGGCACCTGAAGCCGCCGCGGCGTCGATTGCGATTGCGGTGCTCGAGCGTGCCGCCATCGAGATCGCCTCGCCCCTTGCGGGGGTCGTCGTGCCGCTCGACCGTGTGCCCGACGCCGTGTTCGCCGGCGGGGTCATGGGGCCCGGCGCCGCTATCGAGCCGACCGGCGACACGGTGTACTCGCCCGGTGCGGGTGTCGTCGCGGCGGCGCAGCCGACCGGTCATGCATTCGGCATCGTGCTCGACGGGGGCGTCGAGGTGTTGATCCACGTGGGCATCGACACCGTCAATCTGAACGGCGAAGGGTTCGATGTGAAGGTGAAGAACGGTGACCGGGTGGAGCTCGGCACCCCGCTGGTCGTGTTCGATCGCGCCATCATTGAGAAGGCCGGGTATCCGCTCATCACTCCGGTCATCGTGCTCAACGCCGACGACTTCGGCGAGGTCTCACCCGTCCTCGAGGGCGCGACGACGCCGGGCGCCTCGCTCATCACCGTCGAGCAGAAGCCCTCCGATCCCGACACGGATTCGCGCTGATCACCTCGGCCTGCCGACCAGAGAAACGCTCCAGCGCAACCGGATATCACCCAGACAGGATGAGTCGACGCGGTTGGGCATCGGCATACGATCACCGCAGGTGATGAAGCGGAGTTCGATCGCGGTCTGCCGGCCGTGTCGAGCGTGAAGCAAAGGGGACGTCCATGGGCACGAAGAACCTCGCGTTGGTAGTCGGCTCGTATGACGATTCCGCGGCAGCGTCTGAAGACTATGAGGCTCTGCGAAGCGGACAGGATGCCGGCGGCTACGAGATCGTCGGTGCCGTCGTGCTGGTGCGCGACAAAGACGGGAAGGTGCAGGTGAAGGAGCACGGCACCCACTCGGTCGGGCATGGCGCCGCGTGGGGCGCCGGCGCGGGAGTCGTGGTGGGCCTCTTCGCCCCGCCGTTGCTGGCTGCGACTGCTGTCGGGGCCGGGATCGGCGCGATCCTCGGGAAGATCAAGAAGAACCGCGATGAGAAGCAGTTCGGCGTCGACGTAGACGAGTATCTCGCGCCGGGAACGTCGGCAGTCGTCGCCGTCGTCGACGACAAGTGGGCCGACAAAGTCGAGAGTGCCCTCCAGCGATCGGATAAGCGCATCAGCAAGGCCATCGACTCCGATGACTACGAGAAACTGCGCAAAGCGCTTGAGGAGTCAGCCGACGACGTGGTGGAGCAGATCAACTCGTAGCCCGATGTGGTGGCCCGCACGCGCGCTGGGCGAATCGGCGAGCATCCATTCTTCTTGCCGCGCTCGGCGCTCTTCGCCGATTCTCCCGCCGTCGCGAACGTGATTCGTCCGAGTACGGACGCGCTCATCCTGTTCGGGTGATGAGTCTCGCACGGATCCAGTGGACAGTGAGCATGGCGGGGATCATCTGCGGTACCCGCTTCCGGCCCGTTCGAACGTAAGGAAAGCTGACGATGAGTGGTAGCTTCTGGGACTTTCTCGTCTGGATCTTCTGGTTTTACATCCTCATTGCGTGCATCTGGATCTTCATCACGATCATCATGGATCTGTTCCGTGATCACACTCTGAATGGCTGGGCCAAGGCTCTCTGGGTGATCTTCCTCGTCTTCGTGCCGTTCCTCGCGGCACTGATCTATCTCATCGCGCGCGGGCAGGGCATGGCTCAACGCGAGCTCGAGCGCCGGGCTCAGGCGCAGCGCGAGACGAACAGTTACATCCGCAACGTCGCGGTCGCCTCCTCGCCGACCAGCGAGATCGAGGCGGCCAAGAAGCTGCTCGACTCCGGAGCGGTCAGCCAAGCAGAATACGACGCTTTGAAGGCGAAAGCGCTCGCCGCTTGAGCCATGGCCACGTCATGAGCACAATGCACACCACGTCGTCAGTTCCCTGGTTCGTTCAAGACCCCAGCGCGGTCGTTGCGGCACTCGGCACCGATCGTGAAAAGGGTTTGACGCAGGCGGAAGCGGCACGTCGCCTCGCCGAGCACGGGCCGAACTCGATCGCGTCCGAGCCGCAGCCCTCGATCTGGCAGGTCGCCTTCAATCAGCTCATCGATCCGATGAACGTGATGCTGGTCGTGGTGGCGATCATCAGCCTCTTCATCAACCAGATCAGCGTCGGCATCGTGGTGGGTGCCCTCGTCATCCTCAACGTGTTCCTCGGAACGCGCCAGGAGATGAAGGCCAAGGCATCTGTGGATGCGCTCTCGAAGATGCAGATCCCGAAGGCACGGGTCGTGCGCGACGGTTCGGTGCTGCAGGTCGAGTCGACGACTCTCGTTCCCGGGGATCTGGTCGCCCTGGAAGCCGGAGACATCGTGCCGGCCGACGGTCGCATTCTGCGCTCAGCGACGCTCGAGACACAGGAGGCGGCGCTCACCGGGGAGAGCGCACCGATCGCGAAAGACGCCGGCACCCTCACCGATCCTGAGACCACGCTCGGCGACCGCGCAAACATGGTGTTCCAAAACACCCAGGTCACCCGCGGTACGGCGAGCATCGTCATCACGGACACCGGCATGGGCACTGAGATGGGCCAGATCGCGTCGATGCTCTCCGCCGTCAAGCCCGCAAAGTCGCCGCTCCAACGTGAGCTCGACGCGCTGACCGGGGTGCTCGGCTGGATCGCGTGGGGCGCCGTGGCGGTCATCGTCATCTTCGGTCTGGTGCGCGGTCAGGAGATCGCGTCGGTGATCCTGCTGGGCATCTCGATGGCGATCTCCGCCATACCCACCGGCATGCCCTCGTTCGTGCAGGCGATGCTCTCCTACGGATCCCGTCAGCTCGCCGAGCACAACGCGGTCGTCAAGAACCTGACCGATGTCGAGACGCTCGGCGCCACAAGCGCGATCAACTCGGACAAGACCGGCACCCTGACGATGAACGAGATGACCGTCGAGTCGCTGTACCTCGCCGGTGAGTGGTACACGGTCGGCGGCAGCGGATACGACAAGGTCGGGGAAATCCGTCAAGTCGCTGATCAGCCCAATCCGGATTTCACACAGCTCGCGCTCGGGCTGACGCTCTGCAGCGACGCGATCGTGTCTGACGAGGGCGAAGTGATCGGAGACCCGACCGAGGCGGCACTCGTCGTTCTGGCGGCCAAGATGGGGGTGGATGCCGAGCTCACGCGGGTGAAGTATCCGCGCATCGCCGAGGTGCCGTTCGACTCCGCCTACAAGTTCATGGCCACGTATCACGATGTTCCACGAAATGGCGCCTCCGTGCGTGTCGCGCTCGTGAAGGGCGGGCCGGACGTCGTTCTCGAGCGGTGCTCGACTGTCGCGACGGTGGATGGCCCCGTCTCGATCGACGCTCAGCGCGACGTCGTCCTCGCGGCGAATCGGCGACTCTCCGAGCAAGGGCTGCGTGTGCTCGCGTTCGCGATCCGCCGCTTCGCGCCGGGGACTGTGGTGTCCGCGGACCCCATGGCCGAGGTGAAGGATCTTGAGCTCGTCGGTCTCGTCGGCATCATCGACCCACTTCGTCCCTCGTCGAAGGAGGCCGTGCGCATCGCGCACGAAGCCGGTATCGAGGTGCGCATGATCACGGGCGACCATGCGATCACGGCCGCAGCCATCGGGGCCAAGCTCGGACTCGGACCAGGAGCCGCAAGCGGCGCCGAGATCCAGGCGATGAGCGACGACGAGCTCAAAGCCGCGCTCCCGAGTCTGCACGTGTTCGGCCGGGTCACGCCCGAAGACAAGCTGCGCCTGGCCCGGCTCATGCAGGAGGACGGCGCGGTCGTGGCGATGACCGGCGACGCGGTGAACGATGCCGCTGCACTCAAGCAGGCCGACATCGGCGTCGCGATGGGATCCGGCAGCGAGGTCACCAAGCAGGCCGGCAAGATGATCCTCGTCGACGACAACTTCGGCACGCTCGTCACTGCGGTCCAGCTCGGACGGTCGATCTACGAGAAGATCGTCAGCTACGTCCGGTATCAGATGTCGCAGTTGTTCTCGCTCGTGCTGCTGTTCCTCGTCGCGAGCATCTTCGACATCAACGACGGCGTGCCACTCACGCCGATCATGATCCTGTTTCTCAACTTCTTCATCTCGATCTTCCCCGTCATCGTGATCCTGCTCGATCCCGCACCCTCGGGGATCATGCTGTTGCCGCCCCGCGACCCGAAGAAGACGATCGCGAACGGGGGCGCAGTCGTCCTGTGGTTCGCGTACGGCGGCGCGCTGTTCCTCATGACCTTGGTGCCCCTGCTGGTCTTCCCCGACCAGCTCAGTTCGACGGAGCCGAATGCGCCCGTGACGATGACGTTCGTCGTAGCGGCGTTCGGCGCGATTCTCGGCGGGCTCGCGATGCGCCGTGACCCGGAATCCGGACTGAACGCGCCGATCCTCGCGGCGATCAAATGGCTGTCCATTCCGATCGCGCTGACGGTCGCCGCCGTGGAGATCGGGTTCCTGCAACGCCTGGTCGGCACCGTCTCCCTGAGCGGCAGCGAGTGGCTGATCGCGATCGGACTTGCTCTCGTCGTGCCTGTGTTCGTCGAGGTGGAGAAGTGGATCCGCCGTCGGCGCATGGCGCACCGGCACCCCGCCCCCGGTACTCGTTCGGTTTGAGGAGGACATCATGACCCAGACACCGGCAAGCCCCGACACCGCCGAAACCCCGGGACGGAAGGTCGGTCTCGTTAAAGCGGCGGCCGTCATCGGCATCATCATCGGCGCGATGCTGATCGTTGTCGGAGTCGTCGCCTGGATAGGCGTGACGAACCAGCTGACGGCGGAGAAGATCACGATCCCGGACGACGCCATCGCCTTCCAAGGACAACAGGTGAGCGGGCCCTTCACCGCCTACGTTCAGGCCGACGTCATCAACAAGCACGCGCTCGAAGCCTCGGGCGGCAAGACGTATGCCGAACTCGATCAGGACGATCCGGTGCGCACGACCGTCATGCAGGCCTCATTCCTGCGGGCGTCGCTTTTCACTTCGGTCGTCGCCTACGGCGTGGCACTCTTCGCTGTCGGGATGGGCGTCGTGTGCATCCTCTTCGGCTGGGCCATCGCCCGGCTAGCGAGTGCGCCAGTCATTGTGGCTTCGAAGGCATCCACAGTCACGTAGTCCACGGCGCGCGATGCGCTTCGGCTCTGGCCGCGCGGGAATCCCCGGACCAGAGGGCCGCTCTAGCGGTAGTTGATGTACTGCAGGTCGACGTCGAGGTCGGCGGCCTTCAGCAGTCGCTGGACTTCCTGGAGGTCGTCGCGGCTCTTGGACTGCACGCGCAGCTCGTCGCCCTGGATCTGCGACTTGACGCCCTTGGGGCCTTCGTCCCGGATGATCTTGCCGATCTTCTTGGCGTTCTCCGAGGAGATGCCGTCCTTGATCGAGCACTGGATGCGGTACTCCTTGCCGCTGGCGAACGGCTCTCCCGCGTCGAGGCTCTTCAACGAGATGCCGCGCTTGATCAGCTTGGACTCGAAGACGTCGAGGACAGCCTTGGCGCGCTCCTCGGTGTTCGCCTTGATGAGGACCTGCTCGCCGCTCCACTCGACCGATGCGCCGGTGTTCTTGAAGTCGTAGCGCTGCTCGATCTCCTTGCGCGCCTGGTTCAGGGCGTTCTCGGCCTCCTGGTGGTCGACCTTGCTCACGATGTCGAAGGATGAATCAGCCATAGGGCGAGTCTATCTAGCGGGTCGCAGCGGCGGGCAAGCGGATGACGTCGGTCGCGGCATCCGTCCTTCCGCCCTCGCGTTCAGGAGGTTCTCCACAAGAGGTAGGCACGGAGTCCCGCCGTCGGGCACACTGAGGGCCATGGGATCAGCGTTGACCACCATCGGACTTCCGGTCGCCCTCGGCATCATCATGTTCGGGCTCGGCCTCAGCCTCACTCCCGGCGATTTCGCCCGGGTCGCGAAGCAGCCGAAGGCGGTGATCATCGCGCTGCTCTGCCAGCTCATCCTGCTGCCGGCGATCTGCTTCGGCCTCGTGCTGCTGTTCCAGCTCCCGCCCGTCCTCGCGGTCGGCATGATGATGCTCGCCGCCTCGCCGGGCGGGACGACGGCCAACCTCTACAGCCATCTCTTCCGCGGCGACATCGCCCTGAACATCTCGCTCACGGCGGTCAACTCGGTCATCGCGGTGATCACGCTGCCGCTCATCACCAACTTCGCGATCGCGTACTTCGACCCGTTCGACGACCAGCTCGGGCTGCAGTGGGCCAAGGCACTCGAGGTGTTCGCCATCGTGCTGCTGCCGGTCGCGGTCGGCATGGTCGTGCGCCGCTTCTGGCCGCGCTTCGCGGCGGGCATGGACAAGCCGGTGCGCATCGCCTCGGTCATCATCCTGATCGTCGTCATCGCCGGCGCCGTCGCCTCCAACTGGGCATTGCTGGTCGAGAACTTCGCGCGGCTGTCGATCATCACGATCGTGTTCTGTCTGATCAGCCTGGGCATCGGCTACCTCGTGCCGCGCGTGCTCAAGGTCGGGCAGCGGCAGGCGATCGCGACGTCGTTCGAGATCGGCATTCACAACGCCACGCTCGCCATCGTGATCGCGCAGACCGTGCTCGGGTCGGTGGAGCTGAGCCTGCCGGCGGCCGTCTACGGCGTGCTGATGTTCTTCATCGCGTTCGGATTCGGCTTCCTCATCCGCGGCCGACAGGGAGCGGATGCCGAGGGCGACCTCGCCGCCGACGACTCCAGCGAGCCCGCCACCGCCGGCTGATGCTCCTGGGCGCACCGCAGGCCGGTGACGGCGGCATCCGCGATTCGTAGACTGGCAGCAGATGCGAGGAGGTTCCATGCGCCCGTTGACCGAGCCTGAAGTCCGTGAATCATTCGCGAACGCCACCCCCGACGAGGAGCGCCTGATCGCGCTGCCGCTGGATTTCGTGCTGCTGGACTGGGATCACCTCGACTTCCTGGCGTGGCGTGATCCGCGCACGCGCGGCCGTGGGTATCTCGTCGCCGAGATCGACGGCGCGCCCGTCGGTGTCGTACTGCGCGCGGCCGACGGCTCCTCGCGGGCGCGGTCCGCCCTGTGCAACGTCTGCCACACGATGCAGCCCGGCGACCAGGTTGCACTCTTCACGGCGCACAAAGCCGGCACGGTGGGGGAGAAGGGCGACAGTATCGGAACCTATATGTGCGCGGATCTGTCGTGCCACGAGACCGTGCGACTGGCCGCTCCGTTGGCCCCGAACGAGGTCCGCGGCAGCGTCGACCGCCGATTGGACGGCACGCGCCTGCGCGCCGAGGCCTTCGTCGCCCGGGTGCTCGACCCCGTGCGGAGCGACGCATGAGCGCACGCGTCGTCGTGATCGGCGACGCGCTGATCGATGAGCTGCGCGACGACCACGGTGTGCGCGAGTTCGTCGGCGGTGCCGCGCTGAACGTCGCCGTCGGCATTGCGCGACTCGGCGTACCGGCGACCCTCATCGCGATGGTGGGCGACGACGAGCCCGGGTCCCGCATCCGCTCCTTCCTCTCCGACTACGGTGTGCCGCTGCTCGCGAGTCCCGCGCCGCACGGGTCTTCCCGTGCGGTCAGCACGCGCAGCGGCGGGGGCGAGCCGGAGTACGAGTTCAACCTCGCGGCACGGGGGCGCCGCATCCGTTTCGGGGATGCCGAGCGGCAGGCGATTGCGGATGCCGACCTCGTCGTGATCAGCTGCGTGCCCTTCGACGACGCCGAACAGACGGCCGAGCTCGCGGCCGCGGTGGGCGGGAAGACGCTCGCGATCGACCCGAATCCGCGCGCGGGGATGATGACCGACCGCGCCGGGTTCGTGCGCGGCTTCGAGTCATTAGTCCCCGGTGCCGCGCTCGTGAAGGTCGGCGACGATGACGCCACGCTGCTGTCCGGCACGTCGCTCGACGTGCTGCGGGCGCGACTCGTCGATCTCGGTGCGACCGCGGTGCTGGCCACTGAAGGCGCCGCCGGAGCGACGGTCGAAGCCGAGGGCTACGTCGTCAACCGGCCGATCACCGTCCTGCCCGGGCGGATCGTGGACACGATGGGAGCGGGAGATGCCGTGCTCGCGGCGACCGTCGCCTCGATGATCGAGAGCCCACCGGAATCGCCGGCGGAGTGGGCCGAAGCGCTCGATCGGGCGATGGCCGTGGCGGCCGCGACGTGCCGTTTCGAAGGGGCGCTGCTGCGGCTTCCGACTGCTCTGTCGGGCGACGATTTCGACCGAATCGGCACGTGATTTCTGAGGGCCTCCGAGTCAGGTAATATTGCTGTGCGCCTCCGGTCGTCTGCA
This sequence comes from Microbacterium sp. Root61, assembly GCF_001427525.1. Taxonomy (NCBI): domain Bacteria; kingdom Bacillati; phylum Actinomycetota; class Actinomycetes; order Micrococcales; family Microbacteriaceae; genus Microbacterium; species Microbacterium sp. Root61. The sequence continues at coordinate 1,598,891 of NZ_LMGU01000001.1, read as the reverse complement.
CAAGTCGGACGGATGTGTCTGGCGAGTTACCCAAGCGGCCAAAGGGATCTGACTGTAAATCAGACTGCTCAGCATTCGGGGGTTCGAATCCCTCACTCGCCACAGAACGAAAGAACGAGCGCCCGGCCTTTCCGGGCGCTCGTTCTTTCGTTTGTCGGCCCTACCCCCGAGAAACGACATTCCGGCGGGGAAACACGGCGTCGCATCGTTTCCCTGCCGGGATGTCGTTTCTCACCGCGCGGCTCGCTGGGAGCGCGCTGCGCGGCTTCGGTCGACCGATTCCGGGCTACTCGGCCCAGGGGGCGGGGCGCTCGCGGTCGAGTGCGCCGTCGCGGCCGATGTCGCTGAGCGCAGCGCCGCCGGCGCGGATGCACAACCATCGCAGCTGTTCGGGGCTGTCCGGCAGCGCACGCCAGGTGCTCCAGGTGCCCGGGGGGACGCGAACGGTCGTTCCCGCCTGCACATCGACGACATCGTCGTTGAGCCCCATCTGACCGTTGCCGGCGAGGAAGACGTACAGCTCTTCGAGCTTCTCGTGGGTGTGCCAGAACGGTGCCCGGCTGCCGGGCTCCGCCGCGTTGGCCGACATCCCTACGTTCTGCAGCGGCAGTTCCTTGTCGACGAACCGTTTGCCGGGGGTCGTGCCGCCGGCGAACTCATGCCAGGCATCGAGCCCGCCCATTTCAATGACTTCGTATGCACTCATGTCGCCACGATAATGCTCGCGGCGGCGATGGTCGGGGACCAGCGGTTTCGCCGCGTCCTTATCAACCACGTCCGTTCCTCCCCATCGAGTCTCGCGGCGGCATCCTCCACAGTCCGGCGCACTTCCTCGCCCCGTCGAGGGCTACGTGTCAGGATGGGGCAGCGGGCAACGCCCCGCGTCGAGAGAGGACCGCGATGACTGTGCCCGACCATCTTGAGAGCCCGCCGATGACCGATGCCTCGAACTCGAAGCTGCTCCGCCTCGCCATCTGGGTCGCGATCGGCGCTCTCATCGCCGCCGCGATCGTGTGCGTCGTCTGGGTGCTCGTCGGTCCAGCCAACGATTTCATCGGGCGCGCATTCCTGACGATCCTGCTGCTGGCGGCCTTCGCCGGTGTGGCGATCCTCGACGCGCACCTCGCACCCCGTCGGCCCGCGTGGTTCGCTCTGACGAGCATGATCGTGTGGGTCGTGATCCTCATCGTGGGCGCGTTCATGATCTGGATGCCGCTCAACGGGTACGGCTATGGATTCGGCCGGTTCTTCTCGTTCCTGCTGATCGTGCTGATCCTCCAGCTCGGCGTGCTGCACGTGCGCCTCTACGCCAAGGCGTACCTGCGCTACGTGACGGTGTTCACCCGGATCGTGGCCGGCGTGACCGTCGCCCTGGTGACCATCCTCGCGTTCATGCTCGTGTTCGCCCTGATGCTCAACGAGTTCCTCGATTTCGGCGAGTGGTACTGGCGTCTCGTGGTCGCGATCACGATCCTGGCTGCGGTCGGCACGGCGCTCATCCCGCTCATCAACGTGCTGTTCGCACCGAAGAAGCCGCGTCCCGCCCACCTGCAGGCTCCGGTGTACGCGCCCGTCGCGTGGCCGACCTACGTCGACGGCGTCACCCCGCTGCCGGTGCTGGCGGACGGCACGCCGGACTGGAATGCGTATTACACGGGCTATCCGTCGCAGACCTCTCAGGCTCTGATGCCGGGCGCCCTCCACCCCGTCGGCGAGCAGCCTCCCGTCGAGTGGCAGACGCCCGCGGAAGCACAGGCCGCGCCGCAGCAATGGCCCGCCCCGGAGCAGGCGCCGCAGCAGTGGTCGGCGCCCGAGCAGCAGCAGTGGCCCGCCCCGGCTCAGCCGCCGGCACCGGCAGGCTACGAGGGATACCCGCCGCCGCCTCCGCTGCCGCCGCAGCAGTAGGCGAGACAGTCACCGAGAGGGGTCGCGGATGCGGCCCCTCTCGTCATCGGTGCACGCGTGTCAGCGGGCCAACAGCTCCAGCGCCGCCATCGCGGCGCTGTGACCACCGAGACCGCTCACTGCGCCGCCGCGACGCGCGCCCGATCCGCACAGCAGGATCCGCTCGTGCGAGGTCTCCACGCCCCAGCGCTGCGCGGGCGTATCCAGCGGCTGGTCATCCTCCACCCACGGCCAGGACAGCGCGCCGTGGAAGATGTCGCCGCCGGTCATCCCGAGCGATTCTTCGAGGTCGGAGGTCGTGCGCACCTCGAGGCACGGCTCGCCGTTCGGCGCCTCGTACAGGCAGTCCGCGATCGGTTCGGCCAGGACCGAGTCCAGCGAGGTCTGCGCGGCCGTCCACAGCGCCGCGCGCGTGGCCGTGGCATCCTTGCCCGCCACCAGCCGGTGCGGAACCTGTAGGCCGAACAGCGTCAGCGTCTGTGCCCCGCTTGCGCGCAGTTCCGGTCCGAGGATGGACGGATCGGTCAGCGAATGGCAGTAGATCTCCGCGGGGAGCGGATCGGGGATGCTGCCGCCCGCGGCCTGCGCGAACGCGTCGTCGAGCAGGGTCATGGTCTCGTTGATGTGGAACGTGCCGGCGAACGCGGCTTCGGGCGTGACCGACGAGTCGCGAAGTCGCGGGAGGCGACGCAGCAGCATGTTGATCTTCACCTGGGCACCTTCCGGCGCTGGGGTCGCGGCACCGGCTGCCGCCATCAACCCGGCCAGCACCGCGGGACCGACCCCGCTCAACACCAGCGTGCCGCACACCCTAGTCGGGTGGTCTCCACCTGCCTCGACCTCGCCGTCGGGCGACACGGCGACCACGGGGGAGTCGGTGCGAAGCTCGGCGCCTGCTGCGCGCGCGGCCCGTTCGAGCTCCGCGGTGACGCGGCCCATGCCGCCGACGGGGACATCCCAGTCCCCGGTGCCGCCGCCGATCACGTGGTACAGGAAGCAGCGGTTCTGCCGGAGGTCGGCCCCGTCGGCGGTCGCGAACGTGCCGATCAGCGCATCGGTCAGCAGGATGCCGCGTGCCAGGTCGGTGCCCACCGACGAGCGCAGCAACGCGCCGAGGGGCTCATCGACGACCGCGTCCCACAGGGCGTCATCGCCGAGCCGCGCACGCACGGCCGAGCGAGACCGCAGCGGCTGCGTCATCGTGGGGAACATGGTGCGACCGAGCGGGGCGATACGGTGGCCGAACGCAGCGAACCGCGCAGCCTCGTGTCGGTCACCCGTCGCCTGGGCGAACGAGCGTGCGGTGGCTGCGGCATCCGCGGTATCGATCAGGATGCCGCGAGAAGGATCCTCCGGGCTCGGCGTATAGGAGGAGTACCGGCGGCGGCGCAGATCGATGCGCAGCCCGAGGTCGTCGATGATCTGCCGGGGGAGCAGGCTGACCAGATAGGAGTAGCGCGAGAGGGCGGCATCCACTCCCGCCCACGGGCGTTCCGACACAGCGGCCCCGCCTACGTGCGGCAGGCGCTCGAACACGACGACCTTCTTGCCTGCGCGGGCGAGATACGCCGCGGCGACGAGGGCGTTGTGCCCACCGCCCACGATCACGACATCGTGTGTGGCGGTCATGCTCCGACTATGCGCCCTGGGCGGGCGCTTCGGCAATGGTGGAGGGCGCTTCGGCGACGGTGGTGGGTGCGTCAGCGGCAGGCTCCTGCGCGTCGGCACCGACCGGAGCCGTCTCCGCAGAGGTCTCCGACGAGGCATCCGCACGCCCTCTGCCGCCGATCGCGACGAGTGCCGCGACCGCACCGACCACGAGCCCGAGGATGGCACCGAGCAGCGCGGAGACCACGACGTTCGCGACGAGGTGACCGAGGTACGTGCCGAGGTCGGCATGCACGACGAAGCTCGTGAAGATCGCGCGCACGATGTTGCCTGCGACGATCGCGACCGTCGTCACCCAGACCCCGCGGCCGAACGCGCGAGCCGGGCTCGGAGCCGCTTGCCGCTTCGGTGCCATGAGCATCGCCCACGCCGTGAGCAGCATGACGATCACGCCGGCGGCGTCCGCGGCCCAGAACACCCAGGTCGTCTCGCCGAGCGGCAGGATCCGCAGCGCGGGGATCAGGTTCGGCAGTCCTGCGGCGGCCGGCACGGCGAGCAGCGGTACCCAGGCGATGAGGACGCCGATGATCGGCCAGAAACCGGCGAGGATCGCCAGCACCAGGAGCGACACCACGATCGCCCAACCCACGCGACCGAGGCGCCCGCGATCAGATATCCGAGAAGGCATGGGCTGATGATAGCCTCCCCTCACACGCGTCAAGGAGGACCGGATGTTTGCCGCACGCACCGCTGTCGCCGCAGGGCTGGGGGTGCTGCTGCTCGTGGGCGCCGGTGCTGCCGCGACCCGTACGCCGGGTCCCGCATCCGCCGCCTCCTTCATCACGGACGACCAGGACCGGGCGCTCGTGCAGCACGGGTTCTCGACCGCCAGCAGCGCGAAGAATGCCCCGGGCGGCATGCCGGACTTCACCGAGGACCAGCTGGTGCAGGAGCAGGCCGATATGGGCACGAACTTCGTGCGGTTCCTCATCGCGTGGAGCCAGGTCGAGCCGAGCCCCGGCGTCTACGACCAGGAGTACCTCGATCGGGTCGAGGAGCGCGTCGGCTGGTACGAGGAGCGCGGCTATCACGTGATGCTCGACATGCACCAGGACTTGTGGGGTCCGGGCATCACGCCCGAGGGTACGAACGGCAACGGAGCGCCGGTCTGGGCGACCTACCTCGACGGCTTCCCGGTCAATCACCACGACATGTGGGAGCTGTATTACCTCGAGCCCGGCGTCATCCGCGCGTTCGACAACTTCTGGAACACCACCGGCGCGCACCCCGAGCTCACAGACCACTACGCCGCAGCGTGGCGGGCCGTCGCCGAACGGTTCGCCGACAACGACGCCGTGGTGGCCTACGACCTCATGAACGAGCCGTACGGCGGCTCACTGCAGGGCCCGGCGTTCGAGGCCGGACCGCTCACCGCGATGTACCAGAAGACCGTGGATGCGATCCGCGAGGTGGATGACTCGACGTGGGCCTGCCTCGAGCCGCAGGCGCTCGGCTTCAACTGGGGCCTGCCCAGCGGGCTCGGCAAGGTCGCCGACCCGCGCGACGGCGATCCCCGCATCGCGTTCTGCCCGCACCTCTACCCGCTGCCGATGGACCTCGGCGACGGGTTCAGCGGTATGTCGCGCGACCTCGTCGAGGGGACCGTCGCAGCCTGGCGCTCGAACACCCTGCGCACGGCCGAGGCGCTCGGCGGCGTGCCGATCATCCTCGGTGAGTTCGGCCTGGACACGACGCTGCCGGGCGCGCTCGACTATGTCGATCTGGTGTATTCGACCTCGGATGCCTCGGGCATCGGCATCGCGTACTGGTCGCGCGATCCGGGATCCTGGGGTCCGTACGAGACGGACGGCACACCGCGGAACCTCATCTCCGTGCTGGACCGGCCCTACCCTCGGGCGGTCTCCGGGCAGCTGCACGACTGGAAGTCCGACCCGGACTCGCTGGAGATCTCGGTGACTCCGGCTGCGGATGCCTCGGCCCCGACCGAGGTGTACCTGCCGTCCGGCGCATTCCCCGACGGCGGGACCGTCGAGGGCGGCACGGTCGTGTCGTGGGACGACGAGTCCCGCATCCTGCGCTTCACGGTGGACGCCGGAGACGGCGCGCAGACGGTGACCGTACGACCGAAGTAGCGTGGAGGCATGACCTCTCCCACTGATCTGCTCGACCTCGCCATCGAGATCGCCCGTGAGGCGGGAGAGCTCGCGCGCCGACGCCGCACTGAGGGCGTCGCCATCGCCGCGACCAAGTCCGCGCTCGCCGACATCGTCACAGAGGCGGACCGCGAGGTGGAGGACTTCATCCGCGCCCGGCTCGTCGCCGAACGACCGGCTGACGGCTTCCTCGGCGAGGAGTCCGGTGCCGAGCGCGGTACGAGTGAGATCACCTGGGTGGTCGATCCCATCGACGGCACCGTCAACTACGCGTACGGCATCCCTGCCTACGCGGTGAGCATCGCGGCGGTCACCGGTGAACCAGATCCGCAGCAGTGGACGGCGCAGGCCGCCGCCGTGTTCAACCCCGCGGTGGGCGAGCTGTTCCAGGCGGCACGGGATGCCGGAGCCTGGCTCGGCGGACAACGTCTGGCCGTGAACGCCGAGCCGTCGGTGGCCGGAGCGCTGCTCGCGACGGGCTTCGGCTACGACCCGGCGACGCACGCGGGAGACCTCGCGCGGGTCGCGCGGGTGATGCCGCTCGCACGCGACCTGCGACGCATCGGCGCGGCATCCCTCGATCTTGCGTACGTCGCGGCCGGACGACTGGACGGCTACTTCGAACGCGGACTGCAGCCCTGGGACCACGCCGCCGGTGCGCTGCTGGTGACCGAAGCCGGGGGAGTCGTGGGCGGTGCCCCCGGGGGACGCCCCGGCCGCGAGATGACGATCGCGTGCGGTCCCGCACTGTTCGACGCACTCACTGCCGCCGCAACCGGCGTGTGAATGGGTGGCGTCCGAACAAATAGAGAAACGCGGGCACATTCTTCATGGCATTCCCAGGATGACCGAGGTAGTGTTTACCCGATCGTTACCTTCATTGCCGTCATGGCAGGGGTGATCCCGAACCCGAGTCCGACCCGTTGCCCCCCGAGCGACACGACCTGAGAGCTCCCCTGCGTTTGTCTTTCGATGCCTCGATGGCTGATCCAGCGCCCACGCGCCGTTCCAGTCGTCCCCTCTCCGCGCCCCAGGCGTCGGACGAGTCGTCGAGTACCTCCCGCTCGGAGGTGCGCCGTCGCTCAGCCGATGCCGTGCCTGCCCGTCCGGCAGTCGTCTGGGGCCGTTCTGCCGCCGAGGCCGCAGTGACGGATGCGGCAGCCACGGTGTCGACACCGCTCGAGTTGCCCGCCGCACCGGCCCAGGTATCGGCCGTCGCTGAGGCTCCCGCACCCGTTCCGTCACGTCGTGCGCGTCGCGCATCGAGCCCGATCGCGGCTCCCGAGGAGCCCGTCGTCGAGGAGCTCGACGTCGCCGTCCTCGCGACCGAGGCTCCGGTCGAGCCGGCTGCCGTGCCGGTCGACTCCACACCTGCTCTGGCCGCTCCTGCGTCGGGCCGTCGGGTGCGCACCGCGCCTGTCCCGGTGGCGCCGCTCGAAACCGTGCTGACGCCGGTCGAGCCCTTCGAACTGCTGGCACCCGAGGCAGAGGCCGAGGCTGAAACGGACGCTGAGTCGCTCGTCGCGGTCGCGTCCGAGGTGCTCGTCGAGGTCGAGCCCGAGGCGGAAGTCGAACTCGAGCCGACGGTGGAAGCCGAGCTCGTTCCGGACGTCGTCGAGGTCGAGCCCGAGACTCCTGTGGCCGATGCGTCGCACGCCGAGCCCGAGGCATCCGTCGATGAGTTCGAAGCCGCCGCGCGCGCCTTCGCCTTCACCGGCGAAACCCCCATCACCCTGATCGATGCGGATGTGCCGGAGGCGGATGGCGCGTCCGCAGAAGTCGTCGAGACGGACACGGTGCACGTCGCTCCGCGCGGCAAGGCCACGCGTCGCTCCGCGTTCAAGCGGATGGCGACAGCGTCGTTCTCCGTCGGCGTCATGGGCATCGTCGGACTCCTCGCGGTCGGGATGACCACGCCCGCCGAGGCTGTCGCCGCGGCCGGTGGCAACGCTCCGGTGACGATGTCGCTCGTCGCGGTCGCCGGGGGAGATGTCGATCCGGACGCGAAGCCGGAGATCCAGGCCTACGTCGCCCCCTCGCAGATCCAGAACGCTGCCCTGCAGCGTGCCGAGAACTACGAGACCGACACTCTGGTCGATCTCGCCGGAGTCGCCGGCATCAGCAACTATTCGAACTCGGTCTTCACGAACAACCCGAACTGCGCCATCCAATGGCCGTTCGCGGTCGGTGTGACGATGAGCTACGGATTCGGATACCGTTCCGGAACTCTGCACGAGGGCATCGACTTCACCCCCGGCGAAGGCGCGCACATTCAAGCGATCGCCGACGGCGTCGTGCGCATCTCCACCGACAGCGGCGGTGCTTACGGCGTGACGGTGGTCATCGACCACGTCATCGACGGCGAGCTCGTCTCGAGCCGCTACGCGCATATGCAGTACGGCTCACGCCAGGTGCAGGTCGGCGAGACGGTGTCGGTCGGGCAGTTCCTCGGGCAGACCGGCAACACCGGCCGCTCGTTCGGTGCACACACGCACTTCGAGATCCTCAGCGGCGGAACGACGGCGATCGACCCCCTGCCGTGGCTGCGCGCACACACGACATGTTGACCCACGATTCAGTGAGACGCCGAAGCTCTGGTATTCTCTTCTAGTTGCCTGGATGCATCCAGGTACGCCCCGATAGCTCAGTGGTAGAGCACTTCCATGGTAAGGAAGGGGTCGTCAGTTCAATCCTGACTCGGGGCTCGCAGCATCAGTATTTCGGTTCGGATGCCGTGCGGCAGGGTAGCTCAGTTGGTGAGAGCGCACGACTCATAATCGTGAGGTCGCGGGTTCAAGCCCCGCTCCTGCTACAGATGAAAGACGCCCCTCGGGGCGTCTTTTCTCGTTGGTCGGGAGAACGGTCGGTTGAGCCGCACGCGCGGGTGGGCGGCAGCGCGACTGATTTACTGTGGTTGTGATGGATTCGGTGTCCGATGCAGAGGTCGCGATGCGCGCGGGTCTGGCTGGCGCGGCAGTCGCACGATCGCGATACCGCACCGGCTCCCGCCGGGTCGCTGAGGTTGGAGTGGACTTCACGACGGAAGCCGACGTCGACACCGAGCGCGCAGTCCGCGCCGTGCTTTCGCAGCTTCGGCCCGGCGATGCGATCGTCGGTGAGGAACTCGGCGCCAGTGGTGACTCGGCCAGACGCTGGCTGGTGGACCCCATCTGCGGCACTCTGAACTTCGCGGCAGGGCTGCCGTTGTTCGCTGTGAACGTCGCACTGGAAGTGGACGGCAACACAGTGGCTGCGGCCGTCGTGGATCCGATTGCCGGGCACGCGTTCGCGACGGACGGGATCACAGTGTGGCGACGCGTCGACGGTGCTGACGGGCTGCTCACGCCGACGTCGTCGTCACGTCTCGTCACGGTGAATCTGGAGTGCAGCTACCCGAATTCGGCCGGAACCCGCTTGTTGTCGGATGAGTCTTTTCGCTCCCGGTTCAGCCCCCGCTGCGTGTCGACCACCCTGGCGCTCGCGTGGGTCGCCACCGGTCAACACGCGGGCTACGTGACGGGCGGTGATCTTCGCCACAGCGTGCACTGGGCTGCGGGCATCGCGTTGTGCCGTGCCGCGGGTGCTGTCGTCACCAACCTTGCCGGCGAGGAACTGCACACCGGCGCACACGGCATGGTGGCCGCTGCCGATGCGGAGACACACGCATTCCTCCTCGCGGTGCTGCGGAGGCTCGGCAACGCGGTTTGGCCGACCCTCGACCACCAGACCTCAACGGGGCGTCCAGACCACGGGTAATACCCGCAGTCTCGACGCCCCGTTGCAGTCTCGGCGCGTGGCGTAGGTGCTAAGGCTTCTCGTGCACGATCTCGGGGAGCTGCCAGGTCATGTCGAACCACGGCTCCAGCGGGCCGTACAGGCGCAGCACGGGCCACCAGGACTTGCCGGGGAGGGTCGGGATCCAGTTGGACTCCTTGCCCTCCGGTGCGGTCGGACCGAACCAGATCACGTGGGTGCCGTCATCCTCGATCTTGAGGTCGGCGTCGAGGCTCGACAGGGCCGGGTAGGCCGTCGACTGCAGGAGCGAACGGGTCTGCGTGTCGTAGGCGTCGATCGACCAGAAGTTCTTCGCCGGCGGATCTGCGGGGATCCGCAGGGAGTAGGTCTCGCCCCCGTCGAACAGCGCGCCGTCGGCATCCTCCGCAGTGTAGAGGTACGCCGAGCCGGCTCCCACCTGCGCGTGCGCCATCGCCGGAGTGATCACGGTCGCCGCGTAGTGGAAGAGCGTGCGCGCGTCGAGATTGCGGGCGCCGTTGCTCAAGAACTCGTAGCTGCCACCGACGAACGGGTTCTTCCACGACGAGCCGTCCCACCGGAAGGTCTCGGGATCGCGCGGCGTGTACAGGATGGCGCGCGACATCGCGGCGCCGGTGCGGGCAGCGTTGTCGAGGATGCCCCGCAGTCGTTCGTCGGGTGCGAACGGCTTCCCGTGCACGATGCCGAGTGCGCGCAACGTCCCCGCCCGCTCCGGATCGAGCGCAGTGGCCGGCTCCTCGGCGACGAGCTCGGCGATCTCCTCGAAGAAGGAGAAATCGTTGGAATGGACGGTGTTGAACACCTGATCGGCGATGTTAACGAAGGTGTTCTCGGGCGCCGCGTCGGCGTCGCTCAAACGATAGATGCGCGACTGCTTGATGGCCGGCACTCCGCCCAGGGCACGGATCACGACGAAGTTCGTGAACGTCGGGCTCTCATAGGTGTAATAGCCGTCGGGCCGCTCGCCGTCATACCCCGGCGGGAGGAAGAGATACTTGCCACCGGCGCCCTGGTCGGGGCCCGGGATGCCCATGTCGGTGACATATCGGAACCAGAAATCGTCCACGACGCACAGCGACTGCGACGGCACCTCGATGACCGTCGGCCCCCACGCCTTCAGGTCGAGGAACCCGATTCCGTAGGTGGTCTCGGTGTTCGGGGTGAGCCAGATCGCGCCGGAGTTGCATCTCGGATCGGTGTAGGCGATCTTGTCGGGGGAGTCGACGCCGGCCGTGCGCAGGCCCTTGCGCATCGCGACCAGCGATGCGCCGGGCACGGTCGTCAGGAATGCGTCGATGCCGCGCACGAGGTCGAGCCCGTCGAAGATCGCCTGGACGGAGTCGGGCTTGGGGACGCCGTCGAAGAACTCGAACTCGCCGAATGGAGTCGAGAGGACATCGGGTGTCGACACATGACGCATTTGCTCGGCCAGCTGTTCCGCGGACAGCCCTGGTCCCTTGGATCCCTCAATCGTCACAATCATCTCCTTCTGAGTCAGATGATTGCGATCCTGTCAGTGATGCTGGTGCCCCGCCGTCATCCCCCTGAGGTGATTCGAACAGGGGAGTGTGAGGTCGACGGCCAGTTAGCACAGATTCGACCCCGATGGCGCGTCGGGCAGGGAATCATAGCCCCTCGGGGCCGTTTAGGCTAGAGATATGAGATTCACAAGATTTGTCCCCCTCATTCTCGCCGCGGGTCTTCTGGCCGGCTGCTCGGCATCTCCGGCAGCTACTGAGAGCAACGCCCCGTCGGCTTCCGCCACCACCGCGAGCGACGAGATCACATCGTCGTCGCGCGTCACCACGTTCGACGAGGCCCTCGCCTTCGCCGTCACGATCACCCCCGACACGCAGAGCGCCAAGTACGAGGTCGTCAACACGGCCGGCAAGCTGCGCACGCTGGGTGCTCAGGAGATCACGCCCGAGGTTGACGCTGCCCTGGTCCAGATCGGTGCCGACGCGACCGCGACCACGACCAAGGACGAGCTCGCTGAGCAGATCACCCAGCTCCAGGACGTCGTGGCAACGATCAACGCCACACGCTGAGAGCAACGCAAAAGCCGGGGTCCCACGGGGCCCCGGCTTTTGCGTTACCCGCGCATGACAGACCACCGCCGCCGCGGCTACCGTACGATCGCGGTGACCGTGGCCAGGCCGAGGACGACCTCGTGGCTGATCGAGCCGAGCAGGAAGCGCGTGATCGGCCCGCGGCCGTGTGATCCGACGACGCAGAGGCGAGCGGATGCCGCGAGCTCGTTGATGACCTGCGAGGGATAGCCGCGCGCGGCGCGGGACCGGATCTCGAGGTCGGGGAAGTCTTGACGCAGGCCTGCGAGCGACAGCGCCAGGTTCTCCTCGGTGAGGGCCTGCATGTTCGTCAGGTAGTCCTCCGGGAAGACCCCGGGGTTGCGCGGGGCTGCCAGCGGGGTCCACACCGCGACCGCGATCAGCGGCTCGCCCAGACGGTCGGCTTCTGCGGCCGCGAAGGCGATCGCCGCCTCGGAGACCGGTGAACCGTCCACGCCCACGACGACTCCGCGTCGATCCGCGGTGTCGACATCAGGTACCACGACGACGGGGCACGATGCTCCGGCGACGATGCGGACACCGTGCACTCCGCGGGCCGGGCCGTCGCCCCGACCGCGGTAGTCGCTGCCGATCACCAGCAGCGACTGGTCGGCGGTGGCCGAGATCAATTGCCTGACCGGATCGCCCCGACGGACGACGACCTCGACGTCGAGACCCGACTGTCGCAGCGCGGACGCGTGGGTCTCCAGGAGCTCTCCAGCTGCGGTGACGGCGCTATCGGCCACGGTCCCCTCGCCGACGGCTCCGACCGCACCGCCCACGACGGCCATCAGCAGCAGCGAAGCGCCGCGTGCGGCGGCCCGTTCGGCGGCCCAGGTCACCGCCCTCCGGCCGGCAAGTGAATCGACGACCCCGACAACGATGCGTGTGCCCACGATGGAACCTCCTGTGCGTGTGTCGCCAGCCTACGAACTCCGGATGACCTCACGCCAGGCTGCGGGCCGTGAGAAACCGCGGTGTCGGCCAACCGCCGCCGGCGTCGCCGCGATCGTCGTGGAGAATGGAGAGTCCATGGATGCCTACACACTTGCGACCGACGGCGCCTGCCAGCGCAACCCCGGACCTGCCGGTTGGGCGTGGGTGGGTGAGGATGGGCACTGGGCCGCCGGCTCCCTCGCTCAGGGCACCAACAACATCGGTGAACTGCTCGGACTGCTGCACGCCATCCGCGATCACATGCACGTGAAGCAGCTCACCGTGCAGGCCGACTCGATGTACGCCATCGACACCTACCGGTCGTGGATGGACGGTCACGCGCGACGCGGGTGGAAGACGTCGACCGGGGCGCCGACGAAGAACATCGACATCCTGAAGGAGCTGATCGCCGCCCGCGACGCACGTCGAGCGGCGGGTCAGCCGGACGTCATCCTCGAGCACGTCCGCGGACACTCCGGCCATCGCCTCAACGGCTGGGCCGACGAGCGCGCAGTGCGGGCCGCTCAGCACGGCGCCGAAGGTCGCGAGGGCGTGTGGTCGTCCCACGGCGGGCATCCGCGTGTGGATGCCACGGTGGACGCCCCGAAGTCCGGTGAGGACAAGCCCCGCAAACGGCGGCCGAAGAGCTGATCCACCGCGCACGCAGCGCCACCCTGTCCGGAACAAGGGCAGACTAGAAGGGCGGCCTTCCCGCGCTTCAGAACGGACACGGATGCACACCTCAGCCCCGAGAGATCAGGACCTCGTCGACTCTCGGCTCGACTTCGCGTACTTCACGCACCACCCCGATCGCGTCTACCTCGATTCGGCGGCGACGGCGCAGCGCCCGGCATCCGTCCTCGACGCGGAGCGCACCTTCGTCGAGCGTGACTACTCCGCCGTGCACCGCGGAGCGAGCGAGGCGGTGGGCATCGCGACCGAGGCCTTCGAGCAGGCCCGCGAGAGTGTCGCCCGGTTCGTCGGCGCCGGCTCGGACGAACTCGTCTGGACCGAGAACGCGACGGATGCGATCAACGTGGTGGCACTGGGGATCTCGGATGCCTCGGCAGGGCTCGGAGACGACACGCTCGCGCTGCGTCCCGGCGACGAGATCCTCGTCACCGAGGCGGAGCACCACGCCAACTTGATCCCCTGGCAGCGCGCGGCCGCGCGCACCGGGGCGACGCTGCGCTGGGTCGAGGTCCGCGACGACGGTACGTGGGACCTCGACGCCCTGCGGGCCGCGACGACCACGCGCACCCGGCTGATCGCCTTCGGCCACATCTCGAATGTGACCGGGATGATCGCGCCGGTCGTCGATGTGGTGGAGCACGCGCGCTCCATCGGCGCGCTGACGGTGCTCGACGCCTGCCAGTCCGTGCCGCACCTGCCCGTCGACTTCACCGGGCTCGGCGTCGACTTCGCCGCGTTCTCCGGGCACAAGATGCTCGGCCCCACCGGGATCGGCGGTCTGTATGGACGCGCCGAGCTCCTCAACGCGCTGCCGCCGGCACGCACCGGGGGAAGCACGATCACCACCGTGACGATGACCTCGGCCGAGTTCCTGCCTGCACCGCAGCGCTTCGAGGCCGGCACGCAGCCGGTCTCCCAGGCTGTGGCGCTCGGCGCCGCCGTCGACTATCTCGCCGGCTGGGGCATGGCACGCGTGCACGCCCACGAGACCGAGCTGGCCGGACTCCTCACCGAGGCCGTCGCCGCCGTCCCCGGTGTCCGCCTCGTCGGCCCGCCGCCCGGCGCCGAGCGCGCCGCGATCGTCAGCGTCGACGTGGATGGGGTGCACGCGCACGACGTCGGCCAGTTCCTCGACGCCCGCGGCATCTCGGTGCGCGTCGGCCATCACTGCGCACAGCCGCTGCACCGCCGGCTGGGGCTGACCGCGACGACGCGCGCGAGTGCCTACCTGTACTCCACGCCCGACGACGTCGCCGCGTTCGGCGCCGCGCTCGCCGAGGTGCGCTCGTTCTTCGGGGCGGACCGATGAGCTCCGAGCTGGAGGGCCTCTACCAAGAGGTGATCCTGGACCACTCGCGCCGCAAGCTCGGCCAAGGCGATATCGCGCCCTACGCGCACACCCACACCGAGGTGAGCCCCACGTGCGGCGACGAGATCACCGTCGGCGTCGAGATCGGTGCGGACGGAGCGGTCGATCTGCGCTGGAGCGGTCGCGGATGCAGCATCTCCACCGCATCCGCGTCGGTGATGTCGGAATTGCTCGAGGGCGCCACCGACGAAACCGTGCGCGAGAGCATCGATGCCTTCCGCACCATGATGCGTTCGCGAGGTGCCGGCGAGGCGCCCGAGCTGCTCGGCGACGCAGAGGTCTTCCAAGGCGTCTCGCGCTACATCATGCGCGTCAAGTGCGCCATGCTGCCCTGGGTGGCGCTGGAAGCTGCCCTGGCCAAGGCATCCGCCGACTGATCCTCGGGGGCGAACCGTGAGCGAAGACCCGGGACGACGCTCGACCGAGGGATAGGCTTGATCTCGCCGCGTACGCGCGGCATCGACGAGGCGAAGCGAGACGGTCATGACCACGACACCCCCGGGCTGGTACGACGACGGACACGGCGCGCTGCGCTGGTGGGATGGCGCGCAGTGGACCGACAACGTGCACACTCCGGATGCCGCACCCGTTGCGGCGTCGGAGCCCGTGGTGCCGGCCGCCCCGCCCGTCGCCGAACCGGCCGCGCCGAACGCCGCGCCGGCGGGTGGGCCGAGCGAATCGACCGCGATCCCCGCCCACTTCACCGGCACCTACCCGGGCTTCCCTGCCGGGACCGTGCCCTCCGGCGGTGTGTTCTCCGAGTCCACTGAGCCGAAGAAGTCGAAGCTGTGGATCCTGTGGGTCGTGCTCGGCGTCGTCGTGGTGGGTCTCGGCATCCTCGCCGCGATCCTCATCCCGCTGTTCCTCGTCGCGGTCTCCGGCGGCGGCGCCAACGCCGATGAGAAGGCGGCCGTCGCGGCGGTGAACCTCTACGACGAGGCGTGGAACACGGGCGACTGCGACAAGTTCACGGCCGCCACCACGGAGAGCTTCCGTGTGCAGATCCAGGTGCCGGACTGCGACACGTTCGCGCTCGCGTCGCAGGACTTCGTCGATTCGACGGATGACTACCAGATCGCGGTCACGGACGTGGCCAGCGCAGACGGCACGATCACCGTCGAAACCACCGAGACCTACACGAGCCTCCTCGACGACGACGGCAACACCGTCGAGACGCCGATGCCGTACGAGGAGTACTACACGTACTTCCTCGTGCCCTCGGACGGCGGCTGGGCGATCGACGACGCCGCGTCCAACTGACCTCGTGACGTCAGCGGCGCGCGCGCGGACACCTCGGACCACGCGCTTCATCCTCACCTGCCTGGGCGTCGGATTGCTCGCCGGGCTGCTGTCGGGACTCTTCGGAGTCGGCGGCGGCACGGTCATCGTCCCCCTTCTCGTCCTTATCCTCGGATTCGACCAGCGGCTGGCCGCCGGCACGTCCCTCGCGGCCATCGTCCCGACCGCGACCGTCGGCGTGATCTCCTACGCCGTGCACGGCTCGGTCGCGTGGATCCCGGCGATCATCCTGGCGGCGGCGGCGGTGATCGGTGCACAGATCGGCACATGGCTGCTGGCGCGCGTGTCGCAGTTCGTGCTCCGGTGGGTGTTCATCGGGTTCCTGTGCGTCGTCATCGTCTCGCTCTTCCTGGTGATCCCCTCGCGCGACGCCGTGCTCGAACTGACGTGGGGGAGCGGTCTGGCCCTCGCACTGGTCGGTCTTCTCACCGGTGTCGCAGCAGGGCTGATCGGCGTCGGCGGCGGCATCATCATCGTGCCGACGCTCATCCTGCTGTTCGGGGCGAGCGACCTCGTCGCCAAGGGCACCTCGCTGCTCATGATGATCCCCACGGCGATCTCGGGCACGATCGGCAACCTCCGCCGCGGCAACGTCGACCTGCTGGCGGCGGCATTGATCGGCGGAGCGGCCTGTACGACGACTGCCCTCGGCGCCTGGCTGGCGACCCTGTTGAATCCGTTCGCGGCCAACATGCTGTTCGCCGCGTTCCTGGTGTTCATCGCGACGCAGATGGCGTTCAAGGCCCTCAAGTCCCGGCGAGGCTGAGGCGCGGCATCCGCTCTGCCGAAAGGGAGGCGGGCACCGCTCGGTAGGATGAAGGGGTGCCAGTGAACCCCGAGCTCGTCGGACGCGAATTCCCGCCGACGTCGCCGTATCTCGTCGGTCGTGAGAAGGTGCGCGAGTTCGCGCGCGGCGTCTTCGCGGACGACGCGCAGTACTTCGACCCGGAGGCCGCACGGGCTCTGGGGTACGCGGACGTCGTCGCGCCGCCCACGTTCGCCATCGTCGTGCAGGAGTTCACGCTGCAGCAGCTGCTGTCCGAGCCCGACACCGGGATCGTCCTCTCGCGCGTGCTGCATGGTGAGCAGAAGTTCCGCTACTCGCGACCGATCGTCGCCGGCGACCTGCTCACCGCGACGCTGCACATCACGAGCATCCGCGCTCTCGGCGGCAACGCGATGGTCACCAGCGAGGCCGAAGTGACGGATGCCGATGGCGCGCACGTCGTCACCACGACATCCGTCCTCGTCGTCGGAGAGGCAGACGCATGAGCACGGCACCCCTGACCGTCGGAGACGTCGTCGCCGAGCGCGATGTACACCTGACCCGTGAGGCGCTCGTCCGGTACGCCGGCGCGGCCGGCGACTTCAACCCGATCCACTACCGGGACGACGTCGCCGAGGCGATGGGCCTGCCCGGCGTGCTCGCGCACGGCATGCTCACGATGGGCCTCGCCGTCCAGACGATCGTGCCCTGGCTGGGAGATTCCGGCCGCATCCTCGAATACGGCGTGCGCTTCACCCGCCCGATCGTCGTCGACGCCGAGAACGGCGCCGACGTGCACGTCCTCGCGAAGGTCGGGGCCGTCGAAGAGGACACCGCCCGTATCGATCTGACCGTGACGTTCGAAGAGAAGACCGTGCTCACCAAAGCGCAGGTGCGGATCCGGCTCGCGTAAGTGACGGATGCCGATGCCTGAGATCACCCCCATCGCTCTGTCGCAGCTCACCACGCTGCGCACCGGCGGTGTTCCCGCCCGCATGATCGACGCGACCACGACGACCGAGCTCGTCGCCGTGCTGCGCGAGGTCTGGTCGTACGGCGATCCGTGGTTCGTGCTCGGTGGCGGCTCCAACCTGTTCGTCGGCGACGAACCGTTCGACGGCACCGTCGTGCGGATCCTCACGCAGGGCATCGAGCGGCTGGCGACCACGCGGGTGGGGTTCGTTCGCTGGCGCGTGCAGGCCGGACACACGTGGGACGACGTGGTGGCGGTCGCCGTCGCCGAGGGACTCGCCGGGATCGAGGCGATGTCGGGCATTCCCGGCACGATCGGTGCTGCGCCGGTGCAGAACATCGGCGCATACGGTCAGGAGATCTCCGAGACGCTCGTCGAGGTCGAGCTGCTGGACGAGGAGACCGGCGAGGTCTCGATCGTGCCCGCCGCCGACCTGGGCCTGGGGTTCCGGACATCGGTGCTCAAGCACCACTACGGCTCGGTGCCGCAGCGTCCCGCAGTCATCCTGTCGGTCACGCTGGAGCTGGCCGAGGTCGGCCACGGGGAGCAGCCCGTCCGCGGCGCCCAGCTGCGCGGAGCGCTGGGCCTGGAGCCCGAGGCATCCGTCTCGCTCGCCTGGATCCGGGAGCACGTCCTGGCCACCCGACGACGGAAGGGGATGGTGCTCGATGACGCCGATCCCGACACCTACAGCGCGGGATCGTTCTTCCAGAACGCGATCGTCTCCGAATCCTTCGCCCGCACACTGCCGGCCGCGTGCCCGCGCTGGCCGATGACGCCGCAGATCGACCCGGTGACGGTGATCCCGCTGGAGTCCTACGACGGCGTCGTCCCGCGCCCTGTCCTGCAGCCCACCGCGGTCAAGGTCAGCGCCGCGTGGCTGATCGAGAACTCCGGACTCGGCAAGGGCTTCAAGCTGCCCCGCTCCCGCGCCGCACTGTCGTCCAAGCACGCGCTGGCCCTGACCAATCGCGGTCACGCCACGGCGGCCGAGCTGTCCGAGCTGGCCCGCTTCATCCAGGGGCGCGTGCAGTCCGAGTTCGGGCTCATCCTGCAGCCCGAACCGGTGCTGATCGGCGTCGAGCTCTAGCTGCGGCGCGTGGTCCTGCTCAGTGCTCTTCGGGGTACTCGAGCGTGATCTGCTCCGCCGGGACGTTGAGCGCCTGGGCGAGCATTCCGGTCAGCACGACCTTCGGGACGAGGCAATCGCCGCAGACGCCCTCGCCGGCCGTGATGACGGCCGAGGTCTTGCCCGCCGTCGTGTCCACCGCGAGGGAATAGCCGTCGACGGAGAGCATGGTCTGGAGTTCTTCAAGGGTTGCCATCGGTCTCGCTCTTTCTGATCTCGGGATGAAGCGGCTTGCGCCACCCCTCTATTGAGCGTCATCGATGTCTGCGCGAGGGCGTCTGCTTCCACTCGGCGAAACACTTTCCGACGACGCGGGTTCTGCACCGCACGATCCTGTCCGGCTCAAGTGAGCCCGAACAGACGTGCGGCATTGTCCTTGAGGATCAGCGGGCGCACCTCGTCCTTGATCGGCAGCTGATCGAAGTCGCGCATCCACCGTTCGGGTGTGATCACGGGGAAGTCGGATCCGAAGAGCATCTTGTGCTTGAGCAGCGTGTTCGCGTACTGCACGAGCTGCGGCGGGAAGTACTTCGGCGACCACCCGGAGAGATCGATGTACACCCGGGGCTTGTGGGTCGCGACCGAGAGCGCCTCGTCCTGCCAGGGGAAGGACGGGTGCGCGAGGATGATGTCCATGCCGGGGAAGTCCACGGCGACATCGTCGACGTGCATCGGGTTGGCGTACTTGAGGCGGATGCCGCCGCCACCCGGCTGCCCGGCTCCAACCCCGGTCTGACCGCTGTGGAACAGCGCGATCAGGCCGTGCTCCTCGATGACCTCGTAGAGCGGGTAGGCGATGCGGTCGTTGGGGAAGAACCCCTGGGTGCTGGGGTGGAACTTGAATCCGCGCACGCCGCACTCGGTGATCAGGCGCCGCGCCTCCTCCACGCCGGCCTTGCCACGCGACGGATCGATGCTCGCGAACGGAATCAGCACGTCGGAGTGCTGGGATGCCAGTCGTGCGATCTCTTCGTTGGCAGGTTCGGGATCCTTGCCGGTCTGCGACACGGAATCCACCGTGAACACCACGGCCATGATCCGGCGCTCGCGGTAATACGCGGCCAGCTCGGGCACGGAGTAGGTGGGCATCGTGCCGATGCCGAAGTACTCGCCCATCGCCTCGCTGCCAACGTGTTCGTCCGAGACGTCCGCCACGGAGCGGTGGACGTGCGTGTGCACGTCGATGGCGACGATCTCCTCGAGCGACAATCGGTCGATGGTCATGAGTCGAGCTCCTCGGTGTAGGCCGCGGTCGTGCGTGCGCGCACATCCTGCCGGGTGATGCCCGGCGCGCACTCGACCAGCACGAGCGTGCGGTCCACGACGTGGAAGATCGCCAGATCGGTGTAGACGCGCGTGACGACGCCGTGCCCGGTCAGCGGAAATGTGCACGACGGTACGATCTTGGGCTGCCCGTCGCGATCGACGTGCTCCATGCACACCCACACTTCGCGCGTGCCGGCCACAAGGTCCATGGCTCCGCCGACGGCGGGATTGCGTCCCGGCACGTACCAGTTGGCCAGGTCGCCGGACTGAGACACCTGCAGCGCGCCGAGGATCGTGACGTCGAGGTGTCCGCCGCGGATGATCGCGAAGGAGAGCGCCGAGTCCGTGATCGCCCCGCCGCTGATGAGGGACGCGGGCTGCTTACCCGCGTCGGTCAGGTCGGGGTCCTCGTTTCCTTCCCCCGGGTGTCCGCCGAGGCCGAGCACGCCGTTCTCGGCGTGCAGGACTACCTCGATGTCGTCGGGGATGAACTTCGGCACGGCCAGCGGAATCCCGACTCCGAGGTTGACGGTGTAGCCGTCGGAGAGGTCCGCGGCAAGGCGCTGTGCGATCTCGTCTCGCGTGCGGCCGAGGAGGGCGGGTGCCGCCGCTTCGATCATGCTCACGCTGCGTCTCCTCGGGCATCGGTGTATTCGGGACCGGCCGGCACGGGCTCGGCCGTCTTGACGACGTGCGCGATGAAGACTCCCGGGAGGTGGATGTCGTCGGGGCCGATCGCGTCGACGTCCACCAGCTGTTCCACCTCGGCGAACGTGGTGCGGCCGCTCATCGCGGCGGCAGGGTTGAAGTTGCGGGCCGACAGGTGGAAGCGCAGGTTGCCCTTTCGGTCACCTTGCTGGGCCTTCACGAGCGCGTAGTCTGCCGTGATCCCGTGCTCGAGCACGTGCGGGCGACCGTTGAACTCGCGGATCTCCTTTGCCGGAAGGTACGTGGCCGGACTGCCGGCGGCATCGTACGACAGCGGGAACGCGCCGTCCGTGAGCATCGTGTTGACAGCCGACGGCGTGAAGAACGCCGCGATTCCCGCCCCGCCCGCACGCATGCGTTCGGCGAGCGTGCCTTGCGGGATCAGCTCCAGTTCGATCTTTCCGGCGAAGTAGTCGTCGTAGAAGGACTGCAGGATCGGGAACGATCCGGTGAAGCGCCGCACTCGACCTTCGACCACCAATCGGCCGATTCCGGTGTAGTCATTGCCGACGTTGTTCACGATCACGTGCAGATCGCGTTTGCCAAGGTCGCAGAGCGCATTGAGCAGAGCGTCCGGACGGCCGGAGCTGCCGAATCCGCCGACGGCGATCGAGGAGCCGGATGGCACGGCGTCGAGCGCGGCCATCACGTCCTCGCGGTACTTGTCGATCACGCTGAAGACCTCTTCCAGTGGTTCGTCGGACAACGTCAGTCAATCGAGCTCCCGGTTTCGTCGACATCCTTCTTTCCACTGTGCAGAAGACCGGCTGAGACCCCAGGCCACGACGAAAACCTTCCGCAAGGCGAAAGGTCAATGGCCGCGGCCGCGCGCAGCGGGCACCGTGGAGTCAGTCGCGGAGGAACCGCAGAGCGACGAAGACGTCCGTCTCCGCACAGAGAAGAGATTCCCATGCCAGAGATGGTTCGCGCCGCCGTACAGACAGGTCCCCGTCAGATCGAGATGCGGGAGTTCGCCCGTCCCAAGATCGGGCCCGATGATGGACTGCTCCGCGTCGAGGCGAACGGTATCTGCGGAAGCGATGTCGAGATCTACCGAGGTCACATCGGTGACAAGGATCGTCCGCCGTTCATCCCCGGTCATGAGCCGATGGGAATCATCGAAGACGTCGGCGACCGCGCGGCCGAGCGATGGGGAGTTCAGGTCGGCGATCGTGTGGCGTTCGAGGTCATCGTTCCCTGTCGTGCGTGCAACGACTGCCTCACCGGGCGCTACCAGGCGTGCACGTTCCGCAAATACGGCCACGGCGTGACCGGCATCGAGGTGGAACCTAGCCTGTGGGGCGGGTTCGCCGAGCACATGTACATCTCACCCAACTCGGTGCTGCACAAGATCGACAAGACGCTGCCGGTCGCGGTCGCTGCCATGTACAACCCGCTGGGGGCCGGCGTGCGCTGGGCAGTCGACCTCGGCGAAGTCTCTCTTGGAGACACCCTCGTCGTGCTGGGCGCCGGGCAGCGCGGCCTCGCCGCGGTCATCGCCGCGAAGTCCGTCGGGGCATCGAACATCATCATCACAGGCTTGGCCGGCGATGCGCACAAGCTGGCGATCGCCCGGGAACTCGGCGCCGATCACACCGTCATCGTCGGCGAGGGCGGTCAGGACATCGTCGAAGCCGTGACGGAGATCACGAACGGACGGATGGCGGATGTGTCGTTGGATCTCACGCCGATGGCGGCGGGGCCGGTCACGGATGCGATGAAGGTCGTGCGACACGGTGGCAGGGTCGTGCTCGCGGGCCTCAAGGGACACCGCGAGATCCCGTTGGTCACCGATCTCATCATCAACCGTGCACTCACCGTCAAGGGCGCGTTCGGGGTCGATGCGTCGGCCAACCGCCGGGCGATCCAGTTGCTGGAGTCGGGACGGTTCCCGTTCGAGAAGCTGCACACGCACACCTTCGGGCTGGACGAGGTGGGCCTGGCGATCGACACCCTCGCCGGTGACACCGAAGACAAGTCCGCCATCCATGTCTCGGTCCACCCGAGCTTCGCCTGATCGACAAGGGGTCCCACGTGATCATCGACGCACACGCCCACCTCCTCCCGAAGGACTACCCGGCCGATGCACCGGAGTGCTTCCCGCACATGGAATCGATCGAGGAGAGCACCAGTAGGCTGCTGGTCTTCGGCAAGACGCGTTTCGCCGCGAAGGATGTCTTCTTCGAAGCGGAGCGCCGCATCGCGGCCCAGGATGCCTCGGGGGTGGACGCCGAGGTGGTCAGCCCGATGCCGCCCCTGCTGCGCTACGACCTGCCCGCCGCAGACGGACTCGCTCTGGCCCGCCATGTCAACGACTTCGCGGCCGAGCTCAGCTCGTATTCCCCGGAACGGATCATCGGTCTGGGGATGGTTCCGATGCAGGATCCGGATGCCGCGACCGGCGAACTCGCCGCGATCAAGGAGCGGGGTCTCGCCGGCGTGGAGATCGCGTCGAACATCCTCGGCAGTTCCATCGGCGACGAGAAGTTCCTCCCGTTCTTCCGAGAAGCCGAGGCGCTGGGGCTCTCGGTGTTCGTGCATGCCATGCCGACGCCCATGGATCGCCTGCCGCTGTCGGCGATGGGGACGTACGTCGTCGGCATCGAGGGCATGTTCGCTGCGGCATCCATGATTCTCGGTGGCACGGCGGTCGCCTGCCCCGACCTGCGGATATCGTTCAGTCACGCGGCCGGAGGCCTCGCGATGATGCTCCCGCGCGCGAACTACTTCTGGGGCGGATCGTGGAACGAGGAGCCCAAGAACCTCGAGCGTGCTGTCGCGCCCGACGACGGCCCGTCGCCGCTGGAGATCGCGCGACGCTTCTACTACGACGCGATGGTGTTCGATGCCCGCACCATCCGATACTTGGTCGACCTGCTCGGTGCCGACCGTCTGCTCGTGGGTTCGGACTTCCCTGCGATGCTGCGGGAGGAGCCGGCCGCGAAGACTCTCAGATCAATGGACCTTCCTGACCAGGAGTGGCAGGACATCAGTTGGCGCAATGCGTTGCGATGGCTCGGACGCGAGGCTCAGCCGTCCCGTGGAGCTCTGGCGAGCCTGAACGCCTGAACAGGTCCGGTGTCGCCCGAGCCGACACCTCATGTGGCTGGCCTGATACCTGCGGCGAGTGAATGGCTTCCGTCAGGCGAAAACAACAGCGCGAGAACGATGTCGCCCGGCAGATATTGAAGGACGACAGGCAACGCACCAGAGGCATGGATGACACCGTGCGAGCACGTGCGGATCGCTTGTGCTCGCCCGCAGTCGCCGACGACGGCGACCTCAGGAACGTGGAAGAGGGTCATGGACGACATCTCGGAAGACACAACAGGCAAGCGGACGGCCGCCGCGCGGGTTCTCGCGCTGCTCGGCGCCTTCTCACGCGGCGGAGGTTCGCTCAATCTGTCGGAGATCAGCCGCTACGCGGACCTGTCGCTGACCACCACACACCGGCTCGCGAAGGAGGTTCTCGAGTGGGGCGGGCTCGAACTCGACTGCGATGGTCGCTATCGTCTCGGCCGCAAGATCCTCGACCTCGCCTCTGCATCTACGGAAGCCCTCAGGCTCCGCGAGAAGGTGCTGCCCCACCTCGTCGACCTGCATCGACACACCGGACTGACCGTTCATCTCGCCGCGCGCGACGGCGCGGATGTGGTCTACCTGGAAGCGCTCCGCACCCACCCGAACTACACCGGCGAGAACAAGATCGGCGGACGCCTGCGACTGCACGTGACGGCGACGGGACTGGTGCTCCTCTCGCATGCCGGGTCCGACGTCGTCGATGAGTACCTGCGCGTCCCGCTGAAGGTGTACACCTCCCGGACGATCGCCGACGAGCAGACCCTGCGGCAGAATCTCACGATCGTGCGCCGCCAGGGATTCGCTGTGGGCCACCAGTTCGTGACGATGGGTGCCGGCTCCATCGCGGCTCCCATCGTGAACGCCGAGGGTGTGGTGACGGCCGCGGTCGGAGTCGTGTACCTCGTCGACCAGCACGATCCGAACCGCCTCATCGATCACGTGCGCGCAGCCGCGAACCGCATGTCTCGCGCGCTCGCCGAGAAGCCGGCCGCGCTCGACCCCCGCACGATCGATTTCAACCGCCGCAACGCGGGCCTGGTCTGAACCCCACGCCGTTCACGACGAAGCCCTCCGCACGCACCGCGCGGAGGGCTTCGTCGTCCGAGCGGCCTACTTGAGGTTCGA
Organism: Microbacterium sp. Root61; assembly: GCF_001427525.1. NCBI lineage: Bacteria > Bacillati > Actinomycetota > Actinomycetes > Micrococcales > Microbacteriaceae > Microbacterium > Microbacterium sp. Root61. The sequence goes on along the minus strand of NZ_LMGU01000001.1, from coordinate 1,574,016 downwards.
CCCCGCCGCTCCGGTCGGTGCCATACGGAATCCGCCACCGTCGACGGCGAGTGTCTGTCCGGTGATCCAGCGCGCCTGATCGGTGAGGAAGAAGAAGGCGGCCCGCGCGATGTCCCAGTTGTTGCCCTCAGTGCGCAGGATCACGTTGTCTGCGCGGATCGCGCGCTGCTCCTCGCTCATGCCCCGCGCGGCGAACGCACCCCAGATCATGCCCACTCGAACGCAGTTGGCTCGGATTCCGCGGGGTGCCAGGCTGCCGGCCGCACCGATGGTGAGCTTCTCCAGCGCGGACTTCCCGAAGGAGTAAGGCATCCCGGGCCCGCGGCCCTCCGCTGCCGACGACGAGATCGTGACGATCGACGAGCCGCGTTCCATGTGGTTCTGCGCGTGACGCAGGACGTACCAGACCGCTGTGAAGTTCAGCTTCATGGCCTGCTCGAACTGCTCCAGCGTCGCGTCGAACATCGGCTGCACTCCGCTGCCCCCGATCGTGTCGGCGACCACATCGAAGGTGCCGAAGCGAGCCGATGCGGCCGAGATGGCCTCCTCCACGGATGCATCATCGGTCACATCGACCGGGAAGTACTCCGCCTGGCCTCCGGCGTCGCGGATCGCATCGACCGTGCGCCCACCTGCTGCCGGGTCACGATCCAGGATCGCGACGGAGGCGCCGTTCTGCGCGCACAGCCATGCGATGGCGAATCCGACGCCGCCCTCCGGGCCGCTGAGACCTCCGCCCACGACGAGGGCGACCTTGCCGGTGAGCCAGGGCTCGGCGGCGCTGGCCAATGGGTCGGTGACGGGAACGGGCCACTTCTCAGCGGGGGCGTCAGTCATGGGGATCTTGCCTTTCTGCAGTGACGGGGAGGTCAGCGAACGGGGAAGGAGCGGCCCGACCAGAGGCCGAGCACACGGAACACCATCGACATCGCCGCGTTGGGCGAGCCGGCGACGACGATCGGCAGCGTCGCGGGCTTGGCGTCCGCGAACGTCGGGTGGTGATGATCGGGCGCGAACGGCCCGTCGGGGAGGTGGCTCAGCCCCTTGCCGACGGCCTGGAGCTGCGCTTCCGTGCGTCCCGCACGCGCGACGATCCACTCGCGCACATCCTGCTTGCTCATTCCGGCCCCGGCGAACAGCCGGGCATGCTCCGGATTGAGGATGAGGCCTGTCGGGCTGTGCCGCCCGATCAGAGCACCGGAGCGCTGGATGGTGTTCACGAAGTCGGCCAGAACCTCCTCGTGTGTCGTGAAGCTGCGGTTGTCGACGACCTCGAAGGTGCGCACAAGGGTAGCCGAGACGGCGCTGACACCGGGTTCCAGGCCGGACTCCACAGACAGGGGCTCCCAGGGGCTGGCCTCCTCGTTCTCACCGATGCACAGCTGCCAGCGACCCACTGTCCCGATGGTGGCCTGTTCGAGCTCACGAGGACGGATGCCGAACCCGTTGCGTACGGTGAGACCGATCGCGCGCGGGATCGTGGCATTGGCGCGGAAGCCGGGGCCCAGAGATCCACCGGCCGAATTGATGTCGAGCTCGTGGCGGATCGGTCCGTTGACGACGATGAGAGGGCCGGGGCCGCTCGTGCTCTGCCAGCCTCCCCCGAGCGCAGCCCGCTCCGCGGACAGTGCGTCCCACACCGCCAGTACGACGGGGAAATACTCCGGGAGGCAGCCTGCCATGACGGCATTGACAGCGACATCTCGCACGGTCACGTGGCGTTCGAGCTGGGGATGATGCGCGGCCACCTCGTCGGCGGGGCGCGTGGTCGTCGCGAGGAAGCGCTGCACGGAATCCTCGGTCGCCGGCAGAGTCGGGAGACCGTCGGTCCAGCCGCGCGCGAACAGCTCCTCGGCGACGCCCACGGCGATGTCGGGGTCGAGGGTGACGCCGCTCACGCAGGCACCACCACGACGGCCGACGCGTCGATCAGACGTGCCTCGACCTGCGCCGCGAGCTGCGCTCCGCGGTCGGCGATGTCCTCCGCCGTGAGGTTCGCGATCGGGTGGGACGTGAGCAGGAAGGGATAGTCGGGGGCGCCTTTGAGTCCTGCCATCGCGGCGGACGGCTGCACGAAAGCGTCGGTGCAGATCACCGCCGTCGGGATGCCGACGTTCTCGAGTGTGATGCCGTCCGCGACGGCCGACGCGCTGCACGAACCGCAGTCGCCGACGCCGATGACGACCACATCGCATTCCCGGACCAGGTCCTCGACCAGGTCGACCGGCAGCGGCATGGCGAATTGCATCTTGGTTCGCGGGACGAACGTGACGACATCGTTCCGCTCGGCGAGCCGCGCGCCGACTGCGTCGAGTATCAAGTCGGCGTTGCGCTTCGTGTTGCCCAGGAGGCCGATCCGCAGCCCCGAGAGACTCGGCGGCCGCGGAGCGTCCTGGGGCATCACTGTCGTTCTCGCGTGGAAGTGCTGTGTGGGATCGATGATCTCGGCGGTCATGGTGGAACCTTCCTGTCCAGGCATTACGACTATCACGCGCCCACCGGTCCTGGCGGGCGGCTGATTCCGTCTCACGGAATCCGGAATCCGGCATCGCGGCGGAGGCCGCCGCGACGAGGGCGGACTGCCAGGAACGCACCCGGCACCCCGCCCTCGTCTGTCAGCGGGTCAGCCCTTCCACTTCATGGTCAGCCAGTTCACGGCGCCGCTCGGAGTGCCCTCGGCAAGCTCCGTGAGGCCGTCCCAACGTGTGGTGTTCACGGTCGGGAACGAGGCGTTGGTCCACACCAGCGGGGCGAAGAAGATGAGGTCCTTGGCACGCTGTTGCATGTCGCGGAAGTACTCACCGCGCTCCTCGCGATCGGTGGTGGAGTTCGCTCCGGCGACGGCGGCGTCGATCTCTTCGTCGCAGACACCCGACGGGTTGCGCGCCGCCATGTGGTCGGGGTTGCACGCGTACCAACGCGAGATGCCCAGGCCGGGGTCGGCAGACACCGTCGTGCGCAGGAACGCCAGATCGAAGTTGTTCTGGACGTAGATCTGATCGGTGAAGATCGCCGAGGTGACAGCCTCGAGGTTCACGCCGATTCCGACATCCGCCAGCATCGACTTCGCCTGGGAGGCCATGGCGACCGTGTCGGTCAGTTCCTGGATGTACTTGACGTCGAGCGTGAAGCGGACGCCGTCCGCGCCGACCGGGAAGCCGGCCTTGTCGAGGGCCTTGTTGATGGCCTTCACGTCGTGCGGGAAGTCCTTGTCGAAATCGATGGTCTCGTCCTTGGCCCACCCCATCGTGCTCGGGAAGAACCCATCGGCGGGCTCGCCGTAGCCCGCCAAAGCGACATCGGCGAAGGCGGTGCGGTCCAGAGCAGAGAACACCAGCGCGCGGACTGCGGGGTCAGCGAGGTACTCGTTCTTGGTGTTCATCTCCACAACCACGGCCTGGGCGAAGAAGCCGCTTTCGAGGTGCACGAGCTCGGGCTTTCCGGCGATCTGGTCCAGTTGCGACGCATCGATGGACGCGTTGTCCAGTTCGCCCGAGATGAGGGCGAGGGCGCGCGTGTTCGTATCGCTCATGACCGGGTAGATCGCCTTGTCGACCTTCACGTCTCCGCGCCAGTAGTCCTCGTTCTTGACGAGGATGACCTCGGCGCCCGAGGAGAACGACTCGAACTTCATCGCACCGGTGCCGATCGGCGCCATGTTGGCGGGGTTGGTGATGTAATCGGTTCCCTCGTAGATGTGCTTCGGGATGATCGCCTGGAGGGCGAGGGTCTCGAAGAACGGGCCGTACTCCGAGTTCAGGTGCAGCACGACCGTCGTGTCGTCCGGGGCGTCGACCGAGTCGATCGACTTCACGAGCGACGCACCGTATGTCTGCAGGGGCATGATCTCTTCGAAGTTGAACTTGACGTCATCCGCCGTGAAGGGCTCGCCGTCGTGCCAGGTGACGCCCTTCTCGAGGGTGAAGGTCAGGGTCTTCTTGTCGTCGCTGTACTCCCATGACTTCGCGAGCATCGGGTGGATCGCCGATTCGGCATCGATGTACACGAGCTGGTCGAACACGGCCGCGCCGAAGGCGGTGGTGGCGGGGGAGTTGGTGACCTGCGGGTTGAAGCTGATCGGGTCGGCGACGATCGCGTTGATGTAGACGCTGGGAGTGGCCGGCTTCGTCGACTCGGCGGGTGCTCCACCGGACGAACAGCCTGCGATCAGCAGGGCTGCGGACGCGAACGCCGCGAGGGCGGCGAATCGGGTCGTGCGCGTGGTTTTCATGGGACTACCTCTCTGTAGCTCCGGGCGCTGGGCTGCGCCGGACGCGGGTGTGTTCAGCTGTGCGGACCGGTGGCGCTCCGACTATCGGATGGGCTCGAGGACGAGCTCGGAGGCCAGCAGATTCTGCGTGTAGGGATGCTGCGGATTCTCGAAGATCTGCTGGGTCGGTCCGGACTCGACGATCTGCCCCGACTTCATGACGTAGACGCGGTCGGCGACCTTCTTGACGACCGGCAGATCGTGTGTGATGAAGACGTAGCCCACGCCGAGGCGCTCGGTCAGACCGTGCAGCAGCCGCAGAACGCCGGCCTTCACCGACGCGTCCAGTGCGGAGACGGCCTCATCCGCGACGATGATCTGGGGACCCAGCACGATCGCGCGAGCGATGAGCACGCGCTGGCGCTGCCCGCCGCTGAGTTCTTGCGGGAAGCGGTGGACGAAGGACTCGGCGGGGGAGAGCCCGACGAGCTCGAGCGCCTCGAGGACTTTTGCATGCACCTCGTCACGGCCGCGTGTGATGGCATGGAGGCGGACGATCTCCGCGATCGTGCGTCCGACCGTCTTGCGGGGGTTCAGCGACCCGGAGGGATCCTGCAGGACCGCCTGCACGGTGCGTCGGTAGTCCTTTCGCTGTGCGGCGGTCATCTCGTCGATCTCGATGCCGTTGATCGTCACGCTGCCGGATGTCAACGGGATCAGTCCGAGGAGCATCCGCGCCAGGGTGCTCTTGCCCGATCCGCTCTCCCCGACGATGGCCACGAATTCGCCGCGCCGCGCGGTGAGGTTCGCGTCCGTGACGGCGGTGACGGGTGCCCCACCGCGGCGTGAGCGGAACACTTTGGATGCGTCGGTGACTTCGATCATGGGTTCGCTCCGGTCTGGACGAGGTCGTCGATCTCGCGCCGCATCTCAGGCGGAATGGACCACAGATCCACGCCCGCGTCGGTGAGGCTGCGCACGCTGCGCAGCAGTGCCTGCGTGTAGAGGTGCTGTGGAGCCTCCAGGACCCGCCGAGTCGGGCCGGACTCGACGATCTGACCGGCGTACATGACGTAGATCGTGTCGGTCATACTGGCCACGACCGCCAAGTCGTGAGAGATCAGGATGAGCGAGGTGCCCAGCGTCGTGACGGTCTCATCGAGTGTGGCGAGGACCTTGCGCTGCACCGTGGCGTCGAGGGCGGTCGTGGGCTCGTCGGCGATGATCAGGTCGGGCTGTTTGGCGATTGCGAGCGCGATCAGCACGCGTTGTCGTTGACCGCCACTGAGTTCGTGAGGGAACCGACGCGCATACTCGGCCGCGTCGGCAAGCCCGGCCTGCTCGAGGAATCGGATGGCCTGAGGGTCGGCTGTCTTGTCCCGCCCCGTGCGATGCGCGGGGTCGATCGCCTCGCGGACCTGAGCGCCGACCTTCATGACGGGATTCAGGAAGGTGAGCGGGTCCTGGAAGATCATCCCGACCGAGCGGGATCGGATCTCGTCCCAGGCTCGGGGTGGCGCACCGACCATCTCGCGTCCGTCGAAGCGGATCGACCCCGCCACCCGCACGCGCGGGTTGGTCGGCAGGAGCCCTGCGATCGCGCGGCCGGTGACGGACTTGCCCGATCCCGACTCGCCGACGATGCCGACGCGTTGTCCTCGGTGCACCTCGAGGCCGACGGACTGCACCGCGCGGATCTCCCTGCGCGGACCGGTCGGCAGGTGCACCTCGAGATCGGTGACCTTCAGAAACGCCGCCGAATCGGATGCCGGCCGCTCGAGGTCGTCGCCGGTATCGCTCTGCGGGGGGACGGCTGCGATGGTGGTGGTCATTTCACCCTTCCGATCGACGGGTTGAGGGCATCATTGAGGGCGTCGCCGAGCAGGTTGATCGCCAGGACCACGAGGAAGATGCAGAGTCCGGGGAATACGGCCAACCACCATGCCGTCGAGATGTAGGGCTGTGCTTGGTTCAGGAGCGCGCCCCAACTGGGCCGGTTGGCGTCGCCGATCCCGAGGAATGACAGCCCCGACTCCGCGAGGATGGCCCGGGCAACCGTCATGGTCGTTGCCACCAGTACCGGCGGCATCGCGTTGGGAAGGACATCGGACCACAGGATGCGGAGACTGAGGAATCCCGCGGCGCGCTGCGACTCGACGTAGCCGAGCTGCGAGATGCGCATGGCTTCGGCACGGACGATGCGCGCCACGCCCGGCCACATGGTGAGCGACAGGATGACCACGATGACCGCGACGTTCGCGCCGAGGATCGACGCGGCGACGAGGGCCAGGATGATGCCCGGGATCACCTGGAAGAACTCGGAGACCTTCACCAGGATCGTGTCCATGAATCCGCCGTAGAAGCCGGCGATGCCACCGACGATGAGCGCCAGCGTCAGGCACAGAAGCGCCACGCTGAATCCGACCAGCAGTGAGACCTGGCCGCCCATCAGCACCCGGGCGAGATAGTCGCGCCCCAGGTTGTCGGTCCCCATCGGGAACTCGGCGTTGGGCGGTATGAACGGGGGATAGCTGGTGGCGAACGGATCGACGCTGAACAGCGGGCCGATCAGCGACGCCAGGATCATGAACAGCAGGATCGGCATGAAGATGCGCACGATCGGCTTGCGGAAGTACACGCGCCAGACGGCGTCGGGGTTGGCGGGACGCCGCGCGGCGCGCGTGGGCGTTGCCCGAGGTGCAGGTGTCACTGATCCTCGGCGGGACTGCTGTTGAACGCTCACGCTTCGCTCCTGACGGGTCGCTTCACTTGACTGCGAAGGCGCGGATCGACAAGGCCGTAGACGATGTCGGTCACGATGTTGACGATGAGGATGCTGATGGTCAGGACGATCACGATGCCGAGCACCAGGAAGGTGTCCTGCCGTTCGATCGCACCGATGAAAAGGAGTCCCATTCCCGGCCACCCGAAGACCTTCTCGACCAGCACGGAGCCGGCGAGGATGTGCGAGAGGCTGAGCCCCGCGACGGTGACCATCGGCAGCATCGCGTTGGGCATGGCGTGACGCCACAGCGCCTGGCGGTCGGTGAGGCCCTTCGAGCGCGCGGTGTCCATGAAGTCCTGGCCGAGCGACTCGATCATCGAGCTGCGCATGATGCGGGCTTTGAACGCGAGCTCGGCGGTCGCCATGGTGATCAACGGCAGGACCATGTACTGGAGCTGGATGCCCTCGACACCGTACGGGGCCTTGCCCTGGGTCGGGAACCATCCGAGGGTGACCGAGAACACGATGATGAGCATCAGGCCGAGCCAGAAGTTGGGCAGCGAGAACAGTGCGACCGAGCTGCCCGAGAGCAGGCTGTCGAGCCACCGCTTGCGGGTCTTCGCCGCGATGGCGCCGATCACGACAGCGCCGATCGTGGAGAGGATGAACGCCGGGATGGCGAGCGCCAAGGTGTTGCCGATGCGCTCGCCGATGAGCTGCGTGACCGGAACCTCTGTGCCGAACGAGACACCGAGATTGCCGGTGAGCACGTTGCCCATGTAGATGAAGTAGCGCTCCCACACCGGCTTGTCGAGGCCGAACGTGGCGTAGATCTGCTGGCGCAGCGCTTCGGAGATCGGCACGTCTCCGACAAGGGTCTGGATCGGATCGCCCGGGGCGATCTCCAGCAGTAGGAACAGGATCGTGATGACCACGATCAGGAGGATCAGCGACGAGAGCAAGACCTTCCCGATGTGCTTCAGGAGCGCCATCAGAGGGCCGCCCCCGTCATCGTCGGCTGTCGTGAGTGCAAACGCAGCATCGGCTGATCTCTCCTTTGAAATGCCCCTGCGGTCCGGCACTGCACCGCAGACCTGTGAATGGTTGCACTCCAAGGAGACTGCTCAACGACTGCTTCCACAGCGCGGAAGCGTTTGTCGGGGCGCACCGATTCGGGTTCGCCCCGACGCGGTCGCGACAGGGTCGCCGATGAGACCGTACGGCGGGTCACCCGCGCGCGTGGCGCGTGCGATCGATCGATACTCCGCCCCTACTCGGGGCCGCGCGGGCTACGCGACGCCGAAGAGGCGCTGCATCCGCTGGATGCCCTCGAGGAGCTGGTCGTCGCCCAGGGCGTACGAGAAGCGCAGGTAGCCGCTGGGGCCGAAGGCCTCACCGGGCACCGCTGCGACCTCGGCCTTGTCGAGGATGAGGTCGGCGAGCTCGAGCGAGGTGGTGGGTGTGACGCCCTCCCACTCGCGGCCGAGCAGTCCGCGCACGTCGGGGTACACGTAGAACGCGCCGAGCGGGATCGGCACCGTCACGCCGGGGATCTTCGACAGCTCCGAGACGATCAGCTTGCGGCGGCGGTCGAATGCCTGCCGGAACTGCTCCGCCTCGGTCTGCGGACCCGTAAGCGCGGCCAGCGCGGCACGCTGGGCGATGTTGTTCACGTTGCTGGAGAGGTGGGACTGCAGGTTCGCGGCGACCTTGATCGCGTCGGCCGGACCGACCATCCAGCCCAGTCGCCACCCGGTCATCGCGTACGTCTTGGCGACGCCGTTGACCAGGATCGTCTGCCCCGCCAGCTCCGGCACGGCCTCGACGATGGACATGGCGCGCACACCCTCGTAGACGAGGTTCTGGTAGATCTCGTCGGTGATGACCCAGAGGCCGTGCTCCAGCGCCCACTCGCCGATGGCCTGCGTCTGAGTGGGGGAGTACACCGACCCGGTCGGGTTCGACGGGGATACGAACACCAGCACCCGGGTGCGCTCGGTGCGCGCGGCCTCGAGCTGCTCGACGGTGACCAGGTAGTCCTGCTCAGCACCGGCGAACACCTCGACGGGCACGCCGTCGGCCAGCGCGATCGCTTCGGGATAGGTCGTCCAGTACGGCGCGGGCAGCAGGACCTCGTCACCGGGGTTCACCACGGCCTGGAACGCCTGGTAGACGGCCTGCTTGCCGCCGTTGGTGACCACGACCTGCGAGGGGGAGACCTCCAGCCCCGAGTCGCGGAGCGTCTTGGCCGCGATCGCCTCGCGCAGCACGGGAAGGCCGACCGCGGGCGTGTAGCGGAAGTTCGCCGGGTCGTGCAGCGCCCGGGCTGCGGCATCCACGATGAACTGCGGTGTGGCGAAATCGGGCTCGCCCGCGGCGAAGCTGATCACCGGGCGGCCGGCGGCCTGCAGAGCCTTGGCCTTGGCGTCGACCTTGAGGGTCGCCGACTCGGCGATGGCGGAGAGTTTGCGGGAGAGCGGAGCGCGTTCGGTCACTCCTCCAGCGTAGAGGGAGCACCGTGTCCTTCGCTGGGGATCCACGTCATGAAACGACAGAACAGCGGATGCCGCGACCCGGAGGTCGCGGCATCCGCTGTTCGTGAAGACCTAGGCGGTCCCGCGGGCAGAACTCAGTTGAACTGGCTCATCGTGTTGTGCTGGCCACCGGCCTTGAGGGCCGCGTCTCCGGCGAAGTACTCCTTGTGGTTGTCGCCGATGTCGCTGCCGGCCATGTTCTGGTGCTTGACGGTGGCGATGCCCTCGCGGATCTCGCGACGCTGGACGCCCTTCACGTAGGCGAGCATGCCCTCCTCGGCGAAGTAGCCCTTGGCCAGATCATCGGTGGAGAGGGCGGCCGTGTGGTAGGTCGGCAGCGTGATGAGGTGGTGGAAGATGCCGGCCTGCGCGGAGCTGTCCCGCTGGAACGTGCGGATCATCTCGTCGGCGAGCTGAGCGAGCTCGGTCTCGTCGTAATCGACCGACATGAGGCCGCTGCGATCGTAGGCCGAGACATCCTGGCCCTGCTCCACGAGACGGTCGTAGGCCTGCTGGCGGAAGTTGAGCGTCCAGTTGAACGACGGGCTGTTGTTGTAGACGAGCTTCGCGTTCGGGATCACCTTGCGCACCTCGTTGATCATTCCGGCGATCTGGCCGATGTGCGGCTTCTCGGTCTCGATCCACAGCAGGTCGGCACCGTTCTGCAGCGAGGTGATGCTGTCGAGCACGCAGCGCGCCTCACCGGTTCCGGAACGGAACTGGAACAGGTTGCTGGCCAGACGCCGCGGGCGGAGCAGCTTGCCGTCGCGCTTGATGACGACGTCGCCGTTGCCCAGGTCGCTCTCCGAGATCTCTTCGACATCGAGGAACGAGTTGTACTGGTCACCGAGGTCGCCGGGCGTGCTCGTGACGGCGAGCTTCTGCGTGAGACCGGCACCGAGCGAGTCGGTGCGCGCCACGATCACGCCGTTGTCGATGCCGAGCTCGAGGAACGCGTAGCGGACCGCGTTGATCTTCGCGATGAAGTCCTCGTGGGGAACGGTGACCTTGCCGTCCTGGTGACCGCACTGCTTCTCATCGGAGACCTGGTTCTCGATCTGGATGGCGCAGGCGCCCGCCTCGATCATCTTCTTGGCCAGAAGATAGGTGGCCTCGGGGTTGCCGAAGCCGGCGTCGATGTCGGCGATGATCGGCACCACATGGGTCTCGAAGTTGTCGATCTGCGACTGGAGGAACTCGGTCGCCGTCTCGTCGCCCGCAGCGCGAGCGCCGTCGAGCTGCGTGAAGAGGAGATCCAGCTCCCGCGCATCCGCCTGACGGAGGAACGTGTAGAGCTCCTCGATCAGGGCCGGCACCGAGGTCTTCTCGTGCATCGACTGGTCGGGAAGGGGACCGAACTCGGAGCGCAGCGCGGCGACCATCCAGCCCGACAGGTAGAGGTAGCGCTTGTTGGTCGTCTTGAGGTGCTTCTTGATCGAGATCAGCTTCTGCTGCCCGATGAAGCCATGCCACACGCCGAGCGACTGGGTGTAGACCGACGAGTCGGCGTCGTATTCGACCATGTCACGGCGCATGATGTCGGCCGTGTACTGGGCGATCTCCAGCCCGGTCTTGAAGCGGTTCTGCGCCCGCATGCGGGCCACCGACTCGGGGTTGATGGCATCCCAGCTGGAGCCGTTCTGCTCTTTGAGCGCCGAGATGGCTTCGATGTCGTCTTGGTACGCGGTCATGATCTTTCCTTTGCAGTAGTGGGGATCGGCTCGCACGAGCCGGGGCCGAAGCGGATCAGGCGGTCTCGATCAGGAAGCGGGAGTAGGCCGGCAGCGTCAGGAACGCCGGGAACTCCTGCCCGAGCGCCACGTCGCGGAAGACCTCGGCCGCGTCGTCGAAGCGGTCGCCGTCGCGGCGCTCGACCTCGCCCAGCACCTCGCCGATGAGCCCCTCGACGTACTCGCGCGTGATCGGGGTGCCCTCTTCGGTGACGTGATCCTGGTGGATCCACTGCCACACCTGCGAGCGGCTGATCTCGGCGGTCGCGGCATCCTCCATGAGGTTGTCCAGCGCCACGGCGCCCAGGCCCCGCAGCCACGCCTCGATGTAGCGGATCGCGACGGACACGTTGCCGTGCACGCCGGCGGCGGTCACCGGACGACCGATGTGCACGTCGATCAGGTCGGCGGCCTTCACCTCGACGTCGTCGCGCTGACGGTCGACCTGGTTGGGCCGGTCGCCGAGGATGGCGTCGAACTCGGCCATCGCCGTCGGGATCAGGTCGGGGTGAGCCACCCACGTGCCGTCGAAGCCGTCGCCGGCCTCGCGCTTCTTGTCGGCGGCGACCTTCTCGAACGCCAGGGCGGTGACCTCGGGGTCACGACGGTTCGGGATGAACGCGCTCATGCCGCCGATCGCGAAGGCGCCGCGCTTGTGGCAGGTCTTCACGAGCAGTTCGGTGTAAGACCGCATGAACGGCACTGTCATCGTGACCTCGCTGCGGTCGGGCAGCACGAACCGTGCGCCGCGCCCGCGGTAGTTCTTGATGATCGAGAAGATGTAGTCCCAGCGTCCGGCATTCAGGCCCGCGCAGTGATCGCGCAGCTCGAAGAGGATCTCCTCCATTTCGAATGCGGCCGGCAGCGTCTCGATGAGCACCGTCGCGCGGATGGTGCCGTGCGGGATGCCGATGTACTGCTCGCTGAAGCTGAACACGTCGTCCCACAGCTTCGCCTCTTCGCTGGATTCCAGCTTCGCGATGTAGAAGTACGGCCCGCGGCCGTTGGCGATCAGCTGCTGCGCGTTGTGGAAGAAGTACAGACCGAAGTCCACCAGCGAGCCCGACGCGGCCATGCTGCGCCCGGCGCGGTCGGTGAAGCACATGTGCCCCTCGACCAGGTGCCAGCCGCGCGGACGCATCACGATCGTGGGGGTGCGCTCGGCCGTGACCTCGTACGTCTTGCCCTCGGGGCTCGTGAACGACAGCTCGCCGCGGATCGCATCGCGCAGGGACAGCTGCCCCTCGATGACGTTCTTCCAGGTCGGGCTGGTCGCGTCCTCCTGGTCGGCGAGCCAGACCCGGGCGCCCGAGTTGAGGGCGTTGATCGTCATCTTCGGGTCGGTCGGACCGGTGATCTCGACGCGGCGGTCCTCGAGCCCGGGACCGGCGCCCGCGACGCGCCACTCGCTGTCCTCGCGGACGTGTGCGGTGTCGTCGCGGAACTGCGGGTCCTGACCGTTGCCGATCTCGAAGCGGCGGCGCATGCGGTCGGCGAGCCGGTCGTGACGGCGGCCGGCGAAGCGCTGGTGCAGCTCGGTGAGGAAGGCGACGGCCTCCGGCGTGAGGATCTCGTCGTAGCGAGGGCCGATGCGGCCCGAGATCTCGATGGACGGCTCGTGGGTCTGGGTGGGGATCGACCCCGTGCGGGTACGCATCGGGGTGGCGGTTGCAGGTGTCATGGTCCTGTCTTCCTGTGAGCGAGTGCTGAGACTGTGGGGGGATACCCCGTCCCGGCGTGTGCGCCGGCCCGGGCATCTCGTGATCCGTGTTCTGGATCAACCGGCGGTAGGTCGTGAGTCCACTCTGCGGTGAAGTTCGGGGGTTGATAAGACCAAACCAGGTGTGAAGTTTTCCGGTATTTCTGCTTTGGTGACAGAATCGCGGTATGACCACGGCAGCGACCTCGCAGAACTCTCTCGATCGCGACGACGATCAAGAGGTGGATTCCCTCACGATCGGCCGCCGCATCCGTCAGTTGCGCACCGACCGCGGCATGACCCTGGACGAGCTTGCGACGGCGGTGGATCGCGCGCCCAGCCAGCTGTCGATGATCGAGAACGGTCGGCGGGAGCCGAAGCTGACCCTGCTGCAGGCGATCGCCCGGGCGCTCGGCACGACGCTGGACGCGCTCCTCGAGTCGCAGCCGCTCGACGAGCGCTCCACGCTGGAGATCGGACTGGAGCGCGCGATGCGCGGGCAGACGTTCCAGGCGCTGGGCATCGCACCGTTCCGCATCGCGAAGACCGTGCCGACGGATGCGCTGAAGGCGATGCTCGCGCTGCAGGGCGAGATCGACCGGCTCCGCGACGAGCGCGCGGCCACGCCGGAGGAGGCGCGGCGCGCGAACGTGGCGCTGCGCCGTCTGATGCGCACGCAGGACAACTACTTCCCCGACCTGGAGAAGCGCGCACGCGATCTGCTCGCCGCCGTCGGCCACCCCGGCGGACCGCTCACTCAGCGCACGGCATCCGACATCGCCGCCCACCTCGGATTCACGCTGCACTACGTGCCCGACCTGCCGCAGACCACGCGCAGCGTCGCCGACCTGAAGAACGGGCGGCTCTACCTCTCCAGCAGGCTGACAGCGAAGGGCGACCCCCGCACGGCCGTGCTGCAGGCGCTGTCCAGCCGCATCCTCGGTCATGAGGAGCCCACCAGCTACGCCGCGTTCCTGCGGCAGCGCGTCGAGACCAATTACCTCACCGGCGCGCTCCTGATCCCGGAGGCGCACGCCGTGCCGTTCCTGCAGGACGCCAAGGCGAACCGCTCGATCTCGATCGAGGACCTCCGCGACGCGTACTCGGTGTCGTACGAGACGGCCGCGCACCGCTTCACGAATCTCGCGACGATGCATCTCGACATCCGGGTGCACTTCCTGAAGGTGCATGAGTCGGGCACGATCACGAAGTCGTACGAGAACGACGACGTCAACTTCCCGACCGACCGGATCGGCTCCAGCGAGGGCCAGATGTGCTGCCGCAAGTGGACCAGCCGTGTCGTGTTCGACGTCGACGACAAGTTCAACCCGTACTACCAGTACACCGACACCGGCAACGGCACGTACTGGTGCACCGCGCGGGTCGAGGCCTCCAGCGAGGGCGCGCACTCGGTCAGCGTCGGCGTGCGCTTCGACGACACGAAGTGGTTCCTCGGCCGGGACACCCCCAACCGAGGGATGTCGAAGCACTCCGTCGAGGTGTGCTGCCGTCGCGCCCCGGCCGATCTGGAGTCGTCGTGGCGCGACAATGCGTGGCCGAACGTGCGCACCCCGCGCACACTGCTCGCGACCCTCCCGACCGGCGCCTTCCCCGGCGTCGACACGACCGACGTGTACGAGTTCCTCGAGGCGCACGCACCGCGCTGAGGGCCAGAGGCTGTTTCAGCGGCCGGCGACCGGCCACGGGGAAGTACTCCCGCAACAGGCGCGTGAGCGAGTCGATGGTGCGGGGCTGGGTCGCGCCATCCGTGTCGACGCGCGAGCCGTAGCGGTACGGCACCCCGCGCCCGCCGAAGGCGATGCGGTCATCGGCGGTGCGCTGCGCGTACACGTAGACGTGTGCGAAGTCGCCGAGTGCCCATTGACCGTCATCGTTCGTCTCCGATCGCCTGGAACGCCGCCCAGATCTCCGCCCGGGCCGCGAAGGTGCCCAGCGGCCGGCCCAGCACGCGTTCGGCCAGCGCGATGCGGGCGCGCACGGTGTGTCGGTGCACGCCGAGTGCCTGAGCGGATGCCTCGTGCGAGGTGTCGTTCTCCAGCCACGCCTGCAGCGTCTCGCGCAGCGCGGTGCCGTGCTCGTCGTCGTGCTGCAGCAGGGGTTCCAGGGTGCTCAGCGCGAGGGTGCGCGCCTCCTCGGTCGCCAGTGCGGCCATGACTCCGCCGCGAGCGAGGTCGGCGTACCGGGCGAGCGGCTCGGTGCTGCCCTCGAGGGCGACGCGGGCCTGGCGCACGGCGGGGGCGAACCCGTCGTAGCCGGTGGGCTCCGCGATGCCGAGGCGCACGCCGAACCGCGCCACCACCTCCTCGAGCACGCCCTCCTCGCCGCTGGGCACGACCAGGACGAGCCCGTCGTCGCCGCGGCCGAAGAACAGCCCACCGCGCCGGTCGTCGGCGTGCATCTCGAGCAGCTCGGTGATCGCGTCGATGCGGGATGCCGCGGCATCCGTCACCGCGATCGTCACGGGCGCGGTCGGCAGCGGCCCCCAGACGTCGCGCGCGATGCGCCGGGCCAGGGTCGGATCACCGGTCAGCAGCGATTGCACGAGCCCCGCGCGCAGATGCCCGTGGGCGCGAGAGAGCCCCTGCTGCTGCTCGAGGGCGAGCCCGGCCATCGCGATGACGGCGGTCACGACGCCGCGGCCCTCCTGGTCGAGATCGCCCGAGGCGATCGCGATGACCCCGCGCAGGTGTCCGCCGCGGCCGAGCGTCTGCAGCGTGAACGGCGTCTCGCCGATCCGCAGCGACGATCCGGCGCGCGCCCCACGGCGCAGCACCGCACCGACCTCGTCGTGCAGCTCGGCCAGCACCTCGGCGTCGACCCCGCGCGGCGGATGCTCCCGTGAGAGCGCACCGACCGAGTCGAACAGCCCGACCCAGGTGTCCAGCTGGCGGGCGAGCTCGGCAAGCGTAGCGCCGAGCCCGTCGGGCCGCAGCGCGGCGAGCGAGATCGCACGCTGCGCCGCCAGTGCCCAGCTGCGCCGTGCGTAGGCCTGCGCGGCGACGGCCTCGGCGTGCGCCCGGGCCACGGCGATGAACGGGGTGCGATAGGGCACCTCGAACAGCGGCATCCGCTCCTGGCGGCACGCTGCGGCCAGCTCGGGCGGGATCCCGGCGCGCACCACTTCGGTGCCGAACCCGAGCCCCACCACGCCGCGGGCGGTGAGCCTGCGGACGTACTCGACGTACGCGTCGTCCCCGTCGGCTTCGGACACGACGTAGCCCGGGAGGTCGAGGAACTGCGTGCCCGTGGTGAGGAGCACCAGCCCCTCCAGCAGGAACGGCGTCGGGTCGGCCAGGTCCGAGCTGTGCACCCAGCGCAGCGGCCGATCCAGTGCTCCGGGCTCGAGGTCCTGCTCGTCGCCCTCCAGCCGCAGCAGGAGGTCTCGCCGGTGCAGGAGCGCACGCAGCGTCGGTGCCTCCGTGTCAGAGCCCATCGCCACCTCGCGTCGTCGTGTCGCCACTGTAGGAGAGCCTCTCGTCCGGCGGAATGTACAGACCGTACATCGACCTGTCCAGATTGTACGTTCGGGCGAGTGCGGTGGCGGCATCCACCCCCATACGCTCCCCACCATGAGCGCCACCGACATCATTGCCGCGCCGCCCCTGGGCGGACCGACCCTGCCGCAGGAGCGGCGCATGATCACGAGCATTCCGGGACCGCGGTCTACGGAACTGCTCGAGCGGAAGTCTCGCGCCGTCGCCGCGGGCGTCGGTCACACTGTGCCGATCTCGGCGGTCGCCGCCGGCGGTGGTGTCGTCGTCGACGCCGACGGCAACTCGCTGATCGACCTCGGCTCGGGCATCGCGGTCACCAGCGTCGGCAACGCGCACCCGAAGGTCGTCGCGGCGGTGCAGGCGCAGGTCGCGCAATTCACGCACACGTGCTTCATGATCTCGCCCTACGAGTCCTACGTCGAGGTAGCCGAGGCGCTCAACCGCGTCACCCCGGGCGACCACGAGAAGAAGTCGGCCCTGTTCAACTCCGGCGCCGAGGCGGTCGAGAACGCCGTCAAGATCGCCCGCAAGTACACGAAGAAGCAGGCTGTCGTCGCGTTCGACCACGCCTACCACGGCCGGACGAACCTCACGATGGCGCTGACGGCGAAGAGCATGCCGTACAAGAGCGGCTTCGGGCCGTTCGCGTCCGAGATCTACCGCGTTCCGACCTCCTACCCGTACCGTGACGGACTCTCCGGCCCCGAGGCGGCGACGAAGGCCATCTCGCTCATCGAGAAGCAGATCGGCGCCGACAACCTCGCCGCCGTCATCATCGAGCCGATCCAGGGCGAGGGCGGCTTCATCGTCCCGGCGGAGGGCTTCCTCCCGACTGTGGTCGAGTGGTGCCGCGCGAACAACGTCGTGTTCATCGCCGACGAGGTGCAGACCGGCTTCGCCCGTACCGGCGCCATGTTCGCGAGCGAGCTGTTCGGCATCGTCCCTGACCTGGTCACGACCGCCAAGGGCATCGCGGGGGGCCTGCCCCTGGCGGCCGTGACCGGCCGGGCCGAGATCATGGACGCCTCGCACGCCGGCGGTCTCGGCGGCACGTACGGTGGCAACCCGATCGCGTGCGCGGCCGCCGTCGCCTCCATCGACGTCTTCGAGAACGACGGCCTCATCGAGCGGGCGCGTGAGATCGGCGAGATCCTCACCCCGCGCCTCACCGCACTCCAGGCATCCGACCCGCGCATCGGCGACGTCCGTGGCGCGGGTGCCATGGTGGCCGCCGAATTCGTGCACCCCGAGACCGGGGAGCCGGATGCCGCGCTCACCGGCGCGGTGGCCAAGGCGTGCATCGCGGCCGGCGTGATCGTGCTGACGTGCGGCACCTACGGCAACGTCATCCGCTTCCTCCCGCCGCTGTCGATCCCCGACGCGCTGCTGAACGAGGGGCTGGATGTCGTGGCATCCGCCCTCGCCGAGAACTGACCCGCGCACACGCGCGAACCCGCATCGAGAACGGACGAAGGAGTCGCACATGACCGAGATTACGAGAGACGTCATCGTGATCGGCGCGGGGGCCGCCGGCCTCACCGCCGCGAACGAGTTGAAGCGCGCCGGTCTGTCGGTCGCCGTGCTCGAGGCGCGGGACCGTGTCGGAGGGCGCCTGTGGACCGATGTCATCGACGGCGCCATGCTCGAGATCGGCGGCCAATGGGTCTCGCCCGATCAGGACGCGCTCATCGAGACGATCGCCGAGCTGGGCCTGGAGACGTACGAGCGGTACCGCGACGGCGACAGCGTCTACGTCGGACCCGACGGCACGTCCCACCGGTTCACGGGGGAGATGTTCCCCGTCGGCCCCGAGACGGAGCGCGTGATCGCGGAGATCACCGAGCGTCTGGACGCGATGGTGGCCGAGATCGACCCCGACCGTCCGTGGGCGCACGAGAAGGCCGCCGAATGGGACTCGATCTCGTGGGATGCGTGGCTGCGGGCGCAGACCGACGACGACGAGGCTGTGCGCAACCTCGCGTTCGCGACGGGATCCGCGATGCTGACCAAGCCGACGCACTCGTTCTCGCTGCTGCAGTCGATGCTGATGGCGGCCTCGGCCGGTTCCTACTCGAACCTCGTCGACGCGGACTTCATCCTCGACAAGCGCGTCGTAGGCGGCCTCCAGCAGGTTCCGCTGCTGCTGGCCGAGCGCCTCGGCGGCGACGTCTTCCTGGGGCAGCCGGTGCGCACCCTCGAATGGGGGGATGCCGGAGTCACCGCCGTCACCGACGAGATGACCGTGCGCGCGCGGTTCGCGATCATGGCGCTCGCGCCGGTGCTCTACAACCGCGTCTCGTTCGTGCCGCCGCTGCCGCGTCGGCAGCACCAGCTGCACCAGCACCTGTCGATGGGCTTCGTCATCAAGGTGCACGCGGTCTACGAGACGCCGTTCTGGCGTGCGCAGGGGCTGTCAGGCACCGCGTTCAGCCCGTACGAGCTCTCGCACGAGGCCTACGACAACACCAACCACGGTGACGAGCGCGGCACCCTGGTCGGGTTCGTCTCCGACCAGCACGCGGACGACGTGTTCCAGCTCTCGGCCGAGGAGCGCAAGGAGCGCATCCTCGAGTCGCTGTCGCATTACTACGGTCCCGAGGCGAAGAACCCGGTCGTGTACTACGAGAGCGACTGGGGGAGCGAGGAGTGGACCCGAGGGGCCTACGCCGCAAGCTTCGACCTCGGCGGTCTGCACCGCTACGGCGCCGACCTGCGCACCCCCGTCGGACCGATCCACTTCGCGTGCAGCGACATGGCCGGCGCCGGGTACCAGCACGTCGACGGGGCGATCCGCATGGGCCGCCTGGCCGCCGCGCACATCATCGAAGACGCCCGCGCATGACCGCGCGCATCGTCGTCGGATACACCGCCACGGACGCCGGTGCCGACGCGGTGGCACTCGGGGCGCGGCTGGCCGCAGCATCGGATGCATCCCTCGACGTCGTCGTCGTCCTTCCCGCCGATGATCGCAGCGTGATCACTCCGCCCGACGCGGGGTACGACCGATACCTGCGCACCCAGGCCGCCGAATGGCTGGCCGACGCGGTGGCGACGATCCCGGATGCCGTCACCCACCGCTCGCACGTCCGCTACGGCGAGTCTTTCGCGGCGGGGCTGATCACGATCGCGGACGAGCTCGACGCCGCCTACATCGTCGTCGGTGCGGCCAACGGCGGTATGCGCGGCCGGCATCGGCTCGGCACAGTCGCGACCGAACTGCTGCATTCGTCGGACGTGCCCGTGGCGCTCGCGCCCGAGGGCTCGCGGCGGATCGACCCGTCCACCGGCATCAGCCGCGTCACGGCCGCCATCGGCACCCGTCCCGGCGCCGAGGCGCTCCTGAGCGAAAGCGTCGCCCTGGCGAGCGCGGCCGGCGCGCAGCTGCGCATCCTCTCGCTCGTGACCGTGGACCTGCCGACCTCGGTCGACACCGGGGTCATCCGCATCGCCGGTGCCGCCCACGCCGACGAGGTCGTGGCCAAGGCCCGCACCACCCTCCCCGCCGGGATCGACGCCGAGGCTGTCGTCGCGCGCGGTGACAGCATCGAAGACGCCGTGCAGCACCTCGGCTGGGAGCCGGGGGAGATCGCCGTCGTCGGTTCCAGCAGGCTCGCACAGCCGCGCCGCCTGTTCCTCGGCTCGACCGCAGCGAAGATGCTGCACGAGCTTCCCGTCCCCATGATCGTCGTGCCTCGCACCCGTACCACCGAAGGAGGGCAGCGATGAGCGCTCCCGAAAGCACCGCCGTGCCGCCGCTTGCCCCTGTCGTGGAGAAGGGGAAGGCGACCGGACTCTCGGCGAAGGGGCTCAGCGCCGGCACCATCGGCCTGATCGGCGCCGTCGTCATCGGCATCTCCTGCATCGCGCCGGCCTACACCCTCACCGCGGCCCTCGGACCGACCGTGTCGGAGGTGGGCTTCCAGGTCCCCGCGATCATCCTCGTCGGGTTCATCCCGATGCTGCTGGTGGCATTCGGCTACCGCGAGCTCAACCGGAAGATGCCCGACTCGGGCACCTCCTTCACGTGGGCGGCCCGTGCTTTCGGGCCCTGGGTCGGATGGATGGCCGGCTGGGGGCTCGTGGCCGCCACCATCCTGGTGCTGTCGAACCTCGCGGGCATCGCGGTGGAGTTCCTGTTCCTGCTGATCGATCAGATCGCGGGCAGCCCCGGCACGATCGCCGAACTGGCGTTCAACCCCTTCATCAATGTCGGGGTCTGCCTCCTGTTCATGCTGGGGGCGACGCTGATCTCCTACCGCGACATGCAGACCACGCAGAAGCTGCAATACGTGCTGGTCACGTTCCAGGTGCTCGTCCTCGTGATCTTCTCGGTCGCCGCATTCGTCCACGTCGCCCAGGGGAACGCCTTCGACGCGAGCCCGGTCGAGCTCTCCTGGTTCAACCCCTTCGCGGTCGGATCGCTCACCGCGGTCGTCGCCGGTCTCTCCCTCTCGATCTTCATCTTCTGGGGCTGGGACGTCACCCTCACGATGAACGAGGAGACCAAGAACCCCGAGAAGACGCCGGGCCGCGCCGCCACCCTCACCGTGGTCACGATCGTCGTGCTGTACCTGCTCATCTCGGTGTCGCTGCTGGCGTTCGCGGGAACCGGCGAGGAAGGGCTGGGCCTCGGAAACCCCGACATCCAGGCCAACGTCTTCTTCTATCTGTCCGGGCCGATCCTCGGACCGATGGCGTTCCTCGTCTCGCTCGCGGTGCTCACCAGCTCCGCATCGTCGCTGCAGTCGACCTTCGTCGGGCCCGCACGCACGCTGCTGTCGATGGGGCACTACGGGGCGCTGCCCCCGGCCTTCGCGAAGGTGAGCCCGCGGTTCTTCACGCCGGGCTACGCGACGGTCGTCTCGGCCATCGTGGCCTCCGCGTTCTACGCGATCATGCGGTTCGTCAGCGAAGACACCCTGTGGGACACGATCCTCACGCTCGGCATGATGATCTGCTTCTACTACGGCATCACGGCGTTCGCGTGCGTGTGGTACTTCCGCAAGCAGTGGTTCGACTCGGTCCGCAACGTGTTCTTCACGTTCCTGTTCCCGCTGATCGGCGGGGCGATCCTCGCCTGGCTGTTCTTCTCGACGCTCATCGATTCGATGGACCCGGCGTACGGCAGTGGTTCCCAGATCGGCGGTGTGGGTATCGTCTTCATCCTCGGCATGGTGATCATCGGTGCCGGCATCGTCATCATGATCTGGCAGGCCGTCAAACGTCCGGCGTTCTTCCGCGGAGAGACCCTCTCGATGGACGCCCCCGCAAGTCTGCGTCGCGCTCGCCGCTGACGCATCCACCCCACGAAAATCGGAGAGACCCATGAGCGACTACGCCGTCGTCAACCCGGCCACGGGCGAGACCCTGGCCACCTACCCCACGATCACGGACGCGCAGCTGGAGGAGAAGATCACGGCAGCGGATGCCGCATACCGCAGCTGGCGCGAGACGCCGGTCGCCGAGCGTGCCGCAGTGGTGCGTCGCGCCGCCGATCTGCACCGAGAGCGTCGCGACGAGCTGGCCGCGATCATCGTCCGTGAGATGGGCAAGCCACTGGCTGCCGCACTGGGAGAGGTGGATTTCGCCGCCGACATCACGGAGTACTACGCCGATCAGGCGGTGGAGATCACCAAGGACCGGCCGCTCGACATCCTCGCCGACGGCACCGCGGTGATCCGCCGCGCACCCCTGGGCGTGCTGCTGGGCATCATGCCGTGGAACTTCCCCTACTACCAGGTCGCGCGGTTCGCGGCGCCGAACCTCGTGCTCGGCAACACGATCCTGCTCAAGCACGCTCCGCAGTGCCCGGAGTCCTCTGCCGCGATCGAGCAGATCTACCGCGATGCCGGACTCCCTGAGGGCGCGTACCTGAACCTGTACGCGACCAACGATCAGGCAGCCACGGTCATCGCCGACCCGCGCGTGCAGGGCGTGTCGGTCACCGGTTCCGAGCGCGCCGGAGCGGCCGTGGCCGAGACCGCTGGGCGCAACCTGAAGAAGGTCGTGCTCGAGCTCGGCGGGTCCGACCCGTTCATCGTGCTCTCCACCGACGACGTGGACTACACGGTGGGCGCGGCGGTTGCGGCGCGGATCGACAACAACGGACAGTCGTGCAATGCGCCAAAGCGCTTCATCGTCGTCGATGGGCTCTACGACGAGTTCCTCGCGAAGTTCACCGCGGCCATGGCCGGTACCAAGATGGGGGACCCGTTCGCTGACGACACCGAGCTCGGCCCGCTCTCGTCGCTGGCAGCGGCTGAGCGCCTCGAGGAGCAGGTCTCGCGGGCCGTCGCCCAGGGCGCGACTCTTGTGACCGGTGGAACCCGCGACGGCGCGTTCTACACCCCGACGGTGCTGACCGATGTCACGAGCGACATGGACGTCTACCGCGAGGAGTTGTTCGGTCCGGCCGGTGTCGTGTACAAGGTCTCCGGTGAGGACGAAGCCGTCGCCGTGGCCAACGACACGAGCTTCGGGCTCGGATCGTACGTCTTCACGACGGACGAGGCACAGGCGCAGCGTATGGCCGACAAGATCGAGGCGGGCATGGTCTACGTCAACGTCGTACTCGCCGACTCGCCGGAACTGCCGTTCGGCGGGGTCAAGCGCAGTGGAACGGGACGCGAAATGGGTCTGCTGGCGGCCGACGAGTTCGTCAACAAGAAGTTGGTGCGGGTCGGGGCGTAGTCTCTGGGGCCGGTGTGGGGTGGGCTCCGTTGTCCCTGTCGGGACAACGGAGCCCTGCCCCGACTGTCCCGACAGGGACGACCGAGGCCTCAGGGCTCGAGGGCGGCGCGGGTTTCGGCGATGGCCTCGGCGGCCCAGGTGAGCTGCTGCGGCGTGCCCCAGCGGGTGGCGGCGTCCTGGGCGGCCTCGAAGGCGGCGAGGGCGTCCTCGTAGCGCTCGGCGTCGAAGTGGGCCCAGCCGGCGTTGTTGTGAAGGCCGACGAGCCAACGAAGGGTGCGCGGGTCATCCGTCGTCGCGAGCGCAGCGAGAGCCTGGGCGGTCCACTCCGGAGCGTGTGCGGCGTCCGCGATCGCCAGCATGTGCAGCGCGTCGACCTGCAGGAACAGCAGACCGGCGGATGCCGCGATCTGTGCCGCATCCTCGAGCAGCGGCACCGCCGCCGTTGCATCGCCGGCGGAGTTGCGGAGTCGACCCCGCTCCAGCAGCACCCGTACCCGCACGGCGGGCGTGGTCGGATCGAGATCGTCCAGTACGGCGTCGGCCGTGGTGAAGCGCTCCTGCAAACCCAGCGCGCGGGCGACCTGGGTCTGCCATTCGGCGCGGTCCGCGGCATCCGTCGTCTGCCCGGCAGCGGTGTGCAGGCGCTGCTCCGAGCCCGCCGGATCGGAGAAGTCCCACAGCTCGTCCAGCTGTGCCTGCGTGATCGCCACGACGGAATGCTACCTCCCGTGCAGTGGGACGTAGGGGTGTCCCCGGCGACGCTTTCTCGCGACAATGGAGGCATGGACGAGACGCAGGAAGTCGTCACCGCTCTGACCGTCGACGATTGCTGGGCGCGGCTCGGCGGGCAGGAACTCGGGCGCCTGGTGACCCGGGTCGGGGATGTGATGGACATCTTCCCGGTCAACTTCGTGGTGGACGATCGGACGATCGTGTTCCGGACCGCTCCGGGCAGCAAGCTGTTCGAGCTGACCGTGAATGACGAGGTTCTCTTCGAGGCCGACGATCACACCGATGTCGACGCGTGGAGCGTGGTCGTGCGCGGACACGCCCGGGTGCTGGACACCTCCGACGCCGTGCGCGCCGCCGACGCGCTGGGACTCGAACCGTGGGTGCCGACCCTGAAGTACCACTACGTGCGGGTGGAGCCCGTGTCGCTGTCGGGCCGGGCGTTCGCACGCGGACCCGAACCCGAGCGCTACGGCATCGCGGAGTACTGACTCGGTTCGCGGGTCGCGAGGCCATGCCGTACACTTGGTTGTGCAGTTGAAGTCTGCATTCTTTTGCCGTGCCCGGGTTCGGGGCAGGTTCCTTTGCACAAGGTCACGGCGTGGAGTGCGGGCATCCCGGGGTCATCCGACCCTTAGGGCGGTAGCTCAATTGGCAGAGCAGCGGTCTCCAAAACCGCAGGTTGCAGGTTCGATTCCTGTCCGCCCTGCGCGTCAGCGGAAGTTGACACACGGAAGGTAATCAGGTGGGTTCGATGGTCTCAGACGAGCCGAACGGCGAGGTGGTCGCCAAGAGCGACGCGCCGCGTGAAAAGAAGCTGAACTTCTTCGCACGCATCGCCGTGTTCATTCGTCAGGTGTTCGCGGAGCTCCGCAAGGTCGTCACTCCGACCCGGCAGGAGTTGCTGAAGTTCACTGCGGTCGTGCTCGGATTCGTCGTCGTGATGATGGCGCTCGTGTACGGCCTCGACGTGCTGTTCGTCTGGGTAACGACCGTCGTCTTCGGAACGCCGGGCGCCGTCATCAACTCCTGACCCACGGCGCGGGTGGGGTTCGTCTGAAGCATCCCGCACCCACGAACGGAAGAAGAAGTACAAGTGTCTGAAAGATATGTCGACGACGCCGACTGGGCGACCGCCGCAGAGCAGTCCTCGGAGGACGACGAAGCCCAGGAGGGCAACGTCCTCGCCGAGGAAGAGCGCTCCGTTGAGCCCGCCGAGCACGTCGCGATCCACGTCGTGGACGAGGACGGCGCTGAGGATCTTTCCGACTTTGACGACATCGATATCGACGACCCGGAGGCCGACGCGATCGTGAATGACGCTTTGAACATCGACAAGACCGAAGAAGCCGAAGCGGCCGCCGAGGTCCTCACCGACTCGCTCGCCGAGGAAGAGGCCGAGTACGTCGCCGAGCACGCCGATGACGTGACGCCCTACGACGGCCCCGACATCAACGGCGACGAGGACGCGCCCGTCCTCGACGA
The DNA here is from genome assembly GCF_001427525.1 of Microbacterium sp. Root61. Lineage (NCBI taxonomy): Bacteria > Bacillati > Actinomycetota > Actinomycetes > Micrococcales > Microbacteriaceae > Microbacterium > Microbacterium sp. Root61. The sequence continues at coordinate 1,548,699 of NZ_LMGU01000001.1, read as the reverse complement.
GGAATTCGTCGAGGAAGTCGACGCCGCTGCGGCGATCGTCGACGACGCCGAGGCTTCCGAGGAAGCCGGCGACGAGGACGCCGACCCGTACGAGGCTTTCCGCGCCGAGCTGCGCTCGCTCCCGGGCAAGTGGTACGTCCTGCACTCCTACGCCGGTTTCGAGCGCAAGGTGAAGGCCAACATCGAGCAGCGCAAGTCGACGCTCGAGGTCGAGGACGACATCTACCAGATCGAGGTCCCGATGGAGGACGTCGTCGAGATCAAGAACGGCCAGCGCAAGATGGTCACGCGCGTCCGGATCCCCGGCTACGTGCTCGTTCGCATGGAGCTCAACGAAGACACCTGGTCGGTCGTGCGTCACACGCCCGGCGTCACCGGCTTCGTCGGCAACGCCCACAACCCCACCCCGCTGCGCTTCGAAGAGGCCTTCAACATGTTGAAGTCGCTCGTCGAGGTCAAGGAGGTCGCGCCCGCCAAGGGCGGCGCCGCCAAGGGTGGCCACGCCGTGGCCCGTGCGATCCCCGCCGAGATCGACTTCGAGGTCGGCGAGACCATCACGATCAAGGAAGGCTCGTTCGCGGGTCTTCCGGGCACGATCAGCGAGATCAAGCCGGAGAGCGGCAAGCTCACCGTCCTCGTCTCGCTCTTCGAGCGCGAGACCCCGGTCGAGCTCAGCTTCGACCAGGTCACCAAGCTTTAAGACTTCCCGGGTTCGCCCGGGGAAACCGCGGTCCGGAACGGCCGGACTGGCGGGAGAAGCGGATGCCGAGTGCATCCGGTTCGAGGAAAGGAAAAGGAAATGGCACCTAAGAAGAAGGTGACCGGCCTGATCAAACTTCAGATCAAGGCTGGTGCCGCAAACCCGGCGCCCCCGATCGGGCCCGCGCTCGGTCAGCACGGCGTCAACATCATGGAGTTCTGCAAGGCGTACAACGCGGCGACCGAGGCCCAGCGCGGCAACGTCATCCCCGTTGAGATCACCGTCTACGAAGACCGCAGCTTCACGTTCATCCTGAAGACGCCCCCGGCAGCCGAGCTCATCAAGAAGGCCGCCGGCGTCGCCAAGGGCTCGCCGACGCCCCACACCGTCAAGGTCGCCAAGTTGACCAAGGCGCAGGTGCGCGAGATCGCCGAGGCGAAGCAGCCCGACCTGAACGCAAACGACATCGAGGCCGCCTCGAAGATCATCGCCGGCACCGCCCGTTCCATGGGCATCACGGTCGAGGACTGAGGGGGATAAGGAAAATGGCTACCAAGTCCAAGGCCTACCAGGCCGCCGCCGCGAAGATCGCGGCTGACAAGTTCTACACGTCCACCGAGGCAGTTGCGCTCGCGAAGGAGACGGGGTCGGCGAAGTTCGACTCGACCGTCGAGGTCGCACTCAAGCTCGCTGTGGACCCCCGCAAGGCAGACCAGATGGTGCGCGGCACCGTCATGCTGCCCCACGGCACGGGCAAGACCGCTCGCGTCATCGTGTTCGCGACGGGCCCGGCCGCTGAGGCCGCCATCGCAGCCGGTGCGGATGAGGTCGGCGGCGCCGAGCTCATCGAGAAGGTCGCCGGCGGCTGGACCGCGTTCGACGCGGCCGTCTCCACGCCCGAGCTCATGGGCCAGGTCGGTCGTCTCGGAAAGGTGCTCGGCCCCCGTGGCCTCATGCCCAACCCGAAGACCGGCACGGTCACCCCGAACCCGGCCAAGGCCGTCGAGGAGATCAAGGGCGGCAAGATCGAGTTCCGCGTCGACAAGCACGCCAACGTGCACTTCGTCGTCGGCAAGGCATCGTTCACGGCCGACCAGCTCGACGAGAACTTCAAGGCTGCTCTCGAGGAGATCAACCGTCTGAAGCCGTCCAGCTCGAAGGGCCGCTACATCCAGAAGGGTGCCGTCTCGACCACGTTCGGCCCCGGCATCCCGCTGGACGTCAACGCGCTGTAAAGCATCTGATCGTCCCGGAGCGTCCGCGCTCCGGATGATCTGCGAAGGACCCCACCGTTTCGGTGGGGTCCTTCTGCGTTCCCGGCGTCACACTCCGCGCGGTCTCGCCCGGGCCGACTAGCGTCGGTAGGGTCCGTCGACGGAGGGAAACACCATGACCGAGACTCTGCAGCAGGTGATCGGCATCACCACGCCGATCGTGCTGGGCCCGTTCGGCGGCCTCTCCTCCATCGAGCTCACGGCCGCGGTCAGCGAGGCGGGCGGACTCGGCTCGTACGGCCTCTACGGCTACGAGCCCGACCGGATCCATGACACCATCGGGCAGCTTCGCGCGGCCACCGATCGCCCGTTCGCGGTGAATCTCTGGCTGCCGATGCCGGGCGAGATCACGCCGGCCGAAGTCGATCCGGCACCGCACCTGGCCGCCCTGGCTCCGCTGTACGCCGAGGCGGGCGTGGCGCCGCCGAGCCTGCCGGAACGGTTCCTGCCCGACTCCGACGACCAGATCGCCGCGGTACTGGATGCCGCGCCCGCCGTGCTGAGCGTCGTCTACGGTGTGCCGACCGCCGCTCTGCTCGAGGCGGCCCATGCCCGCGGCATCCGCGTCGTCGGCACGGCCACGACCGTCGCCGAGGCGCAGGCGCTGGATGAGGCGGGGGTCGATGCCATCGTCGCGACCGGATCCGAAGCAGCGGGACACCGGGTGTCGTTCCTGCGCCCCGCCGAGCGGTCGCTCGTCGGCACGTTCGCGCTCGTCCCGCAGGTCGTGGACGCCGTTCGGGTGCCCGTGATCGCGGCCGGCGGTATCGCCGACCGGCGCGGCGTCGCTGCGGCGTTCGCGCTCGGCGCCTCCGGCGTGCAGGTCGGCACGGCCTTCCTGCGCACGCGGCAGTCAGCCGCGACCGAGGCGCACCGGCAGGCGATCGCCGCGGCCGGCGACACCGGCACCGTGCTGACCCGGGCGATGAGCGGACGCCTGGCCCGCGGCATCCCGAACCGTGCCATGCGCGCGATCGAGGCCTCCGGCGTCATCGCCCCGTTCCCCGCGCAGAACTGGCTGACCGGCGCCTTCCGCGCCGCGGCCGGGGCTGCCGGCAACGGCGATCTCGTCTCGCTGTGGGCGGGGCAGGCGGCGGGGCTGGCGACGCGTGAGGATGCGGGTGAGGTCTTCGCGGAGCTGGCGGCGGGGCTACCGGGCTGAGATCTACTCGACGACGCGGAACCCGACGCCGCCGTCGGGGTGCTGCTCGGTGACCGACGCGCTCTCGACGCGTGACCCCGGTGGGCCTTCGGCCATCCACGCCAGCATCTCGTCGACCTGGGCGGGGGTGCCCTCGACCTCCGCCTCGACGGTGCCGTCACGGCGATTGCGCACCCAGCCGCTGACGCCGACCTCTCGCGCGATCAGGCGTGCGGTGTAGCGGTAGCCCACACCCTGGACCTCGCCTCGGACGATCACATGCACGCGTCTCACCGTTCCATCCTGCCCCGCGACACCGTCCTTCAGTGCTGTGTATCGGACGCGATCGGCTCGGAGGCGTGGCGCAACGTCGCGGGGACGTTCCCCTATGCGGGACGCCCCGTTGTCCCTGGCACGCGGAGTCCGTCAAATGGAATCACCCCGATTCTCGGTCGTTGCAAAGAGTCCGTGGCGGGGGACTGACAGCCATGATTCGTTCCGACCGGGTCCGAATCGTTCAGCATCAAGAGATGGCAAGGGAGCTATTTGTGAAGAACATCCAGAGGATCGCGGTCGCCACGCTGGCCGCATCCGTTCTTGTGGCGTTGGCCGGGTGCTCATCCACCCCTGCGGAGCCATCCTCGTCGGAAGCAGCACCGGACGGCGACATGGCCGCGCTCGTCGCCGCCGCGAAGGAGGAAGGGGAGCTCACGTTCTACGGTGACGCCAACGAGACCTCCCTGCAGGCCTGGACACAGGGGTTCAGCGAGGAGTACGGCATCACGGTGAACATCCTCCGGCTGCCCGGCAGCGAGCTCAACCAGCGGTTCGCCCAGGAGATGTCGGCCGACCAGCACCAGGCGGACATCTTCAGCATCGCCGACCGGGTCTCGATGCAGTCAGCCGTCGATTCCGGGTGGATCGCGGAGTACACACCGGAGAATGCCGATCTGTACCCGGCCGACCAGTCGGGTCCCGGATTCTTCTATCCCGTGCAGAACGGCTATTTCCAGACCGTCGCCTACAACCCCTCGCTGCTCACGGACGCCGAGATCAAGGAGATCCGCAAGGACCCGATCAAGGCGGCCGGGGACCCGGTGTTCAAGGGTCGCGTCGGTGTCAACATGCCGCAATCGTCGCAGCAGGCTGCAGCGTTCTACTACCGCTTCGCCGAAGGCGACGCCGCCGACGAGTACGGCTGGGATGCACTGCAGGCCATCGCCGACAACGACCCGCTGTTCTACAGCTCGGCGACGCTCGTGCAGAACCTGATCGCCGGTGAGTACGCGATCGCGGTGGCGCTGACCGACAGCCTCGCCGCGCCGCAGGCGCTGCAGGGGGCCCCGCTGGAGTTCGTGTATCCGAAGGACACCACCGGCGGCTACTTCGCCGTCGGAGTCGTCGAGGATGCGCCGCACCCGAACGCCGCGCGGTTGTTCATGGAATGGGCCACCACACCGGAGGCCAACGCGAGTTACACCACGATCACCCAAACGGTTCCGGCCAACAGCGAAGTCTCCGATGACCGCGAGCTGCTGAGCTTCGACTGGTACAAGGGGCCCGAGATCGACAATGTCTGGTTCGATTTCATCGACGACGAGGAGTTCTTGAAGGCATCCTCCGCTGACGGCGACTTCCTCTCGCAGTGGAACGAAGTATTCGGATACTCCGGATGACGATTCTCGATCAAGCCGAACCCGTCGTCGGCGAGACCGGCGGCACCGCGACCACTTCGGTCGCGGTGCCGCCGGGCGCCGGCCGCCGCGCGCTGTGGCGCCGCCCCTCGTCCCTCGGCATCGCCGTCTTCATCCTGCTGCTCGGCCTGGTGGCCGGCCCCGTGGCGATGGTGTTCTTCGGGGCGTTCCAGAGCAAGGCGCCCGGCCTTCCCGACAACAGCTTCTCCCTCGACGCGATCTACCGCGTCTACCTCAGTGGCGAGTACTACGCCTCGCTCATCGGAACCCTCCTCATGGCCGTCAGCGTCGCGGGGCTCTCCGTCCTGTTCGGCGGACTCGCGGCCTGGTTCCTCACCCGCGTCAACGTGCCCCTGCGCAAGCTGTGGGAGTTCGGGCTGATCCTGCCCCTGTTCCTCTCGCCCTTCGTGGGCGCTCTCGCATGGATGATGCTGGCCGCGCCGAACTCCGGCATGATCAACGTCAACCTCCGCTGGATGCTGGGTACCGACGCGACTTTCGTGAACATCATGAGCCTGCCCGGCGTCATCTTCGTGATGCTGCTCTTCTACATCCCGTACGCGTACCTCTTCATTTCGTCGGCACTGAAGAACATGGATCCCTCCCTCGAAGAGGCGTCCTACATGAACGGGCACGGCGCATTCGCGACGGCCTTGAAGGTCACGCTGCCGATCATGCGCCCGGCGCTCGTGGCGTCCTTCTTCTTCGTCGCCGTGCTCGCAACCGGCGTGTTCGTGATCCCCGGTGTGTTGGGACTGAACACGAGCTTCTCGCCGCTCGCTGTCGAGGTGTATCGCGCGGTGACGGTCTTCCCCGCGCAACCGCCCGTCGGCGCGGCGCTCGGCACGCTGCTCTTCTGGTTCACCCTCGGTGGTGTCTACCTCTACCGCCGGTCGGTGCGCAACGCGAACCGGTTCGTCACGGTGAGCGCACGCGGCACGCGGCCTCGTCTCGTCAAGATGCGTGCCGGGCGCTACCTCGCGGCAGCCGCCTTCGGGCTCTACGTGCTGTTGGCGGCCGTCCTTCCCTACATCGTCCTGATCCTCATGTCGCTCACCCCGTTCGCGATCACCGACTTCCGGCGGATGACGTTCTCGTTCGACGGCATCATCCAGGTGTTTCGCGCGCCCGACGTGCTGACGGCCTTTGGCAACACCCTGTGGCTGGGTGTGCTCGTACCCACGATCACCGTGGTCATCGGGCTCGTGGTCGCCTACGTCGTCGTGCGCGAGCGCGGACGCATGGGCGCGATCGTCGACTACCTCGGAACCTTCCCGATCGCCGTTCCCGGCATCGTGTTCGCGACCGGGATCATGTGGATGTACGTGCGCTCGCCGATCTATGCGACGGTCATCCTGGTGATGATCGCGCTCATCGGCGCCTACATCCCGCAAGCGGCGAGGTTCGCGAGTGCGGGTCTGATCCAAGTCGACAAGTCGCTCGAGGAAGCGGCCCGGATGAATGGTGCTGGCAAGCTGCGCACGATCATGACGGTGACCTTCCCGCTGCTGAAGCCGGCGCTCCTATCCGCATGGACGCTGCTGTTCGTGTTCGCGACCCGCGAGGTGAACGAAGCCGTCATCCTGTCCGGACCGAAGTCACGACCGCTGGCCGTCCTCGCGTGGAACTACGTCGAGCAGGGCTCGGTCCGCAATGCGGCCGTGGTCGGGCTCCTGCTGACCATCGTCATGGCCATCGGCATCCTGTTCGCCCGACTCGTGCTGCGCGCGAAACTCGATTCCTCGAACCTCTAGGCTGCTGGACTCCAGCGCTCCCGACCGAAAGAAGCATCACGTGAGCAACATCACCCACGCGCGACCGCAGGACACCGAGACGGCGTCGGCATCGACGACCGGCGCATCCCTCGTCGTTTCGGGCCTGCGCATCAAGTACGGCGAGACCGAAGCGGTCAAGGGCATCGACTTCACGATCAAGCCGGGAGAATTCCTCACTCTGCTCGGGCCCTCGGGCTGCGGCAAGACGACGACCCTGCGCTGCATCGCCGGCCTCGAGTCGCCGTCCGGTGGAACCATCACGCTCGACGGGGAGGTCATCGCTTCGGTGGATCGGCAGCTCCCGCCCGAGAAGCGCGGGATCAACATGGTGTTCCAGTCCTACGCGGTGTGGCCGCACATGACCGTGGAGAAGAACGTGGGCTATGGGCTCCGTGGGCTGGCCAAGAAGGACGTCGCCGCTCGCGTCGACGAGGTCCTCACCCTCGTCGGTCTCTCGAAGTTCGCCAAGCGCTACGGCACAGAGCTATCCGGAGGTCAGCAGCAGCGCGTCGCGCTGGCCCGCGCGATCGTCACCCGCCCGAAGCTGCTGCTGTTCGACGAGCCGCTCTCCAACCTCGACGCGGGCCTGCGCGAGCAGATGCGCTTCGAGCTTTTGGAACTCCAGCGCACCGTGGGCATCACCAGCGTTTACGTCACGCACGACCAGACCGAGGCGATGTCGATGTCGGATCGTGTAGCGCTGATGAGGGAGGGCGTGATCGAGCAGCTGGACGCCCCGCGCGAGATCTACCGTCGTCCCGCAACGGAGTTCGCCGCCAACTTCATCGGCCGCGCCAACCTCGTGCGGGCGACCGCGGCTGCGGATGGGCTGAGTGCAGTGCAGGGCGAGTTCACCGTGCGATCGACCGAGCCGTATGTGGGCGCAATCACGGACGTGACGGCGGTCTTCCGCTCCGAGAATGTCGTGGTCGGCCACGCCGCCACGATGCTGGAGAATACGTGGACTGCGACCGTCGAACGGGTGGCCTTCCTCGGACGGCACATCGACGTCTCGCTTCGCGTGCCGGTCGGCGTCATCCGGGCCGAGATCCCCGCCGATGGAACGCTCGTCGCCGGCGACCAGGTCACGGTCGGGGTACGCGCGGACCACGTGCACTTCGTCCCCGCCGCAGGCTGAGCGCCATGAAGATCTCGCGATTCGAGACGCTGCACTGCGCGGCGGGCACCCGCATCTGGTCGTACCTCAAACTCGAGACCGACGAGGGCGTGACCGGGTGGGCGGAGTTCACCGACGGAGGCTACTCCGCGCGAGGTGTGGGACAGATCATCGAACGGCTCGCTCCGCTCGTCGTCGGGCTCGACCCGACCAACACGCGACGGCTGGAGGCGGTGATGCACTCCGCGACGCACGAGGCCGAGTCCTTCCTGAACCGCCGAGCGGCGGGCGCCATCCTCAACGCGAGCCTGGATGTCCGGGCGCGCGCCGCGGGCGTGCCTGTCGCCGCCCTGCTCGGCGGGATCCTTCGCGATCGCCTTCCGCTGTACTGGTCGCACTGCGGACTGGGGCGGGTACGGATGTCCCAGGCCGGTGAGCACCCGCCCATCACGTCGCTGGACGAGATCGTCGATCTCGGGCGTGAGGTGCGCGACCGCGGATTCCGATCGCTGAAGACCAACGTCATCCTGTTCGAGGGCGGTGCGGCGACGCTCTATCTGCCGCTGTGGAGCGGTGCGGGCGAGACCTCGCTGGAGTTGTCCCGTCGCACGATGGAGGGCACGGTCGACCTGATCGACGCCTTCCACGAGGGCGCCGGTCCCGACGTGGAGATCTTGCTCGACACCGTCTTCTGCGTGAAAGGCGAAGCGATCGGACGACTAGCCCGACGTCTGGCCGATACGCCCTTGGGCTGGCTGGAGTCGGACAGCCTCGAGCCGGAAGCACTCGTCGCGGCACGGGGCAACGGTCAGGTGCGGATCGCTTCCGGAGAGGCGCTGTCGGGCGCCCGGCACTACCGCCAGTTCTTCGATCGGGGCGCGATCGACGTGCCTGTCGTCGATGTCTCCTGGAACGGAATGCCGGAAGCACTCCGGATCGCCGATCTTGCCGCCACGTACGACTTGAATGTCGCGCCCCACAACTTCGCAAGCCACCTGCTCACGTACATGAGCGCGCATTTCGCGGCGACCATCCCGAACTTCAGCATCCTCGAGTACGACGTCGACGGGGTGCCATGGCGCGACGACGTCGTGACTCCCCCCACGGTCGTCGATGGCCACATGCTGCTGCCCGACGGCCCCGGATGGGGCTGCGAGATCGACGAAGAGGCGATCCGGGCTCATCCGGTCGGCCGCGTCGTCTGAGTCCCTCACCGATTGAAGGAGTGCTATGCCCACCGAGATCGTCGCCCTGAGCGCGCAGGTCCATACCTGGCGATTCGACGAACGACCCCGGGCGCTGGGGCTGGGAAGTGCCCTGCGCCGCGACTTCGTGCTGGTACGGGTCGAGTGCGCGGACGGCTCCGTCGGCTATGGAGAGGCCTTCCACGGCCATGCCGGCACGGCCGTCGCTGAGATTGTCAACACGACGATGCAGGACGTCGTCCTCGGCCGCGGCGTCGATGAGAACCTCGCCGTGCGGGAGGAGACCCGCGCGCGCTTTCTGATCGGCGCGGGGATGGCCGGCGGCTTCGAGCTCGCCTTGAGCGGTATCGACATCGCGATGTGGGATGCGCACGGCAAATCCGTCGGCGAGCCCGTGTGGCGCCTGCTGCGGGGAACCCGCCGAGAGTTCCCCGCCTACGCCGGCGGCTTCACCCTGGGCTTCTCCGAACCGGAGGTTCTGGTGGAGGAGCTGCGTCGACTCGTCGGCCGGGGCTATGGCGCGGCCAAGGTGCGACTGGGCGACACCCTCGAACGCGACCTCGCTCGGGTGCGCGCAACCCGCGAGGCATTCGGCGCCGATTTTCAGATCATGACGGACGCCAACCTGGGTCTCGCCTATGACGCAGGCACGCTGGCTCCCGGCCTCAGCGAGATCGGGGTGACCTGGCTCGAGGAGCCGTACAACCCCCACCGCATCGACGCCTTCACAGCTTTGCGGACACGAGGACTCGTCCCGATCGCCGCGGGGGAGAACCTCGCGGGTGCCGACCGTTTCGCGGAGTGGATCCACCGGGGGGCACTGGACATCGTGCAACCGGATGCGAGCCGCGCAGGCGGCATCACCGAGCTGCTCCGGATCGCCGTGCTCGCCGAGGCATCCGGCATCCGCTTCGCACCGCACATCTCGCATACGGGTCTGAACCACGCGGCGACCCTTCACGCCATGTCCGGTGCCGCCGGTGGCGCATGGTTCTTCGAGGCGGATCCGACCCCGGTCAACCCGTTCCGCGCGGGAGCGATCTCGGGCGGCGTAATCGTGGAGGACGGCCGCGCGCGACTGAGCGATGCTCCGGGACTCGGCGTAGAGGTGGACGAGGCCGAGCTGAACGAGCGGCACCCTGCCGAAGCAGGTTCGCCCTGGCCGCGAACGCGGGACCGGTGACCGCGCCGACCTGAGTCGGCGCGGTCAATCGCGTCAGTCGAAGACCAGCTCGTCGATCTGATGCGCGGCGATCCACTCCTGGTCCAGCGGCGTTGCCAGGCCGTGCCCCCGTGGGATGCCCACAGTGCCGTTCGCATCGACCTCGGCCAGATCGTCGGAGTAGTCCGCGAAACCGCCGAAGGAGATCTGCCGCAGGCTCGGCGCGACCAGTCCCATCTCGTAGAAGTTGCTGTTGCGCAGCGCCGACATGATGTGGCGGTGCACCGGGCTCGGCCCGTGCAGCTCGACGTCGATTCCGAGCGCCTCGGCCAGGTGGGCGATCTTGAGGACGCCCGTGACGCCGCCGTCCAGACCCGCGTCCGCCCGCATGAAATCGGTGCCTCCCGCGAGGACCTGGTCGGCGTGCGCCTGCAGTCCGCGTACGTGCTCGCCCTGCAGCAATGGGGTGCGGATGAGCTCGCGCAGCTTCTTGTACGCGAACGCGGAGGTTCCGCCCTCCTTGCCCGGATCCTCGTACCAGTAGAACTGCTCCTCGTCGAGGGCGCGGCCCACGGAGAGCACATCGCCGAACGTCTCATACGCTCCGGAGGGATCGAGCATGAGGGCGATGTCCGGCCCGACGGCCGTACGCACGCCCCGGACATTGCGGATCTCGCGCTCGATGTCGCCGTTGTTCCAACCGTGGATCTTGACGGCGCGGTACCCGAGATCCACGCACTCCCGTGCGAAGTCCGCGAACGCCTCAGGGGTGCCCAGCGGGCCGGCACCCTCGTCGTCGCCGAAGAGCGTCGAGGCATAGGCGGGCAGGCGTTCGCGGTAGCCTCCCAGCATTTGGGAGAGGGATGCTTCGTAGGCCTTCCCGGCGATGTCCCACAGTGCGCAGTCGATCGGCCCGATGCCGAGCCGGTCATACTTGCGCCACGCGCGATGCAGGTCCGCCCAGATGCGTTCGCGCTGGAAGGCATCCTGGCCGACGAGCCAGCCGGCGACGGACTCGATCTGCTGCGCGGCGTGTCCGTTGACCCCCGTCGTCCAGGTGTACTCGCCCGTGATGCCGGCGTCCGTCGCGAGTTCCAGCACGTAGCCGGTCTGCGTCGCGATGCCGTCATCCCACGCGACCGGGTAGAACCCGGATCTGTCCTGTGTGCGCCCCTGTGTTCGCCAGCGGAGCTTGCGGAGGGTCACGGAGCGGATGGTGAGGATACTCATTCACCCATCGTCGCTCCCGCATGGACGGGTAGGGCGACGCGTCCCGCTCTGCGGTCAGGCTGCGGCGAAGGCGCTGCTGGGGGCGCCGAGCGCGTGCGACAGGGCGTGAGAGGAGGCGAGGACAACCCCCGCGAAGCTGCGGGCCTGGCTGCGCGACGTCGCACCGGTTACCGACAGCGCTCCGACGACGCGACCGCTGCGCGCGAAGATAGGCGCCCCGACGCAGAAGAGACCCAACTGCGACTCCTCGAAGTCGTACGCCACCCGAGACTGGCGAACGCCGGCGATCTCCCGTCGTAGCGCGTCCGGCGACGTGATCGTCTTCGGTGTCACCTGCGCCAGTTCGCCCTCGAGGATCGAACTGACGAACTGCGCACTGCTGTACGCGAGGATCGCCTTGCCGAGGGCAGTGCAGTGCATGGGCAGACGCCCGCCGATGCGCGAATGCGGGACCTTGAGATCACGACTGTTGATCTTCTCGATGTAGATGATCTCGCTGCCCTCGCGGACGGCGAGATTGGAGGTGAGGTTCGTGATCTCGTTCAGCGAATGGGCGAACGGGATCGCCAACTCCCGCAGGCGGCTGTGATCGGGGACGAGGTGCCCGAGTTCGAACAGCCGCACGCCGAGGCGGACTCCGCCCCGGCTCTTCTCCAGTGCGCCCCAGCGCAGCAGGTCAACGACGAGGCGATGGGTGGTCGACTTGGGCATTCCGACGCGGCGCGCCATCTCACTGATCGACATCTCGTTCTCCTCTGGAGAGAACAGCTCCAGGAGGCTCAACCCGCGTGAGAGCGAGGATTCGCCGTCCTTCTTGCGTTCGGTGTCCATGGCGTTCCTTTCCCCCGGTCTGTGGAACATTATCGCCCGCATATCGTGCCTCGGGGCTGACCCGGATGGCATCCTCGCGTCCTGCATGCCGGGACTGGTGCTTCGGCTGCCGGAGCCGATGTGAGCACAATGACCCGACGAAACGGCAAGCGAGAGGAGCCGCATGACCCCGGGCACACAGGTGCGACGCGTGGAAGCGGGCACGGCCATCGAGCTCACGACAGCCGCGCTCATGGGCGTCGGGTCAGACGAGCAGAACGCGAGGATCCAAGCGGAGCATCTGGTCGAAGCCGAGCTGCGAGGGCATCCTTCGCATGGGCTGCGGCGCCTGCCGACACTCGTCGGCAGGATCACAGCGGGACTCCTGGACCCGAATGCGACGCCGACCTTCACCTGGGGTGCGAGCGGCGCGCTCATGGTCGACGGCAACCTCGGGTTCGGACCCGTGACCGCATACGCCGCAGGCGACGAGCTGCTCTCTCGGGTGGCGGAGGTCGGAGTCGCGGTCGCCGCTATGCACCGCACCCACCACCTGGGGATGCTTGCTCCCTTCGTCGAGCGGTTCGCCGAGCACGGCTGTATCGGCCTGGTGCTCTCTTCCACGGAGGGCCTCGTGCATCCGTGGGGCGGCGCGGGTCCTCTCCTCGGCACGAACCCGCTCGGCGCGGCGGTGCCCGCCGCGGGAGGCGGCGTCACGCTGGACATGTCGACCGGCTCCGTCTCAGCGGGCAAGATCCTCGACTTCGCCGAGCGCGGACTCGAGCTCCCGGCGGGATGGGCCGTGGACGTCGAGGGCCGTGCCACCGTGGATCCTGCCGCGGCGGTCCTCGGTTCCATTTCGCCGTTCGGCGGTGCGAAGGGCTATGCGCTCGGCCTCACGCTGGGTGCGATCGTCGGCGTGCTGACCGGTACGCCCTTCGGTCCGGCAGTCCGAGGCACGTTGGACACCACCAGCGAAGTCACGAAGGGCGATGTCATCGCTGTGATCAGCATCGACGCCTTCGGGCAGGATGCCTCCTCCGCAGTGCTTGCGGAGTATCTCGAACAGGTGCGCGCGAGCGGCGTGGACGGACGACGGGTGACCGTCCCGGGGGATCGATCCAAGACCGCGCGCACGCGCGCACTGGCGCAGGGCATCGACGTCCTCGAAGACCTTTGGGACACCCTGAGCGAACTCGCCGACGCGGGCCCGGGGATCTCGACCGACAGAGCGGAGCAGAGCGCATGAGCGCATCATCAGGCATCCTGCGGCTTCCGCGTGATGTGAGGTATGGCTATGGGGTCAGCGCGGCCGTCGCTGAGCTCGCGGCCGGGTACGGATCGCGAGTGGTCTTCGTGGCAGACCCGTTCCTCGCGACGACGCCGGAGTTCGACCGGATCCTGCAGTCCACGCGCGCGACCGGGGCGGAAGTCCTCGTGCTCACGGACGTTCCGCCGGAGCTGCCGGTGTCCGCCGTGCTGCGCGCGGGGGAGGCAGCGCGCACCTTCGCTCCCGACGTGGTCGTGGGCTACGGAGGTGGAAGTGCGCTGGATCAGGCCAAGCTCGTCGCGCTGCTCATCTCCTACCCGCCACCCCTCGAAACGTACTACGGGGAGAACGCGGTGCCCGGACCGGTCACCCCCCTCATCGCCGTGCCGACCACGGCGGGCACGGGAAGCGAGGTCACCCCGGTCGCCGTCGTCTCCGATCCTGCGCGCGCGATGAAGGTCGGCATCTCCAGCCCGCACCTCATCCCCTCGGTGGCGATCGTCGATCCGGCGCTCACCCTCGGCGCTCCTGTGGGCGTCACGACGTACGCGGGAATCGATGCACTCGTGCACGCCGTCGAGTCGTACACCGCGGCCGAGCTCGAACTGACGCACACTGCCGTCATGCCCGTGTTCATCGGCCGCAACGAGCTGACGGAATCGCTCTCGCTGGAGGCGGCCGCCTTGATCTTCCACGCGCTGCCCACCGCGGTTCACTCGCCTGACGACCGCGATGCGCGTGCGGCGATGTCACGCGGAAGCCTGCTGGCCGGCATGGCATTCGGCGCCGCCGGGACCCACCTCAGCCACGCGATCCAGTACCCGGTCGGAGCGATCACCCACACCCCGCACGGGCTGGGCACCGGCATGCTGCTCCCATTCGTGCTCCAGGCCTGCCTTATCGCCGTCCCCGAGCGGCTCGCACGGCTCGGCGCCGCCCTGGGCCTTCCTGCAGACGGCAGCGTTCTCCAGCGCGCGCAAGCGACGGTGGACGCGATCGACGACCTGACCGCGCGGATCGGACTGCCCCGTTCACTCGCCGAACTCGGTATCGGACAGGCCGACAGGGACAGCATCGTCGATCTGGCGCTTCAGTCGTCCCGCCTCATCGGGATCGCCCCCATTCACGCGGATCGCGTCATGATCGCATCGATCGTCGACGCCGCCATCGCCGGTAATCGGTCCTTGCTGCGCGCATCCGCCACCGATCGTCAGGAACACCCATGACCACGCTTCTCACCGACACCCCGATCACCCGGCTCTTCATCGACGGCGAATGGCGCGACGGCAGAGGGGGTGGCACGTTCCCTGTGATCGATCCCGCCACCGGCGAGATCATCGCCGACTTCGCGATCGCGACCGAGAACGACTGCGACGACGCGGTCCGCGCGGCGGAGGCGGCATTCCCCCGCTGGTCTCAGACGGCACCGCGCGAGCGGGCGGACATCCTCATGGCCGCCTTCGAGATCCTGCGGGCGGAGAAGGAACTGTTCGCCGAGATCATGGTGAGAGAGAACGGCAAGTCGTGGCCTGACGCGATCGCGGAAGCGGGCTATGCAACGGAGTTCTTCCGCTGGTTCGCAGAGGAAGCGGTCCGGGTCCCGGGCGACTTCCGGCTCTCGCCGGCCGGCGACAAGCGGATCGTCGTGGCCCGTCAGCCGATGGGCGTGGCGCTGCTGATCACACCGTGGAACTTCCCCGCGGCGATGGCCACGCGAAAGCTCGCCCCGGCACTCGCGGCGGGCTGCACGACGATCCTCAAGCCGGCCCGCGAGACCCCGCTCACGGCGGCGTACGTGGTCGATGTGCTGCGTCGCGCCGGAGTGCCGACCGGTGTCGTCAATCTCGTCACCCCTGTCCCCACCGGTCCCGCGGTCGCCCGAATGATCGCGCACCCCGCCGTGCGCAAGCTCTCCTTCACCGGGTCGACAGAGGTAGGTCGGGTACTTCTGCGGGAGTGCGCCGATTCGATCGTGAGCGCCTCCATGGAGCTGGGGGGCAACGCCCCGGTCATCGTGCTTCCCGATGCTGATCTCGACGATACGATTCCGGCCGCACTCGCCGCCAAGATGCGCAACGGCGGTTCGGCCTGCACCGCGGCGAATCGCTTCTATGTCCACTCGAGCCTCCACGACGAGTTCGTGGATCGGATGGCGGCGGAACTCTCCGCGGTTCGCACGGGCTCCGGTCTGGACCGGGACAACACGCTCGGCGCACTCGTCTCCCTCGCCGAGCGGGACAAGGTGGCGAGCCTCGTGGATGTCGCGGTCGCCGAGGGCGCGCGCGTCGTGGTCGGAGGAGCACGGATGCCGGATGGCGCCTTCTATGCCGCGACCCTGCTCGACGGGGTGCGCCACGGCGACTCGATCACCCGGCAGGAGATCTTCGGGCCGGTCACCGCGGTGATCTCGTACGACGATGTCGAGGATGCGATCCGCATGGCCAACGACACCGAGTTCGGCCTCGTCGGGTACGTGTTCGGCCCCGAACGCGAAGCCCTTCGCGTCGCGCTGCGTTTGGAGACGGGCATGGTCGCCGTGAACCGCGGCGTGCTGAGCGATCCCGCGGCGCCGTTCGGCGGCTCCAAGCAGAGCGGACTCGGACGCGAGGGCAGTTCGGAAGGAATCCTCGAGTATCTGGAGGAGAAGTACATCGCTCTCGACGCATGATCGGCTGTGCAGCGACGCATCAGCCTGGCAGGATGCCAGCATGGGCACCGTCGACGAGTACCTGACCGACCTCGATCCCGTCTCGCGCGGGGCGGTGGAACGTCTCTACGCCATCGCCCGCGACATCGTGCCGGACGCCGAGCAGGGCCTCGGCTACGGCATGCCGGCGCTCGTGTACCGCGGCAAGCCGCTCCTGTCGGTCATGCGCGCGAAGGGGCACATCGGGGTCTATCCGTTCAGTCCGGACGCGGTCACCGCCGCCGCCGAGCTGCTGCCCGGGTTCGATGTGGCGAAGGGGACGATCCGGTTCCAGCCGGAGCATCCGCTGCCCGACGAAGCGGTGCGCGTGTTGGTGGCCCGCCGCAAGGAGCAGATCGAGGGGGCCTGAGCGGCTCAGTGCGGGAGCAGCAGCCCGATGGCGATCGCGACCATGACGATCGCGATCGCGCCGTCGAGGATGCGCCAGGCGCGCGGCGTCGAGAGCCAGCGACCGAGGTGGCGGGCTCCGAACGCCAGGCCGAAGAACCATGCGACGCTCGCGACCATCGCTCCGGCGGCGAACAGCCACCGCCCATCGCCGTGCGTGTTGGCGACCGATCCCAGGAGGAACACCGTGTCGAGGTAGACGTGCGGGTTCAGCCAGGTCAGCGCCAGACAGGTCAGCACGACCGGCAGGACGCGGGTGCCGGTCGTCACCGGCGACGACGAGACCGAAGGGGAGTCGGCGACCACGACCTCGACGGCATCGGCGCTCGGCCGCCAGGCGCGCCGCGCCGCGAGGGCAGCGTACGCGAGAAGGAACAGCGCGCCTGCCCAACGTACGACCTCGATGAGCCACGGCACGGTCTGCAGCACGAGCCCGATCCCCGATACGCCCAGCGCGATGAGCATGGCGTCCGACACGGCGCAGATGGCGGCGACGAGCGCGACGTGCTCACGTCGGATGCCCTGCCGCAGCACGAAGAGGTTCTGCGCGCCGATCGCGACGATGAGCGAGAATCCCAGGCCGAGGCCGGCGAGGAGGGGGGTGAGCACATGTCGACGCTAGGCGGTCTTGCGTGCACGGTCCAGCTAAAGATTCTTCCGGACCATTAGCATGATTAATGATGCGCATTCCGTTGGAGTTGGCCGAGACCCTCGCCGCGATCGTCGACGAGGGCACGTTGGATGCTGCGGCCATGCGCCTGCGCATCACTCCGTCAGCCGTCAGCCAGCGGCTCAAATCGCTCGAGGAACTCCTCGGACGAGTGGTGCTGGTGCGGTCCAAGCCCGCGCGTGCCACCGCGGCGGGTGAAGCCGTCGTGCGCCTCGCCCGTCAGATGGCTCTCCTGGAGCACGACACGCTGGACGAACTCGGTGTCGCACACGATGACGGAGTGGCGCGCGTCAGCGTGCCGCTCGCCGTCAACGCCGATTCGCTCGCCACGTGGTTCCTGCCACCGCTCGCCCGGCTGAGTGCGACTCTTCCCGTCGTCTTCGAACTGCACCGCGACGATCAGGACTTCACCGCCGGGCTGCTCGAGTCTGGCACGGTCATGGGCGCGGTCACGTCCCGGGCGACGCCGGTGGCCGGCTGCCGGGTGAGCGTGCTGGGCGCGATGCGGTACGAAGCCGTCGCGACGCCGCAGTTCGTCGCCGACTGGTTCTCCGCGGGCGTGACCGCGGCATCTCTCGCGGCCGCTCCGGTCATCGACTTCGATCGCCGCGACGACTTGCAGACACTCTGGCTGACCTCACGCGGCGCCGATCCCGCGCGCCCACCGCGCCATTACGTCCCGGCATCCAGCGACTTCGCCCACGCGGTCAAAGCGGGCCTCGGGTGGGCGCTGCTGCCGCGATTCCAGTCGGAGGATGCGCTGGATGCCGGGAGACTGGTGGCCATCGGCGGCGATCCCATCGACGTGCCGCTGTACTGGCAGCAGTGGAACCTGCGCTCACCGCTGCTGGATGCGGTCGCGGCAGAGATCATCGCCGAGGGCCGGGTCGTCCTGGGGTGAGGCGTCTCAGTCGTCGCTGACACGCAATACGATCTTGCCGCGGGTGTGTCCGAGCTCCAGCTGAGCATGGGCCGCCGCGGCATCTGCCAGATCGAACACCCGGTCGACGTACACCTGCAGGGCGGGGGAGTCCAGGAGCCGCGCGATCGTCGAGAGCACGGCCGCATCGGGGATGACCTTGTACGACGTGGCGCGCACGCCTGCCGACGCCGCGGCCTCGGCGTACCCCGGCCACGAGCCCGTCGGCACGATCACGTACAGCCCGCCCGGTCGCAGCACGCTCAACGACCGGCTGCCGGTCGAGTCGTGCACATTGCCGATCAGGTCGATCACGACGTCGACGTCGGCCACGACATCCTCGAACCGCGTCGTCGTGTAATCCACGACGACCGTCGCGCCGAGCTCGCGCAGCCACGCGGCGTTCGCCCCCGAGCCGGTCGCCGTGACGTGGGCGCCGAAATACGCGGCGATCTGCACAGCGAAGTGGCCGACGCCGCCGCTGCCAGCATGGATCAGGATGCGCTGGCCCTCGTGGGCGCGGGCGGTCTCGACCACCAGCCCCCAGGCTGTGAGTGCGGCCAGTGGTACTCCGGCCGCCTCGACGTGCGAGAGCGACGCGGGCTTGCGGGCGACAGACAGCGACGGCACCACCGCGTATTCGGCGTAGCTGCCGCCGGTGCGCGGGAACGGCAGCATGCCGAACACCGCAGTGCCCGGCTGGAGGGGATGGGACTCGTACGGTGCCTTCACGACCACGCCGCTGAAGTCGAAGCCGAGCGCCGCGGGGAAGTCGCGGATGGCGCCGTAGGCGCCGGCTCCGCTGCGCGTCTTGGCATCGATCGGATTGATGCCCGCGGCGACCACCCGCACGAGAAGCTCGCTGAGTACGGGGGAGGGCACCGGGAGTGTGTCGAGGCGGAGGGCCGCGGGGCCGCCGGCCGCATCGATGACGGCGGCGCGCATGATCGCCGGCGGGGCGGATACCGCCACCGTGGCGGATTCGAGGGTGGATGCGGGATGCAGCGGCCGGAATCTCATCCGTTGCCCCTTCCTCGTGCGACCACCGCTGGCCGGTGCGTCGATGACACCAGTCAACCCGAACAATGTCTCGCCCGTGTTACGCGGGTGATACCGGTCGGCGAAGGTCGCGGCATCCGGGGTCGCGCGGCATGGCATGCTCGGAGCATGATCAGGCACACCGTCGTCTTCTCGCTCCATCACCCGTCGGGCAGCCGGGCGGAGCTCTCCTTCCTCGCCGATGGGCGCGCGGCGCTCACCTCGATTCCGTGTGTCGAGCGCTTCGAGGTGAGCCGTCAGGTGAGCACGAAGAGCGAAGGCGACTTCCAGTTCGCGATGTCCTTCGCGGATGCCGCGACCTACGCCGCTTACGACGCACACCCGACGCACGTGGCGTTCGTGGCGGAGCGTTGGGTGCCGGAAGTCGCGCGATTCCAGGAGTTCGACTTCGTGGAGTGGGACGCTGCCTCAGACGCGTGAGGCGAGCGCGTCGACGTTCGACGGCGACAGTACGACCTGCGTGACCATGATCGCGGCGCCGAGGACGCCGGCGGTCTCGCCCGCCTGCGACTGCACGATGCCCAGATGCTGGGTCGCGAGCGGGATCGAACGGCGGTAGACGACTTCGCGCACGCCGGCGAGGAGATGCTCTCCGGCGCGGGCGATGCTGCCGCCGATCACGATGATGGACGGGTTGAGCATGTTCACCACCGTCGAGAGGACTTCACCCACCTCGCGGCCGGCCTGCCGGGTCGCGGCGATGGCGAGCGGATTGCCGGCGCGCACGAGCCCGACGACATCGGAACTGCCGGCGGGATCGAGCCCCTGGGCGCGGAGGGCGGCGGCGATCGCAGTGCCGCTCGCGACGGCCTCCAAGTCGCGTTCGTCTTCGGGAGGGCGGGGGGAGTCGTGGCTGTACGGCACCTGCACGTGCCCCATGTCGCCGGCAGAACCCTGCGCGCCGCGCTGCAGTGTGCCGCCGGAGATGATGCCGGCGCCGATGCCGGTCGCGACCTTGACGAACACGAGGTCCTCGACGCCGGGCCAGCTCACCGCGTGCTCGCCCAGGGCGAGGATGTTCACGTCGTTGTCTACCAGTACCGGGACCGGCAGCGTCTGCTGCACATAGCCGGGCACGTCGAAGCGATCCCAGCCGGGCATGATCGGGGGATTCGTGGGGCGGCCGGTGGAGTGCTCCACCGGGCCGGGAACCCCGATGCCGACCCCGACCAGCTGATGCACCTCGAACGCGCTCTCCACGAGCAGCGCCTGCGCCTCAGCGAGCATCGAGTCCAGGACCGGCTCGGGTCCGTCGGCGATGTCGAGCGGTCGCGTCCTCGAGGTGAGGATGCGACCGGCCAGGTCGGCGAGGGCGATCGTGGCGTGCGTGGCACCGAGGTCGACGGCGAGCACGATGCCGGCCAGCGGATTGAAGGCCACCCGCGCGGGCGGTCGCCCACCGGTCGATGCCGCCTCTCCTGCGGGAAGGACGAGCCCGGCGTTCAGGAGCACATCGACGCGGCTGGACACCGTGGAACGCGCCAGCCCGGTGAGGGTGGCGAGTTCGGCTTTCGTGCGGCCCTGGCCGTCGCGCAGGATCTGAAAGATCTCGCCGGCGCCGGGATTCGCGGGTGCCGCAGTGCGCCCGAGTTCGACCATTGCGCCAGTGTAACCACACGAACTCTTGTCGGACAAAAGATAACTAAATGAACTCGATCGGAAGACTTTTGACGAAGACCTAGCAAAAGTTGCCGGAGGTGTGTCAGTATCACCTCATGACAATGGATGTCGCCGACACCGAGGTCGGCACGCTCCGAGCCGGGTTCCTCGGTGCGGGCTTCATGGCCCAGGTGCACAGCCGCGCGAGCCGCGCAGCCGGTGCACTTCTGCAGAGCGTGGCATCGTCCCGCGTCACGAGTGCGCAGGAAGCGGCACGCACGCTACGCATCGATCGGGCGGAGCAGGACACGGCAGATCTGCTGGCCGCCGACGACATCGACGTGGTGCACGTCTGCACTCCGAACGCGACGCACGCAGGCTATGCCGCCGCAGCAGTGGCCGCCGGCAAGCACGTCATCTGCGAGAAGCCGCTCGCCACGACGGTGGATGACGCACGTCTCCTGGTCGAAGCCGCACAGGTGCACGGCGTCGTCGGCGCGGTTCCCTTCGTCTACCGCTACCACCCCATCGTCCGCGAAGCGCGCGCACGTATCGCGTCCGGGGAGGTCGGCACCCTTCTCACCCTGGACTGCTCCTACCTGCAGGACTGGCTGCTCGAGGCCGGCGACGAGAACTGGCGTGTCGATGCTGCCCAGGGCGGGGCATCCCGCGCCTTCGCCGACATCGGATCCCACCTGGTCGACCTCATCGAGTTCGTCACCGGCGACCGCGTGGCACGTCTGTCTGCTCGCACCCGCACGGTGTTCCCGCGTCGGGCCGGCAACGCCGTCGCCAACGAGGACATCGCCGCCCTCGTCGTGGAGCTCGCCGGCGGCGCGCTCGGCACGATCCTCGTGTCGCAGATGGCGCCCGGCCGCAAGAACGCCCTGGTCCTGGAGCTGCACGGCACCGCCGAGAGCCTCCGGTTCGCGCAGGAGCGCCCCGAAGAGCTCTGGATCGGCCGTCGCGAGGGATCCCAGCTGATCCTGCGCGATCCGATCGCCGCCAGCCCCGACTCCGCACGACTGTCCCTCGTACCCGCCGGGCACCCGATGGGCTACCAGGACGCCTTCAACGCCTTCGTCTCCGACGCCTACGCGGCGATGTCCGGAGACACCCCGGACGGCCTGCCCACGTTCGACGACGGTCTGCGCTCCGTCATCCTCACCGCCGCCGTGCTCGAGTCCGCGGCCACCGGCCAGTGGGTGGAGGTGCACTCGTGACCGAGACCTTGCCCGAGTCCGCGACGCGGCCCGACACGGCATCAGCCGAGATCGTGCTGCGCGCCACAGGCATCGACAAGAGCTTCTTCGGCGTCTCCGTGCTCCGCGGCATCGACATCGATGTCCGCCGGGGCGAGGTGCACGGCCTCGTCGGCGAGAACGGCGCCGGCAAGTCGACCTTCATGAAGATCCTCGCCGGCGTGCATCAGGCCGACGCCGGCACCGTCGAGTTCGAAGGGCGCGTCGTCGCCTACACGCACCCGCTGCAGGCAATGAACGACGGCCTGGTCACGGTGTTCCAGGAGTTCAACCTCCTCCCGGAGCGCACCGTCGCGCAGAATGTCTTCCTCGGTCGCGAACCTCGCAAAGGAGTGTTCCTCGACAAGCGCGCCATGGCGCGGCGCACCCGCGAGATCCTCACCGACCTGGGTGTCGACTTCATCGACCCCGGCGCGCGAGTCGGTTCGCTCAGCGTGGCCGAGCAGCAGATCGTCGAGATCGTCAAGGCGCTCTCGTTCGACGCCAAGGTCATCTCGATGGACGAGCCGACGGCTGCCCTGAGCGATCACGAGGTCGAGCTGCTCTACGGCATCATCCGACGCCTCACCGGCCGCGGTGTCGCCGTGATCTATGTCTCGCACCGTCTCAAGGAGATCTTCGACCTGTGCGATCGGATCACGATCCTCAAGGACGGTTCGCTGGTGTCGACGGATGCCACGGCCGACCTGTCGACCGGTGAGCTGGTGCGTCGCATGGTGGGCCGCCCCATCCAGTCCTACTTCCCGGTCGCCGAAGAGGGCACCGTCGTGGGCGAGCCCCGCATCGCGCTGGAGGATGCCGGCAACGAATACGTCGACGGCGTCTCGCTCCAGCTGCGCGCGGGGGAGATCGTCGGGCTCGCCGGCCTCCAGGGCTCGGGCCGCACCGAGCTCGCCGAGGCGATTTTCGGTGCGCACGCCTTTACGCGCGGGCGCATGACGCTGGACGGCAGGACCGTGCGCTTCACCTCGCCGCGCGCCGCGGTCAAAGCCGGCATCGCGCTGGTGACCGAAGACCGCAAGGCGCAGGGGCTCGCCCTCGGCCAGTCGGTGCTCGACAATGCGCTCCTGGTTGTACGCGGTGTCTTCGCTGGCCGCACGGGCGCTTCGCGACGGTCGGTCCCCGGCATCCTGTCCAGCCTCGAGGTCACCTCGCGCGGTGTCGACCAGGAGGTGCAGTTCCTCTCCGGCGGCAACCAGCAGAAGGTCGTGCTCGCGAAGTGGCTCGTCACCGAGCCGCAGGTCGTGCTGTTCGACGAGCCGACACGAGGGATCGATGTCGGCGCCAAGATCGCCGTCTACACACTGATGCGGCGGCTGGCCGCAGAAGGCAAGGCCGTCCTGATGGTCTCGTCGGAGCTGCCCGAGGTGATCGGCATGAGCGATCGGATCCTCGTCATGCGCGACGGCATCCTCGCCGCCGAGCTGCCCGCGGGTGCCGCCGAGCACGAAGTGCTCGCCGCTGCGACCGGATCGGTCGAGACCGCGGCCGACGTCATCGAGGACCCGCGGGTCCTCGCCGTGGAAGACAGACCCGAGCCTGAGCCGGAAGGGGGTGAGCGCTCATGAAGCGCATCCGCGCAGCCGTCACCGGCGGCGGTACGACCCTGATCGTGCTGGTGGCCCTGATCGTCGTCATCGTGATCGGCGCCATCCTCGTCTCCACGGTGGGACGGAACTTCTTCAGTCCCGGCAACATCCGCGACATCCTCACCGGGATGAGCGTGCTCGGACTCGTCGCGATCGGTCAGACCCTCGTGGTGCTGGGCGCGTCGCTCGACCTGTCGGTGACGTACGTCATCAGTCTCGCCAGCCTCGTCGGGGCGACCACGATGAACGGCAACCCGGCGAACATCCCGTGGGCGGTCACGCTCACGCTGCTCGTCTGCGCCGGCATCGGACTGGCCAACGGCCTGATCGTCACGGTGCTGAAGGTCAACGGCTTCATCGCGACACTCGGTGTCGGCCTCATTCTCCAGGGCGTGCTCAACACCGCGTTCCAGGGGAGCGCGGGCAGTGTGCCGTGGGAGTTCCAGCTCATCGGGGCGACCGGGATCGGTCCCGTGCCGGTCTCGACGATCATCATGATCGTGCTGGCCGTGGTGATCTGGCTCATGCTCGACCGCACCCGTGCGGGTGCCCACCTGTACGCCGTCGGCGGCAACGCGGAGGTCTCGCGGCTCTCCGGCCTGCGCACGAAGCGACCGCTCATCATGGCGCACGTGCTGTGCTCGGTGTTCGCGGGGCTCGCGGGTCTGCTCCTGGCCAGCCGGCTCGGTGTCGGCAGCCCGACCGTCGGCCAGCAGGGCGGCTACGCGCTGCTTTCGATCGCCGCGGTGGTGCTCGGCGGCACCCTGCTGATGGGTGGACGCGGTTCGGTCTGGGGCACGATCGGCGGCGTCGCGATCTTCGCCGTCGTCGACAGCGTCATGAGCGTCATGCAGGTCA
Source organism: Microbacterium sp. Root61 (assembly GCF_001427525.1). Classification (NCBI taxonomy): domain Bacteria; kingdom Bacillati; phylum Actinomycetota; class Actinomycetes; order Micrococcales; family Microbacteriaceae; genus Microbacterium; species Microbacterium sp. Root61. Next base: position 1,524,271 of record NZ_LMGU01000001.1, on the reverse strand, counting down.
ACCCGTTCCTCAAGGACGTCGTGCGCGGCGTCGTCATCGTCGCGGCCGTCGCCGTCTACAGCCGCCGCGCGGTGGTGAACCGTCGAGCGAGGTTCGGACCCGGCGGAACGAGTACATCCGGGAGCGCGGCACCCGCCGTCGCCGACGGTCAGCTCGCAACGACCGAGGGAGGTCGCTCGTGAACGCCCTGCGCACCCTGGTGAGCCCCCGCGGCGCCGTGTTCCTGCTGCTGGTCATCCTGCTCGTGGCCATCACGATCCTGAACCCGAACTTCGCCGAGCCCGGACAGCTCATGCGTTTCATCCAGCGCGTCGCTCCGGTCGCCATCGTCGCGATCGGCCAGTACTTCGTCATCGTCTCCGGCGAGTTCGACCTTTCCCAGGGGTCGCTCATCACCGCACAGGTGATCATCGCCGGCAACCTCGTCGGTCAGGATGACGCGCGCACGGTACCGGTCCTCATCCTGATGTTCGTCTTCGGCGCCTTCATCGGTCTGATCAACGGTCTGCTCACGACGCTCCTGAAGGTGCCGTCGTTCATCGTCACGCTCGGCATGATGCTCGCCCTCCTCGGCCTCGTGCTGTGGTGGACCGGGGGAGCCGCGACGGGCAATCCCGCCGACAGCTTCCGCGAGATCGGACGTGGCGGCATCCGCGACATCCCGTTCCTCGACTTCCTGCCCTGGGCCGTCGTGGTGCTCGCCGTCTGGCTCGCGCTGGCGATCTGGCTCACCAAGCGACCCCTGGGCAAGACGATGATCGCCGTCGGCGACAACCGCACGGCCGCCCGCTACGCCGGGGCGCGCACGTGGTGGGTCACCACCCGGGCGTTCATCATCTCGTCGCTGTCGGCCACGCTGGCCGGAGTGCTCCTGGTCGGCTACGCCGGCGTGCACCCCTCGGTCGGTCGCGGCTACGAGTTCGTCGCGATCACCGCCGTCGTCCTCGGCGGCGTGGTGCTCGGCGGAGGCCGAGGCTGGGTGGTCGCGGCGGTGGCCGGCGCCTTCGTTCTGGAGGCGCTCTTCCTGCTGCTGAACATCGCCGGTGTCCCGTCGACACTGCGCGACACGGTCCAGGGCGTCATCATCATCGCTGCGGTCGCCTACTCCGGCGTCGCGTTCCGTGCCCGCCGCTCGAAGCCACGAGCCGCGGCATCCACACAGTCTTCTCCCGCTACGGGGAAGGAGCCGGGTTCCCCCGAGGAACCTGCTCAGTCCGGATCACATGCCCTCACAGCAGAGGGCCCCAACGTTAACCAAGGAGGTTGACAATGCGACGGTCACTGAAGATCGGCGTCGTCTCGACGACGCTCATCGGCCTGTTCGTGCTTGCCGGCTGCACCACGGACCCCGGAGTCACGGCTCCGTCTGACTCCGCGGAGCCGCCGACGTCCGAGACGAACGAATGGTTCGACCAGGCCCTGTTCGACAAGCAGGACGCGGAGCGGGATGTCATTCCGCAGGGTCCGGAGGACGAGCCGTACCTGCAGTACATCAACGCCGAGATGGTCGACACGTCGGCCTTCGCGAGCACAGGTGCGAAGAAGGCGTGCTTCGCGAACGCTTCGATCTCCAACCCCTGGCGCCAGACCGGCTGGATCACCATGAACCAGCAGCTCAAGGTGCTGCAGGACGCGGGAGCGATCAGCGAGATGGAGACCCGCGACGCGCAGGACTCCGATGACACGCAGATCGCGGACATCGACTACTTCATCAACGAGGGCAACTGCGACGTCTTCCTCATCTCGCCGAACAGCACGGCGGCGATGACTCCGGCCGTCGAGCGCGCCTGCGAGACGGGCAAGCCCGTCGTCGTCTTCGACCGCGGCGTCGAGACGGATTGCCAGGTCACGTTCATCCACCCGATCGGTGGATTCGCGTGGGGAATCGACACGGCGGAGTTCCTGATCGACAACCTCGAGAAGGGCGACAAGGTCGTCGCACTGCGCGTCCTGCCCGGTGTCGACGTGCTCGAGCACCGGTGGGCGGCAGCCGAGAAGCTGTTCTCCGAGGCCGGTATCGAAGCGGTGGACTACTTCACCGGTGCGGACCCCGCGAAGATCAAGAGCATCATCGCCGACGAGCTCGCCAAGGGCGACGTCCAGGGCATCTGGATGGATGCCGGTGACGGCGCCGTCGCGGCGATCGAGGCGTTCGAGGACGCCGGAGCGGACTACCCGGTCATGACCGGTGAAGACGAGATGAGCTTCCTGCGTAAGTGGAAGGACACGGGCCTCACGGGACTCGCGCCCGTCTACTCGAACTTCCAGTGGCGCACCCCGCTGCTGGCGGCTCAGATGATCTTCGCCGGCCAGGAGGTTCCGAAGGAGTGGGTGCTCCCGCAGAGCCCCATCACCGCGGAAGAGGTCGACCCCTACCTCGAGGCCAATGACGGCATGCCCGACGGGCACTACGCCAAGTTCGGCGGAGAGAACCTGCCCGGTTACCCGGAGGTCTGGCAGCAGCGCCAGATTCCGTAAACCGCAGTACTGTCCCATCCTCCCGTCGTGCTTCGACGGGAGGATGGGACATCCCCATGTGATGGAGGAGAGCACATGCATCGCACGATCGGCGTCAACACCTGGGTGTGGACCTCGCCCTTGACCGACACGAGCCTGGACGAACTCGCCCGCCGTGCAGCCGGTATGGGGTTCGGTGCGATCGAGCTCCCGCTGGAGAATGTCGGCGACTGGGATCCGCTGCGTGCGCGCGACCTCCTCGACGAGCTCGGGCTGACACCCGTCGTGGTGGGCGCGATGGGCCCCGGCCGATCACTCCTGGCGCGCGCGGGCGATGTCGCCGCGACGCAGGCCTATCTTCGTGCGTGCATCTCGGCGGCCGCGGCCCTCGGCGCGGCCACCGTCGCGGGCCCCTTCTACGCTCCGACCGGCGTCACCTGGCGCATGAGTGACGAAGAACGAGCGGATGCCGCGACCGAACTGCGCCGCAACCTCGAACCGCTCGTGGCGGAGGCCGCCGAGTCCGGCGTCGCGCTCGCCGTCGAGCCGCTGAACCGCTATGAGACGAGCGTGCTCAACACCGTCGACCAGGCGCTGGTCGCCCTCGGTCCGATCCTCGGACCCGGGCTCGGTCTGGCCCTGGATACCTACCACCTCAACATCGAGGAGAAGCGGCCGGCCGATGCGATCCGCACGGCCGGGCGCGCGATCGCCTACGTGCAGGTGTGCGGCAACGACCGCGGCGCGGTCGGAGACGACCACACCGATTGGCCTGGCCTGCTCGACGCGCTCGATGACGCCGACTATCGCGGCATCCTGGGGCTGGAGAGCTTCACCGGCGAGAACGCGACCATCGCGGTCGCTGCCTCGGTCTGGCGCCCCCTCGCGGCGTCGCAGGACGAGCTTGCACAGCGCTCGCTGGCGTACCTCACCGCGCTGCAGGACGCGCGATCCGGGTCGGCGTCGGCCACACTGTAAGTCCCGACATCATCACTGGAGCTGCCATGTCGACGCATCCCGTCACCCTGTTCACCGGTCAGTGGGCGGACCTGCCCTTCGAGGAGGTCGCGCGGATCGCCGCCTCCTGGGGGTACGACGGACTGGAGATCGCGGCATCCGGCGATCATCTCGATCTGCAGCGCGCCGACGAGGACGACGACTACGCGGCATCCCGTCTGGAGATCCTGGACCGCCACGGGCTCAAGGTCTTCGCGATCTCGAACCACCTCGCCGGCCAGGCGGTGTGCGATGCTCCGATCGACTTCCGCCACCAGGCGATCCTGCGCGACTACGTGTGGGGCGACGGTGACGCGGAGGGCGTGCGGCAGCGGGCCGCGGAAGACATGAAGCGCGCGGCACGGGTCGCGCGCAAGCTGGGGGTCGACACCGTCGTCGGTTTCACCGGTTCGTCGATCTGGCCCTATGTCGCGATGTTTCCGCCGGTGCCGGCGAGCGTGATCGAGGGGGGCTACGAGGACTTCGCCGCACGCTGGAATCCGATCCTCGACGTCTTCGACGACGAGGGCGTGCGATTCGCGCATGAGGTGCACCCGGGCGAGATCGCGTACGACTACTGGACGAGTGTGCGCGCCCTCGAAGCGATCGGCCACCGGCCCGCGTTCGGCTTCAACTGGGACCCGAGCCACATGATGTGGCAGAACATCGACCCGGTCGGGTTCATCTGGGACTTCCAGGACCGGATCTACCACGTCGACTGCAAGGACACGCGGATGCGGCCGCGCAACGGCCGCGCGGGCGTGCTGGGGTCGCACCAGACATGGGGCGACCCGCGGCGCGGGTGGGACTTCGTCTCGACCGGGCACGGGGACGTGCCGTGGGAGGACTCCTTCCGCGCGCTCGATGCGATCGGCTACAGCGGCCCGATCTCGGTCGAGTGGGAAGACGCTGCGATGGATCGACTGCACGGCGCCGCCGAGGCCGTCGGATTCGTGCGGTCGCTGTTGTGGAAGGCGCCGGAGAACCCCTTCGACGCCGCTTTCAGCAACCAGTGACCAGGCGTCGCCGCTGACGCGAGCGTCGCCCACTCCATCGCCCGGTGCGGGCGGCGGTGCTTAGGCTCCTCCATTCCGCGAGACGCGGCAGAAGGCTGTTCCGTGCTCGGGGTCGGGTACTTTGCCGCGTCTCGCGGGGAAGGGTCTCTGCGAGGAGACTCTCGACAGTGATCTCCATACTGCCTAGTATGGAGAATGTATCCACACCACCGCAGTCGATAGGGGGTTGAGGGATGCATCGCATACCGAGCAGTACGAGAACAGAGAGGTTCGCCATGCCAGAGATCGGGATCGGGTTCCACACGGATGCCTTCAACTCCAGCCATAAGTCGTTCGAGCAGGCGCTCGCCTGGGCGCAGGAGAACGACGTGCACTACATCGAGCCGGGGGTGATCGACGGTGCGTGCTGGATCCATGGACTCGGCTACTTCCCGCATATCTCGCTCCTCGAGGATCCCGTGCTGCTGCGCCGCAAGATGGAGCGCTACGGGGTCGAGTTCTCCCAGATCGATGCCGCGTACCCGCTCTCGGGACGTGACGGGATGTCGATCGGCGTGCCGTACGTGCAGAAGGCGATCGCGTGGGCCTCGCTCGCGGGGAGCCCCCGCGTGGCGACGACGGACGGACTGCACAAGCCCGAAGGGCTCGAAGACCGCGAGGCGCTCGACCTGATGAAGCGCTCCTACGGCGAGATCATCCGCGTCGCCGAGGCGCACCAGGTCGTCGTCACGATCGAGGTCCACGGCTACTTCACTACCCGCCCGGACTGGCTCGCCGAGATGCTCGACTTCTGCGGCGATACGCCCTGGCTGCGACTCAACCTCGACACCGGCAACTCGTTCATCGCCGGTAACGACCCCGTCGAGTTCGCCGATCGCTTCATCGACCGCATCCATCACGTGCACATCAAGGATGTCTCTGAGTCATTGGCCGCCGCCGCGCGCGGTGGGGCGACGGGAATCGCGATCAGTCACGTCGCCGCCGGCAACGGCGTCAACGCCGACAACATCCGCCAGATCCTGCACCGACTCAGCGCCCACGGATTCGACGGCGTCCTCAGCATCGAGTGCGAAGGCCAAGGGGGGCCGATGCTCGCAGACTCACTCGCGTGGCTGCGCGCCGAACTTCCGGCGGCAGGATTCACCGAACGGGTCCCGTCGTTCCTGACGGCAGCCGTCGCCGCCTGAGGGCGGCGTCCACGCCGACCGGTATACGGTAGCCCCATGCCCACCGCTGTCTCCGGCAAGCCGGACGAACTCGCGCTCGCGGCGTTCACGCTGTTCTCCAGCCGGGGGATCGCGAGCGTCAACATGGACGCGATCGCCGCCGGCGCGGGGGTCACCAAAGGCAGCCTGTACTGGCACTTCTCCTCGAAGCAGGAGGTCGTCCTCGCCGCGTGCGGCGTCTACTACGCCCGGTGGCGCGATGACATCGGTGCTGCGATTGCCGCGGCGAGCGGTCCCTACGACCAGCTCGCCGCGGCGGTCGGGTACTCGGTGCGGGCCTGCCTTCTCGACGACGCGAATCGGGTGTTCACCACCGAGATCGTGGCGCTCTCGCTGTACAACGCGGAGGTGCGCACGAGCTGGGCCGGCTTCCTCGACGAGACCGAGCGCCTGTTCCTGGGGCTCACCCACCGCGCGGTCGGGGCGGGCGAGCTGGTGTGCGATGACGTCGATCGGGCTGTGGACCTGACGCTGGCCGCGATGGAGGGCATCAAACAGACCGCGCTGTTCCGGCCGCAGCTGTGCGCGCCGGACAGCGAGCAGCGGATCCTGCGGCGGCTGCTCTCACTACTCGGGGAGCGCCCGGAAGTCCCGCCTGCGGACTAAACGCCGAAGCGTTCGGGCTGCTCAGGAGGAGGGGGTCACGCCTGAGGACAGTGCGTGCAGGAGCCGAGTGAGGTTGTTGATGTCCTCGATCGGCCAGTCTCCCAGCGCGTGCAGGAGCGTGTGCTCCTGCGGGCGGCGCGCTTCATCCAGTCGCTCCATACCGAGCGGCGTGGGGGAGAGCAGACTGGAGCGGCCATCGGCAGGGTCCGGGGTGCGCACGATCAGCCCGAGCTGTTCGAGCTCACGCACGGCCCGGCTGATCTGGCCCTTGTCCGCAGTCAGTGATTCGGCCAGCGCGGAGAGGGTGACGCTTTCGCGCCGCACGATGGTGGTGAATACCTTGTAAGCCCCGGGCAGCATCCCGGGGCTTACCCGGTTCGCGTTCTCGGTCAGGATGCGGCGGAACTGATTGATCAGCTCCCCGAATTCGGCCTCGAGGGCGCGCACCGCTTCGGTGCGCGCCCCCTGAGTGTCGTGCTCGCTCATGATGACGACACTATCCGCGGGAATCGAGTGACCCGGACGAGGCATCCTGTCCTGTTGCGGAGCCGCGCTCGCGCTCGGCCACGCGGACGCTGCCGGTCGCCGTCAGCACGTCCATACCCTCGGGCACCGAGACGGTGGCGAGGTCGGCTTCGCTCGCGCGGATCCGCTCGCTCGTGGTCATGTTCGTCAGCGACTTGTTCGGCAGGAACACGATCGCGAGCAGGCTGATCACGGCGAACGGCACAGCGATCAGGAACGCGTGCGAGATGCCCTGCGCGTAGATGTCCTCGATGATCACGCGGACCGACTCGGGCATGGTCGAGACCTGGGGCAGTGCGCCGGACTGCAGCTGAGCCGCCACATCGGCACCCTTGTCGCCCAAGGCCATGACCGCGGCCATGATGTCGTCCTTGCGCTCGGTCATCAGCTCGGTGACACGTGAGGCCAGCGCCGCTCCCATGAGGGAGACACCGATGGTGCCGCCGAGGCTGCGGAAGAAGGTGACTCCCGAGCTTGCGACGCCGATCTCGTTCGGCTTCGACGTGTTCTGCACAACGAGTACGAGGTTCTGCATCGTCATGCCCACGCCCGCACCGAGCAGGAACATGTACACCGAGACGAGCACGAAGTTCGTGTCGTACTGGATGGTCGACAGCATGTACGCGCCGACGATCAGGAAGACCGATCCGACGATCAGGTACGGCTTCCAGCGACCGAACCGTGTGATGAGCGCGCCGACGCCGATCGACGACAGCAGCAGACCGGCGATCATCGGGATCGTCATGAGGCCGGCTTCGGTCGGCGAGGCGCCGCGGGCCAGCTGCATGTACTGGCTGAGGAACACCGAGGCGCCGAACATCGCGATGCCCGTGGCGATCGAGGCGATCACCGAGAGGGTGAAGGTGAGGTTGCGGAACATCGACAGCGGGATGAGCGGCTCTTTCGAGCGCAGCTCGACGACGATGAACAGCGCGGTCGCCAGGAGCGCGCCGCCGACCATCAGGACCGTCTGGAGGCTCCACCACTCGAAGCTGTCGCCGGCGAGGGTCACCCAGATGAGCAGCAGCGACACGGCGCCGGAGAGCAGCACGATGCCGCTGTAGTCGATGCTCACCTTGCGCTTTGCCAGCGGCGAGATGTGCAGCGTCTTCTGCAGGATGATCAGGGCGAGGATCGCGAAGGGCAGCGCGACGTAGAAGTTCCAGCGCCATCCCCACGTGTCGGTGATCAGTCCGCCGAGGAGCGGGCCGCCGACGGTGGCGAGGGCCATGACGGCGCCGAACAGACCCATGTAGCGACCGCGCTCACGCGGGCTGATGATGTCGGCCATGATGACCTGGCTGAGCGCGGCGAGACCGCCGGCGCCGATGCCCTGGATCGCGCGGAACGCGATGAGGGTCTCGGGGTTCTGCGAGAAGCCCGCGGCCGCCGTGGCCAGTACGAAGATGACGATCGCGATCTGGATGAGCAGCTTGCGGTTGAAGAGGTCGGCGAGCTTGCCCCAGATCGGGGTGGAGATGGCCGTGGTCAGCAGGGTCGCCGTGACGACCCAGGTGAAGGCGGCCTGGTCGCCGTCCAGGTCGTGGACGATGACGGGGAGCGAGGTGGAGACGACCGTGGATGCGAGCATCGACACGAACATGCCCAAGAGCAGGCCGGAAAGGGCCTCGAGCACCTGGCGGTGCGTCATCTTGGGCTTCTCCAAGGTGTCCGAGGACGAGGAGGACATTGCCATGGGCGGCGGCTTTCTTTAGCGAACGAGAGGCGCGACGACGTTGGCGCAATAGTTGACGAAGATCAACTATAACCAGATCGTTGACTTGTGTCAACCATTGCTCTCAGTCGGCCAGGGCCAGTGCCCGGAAGGGCTCCCTCGGTGGCTGTGGTGGCGGCATCCGCTCGGCGAGGGGGGTCGTGCGCAGGGTGGTGCGGCGGTACAGCTCGTCGATGAGCGAGGTCGCCAGGCCCACGAGCTTCGCGATCTCGGCGTCGTCGCGGTCGACCCAGGCGCAGCGCGGCTCATCGCCGACGGGCACGAAGTCCTCGTGCTCCTCCCACGCGACCAGCGTGCGCTCTGCGCCGAGGACGTGCTGCTGCCACCACACCTGGCGCAGGTACGTACGGGGGATGCTGCGCCACTTCTTGTTCGTCGTCTTGATCTCGCACAGGGTCACACGCCCGGCCGCATCGACCGCGACGCCGTCAGGCGTGGCGAGGTGGCGCTTCTCGACCTCGGCGTGGAACAGCGCGGACGAGGGCTGGATGCCGTGGGTCGCCGCGACCCACGCGGCGATCTCGGGCTCGCGGATGCGGCCGTGGTTCGTGTACGCGTTGCCGGAGAAGCCCGAGCCCATCAGCTTCGCGTCGGCGGCGCGTGAGATGACCCGCTCGCTGGTCAGGCTCGCGACATCCGTCGCCGTGATCCCGCGCGACCGTGCGCGCACCCAGGCCACCCGATCGCGGGAGTCCGCGACGATCCGGGCGGCGAGTTCAGGAGTCACCCTTCGAGCGTACGCGCGGGCGAGGACGCCCGCGGACTGACCCGCCGCCGGTGGCCGTTGCGGCGGCTCTTGTCGTGGCATCCGACGGCGTCGTGGCGTTCGTCGTCGCCTCGAGAAACAGCACTGCGGCTGGGAAACGGTGCGACGCGCCGTTTCCCAGCCGCAATGGAGTTTCTCGAGGGTGGGGTGCGAGCGGATGCTGCGACCCACGCCCCCGCGAAAAGCTAGAGCGAGGCGGCGCCGGCCTCGGCGACCGTCTGGTCCTGCTCGCCGGAGCCTCCGCTGACGCCGAGGCCGCCGACGACCACGCCGTCGCGACGCAGCGGCACGCCGCCCGCGAAGATCGCGACCTTGCCGCCGTTGGTGGTGTGGATGCCGAAGAACTGCTGCGTCGGCTGCGAGTTGTCGCCCAGGTCCTTGGTCTGGATGTCGAAGGCGCGTGAGGTCCACGCCTTGCTGATCGAGATGTCGACGCTGCCGATCCAGGCGCCGTCCTGGCGCACGTGGGCGATCAGGTTGCCGCCGGCGTCGACGACGGCGATGTTCATGGGCTGGCCGATCTCGTCGGCGCGCTTCTCTGCGGCGGCGATGATCGAACGGGCGTCTGCGAGGGTCAATGCGGACATGGTGTTCTCCTTGGGGTGATGCGGATCAGGCGGCGATGTAGCCGTTGGGGTTGAGGACGTACTTGGTGGCGGCGCCGGCGTCGAACTCCGCGTAACCGCGGGGCGCGTCATCCAGCGAGATCGCCTTCGCGTTCACGGCCTTCGCGATGTGGACCTTGTCGTGCAGGATCGCCATCATCAGCTGGCGGTTGTAGCGCATGACGGGGCACTGGCCGGTGGTGAACGACAGTGACTTCGCCCATCCGGTGCCGAGGCTGAGCGAGAGCGAGCCGATCTTGGCCGCCTCATCCACGGCTCCCGGGTCGCCGGTCACGTACAGACCCGGGATGCCGATGGCACCGCCGGCGGCGGTCACATCCATGAGCGAGTTCAGCACCGTCGCGGGCGCTTCCTTGGCGTGGGCGCCATGCCCCTCGCTGCGGGCCTCGAAGCCGACCGCATCGATGGCCGCGTCGACCTCGGGCACGCCGAGGAGCTGCGCGAGCTGATCGGGCACGGACCCGTTGCCCACGTTGACCGTCTCGCAGCCGAAGCTGCGGGCCTGGGCGAGGCGGTCCTCGTTCAGATCGCCGACGATGACGACGGCGGCACCCAGCAGCTGCGCACCCGCCGCGGCGGCGAGCCCGACGGGCCCGGCACCGGCGATGTAGACGGTCGATCCGACGCCCACACCTGCCGTGACGGCTCCGTGGAACCCGGTCGGGAAGATGTCGGACAGCATCGCGAGGTCGAGGATCTTCTCCAGCGCCTGGTCGCGGTCCGGGAAGCGCAGCAGGTTCCAGTCCGCGTAGGGGACCAGCACGTACTCGGCCTGCCCGCCGACCCAGCCGCCCATGTCGACGTATCCGTAGGCGCTGCCGGGGCGGTCCGGGTTGACGTTCAGGCAGATCCCGGTCTTGCCCTCCTTGCAGTTGCGGCAGCGGCCGCAGGAGATGTTGAACGGCACCGAGACGATGTCGCCGACCTTGATGAACTCGACGTCGGGGCCGACCTCGACCACTTCGCCGGTGATCTCGTGACCGAGCACGAGCCCGGCGGGGGCTGTCGTGCGGCCGCGCACCATGTGCTGATCGGAGCCGCAGATGTTCGTCGCGACCGTGCGCAGGATCACGCCGTGCGGGATCTTGCGTCCGATGTTCGCCGGGTTCACGCCCGGTCCGTCGTGCAGCTCGAAATCGGGGTAGTCGGTGTCGATCACCTTCACGACTCCGGGTCCCTCGTAGGCGACCGCTCTGTTCCCAGACATCCTCGTCCTTCCGTTCGGAGCGATGCGAACTCGCTCGCCTCGAGCCTGTCCGATCATTTCGGGTAGTGCGATACCTCGTGAGGGTTGTCTTGCTACCCGAACGGGTGGGTAGCCCGTATCGTGAGGCCATGGACGTGACGAACAAGGAGTGGGCACCGGGTGGCGACACGCTCCGGGATCTCGCCGAGGTGCTCACCGCGCCGCCGCAGGTGCTGCCGCAGCGGCTCTCCGGTCTGCTCGCCCCGCTCGTGGCGCACACGGCCGTCGTCGTCCTCGTCGCCGACGCGGCCGGTGGGCAGCGCGAAGGTGCGGGTGCCGCATCCTTCGTCGACGGCGTCTCGTTCCTCGCCCTCGACGATCTGCGACGGATGCTGCGCCCCGGCCGCACGCGCCGTGGCGGTGTGCCGACCGCGACCGGATCGGTCGACGCCCTTCAAGTCCTGTCGACGAACGGGGCGCTGCTCGTCCTGGCCGAACCGGGGGACGAACGCAACGACGAGGCCGTGCTGCAGCTGTGGAACATCGTCGCGCTGCGCGTGCAGGAGCTGGCGGATGCCGCTCCTCCGGACTATCTGCAGCGGGCGCGGGCGACCTCCAGCGTGCGCATGGAGGCTCTGACCGAGCTGGCCGACGAGTACTCCACGACCCTGGAATCGGTGCTGGCCGTGCTGCGCTCCGCGAGCCTCGACGACCGCGCCGCGCGTCAGACCGCGACCCGCATCGCCGCCGAGGGGATGGTGCACCTGCGCACGGCGAGCGACCGCGTGCGCACCTTCACCGAGGAGCCCGTGACCACCGCATTCGAGCGGCTGCGCGATGACCTGCGCCCGCTGGTGCGGTACCGCGACATCGACGTGCAGTTCGTAGAGCCGCCCGTAGACGGCCGGGCTCTGCCGAGCGAGATCGCCCATGGCGCCCGCGCCGTGGTGCGTGGGTCGATTCTCGCTCTCGTCGATCGGCACGACGTCAGCCGCGTGCGGGTGCAATGGGACTGCGACGGCACGAACCTCCTCATCAACGTGCGCGACGACGGTCCGGGCGATCTGTCCGACGAGAGCGTCCAGCTGCGACTGGTGCGGCAGCGCGTGCTCGCGCTGAACGGACGGCTGTCGTTCCAGGCGACGCCGGGCTGGGGCACCGAGATGTCCGTCGCGATGCCGCTGGATCCGCCCACCGCGCTGAGCGCGGCACCGACCGCGTGGGACCTCGGCAGGCGCGAGGCCGACGTGCTGGGGCTGCTGATCTCCGGGCAGCGCAACCGTGAGATCGCCGCGAACCTCGGCATCAGCGAGAACACCGTCAAGTTCCACGTCGCCAAGATCTTCCGCAAGCTCGGCGTGAGTTCGCGGGCCGAGGCGACCGCTCTGGTGCTGGCGCAGCGCACGGTAGCGCAGCGCTGACGTCCCCGATTTGGCGAGGGCCGAGGCATCCCGTACGCTGGTGGGTAGCCAAAGACCGCCGGTCATCAACGTGCGCGCAAGCGAACGAAGATCTAAGCACTGCATTGCAGAGGCCCGCGCAGGTGTACGAATGACTCTCTCCGAGAATCCAGCTCCGTGCGCTTGCGCCGGAGCTTTTTTGTTGCCGTGATGAGAGATGAGCGGGTGCTGCGGCTGTCGCTCCGCCACCGCGGAGCGTCACGTACACACCAAGGAGTGACCATGGCGCAGAAGGATGCATCGGTCTCCGAGCTCACGAAGTCATTCGAGAACTCGAACGCCGTCCTGCTGACCGAGTACCGCGGTCTGACGGTTGCCCAGCTCAAGCAGCTGCGCAACACCATCCGTCAGGACGCTCAGTACGCCGTGGTGAAGAACACGCTGACCAAGATCGCCGCGAACAACGCGGGGATCACTGCGCTGGATGAGGACCTCAAGGGTCCGTCGGCTGTCGCATTCGTGCACGGCGACTTCGTCGCCACTGCGAAGGCTCTGCGTGACTTCGCCAAGGCGAACCCGCTTCTCGTGATCAAGGGCGGCATCTTCGAGGGCAACGTCCTCAACGTCGACGAGATCAACAAGTACGCCTCGCTCGAGAGCCGTGAGGTTCTGCTTGCGAAGGCTGCGGGCATGATGAAGGCGACGATGGGCAAGGCTGCGGCCACCATCGACGCGCTTCGCGAAAAGCTGGAGACCGCTGAGGCCGCGTAAGCGACCGGCGATCTCTTTCCACAAACCCCATCAATAGGAGATACATCATGGCGAAGCTCACCACCGAGCAGCTGCTCGAGCAGTTTGCTGACCTGACCCTCATCGAGCTCAGCGAGTTCGTGAAGGCGTTCGAGGAGAAGTTCGACGTCACCGCTGCGGCTCCGGTCGCTGTTGCCGGCGCTGCCGGCGGCGCTGCTGCCGAAGAGGCCGAAGAGCAGTCCGCGTTCGACGTCATCCTCGAGTCGGCAGGCGACAAGAAGATCCAGGTCATCAAGACCGTCCGCGAGCTCACCTCGCTGGGCCTCGGCGAGGCCAAGGCCGTCGTCGACGGCGCACCCAAGGCAGTGCTCGAGGGCGCTTCCAAGGAAGCCGCTGAGAAGGCCAAGGCCGCTCTTGAAGAGGCCGGCGCGACCGTCACGCTCAAGTAGTCGACTCCTCTGAGTCTGAAGGACCCCGGATGCGTGCATCCGGGGTTCTTCGTCTTACCCGTGCTGGTGGGGGAGCGGGCCTCACCCGAGGCTGGTGCCCGCTTCGATCGCCGAGGACTCGCGGTCGGCCGGGCCGGTCGAGTTGCGCACGATCAGTCGCGACGACGCGGCGATGTGGCGCGGCGGGGCACCCGGGTCCTCCATCTGCGCGATGAGCAGCTGCACCGCCTCGTACCCCTGAGCGCGCGGGCTCTGCCGCAGCGTCGTGAGCGAGAACATGTCGGCGTGCTCGTGATCGTCGATGCCGACCACGCTGAGGTCGCTCGGCACCCTCACGCCGATCCGCCTTGCGGCGATGATGGCGCCGATCGCGACCTCGTCGCAGACGCCGACGATGGCGGTCGGGCGTCGGCGCGTATCGCCGAGGAAGTCGACGGATGCCGCGTACCCGCCCGGCAGCGAGAGCACGGCGGGGATGTGCCGGATGTACTCCTCGAGACCCGCGTCGATCATCGACTCCTGGTAGCCCTGCAGGCGGAGCTTGTCGACGTGAGCCCAATGCAGCTCCTGGGCGCCGCCGACGAACGCGATGCGACGGTGGCCGAGGGCGAGCAGGTGCTCAGTGGCGCGACGGGCGGCGTACAGATCGTCGATGGCGATCGCGCTGGCACCGGGGGAGGAGCCGACGACGGTGACGATGGGGCGCCCGATCGTGTGCAGCCGCTCCATCTCGTGGTCGGCCGGTTCGAGCCCGACCGCGATGACGCCGTCGAAGCGCTGGCGGGCGAGATAGTGATCGAAGATCCTGGCTCGGCCGGGCGTGCCGGGCTTGGCGTTGTAGAGGGCGAGATCCAGCCCGCGTTCGACCAATGCCGTCTGGATGCCTTCCAGCACCTCGCCGAAGAACCAGCGGTTGACGGCGGGCATGATCACCCCGACCGTGTCGGTGCGACCGGTCGCCAGGCTGACCGCGGTCGTGGACGGCACGTAGCCGAGACGCTCGGCGGCATCCCGCACGCGGGTCTGCGTCTCGTCGGAGACGTAGCCGCGGCCGCTCAGGGCGCGACTGGCGGTGGACTTGGACACACCCGCCAGTTCGGCGACGTCGGCGATACCGGCCACGGCGCAGGCCTCCCTCTCTCGGGCGACGACATCGTCGCCTCCCACATGCTAGCGGAAGGGCAGCACATTTCGGGAAACGGTTCCACAACGTCAATCGGGGGCGACGAGCTCGCCTGATCCTCGGAAATCCCATGGTTACTGAGTTGTGACTATCCCGGCTTGTGCGGCAACATGGGGATCGAATACGTTGTGCATGGAAGCGGTTCCCTAGTGCAATCGGGAATCGGTGCGCATCGCACGCAAGAGAGACTCAACGAGGAGACAGCAATGAATGAAATGCGGTCATCACTGGCGCGCCGCGCGACCGTGGGCATCGGACTGGGTGTGGTTGCAGTCCTCGCTCTTGCGGGGTGCACCGAAGGTGGAGGCGACGACACGTCCTCCGGCTCGGTCGAGGGCCAGACCGTCAAGATCTCCGGTGGCATCACCGGCATCGAGGCGGACAACATGCAGAAGTCGTTCGAGCAGTTCACCGAGGACACCGGCATCATCGTCGAGTACACGGGTGACAAGAGCTTCGAAGGCAACATCGTCACGAAGGTCGACGGCGGCTCCGCCCCGGACATCGCGATCGTGCCGCAGCCGGGTCTGCTGAAGACGCTCGTCGGCACCGGTGAGGTCAAGCCGGCCCCCGAGGGCGTCGTCACGAACGTCGACGAGAACTGGTCGCCCGACTGGAAGGCCTACGGCACCGTCGACGACGTGTTCTACGCGGCCCCCATGCTCGCGAACATCAAGGGCTACGTCTGGTACTCGCCGGCATCCTTCGCGGAGTGGGGCGTCGAAGTCCCCAAGACGTGGGATGAGCTCATCACGCTGACCAAGACGATCCAGGAGAAGACCGGAGCCGCACCGTGGTGCGCCGGATTCGCCTCGGGTGACGCCTCCGGTTGGCCGGGCACCGACTGGGTCGAGGACCTCGTCCTGCGCCAGTCCGGCCCCGAGGTCTACGACCAGTGGGTCGCCAACGAGGTCGAGTTCACCGACCCGCAGATCGCGGACGCGTTCACGGCGGTCGGCGACATCCTCCTGAACCCGGCCTACGTCAACGCCGGCTTCGGTGACGTCAAGAGCATCAACTCGACGGCATTCGGCGACGTGGCGGCCAAGGTCGCCGATGGCACCTGCCCTCTGACGCACCAGGCGTCGTTCCTGTCGGCCAACTTCCTGGACGTGAAGACGGCTGACGGCAACGCTCCGACGGTGGCGCCCGATGGCGATGTGTACGCCTTCGTGCTCCCCGGCTTCGAAGAGGGCGCGGCCACCATCGAGGTGGGTGGCGAGTTCGTCACCGCGTTCTCCGACTCCCCGGCGACCGTCCAGGTGCTCGAGTACATGTCCAGCCCGGAGTGGGCCGACGCACGCGTCAGCCTGGGCGGCAACATCTCGGCCAACCTGAACGCCGACCCGAGCCTGGCCTCCAGCCAGTTCCTCACCGAGGCCATGGAGCTGCTCCAGGACCCGAACACGACGGTGCGCTTCGACGCATCCGACCTGATGCCCTCCACCGTGGGCGCCGGATCGTTCTGGAAGGGAATGGTCAACTGGATCGACGGTAAGGACCAGGCGACCGTGCTCAGCGACATCCAGGCAGGCTACGAGAACTAGTCGACATGATCCCGAATCCGGGGTTGCTCGCAGTGTCGAGCAGCCCCGGGTTCGGGGTATGTTGCTCGGGAACGGCTCCGCGGTGACGCGGAGCGCGGTTCCTGTTCCCAGAGTCCACAGACGTACTCGGAAGGGCACTGATGTCTGACACCCAAACCAAGGAAGCCGTCGCCGCCCACGCGGAGGAAGACCGGAAGCGTGCCCTCCGCAAGGGATGGTCGGTCCGGACCACGAGGCTGGTCGTCACGATCGGACTGATCCTGGTCGTGGCACTGGCGATCTTCCTGGTGACACGGCCGCCCGTCGAAGGCGCGAAGCCCGTCTCGCTCGGATTCTCGTTCAACAGCTTCTTCCAGTGGATCGGCAACATGGGGCCGATCGTCCAGATCCCGATCGTGCTGCTCGTGTTCGCCGTGGTCGTGGGGCTCCTGCTCCTGCTCATCGAGTACGCGCCGCGGGCCGGTCGCGGCTATTTCTGGCTGCGCCTCGCCGCCTGCTTCGTGATTCCGATCCTCGCGTTCATGCTGCTGCGGCCCTACCAGAACGCGGTTCTCTACGTCCTGGCGATCGCGATCCTGCTGGGCGGCGTGCTGTTCTACGCCGACTACCGTTCCCGTGAGGGCGCCGGCTACCTCTTCCAGCTGGTGCTGTTCACCGCACCGGCCACGATCCTGCTGCTGGTCGGACTCATCTACCCGGCGATCATGACGCTCTTCCAGTCGTTCTTCGACAAGACCGGGGCAACTTTCGTCGGACTCGAGAACTATGCGTGGGTCTTCACCAACCCCGAGGGCTTCTGGTCGGTCATCAACACCCTCATCTGGGTGCTGATCGCTCCGGCGTTCGCCACCGCGGTCGGCCTCGCGTACGCCGTGTTCATCGACCGTGCGCGCGGCGAGCGGACGCTGAAGATCCTGATCTTCATGCCGTTCGCCATCTCGTTCGTCGGTGCCGGCATCATCTGGAAGTTCGTCTACGACTACCGGCAGGGCGACCAGATCGGCCTGCTCAACGCGGTCGTGATGTTCTTCGGCGGCGAGCCGGTGGCATGGCTGGACGCACAGCCGCTCATCAACAGCCTGCTGCTCATGGTGGTGTTCATCTGGAGCCAGACCGGTTTGGCGATGGTCATTCTCTCCGCGGCCATCAAGGCGGTGCCGCCGGAGCGGATGGAGGCGGCCGCCCTCGACGGGGCGAACGCCTGGCAGCGCTTCCGCAACGTCACCGTCCCCGGCATCCAGACCTCCATCGTCGTGACGATCACGACGATCGCGATCGGCGCCTTGAAGGTGTACGACATCGTCGCCGTGATGACCGGCGGTCGAGCCAACACCACGGTGCTGGCCTTCGAGATGGTCAATCAGCAGCAGCGGTTCCAGAGCTACGGCCACTCGGCCGCCCTGGCCGTCGTCCTGTTCCTCTTCGTCGTCCCGCTCATCGTGTTCAACGTGCGTCAGATCAGAAAGCAGAGGGAGGTCCGATGACCATCGAGGTAATCGAGCCGATCGTCGATTCACGATCCGCCCGGCAGGTCGCCCGCGACACCCGCAAGCACGAGAAGACGGCACAGAAGCGTCTCACTTCGCGCGGCGCGACGATCGCCGCGATCATCATCGCCTTCTTCTGGACGATCCCGACGTTCGGTCTGTTCGTCACGTCGTTCCGTCCCGGCGCCGATTCGCAGTCGACCGGCTGGTGGACGGTCTTCACCGACCCGGAGTTCACCCTCGGCAACTACTCGGCGGCACTGACCGCGGGCGGTACCGCGCTGACACTGGGGGAGTCGCTGCTGAACACCCTCGGGATCACGGTCCCGGTGGTCTTCTTCTCGCTCGCCGTCGCGTCCCTCCTCGCGTACGCGTTCGCGTGGATCGACTTCAAGGGCAAGAGCGTGGCGTTCGTCGCGGTCTTCGCGCTGCAGATCATCCCGCTGCAGATGGCGCTCGTTCCGTTGCTGAGCCTGTTCTCGCGTGGTCTCACGATCAACGGCGTGAGCATCTTCCCAGGGCTGGAACTGCGCGACATCGATCACAGCTTCGCGACCGTGTGGATCGCTCACACGATCTTCTCGCTGCCGCTCGCGGTGTTCCTGCTGCACAACTTCATCGCGGAGATCCCGAGCGAGGTGATCGAGGCGGCGCGCGTGGACGGCGCCGGTCACGGGCAGATCTTCTTCCGGATCATTCTGCCGCTGGCCACGCCGGCACTCGCCGCGTTCGCGACGCTCGAGTTCATCTGGGTGTGGAACGACCTGCTCGTCGCGACGATATTCGCGCCATCCACGTCGTTGCCCATCATGCAGTCGTTGAACTCGCTCTCGGGCACCTGGGGGAACCAGTGGTTCCTGCAGTCCGCGGGCACATTCATCTCGATCCTGATCCCGCTGATCGTGTTCTTCGCGCTGCAGCGGTTCTTCGTCCGCGGTCTGACCGCGGGCGCGACCAAGGGCTGATCGGGCCACAGACCGGTCGAGTGGCGCATGTTCGGGGGGACATGCGCCACTCGCCATTTCGCGGCCCTCGCTAGGGTGAACGAATGGATGCCGCTTCCTCCGCTGTCACGCCTGTCGCCGCCCCGGCCGCCTTCGTGGACGCGGCCGTCGGGCTCACCGCGCCGGAGGTCCAGGACCGCGTCGCTGCGGGCCGCACGAACGCCTACAAGGCTGATTCCAGCCGCAGCGCGTGGAACATCGTCCGCGCCAACGTGTTCACCCTGTTCAACGGGATCGTCTTCGCGTGCTTCTTCGTGCTGTTCCTCCTCGGGCGGTGGCAGGACGCCCTCTTCGGCCTGGCGGCGTTCGCAAACGCGATCATCGGGTGCGTGCAGGAGTTCCGCGCCAAGGCTGCGCTGGATCGTCTCGCCCTGCTGAACGCCCCGCTGGCGCGCGTGCGGCGAGACGGCGTCGAGTCGGAGCCGCACCCGAACGAGGTGGTGCTCGACGACATCCTCGTGCTCCGCGCGGGCGACCAGGTCTCCGCTGACGCCCGCATCGTGAACGCGCGCGGCCTCCAGATCGACGAGTCGATGCTGACCGGCGAATCGGATGCCGTCGACAAGCACCCCGGCGACGAGGCGCTGTCCGGCTCGGTGGTCGTCGCGGGCGAGGGTGACGCGCAGGTCGTGCGGGTCGGCGCCGACTCGTACGCGAACAAGTTCGCCGACGAGGCCAAGCGCTTCTCCCTCGTCTCGAGCGAGCTGCGCACCTCCGTCAACCGGGTCCTGAAGTGGGTCGGCTGGGGCATCGGTCCCATCGGGCTGCTGGTGTTCAACGCCCAGGTGATGGTCGCCGGCGGGTATGTCGTGGCATGGGAGACCGGCACCTGGGTGCAGGCCGTCGTCAACACGATCGCGTCGGTCACCGCCATGATCCCGCTCGGCCTCGTGCTGATGTGCTCGATCGCCTTCGCCGTCGGGGCATCGAAGCTCGCCGCCCGTCAGGTGCTGGTCAACGAGCTCCCCGCCGTCGAGGGGCTCGCCCGCGTCGACATCATCTGCCTGGACAAGACCGGCACACTGACCGCGGGCGACATCGAGTTCGACGCTGCGCACCCGCTGGCCGATCCGACTCCCGGTTGGGAGGCGGTGCTCGCCTGGTACGGCGCGGCCCCGGACGCGAACGCCACCGCGCGCTGCCTGCAAACGCCTTACCCGGTGTCCGCTCCACTGACAGTCGCCGACACCATTCCGTTCTCGTCCGCGCGAAAGTGGAACGCGGTCTCCTTTGACGACGTTTCCGCAGGCACCTGGGTGCTGGGCGCCCCGGAGATGGTGTTCGGGGATGCCGCGACAGACCCGGCATCCTCCCTCGGCGGTGTCGTGACCCGACTCGCCTCGTCGGGCCGCCGCACCCTGGTACTCGGTCATTCGCCCGTGCCGCTGAGCGCAGCGGACGTGGAGGAGGAGCGACTTCCGGCCGGTCTCGTGCCCGTCGCGGTGCTCACCTTCCGTGAGCGGGTGCGGCCGGATGCGCGGCAGACCCTGGAGTACTTCGGACGCCAGGATGTCGGCATCCGGATCATCTCGGGCGACAACCCGCGCACGGTCGCCGCCATCGCGCGCGAGGTCGGGCTCGATGTCGCGGAGGGCTACGACGCCCGCACGCTGCCGGAGGATGACGCCGAGCTCGCCGACGTGCTCGAGCAGCACATGGTCTTCGGTCGCGTCACGCCCGACCAGAAGCGGCGGATGGTGGTGGCGCTGCAATCGCGCGGGCATACGGTGGCGATGACCGGCGACGGCGTCAACGACGCACTGGCGATCAAGACCGCCGACATCGGGATCGCCATGAACTCCGGTGCCGCCGCGACCAAGGCCGTCGCGCGTCTCGTCCTGCTGGACGGCCAGTTCTCGCACCTGCCCGACGTCGTGGCCGAGGGGAGGCAGGTGATCGCCAACATCGAGCGCGTCTCGATGCTGTTCCTGACCAAGACCGCCTACGCCACCGGGCTGGCGATCCTGTTCGGCGTGATGGTGATGGAGTTCCCGTTCCTGCCGCGCCAGCTCTCGATCACCGACGGCCTGACCATCGGCATCCCGGCGTTCTTCCTGGCGTTGATGCCGAACACGCAGCGCTACGTGCCGGGATTCCTCCGGCGCTCGCTGACGTTCGCGATTCCCGCCGGCATCATCATCGCCATCTCGCTGACCCTCTACACCCGTGGGGCGATGGCCCTCGGTGTCGAGGAGCCGCAGCTGCGCACCGGCTCCACGATCATCCTCGCGATCGTCGGCATCTGGGTGCTCACCGTGCTCTCCCGTCCGATCACCCGATTCAAGGGCGCGGTGATCGGGACGATGTTCCTCGGGCTCGTGGGCGTGTTCACCATCCCGTTCCTGACTACGTTCTTCCAGCTCGTGGACCCGGGGGAGGATGCCGCGTACCTCGTCGCCGTCGTCACGCCTCTGACGATCGGGGCGATCGAGATCGTGCGCTTCGTGCACCGACGCGTGGTCGCGAAGGACATGACGTCCCGCGCCGCGCGGAGTCGGAATCAGACAGTGGCGACCGGAGCCGGTGGGCGACGGAAGTAACGGGTACCGGGCGGTGTCCACAGCGCGATGACGACGACCAGCTCGGCGACGATCTGCACGATCTCGGTCCAGTCCCACACGTCGCTCACGACGATGGTGGCGACGTGCAGGGCGATCTGCACGGCGATGTACAGGGTGACGAACAAGCGGGCGAGGCGGCTGCCCCGGGCGATCGCAGACGCGATGCCGATGGTCAGCAGGCCGAACAGGGTGATCGCCGCGCCGAGCAGGGAGACCCCCAGGACCTCGGACTCGGCGACCTGGTAGCGGCTCAGGAGAACGAGGACGCCCACGACGATGTTCAGGAGCCCCGACACGTACAGCAGCACCACGGCGATCGTCACGATCACCGGTCGCCGCAGCGGAGCCTCGGTCTCGGTGGTCACGCCCCCACTGTAGTGGGCGGCCGGTGCCTCGCGCCGTCGACTACGGCGTACAGCCGAGGCGCTCGCTCATGGCGCGCATCGCGTCGATCTCCGCGCCCTGGGATTCCTTCATGCTCGCGGCGACCTGCAGCACGCGGGGCTGCGACCCCAGCTCGAGCACGGCGTCGACCATCTCGATCGCGCCCTCGTGGTGACGGATCATCAGGGTGAGGAACTGGCAGTCGCCCGCCGCGCCGGTGGCTGCCTTCAGCGTCGTGAGCTCGGCATCCGTCGCCATCCCCATTGCGGCGTGCAGCTCGGCGTCCGTGGCGGGAGCATCGGAGGATCCGTGGCCCGCATGCCCGTCGTCGCCGATCATCCACGACATCAGCGGCGCACCCGCCTGCGGGAGCCCCCACTGCACGAGCCAGTCGAACATCTCGCCCCGCTGGCCGGCCTGGCCGG
Organism: Microbacterium sp. Root61; assembly: GCF_001427525.1. Classification (NCBI taxonomy): domain Bacteria; kingdom Bacillati; phylum Actinomycetota; class Actinomycetes; order Micrococcales; family Microbacteriaceae; genus Microbacterium; species Microbacterium sp. Root61. The sequence goes on along the minus strand of NZ_LMGU01000001.1, from coordinate 1,501,942 downwards.
TCGCGATGTCGTAGGCGAGGGTGCGCAGGTCGGGGTCCTCCGTGGCACGGTAGGCGATCATCGCCATCTCGACGGCTTGGGCGTGGTGCACCTGCATATCGCGGGCGAATCCGGCGTCGGCCGCGTTCGGCACGGCGGCGGCCTCGCCCGAGCCGAACGTCGTGAACCGGCCGATCGCGAACGCGACCGCCGCCACCGCAAGGCACGCCAGCGCCACCGTCAGCCAGCGACGACGCGGCGGAGCGGGCGTAGTCGGCTCGCTCATCAGTGTCAGAGCTTGCCGGGACCGTCAAGCGCGCCGGTGCACGCCGCGGTCGGCTCAGGCACGTCCTGGCTGCGCCAGTACTCTTCGAGGAACTGCGGGATGCGGGCGTCGTCGGCGGAGTCGACCTTGAGCTGGTGGTTCCAGCTGCTCAGCACGATCGGGGAGTCCAGGCCCTCGTAGGGAGAGAGCACGACGTAGGTCGAGGGGAGCTCGGCCCGCAGCGCGTCCAGTTCGTCGCCCTTGACCAGGCTGGCGTCGTAGGTGATCCACACCGCGCCGTGTTCGAGCGAGTGGACCGCGTTCTCGTTCTGCTGGGGCTCGGTGTAGATGCCGCAGTTGAGCCAGACGGCGTTGTGCGGTCCGCCGGTGGGCGGGCTCTGCGGGTAGGCGACTGATCCCTCGACGTGCGTCGTGGTGTTCTCGTAGACGGCGACGCCCTCGATGTCGGCGCCGTCGCTGCCCGCGGTGTACTTGGGGGCGGGCTGCGGAGCGAAGATGAAGGATGCCGCGACCAGCGCGACGATCACGACCGCTGCCGTGGAGCCGACTGACCACCAGACGATCTTGCTGCGGCGACGCTTGGCGAGGTGCTTCTGGTACTCGGCCAGCTTCTCCTGGCGCTTCTGCTCGCGCTGCTGCTTGACGGTCTGGTTGATCTGCGCCTGGGTGGCGGGGTTGCCGCTGTTGCGCTGGGAAGGTGTCGGGGTCATGTGCGTGATCTCGGCTGTTCGCTCGCGGGCTTCGGGTGGCGCACCGGCCACTCCCGTGCGCGGTTCCAGCCTATTCGCCCGCATGGGTAGGGAGGCTGTGAAGCCACCCAGGACTTGTGCTCACCGGCCGGGTGAGAGAGGTCGCGATCGGTGGTGGTGGTCCGATATCATGGAATGTCGAATCGATTCGATCTTCGACGCTCAAACTCCTGTGGCGCCGCGCCCGGACTTCTTCCGTGCCCCGTCATTCCGCCCGCCACTGAAGTGATGCCTCTCGTGCTCGATACCTCGTCCATCCCCGTCATCCCCGATCCCGACGCAACCCGCACGGCCACCGGGTCGATCCGCACGACCTCGAGCACGACCGGCGCCATCCGCACGCTCGGTCCGAATCCGGCGACCGCGCCGATCATGCTGCACCCCGGCGATTCGCTCTCGACCGGCCGCCGCGTCGTCTACATCATCCTGCTAGGTGCGCTGACGGCACTGGGCCCGTTCACCGTCGACCTCTATCTGCCGGCCTTCCCGGTGCTGGAGGAGGACTTCCAGACGACGGCCGCGATGATCCAGCTGACGCTGACCGGCACGATGCTCGGTTTCGCGCTCGGGCAGCTGGTCGTCGGACCGCTGAGCGATAAGGTCGGCCGCCGCATCCCGCTCCTGTCGGTGACCGCACTGCACGTGCTGGCCAGCGTCGGTGCTGCTCTCGCCCCGACCCTGCTCACGCTCGGCATCGCGCGTGTGCTGATGGGTGTGGGCGCAGCGGCGGGCGGTGTCGTGGCCATGGCGATCGTGCGCGACCTGTTCGGCGGGCGGCGGCTCGTCGTGATGCTGTCCAGGCTCGCGCTGGTCTCCGGCGTCGCACCCGTGGTCGCACCGCTGATCGGGGCTGCACTGCTGGCCGTGATGCCGTGGCGGGGCATCTTCGTGTTCCTCGCCGCCTACGGCGCCATCATGCTCGTGTGCGCGATCTTCCTCGTCCCCGAGACGCTGCCCAAGGCCCGCCGCGGTGAGCGCGGCAGCACCACGGTGTGGCAGCGGTACAGGAGCGTGCTGTCGGACCGTGTGTTCATCGGCGTGCTCGTCATCGGCGGCATGACCTTCAGCGGCCTGTTCTCCTACCTGTCGAGCTCGTCGTTCTTGTTCCAGACCACCTTCGACTTCAACGCGCAGGAGTACGGCCTGCTCTTCGCCGTCAACTCCCTCGGCGTCGTGATCGGCGTGCAGGCTGCCTCGCGCCTCGCGGCGCGGTTCGGTCCGCAGTGGGTGATGGCCTTCTCGACCGCCGTCCTGCTGGTCTCGTCGATCGCGATCCTCGTGTTCGATCAGCTCGGCGCCGGGCTGTGGGGTGTCATGATCCCGCTGTTCGTCTTCATGACGGCCTGCGGCTTCACCTTCCCCTGCGTGCAGGTGCTGGCGCTGGACCGCCACGGCAAGGCCGCCGGAACCGCCGCGTCGCTCATCGGTGCGACGAACTTCGGCATCGCCGGACTCATCTCACCGATCGTCGGCTGGATCGCGCGGGATGCCGGCATCACCGCCTCGACGATGGCCGTGGTCATGATCGGCTGCGCCGCGATCGGCGTCGTCGCATTGTGGGCGATCGTGCGGCCGCGCACGATCGGCCTCCTCTCGGCGTAGGGCCAGAGGTCGACCGCGAGTTTTGGTGCGGCGGTATGCGCGGGTCGGGCCCGGGGCATCACCGCGAGGTCGGAGATAGCCACGTCGGGCGCGTGTCGGGGCGCCACCGCGAGGTCGGAGATAGCCACAACGGGCGCGTGTCGGGGCGCCACCACGAGGTCGGAGATAGCCACAACGTCGGATCCGACCTCGGCGATTCGGTCCGACGGAGCTGTTATCTCCGACGCGGTGGCGGGCGGTGAGGAGCCCGCACCGGCGATCACACCGTGATATCGAAGCCGAGGTCGTAGTCGCTGGCTGCGCGCCCGCCGGCACACCAGTTCTCGGGCACGCTCTCGCGAAGGAGTATCGACACGTTCTCTCGCGGAATGTCGAGCAGTTCGAGGCGCTCTACGATCTCTCGGTACAGGTTCCGCTTGGCCTCAATCGAGCGTCCCGAGAAACAGTCGATCGTGACGCGCATGTAGCTGTCCGCTCGTCCCGCCGCGAGGCCATTCACCATCGCGTGAGGCTCGTAGGAGAGCACTCGGATGAATCGGTCTTCCTCCGGGATCTTGAACGCAACGACGAGCGCCCCGTGCACCGCATCCATCAGAGCGACCTGCTCCTGCTGCGAGTAGGTGCGACGAACCTCGATCAAAGAACTGGGCATGCCGACATCCTGCCAGCCGCCGATAGCAGAGGCTGCGTCAGGCTTTGCGTCGCACCGGCTGCAGACGGAAGATGCGGACGGTCCGACCGGAGTCGCGCTCGTACTCCCGGTAGTCCGGCCATTGGGCCTCCATGATCGCCCACACGGCTTCCCGCTCTTCGTCGGGGATGAGGGTGGCGTGCACGGCCATGCGGCGACCGCGCACCGTGATCTCGGCGTCCGGGTACGCGAGCAGATTGGCCGTCCAGGCGGGATGCTTCGCCCCGGCCCAGTTCGTCCCCGCGACGATCGCACGACCGGAGCCGTCGGCCGTGTACATGAGCGGCGCATCCCGCGGCTCGCCGGACTTCGCGCCGAACGTGTGGAGCACGAGGGAGGGGACCAGGAACGCGGTCAGCTGCACGCGCCCACCGGACACGCGGCTGACGAAACGCTCGATCGGGGGCAGCGCGGTGGTGGCCAGAGCGCGCCACCAGCGGGTGCGGGTGAGCGGCGCGACCGCTGCGCGGAGGACGTCGTTGGCACGGGTCATCCGCCCATCATGCCGTGGATCCGAACCGCATCCGCACCACCGATGCGGTGCGACGGGTCAGCTCGGAGAGGCCTCGCGCACCGGCTGCAGCCGGAACAGGCGGACGGTGCGCCCGGACTCTCGCTCGTACGCGCGGTACCCCGGCCATTGCGCTTCGATCCGCGCCCAGGCGGCGTCGCGCTCCTCCTCCGGGATGGCATATGCGTGCACCGGCATGGTCTTGCCGCGCACCGTGATCGACACATCGGGATGAGCGAGCAGATTGCTCGTCCACGCCGGATGCCGTGTCCCGGCGAAGTTGGTCCCCGCCACGATGGCGCGGCCCTGCCCGTCGGGGGTGTACATCAGCGGTGCATCGCGCTGCTCGCCGGACTTCGCCCCGATCGTGTGCAGCACGAGGGAGGGGACCAGCAGGGCGCTGAGCTGCACACGGCGCCCGGTGACGGCCGCGATCAGTCGCTCGATCGGAGGGAGCACACTCGGCGCGAATCGACGGAAGAGCTGCGTACGGGTGAGGGGAGCGAGGACACTCCTGAGTACATCGACGGCCGTTGACATGCGTTCATTCTGCCCGTCGGCTGCACCCGTGGGCGTGCCTGTCACAATGGGCGCATGTCCGCGACCTCGTCTGCCCGACCGATCGGCCTCCGTACCTCGACAGCGCTGTGGTGGGGTGCAGGGCTGCTGCTGGCGGGTATGGTGCTGGGCGCGACGATCTTCCTCTACGGCTCGAACGCCCCCTTCGCGATCGATGTGTGGTGGAACGACCTGCTCGTCCAAGCCCGGCACGGATTCCTGCTGTGGATCTCATATGCGATGAACTGGCTCGGCGGGGGCTGGTTCGGAGTCTTCGGCGCGCCCATCTTGATCTCGGGCTGCCTTCTCATCGCCCGCAGACCGTGGGGCGCGGTGTACTTCCTCGCCGCCGAGATCGTCTCCGCCGGACTCGTCCAACTGCTCAAGCATCTGTTCGGGCGTGCCCGGCCCGACGACATCATCGTCGTCTCGGACTTCGGCTCGTTCCCCTCCGGGCACGTCGCCAACGCGGCGACGATCGCCGTGGTGCTGTTCATCCTGTTCCCGCGGGTGTGGGTGGGCGTGGCCGGAGCCGCATGGGTGATGCTGATGGCCTTCTCACGCACCTATCTCGGTGCGCACTGGCTCAGCGACACCGTCGGCGGCGCCTTGCTGGGCGCTTCGGCCGCACTTCTGGTGTTCGCCCCGTTCCGAGGACCGCTGGTCGCGGAATCCGCGCGACGACAGGATGCTGAGACTTCGGGCCCGTCGCTAGGCTGAGCGCATGAGTGACCCCACGGCTTCCGCGTCCACAGACCCCGCTGTCGCCGCCGCGGAAGCAGAACTGGCTCGACTCCGTGCCGAGGCGGCCGCCGCCGAAGCCCAGCTGAAGGCTGCGCAGGCGCAGGCGGCGCTGGCAGCCGCAGAGGCCGAGGCAGCCAAGGCGCGCGTGGCAGCGGCTCCGGTGGTTCCTGCCGCGACCCCGGGCGACGTCGCTCCGGCCGCCTCGCCGGTGGAAGCGCCCGCCCCAGCGCAGGTCGAGCCGGAGGTCGTGACCGCCGCGGCTGCTGACATCGTGACCGCCGCGACGAAGCCTGCCGCCCAGCCCGCCGCCGATGCCCCGCTCAACGCCGACGAGGTCCAGGCGATCGTGCGCGGGTACACGTTCGATGCCGCGACACTCGACCTCGGCGCTCTGGTCAACGGCGATCCGGTGCCCGAGGCGCAGGTGCGCATCCCGCTGGGCATGATGAACCGCCACGGCCTCGTCGCCGGCGCGACCGGCACCGGCAAGACCCGCACGCTGCAGGGCCTGGCCGAGCAGCTCGCGGCCAAGGGCGTCCCCGTGTTCGCCGCCGACATCAAGGGCGACCTCTCCGGTGTCGCGACCCCCGGCGAGGCGAACGACAAGCTCCTGACGCGCACCCAGGCGATCGGGCAGGACTGGAAGCCCGAGGCATCCGTCACGGAGTACTTCGCCCTCGGCGGCATCGGCAAGGGCGTGCCCGTGCGTGCCACCGTGAGCGGGTTCGGGCCGCTGCTGCTGAGCAAGGTCCTCGGTCTGAACGAGACGCAGGAGTCCAGCCTCGGGCTTGTGTTCCACTACGCCGACGCAAACGGGCTGGCACTCGTGGATCTGTCCGACCTGCGCGCGGTGCTGAGCTACCTGACCAGCGACGAGGGCAAGGCGGAGCTGAAGAACCTGGGTGGTCTGTCGTCGGCGACCGCGGGCGTCATCCTGCGCGAACTGATCACGTTCGCTGACGACGGCGCCGACGTGTTCTTCGGCGAGCCCGAGTTCGACGTGAACGACTTCATCCGGCTCGCGCCGGACGGCCGCGGCGTGATCAGTCTGCTCGAGGTACCGGGCGTCATCGACAAGCCGGCGTTGTTCTCGACGTTCCTGATGTATCTGCTCGCCGAGCTGTTCGAGATCCTCCCCGAGGTCGGCGACCTCGACAAGCCGAAGCTGGTGTTCTTCTTCGACGAGGCGCACCTGCTGTTCAAGGACGCGTCGAAGGACTTCACCGCCGCGATCGTGCAGACCGTGCGGCTCATCCGGTCCAAGGGCGTCGGCGTGTTCTTCGTGACGCAGACGCCGAAGGACGTCCCGTCCGACGTGCTCGCGCAGCTGGGCTCGCGTGTGCAGCACGCGCTGCGGGCGTTCACGCCCGACGACGCCAAGGCGCTGCGCGCGACCGTCGGCACCTACCCGAAGTCGGGCTACGACTTGGAGCGCGTGCTGCAGGAGCTCGGCACCGGCGAGGCGATCGTCACAGTGATGAGCGAGAAGGGAGCCCCGACGCCGGTCGCGTGGACCCGCCTCCGCGCACCGCTCGGGCTGATGTCGCCGACCCCCGACCCGCAGATCGTCGCGGCGATCAACGCCTCGCCGCTGCTCGCCCGCTACGGCACCGCGATCGACCGCGAGTCCGCACGCGAGATCCTCACGGCCCGCATGAACGCCGCCAATGAAGCGGCCGCCGCCGAGGATGCGGCGCTCGCGAAGGCGAAGGCGGATGCCGAGTTCGCCAAGCAGCAGGCGGCGATGGACAAGGCGCAGGCCGCGGCCGACAAGAAGGCGCAGGCCGAATACGACCGGCTGCTGAAGAAGACCTCGGGCACGAGCCGGACCACGTCCAAGCCGCAGAAGTCCGCGATCGAGCAGGTGCTCGGGTCCAAGTCGACCCAGACGATCCTCAACGGCGTGATCCGCGGGCTGTTCGGTAACGGGCGCCGCTGAGGGCAGCGCGACCGGCCTCAGCGCGAGAGGCTCAGCGCGACGGCAGCAGTTCGAGCGCGGCGAGCGATTCCGCCGCTTCGCGCAGCGCGGCGACATGACGCGCGGCGAGCGAGAGCCGGGAGATCGACGTCGACAGGCTCACCGCGCCGATCGGCTCCTCGTTGCTGCGGATCGGCACGGCGAGGCAGCCGCGGTCCGGCGCCAGCATCCCCATGTGCTCGGCGTACCCCCGCGCAGCGACCGCGGCTGAGATATCGGTCACGTCGATCCGCCCGGTGGGCACGCTCCAGCGCGCGTCCCGCGGACTCGGCGGGCGCTCGGGACGTTCGATCAGCCAGAGATGCCCGACCGCGGAACGGGTGGGATCCTCCAGCATCGCCGCACGGTCGGAGAGCGGATGCACGGGGTCCTCGTCGATCACCGTGAGGCCCGCGCGGTGGAATCCGACCAGATGCACCGCTTCGCCGGTCTGCGCACGCAGCCGGTCGAGGATCCCCTGATAGGGCGGCCGACGGTGGGCATCCACGATGCTGGCGAGCTCGAGCACGCGTGTGCCGAGCAGGAAGCCGGACAGATCCGGACGCCGCACGAGATACTCGTCGCGCACCAGCGCATTCACGATGCGATAGACCGTGGCGCGCGGAGCCTGGAGCTCGCGGGCGATGTCGGCGGCCGCCATCCCCGCATGGTGGCGTGCCACCTGCTCGAGGATCTCCAGCGCCAGGCCGAGTCCCTTCTCCGGCAGCGGCGCGGGGCCGCTCATCGTGCGGACCCCGTGCGGTCCTCGCCGTCCGACTCGGCGGCGGGCACCTGCGCCGCGATGGTGTCGGCATCGACGGGCCAGTCGTGCAGGCCGACACGGGCGGCCACTCCCGGGCGCCTGGCCAGGCGCACCATGCCGGCGACCACGAGCACGGCCAGGATGCCGACCGCCCACGCGAAGCCGACGGGATTGCCTCGCGTCGCCGACGCGCCGTAGAACCCGAGGACGGTCGCCAGTGCGAGCAGCGGGACGACCGACACGATCACCGCGCGCGCCGACAGCTCGCCGATCTTCGCGAGGAACGCCGGGGCGGCTGCGCACATCAGGGCGTAGGCGATCAGGAACCCGAGAGTGGATGCCGGGGCGGTGATCGCCCGCATGTCCTGCCGCGATCCGCCCGCCGCCAGCGTCGACAGCGGGATCGCGGCCACGATCACCGTCAGCGCGACGGCACCGAGCGCGGGAACGCCGCGCCGGGACACCCGGCCGAACAGCGGGGGGATGACGCCCTCCCGGCTGAGGGCGAACGCGACGCGGGTTGCGGCGTTGGTCATCGCCAACGCGCACGCCAGGAAGGAGACGCCGACGATGAGATCGATGAGGGTCCGCAGCCCGGTGACCTCGGCGAGTGCGCCCGCCGCGGGGTCCTCGGACAGCAGAGAGAGCTGGGCGGCGGTGCCCACCAGCATGACGAACCCCGTCGCCCCCACACTGATGAGGATCGCGCGGGGGATCGCGGCGAACGGCCGCCGGGTCTCGGGACCGAGCGCGACGCCGCTCTCGAATCCGACGAAACCGATGAGCGAGAAGGCGACGCCGATCATCACGGCATCCATCGAGAAGTCCTGCGCCCGGGGGATCAGCCGCGCCACATCCCACTTCGTCGCCGTGAGTGCGATCACGGACAGCACCAGCACTGCGAGCACCGCGACGGTCTCGAGGACGAGGAGGATGCGCGTGGAGATGCGCAGCCCGCGGGCGATCACGACGGCGATGACGACCGCGGTGACCGCGACGATCGCCGCGGTCAACGGCGGTGGCGGTTCGGGCGAGGCCGCCACCACGCTCGCGATGCGTCCGGCACCCGACCACAGCGTGTTCATGGCGATCGCGAGGTACCCGACGGCCAACGCGGTGCCGCCGATCAGCCCGACGCGCGGGCCGAGGCCGCGTGCGGTGAAGGTATGGAGCGATCCGGTGCTGGCGATGCGCCGCGCGAAGATCCCGATGACGAGCGCGATACCGATCACGAGCGTGATCGTCAGCACGATGTCGAGGTAGGCGAACGAACCGCTGCGCCCGAACAGCGCCCCCGGGTGCACGAGCAGCACACCCGCCGGCGCAGTGGCGGCGACCGACTGCGCCACCACATCGATCGTGCGGGCGTGTCGACGGCGGAGACCGGAGAACGGCGAAGTCGTGCCGAGATCGGATCGCTGCTGCCCATGCCGGATCGCGTCTGCCAGTGCGCTCACGTGTCTCCCTCCGGTAGCGCGACGGTATCGAGGTCGCGTTGCCGATTCGATCCGGCGATGTTTCGGGTGGATGACGCGGCCTGAGACGCCGCGCGTCGCCACGGCCGCATGTGTCTCATACGGATTTCGCTGCGCTTTCGCCGGCGCACACCGTCGGGAAACAGCGCTGCCCAAGACTCACCCCACGGCGTGGACCCCACCGCGTCGGTCCCACCCCAAGAAAGGAAGCCTGTGACCGAGCCACAGCTCTCCCAGGGGGAGTCCCCGCCTCCCTCACGCTGGCGTCGCCTCCTCACCCCGCGTGTCCTCGGCGTCTCCGCCGCCCTGGCCGCGGGCTGCGCCGCAGTCACCCTGGTGTTCGCGACGCAGATCGCCGTCCAGGCGACCTCGACGCCGCCCGACGCGGCGTCCAGCCCCATCGCTGCGGACAGCACCGACGAGAACGCCCCCGAGAAGTCGGAGACGGTCGCGCCCCCCGCGGTGATCGCCGCCGCCTACGACCAGCTCTCCGGAGACGAGGTGTCGTACGTGCGCTACCTCGGCGCGCAGACGGCCGACTTCGCGGCCGGCGCGGACGTGTTCGGCGAGCCGGGGATGCAGTTCATCTCCACCGACGTCGCCGACCCGCAGTCCTACACCGACGGCCAGCGCCGCCTGCTCTCGCTCTACTACGACTACGCCGCGAACGAGACGGTCGCCCTCATCGTCAACGTCACCCAGGCGAGCATCGAGTCGGTGCAGCGCGCGACCGGATCGCAGCCCGCGCCGACCGATGCCGAGACCGCCTTTGCGTGGGACCTCGTGCTGTCATCGGACCAGTCCGAACCGCTGGTGAACGAGTTCTCCGCCCTCACCGGGGGGTCGGCGCTCACCACCACCTCGGCTGAGGTGGAGCTCACCGCTCACTCCTTCATGTCGGATGCCGCATCCTTCGGCGCCGAGACGTGCGGTGTCGACAGGTGCGTGCAGCTGCTCGCACAGGTGAACGGCGGCCCGTACCTCACCACCAGCACCCTCGTGGTGAACCTCTCCACCAGAACTGTCCTGCCCGTCTCATGACCACGGAGAAATCGATGATGAAACGCATCCTCGGTGCGGCGACGAGTGTCGCCGTACTCGCAGGCGGGCTTCTGCTCGCCGCCCCACTGCCGGCCACGGCACAGACCATCACGGAGGCCTCATGCTCGGGCGGCTCGCTCGTGTCGGAGACCCTGGAATCGGGATCGAGCTGGCAGATGTGCTGGCGCATCGACACCTATCGCGGTCTCGTGCTCGACAAGATCGCGTACCAGCCGCGTGATGACGCGGCGCCCATGCTCGTCCTGGACTCCATCGCCCTCGCGCAGCTGAACGTGCCGTACGACACCGGTGCGACGGAGTACAACGACGTCACCACCTACCAGGTCGGCGGACGCCGGCTGCAGGCGCTGGCCGCCGTGGACTGCCCGGTAGGTGAGATCCGCAACGCCTGGGTCGATGCCCCGCGCGGCGAGATCCCCGCGATCTGCATCGGCGAGGAGGACTCCGGTCTCGCCTACCGCTCGAACATCACCAACGACGCCCTCTACGCGGCGCAGGGGACCGACCTCGTGCTGCACACGGTGTCGCGCATCGGCTGGTACGAGTACCAGGTGCAGTACCGCTTCCACGACGACGGAGAGATCTCCGTGCAACTCGGCGCGACCGGCGACCTCTCGCCCAACGACTACACGAACGTGGTCAATCAGGGCTGGCCGCTCGATCCCGCCGACGAGGACTTCGCGGTCAACCACTACCACTCCGCGTTCTGGAAGGTGGACTTCGGGATCGACGGGGGCAGCACCCAGAACGTCGAGAAGTTCGCCACCGTCCCGACCGGCGAGTACGGGACGACCGGTGACACCGGGCACACCGCCATCCTCGAGACCACCCTCACACCGGTCTCCAGCGAGACCAAGACGATGGGATCGAACCGGGAGGCCTACCGGGTCGTGAACCCGGACAGCCTCAACGCGGACGGGCACGCGCGGTCGTACGAGATCATCGTGCCGCGCGACCAGGCGTACAACCTCAACCCGGAGACGGACTACGACATCGCGTTCACCAACGCGAAGGCCGACGAGGTGCACTCGAGCTTCAACCTGATCCCCTCGAAGGCCGGGAAGATGGTGACCGACTACATCGACGGCGAAGAGCTGATCGATCCGGTGGCGTGGGTGAACGTGGGCTTCCATCACATCAACCGTGACGAGGACCAGAGCCCGATGCCGATCCACTGGCAGGGCTTCACCCTCTACCCGCGTGACTTCGCGGCGCAGAACCCCAATGTGCCCGAGGGACGCAAGTGGGTGAACGGCGACATGCGCGGCGTTCCGAACCCGAACATCACGACGACCCCGACCCCGTCGCCGACCGTGAGCCCCACCGCGGGACCCACCCCGACGACGGACCCGACGGCCGGACCCACGCCGACCGGAACGCCCAGCGTGCCCGGTGGTGGCGGCACGACCGCGCCGACGAACCCGGTCGCCTTCGGCCAGTCCGAGGTCGCACCCGGAGCGTCGCAGACCGCGACCGCCGAGGGATTCACCCCCGGTGAGACGGTCAGCGCCGTGCTGCACTCCGACCCGGTCGACGTCGGCACGTTCGTCGCCGATGCGGAGGGAAAGATCACGGCGCAGTTCATCGTGCCGCGTGACACTCCGGCCGGCGAGCACCGTCTCGTGTTGACGGGGCAGGCCTCCTCGGTCACCGCCGAGGGCGCGTTCACCGTCTCGTCCGCCTCCCCGGCGGCGATCTTCGGAGCACTCGCCACCACCGGCACGGATGCCAACCGCTGGGCGATGTCGGGGCTCGTGCTCCTGCTCGCCGGCGCCGGCCTCGCCGCGCTGTCCTGGTTCGCCCGACGCTCAGGCGCGCACATCGCCGCCTGATGAGAACGACCGCGGGATGGCGTTCCCCCCACGCCATCCCGCGGTCACCCGATTCCGCTGATCGAAGGGACATGACATGCGCAGCCGCATCGCCGGAGTCGGAATGATCGTCGCGGTCACGATCGCACTCGTCGGACTCTCCACCGTCGCCCTCGCGATCACCACCCCCCGGACGACTCCGGTGGCTGCTCCTGCCTCTGCGCCGATCCTCAACGCGCAGGGCCAGCGATTCCCCGTCGCAGCCGACTACTGCTACGTCGAGGCGATGATCCCGCACCACACCCAGGCACTCGAACTCAGCGGCATCGTCCTCGCCGCCGACGGTATCGGCGATCGCACGCGAGCGCTGGCCGAGTTCATCGTGACGGACCAGACCGCCGAGATCCGGACGATGGACGCGTGGCGGACCGCCTGGGTCGCCTCGTCGGGTGAGTCCGCAGCGCCCGCGTCGGCGCACGGCGCGCACGGCGCCTCGAGCGCGAACGAGCCGGTCGATGCCCCGATCGCCGGATGCGGCGACCACGCGTCGCACGAGGGCATGAAGGGGATGGCGACGCCCGAGCAGATCTCCGAGTTCGAGACCCTCGACGGCTTCGCCGCGCAGACCCGTTTCCTCGAGCTCATGATCGCCCATCACATCGGCGCGCTCGAGATGGCCGAGCTCGCGGTGCGAGAGGGGACGAACGCCTATGTGCGTTCCTCCGCCAAGCACGTCCTGATCGAACAGGACAGGGAGATCACCGCGATGACCGCTCTCCTGGCGGGGGAGTGATGGCGCTCGCCGTTCCAGCCACGGTCGCGACGCAGCCGACCGCGCCGCGCACGCGTCGTCGCGGCATCCTCACCCTGTCGGTGATCGTAGCGCCGCTCCTGCTGGCCGCGCTCGCCGTGGCCGGACTCGGGGCCGCCCACATCGTCAACGATTCGATGGACCCCACGCTGCGCAGCGGCGATGTGGTCCTCTACGACCGGTGGCTGACGCCGGCCCGGGGTGACATCGTGCTCTTCCGCGATGTCGACGGCTGGTCGGGGGCGGACGGGACCACGCTCGTCAAGCGCGTGATCGGCGTCGGCGGCGACACCGTGGTGTGCTGCGAAGCGGGATCCGGGCGCCTCCTCGTCAACGGGGAGCCGCTCGATGAGGGGTACATCGCCGGCGACAGGCCCGGCGGCGTGATCCCGTTCCGGGTGAGCGTGCCCGACGGCAGCGTCTGGGTCGTCGGCGACAACCGTGCCGTGTCGGTGGATTCGCGTTCCGCGATCTCCGGGCCGCACCTCGGCGCCGTTGCGCTCGATGACGTGCTCGGCATCGTGCGCGGTCGGGTGCCGCAGTGAGCGGGTGTCCCGTTCCACAGGCGTGAGCGCCCTCCTCGGAGGCCTCACCGCGCGCAGACTATTCTCGGGGGAGTCCTCCGCGGGAGACCGGGCGCCGCCGACTGCGCGCCGCCGGTCGGGAGCGGGCGGCATCCCGACCGGAAGGATCGTCTCGGTGCGCAACGCAGTCGCAGCCGTCGGCCTGGTGGTCGCGCTGAGCACGGCGGCGGTGGCGATCGCTTTCGCGGCGATGGCCGGACGGCCCGGTGGCGAGGCGCCGACGGTGATGGCGTCGCCGTCGGGTACTGGACCCGCCGAACCGATCTCGGCGTCCGATTTCTGCTTCGTGGAGTCGATGATCTTCTACCGCGTCGAGGCGCGCGAGCTGGGTGTGGTGCTCCTCGACACCCCGGAGGTCTCTCCGGACGCGGAGGAGGTGGCCACGGAGAGCATCGCCGAACAGGATGCTGCGCTCGATGCCCTGCGGGAGCAGTACGTGGCGTGGTCGGCGGCCAAGCCGCTCGAGCGCTCGGACGACGGTCCGTGTGCGGGGCACGGCGCGCACGCCGATATGCCCGGGCTGCCCACGGCAGCGCAGCGGACCGAGCTGGCGTCCGCCACCGGAGCCGACGCCGAGCGGCTGTACATCGCGCTCCTGCAGGGCCAGACAGCAGGCGTGATCGACCTGGCCACCGAGACCCTCGCGGGCGGTCCGCACGGCGTCGTGCGGGCGACCGCGGAGGAGGCTGTCGCGCAGGGCGAGGGCATGCTCGGCACGCTGGAGGAGCTCGTGCAACAGCAGTGAGCAGCGTGCGCGCACCGGCGGCCCATCCAGTGGGACAGCAGCCGCGCTGGGATTCGTCCCGTCCCCTCCAGACGGCGTAGTTTGGCTGTATGGCGAAGAGGCCCCCCACCGCAGACATCGACGAATCCAAAGTGCGCGTCGGATCCACCAAGCACGTGGCCGTCGGCATCCCCGCCGTGCTGCACGCGCTGAAGATCTCGTACGACCAGATGGGCGTCAGCCGCAGCGTGCAGACGCTCCTGAAAGTCAACCAGAAGGACGGATTCGACTGCCCGGGATGCGCCTGGCCGGAAGAGGACAAGCGCCACGTCGCGGAGTTCTGCGAGAACGGCGCCAAGGCCGTCGCAGAAGAGGCGACCATCCGTCGCGTCGAGCCCGAGTTCTTCGCGCGGCACTCCATCGACGAGCTCCGCGGGCACGACGACTACTGGCTCGGACAGCAGGGCCGGCTGACGCATCCGATGCTCCTCGAAGAGGGCGCCACGCACTACCGCCCGATCTCGTGGGACGACGCTCTCGGCATGATCGCCGATGAGCTGCGCGGGCTCGAGAACCCCGACAAGGCGATCTTCTACACCTCGGGCCGCACCTCCAACGAAGCCGCGTTCCTCTACCAGCTGCTCGTCCGCGGCGTCGGCACGAACAACCTGCCGGACTGCTCCAACATGTGCCACGAGTCCAGCGGCTCCGCGCTGACCGAGACCATCGGCATCGGCAAGGGCACGGTGTCGATCACCGACATCCACGAGGCCGACCTGCTGATCGTGGCCGGGCAGAACCCCGGCACCAACCACCCGCGCATGCTGAGCGCGCTCGAGAAGGCCAAGCAGCGCGGCGCGACGATCATCGCCGTCAACCCGCTGCCCGAGGCCGGTCTGATGCGGTTCGAGAACCCGCAGACCGTCAAAGGCGCGATCCTCGGCGGCACCAAACTCGCCGACCAGTTCGTGCAGATCCGCCTCGGCGGTGACCAGGCTCTGTTCCAGGCGATCGGCAAGCACCTGCTCGAGGCCGAGGAGAGCGACGGCGGTGTATTCGACCACGCGTTCATCGCCGAGCACACCAGCGGCTTCGACGACTACATCCAGTCGATGCGCGACACCCCGTGGCGCGAGCTGGTCGCGGCCACCGGACTGCCGGAGAAGGCCCTCCGGCGGGTGGGCGAGTCTGTGCGCACATCGAAGTCGACCATCGTCTGCTGGGCGATGGGGCTCACGCAGCACAAGCACTCGGTGCCCACGCTGCGCGAGGTCGTGAACGTACTGCTGCTGCAGGGCAACATGGGGCGCGCCGGCGCGGGCGTCTGCCCTGTGCGCGGGCACTCCAACGTGCAGGGTGACCGCACGATGGGCATCTACGAGAAGCCGTCGACGGACTTCCTCGACGCGCTCGACCGCGAGTTCTCCTTCGCCTCCCCGCGCGAGCACGGACACGACACTGTTGCCGCGATCCGGGCCATGCGCGACGGCGACGCCACGTTCTTCATGGGCATGGGCGGCAACTTCATCAGCGCCACCCCCGACACGAACGTCGTCGAGGCGGCCATGGGCAACATGTCGCTCAGCGTGCAGGTGTCTACCAAGCTCAACCGCTCGCACGTAGTGACCGGTCGCCGCGCGATCATCCTCCCGACCCTCGGCCGCACCGACCGCGACCGTCGTGGCGGCCGCGAGCAGCGGGTGTCGGTCGAGGACTCCATGGGGGCCGTGCACTCGTCGCGGGGCCGCCTGGCACCGCCGGCCGAGGACATGCTCAGCGAGGTCGCGATCGTGTCCCGCCTGTGCGCGCTCGTCTTCGGGACGGACGCGGATGCCGCGCCGGGCGCGCAGCGCGTCGCCGAGAGCGCCGTCGAGGTCGACCTCGGTCAGCCCGAGCGTCGCGCTGACGAAGAGGCGAGCGGGTCGAACCCGTCGACGGTGGCCCATCCGGCCAACGTCCCGCACGCCGACTGGGCGGCGCTGGAGTCGGACTACGCGCAGATCCGCGGCCACATCGCCGCGGTCATCCCCGGATTCGACGACTACGACCAGCGCATCGACCGCGGTCGCACGTTCTTCCTGCCCAACGGTCCGCGCGACGAGCGCCGCTTCGCCACGGCCACGGGCAAGGCGATGTTCACGGTCAACCCGCTGGAGTACCCGCGCATCCCGCGCGGGCGTCTGCTGCTGCAGACCCTGCGTTCGCACGACCAGTACAACACCACGATCTACGGCAAGGACGACCGGTACCGCGGCATCAGCGGCGGCCGGCGCGTGGTGCTGGTCAACGCCAAGGACATCCAGGTGCTGGGCTTCGAGGAGAACGACATCGTCGACCTCGTCTCGGAGTGGCAGGATCCGACTGGGCACGTCGAGGAGCGCCGCGCCGAGGAGTTCCGCATCATCGCGTACAGCACTCCGCGCGGCAACGCGGCGGCGTACTACCCCGAGACCAACGTCCTCGTGCCGCTCGACTCGGTGGCCGATGTGAGCGGCACCCCCACCTCCAAGTCGGTCATCGTCCGCCTCGAGCGGCGGGACTGAACCTCGTCCGACGTCTCTGAACGCCAGTTCGGGTCGTCGCCACTTCCCGGACCCCGGTGCGGCGCGTAGGGTTCGGACGATGAATGAACTCTCCGCGCCCACCGGTCAGGAGGAGGGCCTGCGCGCAGTTCCCCGGCCGGACGGTTCACCACCGCGGGCGCTCGTGTTCGGAGCGACCGGCTACATCGGAGGGCGACTGGTGCCACGCCTCCTCGCCGCGGGGTACCGCGTTCGCGTGCTGGCGCGCGAACCTGCCCGGGTCGCCGCCTATGACTGGGGCGACGGCGTCGAGGTGGTTCCCGGCGACGCGCGGGATGAGGCATCCGTCCGCGAAGCCGTCGAGGATGTCGATGTCCTCTACTATCTGGTTCACTCCATGGGCGTCGGTCGAGGGTTCGAGAAGGTCGACCGGGACGCGGCCGAGAACGTCGGCCGCGCCGCGAGCGACGCGCGGGTCGGCCGCATCGTCTACCTCGGAGGGCTTCATCCCGATGACGCCGAGCTCTCGCCGCATCTGCGCTCGCGCGTCGAGGTGGGCGAGATCCTGCTGCGCAGCGGAGTCCCGACGCTGGTACTGCAGGCAGGGGTGGTGATCGGTTCCGGTTCGGCGTCATTCGAGATGGTGCGACATCTCACCGAGGTCCTGCCCTATATGCCCGCACCGAGATGGGTGCGCAATCATATTCAGCCGATCGCGGTGCGCGACGTCCTGCACTATCTGCTCGGCGCGGCTCGCATCGCCGGCGATATCAATCGCGTCGTCGACATCGGAGGCCCCGACGTGCTGCGATACGGCCAGATGATGAACGGCTACGCGGTCGAGGCGGGGCTTCGTCAGCGGGCGATCGCGGCACTGCCGGTGCTCACGCCGCGACTCGCGTCGCACTGGGTGAACCTCGTGACTCCCGTGCCGCGGGCCGTTGCCAGACCGTTGGTGGAGTCGCTGCAGAACGACTGCGTGATGTCCGATCATGAAATCGACTCGCTCATCGCGCCGCCCGAGGGTGGACTCACTCCGTATCGCCGAGCGGTCGCGCTCGCGCTGGGGCGCGTGCGCGATGACGGTGTGGAAACCAGCTGGCAGGATGCGGAGGTCTCGGGCGCACCGAGCGATCCGCTGGCCGCAGACCCGGACTGGGCGGGTCGTACGGTGTTCACCGACGTTCGCGTCGCTGAGACCACCGCCACTGCGGACGCGCTATGGAGCGTGATCCAGGCGATCGGTGGCGATACCGGCTGGTACTCGTCGCCGGTGCTGTGGGCCGTGCGAGGGTGGATGGACAAGGTGGTCGGTGGCGTCGGGCTCGCGCGCGGAAGACGCAGCCGGGCACGGCTGCGGGTCGGGGACGCCCTGGACTTCTGGCGGGTGGAGGCGATCGAGCCGGGTCTCTTCCTTCGGCTGCGAGCGGAGATGAAGGTTCCCGGCAGCGCATGGCTGGAACTGCGCGTGACGCCGGGGGACGGTATCACGCGCTACGACCAGCGCGCCGTCTTCTTCCCGCTCGGTCTTGCGGGACGACTGTACTGGCTCGCGGTGCTGCCGTTCCACGGCCTGATCTTCCGCGGCATGGTCAACCGCATCATCGCGGAGGCCGAACAGCTCACGGCGATGCACGGCCGAACCGTGTCGACGGAGTGAGACGGTGCGCCCCTAGGGTGGAAAGCATGGATGCCGCTGAAACCGTTCGCGCCGTCGTGATCACCGTGTCCGACCGATCGGCCGCCGGCACCCGCGTCGACGCGAGCGGTCCGGTCGCCGTCGATGCGCTGCGCGCTGCCGGCTACGACTGTTCGGACGCGTTCGTCGTACCCGACGGCGCCGATAGCGTCGCGGCCGCTCTGCGCGCTGCTCTCGCGGACGCTTCCCAGCTCATCGTGACGACCGGTGGCACCGGGGTCGGCCCGCGCGACCGGACGCCCGAGGGCACCAGGTCGGTGATCACGCGCGAGTTGCCCGGCATCGCCGAGGAACTGCGCCGGATCGGCGCCGCGGAGAAGCCTGCGGGCATGCTCTCCCGCGGCCTGGCTGGAGTCGTCGACCCGGTGGAGGGCGGCCTCGGGGCGCTCGTGGTCAACCTTCCGGGATCCACGGCTGCCGTGGCATCCGGAATCCCCGTGGTGCTGTCGGTCGCCGCCCACGTTCTCTCGCAGCTCGGCGGAGGGGACCACTGATGCCCGCCGATGTGCGCATCGCCCGGATCAGCGCCGAGCCGCTCGACCTGCAGGAGCACCTGGACGCCGTCGACGACGCCACCGCCGGTGCCGTCACGACCTTCGTCGGGCGGGTGCGCGATCACGATCCGGACGCCGCGGGCGAGGTCGTCGCGCTCGAGTACACCGCGCACCCGGACGCCGAGAAGACCCTGCGCGAGATCGCCGAACGCGCGGCGACGGATGCCTCGGCCATCGTCGCGGTCAGCCACCGCATCGGGCACCTGGCGGTGGGGGATGCGGCTGTGGTGATCGTCGTCGGCTCCTCGCACCGCGCCACCGCGTTCGAGGTATGCCGCACGATCATCGAGACGATCAAGACCGACCTGCCCGTATGGAAGCGCCAGCTCGAAGCCGACGGCCGTTCCGAATGGAAGGGCCTCGGCGGCTGACGCCGCCCCACCCCCGCACGCGAGCTCACAGAAATGGTGCGCTCAGAGTCCTCTGAGCGCACCATTTCTGTGAGCTCGCGGGAGGGGTCAGCCGCCGGCGAAGGGCGGAAGCACGTCCACGAGCACGTCGGTGTCGAGTACGGCGTCGTCCTCGAGGCGGGCGCCTCCGACCAGGACGGCGCAGCGGGGCAGGATGCCGCCGAGTTCGGGGTAGTCCGAGCCCAGCGCGACGCGGAGCTGACCGAGCGTGGTTTCGCCCCGGTTCTCCTCCTCCACGCCGGCGGCCTCACGGGCGGCGGCGAAGTAGCGGACGCGCGCCATTACTGGTTCCACCCCGCAGCGAGCTGCGTCACGGCCGCGACTGCGGCCTCGATGTCGGCGGGCGAACCACCGGCACGACCGGCGACCAGCCCGGCGGCGAAGGCGCTGAAGGGTGCGGCGGGGCGTGCGACGCCGTTAGCGACATCACGGGCGAGATCGAGGATGAGCGCGATCGGCAGCGCCTCGGGCTCGAGGTCGAACCTCGTGCGCAGCGCCGCGGCCCACTCGTCGAGTGCCTCGGGCGGCAGGGTGCGGGATGCGTTCTCGCTCACGTCTGCTCCGTCTCCCGCGCGGCGAACCGTCGCCGCGCGTCCTCCAGATCCTCCCACGTATCCACATCGGCGGTCAGGGCATCGGGTGCCCGCAGCACGGTGATCGCGAGGTCATCCAGCAGCGCGCGGACGGATGCGTCGCGTGCACCGTCGGGAATCGTGCGGGCGGCGCGCCGCAGCGACGCCGTCCGATACGCCGCCGTCAGCCACTGCGGCCGGGACGCGGCATCCGCCAGGCACACGCCGTCGGTGTCCGCCGGCAGCAGCGGGAGGTCGCGCATCAGCTGTGCGACCGCGTCGACCGCGCGGGGCAGGTCGCACGCGAGCACCAGGGTCCATTCGGGCAGCGGGCCTTCGCGACCGTCCCAGGCGTGCAGCGCGGCCACGATCGCGGCGGCCGGACCGCCGAACGGCGGGTCCTCGCGGAGCCACTCCAGGGCGTCGGCATCCTCGACGGCGGCGTCCTCGCGGGGACCGACCACGGTGATCGGCGCGCACGGCACCGAGCGGGCCGCCGCGACCGCGGCGGCGAGGAGGGTCGTGCCGCCGACCTCGAACAGCGGTTTGGCAGCGCCGTCGACGCGCGTGGCACGTCCGCCGGCGAGGAGGATGGCGCCGCAGGAGGGGAGGCTCACGCCTCGGGCCGCGTCCATGCGCCGCTCTTGCCGCCGGTCTTCGCGATGAGGCGCACGTTCTCGATCGAGGTGGACTTGTCCAACGCCTTGACCATGTCGACGATCGCCAGCCCGGCGACGGTGACGGCCGTGAGCGCCTCCATCTCGACGCCGGTGCGGTCGGCGGTGCGGACGGTCGCTTCGATCTGCACGCCGTCATCCTCGATCGTCAGGTCCACCGTGGCGCCGTGCACCCCGATGACATGCGCGAGCGGCAGGAGGTCGGCGCACTTCTTCGCCCCTTGGATGCCGGCGATCCGGGCGACGGCCAGCACATCGCCCTTCGGTACGGAGCCGTCGCGGAGGGCGGCGATGACCTCGGCGGAGCAGCGCACGAATCCCCGCGCGGTCGCCGCGCGAACGGTGGGCTGCTTCTCCGTGACGTCGACCATGCGCGCGTGACCCGCGGCATCCAGGTGCGTGAAACTCATGGGACCAGCATGACATCGACCAGATCGCCGGCGGCCACCTCCGCGACGTAGGCCTCGACGATGACCAGCGCCTCGGCGCGAGCGAGTCCGCCCGCCAAGTGCGATCCGGAGCCGCCGCGGGTCGCGGGACGCACGGTCCATCCGGCCGGGTCGCTGCGATCCAGCGCCGCGGGCAGATACTGGCGACGCCCGGGCGGAGTGCGCCAGCCGGCCTCGGCACGCAACCGCATCAGGGGGCGCTGGAGGTCGCGACGCCCCTGCATCGCCAGAAGCGCGGGGCGCACGAACGCCTCGAAGGACACCGCAACGCTTACGGGGTTGCCGGGGAGCCCGAAGACGAGCGTGCCGTCGGCCAGCCGGCCGAAGCCCTGCGGTTTGCCGGGCTGCATGGCGACCTTCACGAACTCGAGCTCGCCGCCGGGGCCGAGCGTGTCCTTCACGACCTCGTAGGCGCCCGCGCTCACCCCGCCCGACGTGATCACGACGTCCGCCCCGAGAGCGGATGCCGCGGCCAGCGCCGCGCGCAATGCCTCGACATCGTCGGCGACCGTATCGCGCAGCACGAGGTCGGCGGCGGCATCCTGCACCAGCCCCGCCAGGAGCAGCGAGTTCGACTCGGGGATCTGCCCGTGCCGCAGCGCCGCGCCGGGGGAGGCGAGCTCGGAGCCGGTCGAGATGACGGCGACCCGCGGGCGGCGGGCGACGACGGCGTCGACGGCACCCGCGGCGGCCGCGGCCGAGATCTGGAAACCACCCAGCAGCACGCCCGCCGGGACGATCTCGTCGCCGACGACGGCATCCTCACCGCGGCGGCGGATGTGGGCGCCGAGCGCCCGCGGGGCGGCGGTGACGAGGACCTCGTCGAGCGAGTCGTCGAGGCCGCCCACGGTGTCTTCGAACGGCACGATGGCGTCGGCGTCGCTCGGCACGGGGGAGCCCGTCATGATCCGCGCGGCCTCGTCGGGGTCGAGGGCCGGGTCGAGGGAGGTGCCGGCGGGGAGGTCGGCGGTGACGCGGAGCCGCACTGGGGCGTCGGGGGATGCCGCGGCGACGTCGGCGAAGCGCACCGCGAAGCCGTCCATCGCCGAGTTGTCGAACACCGGGATGTCGACGCGCGCGGTGATGGGAGCGACCAGGGTGCGACCCAGCGCGTCCGCCAGCGGAACGGTCTCGGGCACGACCGACGGGACGGCGGCGAGCACGGCGGCGAGCTGCTCGGGGACGGTGCGCATCAGACCAGCCGCTCCGCGTGGGCCGATTCCCACGCGAGCATGCCGCCGGCCAGCACGGTGGCGTCGATGCCCGCGGTGACCAGGGCCTCGGCCGCTCGACGGGCGCGGGGGCCGATCCGGCACACGATCACGACGGGACCGTGCACCGCGTAGGGGTCGGCGAGGAGCTCGGCGAGGGGGAGGTGGCGCGCGCCGGGGATGACGCCTTCGGCGACCTCATCGGCCTCGCGGACGTCGATGATGGTCGGCGCGGTGCCCTCGGTGAGCGCGGTGGCGAGGTCCCGCACCGAGATCGCATGGATCTGCGCGGGCGCGTCGGCGATGACGGGGGGAGCCGCGGATGCTGCGGCTCGCAACGGCGCCTCCCACTGCCGTGTGCGCAGGCCGTCGATGACGAGGACGCGCCCGAGGAGGGGCTCGCCGATTCCGGTGATGAGCTTGATCGCCTCGGTGGCGAGCACCGAGCCGACCTGGAGGCAGAAGGTGCCGAGCACGCCGACGTCGGCGCACGTGGGGAGTTCGCCGACGCTTCCGCTGGGGTACAGGTCGGCGAGGCGCACGGCAGGGACGCCCGCCGGGGGCGTCGACCAGAACACGGTGACCTGGGCATCGAACTGCTGCACCGTGCCCCAGACCAGCGGCACGCCGAGGCGTTCGCACGCGGCCGCGACGGCCTCGCGCGTCTCGAAGGTGTCGGTGCCGTCGATGACGAGGTCGGCGTCGCCGAGGATCCGATCGGCATTGGCCCGGCTGAGGTGCTCCCGCACGGTGTGCACGACCGTCTCAGGGGCGAGATCCGCGGCCGCGCGGACCGCCGAGTCGGCCTTGGCCGCGCCGACATCGCTCATGCGGTGCAGCACCTGACGCTGGAGATTGGATGCCTCGACCAGGTCGTCGTCGATCACGGTCAACGTGCCGACGCCGGCGGCGGCGAGCCCCAGGATGACGGGAGACCCGAGCCCCCCGGCGCCGACGACGGCGACATGTGCGGCCGCGAGGCGGCGCTGGCCGAGCTCGCCGAGTCCGGACAGGCTCGCGTGCCGCGCGGTGCGGGCGCGTTCGGCCGCGCTGAGGGCGGCGACAGGTTCGACGAGCGGCGGAAGGGGCATGGTTTCAGGGTAGTCGCGGGGGAGGGCCGGGGCTCCGGGTATCCCGTCCGTTGGGCGCCGCGCGCCTCGCGCTCGAGCGGGAGCTCCGCAGATGCGGGTAAAGCCACACTTTTCGCCCGTATCTGCGGTGATATCGTCGAGCCGTGCAGACATTCAAGGTGTCCGAGGCGGCCCGGCTGCTCGGCGTGAGTGACGATACGGTCCGGCGCTGGGTCGATCAGGGCGCCCTGCCCACGACCGGGGCGAGCCCTGCCGAGATCCCGGGCGATGCTCTGGCCGAACGTGCGACCGAACTCGCACGTGCCGCTTCCGACCCGACCGACGTGCTTTCCAGCGCACGCAACCGTTTCGTCGGGCTCGTGACCCGGGTCCAGCTGGACGGGGTCATGGCGCAGGTCGATATCCAGGCCGGACCGCATCGCGTCGTCTCGCTCCTCTCCGCCGAGGCGGTGCGCGACCTCGGACTCGAGGTCGGCTCCCTCGCCGTCGCTGTGGTCAAGGCCACCAACGTCATCGTCGAAACTCCGAAGGGCTGACCCATGGCACGCCGAACTCTCGCGATCGCCGCCGTCGCGGCATCCGTTGCCCTCCTCCTCGCCGGCTGCACGTCCGCCGGTGATGCCGCTCCGAGCACTCCGCCACCGCCCGCGGCCACGGAGGAGGTGCTGCGCGGTGAGCTCACCGTGTACGCCGCCGCCTCCCTGGGCGCCGCGTTCGACGAGATCGCCGCGGCCTTCGAAGAAGCCCACCCCGAGGTCGACGTGCAGCCGATCGTCTACGACGGCTCGAGCACGCTCGCCACGCAGATCATCGAGGGGGCGCCCGTCGACGTGTTCGCCTCCGCAGACGAGAAGAACATGGCCAAGGTGACGGATGCGGGTCTCGTCGAGGGCACGCCGGAACTGTTCGCCAGCAACACCCTCGTCGTCGTGGTTCCCGCGGGCAACCCCGGCAACGTCGAGGACATCACCGACCTCGCCGACGACAGCGTCACGGTCGTGCTGTGCGCTCCCGAGGTGCCGTGCGGCGCGGCATCCCAAACCCTGCTGGGGAATGCGGACCTCCATGTCACGCCGGCGAGCCTGGAGCAGAACGTCACCGCCGTGCTGACCAAGGTCGCCGCAGGTGAGGCGGATGCCGGTCTGGTCTACGCGACGGATGCGAAGGGCAATGCGGACGTCGAGTCGTTCGTGCCGCAGGGCGCCGAGGACGTCGTCAACCGCTACCCGATCGCCGCGCTGTCGGCGACGAAGTACCCCGAGATCGCCGCCGCATTCTTGGCCTTCGTCACGGGACCGCAGGGGCAGAAGATCCTCGCGGACCTCGGTTTCGGGGCGCCGTGACCCGGGTGCGCGAGATCGGCGGCTTCGTGCCGCCCATCCTCGCGCTCCCGGCCGTCCTGGGGCTCTCGCTCCTGGTCGTGCCCCTGCTGGCGCTCGTCGGACGCGTGGAATGGTCCACGCTGTGGACGGACATCACCGCACCCGCGGCGCGGGACGCGCTTCTCCTCTCGCTGCTGACCGGCCTGATCGCCACGGGGATCTGCGTGCTCCTCGGCGTGCCCCTCGCGCTCGTGATCGCCCGCAGCGGACCTCGGATGGCGGGAGTGCTGCGCGCGCTCGTCACCGTCCCGCTCGTGCTCCCGCCGATGGTCGGGGGCGTCGCGCTGCTCTTCCTCTTCGGCCGCAACGGCGCGCTCGGCCAGTTGCTCGACGCCTGGTGGGGCCTGCGGATCCCGTTCACGACCACGGCCGTGGTGCTCGCGCAGACCTTCGTCGCGCTGCCGTTCCTGGTGCTGGCCGTCGAAGGGTCGATCCGCACGTCCGGCGTCGGCTACGAGCGCACGGCCGCGACGCTCGGGGCCGGGCGCTGGATGACCCTCCGCCGGGTCACCCTCCCGCTCGCGGCCCCCGGGCTCGTGGCCGGTATCGTGCTGTGCTTCGCCCGTGCCATCGGCGAATTCGGGGCGACCGCATTGTTCGCCGGGAACGCGCCGGGGGTGACGCAGACCATGCCGCTGGCGATCTACACCGCCTTCAACGGATCCGGCGTGGGGCAGGGCACCGCTGTTGCCCTCAGCCTGCTGCTGCTCGTGACCGCGCTCGCCGTGCTCCTGCTGGTGCGCGCGTGGCGCCCGGGTGCGGCCCGATGACCGGCCAGTCACTGTCGGCCCACGTCGTGGTCGATCGTCCGGACGCCTTCCGGCTCGATGTGCGCCTCGACGTCGCGCCGGGCGAGGTCGTGGCAGTCATGGGGCCGAGCGGTGCGGGCAAGTCCACGCTGCTGGCGGCGATCGCCGGTCTCGTGCGGCTCACCGCCGGGTCGATCTCGATCGGCGGCGCGGAGGTGGCATCCGTTCGCCCCGATCGCCGTGGCGCGGTGCTCCTCGGGCAGGAGCCCCGGCTGTTCCCGCATCTCACCGTGCGCGCGAACGTCGCCTTCGGGCTGCGGGCGCACGGGATGCCGCGTGCGCAGGCGGACGGCCTTGCGGATGAGTGGCTGACCAGGGTCGGCCTCGACGGCTTCGGCCCGCGGCGTCCCGCGGAGCTGTCGGGTGGACAGCAGCAACGCGTGGCGGTGGCGCGTGCGCTGGCGATCGATCCGCACGTGCTGCTGCTGGACGAGCCCCTCACCTCACTCGACCCCGAGACGGCAGGTGACATCCGCGCCATGCTGGCGCAGCAGCTGGTCGAGACGGGCTCGACAGCGGTCGTCGTGACGCACGACGTCGTGGATGCCGCGGCCATCGCCGCGCGACTCGTCGTGGTCGAGGACGGCGCGGTCACGCAGGAGGGCCCCGTGCGCGAGGTGCTCGCGGTGCCGCACACGCGGTTCGTCGCGGCGGTCGTCGGGGTGAACCGCGTCACGGGAGTCGCCGCGGCCGGGGAGTGGACCTCCTCGGACGGAGCCTTGGCGGTTCCGGCATCCGCTTTCGCCGAAAACACCCCGCTCGCGGCCGTGTTCCGCCCCGCCGTCGTGCGCCTCGATCCGGCCTCCGACGACCGCCCGCCCGCCTCACCGGGGCAGTGGCTCGCCCGGGTGATCCGCCTCGAGCAGACGCCCGGGGGAGTGCGGGTGCACACCGGTGCTCCCGCCGTCGCGGTGGACATCTCGGTGGAAGATGCCGCCGCTCTACGACTCGCGCCCGGCGCCCCGGTCCGCCTCGCCGTCGACCCGGCACACGTGCGTCTGCAGCACCTCGGAGTGGATGAAGCCGTCGCCTAGAATCGGCGAGTGCCGCACATCCGTCCCTTCCGCCCCGGCGACGAGTCCGCTCTCGCCGAGATCTGCCTGAAGACCGCGGATGCCGGCGCCGACGCCACCGGGATCTTCGACGACGACGGACTGTGGGCCGAGATCTTCGTGCTGCCGTACGCCGCGAAGCATCCCGAGTTCGCGTTCGTCGTCGAGTCCGAAGACGGCCGGGTCGTCGGCTACAGCGTGGCCGCACCCGACACCGATGCCTTCGAGGACTGGTTCCATGATGTGTGGTGGCCCGAGCGCGGCGCGCCGCGGCATCCGCTGCCCGCTGTTCAGCGCACGCGGCAGGACGGCACCCTCGCGTACGCCTACAGCCGTCGTGGCGGCACCAACGCCTACACCGCCGAGTTCCCGGCTCACCTGCACATCGATCTGCTGCCCGAGGCGCAGGGCGGCGGGTGGGGTCGGCGCCTCATCGAGACCGTGACCGACGCGCTGCAGGAGGCCGGCGTGCCCGGCGTGCACCTGGTCGCGTCGGCGGAGAACACCGGAGCCGTGGCGTTCTATCCCCGCGTGGGCTTCGTGCCGCTGCCCTCCGAAGAGGGCGTGCAGGCGTTCGGCAGACGCCTGGGCTGAGTCACGGCAGCAGGATCGGCTCGCCGGCGAGCAGCCGACCGAGCACGGAACGCTCGGGCACGGCGGCGCTGTCGTATTTGTAGCTGAGCTTCTGGATGACCGACGCGCGAGCTGCGAGGCGCACCGCGTCGGGATTCCACGGCTGCATCATGCCGAGCTGCAGCAGGTGGCTCGCCGCGCTGGAGACCACCGGAACAACATGCCACTGCCCGTGGAACTCGGGCACGAGGTCGATCAGCACCTCGAAGATGCGGTGGAAGAGGAAATAGTCCGGGATGCCGCCGTCCTCGGTCCACCATGCCGCCAGGGCGAGCCGCTGCAGGCGCAGCAGCGGGGTGCCGGGCACCGCGGCGATGAACCAGTTGCCGATCTGGTGCCGGGTCCAGCGCGGGTAGAGGGCGCCGGCGGTCAGGAGCGGGGCCACCGCGCGGGGCAGCGGATTCGGCGCCCAGCACGTGGCGTCCACCCAGATGCCGCCGTGCTCATCGAGGACGCTCACGCGCACGAAGTCGGAGAAGTGCGCGGGGTGGTCCTTCTCGAGGACCGCGGCCACCGCATCCGGGATCTCGACCAGCTCTCGTGCCGTGCGACCGTCCAGCACCTGGAGAGTCGGATGCAGGGCACGCATCTGCGCGATGCACGCCCGAACGAGCGGCGGCGCCTGCTCGAGCGGAGAGTTCCAGAACGTGTACACGCCCAGCGCCGCCTCGTCGACGCGGGCGCCGTCGCGCTGCGCGATCGCCACACCGTCGGCGCGGGTGCCGGGCGCTGCCGGAAGACCCGCGGCGACCCGGAGCTCGGGAAGGCGGGGCGTCAGGAAGTCGGCCACCAGGGTGCGCGCGGCAAAGGCCGCGGCCGGATCCACCGCGTCGCGGAACCGATCGGCACGCTTCAGCTGCGCCTGGATTCCTTCCAGGACGGGGATGGTGCCATCGGTGCTCATGGTCAGAGCGTACGCGCCGGTCTGATCCGAGCACGGGGGACTCACCCGGCGACGATGCGGCCCCGATCGATGCGGACGACACGGTCGACGAGGCCCGCCGGTACCGTCACGTGCGAGATCAGCACGACCGCCTGGTCCTCACCCACGGCGGACAGCAGGTCGGTCAGCAGAGCATCGGATGCCGCGGGGTCGACGCCGGCGGTCGGCTCGTCCAGGACCAGGACGGGGAAGCCGCGCAGAAGGGCGCGCGCCAGGGCGATGCGCTGCGCCTGCCCGCCGGACACGAGCGCACCGCGCTCGCCGACGCGGGCGTCCAGTCCGCCGCGCTGACGGATCCAGTCGCCGAGGCCCACGCGCTGCAGAGCGGCGAGGAGCTCGTCGTCGGTGGCCGTGTCGCGGGCGAAGAGGAGGTTCTGGCGGATGTCTTCGTCGAACAGCATCGGCCGCTGCTCGCACAGTCCGATGGTGAGTCGCACGTCGTCGGCGGCCAGGTCGCGGACCGAGACGCCGCCGATCTCGTAGGTGCCCGCGCACTCCAGGAACCGCACGAGCACATGCGCGAGGGTGGTCTTGCCGGCGCCGCTGGCCCCGACGACCAGCACGCGCTCGCCGGGCTGCACGTGCAGGTCGAGGTCGTGCAGGGCGGTGCCCGAGGCGTGCGGCCAGCGCGCCGACACGCCCTTCAGCCGCAGGCCGCTGCCCAGTGCCGGACCGACCCCGGTGGCCGGGCTCGTGTCGTGCACCAGCTCATCGGGCAGCGTCGGGGGCAGGGCGTCGGAGATGCGGTTCGCCGAGGCGCGAACCTGGCGCCACGACGATGCGGCGAGGGGCACGGAGGCGAACACCTCGAACACCGCCATCGGCACCAGTACGGCGATCGCGAGCTCCGGACCGCCCAGGGAGCCGGCCGTCGCGTGCGGCGCGGCGACGAGCACGGCCAGGATCGAGGCCGTACCCGCCAACAGGGAGACGATCGCGGCGGAGGCGGCCTGTGCCCCGGCTCGCCGCACGACCGCGCGGCGGAGCAGGGCGTCGGCGTCGCGGATGCGCGCGCGACCGGCGTCTTCGGCACCGAACGCACGCAGCACGTCGAGGCTGCCGAGTTGGTCGAGCAACGCGTCGGCCAGGCGGGCGCGCAGCGGGGCGATGGAGCGCTCGGCGCGCGCGCCGGAGGCCCAGCCCCAGAACGTCGCGACGACACCGGCCACGAGGAGGCAGCCGAGGAGGGTCAGGGCGGCCGGCCACGACACGAAGGCCACGAGCACGACGGCGCCGAGTGCCACGGCGGCCGAGGCGACGAGAGGCTGGGCGACGCGCAGCGGGAGGTTCTGCAGCTCATCGACGTCGTCGACCAGCGCGCCGAGCACGCCACCGCGTCGCGTGCGGCTGAGCCCGTCGGGAGCGAGGGGGATGAGTCGACGCACCATCGACGACCGCGTCACGGAGAGCTGGCGCAGCGCCGCATCGTGGCCGGCGAGCCGCTCGGTGTAGCGGAACACCGCGCGCGTCAGGGCGAACAGGCGCACCCCGACCACGGCGGCCGAGATGTAGAGCACGAGCGGTTGCTCGCTCGCCCGTACGATGAGCCAGGCGCTGACCGCGAGCAGCGCGACGGCGGATGCCTCGGACGCGAAGCCGGAGAGAGCGCCGGGCAGGAAGCGGCGCCACGGCGGCATCGCGCCGCGCAGGATGTCGGCCGGAGTCGCTGGGCCGTCCGACGCGGGGGACGCCAGGACGGTGGGTTCGGCGCTCATGCCGGTACCTCGCTGGGCTCGAGCCGGACGACGGCATCGGCGATCGTCCGCGCGCTCTCGCGGTGCGAAACGAGCACCACGATCGCGCCGTCGTCGGCGAGCCCGCGCACCGACCGCCACAGTCGTGCCTCGGTCTCGGGGTCGAGCGCCGAGCTCGGCTCGTCGATCGCGATCACGGGCGCGTGCCCGCGCAGGTGGCGGTAGAAGGCGCGGGCCACCGCCACGCGCTGCGCCTGACCGCCGGACAGCCCGGCGCCCTGCACGCCGAGCTCCTGCGCGGGGTCGAGGTCGTCGGCACAGGCCAGGTCGAGGGCTCGGACGACGAGCGCGGGCTGGGGTGCGGCATCCCCGAGACTCACGTTCTCGTCGATGCGCCCGGAGATCAGGCCCGGCTGCTGCCCCGCCCAGGCAAGCCAGGTGGTCGGTGCCAGGTCGCGGATGTCGCGCCCGGCGAACTGCGCCGAACCGGCGAAGTCGACCACACCGCGCAGTGCGGCCAGCGCGCTGGACTTGCCGGCGCCGCTAGGCCCCTCGATCAGCGTGACCGTCCCGGGGGAGCCGGTGAGATCGATGGCCGGCAGCATCCGGTCGCCACGCTGCACGCGGAGTCCGTGCACTTCCAGGGCTCCGGTGGCCGGCGCGGTGTCGGTGTGGCGGGCGGGGCCTTCCCCGGCGGTGGCGGCCTCGTCAAGCACGGCGAAGATGTCCTCCGTGGCGGCGACGCCTTCGGATGCCGCGTGGAACTGCACGCCGACCTGACGCAGCGGCAGGTAGGCCTCGGGCGCGAGCAGCAGCACGAACAGCCCCACCGTGAGGGTCAACGACCCGTCGAGCAGACGGAAGCCGATCGAGACGGCGACGATCGCCACCGCGATGCTGGCGAGGAACTCGAGCGCGAACCCGGAGAGGAACGACACCCGCAGCACGCGCATCGTCTCGTGCCGATAGCGCTCGGTGACGGACTGGATGGATGCCGCGGCCCGATGCTGTCGGCCGAACACCTTGAGCGTGGCCAGGCCCTGCACAGTGTCGGAGAAGCGTGCCGCGAGGTGTTGCAGGGTCTGCCACTGGCGCTGCTGCACGGCGCGGGTCGCGAGCCCGATCAGGATCATGAAGATGGGGATCAGCGGGAGGGTCAGCAGCACGGTGAGTCCGCTGATCCAGTCCTGCCACCACATCACCAGCACGATGATCGGCGTGGCGATCACAGTCTGCACGAGCTGCGGCAGGTAGCGGCCGAAGTAGGCGTCGAGCGCGTCGAGCCCGCGGCCCGCGGTCACCGCGAGGGCGGCGGAGTTGCGGCCCGCGAGCCAGTCCGGACCGAGCGTGCCGACGGCCTCTACCAGGCGCGTCCGCAACTGCGCTTCGACGCGGGCCGCGGCACGGGCGGCGACCGCCTCACGCAGCCACAGCAGTCCGGCGCGCAGCGCCACGACGAGCGCGAGCATGCCGAGCGTGGCGACCAGCTCGGGCCACGGCATCCCGTCGATCGCCCCGACGATCGCGCGTGTCAGCAGCCACGCGAACGCCACGATCACGAGCGTCTGCGCGAAGCCGATCGCCCCGATCGCGAGGAAGAACCCGCGGGAGGCGCTGGCGTAGCGCAGCAGCCGGGGATCGACCGGGCGACCGCTCTGCCGCGGCGGCGTCGGGGGGAGTGGCTCGGGCACTTCGGTCTTCGCCATACTTCGATCCTGCCTCACGATTCGTCGCCCGTCGTGCCGGCCGTTTCGTCTCGCCGCGCGCACTCGCTCGCCGACGGGGGAACCGAGGTGCCGGTCGGTGAGCGGGCGCAGCGACGAGACGAACGTTTCCGTCAGTGGACGACGGCGGCGGCCTTCTCGATCTTCGAGCGCGTGACGCGCTTGCGGAAGATCCAGTACGTCCAGCCCTGGTACAGCAGCACCAGCGGCAGGAAGATGACCGCAGCCCAGGTCATGATCGTCAGCGTGTAGTCCGTGCTCGACGCATTCTCGATCGTGAGGTTGAACGCCGGGTCGGTCGAGGACGGCATCACGTTGGGGAACAGCGCCAGCCACAGCGTCAGCACGGCGAAGATGACCGTGAAGGCGCCGAAGCCGAACGCCCACCCCTCGCGGTCCCGCAGGTTCGCGACGACCGAGGCGACAAGTGTCACCGCGGCGATGACGGCGCAGACCACGACCAGTCCGATCAGGGGAGCGCTGTTGCCCACGGCCTGGAGGATCGTCCAGATCAGGAACGCGGCGGCGACCACGACGGTGAGCACACCCGAGCGCATCGCGAGCTTGCGGGCATCGCTGCGCACCTGACCGTCGGTCTTCAGCGCGACGAAGTAGACGCCGTGCGTGAAGAACAGCAGCAGAGTGGTGAGCCCGCCGAGCAGACCGTAGGGGTTCAGCAGGGTGAGCAGCGACCCGGTGAACTCCATGTCGGCGTCGATCGGCACGCCCTGCACGATGTTCGCCACGGCGACACCCCACAGGAACGCCGGCACGGCGGAGCCGATGACGATCATGTTGTCGAAGCCCCGCTTCCAGCGCAGGCTCTCGCGCTGGTGGCGGTACTCGAACGAGACGCCGCGCAGGATGAGTGCGAGCAGGATCAGCAGCAGTGCCAGGTAGAAGCCGCTGAACAGGGTGGCGTACCACTCCGGGAACGCGGCGAACAGGCAGGCTCCGGCGACGATGACCCAGGTCTCGTTGAGGTCCCAGACCGGGCCGATCGTGTTGATGATCTGGCGACGCGAGATGTCGTCCTTGCCGAGGAACGGCAGCGACATGCCGACACCGAAGTCGAACCCGTCGAGCACGAAGTATCCGACGAACAGGACGCCGACGATGAAGAACCAGACGTATGCGAGATCCATGACGTCCTCCTAGTAGACCGTCGTCGGGGTGTCGGACACCTCGGTGGGTTCGGCCCCGGGACTGCCGGGCTCGGGGAGAGGGTCGGGACCCTTGTGGCTGGTCTTCATGATCAGACCGATCTCGACGATCGCGAGGGCCGCGTAGATCGCGGTGAACGCGATGAGCGAGATCAGCACGGTCCAGCCGGGCACGCTCGGCGAGACGCCGTCCTCCGTGAGCATCAGGCCGAACACGATCCAGGGCTGTCGGCCCATCTCCGTGAACACCCAGCCCACCAGGATCGCGAACAGCGACGCGGGCCACGCCCAGATCGCGAGCCGCCATGCCCAGGTCGGCACGGGGCGCTTGGCCTTCTTGCGCGTCAACCACAGTCCCACCACGCCGGTGAGGGCGGCGACGGCGCCGAGCCCGATCATCCAGCGGAACGACCAGTAGGTGATCCACAGGACGGGGGCGAAGTTGCCGTCGACCTGGTCGGCGAACTGCGGGAACATCTCGTTCGTGTAGAGCATGTTGAGGTCGTTGATGCCCTCGACGCAGCCGTCGAGGGAGTGTGTCGACAGCAGCGCGAGCAGGTACGGCACGCGGATCGAGAACAGCTCGCTGGTGCCGTCGGGGGTGCCGAGCGTGAAGATCGAGAACGAGGCATCCGCTCCGCAGGCCGAGTCGAACATCGCCTCCGCCGCGGCCATCTTCATCGGCTGCGTCGAGACCATGACGAGGCTCAGCTGGTCGCCGGACAGGGCGACGCCGGCGAAAGCGATGATCATGCCCCACAGGCCGTAGCGCAGCGAGGTCCGCATCATCTCGATGTTCTGCTTGCGCACGAGGTGCCAGGCCGAGATCGAGATGATGACACCGGCGGTCATCATGAACGCGGCGAAGAGGGTGTGCGGCAGTGCCGCGAGAGCGACCGGATTGGTCAGCACCGCGAAGAAGTCGGTCATCTCGGCGCGGCCGCCATCCTGCGCCATCTGGTACCCGACCGGGTTCTGCATGAAGGCGTTGGCGGCGAGGATGAAGTACGCCGAGAACCAGGCGCCGATCGTCGCGATCCAGATGCTGGCGAGGTGCAGGCCCTTGGGCAGCTTGTCCCAGCCGAAGATCCACAAGCCGATGAAGGTGGCCTCGAAGAAGAACGCCATCAGGCCCTCGAAAGCGAGCGGTGCGCCGAACACATCGCCGACGAAGCGCGAGTAGGACGACCAGTTCATGCCGAACTGGAACTCCTGCACGATGCCGGTGACGACACCCATGGCGAAGTTGATCAGGAAGATCTTGCCGAAAAAGCGGGTGAGGTGCAGCCATTTGAGGTTGGCGGTGCGGAACCACGCGGTCTGGAAGATCGAGACCGTGAGCGCCATTCCCAGCGTCAGCGGTACGAACAGGAAGTGGTAGAGGGTCGTCAGTCCGAACTGCCAGCGGGCCAGCAAGAGCGGGTCGAGAAGATCCATGGGGCACCCTTCTGCCGGCATGTTCCGCCAGCACCGTTCACCTTCTGGCCAACCTACACAGGAAGCTCTCAGCCTCAAAAGAGGACGGGCCGTGAATAATACGCGCGCGCAGCGCCTGACCCCCTCCCTGTGCGGGATACCCTCGATGTATGGATGCTGGAGTCGACGCGGTGGTCGGATCGTGACCGCGATCCCCGTGGTCATCGGCCGGCGACCGCCCGTGATCGACCGTGCCGAGGCATCCGATCTGCACGAAGCGGATGCCGCGTCCACGGCGCTGATCGACACCCACGGCCGCGTCCACCGCGACCTGCGCATCTCCCTCACCGACCGCTGCTCGCTGCGCTGCACCTACTGCATGCCCGAGCAGGGCAACGAGTGGCTGGCGCGGTCGAGCATCCTCACGCTCGATGAGATCGAACGCATCGCCCGGGTCGCTGCGGCGGCCGGTGTCACGACCTTCCGCCTCACCGGGGGCGAGCCGTTGCTGCGCGCCGACATCGTCGAGGTCGTCCGACGGCTCGCGGCGATCGAGAGCCCCAGCGGTCCCGTCCAGCTGGCGATGACGACGAACGGCATCCGCCTCGCCGAGCTGCTGCCCGCCCTGCAGGAGGCGGGACTGCATCGCCTCAACATCTCGATCGACACGCTCCGCCGCGATCGCTTCCACGACCTCACCCGCCGTGATCGTCTCGAGGACGTGCTGACCGGGATCGCGGCCGCGCAGGCATCGAGTCTGCGTCCCCTGAAGCTGAACGCCGTCGCGATGCGCGGTGTGAACGACGACGAGCTGGTCGAGCTCGTCGCGTTCGCGATCGCGCATGACGCCGAGCTGCGCTTCATCGAGCAGATGCCGCTGGATGCCGGACACACGTGGGACCGCGCACAGATGGTGACGCGCGAGGAGATCCTCGAGACCCTCCGCGGTCGCTGGACCCTGACGCCTGTGCCGGGGCGCGGCGGTGCGCCGGCGGAGCGCTGGGTACTTGACGACGGTCCGCACACGGTCGGCGTGATCGCCTCGGTCACCGCCCCGTTCTGCGGCGACTGCGACCGGCTGCGGCTGACCGCGGACGGACAGCTGCGCAACTGCCTGTTCTCCACGACCGAGTACGACCTGCTCCCGATCCTCCGCGCCGGCGGCGAGGTCGATGCGGAGATCGATCGGATGCTGCGCTCCTGCGTGCGAGGCAAGCTCCCGGGCCACGCGATCAACGACCCGAGCTTCCTGCAGCCGGCACGAGGCATGAACGCGATCGGAGGCTGACATGGGACGCATCACAGTGCGCCGACCGGTGGTGAAGATCACCGTGGGCGGAGGCGAGGGCGTGCGGCGCTCGGACACCCTGGCAGTCGAGGAGCCCCTCGAGATCCGGGTCGGCGGTGTCGCACTCGCGATCACCATGCGCACCCCGGGCAACGACGTCGAGCTGGCCGCGGGCTTCCTCGTGTCGGAGGGCGTCATCGCCCGCGGGTCCGACTTCCTGTCGGCGATCCACTGCGGTGGACCGGGAACCGGGGGAGTCGAGAACACCTACAACGTCCTCGATCTCACGCTCGCGCCCGGCGTCACGCCGCCGAGCCCCGACCTCGCGCGCAACTTCTACACGACCAGCTCGTGCGGCATGTGCGGCAAGGCATCCATCGAAGCGGTCGAGACGGTCTCGACCTACGACGTGGCGGCGGATGTGGCATCCGTCGACGCGGCGATGATCGCGACGTTCCCCGATGCGCTGCGTGCCCAGCAGGCCGTGTTCGAGAAGACCGGCGGACTGCACGCGGCGGGGCTGTTCGACGCGACGACCGGCGAGCTCCTGGTGCTCCGCGAGGACGTCGGTCGGCACAACGCCGTCGATAAGGTCGTCGGATGGGCCGTGCTGAACGATCGGCTTCCGCTCAGCGGCACCGTGCTGATGGTCTCCGGGCGCGCGAGCTTCGAGCTCGTGCAGAAGGCCGTGATGGCCGGCATCCCGATGCTCACGGCGGTCTCCGCGCCTTCTTCCCTCGCGGTGGAGCTGGCCGAGGCCTCCGGGCTCACCCTCATCGGGTTCCTGCGCGGCGCGTCGATGAACGTGTACTCGCGCGCCGATCGCGTGCGGGTGGACAGCACGTCGTCCGTCGACGTGCTCGCACGCTGACCGGGTCAGACGAAGCCGAAGAGCGGCGGGAAGACGGCCACGACGATGGCCGCCCACACGAAGTAGACGGGCAGATAGCCGGTCTGCCAGCGCTCCAGCCGTTCGAACGTCGAGGTGCGCCGCACGAAGCCGAGCAGCAGCCACGCCGACCACGCCAGATTCACCAGCAGGATGACGTTGAGTCCGAGTGAGGCGACCTTGTTGGCGCTGAAGCCGTAGGCGCCGATGCGCGCGAGCATCGCGATCAGCACGAGCGCGTCCACGACGAGGGCACTGCCGACCAGGACCAGCTGGAGCCGCTCGAACCATGACGGCGGGGCCTGCGGGTCGCGGGCCGAGATGGCGTAGAGCAGCAGGGCGACCACGACGAGCAGGACGACGTCGAAGATGATGAGCAGATCGCGCTGCCCGTCGATGAGGTTGCGCTGCACGAAGGCGGCGACGATCAGGGCGAGCAGCAGTCCGGTGAACAGCGGGGTGAACACCTTGGTCAGCACCGGTGCGATGTTCTCGATGACCGCCTGCTTGGCTTCGACCAGCCAGGCCGCCACGAGGACCGCCCCGGCGGCACCGCACGGGACGAGCCAGGTGCCGACGAACCCGGAGGCATCCATGCCGAGCGCGCTGAACACCGCGATCGTCAGGGCGGACAGCACGCCGCCGCCGAGCGCGATGAGCACGAAGTAGACGAACCACTCGCCGGTGAAGCGGACGAAGTCCATCCGCGTGCGCGACGATCGCCATTGGCCGCCGACGTAGGCGATCCCGACCGCGAGCCACAGCACGACCACCGCATGGACCGCGGCGAGGATCTCGGTCGCGCCCGGCGAGGTGCCGAACGCTTCGGTACCGCCGTCGGGGGCGAACGGGTAGACGTTCAGGAGGACCGCCACCACCGCGAACACGCCGACCACGACGGCGATGGCGGCAGCGCCGAGACGGCGGCGGATCGCGAAGTAGGCGGCGAGGAACGGCAGCGTGAGGAGGCTCGCGTTGCGCAGGTAGAAGGTCGGGTCATCCACTCCCAGCAGGTCGGGGAGTTTGACGGCGAGGGCGGCGGTGAAGCCCAGTACGAGGGCGAGGACGAGTCCCGATGCGCCGCGCTTCTGCGGAGCATCCGTATCGCCCAGCACCAGCTGCTTCCACAGTCGGTCGGAGTGCTCCCGCGCGAATTCGCGGGAGAGCTCGTCCATGCTGCCGAGGCGCTTCACCGACACGATGAACGCCTCGTCGCTGGAGAGCCCTGCCTGCTGGAGGTCGGCGATCTGATCGCGCAGATGCGTCTCCAGCTCGTCGACGTCCCGCGGTGCGACGGCGCTGCGCGTGCCGAGGAACGTCCGCCAGGCGGTGATCTGCTCTTCGAGATCGTGCTGCGCGGTCATGTCACGCCATCCCGGGCAGCGGCTGAGCGGTCGCGCGCTGGGTGGTGTCGGACCACGCGCGGTGCAATGCGTCGCTGACCACGGCCCACTGCTTGCGCTGGTCGGCCAGCACGGCACGTCCCTGCGGGCTCAGCCGGTAGTGGCGCCGCGGGCGCCCGGCGCTCTGCGCGTGCCACGACGACTCGACGTGGCCGAGCTTCTCCAGGCGATGCAGGAGCGGGTACAGCATCCCGTCGCTCCATTCCAGCTCGCCGCCGGACAGCTCCGTCACCCGCTGCAGGATGGCGTAGCCATAGGACTCGCCGTCGGCGAGGATGCCGAGCACCATGGGTGTGGCGGCGGCCGCGACCAGGTCTTTGCCGATGCGCATGGGTCCTCCAGGAAGCGCTCGATACCTTGTAGTTCTATGTACCTAGAACTGCAAGGTATCACCTGTGTCCGTGTGGAGGAAGGCGTTCAGTCCTTCGTGGTCATCCGTGCCAGCTGCACCACGCAGCCGTTCGCCATGCCCTCCGTGCGCACCTCGGTTGCGTGCAGCGGTCCACCGGCCTGGGCCAGAACGCCCTGCATGATGCCGAGGTGGATCGCGCACAGGGTCTCGCGGTGGTCGGCCTGCACCGACTGGTGCATGCAGGGGGTGACGTCGAGGGTCAGCGAGGTGCCGTCGAACTCCGGCTCGAATCCGGCTTCATCGAGGTGGTCGATGATCGCGTCGAGCTGGTGCACCGCCGCGGCTTCGAGCCCCTCGGTCGACTCCTGGGCGTCCGGCAGGATGCGGCGCATCAGGTCTCCGCGGGCGGCGGCGTCCCGAGCGCGGCGTGCGGTGACCGGGCTGGATGCGTCGGCGCCGATGATCGCGCTGAACAGCACGCGCGGGCGTCCGCGCGTGGTGCGCTTCTCGGTCGAGCGGATGACGCATCCCTCGTCCTCGAGACGCTGCAGGTGCTCGCGCACGGTGTTGGCGTGCAGCCCGGTCTCGGCGCTCAGGTCGGCGATCGTGCGCTGCGGACGTTCGCCCAAGAGTCGCAGGATCTCGACCCGGCTGTAACTGGAGATCGCGCTGTACCCGACGGTGGCAGACGTCATGGCTCCATTATCCCGTGCCCGGTCTGAGGATCGCCCGGGCGCGTGCGGCGTCAGCGCGATCGCCGACGCATCCGTCCGACCTGGAAGACATGCAGGCCGGCGGCCGACAGCATGGATGCGCCGATTCGCAGCTTGAGACTCCGCCACGTCGAGCGTTCGGCGTCGGTGCTGGTCGCGGCGGCGATCTGATGCAGGATCTCGGGGCCGAGCAGCTTGGCCGCGGTCTTCGGCGCGAGGTCGACGCGGTCGCTGACGCCGACGACGATGCGGACGGCATCGTCGGCGATGAGATCGCGACGCGCGTCGAGTCCGAGCATGCCGGCGTTCAGGCTGGAACGATTCGTGGAGCGCACGGCGATGACCGCGACGGATGCCTTCGGCTGCAGGTCAGCGCCATCCGCCGGCTGGGGATCCAACAGTTCGACTCCGGCCTCACGCGCGGCCTTGCGGAGCGCGTCGACGACGAGATCGGCGTCCCCGTCGATCAGCACCAGCGCCGACTCTCCCCACGTCCCGGCCTGACGTGCGCGATCGCGCCGTGATTCGGATTCAGCTCGCACACCGACCACCCCCACTTGAGCGTATCGAGCCCGGGACCGTCCGGGCGCCGATGCGTCCGGTGCAGCCGGGGTGTCGCAGGGGTTCTGCTCGCCTGTCACGATCTGTCGGGGGTGGTTGCAGATCGTGACAGGGGAGCAGGTGGGGCTACGCGGTCGCTGATCCTGGAGCCGCGTCGATGCGCTGGAGCAGCACGACAGAGTCCTCGAAATCGACGGGGGCTCCGTCGCGGACCGCCGTTCGCCGGCGCGTCTCGGCGATGACCGTGCGCCAGGATGCGGGGTCGAGATCGAGCGTGGCGAGCTCCTCCTCCGGCGTCGGGAAGACGGCGTGGGCGTGCGCGTGATTGTGGTTCGGCGCGGTCGCGTGGGCGGTCAGCAGCAGGTGCCCACCGGGCGTGACCCTGGCCGCGGCCCGGCGGAGGATCGCGGCTCGATCCAGAGCGACGGGGGACTGCAGGAAGCTCGCGGTGACGAGGTCGTACGACTCCGCGGCATCCCAGGTCGCGAGGTCCGCGGCGATGAAGCGCGCCCGCTCGGCGACCGGGCTGCCCTCCACCATCGCGGTGGCTCGCGCGACGGCAGTGGTGGAGATGTCCACCCCGGTGGCGTGCCAGCCGTTCTCGGCCAGCCAGATGACGTCGGCGCCCTCGCCGCAGCCCAGATCCAGGGCGCGGCCCGGAATGAGGGCCGCGACGACGTCGGTGAGGGCCTTGTTCGGATGCCCGGACCAGACCTTCGCGGCATCCGAATATCGGTTTTCCCAGAACTCGACGGGTGACGGTTCTTCGTGCATGGCGCGGGCGTCGCGCTCCGCCGCATCGAAGTCCTCGGCCACGAGGGTCGCGTTGACGGACGCTCCCGCTGCGGTGCCGGCTCCCATGGCCATCGGAACGCTTGCGGCGGGCGCGACGACGTTGCCCGCGGCCCAGATACGGCTGTCGCTCGTGCGCCCCATCGGGTCGATGGCGAGGAAGCTCCCTGCGGGTGCCTCGGTCCGGTCCAAAGAGAGCGACGAGAGGAAGCCGTCGTGCGGTCGGGCGGCGCCGGTGGTGAAGACCGCACCGACGGGGATGTCTTCGCCGTTCGACAGACGCACCGCGGTGACGTCCGTGCCGTCGCCGATGACCTCCGCGACGGGCTCGGCGATTATCCGCATCCCGCGCGCGCGGAGTCGCTTTTCGACCTCGGGGCGCAGAGACCCGATCGCGCTCGTGAACACGATCACTTCGTCGCTCCACTGTCGTACGAGCTCTGTCTGGTGCAGGCCGAGCTCGGAGCTGAGGATCACACCCAGAACCCGGTCACGCACCTCCCACCCGTGGCAGTACGGGCAATGCAGCACTCCGCGCCCCCAGTACTCGGCGAGGCCGGGGACGTCGGCGAGCTCGTCGGTCAGTCCGGTCGCGACGAGGACGGCGCGGGTCGACACCGCGCCCCGGCCCGCGATCGTGACCGCGAGCCCCGCGGGATCGTCCTCCACCGATTCGACGCTGCCGGAGACGATACGAACGCCGTAGCGCTCGATCTCGGCGCGGCCTCGGGCGAGGAGCTCTTCGGGAGGTGTCCCGTCGTTGCCGAGCACCCCGTGCATGTGCGCGGCGAAGCGATTGCGCGGTGCGCCGCCGTCGATGACGAGCGTGCGGCGTCGGGCGCGCCCCAGCATCAGCGCCGCACTCAGTCCCGCCACGCCGCCGCCGATCACGACCGCGTCCCACTCTGCATGTTCCATTGCTCCAGCCTGCGGGGCAGAATGACAGATGGGCAAGCTCGCTTGCAGAAATAGCAAAGGACGGATTCATGACCGACGAACTCGATCAGGTCGGACCGCGGCTTCGAGCGGCGCGCAAGGCACGTGGGTGGACGCTGGAGGAGCTCGCCAGTCAGGCCGGCATGTCGGTCAGCACCCTGTCGAGGCTGGAGTCGGGCAAGCGGCAGGCGAGCCTCGGCCTGCTGCTGCCCTTGACGCGCCACCTGGGCGTGCGCATCGACGATCTCGTGCGCCCGGCCTCGCCGGACCCGCGGGTCCGGCGATCCGTCATCCGGCGTGACGGGCTGACCATCGCCCCGCTGGCGCTGGAGGGTTCGTCGATCCACACGTACAAGATCACCTATCCGCCCATCGCCGAACTTCCGGGCCTCAAGGTGCACGACGGCTTCGAATGGCTCTACGTGCTGTCCGGCAAGCTGCGACTGCGAGTGGGCGATCAGGACCTCGTCCTCGGACGGGGCGAGGCTGCCGAGTTCGACACCCGTGTTCCGCACGCGATGAGTGCGTCGGGCACGCGTCCGGCAGAGGTGCTGAGCATCTTCAACGAGGCGGGGGTTCGCATGCACACCCACGGTGGGCCTGAGCTCGAGGAGTCGGTCGGCTAGGAGGCGGTACCGTGCCGCTCCCGCGCTGGTGCTACGGCGTGTCGATCAGGATCCGGGATGAAACGTCATGAATACGTCGACGTCGTCCTCGTGGTCGACGACGAAGCCGTGACGTTCGTACAGACGGCGCGCGCCGCTTCCGCGGAGCACGTTGAGTCTCAGCGGCATCGGATCCTGTGCAGCGAGAATGTGTCGAAGCACGTCTCGTCCCACGCCCCGACCTTGCATTGCCGGCAGCACGTAGAAGTGCTCAAGCCAGCGGACATCCGTGTCGCGGCGAACGGTGACGGATCCGACGTCGGCTTCATCGACGACGATGATGCGCGTGAACGTCGGGTCGAAGCCATCGCGCATGCGTTGGCGCACGCGAACGGCGTCGAAACGGCCCAGTCGTTCCAAATCGTCGCGGAGCACGAGAGCTCGGAGTTCGACAAGCCAGTCAAGGTCCGCGTCGGTGCTGCGGCGAAGGGTCATGGCCATCGTGCAAATCTACGGGGGTCTACAAGGAAGCGTGCTCGACGCCTAGCGTTGGGGTGTCGTCGCCGCGATGCCGCGGTTCATGACAAAGCCCCGCCACCCGGAGCGGTGACGGGGCTTCGGAAATGTGCTGCGGATCAGACGTGGGGGTTCTTCCACCCGAGCGCGGGGGCGACGTACTTCGCGAAGGACTCGACGACGCGGAGGTTGAACTCGACGCCCAGCTGGCTGGGGATCGTGAGCATCAGGGTGTCGGCCGTGCGGATGGCGGCGTCGTCCAGCAGCTGCTGGACGAGCACGTCGGGCGCCGCGGCATACGTCTTGCCGAACGTGGATCGCATGCCGTCGATGATGCCGACTTGGTCGCCGTCCTGGCGTCCGCCGAAGTACATCTCCTCCTCGGTCGTCGTGATGGGGAAGATGCTGCGGCTGATCGAGGTGCGGGGCTCGCCCGGATGACCCGCCTCGCGCCACGCGGCGCGGAACGCGTCGATCTGCTGCGCCTGCAGCTCGTCGAAGGGCAGTCCCTTGTCTTCGGTGAGCAGCGTCGAGGACATGAGGTTCACACCCATGCGCCCGGCCCACTCCGCGGTCTCGCTGTTGCCGGCGCCCCACCAGATGCGCGAGCGCAGCCCGGGGGAATGCGGCTCGATGCGCTGGAGGCCTGTGGCGCCGCCGAACGGGCTGCGCGGGTCGCCCTCGGCGATGCCCTCGCCCTCGATCGCGCGCAGGAAGGTCGAGAAGTGCTCGCGGGCGATGTCGGCGCCGCGCGGGTCCTGCGACCCGGTGTAGCCGAACGCCTCGTAGCCGCGCACGACGGTCTCTGGTGAACCACGGCTCACGCCGAGGGCGAGCCGACCGTCGCTGATGAGGTCGACTGCGGCGGCCTCCTCCGCGAGGTAGAGCGGGTTCTCGTAGCGCATGTCGATCACGCCGGTGCCCACCTCGATGCGCTTCGTGCGCGCGGCGATCGCGGCGAGGAGCGGCATGGGGGAGGCCTGCTGGCGTGCGAAGTGGTGCACGCGGAAGTACGCGCCGTCGACGCCGAGCTCGTCCATGCCCTGGGCGAGATCGATCGCCTGGTGCAAGGAATTGCCGGCCGACAGGGATCGCCCGCCGCCGAGGGGGCCGTAATGGCCGAAGGAAAGTGTGCCGAATCGCTGCATGACGGGTGCAACGGGAGCGAGGTGGTTTCTATTCCAGTGAATGAATGCGGGGCACGATGTGTCCGGTGCGGTCGGGTCGCGGTCGATCTATCTCGGAATCGAGAAGATCGTGCCCTGGATCGGGAGCTGTGCGGAGCGGATGCCGACGTCGGGAGGGGGCATAACGGCCTCGCCATCGGGCGCGAGCGCACCTACCGTCTCGAAGCGCTCGAGCACCCAGGCCACATTCTCGCCGGAAAGGAGGGGGCTGCGCTGCAGCTGGAAGTGCAGGTGGGCCTCGCTCGTGTTGCCGGAGTTGCCCAAGCGGCCGATCTCCTGGCCCTTGGTGACGATGTCACCCACCTCGACGGTGGCGCTTGCCTCCTTCATGTGTGCGTACAGCGCGTAGACGCCGCCGCCGATGTCGATCACCACCTGATTGCCGGTGGCATCGTCGACGACCTGCAGGTCCGCGAGCACCTTGGGCGCCACGTCAGGGTGGTCGGAGGTCACCCGGACGACTCGACCGTCGGCTACGGCGAGCAACGGCTCGTCGAAAGCGAGGTAGCTGGTGTTCAGAGCAGGATCGCCGTTGTAGGAGGACTGCGCTACGGGATCGACCTTCATGAAGTCGATCCCGTAGCGTTCGGCGCCGGTGATGCGTCCGCCCACCGGAATCACGACGTTGCTGTGGTGGTTCAGTGCCAGGGACTCCAGGGAGTTGTTCGCGTACCAGTTGTCGCCCGCTACCGGCGCGCCGATGACGAGGGGTTCCGCATCGATCGTGGTCACCGCGCCGCCGATCGCCTCGACCTGGTCGGGGTAGATGCCGGCCAGCCGGGGTGCGTCATCACCAGGGGCTGCGAAGGTGGCGTCGATGCGGTGGGTGAACGACGTCGGAATCTCTCCTCTCGACGGATAGCTGTCACGGAGCACGACGATCGCCGTTCGGCCGGCCGGGATTTCGGAGCTTCCTTCGCCGCCCCCGAGCAGCATCGTGTTGGCCGCGACCCGATTCAGATCGCGTGTCGTGATGACATCGCCGTTCTCGCCGCCGAGGAGAGTCTCTACCTGGGTCAGAGTGGCATCTCGTGGTGACGCGTTGAACACGCTGAGCTCGTACGCCACCCAGAACCGGCCGTCCGATCCCTCCACCGGGACGACTTCCGTCGCGAGCGGATCGATGATGAGCGGCGAGAACTCCAGAGTCTCCGCATCCTGATACCCCGCCCGAATTCCCGAATCCGATGTCCGGTGCGGTTGCGCCGTCGACGTGCTCTCGGGTGTATCGGTGCAGCCGGTGGTCATGAGCAGACAAGCTCCTGCGACCAGGATCATTGCGGTCGGCCCCGTAGAT
This sequence comes from Microbacterium sp. Root61, assembly GCF_001427525.1. Classification (NCBI taxonomy): domain Bacteria; kingdom Bacillati; phylum Actinomycetota; class Actinomycetes; order Micrococcales; family Microbacteriaceae; genus Microbacterium; species Microbacterium sp. Root61. Next base: position 1,457,095 of record NZ_LMGU01000001.1, on the reverse strand, counting down.
CTCATCGTCGCTCTCCGATCGTCCAGCCTACGGACGGGCATCCCGCCCGTGTGGGTGGACGGTATCAGAGGCGAGGACGGGTACGACAGAGCCCGTCGCCGTTCCCGGCGCGACCGAACCTCGGACGATGTTGCGGATCGCCTCGACGACGAGGGTCGGATTCTCCAGCACGAGCGGGGCCCCTCCCTTCCGACGAGTGCGGGCACCGATGCCGCCATTGCGCGGCTCAGTAGCGCGCCGAGAACGCCCCGTCGCTGTGCAGGAGCTGACCGGATACCCAGCGCCCCTCGGGTGAGACCAGGAACGACACCATGGCCGCGATGTCGGTCGGAGTGCCCAGTCGGCCGAGCGGCTGCTGCGCGGTCAGGTACGTGCGGACGCCCTCGTCCATCCACCCGGTGTCGACCGGTCCGGGATTGAGCGCGTTGGCCGAGATGCCGAGCGGTCCCAGCTCGCGAGCGGCGGCGATCACGATGCGATCGAGCGCGCCCTTGGATGCGCCGTAGGGCAGATTCCCGGTCGTGTGGTCGCTGGTCAGGGCCACGATTGCGCCCCCGCCGCTGCCGATCTGCCGGGCGAATGCGGCGATGAGGAGGAGGCCGGCTCGTGCGTTCACGGCGACGTGCCGGTCGAAGCTCTCCGCGGTCGTATCGAGGATGCCGGACTCCACATCGTGCGCGTGGCTCAGGATCAGCGCGTCGATCGGGCCGAGATCGCGATGGACGGCGGCGATCAGCTCATCCGGACCCGTCGGTGTCGACAGGTCACACGGGTAGTCGGTATCGGCGAGGTCGCTGGTGACCACGGTCCAGCCGTCGGCGATGAGGCGTGGCGCGATGCCGGCGGCGATGCTGTTCGACCGCGCGGCGCCGGTGAGGAGGACGAGAGGCATCCCTCGACCCTAGCGGCGGCGACGCCGCGCCTGCGGGCGGAGGGGCCGCCCGATCAGCGTCGGTTGAGGAGGTGCGTGGGGATGGCCAGCGCGGCGGAGATCGCGAGGATGCCGAGCACGAACACGAGTCCCTGCCACTCCGTGATCGTGAAGGCCAGCCCGAACAGGTACATGCCGCCCAAGAACAGGACCATTGCCACAATGAACATCAGGAGTTCCCCTCGATAAGTCTCAGCTCAGACTATCGGGCGGCCCGAGACGCGGCCAGTTGGCGGGCCGCGAGCGCGACGGCCTCAGCCGGCGTCGACCGACTGGCTGGCGCGCAGGTAGTCGACGGCGAGGCGGGCCGCGGTGCCGATGACGCGATCGGCGTCCGGGTTGCGCGGCTCGAACGTCGGCTCCTGCAGGAAGACCGCGACCGCGAAGCGCTCGCCGGTCGGGAACTCCACGACACCCACCTCATTGCGCACGTAGAAGAGCGTTCCGGTCTTGCCGCTCACCCGCACGGCAGGGTCGGAGAAGCCCGCCGTGAGGCGATGCCCCCACGCCTGCAGTCCCATCACGCGGCGGACCTCGGCCGCGGCATCCGCGTCGAGTAGCTCGTCGCGCCAGATCGCGGACAGGAGCTCCGCGATCTGCCGAGGCGTGGTGCGGTCGGTCTCCTCAGGAGTCGTGGCGCGCAGGACCCGCAGCCGCTCCTTGAGGTCGTCGGTCAGCTCGCCGTGCTCCAGCTCGGCGATGCCTTCCGCGTGCGCGTCGCCGAGATCCTCCATGATCGTCGCGAACAGCATGTCGCAGTCGTAGTCCACGACGGTGCGGTCGAACCCGAACTCCCGCATCGTGGCGTTGACGTTGTCCAGGCCGACGAGGTCCGTGATCACGTCGGTGGCCCGGTTGTCGCTGACCGACATCATCAGCAGCGACATGTCGCGCACCGAGAGGTTCAGTTCGTCGAGCATCACCGAGATCCCGGTGGAGCCGTCGGTGCGACGCTCGTCCGCCCCCAGCGCGATGCGCGCCCGGGGATCGATCCGTCCGGACGAATACTGCCGACAGAGCTCGACCAGCACGGGCACCTTGAACACGCTCGCAGAGACGACCGACTCGTCGGATCCCACGCCGATCTCGTGCCCCGTATCGATGTCGACCGCGTGGATGAGCCCCCGCACGGGCACTTCCGCGAAGGCCGCCAGAAGGGCGTCGTGGGCAGTGGACAGATCTCGAAGAGTGGTCGTCACGAGATCAGTATTCCCGCGGCCGGTATCCACATGTTCGGGCTTTTGACCAATCAACGACCACCTCGTCTGTACAGTCGGGCAAATGTCAACGGTGATCACGTCGTCCGCGTCCGTGTTCGGTCAGCCGCTCGGGCGGCTCGTCGATCGACTGGGATCGACCCTGCTCACGCTCGTGGCCGGCCACGGCGAGCAGGGCCGCATCGTCAGCTCCGTCGTGCTCTACGACCCGGCGGATCCGCCCGTGCTGAGCGAAGGCGCGCTGGTGCTCGGCGTCGGCATCAACGGCGTGAACGATCTGCTGGCGCGCATCCCCGATCTGGCGGGATCCGGGGCGATCGCCCTGATCGTGCGCGAACCCGTGATCACCACGACAGAAGTGATCAGGATGGCGGAGGAGCACGCCCTGCCGATCTACGGACTCATCCGCGGGGCATCCTGGATCCAGATCGCGACGATGCTCGCGGGGGCGCTCGATGTCGGGGCGACCGGAGAGACTCCCGGTTCGCACGCGGATGCCGGTGCAGACCTCTTCGGACTCGCCGACTCGCTCGCCGCACTGCTGCAGGCCCCGGTCACGATCGAGAACCTCTCGTCGCGGGTGATGGCGTTCTCCGCCGACCAGGCCGGTACGGACGAGCCTCGACGGCTGACGATCCTCGGGCTGCAGGTGCCGGAGATCTACAGCGACATGCAGCGCAGCCGCGGGGTCTTCCGGCAGATCTACGCGTCCGAGCGGCCGGTGTACGTCGCGAAGGCGGAACCCGAGGGTCTGCCGCGCGTGGCCATGCGCATCCGCGCCGGCGAGGAGGTCCTGGGGTCGATCTGGGCCGTGGTGCACGAGCCGCTGTCGCCGCAGCGCGAGCAGGGGATGGTGGAGGCAGCGGGGGTCGTGGCGCTCACCATGCTGCGGGCGCGGGTCAGCGCCGACTCCACGCAGCGACTCCGGCTCGGCTTGGTCAGCATGCTGCTCGACGGCGCCGGTCGTGCACGCGAGGCCGCACAGCAGCTGCGCTTCGGATCGTCGCCGGTGTGCGTGATCGCCCTGGGCCCGAAGGAGGGGACTCTCGATGACGCCCGGATGGAGGCGGACATCCAGCGCACTGCGAGCGCGCTGAACATGTACCTGCAGCCGATCTACCCCCGGGCGGTCTCCGCACCCTTGGGAGGCACCATCTACGCCGTCATCCCGCTCCGCGCCGACGACGCCGCCTCCGCGGCGGAGGCCGAGCGATTGGCGCGCGAGTTCATCAGCCGCCTGGACTCCCAGGGCGAGGTCTACGCGGGGGTGGGCAACCTGGTGCGGGAACCCTCCGAGCTGCCCTTGTCACGGCGGGCGGCCGACGAGGCGCTGCGGGTTCTGCGGAGTCGATCGAGCTCAACCGTGCGCGTCGCCACGCTGGACACGATGCAGGTCGAGGCGCTCATTCTGAGGGTGGCCGACTCGCTGGTCGCCGATCGGGTGGGTGTGGCCGGTCCCATCGCCACGCTGCGCACCTACGACCAGGAGCACGACACCGAGCTGCTGCTGACGCTGCGCACCTGGCTGGAGCAGTTCGGCGACGTCACCGCGGCCGCGCAGGTCATCCATGTGCACAAGAACACCTTCCGCTACCGGCTGGCGCGTCTGACCGAGGTGGGCGGGATAGACCTGGACGACCCGGACGTACGGTTCGGCCTGATGCTGCAGCTGCGGCTGTTCCCGGCCGCTGCGATTGGGTGAACGGCCAACGTTTCTGCAAACCGCTGTGTGATCGACCGATGCTCGATGGTGGCTGAGCGTCGATTGTGGAGAGTGCGCGTCGGACCCCCCGATCGTCATCCCTGCACCACATCTCTCGAGGCGGATAGCAATGACATTTCGTGCACGTAATCTCTTGCCCCTCATCGTCGTCGTGCCGCTGGTCCTCGCGGGCTGCAGCGGCGGATCCCCGGAGTCGTCCGGCGATTCCGGCGAGTTCGCGGTAGACGGCAGCTACGCGACGTCGATCGCGGGCGATCCAGGGGATCTCAACCCGCTGGTGACCAACCTGGTCGCCGCCCAGTTCGTCGGCGCCTTCGCGTACGACACGCTCATCTTCGTGGATCCCGCCACCAGCGAGATCAAGCCGTTCCTGGCCGACAGCTGGACGGACGGCGCGAGCGAGGTCAGCTTCACTCTGCACGAGGGCATCACGTGCGCCGACGGCACCCCGTTCACCGCGCAGACGGCGGCCGACAACCTCAACTGGATCGTCGATCCCGCCAACGGATCGCCGCTGCTCGATTCGATCATTCCCGGGACCGCGGTCGCGAAGGCAGACGGCAACGTTCTGACCGTGACGACGCCGGAGCCGTCGCCCTTCCTGCTCTACAACGTGGGCGCACAGCAGATGGTGTGCGAGGGGGCACTGGACGACCCGAAGAGCACGTCGGCCGCGAGCAACGGCACGGGGCTGTTCGAGATCACCGAGGTCGTGGCCAACGACCACATCACGCTCGAGCGTCGCGACGGGTACGACTGGGCCCCGGACCGCACGACGACGTCCGACACTGCCGGCGTCCCGAAGACGATCACCGTGAAGATGATCCCGGATCCGAGCACCGTCGCGAACCTGCTGCTGTCGAAGGGCTTGAACGCGGCGCTGGTATCCGGCGCGGACGAGGAGCGGCTGGCGGACCTCGAATCACTGTCATCCCCGAACCTCTCCGGAATGATCGGGTTCAACAACCTCGCGTCGCTCCCGACCGGCGATGCCGCGGTGCGCATCGCACTGACGCAGGCCGTCGATCTCGACGCGTTCACCGACATCATCACCGCCGGCAAGGGATCGCGCGCAACGTCCCTGCTCACAGTGGAGCCGAAGACCTGCAGCTACGACAGCGTCGACGGCACCCTGCCGACCTTCGATGAGAAGGCGGCTGCGGCAGGCATGGAAGCGGCCGGCTACACGCTCGGCGCCGACGGAAAGCTCACCAAGGACGGCGAACCCCTCTCCATCCGTCTCGTCTACAACAACCAGCCCGATACCCGCAGCGCGGCGACCGAGTACCTCGCCGCACAGTGGGAGAAGCTCGGCGTCACGGTGGAGCTGAGCGGCGGCGACGCGAGCTTCGTGATGGGGCAGACCTTCTCCGCGGAGGACCCGTCGGGCTGGGAGGCATCGGTGGGCGTCGATCTGCAGTCCAACACGCCCAGCATCTTCCCGCCGTACCTGTCGGGCCCGACCGTGCCGGAGGGCAACAACTACGCCTCGGTCGACAACCCGGAATACGTCGAGCTGTCCAGTGCCGCCGCGCTGGAGTCCGGAGACACGGCGTGCGACCTGTGGAAGCAGGCCGAGCAGGCGCTGATGCGGGACGCGAACATCCTCCCGGTCTCCGTCACCCCCTTCAAGATGTACTTCAACGGCGCCACCTCGCTCTACCAGCCGGTCATCGGATCCATCCCCGGTCCCGGCATCCGCGTCCTGAAGTAGTGCTGATCCGTTGATGACCGAGCACGACACGGTGGCGCCGCTCCAGGTCGCTGCAGCGCCCACGCGCGACAACGACCGTCAACGGGGCGGCTCACCGTGGGTCGGTTTCCTCCTGAGGCGGACGGGGCGCCTGCTCGTCTCGATCGTGGTCCTGGTCACCGTCGCGTTCTTCATGATCCGGCTCATCCCCGGTGACCCGATCCGCAACGCCCTCGGCATCAACGCCGCGCAGTCCGTGGTGGAGGCCAAGCGAGAAGCGCTGGGACTGAACCTTCCCCTGTGGGAGCAGTACTTGCGCTTCTGGCAAGGCCTCCTCACTGGGGACCTGGGGGAGTCGTTCACCCTCCAGATCCCCGTGACGACGGTCATCGCGCAACGGCTCCCGGCCACCCTCGAACTCGCCCTGCTCGCGCTGGCGGTCATGCTGCTGCTGGCGATCCCCATCGGGATCGGCGCAGCGGCCCTCACCCGTGGCGGGCGCCGTCGCGGGTTCGAACTCGGCTACACCACGGTCAGCGGCTTCATCGCGGTCATCCCGGAGTTCCTGATCGGCGTCGGCCTTGTCTACGTGTTCGCCGTGCAGACCCACCTGCTCCCGGTCGCGGGTCGCGGCGGGCCGGAGACCTACATCCTGCCGGTCGCCGCCCTCTCCATCGGCGCGGTCGCGGCGATGTCGCGCATCGTGCGGGCCGAGGCGCTCTCGGTCCTCGATCAGGACTACATCCGCACTGCGCGGGCCAAGCGGATGTCGCGCTGGCGCCTGTACATGCGCCATTCGCTCCCGAACCTGCTGACCTCGGCGCTGACGATCGGCGGTCTCGTGCTCGGGGCGCTCATCGCCGGGACCGTCCTTGTCGAGACGATCTTCGCGTGGCCGGGACTCGGCACCACCATCGTGGACTCCATCCGCACGAAGGACTATCCGCTCGCCCAGGGCGTCGTCATCGTCTACGGCCTGATCGTGCTCCTGGTGACGCTCGTCGTCGACATCGTTCTGGTGGTACTGGACCCGCGCTCCGCGCTGAAGGACAACTGATGTCGATCGCCCCCACCGTAGGAGTCGAGTCACACGTTCTCGATCCGCTCCCGGACGTCCCCACCGGGAGCGTCGCGACCGGACCGGCTCCGGCGGCCAATCGCGCCCAGCGGTTCGTGCGCGTGCTGCGTTCTCCACTCGGCATCGCCGCGGTCATCGGCCTCGTCGTGCTGACGTTCTTCACGATCTTCGGTCCCATCATCTGGGGGCAGGAGGCGACCGTCGCTGATCTGACCCAGTTGTCCGCCAAGCCCAGTCCGGAGCATCCGCTCGGAACGGATGCGGGCGGACGCGATGTCCTCGCCCGCGTGCTCACCGCGACCCGGCTCTCGGTGATGATGGCGCTCGCCGCGACCGCCATCGGCGTCATCTTCGGCGTCGGGGTCGGGTTCCTGCCCAACGTCCTGCCGCGGCGCGGGGCGCGCTTCGTCGTCAGTGCGACCGGCATCGCACTCGCCTTCCCGGCGCTGCTGCTCATGATCGTGCTGTCCATCGTCGTGGGCACCGGGGCGGTGGGCGCGGTGCTGGCCATCGGGTTCGCCATGGTGCCGTTCTACGGCCGTCTCGCACAGACGCTGAGCGCGTCGATCGCCGGACGCGACTTCGTGGCGGCGGCGCGGATCCTCGGCGTCGGGCGCTTCACGATCCTCCGCCGCCACATCCTGCCCAACGTCTCCGAGCCGCTCATCGTGAACGCGAGCATCAGCGCGGGCGGCGCCCTCATCGCCTTCGCGGGGCTGTCCTTCCTCGGCCTGGGCGTGCAGGCGCCGGAGTTCGACTGGGGACGGATGCTGAACGAGGGTCTGAGCAAGATCTACGTCAATCCGGCCACCGCGTTGGCCCCCGGGGCTGCCGTGGTGTTCGCCGGCCTGGTGTTCACCCTGGTCGGCGAATCGCTCGCGCGCGGCTTCGGCCTGGACTCCCTCGTCGGACGGCGCCCGAAGCGCGGGGCGCGCAGCGCGGAACCGGTGACGGATGCCGCGGACACCGAGCTCGTGCTGCGCGTGCGGGAGCTCCGGGTCGGGGTGCCGACGAACGGCACCTGGTCGTACCCGGTCGGCGGCGTGAGCTTCGATGTCGCCCGCGGGGAGATCGTCGGCATCGTCGGCGAATCCGGCTCCGGCAAGTCGCTCACCTGCATGTCGGTCGCGGGGCTCATCGACGATCCGCTGGTCGTGACGGCCGGCAGTGTCGTCTTCGACGGTCGTGAGCTGGTCCGTGGCGGCGTCGTGCCGACCTCCGTGCCGTCGCGCGAGCTCGCCGGCCACCTGGGCACCCGGATGGCGTTCGTCTTCCAGGACCCGTCGACGTCCTTGAACCCCGCCTTGCACGTGGGTCCGCAGGTCGCCGAGATCGGCATCCTGCACGAGAACCTCTCCGCGAAGGAGGCGAAGGCCCGCGCCGTGGACCGGCTCGGCGCCGTGCGCATCGCGGACCCGGAGCGACGCTACCGCCAGTATCCGCACGAGTACTCCGGGGGGATGCGCCAGCGCGCGATGATCGCGATGGGCCTGATGGGCGACCCGGCCCTCATCATCGCTGACGAGCCCACGACGGCGCTCGATGTCACGGTCCAGCGCGAGGTGCTGGCCCTGCTGCACGCGGTCAACAGGAAGAACCAGGCCGCGATCCTGTTCGTCTCGCACGACATCGCCGTCGTGTCCGCGCTGTGCGACCGCGTGCTCGTGATGTACCGCGGCATGATCGTCGAGGACATCGCCGTGACGGCGCTCGTCGCCGGGGAGGCGCGCCATCCGTACACCCGTGCGCTGTTGGAGGCGGTGCCCGACATGACCGGCGAACCGGGCGCGAAATTCGCGACCATTCCCGAGGGCACGGTCTTCCCGACGGACGCGGTGGAGGCACTCTCGTGAGCACGCTCGAGATACAGGAACTCCAGGTGCACTTCGGGTCGGGGCGCTCCAGCCACCAGGCGGTCGCCGGGGTGGATCTGACGATTCCATCGGGGACGATCTTCGGTCTCGTCGGCGAATCCGGATCCGGCAAGTCCACCATTGCACGGGCGATCGTCGGACTGCACGAACCGAGCGCGGGACGGATCCTGCTCGACGGCGTGGATGTCGTCCGAGCGAAGGGCAAGACCGCACGTGCACGGCAGAACGTGCAGATGGTCTTCCAGGATCCCAACTCGTGCCTGGACCCCCGGATGACGATCGGACAGTCGATCGAAGAAGCACTTCGCGTCACCGAGCGGCGGCGCGAGAGGGGGCGTGGGGTCACGAAGGCCCAGCGCGCAGCGCGCATCGCCGAACTTCTGACCCTCGTCGAACTCGACCCGGCCAGGTCGGGCGAGTACCCCAGCAGGCTTTCCGGCGGCCAGCGCCAGCGCGTGGCGCTGGCGCGCGCGCTCGCCGCGGAGCCGACCGTGCTGCTGGCCGACGAGATCACGTCCGCCCTGGACGTGTCCGTGCAGGGAACGGTGCTGAATCTCCTGCGCGACGTGCAGCAGCAGCTCGACCTCACCGTCCTGTTCATCAGCCACAACCTCGCGGTGGTGCGCCAGCTCTGCGACGGAGTCGCGGTCATGAAGGACGGTCGCATCGTGGAGAGCGGCCCCGCGGTGCGCGTGATCGATGATCCGCAGCATCCGTACACCCAACAGCTGATGACCGCAGTACCGCACCTCGGTGTGCCCCTGTTTCCAGAAGAAGAAGGAGCTCCACAGTGACGAATCGATCCATCGAACTCGCCGACCTCGCGCGCATCGCGGTTCCCGCGGAGACCGCGATCTCGCCGGACGGGCTGATCGTCGTGTTCTCGCGCACCGAGGTCGTCGATGGCGCGCCCGCGAGCTCCCTCTGGTCGGTCGCGACGGTCGGGGAACCCGCCGAGCCGCGGCGTCTCACGAGCGGGCCGGCGGATGCGGCACCCGAGTTCTCTCGCGACGGCCGTTCCCTCCTGTTCACGCGTGAGGTCGATGGCGTCGCCCAGCTCCACCTCCTTCCGATCGACGGCGGCGAGCCGCGCGTCGTGACCGCCGCATCCGACTTCCCGCTGGGGGTCTCGCTCGGCCGGCTCAGTCCCGACGCCACCCGCGTCGTGGTCGCCGCTCCGGTCTCGCGGGACTCCGACACCCCCGCTGCCGATACGCCGCTGGTGATCGACCGGCTGGGCTTCAAGGCGGACGGCGTCGGCTGGTTCGGCTCCGTGCGCCGGCACCTGTTCGTGGTGGACCTGGCCACGGGCGCGAACCGCCGCCTCACCGACGGCGACTGGCACGCCGGGCCGCCGAGCTGGTCTCCGGATGGCCGCCTGGTCGCCTTCACCGCATCGTCGGAGCCGCGCTCCGACGTCGATCTCACCTCGTGCGCGTATGTCGTCGAGGCCGACGCCAAGATCCCGGTGCCGGTTAGCGTCGGTCAGGCGCGCAGCGTCAGCGGCCCGATCGCCTGGGCGCCGGATGGGGCAGCGCTGATCGCGGTCGGCTCGGCCGTGCCGCGCGTGGGCAACGCCGCACTGCTCCGCCTCGCGCTCGACCCGGCGACCGCGGACGTCGACCTGGCCGCGGGGCTGGACCGCAACGTCATGGTCGGGGCTCCGGCCTACCCCGGAGGCGCTCCGGCGTTCACCGCGGACGGCGCGGAGATCGTCTTCTGCCTCCGCGAACGCGGCTGGACCCATCTGCACGCGGTGTCGGCGGACGGCTCTCAGACGCGCGCGCTCATGGCGGACGCGCACGCAGCGGTCTCCGCCCTCTCCGTGGCCGCGGCTGCCCCGCGCGCCTCCGTCGTCGTGCGCACCCCGGAGAGCTTCGGCGAGGTGGCCGTGGTGGACCTCACCACCGGTGAGATGACCGTGCTCACCAGCGTCACGGCGACCGCACTCCCGGACGTCGACCTGTTCACGGCGCAGGAGCGCGAGTTCTCCCTCTCGGACGGCACCCGCGTGCACGGATGGTTGCTCTCCGCGCCGGACACGACCGGTGCGGCCCCGCTGCTGCTGGACATCCACGGCGGCCCGCACAACGCGTGGACGGGCCTGGCGGACGACATCCACCTCTATCACCAGGTGCTGGCCGCCCGCGGGTGGCGCATCCTGATGGTGAACCCGCGCGGCTCGGACGGCTACGGAGACGACTTCTTCCGTGCGGTCAACGGCGGGTGGGGCGCTGCCGACGAGAAGGACTTCCTCGAACCGGTCGACCAGCTCATCGCCGAGGGACTCGCCGATCCCGAGAGGCTCGCCCTCACCGGCTACAGCTACGGCGGGTTCAGCACGTGCGCGCTCACCGCCTCCACGGACCGCTTCTCGGCGGCAGTCGCGGGCGGACTGATCTGCAACTTCACGAGCATGGCCGCCGAAGGCGAGGGCCCCGCGTACTTCTCGGAGATGGCGGCGGATGTCGCTCCGGTAGGCCACTACGCCACGTTGCTGGAGGCATCGCCCATCTCCCGCGTCCAGAACGTCACGACCCCGACGCTCGTCCTGCACGGCGCGGCCGATGACACCTGCCCGGTCGGGCAGGCGCAGGAGTGGTTCTCCGCGCTGCGCGTGCAGGGCGTCCCCACTCGGCTGGTCGTCTACCCCGGGGGAAGCCACCTCGTGATCCTGCAGGGGCCCTTGGCGCAGCGGATCGACTACAACAGTCGACTCGTGGAGTGGGTCGAGCGGTACACCGTGACGAAGGCGGCGGCGGCCGGTCTGGTCGCCGCGGGACAGGGCGAGGCGTTCTGGCGGAAGCGCCTCGACGCGCTGCGCACGCGCTACGGTGTCACCGGCGCCCAGTTCGGCATCGTCCGCCTCGGCGAGGACGGCACGCCGTTCGAGCGGACAACCGCGAGCTCCGGGGTGCTGGATGTCACGACCGGCGTGTCCACGCACGACGACGCGCTTTTCCAGCTCGGCTCCATCACCAAGGTGTGGACCAGCATCCTGATCATGCAGCTCGTCGACGAGGGCGCGCTCGATCTGGACACGCCCGTGCGCGCGATCCTGCCGGACTTCGCGGTGCAGGACGAGTCGGTCGCTGCCGCGGTGACGGTGCGTCACCTGCTCTCGCACACGAGCGGCATCGACGGCGACCTCTTCACCGACACCGGGCGCGGCGACGACTGCGTCGAAAAGTACGTCGCCACCCTGACCACGGCCGAACAGGTCCACCCGCTCGGGGAACGGTTCTCCTACTGCAACTCCGGCTTCGTGGTGGCCGGTCGCATCATCGAGGTGCTGCGCGGCATGAGCTGGGACGACGCGCTGAAGAAGTACATCGTGACCCCGATGGGACTGACCCACACGATCACGCTGACGGAGGATGCTCCGCGCTTCGGCGTCGCGACGGGCCACGGCGGCTTCGGCGCCGAGGCCGAAGCAGTACCGGTGTGGCCGATCGCCCGCTCGATGGGTCCGGCCGGCCTGATCGCCGCGCGGATGGGCGACCTGCTCACGTTCGCCGAAACCGCGCTGCGGGGAGGCGTCGCTCCCAACGGCATGCGGATCCTCTCTGAGGCATCCGCAGCAGCGATGCTCGAGGAGCAGATCAGCCTGCGCGAAGCGGTGCCGACGGTGACAGGGTGGGGGCTCGGCTGGTTCCTGGAGGACTGGAACGGCACCTTCGCATTCGGGCACGACGGGGGCACCATCGGGCAGCGCGCCTACCTGCGGATCTTCCCCGAGCACGGGTTCGCCGTCGGGCTGCTCACCTCCGGCGGTCAGAGCGACGGCCTGTACCGCGAGATGTTCGACGACGCCGCGAGTGCCGCGGCGGGCGTGCACATCCCCGCACCGTTCCGCGACGCACCGAGCCCCGAGGCGGCCGCGCCGGAGCCGACGGAGTATGCGTCCGGTGGCATCGTCGTCACGCTCGCGCACGGGGAGGACGGCCCCCAGCTGACGATGACGGAGCGCACCGACATCCTGCGTCTCGGTGCGGAGCCGGAGAGCACCACCGTGGGGCTCGTGCCGGCCAACGCCGCCGGAGTGTGGGCGTATACCTCGCCGGACATGGCCGGATGGGGCCAGTACCGGCCGGTGCCGGGCGGCATCTACCTCGGCTACCGCTATGTGCCCCGAGTGGCGGCTGAGGCGTGACGACCTCGCTGCGGAGCACTCCGCCAACGGCGGAGAAGGCGGCGGCGCGCGCGGAAGCCGACGCCAGGGCACTCGCCGAGCACAGCGGTGTGGTGGTGCGCGAGCTTCACACGCCCGACGAGATGATCGCGGCATCCCGCCTGCTGGCCGAGATCTGGCACGTGGAGGAGAACAAGTCCCATCTCGATCCCGGGCTGCTGGTGGCGCTCGCCCACGCGGACAACTACGTCGCCGGTGCCTATCACGAGGGTCGGCTCGTCGCGGTGTGCGTCGGGTTCTTCCACCCCCCGAGCGATCACTCGGTGCACTCGCACATCGCGGGCGTCGCAGACGGCTTCCTCGGCGCGGGTGTGGGGAAGGCGCTGAAGCACCACCAGCGGGCGTGGTGTCTGCGCAAGGGCGCCGACTCGATCACCTGGACCTTCGATCCGCTGGTCGCCCGCAACGCCTACTTCAACATCCACCGGCTGGGGACGACGGCGACTGCGTATCTGCCCGACTTCTACGGCGCGATGACGGATGGCATCAACCGTGGTCAGCCGAGCGATCGGATGCTGCTGGTCTGGGACCTGTACGGCGAACCTCCCGCCGATCCCGCGGCCGAGGCATCATCGGCCTCGGAGCGGTATGCATTGCGCAGCATCGATCGGGAGCCGGTTCTGGACCTCGCGGGCGTGGCGGATTCCGCATCCTGTCGGGTGCAGATTCCGTCCGACATCGAGCGGATGCGTCTGGAGTCGCCCGAGCTGTCGGCGCGCTGGCGGCTGGCGGTGCGCGACGCACTCACCACGCTCATGGACGACGGATGGCGCGTCACCGACTTCACCCGTGCGGGGGACTACTGCCTCGAGCGGGCGGTCTGAGCCCAGGTCGAAGGGCTCAGACCGGCTCTCGCCGTTCGCCGGCGGGCAGCCATCGCCCGCGGCCGGGCGCGGCGGTGATGGTGCACGACGATCCGTCGCGGGCGAGCACGACTTCGCCGCGCGAGAGCACGAGGCGCGGCCAGCCCGTGGCGGTCCAGCCTTCGTAGACCGAGTAGTCCGCCGCGCTCTCCAGCTCCGCTGCCCGGATCGTGCGCTCGTCCGCGGGGTCGAGCACGACGATGTCGGCGTCGCTGCCGACCTGGAGCGCGCCCTTCTGCGGATAGAGGCCGAGTAGGCGCGCCGGGTTCTCCGCCGACACCGCCACCAGCCGCTCCAGGCTGAGGCGGCCGGTCCGCACGCCCTCCGAGTACAGGAGTGGGAGGAACGTGTCGAGTTCGGCCATGCCCTTGCGGGCTGTCTCGACGGTGAGGGCGGGGTCGATCTTCGCGGCGAGCGACCACGGCGCGTGGTCGCTCGCGACGGTGTCGATCGAGCCGTCCGCCAGTCCCTCCCAGAGGGCACGGACATCCTCATCCCGGCGCAGCGGCGGCATCCCGATGAAGCGCCCGCCGTCCGGCTCCGCGTGCACCCGATCGGTGAGGTACAGGTAGATCGGGCGGGTCTCGGCGAACACGGGCAGTCCGCGGCCCTTGGCGGCGCGCACGGCCTCAAGGGCTCGCGCCGACGACAGGTGCACGATGTAGATCGGTGATCCGGTCAGCTCGCACAGGGCGATGGCGCGATCGACCGCTGCCGATTCGGTCACGACCGGCCGGCTCTCCGGGTAGAACCGCAGATCGCTCCTGCCATCCGACATGAGCTCGGAGGTGGCGTGCTCGATGAGCGCGCCGTCCTCGCAGTGCAGCAGGGTGAGCATCCCGTGCTCGCCTGCCCGTGCAACCGCCTCCGCGAAGTGCGTGGAGTCCTCATCCAGCGCCAGGGTGACGAGCTTCAGTGTCCGATAGCCCTCTTCGGCGAGCCCCGCGAGCTCGGAGATCGCTTCGGCGGCCACCGCATAGGTGCCCGGATGCAGCACGTAGTCGATGGTCGAGAGGGCACGCGCCTGCGCGTGGTCGGCCTCCACCGCCGCCCGCAAGCTTCCCGTGTCGGTGAAGCTCATCTGACCGACGGTGGTGACCCCGCCGTGGATCGCCGCCCGTGTTCCGCGAAGGAAGTCGTCGACGAATCCGGGTTCCGCCCCCGGGCTCGTTGTCGCGAAGTGCACGTGCGCGTCGATCGCGCCCGGAAGGACGAACGCCCCGCGCGCGTCCAGGACGGTCGCGGCATCCAGCTCGATCGTCGTCGAGTCGCGATCGATGACGTGCGAGATCCTGCCGTCGCGGATGCCGATGTCGCTCGCGCTGCGCCCGGACGGGGTCACGACGATTCCGCCGCGGATGATGGTGTCCACGGCGATCCTCGTCATCGGCGTGCCTCTCCCGGTCATGTCTGCGTCAGTCGAACGCGGCGTCGGTGTTCCGCGGATATGCGCCGCCCGCGAGCTTCACGAGGCGGGCGTGGGCGTATTCGCACACGAGCGCGTGCCGGTAGACCATGCGCGGGACATCGACGTTCGAGTCCATCCAGAGGCTCAGCCCTCCGAGCTTCCAGTGCCGGAACGTGTCGTCGTCGCAGACGAGCGCGAGGATCTCCATGAACGAGTCGTCGAACCGGATCGAGTGCACCGCGCGGCGGTACTCCTCGACGGTGAGCGCCATGGAGAACGGAATGTTCATGAAGCACAGGGCTGTCTGGATGTCGAGGCGGACGATGCGGCGGCGGCGCCGTTCGGCATCGAGTCGGGGGATGTCGAGCTGGGCGAAGTCCAAGGTCTCGGCCCGAGTCAGCGGCACCTTGTCGAGCGCGATGAGCACGTCGTAGACGTTGACGTCGTGCTCGACGACGGCGTGATCGCCGAGTCCGGCGAGCGTCTCGGGTCGCAGAGTGACCGGTTCCATGTCGACCGGCGTGTTGCGGATGATGAAGTTGACGAGATTGGTCTCGATGACGAAATGTCGGATGAGCAGTTCGACGGCGTCGGGGGAGACGAACCGTCGGAGGAACCACACGCACAACACGTCCATGGTGCGCAGCGGCATCCATCGGAACGGGAGGACGCGCTTGATGATCGAGACGAGGGCGACGATGACGCGGGAGAGCACGCGGACGATCGGGTAGAGCCAGCGGCGCGACAGGCGCCGCTGGTCGTTGATGATCTGCCGGACTAGCGCGCGGTCGAGCGGCACGGAAGGATCGGCGTAGATCGCCTCCCACATGCTCGGGTCGGAGCGGACGAACTCCGCCACGTCAGTGATCCAGCTCTTCGAGCTGGAGTGCGTAGAGGCGCGCGACCACCTGCGCGCAGCGCACGATCTCATCGGCCGCCGCGCCGTCGATCATCCCCGAGGAGAGGATGACGCCGAGGTTTCCGGTGTGCTGGGCGTCAGCCTCCTGGTGGTACTTCATGAAGTGCACCTGGCTGTCGGCGAGCCCGAGCACCTCTTGGAAGCGGGCCGCCCACCCGGCGGCTCGTTTGGCGCCGAGCCCTTCGATGATGAACATCGCGCCGAGCAGCCCGACGGGGTTGGGCCGATCGGCGTAGTGGAACATGTATCCGGACAGCGCCTCGGAGCCGATGTTCTTGCGCCCGCGGCGCAGGTCGTCCAGTGAACCGCCGACCGCGACGTAGTCGCGTTCGATCATCAGGTAGTCGCGGTGCTCCTCCTCGGCATGGTGGATCGCCGCCGACCGGAGTTCGAAATGGTCGATGTCGAAGCTCGAAGCGGCCCGCGAGATCCACGCGGATCCGTCGACGACCTGCTGCCGGAGGTTGAAGAGCAGTCGCTTGTAGTCCTCGAGGGTGACGGTGCCATCGGCGAGCCGGCTCAGGACCGGTACCCGTGCGAGGCGTTCGTCGAGCTCGGTCCAGACGTCGGCGAGCCGATCCGGCAGGGCGCCGTCGCCGGCGGGCGGCATGTCGAGCGTCGTGGTCGTCGGGTTCGTCATGTCGGTGCTCCTTGCTGAACGGGTGGGGCGACCACGGTGAGGTGGGCGAAGGCGAACGAGAAGCGCCCCGATTCGGGCACGGCCAGCAGCACCGTCTCGCCGGGTGCGAACCGGCCGGTGCTCCAGGCCTCTTCCAGCGCGATGAAGATGCTCGCCGCTCCGGTGTTGCCGCGGGTTTCGAGGTTCGAGAACCACCGGTCCGTGTCGAGTGTCGGGATGCGGCGCCGCAGCGCGTCGAACGCGACGTCGCGGAAGGCGTTGGTGCTGTAGTGACACACGACGTGGTCGAGGTTCTTCACGTCGACGAGTCCGATGTCGACGAGCTCTTCGAACTGCCGGATGCCCGCGTCGGCGAGGTCGTCCAGCACGCTCACGTCCTGCCGCAGCAGGAACATGCCGGCCGCCTCGGCCTCGTCGATCCCGACGTCCTGCCACGTCGTGCCCACGCTCGCCTCGGTGCCGGTCATGCCTGCCCGCATGCAGACGTCGTGCTCGTGGGCGAGCGAGACCTGACGCACCCAATCGACTCGCAGCGAGGGCTTGCTCGGGTGGGGCTGGAACTCGACGATGGCGGCACCCGCGCCGTCGGACAGCATCCAGCGGAGGAAGTGCGAGTCCATCCCGGCACGGATGCCGTCGAAGCGGCGTTGCCGCAGATTGCGGCTCGCCAGCTCGGAGCCGACGACCGCGGCGATCGGATGGTCGCCGAGTCGGATCTTGCTCACCGCGGCGTCGAGCGCGGCGAGGCTGGACGCGCACACGCCCGACGCGGACAGCACCTGCATCGGTCCGCCGCCCAGGCGGCCGTGCACCATGGAGGCGAAGCCCGGCACGAGCGCATCGCCCATCGTCGTCGCGCACGCCAGCATCCGCAGGTCGGCCGCGTCGATGCCGCGATCCTCCAGCGCGGCGCGGAGGGCCTTGACCGCGAGCTCCTCGTTGAGCTCGGTCGGCTCGCCGTTCTCGTCGAGCGCGTAGTGGCGTTGCCGGATGCCGTTCGAATCCAGGATGCGGCGACGGATGCGCTCCGTGACCGGGTCATCGCCGCCGAGGCGGGTGACGATCGCGTCGTTGTCGACCGGATCTCCGGGGAGGTACCGGCCGAAGCCCGTGAGGTATGCGGTCGCCGTCGAGCCCATGTCACGACCCTAGGCCACGAGCGGAATCCGGAGCGCATGTGATACTTTCTGAACATGTTCAGTTCTGATGTGATGCCGGTGAGGGCGGGCATGAAGATCGCGATCACGGGAGGGACCGGCTTCGTGGGCCGGCATCTCGCCGAGCGGTTCGCGCCCGCCGACGTCGTGCTCGCCTCGCGCCGCACCGGCGTCGAGGTGGACGATGTCGATGCCCTGACCCGTGCCTTCGACGGGTGCGAGGCCGTCGCCCATTGCGCCGGGATCAATCGTGAGCTCGGCGACCAGACGTTCGACCGCGTCCACGTGCGGGGGACCGCGGCCGTGGTCGAGGCCGCGCGTCGCGCAGGCGTGCGGCGAATCGTGCTGCTCAGCTTCCTGCGCGCGCGCCCGGACTGCGGCTCGCGCTATCACGAGTCCAAGTGGGCGGCCGAGGAGATCGTCCGCGCATCGGGTTTGGAGTACACGGTCCTCAAGGCGGGGATGATCTACGGCCGCGGCGACCATCTCGTCGACCACCTCAGCCACACGGTGCAGACCATCCCGCTGTTCGCCGCGGTCGGGTTGCGCGAGAAGACCATCAGCCCGATTCCGGTCGCCGAACTCGTCGACGTGATGGTCGCCGCGCTCGGGGGAGAGCTCGCGCAGCGCACGGTCGCGGTGCGCGGCGGTGAGACCCTCCTGCTCAGCGAGGCCGTGCGACGCGTTGCCCGCGTCGTCGGCCGACGGGTGCTGGTGGTGCCCGCGCCGGTGGCGTTCCACTACGCGTTGGCGCAGGTCGCCGAGTGGACGATGAAGGTCCCGCTGGTGGCCATGGCGCAGGTGCGGATGCTGGCCGAAGGCGTCACCGATGCCGTCCAGCCCGCGGGTGAACTGCCGCGGGCGCTGCGACCGCGGCTCCCGTTCGATGAGGCGTCGATCCGGGCCGCGCTCCCTGCTCCGGGCGGATTCGGGTGCGCAGATCTGCGGATGCCGCGTCGCGGCGTCGCGGCGGTGTTCAGGTGAGCGGGCGCCGAAGGCGGGGCGCATCAGCCATCTATGTCGAGATCGTGATCCGGGCCGACCCGGAGAAAGTGTGGGAGCTCACCCAGGATCCGGCCGCGCACGGTCGGTGGGATGCCCGGTTCTCGCAGATCGTGCCCACTGAGTCGAGCGAAGCGGGCGAGACGCGTTTCACCTATGCGCGTCGCATCGCGTTCCACACGGTGGCCGGCACCGGCGTCACCATCGGAGAACGCTCCCGCCCGGACGGCACGCGCACGTCCGCCTTACGCTTCTCGACAGTCGACCCGCTCTCGCCGATCCGCGACGGCCGGGGGTACTGGCGGTACGTCCCGGATGACGGGGACACCCGGTTTCTCACCGGATACGACTACACCCCCGGCTGGGGGCGGATTCCGGACCTCATCGTGCGGCCCCTCCTGGGGTGGGTGACCGCGTGGAGCTTCGATCGACTGCGCATCTGGATCGAGCGGGGCGAAGCTCCCGAGGCGTGGCCGTTTTCCAGTGCGCTGTGGTTGTGGCGGCCTGATCGCCCGCGTGCGGCGCGGTGCCTGCGCGCGCCTGCGCACGGGGCGCGGCAGGACGACCATCTGCGCGACGCGCCGGCCACGCTCGCCGTGCTCGCCGACCCGAGGAGGAGCTGATGACGTCGATGTTCGAGCGCGCGCTGGTCGAGGACTTCGCGCGCCTGCACCCGATGCTGCAGAAGCGGTTCGGAATCGGGCTGGACTCCGGTGAGGCATGCGTCGGGCGCGGGACGATGGTGCGGATCCGGCGCGGTCCGTGGTGGACGGTGCCATTCCTGCAGGTCGGCCGACTGCGCAACATCCTCATCCCGGATGTCGGCACCGATGTCCCGTTCCGGATCGAGAACTACCCCTACCTCGACCCATTCGGGCGGGAGACCGTCACCTTCGTGCGGGAGTACGACATCCGCGGTCGCCGTCGACGCTTCGACGCCACGATGATCGGCGTGGGGGATCGGATCATCGACTATCTCGGTACCCACCAGCATCTCGCCGTCGACCTCGACCTGGGTGTCGATGACGATGGCGCGCTCATCCTCACCTCGGATGCGCAGCGGTTCTACGAGGGTCCGGTCGCGTTCCGGTTCCCGATGCTGTTCAGCGGTCGGGCCCGCCTGCGAGAACGATTCGACGACCGTGACGGGCTGTTCCACATCGACCTCGAGGTGCGCAACTCGCGGTTCGGGTTCCTGTTCGGCTACCAGGGCTCCTTCGCCTGCGAATGGGTTCCCGCGACCGACGCCCCTGAGCGGCTCAAGCCGAAGCGGCACGAAGCGCGTACGTGACGGGAGAAACAGAATGAGCCCGGCCGTTGGCCGGGCTCATTCTCAAGGGCGGAGGATGGGGGATTCGAACCCCCGAGGGCTTTCACCCAACACGCTTTCCAAGCGTGCGCCATAGGCCACTAGGCGAATCCTCCTTCGGCCCCGGAGGGCCGCAACAATCCTACCTTGCCTGAGAGCCTCTCCCGGACCCGGCGTACACACTGCCCGGACGAACGATCAGCGACCGGGGTGCGGCGAGGGCGAGGATGCGGCGGGAACGGTCGACGGCGGCGAGCATGCCGGCGCGAACGGCGGTCGCGGCATCCGCCATCTCGGCGCCCTGCCAGAAGCCGTGACGGCCACCCGCGGCGTAGCTGGCGCGCTCGATGCCGCCGATCAGCAGCGACATCTCGTCGGCCGGGGCGCCGTGCGCCTGCACGAGGCGCGTGCCCAGCGCACGGGCGGACTCGCTGCCCGGCACGTCGATGCCGAGGTCGATCGCGACGTCCTGCACGCTGGTCCAGGCTGCGGCCGCGTCACCGCCCCGTGCCGCCGCCAGCAGCTGACGACGCCGCAGCTCGCGGATCAGTCCGGGGATGGCGAGGGCCACCAGGATGCCGAACAGCGTCACCAGCACGGGGGTGGGGTCCAGCGCGTCCTCGGCGCGCCCGGCCTGCGAGTCGCCGGGACGCAGGCCTCCGGCACTCGGGCTGGGCGAGGCGGACGACGACGCGGATTCGCGGGGCAGCGGGGCGGCGGACTGCTGCGGGTCGGCACCGCCGGGCGTGGTCGAACCGGCGGAGAAGGTGGTCGGCACGCCGAGGCTGTTGGTCGGTTCGAACGGCACCCAGCCGATTCCCCCGAAGTACACCTCGGGCCACGCGTGCAGTTGACTGCTGGAGACGGCGTAGACGGTCTTGCCGTCGATCGTGGTGTTGGTGTTCGAGCCGGGGAGGTAGCCGACGACGATGCGTGCCGGCATCCCGAGCGTGCGCGCCATCAGGGCGAACGCCGATGCGAAGTGCACGCAGTAGCCCGCGCGCACCTCGAGGAATCGTGCGACCGCGTCGGCACCGGTGCCGTCGAAGCCCTCTTCGACCGGGGCTTCGAGCGAGTACTGGAACTCGGAGCCCCGGAACCACGTCTGCAACGCGACGAGCCGGTCGTAGTCGTTGGTCTTGTCGGCCGTGATCTGCGCGGCGAGCTCGCCGATGATCGGAGGAAGATCCGCGGGCAGGGCCGTCGTCTCGTCGCGCAATTCCGGGCCACCGGCGGTGCGCGCGCGGATCTGCTCCAGCGTCGGGCGCGGCAGCTCCGTCGTCACGTCGTAGGACTGCCCCTGCGCCGAGCCGTCGCGGCTGACGACGGTGCGGTTGTACGGGACCGCCGACCACTCGCCATCGAGTCCGGTGACCGAGATCGCGGGGAATGCCACAGGCAGCCACGGGGAGTCGAGATCCTGCACCTGTACGGTCGTGGTCTCCTGCACGACGCGGATCTCCTCGTCGGCGGTGATCGGACCGAGGCCGGACGGGCTGTCCAGCGGCAGCGTGCGGGAACGGTCCGGCTGCCACACCGAGCCGTCGAAGGCCGACAGCGTCGCGGCTCGGAGATACGGCGGGGCCTGCGCGGAGGTACGCACCGTGAGCACCTCGACCTCGGCCGGCCGGCGCAGGTCGTCGCCGAGCTGCAGCGTCGGGTCGATCGCGGCGCCGACGCCCACTCCCGAGCCGGCCTCCGCGAGCGGGGGGAGGAGCGGCGTCGCGACGATCGCGACGATCACCCCGATCGCGCCGATGCCGAGGGCCGTGGCCGACACGCCGCCCGCGGGCGCGGTGCGGGTCGATGGAGTACTGGTGTCGCCGGCGGTCTCGCGCGCGCGGGTCTCCACGCGCAGCAGGAACAGGATGGATGCCGCGAGCAGCACGAACGAGGTGACGTCGATCTCGCCGGGAACCGCGATCGAGGGGATGAGCGAGATCGCGATGAGACCGACCGATGCCAGCAGCGGCATCCGGGCGGTGAGGACCACGTGATCTATGACGATCGTGAGGATGCCCATGGCGCCGACGATGAAGAACGACAGCGGCGTGCCCGCCTCCAGCGGTGCAGCACCGAGGACGACCTCGTCGATGCCCGCACCGATCAGCCCCGGCACCGTGCGCACGGTGTCGGGGGTGGGGATGAGGCCGAGCAGGGCCGAGTCCCGCAGGAACATCACCGTCAGCAGCACCACCCAGACGGCCGCCTCGATGAGGCTGACGGCGACGGCGGGCAGTCGGAACCGGCGCGCCACGAAGCCTGCGGCCAGAACGGCGGCAGACAGGACGACCGCGCCCAGGACCCACCATCCCGTCTCGATGACGCGCAGCAGCGGCATCATCGCCGCGAAGACGGCGACGAACACCCCGATGGTCAGGGCCAGCTCTCCGCCGCGGCGGAGCGGTGCCTCACTGGAGGGCATGGCTGACCCCCCGATCCACGGCGGTCGCCCAGGCGGCGGCGAGGTCGACGTCGGCGTCGATCGCGGCGGTACGCCAGCCGTCATCGGCCGCGCGGTCCAGCGCGTCACCCGAGGCAGATGCCGCGAGCAGGACGGGGAGCGCGGAGTGGTGCACGACGGGGGCCAGCGCATCGGCGTCTCGCGGATCGAACCGGCCGGTGATGATCACGACCGGCCCGGTCATCAGGGACGTGAACAGATGCGGCAGACGCGTCAGGTGGTCGTCGCGTCGGGCGGTCAGCGTGGCGAGCTGCACGGTGAGCGCCTCGACCTCGGTGACGTCGCCGCCCTCGATCGGTTCGGCCAGTGCGGTGCCGTCGGAGTCGATGATCTCCACGGTGTAGCCGTCG
Organism: Microbacterium sp. Root61; assembly: GCF_001427525.1. NCBI lineage: Bacteria > Bacillati > Actinomycetota > Actinomycetes > Micrococcales > Microbacteriaceae > Microbacterium > Microbacterium sp. Root61. Next base: position 1,434,275 of record NZ_LMGU01000001.1, on the reverse strand, counting down.
TGGACGAGCCGGGACACGACCGACACGCACGCAGAGACCGCCGTTTCGAACGCCGCATCCGCGCCGGGCGCCTGCATGGCCTCGGGGCTCCACCGGAGCACGCCGCGATCGAGCACGACGACCGCCTCCGGAGCGGACTCCTGCTCCTCCTGGCGAACCATGAGCGTGTCGCGATGCGCCGTCGCGCGCCAATGGATGCGGCGCATCGAATCGCCGGGGGCATACGGGCGGGCGATCAGGTTGTCCGACCCCTGCCCCAGCTGATTCGTCGTGGAGTGCAGGGTTCCGCCGGTGTCGCCGATGAAGCTCGACAGGGCAGGAAGGTCCACTACCGCGGGGGCGACGGTGACCCGGGTCCGGTCGCCGAGGACGTTGCGGCGGCGCGCGAGTCCGAATGGATCGGAGGAGGTGACCGTCAGCGGTCCCAGGGAATGGATGCCGCGGCGTGCGCCGGTGACGCTGTACCGCAGCTCGACGGAGCGCTCGCCGCCGCGCAGCCCGGAGCCCAGGGCGGGGAAGCTGCCCTGCGCGCGTCCGGTCAGTCCGCGCGGCACGGTGTCGCTCCAGCGGCCCTGCGCGCTCGGCACGGCTGTGCGGACCGAGACCCGCACCGTGACGTTCGCATCGCGGCCGACGGACGGCACGTCGGGGGAGAGGGAACGGCTGATGCTCTCGGTGCGCCGCGTGAGATAGAGCGACGCGATGCTGGCGGCCAGTACCGCGCACAGCAGGATTCCGAAGTAGACCAGCTCGATCAGCCCGAGCTCATTCGCCAGGACGAAGCACGCGATCGCCAGGATGAGCGCGCCGGTGCCGCGTACGGTCAGCGGCCACAGGCGTCTCATGGTCGACTCACTGACGTGCGGCGAGAGGGACGCGGACGCTGCTCGCGATGCGTTCGAGGATCGAGGCGATCGTGTCGGAGTTCGCGCGCGACCGCGCCCCGCCGGTCGCGCGAGTGGGGATGAGCCGGTGGGCGAACACCGGGAGCAGCAGCGCGGTGATGTCGTCGGGGATGACGAAGCCGCGCCCGTCCAGGGCGGCCCAGACCTTGGCGGCACGCACGAGCTGCAGCGTGGCGCGTGGGCTCGCGCCCAGGCGCAGGTCGGGATGGGTGCGGGTGGCCTGCGAGAGCGCGACGGCGTAGTCCTCGATCGCGGGCGCGACATGCACCGCGCGTGCCCAGCCGATGAGGTCGGTGATCTGTGCCGAGGTGACGACGGGCTTGAGCGCCTCGAGCGGGTTGACGGTGTCGCGCTGCCGCAGCATCAGTGCTTCGGAGCGAGCGTCGGGATACCCCATCGAGATGCGCATCATGAAGCGGTCGCGCTGCGCCTCCGGCAGGGCGTACGTGCCCTCCATCTCGAGCGGGTTCTGCGTCGCGACGACCAGGAACGGGTCGGGCAGCATGTGCGTCTGCCCGTCGACGGTGACTTGGCCCTCCTCCATCGCCTCCAGCAGCGCCGACTGCGTCTTGGGGGAGGAGCGGTTGATCTCATCGGCGATGACGATGTTCGCGAAGATCGCGCCGCGCTTGAACTCGAATTCGCGGTCGACCGGATTGAAGACGGAGACGCCGGTCACATCGCCGGGAAGCAGATCGGGCGTGAACTGGATGCGGCGCACGGACGCGTCGACGGATGCCGCGAGTGCGCGCGCCAGCATCGTCTTGCCGACCCCGGGGACATCCTCGATGAGCAGGTGCCCCTCGGCCAGCAGCGTGACCAGCGCGCTGCGGACCGCGTCCGGCTTGCCGTCGATGACACTGCCGACGGCGGTCAGGATGTCGGTGGTCTGGCGCTCGAAGGTTTCCGGGGTGATCGCGTCCGCCGAACGGCCGTGATCGATCTGGGTCGTCGCGCTGTGGTCCATTGGGCCCCTCGGATCCGCCGTGGTTCGAGCGTCATCGCCCGACCCCTCGATCGTAACCCTGGCAAAGCCCCAGCGGATCAGGGAGTTCCCTGAATGCACGAGGCATCCGTTCGTCTCGGTTAGACTGGTGGCAGCTCTCCGCGCGGCGGCATCCAGGCCAACTCCCCCAGGACGGAAACGTAGCAAGGGTAACCAGGCTCTGCCGGGTGCGCGGAGAGTCTTTTCATGCCCGGATACTCACGGCCCGGACCCCAGCGCGAGCGGATGCCGCGCCATAGGCTGGTCCCCGTGGCGCAGAGCATCTACATCACCTCGGCCGAAGGTCACTCCGGCAAGTCGACCATCGCGCTCGGCGTGCTGGAGGCGTTGAGTCTCGCGACCGCCCGAGTCGGCGTGTTCCGCCCGATCGCCCGCTCGACCGCGGAGCGCGATTACGTGCTCCAGCTGCTGCTCGATCACGACGGCGTCGACCTCGATTACGACGAGTGCATCGGCGTCACCTACGACGATGTGCGGGCCGATCCGGACGCCGCGCTGTCGACGATCGTGTCGCGCTACAAGGCCGTCGAGGCGCAGTGCGACGCGGTCGTGGTGCTCGGCAGCGACTACACGGATGTCGGCAGCCCGGCCGAGCTCGCCTACAACGCGCGCATCGCCGCCAACCTCGGCGCCCCCGTGCTCCTCGTGCTCGGCGGACGCGCGCAGCAGGGGCAGAGCGAGCAGCTCGGCACGACGCTGCCGCGCACTCCGGCCGAAATGGGGCAGATCGCGGACCTCACCCTCGCCGAGCTCGCGCACGGTCGCGCCGAGCTGTTCGCCGTCATCGCCAACCGCGCCGACCCGGAGCGCCTCGACGAGATCGTCGAGGCGATCGGCGGCGCGGTCGCCACGGCGCACGGACGGGCAGTGCCGGTCTGGGCGCTGCCCGAGGACCGCAGCCTGGTCGCGCCGTCGATCCGCGGCATCCTGCGCTCCGTCGAGGGCACTCTGCTCAAGGGAGACTCGGAACTGCTCACCCGCGAGGTGCTCGGCGTGGTCGTCGCGGGCATGTCGATGGTCAACGTGCTGCCGCGCCTGATCGAGGGCGCCGTGCTGATCGTGGCCGCCGACCGTACCGATGTGCTGCTCGCCGCGCTCCTGGCCAACGCCTCCGGCACGTTCCCCTCCATCGCCGGCATCGTGCTGAACGGTCCCTTCGTGCTGCCGGATGACATCGACCGCCTCATCGACGGCCTGGATTCCAGCATCCCGATCGTCGCGACCGAGCTCGGCACCTTCGAGACCGCCGTGCGCGTGATGAACACGCGCGGACGTCTTGCTGCCGACTCGCAGCGCCGCTACGACACCGCCCTCGCGCTGTTCGAACGGCACGTCGACACCGATGAACTACGCCGCGCGCTGGGTCTGGCCCGTGCCACCGTGGTGACGCCGCTGATGTTCGAGTACGGCCTGATGGAGCGTTCGCGCTCCGACCGCAAGCGCATCGTGCTGCCCGAGGGGAGCGATGACCGCATCCTGCGCGCGGCCGCCACCGTGCTGACGCGCGGCATCGCCGACCTCACGATCCTCGGCGAGGAGGACGACGTGCGCACCCGCGCGGTCGAGCTCGGCATCGACATCAGCGGCGCGCAGGTGCTCAGCCCGTTCGATCCGGCCCACGTCGCGCAGTTCGCGACCGAGTACGAGCGACTCCGCGCGCACAAGGGCGTCACCTATGCGCAGGCTGCCGACACGGTGACGGATGTCTCGTACTTCGGCACGATGATGGTGCACCTCGGCCTGGCCGACGGCATGGTTTCGGGCGCCGCGCACACGACGGCGCACACGATCCGACCGGCGTTCGAGATCATCAAGACCGCCCCGGGCGTCTCGGTCGTCTCCTCGGTCTTCCTGATGGCGCTCGCCGACCGCGTGCTCGTCTACGGCGACTGCGCCGTCATCCCGGACCCGACCAGCGAGCAGCTCGCCGACATCGCGATCTCGTCGGCGGCGACCGCGAGCCAGTTCGGCATCGACCCGCGCGTCGCGATGCTGTCGTACTCGACGGGGGAGTCGGGGTCGGGCGCCGAGGTGGAGAAGGTGCGCACCGCGACCGCGCTGGTGCGCGAGCGCGCCCCCGAGCTGCTCGTCGAGGGTCCGATCCAGTACGACGCCGCCGCCGATGCGGCCGTCGCCAAGGCCAAGATGCCGGATTCGGCCGTCGCGGGGCGGGCGACCGTGTTCATCTTCCCCGACCTGAACACGGGCAACAACACCTACAAGGCGGTGCAGCGCTCGGCCGGTGCAGTCGCGATCGGGCCGGTGCTGCAGGGGCTGAACAAGCCGATCAACGACCTGTCGCGCGGGGCGCTCGTGGACGACATCGTCAACACGATCGCGATCACCGCGATCCAGGCGCAGGGCGAGGGAGCAGCATGAGCGTGGTGCTGGTCGTCAACAGCGGATCGTCCTCGTTCAAGTACCAGCTGCTCGACATGGATCACGAGCAGGTGCTCGCCTCCGGGCTCGTCGAGCGCATCGGCGAGGCGACCGGGCGCGCGCGGCACACGGTCACGGCCGCGGGCATGGGGGCGGACGGCACGGATGCGGCCCCCACGGTCTTGGACGCCACGTATACGCGAGAACTGCCGATCCCGGACCACACCGCCGGGTTCGCGGTGATGCTCGAGGCGTTCGCCGAGAACGGTCCCTCGCTCACGGAGCGGCCGCCGGTCGCGGTCGGACACCGCGTCGTGCACGGCGGTGCCAGGTTCTTCGCGCCCACCCTGATCACGCCGCTGGTCGAGATCAACATCGACGAGCTCTCCGTGCTCGCCCCGCTGCACAACCCCGCGAACCTCGCCGGGATCGTCGCGGCCAGGCGCGCGTTCCCCGACGTGCCGCACGTGGCGGTGTTCGACACGGCCTTCCACCAGACCCTGCCCCCGGCCGCCTACACGTACGCGATCGACGCGGAGCTGGCGGCCGCCCACCGCATCCGCCGCTACGGCTTCCACGGCACGAGCCACAAGTTCGTCAGCGAAGCGGTCGCCGCGTTCCTGGATCGGCCGCTCGCCGAGCTGAAGCAGATCGTGTTCCACCTCGGCAACGGCGCGTCCGTGACGGCGATCGACGGTGGACGCTCGGTCGAGACCTCGATGGGGCTCACCCCGCTCGAGGGCCTCGTGATGGGCACGCGATCCGGCGACATCGATCCGGCCGTGCTCGTGCAGCTCGCGCGCCGCGCGCACCTGTCGATCGACGACCTCGACGACCTCTTGAACAAGCGCAGCGGCCTGCTGGGCCTGGCCGGCGTCTCCGACATGCGCGACCTCCTCGAGCGGGCGGAGCGGGGGGATGCCGCTGCCACCCTCGCTTTCGATGTCTACGTGCACCGCCTCCGCGCCTACGCGGGGTCCTACCTGGCACAGCTCGGCGGCGTCGATGTCATCTCCTTCACAGCGGGTGTCGGGGAGAACTCCCCGGCGGTGCGCGCGGGAGCCCTCGCCACCCTCGGTTTCGCGGGCGTCGAGCTCGACCCGGAGCGCAACGAAACGCGGGGCCCCGGCATCCGCATCATCTCGACGGATGCCTCGGCGGTCACCGTCCTCGTGGTTCCGACCGACGAAGAGGTCGAGATCGCGCGGCAGACGCTCGAGGTGGCCCAGAGCTGACAATCGGGTCCCGACTGCGCCCGCTTCGGTTCCCGAGGGGAGGTCCCGCGACTACGCTTGCAGGACGGCACGAAGGTGAGCCGTTTCGCCCTTCATCCGCTCTCTGCCGGGAGGTCCTGTGACCGCCGAAACTCTGCCCGATCTCACCGCGTACGACGCCGTGCTGTTCGATCTCGACGGCGTGCTCACGCCGACCGCCGAGGTACACATGCACGCCTGGCGGTCGATGTTCGAAGAGCTGTTCGCGGCGTGGGACATCGCTCCGGCGTACTCCGACCAGGACTACTTCGACTACCTCGACGGCAAGAAGCGCTACGACGGCGTCGCCAGCCTGCTGCGCAGCCGCGACGTCGAGGTCAAGTGGGGCGACCCGAGCGATGACCCGAGTGTCGATTCGGTCTGCGGCATCGGCAACCGCAAGAACGAGGTCTTCGCGCGCGTCCTGCGCGAGGACGGCGTCACCGCGTTCCCGGGCTCGATTCGGCTGCTGGACGCACTGCAGGCGGCGGGAACGCCGATCGCGGTGGTGTCCAGCTCGAAGAACGCCGAAGAAGTGCTGGTTGCGGCGGGCATCCGCGATCGATTCCCGGTCGTGATGGACGGGGTGATCGCCGAGCGCGACAACCTGGCCTCCAAGCCTGCTCCGGACGTCTTCGTCGAGGCCGCCCGCATGATGGGCGTGGACCCGGCGCGGTCCGCCGCCGTCGAAGACGCCATCAGCGGCGTCGCCTCCGCGGCCGCGGGCGGCTTCGCACTCGTGGTCGGCGTCGACCGCGGGGTCGGCGCATCCGCTCTCCGCGAGGCCGGCGCACACGTCGTGGTCGACGACCTCGACGCCCTCGTGCGCTGAGCGCGAACTACCCCTCCACCCCCAGTACCTCGATACCGAGATCAACAGAAGGCACCGCATGATCGATCGCGACCGCTTCCCCGTCGACCCCTGGCGACTTGTCGAAAACCACTACGCGCTGGAGGATGCCGGGGTCACCGAGACACTCTTCTCCGTCGGCAACGGCTACCTCGGTCTGCGGGGCAATCACCCGGAAGGACGCCACTCCCACGAGGACGGCACCTTCATCAACGGGTTCCACGAGACGTTCCCGATCCGTCACGCCGAACAGGCCTACGGCTTCGCCGAGGTCGGGCAGACGATCATCAACGCCCCCGACGCCAAGGTCATGCGGGTCTACGTCGACGACGAGCCCCTGTCGCTGGATGTGGCCGACGTCCGCGAGTACGAGCGCACGCTCGACATGCGCGACGGGGTTCTGCGACGCCACATCCTGTGGAACACCCCGTCGGGCAAGCTCGTGCGGATCGACTTCGAGCGCATGGTGTCGTTCGAGGAGAAGCACCTCGCGATCATGTCCGTCGAGGTGACCGTGCTCAACGCGGACGCCCCGGTGACCGTCAACTGCCAGATCGTCAATCGCCAGGACGGTGAGGACGTCTACGGCGGCACGCCGAACGCGCCGAAGAAGGCCGGTTTCGACCCGCGCAAGGCGGAGCGCATCCACGAGCGCGTCCTGCAGCCGCAGGAGTTCTGGCAGGACGGACTGCGCTCGGCGCTCAGCTATCGCGCGACCGAGTCGGACATGACGCTCGCCGTCGTCGCCGACCACCTCGTCGAGACCGAGAACGAGTGCTCGGCACGCACGCTCATCGAATCCGACATCGCCAAGAACGTGTTCCGCGTGCAGGCCAAGGCCGGTGTTCCGATCCGCGTCACCAAGTTGGTCAGCTACCACACGTCCCGCGGCGTGCCCGCGCGCGAACTCGTCGACCGCTGCCGCCGCACCCTGGATCGCGTGCGCACCGAGGGCATCGAGCGCCAGTTCGCCCGTCAGCGCGAGTGGCTCGACGGATTCTGGTCGCGCTCGGACGTCCGCATCGGCGGCCACGACGACCTGCAGCAGGCCACCCGCTGGTGCCTCTTCCAGCTCGCGCAGGCGGCGGCCCGTGCCGACGGTCTGGGCGTCCCGGCCAAGGGCGTGTCGGGCTCGGGCTACAGCGGCCACTACTTCTGGGACACCGAGATCTACGTGTTGCCGTTCCTGGCCTACACGACCCCCCTGTGGGCGCGCAACGCCCTGCGGATGCGGTACCTCATGCTTCCCGCCGCCCGCAAGCGCGCGCACCAGCTCAACGAGGCGGGCGCCCTGTTCCCGTGGCGCACGATCAACGGCGAAGAGGCCTCGGCCTACTACGCGGCCGGCACTGCGCAGTACCACATCAACGCCGACGTCAGCTTCGCGCTGGCCAAGTATGTGCGGGCCACGGGCGACACCGAGTTCCTCCACCGAGAAGGCGTCGACATCGCGGTGGAGACCGCCCGTCTGTGGGCCACCCTCGGCTTCTGGCGCGAGAGCGACGGCGAGGACTCGTTCCACATCCACGGCGTCACCGGCCCCGACGAGTACACGACGGTCGTCAACGACAACCTCTTCACGAACGTGATGGCGCGCTTCAACCTCCGGTTCGCGGCGCGCACCGTCCGCGAGATGGCGGTGGACGACCCCGAGGCCTACCGCCACATGGTCGACCGACTCGGTCTGGATCCCTCCGAGGAGGAGGGCTGGGAGCGCGCCGCGGAGGCCATGAACATCCCGTTCAGCCCGGCCCTCGGCATCCACCCGCAGGATCACGTCTTCCTCGAGAAGGAGGTGTGGGACCTCGAGCACACGCCCGCCGACCAGCGGCCGCTGCTGCTGCACTTCCACCCCCTCGTGATCTACCGGTACCAGGTGCTCAAGCAGGCCGACGTGGTGCTCGCGCTGTTCCTGCAGGGCAACCACTTCACCGACGGCGAGAAGCTGGCCGACTTCGAGTACTACGACCCGCTGACCACGGGGGACTCGACCCTGTCCGCGGTCGTGCAGTCGATCCTCGCGGCCGAGGTGGGCTACCAGGATCTGGCCCGCGAGTACTTCGAGGAGTCGCTGTTCGTCGACCTCGCCGACCTGCACAACAACGCGGCGGACGGCGTGCACGTGGCATCCGCGGGCGGCATCTGGACTTCGCTCGTCGCCGGCTTCGGCGGCATGCGCGACCACTTCGGCGACCTGTCGTTCGACCCGCGCCTGCCCGCGGACTGGCCGGAACTCTCGTACGTGCTGCACTGGCACGGCACGCGTCTGACGGTCACCGTCACGCGGGACGCGCTGAGCGTGCGAGCGGATGCCGGGGAGCCCGTGTCATTCACCGTGCGGGGCGTGCCCTACACGGTCGAAGGCGGGACCGAGGTCGTCGCCCCGCTCGAGGGACAGGGACCGGTGATCGCGGGCAAGCCCTCGCTGCGCCAGTTCGCCGACGTCCGGCGGGAGGACGGCACGCTGCTGTCGGCATCCGTCCCCACGGTCACGACCACCATCCCGATCATCGGTTCCGAGGTCGACCCGGAGGGCGATCCCGCGCGCGCCGGTCTCGACGCGTGAGGACGGCGGCGGGGGCGTGCGCGCCCGGCGGGATGTCGCGACCACAGCATAGGCTGGGCACGTGACCATCGCCCTCTACCGCCGCTACCGTCCCGAGACGTTCGGCGAGATGATCGGCCAGTCCCAGGTCACCGAGCCGCTCATGACGGCGCTGCGCGGTGATCGGGTCGGCCATGCCTACCTGTTCTCGGGACCCCGCGGCTGCGGCAAGACGACGTCGGCGCGCATCCTGGCGCGCTGTCTGAACTGTGCCCAGGGGCCGACCGACACCCCGTGCGGCGTGTGCGACAGCTGCATCGAGCTCAGTCGCGGCGGCGGCGGTTCACTCGATGTCGTGGAGATCGACGCGGCCAGCCACGGTGGTGTCGATGACGCCCGAGACCTGCGCGAGCGGGCGATCTTCGCTCCCGCACGTGACCGCTACAAGATCTTCATCATCGATGAGGCGCACATGGTGACCTCGGGGGGCTTCAACGCGCTCCTGAAGCTCGTCGAAGAGCCGCCCGAGCACGTCAAGTTCATCTTCGCGACGACGGAGCCCGAGAAGGTCATCGGCACGATCCGCTCGCGGACGCACCACTACCCGTTCCGACTCGTCCCGCCGGCCGCGATGCTGGAGTACGTCGAGTCGCTGTGCGAGGTCGAGGGGGTCCGCGTCGAGCCCGGCGTGCTGCCGCTCGTGGTCCGCGCCGGAGGTGGGTCACCGCGTGACACCCTGTCGCTGCTGGATCAGCTGATCGCCGGCTCCGACGTGGGCGAAGGCTCCGACACCGTCCTGGTGCGCTACGAGCGCACGGTTTCGCTGCTCGGGTACACGCACGGCGCCCTGCTGGATGAGGCCGTCGACGCGTTCGCAGCGTCGGATGCCGCGGCCGCCTTCGCCGCCGTCGACCGTGTCGTGCAGACCGGCCAGGATCCACGGCGGTTCGTCGACGACCTCCTCGAGCGCCTGCGCGACCTCATCGTCATCGCGGCGACCGGACGCGGCGCCGCCGCGGTGCTGCGCGGAGTGCCCGCCGAAGAGCTCGAGCGCATGAACGCCCAGGCCGCGGCGTTCGGCTCCGAGCGCCTCTCGCGCACGGCCGACCTCGTGATCGGCACGCTGGACGAGATGACCGGCGCGACCTCGCCCCGCCTGCAGCTCGAGCTCATGGTCGCCCGCGTCCTGGCACGCGACACGGCCGCCCCCGGCGTCGCCGCGACGCCCGTCGCCGCGTCCTCCGCCCCTGCGGCCGCCCCGGCCGCTGCCCCCGTGGCACCCGCCGCGGCTCCGGTGCAGCCGCCTGCGGCTCCGGTCGTCGCGCAGCCTGCCGCTGCTCCCGCCGCTGAGCGAGCGCAGCGAGACGAAGCGCCTCCTGCTCCTGCTCCGGCTCCGGCAGCCCCCGTCGTCGTCGCGCCGCCGGTCCCGTCCGGTCCGGTGACGGTGCAGCGCCTGCGCGAGGCGTGGCCCGAGATCCTCACGAAGCTCGAGGGCATCAGCCGCACGTCCTGGCTCGTGGCCGCGAATGCACGCGTCATCACGTTCGCGGACGACGTGCTGTCGCTCGCGTTCCCGAACCAGGGCGACCTGACCCGCTTCAAGCAGCTGACGCGCGGCGCCGGCCCCAGCGAAGACCTCCGCCAGGCGATCCTCGGTGTCGTCGGCGTCAGGGTGAAGTACCTCGCCAAGCTCGACGCCGGCGAAGGACCAGACGGCCCCGACGTCCCGCCGTCCGAGCCGTACGACCCGGGTCCGTCCGGGTTCGACGCCCCGGCCGGTTCCGCCCCGAGCGCCCGTCCGCCGGCACCCCGCACTCCGCCCGCCGCGCCGCCGCGCGCGCCGGAGCGCTCGACGTCGGCACCCGTCGCGCGGGCATCCGCCGCGCCCGTGACCGACTGGGCCGTCGCTCCGATCCCGACGGATGACGCGTCCTCCCCGATCGCGCAGTTCGCCGTCGACGACGAACCGGAAGAAGCGGCATCCGCTGCCTCCCACTCGCGCACGGCGACGCTGGCCCCCGCCCGCGCGGGCGACGTGCTCCCGGCCGCCGAGATCGAGCCGTCTCACGTGACCGACGACGAGGAGCCCGAAGACGACACCGCCGCCCCCGCCGTCGACGTGCCGATCCCACCCGTCGTCGCGCCGCGGCTTCCGCCGTCGGCCGGCGGCATCCAGCGCTACGGCGAAGCCGTCGTGCGGCAGGTCCTGGACGCGACCTTCGTGCGTGAAGAGCCCTACGCGCCGCCGACGAGGTTCAACTAGCCATGTATGACGGAATCGTCCAAGAGCTGATCGACGAGTTCGGTCGCCTGCCCGGCATCGGCCCGAAGTCGGCGCAGCGCATCACCTTCCACATCCTGCAGACACCGTCGTTCGACGTGTCGCGCCTGGCCGAACTGCTGGCCGAGGTGCGCGAGAAGGTGCGCTTCTGCGAGGTGTGCGGCAACGTCTCCGAACAGGAGCGCTGCACGATCTGCCGCGACCCGCGCCGCAACGCGACGTTCATCTGCGTGGTCGAGGACGCGAAGGATGTCGCCGCCATCGAGCGCACGCGGGAGTTCCGCGGGCTCTACCACGTGCTCGGCGGGGCCATCAGCCCGATCGCGGGCATCGGCCCCGACGACCTGCGCATCCGCCAGCTCATGCAGCGCCTGGCCGACGGCACCGTGCAGGAGGTGATCCTGGCGACCAACCCGAACCTCGAGGGCGAGGCGACCGCGACCTACCTCAGCCGGCTGCTGCACACCCTCGACATCTCGGTGACGCGCCTGGCGTCCGGCCTGCCGGTCGGCGGCGACCTGGAGTACGCCGACGAAGTCACCCTCGGGCGCGCGTTCGAAGGGCGCCGGGCCGTCTGATGAACGCGGTCCGATGAGCGCCGCCGTCGCGCGCTTCGACACCCGCGCCTGGATCCTCTTCGCGGCGATGGCCCTCCTGTGGGGCATGCCGTATCTGTTCATCAAGCAGGCCGTCGACTCGTACACACCGGCATCCGTCGTCGCGGGTCGCACGCTCATCGCGGCGCTCCTGCTGCTCCCGTTCGCCCTGCGCCAGAAGGCACTGCGCCCCGCGTTCGGCAAGATCGGGTGGGTGCTCGCATTCGGTGCGATCGAGATGGCCGGGCCGTTCCTGCTGCTGGGGCACGCCGAGCAGACGCTGCCCTCGGGCCTCACCGGACTCCTGGTCGCGACCGTCCCGCTGTTCGCGGCGGTGATCGCTGTGCTCGGCGGTGATCGCGCCGTCCTGCGGCCCTCCCGCATGATCGGTCTCGCGCTCGGCTTCGCCGGCGTCGCGGTGATCGTCGCCGGGCCCGGACTCGCGGTCGGCGGCACCGCCGGTCTGCTCGCACTCGGCGAGGTGCTGCTGGTCGCTGTCTGCTACGCAACCGCGCCATTCATCGTCGCGCACAAGCTGAAGGGCATTCCGGCGCTCGGTACGATCACGATCTCGCTGGCCGCGGTCGGACTGTTCTACCTGCCCATCGCCCTGTTCACCCAGCACGAGGTGCCGACGATGGAGAGCACGGCGGCACTCGTCGCGCTCGCGGTGCTGTGCACAGCCGTCGCCTTCATGGTCTTCTTCGCGCTCATCGCCCGCGTCGGCCCCGTGCGCGCCCCGCTGTTCACGTACGTCAACCCGGTCGTCGCGATCCTGCTCGGCGTGGTGATCCTGGGGGAGCAGATCACCCTCGGCCTCATCATCGGCTTCCCGCTCGTCATCCTGGGCTGCTGGCTGGCCGCCACCGGAGGCACGTTCCGGCCGCGCAAGCAGGCTGTCATCGGAGGCGATCTGCCGCCGATCCCACCCGGCTGACCCGGTTCAGCGCAGGATCTCGATCAGGACGACCCACGCGAACGTCACGCCCGACACCACCGCGAGGATCGCGCCGGCGCCGAGCCAGGCCAGACCGGCCGTCGAGCCGATGACCAGCAGCACAGACCCCGCGGCATAGGCCGCGACGGGAGCGATGATCGCCGCCGACTTCGGGGTGCGCGTGCCGCGCGGCGCGAGCGTGTTGAGGTACACGGCACGCACGGCATGGAAGGCGAAGACGGCCGCGATGACGGCGCCGATCGCGACTTCCGCGCCGTAGAGCCAGAGCGGCTGGGCGGGGACGAGGCCCAGCGCGCACACGATCAGCGCGAGAGTGAGGGTCGCGATCGCCGCCGCGGCGCGAGCGGGCAGATGCGGAGCGTCGAGTATGTCCTTGACGTTCACCGACATCGCCACGATCAGCAGACCGACGAGCGCGGCGAGCCCGCCGAGCATCGCGACGTTGAACTCGCTCCATGCCTGCGTCGCCGCGTCCATGCGAGCACTGTAGCGCGCGTCACGCATAACGAGGGGGGCATGCACTTTCCGTAAGATGGGACCTTGGGCGCCGCATCCGTCGCCCATCGCCGCCGGACGTGTGTCATCGGGCGGCGGCACACCCCCGGGGAGTTCCACAGTGGCGCTGATCGTGCAGAAATACGGCGGTTCATCCGTCGCCGATGCGGAGAGCATCAAACGTGTCGCCAAGCGCATCGTCGACAACCGACGCGCGGGCCACGAGGTCGTCGTGGCCGTGAGCGCCATGGGCGACACGACCGATGAGCTGCTCGACCTGGCGAACCAGGTGGCGCCGATTCCCGCGCCGCGCGAGCTCGACATGCTGCTGTCCAGCGGAGAGCGCATCTCGATGGCGCTGCTGGCGATGGCCATCCACTCGATGGGCTTCGAGGCGCGCTCCTTCACGGGCAGCCAGGCCGGGATGATCACGGATGCCACGCACGGCGCCGCACGCATCGTCGATGTCACCCCGATCCGGCTGCGCGAAGCGCTGGACGAGGGCGCGATCGTCATCGTCGCCGGCTTCCAGGGCTTCAACCGCGACACCCGCGACATCACGACCCTCGGTCGCGGCGGCTCGGACACCACCGCCGTCGCGCTCGCCGCGGCGCTGGACGCCGACGTGTGCGAGATCTACAGCGACGTCGACGGCATCTTCACCGCCGACCCCCGGGTCGTGCCGAAGGCCCGCAAGCTCGACCGCGTCTCCAGTGAGGAGATGCTGGAGCTCGCCGCCAATGGGGCCAAGGTCCTGTACATCCGCGCCGTCGAATACGCCCGCCGGCATGGCGTGCTCATCCACGCGCGGTCCACCTTCAGTTCGAGCGAGGGCACCTACGTCCTCAATGAGAAGCAGCGTTCCCGCTACCTGGATCAGGGAGAGCACATGGAAGAGCCCATCGTCGCCGGAGTCGCCACCGACCTCAGCCAGGCGAAGATCACGGTCATCGGCGTCCCCGACGTCCCCGGTAAGGCCGCCGAGATCTTCAAGATCATCGCGAAGTCCGGCGCGAACGTCGACATGATCGTGCAGAACGTGTCCGCCGCCGCGACAGGACGCACCGACATCTCCTTCACTCTGCCCAAGTCGGAGGCCGCCATCGCTCTCCGCGCCCTCGCGGGGGAGCAGGCCGAGGTCGGGTTCGAGAGCCTCGTGCACGACGACCAGATCGGCAAGCTGTCGGTCGTCGGTGCCGGAATGCGCACCCACTCGGGGGTCTCGGCGACGCTGTTCGAGGCGCTGTCGATCGCGGGCGTCAACATCGAGATGATCTCGACGTCCGAGATCCGCATCTCCGTCGTCGTCCGAGGCGATGACCTGGTGGCCGCCGCGCGTGTCGTGCACACCGCCTACGGGCTCGACGGCGATGACGAGGCCGTCGTGCACGCCGGCACCGGCCGCTGACACACCACCGAAGCCCCCTCGTCCGGTCTGCCGGAGGAGGGGGTTTCGCCGTGTTGCGGCGTCTAGCGGCGACCGTCGCCGAATCGTAATAGAAAATGTTCTTTCCAGTTCGTTCCTTTTCAGATAACGTTCTTCCCAATAAGCGCCACGTTCCCTTGGCGTTCCCCCGGAAGCACGAAAGAAGGAACGATGATTCGTCGATCGAAGCGCTCTCTCGCCGTGGCCATCGCCGCCGGCGCGACCGCTCTGTCTCTCGCTCTCGCCGGCTGCAGTCCGTCCGGCGGTTCCTCGAGCGGCGCTGACCGCCCGCTGCGGGTGTGGGCCGGCAGTGCCACTCCCGTCAACGAGAACTTCAACCCGTTCAACCTCGACTCGGCCGTGCACGCGACTTTCGGACCGATCTACGAGCCGCTGTTCTTCTTCAACCAGCTCTCCAGCGACCCGCCCGTCGGTCTGCTCGGCGACAGCTACGAGATCAGCGAGGACGGCACCGTCGTCACGGTGACCCTCAAGCCCGATCTGAAGTGGAACGACGGCGAGGCGCTGACCGCCGCCGACGTGGTCTTCACGATGGGCTACGGCCCGAACAAGAGCGTCGACATGGTCTCGGCAGAAGCGCCGGATGACACCACCGTCGTCCTGACCTACTCCAAGCCGCACTTCACCGGGCTCTCGCTCACCCTCGGCTCCACGTGGATCGTGCCCGAGCACGTGTGGGGCAAGATCACCGACTACATGGCGGAGACGAACCCGAAGCCGATCGGCAGCGGTCCGTACATGCTGAAGACGTTCTCGGATGCCGCGTACACCGTCGAGGCGAACCCGAACTTCCGTGACGGCGAGCCCGCCGTGAAAGAGGTCCAGTACATCGGCATCGACAGCAACCAGTCCTCGCAGGATCTCCTGGCCACCGGCAAGCTCGACTGGGTCGGCCAGTTCATCGCCAACCCGGACGCCGTCACCGGCAAGGGCGTGATCTCCACGCTCAACCTGCAGCAGGACCCGACCGTCCTGGTGACGTGCTCCTCGGCCGAACAGGGCTGCACGGGTGCGCAGACCGATCCCGCCGTGCGTCAGGCGATCAACGTCGCGCTGGACCGCTCGACCATCCGCGAGAAGGCCTTCGCCGGTCTCGCCGGGGAGAGCAACCCCGCGTTCCTGCTCCTCCCGCGCGATGAGGCGTGGCTGAGCGACCCGTCGCTGGAGACGAGCCCGCAGAGCCCGAACGCCGCAGAGGCCGGGGCGATCCTCGAGGCCGCCGGCTACGCCAAGGGATCGGACGGCTTCTACGGCAAGGACGGCGAGACGATCGATCTGGACCTGTTCTCGCCGGATGGATGGACCGATTACAACGACGCCGCCAAGCTGATCGCCGAGCAGGCCGGAGAGGCGGGGATCAAGATCACCCCGCGCACCGTGTCGGACGCCGACTACTGGACGCCGATCTCCAGCGGTGACTTCCAGATGGCGCTCTACGGCCTCGCGGCGAGCCTCGTCGCGGACCCGTACTCGACGTACCACGAGTACTTCGAGGGTGTATCGACGGCGAAGGTGGGAGAGGACCCGGTCTCGGGTCAGAACTATTCCCGCTACTCCAACCCCGTGGCGGATGCCGCGATCGTGGCCGCCGGTGCGACCAACGACGAAGCGACCAAGCAGGCGGCATACGCGACGGTCCAGACGGAGATCGCCCGCGACCTCCCCTACATCCCCGTGGTCCTGAACGCCTCCCAGTCGTTCTTCAACACGAAGGACTTCACCGGATGGCCCAGCGAGAGCGACCTGTACGCGGTGCCGCTGCCGTACACGTCGGTGGCCAGCGCCATCGTGCTCACGCATCTGAAGCCCGTCAAGTAGCCCGGCCATGCGACGGACTCCCGGCATGAAGATGTGTGCGGCATGAAGTTCTATTTGAGGCGGTTCACCTTCTATGTGGTGACCCTGTGGGCGGCCATCTCGCTGAACTTCCTGCTGCCGCGCCTCCTGCCGGGGGATCCGGCGCAGATCATGATCGGAAAACTGCGAAGGGCCAGCGGAGGCCGGCCCATCTCGCAGGAGACGATCGACTCGATCAAGGCGCTGCTCGGCGCGGACGACACACCGCTGTGGCAGCAGTACCTGAATTACTGGGGGCGCCTGCTGCACGGCGACCTCGGGATCTCCTCGACGCGGTATCCGGCATCCGTCGGCGAATTGATCGCCCAGGCCCTGCCGTGGACCGTCATCCTGGTGGGAGTCGCGACGGTGATCTCGTTCGTCCTGGGCATCGTCGTCGGTGCCTGGGTGGGATGGCGGCGCGGCACGTGGCTGGACCACCTGGTGCCGATCACGACGATCTTCCAGTCGATCCCGTACTTCTGGCTGGCACTCGTGCTCGTCGCGATCTTCTCGGTGAACCTGGGCTGGCTGCCCATCATCGGCGGCTACGACGTCTTCGAGTTCCCCGGCGGCCCGGAATGGAGCTGGGCGTTCGTGGGCAGCGCCATCACCCACGCGATCCTTCCGGCCGTCACGATCGTGCTGTCCTCGGTGGGCGGCTGGCTGCTGGGGATGCGCAACATGATGGTCTCCACGCTCTCCGAGGACCACGTCGTCACGGCGGAGGCGAAGGGCCTCAGACCCCGCCGCATCCGTACCGCGTACGCCTCCCGCATCGCGCAGATCCCGTCGCTCGCCGGCTTCGGCATCGCGCTCGGCTTCGTCGTGGCCGGCTCGATCGTGATGGAGCAGGTGTTCAGCTACCCGGGCATCGGCAAGCTCATGATCCAGTCGGTGCAGGGGCTGGACTACGCGCTGATGCAGGGCGTCTTCCTGGTCATCACGATCACCGTGCTCGCCGCGAACTTCATCATGGATCTGATCTACGGCTTCATCGACCCGAGGGCCCGACACAATGGCTGACACCGACCTGAGCTCCGCCGAACTCGAGCGCCTCGAATTCGTAGAGGAGACGCAGATCTCCTTCGACTCCCCGGCCGAGGCGGAGGCCGTGCGCGAGGCGTCCCGCGAGGCGCAGGCGCAACGCACCCGAGGCCGGTTCACCGACCTCCTTCCGCGCCCGTCCGCCAAGCTCATCACCGGCATCGCGATCGTCTCGGCCATCGTGCTGTTCGCGATCTTCGGCCCGATGTTCGCCCAGGACCCGTACAACTCGCACAATCCCTCGCTCCAGCCGCCGAGCACCGAGCACTGGCTGGGCACGACGAAGCTGGGCTACGACGTGTTCGCACAGCTGGCGACGGGCTCGCGCGGATCGCTCCTGATCGGCCTGATCGCGGGCGTGATCGCGCTCGTCCTCGCGGTGATGTTCGGCGTCTTCGCGGGCTACTTCGGCGGGTTCGCCGACGAAGCGCTCTCGCTGTTCACGAACATCATCCTGGTCATCCCGGGTCTTCCCCTCGTGATGGTGATCGCCGCGTACGTGCAGCGCGCCGAGGGGCTCGGCGACATGGCGCGAAGCTGGCTGATGATCGCGATCGTCCTCGGCATCACCGGGTGGGCTGGATCCGCCGTGGTGTTGCGCTCGCAGGCGCGGTCGCTGCGATCGCGCGAATACGTGGCCGCTGCCCGTGTCGCGGGGGAGAAGCCCGGACGGATCATCTTCGTCGAGATCCTGCCGAACCTCGTGCCGCTGCTGGCCGCCCAGTTCCTGTTCGGCATCATCTTCGCGATCCTCGGCGAGGCCGGGCTCTCCTACCTAGGGCTCGGCGCCACCGGATCGATCACGTGGGGCACCATGCTCAACGACGCGCAGACCGGCCAGGCCGTCGGTACCGGAGCCTGGTGGTGGTTCGTGCCGCCGGGAGCGATGATCGCGGCCCTCGGGGCGGCACTGTCGCTCATCAACTTCGCGATCGACGAGGTCGTCGATCCCAAGCTGCGCCTGGCCCCGCAGAACGCCCGGCGCGTGCGCAAGGCGGCCAAGGCCGGCATCGGCATCACCGAGGACGCGGGAGCACTGGCATGAACGGGACCATGGGCGAGCCGGTGCTGACAGCGCGCGGCATCTCGATCGAGTACCAGGTCGATCCTCCGGTCAAGGCCGTGCGCGAGGCATCCCTCACTCTCCACCGCGGCGAGATCCTCGGGCTCGCCGGGGAGTCCGGATGCGGCAAGACGACGCTGGCGTACGGCATCAACCGGCTCCTGAAAGCGCCCGCGCTGATGACCTCCGGCGAGGTGATCTTCCACGATGCGGGCGGGCACGACATCGATGTCGTCGAGCTGCGCGAGGAGTCGCTGCGCACGTATCGGTGGGACAAGGTCTCGATGGTCTTCCAGGGGTCGATGAACTCCCTGAACCCGGTGCTCAACGTCCGCACGCAGCTCCATGACGTCTTCACCACGCATCGCCGCAGCATGACGCGGGCGCAGCGGGAGGCGCGTTCGGTCGAACTGCTCGAGTTGGTCGGGGTCGACCCGTCACGGCTGTCCAGCTTCGCGCACGAGCTGTCCGGCGGGATGCGGCAGCGCGTCATGATCGCGATGGCGCTCGCGCTGGACCCGCAGGTCATGATCATGGATGAGCCGACCACGGCACTGGATGTCGTCGTGCAGCGCGGCATCATCCGCGAGATCATGCGGCTGCGCGAGCGACTCGGGTTCGCCGTGATCTTCATCACGCACGATCTGCCGCTGTTGATCGAGATCAGCGACAACATCGCGATCATGCTGCAGGGCGAGATCATCGAACAGGGACCCGCCGAGGATATCTACCGCCGGCCGACGCACGAGTACACGCGCAGGCTGCTGGCGAGCTTCCCGAGTCTGCGTGGCGTGCGCGGCGGTTTCGTGCGACGTGGGCCCGACGTGGTCGAGGCCGAAGGAGGTGCGGCATGAAGACCGCCACACGACGTGACGGCGCGCTGGAAGCACGCGGCCTCATCAAGGACTTCCGGCTGCGTGACGGGGTGAAGTTCTCGACCCTGCACGCGGTGAAGGACGTCTCGTTCTCGCTCGTGCCGGGCCGCACCATCGCGCTGGTCGGCGAGAGCGGCTCCGGCAAGTCGACGATCGCGCGCATGATCGCCAAGCTCGAGACTCCGACGTCGGGGACGATCCTGCTCGACGGCGTCCCGAGCGGCACCGGCGGACGCGCGCTGGCGCAGTATCGCCGCGACGTGCAGATGGTCTTCCAGGACCCGTTCGGATCCCTCAACCCGTTCCACACGATCCTTCACCACATCGAGCGGCCGCTGCGGATCCACCACCCGAAGTGGTCGACGCGCGAGGTCACCGACCGCGCGTACGAGCTGCTGGAGCGCGTGCGGCTGACCCCGGCGGCGCAGTTCGCGCGGCGACGCCCGCACGAGCTCTCCGGCGGCCAGCGTCAGCGCGTGGCGATCGCGCGGGCGCTGGCGCCCGGCGCACGGTTCATCATCGCCGACGAGCCGGTCTCGATGCTCGATGTGTCCATCCGGCTCGGGGTCCTCAACCTCCTGGCGGATCTGCAGCGCGAGGAGCAGCTCGGGGTGCTGTACATCACGCACGACCTCGCCACCGCGCGACACTTCTCGGACGAGATCCTGGTGATGTACCGCGGTGACATCGTGGAGCGGGGACCTTCGGATCGGGTGATCCTGGATCCGCAGCACGAGTACACGAAGACGCTTTTGGATGCCGCGGCGGATCCCGACAAGATCGGGATGCTGCGTGATGAAGTACGGGCGGGAATGGCAGAGACGGATGCATGAGATGAGTCAGATCGACCCGGGTACCCCCACGTGGCTGCGGGCCCACAACGACCGGACGGCGTTCCGCCTGCTCCTGGAGCACGGACCGCTGACCCGCGCGCGGCTGGGCAAGCTGTCGGGCATGTCCAAACCGACCGCAGCGCAGATGCTGGCGCGCCTCGAGCGCGTCGGCCTGATCGCGCCGGTCGGTGAAGTCTCGGCCGGACGCGGGCCCAACGCCGTCACCTACGGGGTGCGCACCGACCGCATCACGGGGGTGGCGATCTCGATCCTCGAGCACAGCATCCATGCCGTCGTCGTCGACGCCGTCGACGCGGACCACCCGATCGTCGAGGTGGTGCGCGACGCCGCGGACCGCTCGCCGCAGAACGACGTGCGGGCGGCCGTCCTGGCCGCGTGTGATGCCGCCGGCATCTCCGAGGCATCCGTCAGCCGGGTCGTCGTGGGGGTGCAGGCCGCCGTGTTCGTCGAGGGCGATGAGCTGTCGTTCACCGACACGCTGCCCGGCTGGCCCGAATCCGGCGCCCGGCAGCAGATCGAGGCGGCCCTGGACCTGGACGTCACCCTCGACAACGACGTGAACCTCGCGGCGATGGCCGAGCGTTCCGCAGGGGTGGCGCAGGACGCCTCGAGCTTCGCCCTGCTGTGGATGGGCGGTGGCCTCGGCGTAGGCCTCGACGTCGGCGGGATCGTCCTCCGCGGCGCCCACGGTGGCGCCGGCGAGCTCGGCTATCTCGCCGTGCCGCGGGCCGCACTCGAGTTCGAACCGGACGCGAACGACCTCACCGACCTGCTCGGCGGCCCGGCCGTGCTGCGGCTGCTCGGGGGGAGCGAGTCGCAGCCACTCGCGGACGTGCTCGTGGGGCTGCCGGAGAATCCGGCCGCGCTGGCCGCGCTCGCCGACCGCATCGTGCTGGCCGTGGAGCCGCTGCTGGCCGTGCTCGACCCCGCGCTGATCGTGCTCGGCGGCCCGACCGGCTCAGCGGGCGGAGAAGCGCTCGCCGAGCTGGTGAACGCGCGGATGGATGCCTCGGCACGTCCCAAGCTCTCGATCCGCACCAGCGGGACCGGGCGGCAGCCGGTGCTGCTCGGTGCGCGGCAGAAGCTCGTCGAGCAGATCCACGCCGAGCTGGAGGACGAGATCTCCGCCGTGACCGATCCCCAGCGCTGGAGCGTGGAGGCATGAAGCTCACGATCGTCGGCGGTGGGTCGACCTACACACCCGAGCTCATCGACGGGTTCGCGCGGCTGCGCGACCTTCTTCCGCTGGAGGAGATCCACCTCGTCGACCCGGATCCCCAGCGCCTGGAACTGGTCGGAGGGATGTCGCGCCGCATGCTCGCGCACGCCGGACACCCCGCGAAGGTGGTCACCACGACCGACCTCGTCGCCGGGGTGGCCGATGCGGACGCCGTCCTCATCCAGCTGCGCGTCGGTGGACAGGATGCCCGGGAGGCCGACGAGACCTGGCCGCACGAAGTCGGGTGCATCGGTCAGGAGACGACCGGACCCGGCGGCCTCGCCAAAGCGCTGCGCACCGTGCCGGTGGTCCTGCGGATCGCCGACGCCGTGCGCCGGCACGCCAAGCCGGACGCGTGGATCATCGACTTCACCAATCCCGTCGGCATCGTCACGCGCGCCCTGCTGCAGCACGGCCACCGTGCTGTCGGGCTGTGCAACGTCGCGATCGGCTTCCAGCGTCGCTTCGCCGAACTGTTCGGCGTCGAGCACGACCGGGTCAGCCTCGGGCATGTCGGTCTGAACCATCTGACGTGGGAACGCGGCATCCTCGTGGATGACAGCGACCGACTCCCGAACCTGCTGCGCGATCGGCTGAACGACCTCGCCGACGACGTGCACCTCGCTCCGGCGCTGATCGAACAGCTGGCAGCGCTGCCGTCCTACTACCTGCGGTACTACTACGCCCATGACGAGGTGCTGCACGAGCAGCTGCACGAGCCGACGCGCGCCGCCGCTGTGCGGGCGATAGAGCGCGAGCTGCTCGAGCTCTATGCGCGGCCGGAGGAGAACACCAAGCCGGAGGCGCTGGAGCGTCGCGGGGGAGCGTTCTACTCGGAAGCGGCGATCGAGCTGCTCGCCGCCATGCAGAGCGGCACCGACCGGGCGCGTGTGGTGAATCTGCGCAACGACGGGCGGCTCCCGTTCCTGCCGGACGACCACGTCATCGAGGTGCCCGCGGTGTTCCGCGACGGGGCGTTCGTGGCGGAGCCGATCGCGGCGCTGCCGGACGACATGGCGGGCCTCATCGCCTCCGTCGCCGGATATGAACGGCTCGCCTTGGATGCCGCGGTGCACGGTGGACGTGATCGCGTGCTGCGCGCCATGCGGGCGCATCCGCTCGTCCTCCAGCATGACCGCGCGGAGAAGCTCACCGACCTGCTGCTCGCGGAGAACGCACGATTCCTCGAGTGGGCGCGATGACCGGCCTGGTCGTCGCGGTAGACGCGGGCGGTTCCAAGACAGAGGCGGTCTCGGTGACCCGCGACGGGGAGGTGCGTGCATTCCGGCGCGGACCGGGCGCGAGCCCGCACCTGGAGGGGCTCGACTCATCCGTGCGCATCGTGGACGACCTCATCCGATCGGTCGCGCTCGGCAGCCCGGTCGCGCAGGCGAGTTTGTACATCTCCGGGCTCGACCTGCCCAGCGAGAGCGACGACTACCGCGCGGCTGCCGCCGGCTTCGACTGGGCGGGCCCGGCGACGATCATCGCCAACGACCTGTTCGCGCTGCTGCGCGCCGGAACCGACGAGCCGAACGCCGTCGCCGTCATCTGCGGCACCGGCATCAACGCGGTCGGCGTACGGGCCGATGGAGCGGATGTGCGCTTTCCGTCCCTCGGCGAGATCTCAGGGGACTGGGGCGGCGGTGCGGGACTCGGCGCGGTGGCCCTGTGGCACGCGGCCCGCGACGTCGACCGCCGCGGACCGCGCACCGCACTGACCCCTGCGATCGTGGCGGCGTTGGGCGTGCGCTCGATCGCCGACCTGATCGAAGACCTGCACTTCGGTCGACGGGATTCGGCCGACCTCACGCATCTCGCGCCGATCGTGTTCCGCGCCGCCGCCCACGGCGACATCGTCGCGCGCAGCATCGTCGAGCGCCAGGCCGAGGAGATCGCCGCCTTCGTACGTGCCTGCGTCGTCCGGCTCGAGCTCGAGTCCGTGCCGATCCCGGTGGTGCTGGGCGGCGGCGTGATCCGCTCCGGCGACCCGCTGCTGCTGGCACAGGTGCACGAGCGCATCGCGGGCGTCGCGCCCTTCGCCCGGCCCGAGATCTACGACGGTCCGCCCGTGGTCGGTGCGGCGCTTCTGGCGCTCGAGCAGGTCGGTGCCGATCGCGTCGCGCTCGAGCGGGCGCGGGACGAGGTGACCCGCGCCGCGGCGTCGGTCACCACGCTGCGGCATCCGGTCTGAATCCGTGCTCGCGGGCGCGACCGTCATGGGGTCCGACGTCTCGAGCGTGCCCGGTAGAATCAGGGTTTCACGCAATCGCCGCACCCATGATCGACGAGGACCGCAACATGACCCGCATCTCTGACTCAGGACTCTCTGTCGCCGTCGTCGGCGCCACCGGACAGGTCGGCACGGTCATGCGCGAGATTCTGGCCGAGCGCGCCTTCCCGATCCGTGAGCTGCGACTGTTCGCGACCGCCCGCTCCGCCGGGACCGCTGTCGAGTTCGGCGGCCAGACCATCATCATCGAGGACGTCGCGACCGCCGACCCCGCCGGCATCGACATCGCCCTGTTCTCGGCCGGTGCGACCGGCAGCCGTGCGCACGCCCCGCGCTTCGCCGCGGCCGGCGCGACGGTCATCGACAACTCCAGCGCCTGGCGCATGGACCCCGACGTGCCGCTCATCGTCAGCGAAGTCAACCCGCACGCGATCAGCGAGGCGCGCAAGGGCATCATCGCCAACCCGAACTGCACCACGATGGCCGCGATGCCGGTGCTCAAGGTCCTCGACACCGAGGCCGGTCTCGAGCGTCTCATCGTCAGCACCTACCAGGCCGTCAGCGGGTCGGGCATCGCCGGTGCCGAAGAGCTGCTCGGACAGGTCGAAGGCGTCCTCGCCCAGGGGGACACGCTCCGCCTGGTGCACGACGGTTCAGCCGTGGACTTCCCGCAGCCGGAGAAGTACATCGCGCCGATCGCGTTCGACGTCATCCCGTTCGCCGGCAACCTCGTCGACGACGGCGAGAACGAGACCGATGAGGAGAAGAAGCTCCGCAACGAGAGCCGCCGCATCCTCGAGCTTCCTGGCCTCCGCGTCGCGGGCACGTGCGTGCGCGTCCCCGTCTTCACCGGCCACTCGCTGTCGATCCACGTCGAGTTCGCCCGCGACATCACGCCCGACCGGGCCCGCGAGGTGCTCTCCACCGCGCCGGGCGTCGCCCTCGAAGAGGTCCCGACGCCGCTGTACGCCGCGGGCAAGGACCCGAGCTACGTCGGTCGGATCCGCGCCGACCAGTCGGCGCCCGAAGGCAAGGGGCTGGTGCTGTTCATCAGCAACGACAACCTGCGCAAGGGTGCCGCGCTCAACGCCGTGCAGATCGCGGAGGTCGTCGCGGCCTCCCTCGGCGCGAACGCCTGACCGGGACGCACCCCGTGGTCGACGCCTCCGTCGTCCGCAAATGGGTGCTCGATGCCAACGACGGGATCATCTCGACCACCGGCATCATCCAGGGCTTCGCCGGAGCCGGTGCCAACGACGAGACGGTGCTGTTCGCGGCGGTGACGCTGATGATCACGGGCGGGCTCTCGCTCGGCGGCGCGGCGTACGCCGAGGCGGCGCAGGATCGGGATGCCGAGCTCGAGGTCATCGCCGAGGAGAAGCGGCGCCTCGCCATGAGTCCGGACGACGAGCGCGAGCAGCTGCGGGCGCACTATCTCGAGCGCGGCCTCGACGAACGACTCGCGGATCAGGTCGCGGCCCAGCTCATGCGCACCGATCCGCTCGGGGCCCAACTGGAGACCGAGCACGGGATGCTGGAGGGCGCGGCTCCTGCGACCCGTCCGCTGTGGATCGCGCTGCGCGGCTTCTTCGGATTCATCTCCGGCGCCATGCCCGTGACCGCTGCGGTGGTGTTCGTGCCCGACGAGTGGCGCTTCGCCGTCGCGATGAGCGTCGTGGTCATCTCCCTGACGGTCACGGGGCTCGTCTCGGCGCGCGCCGGGACGGGGCATCCGGTGCGGGCGATCGCGCGGTCGGTCACGATCGGCCTGTTCATCGCCCTGCTCTCGTTCCTCGCCGGAAACGTGTTCGAGCTGGTCGACCAGTTCCTGCCGCAGATCGACGTCGACCTGGATGTCACCCCCGCCCCGACTCCCTGACGCCGCGGTCGGGGCTTGCCCTGGCGTCAAGAATCGGCAGACTTTCGCCGGGTGACCAGCCCCTCGGTCGGGGGCACTCGCGGGCCAGCCTAGAATCGTATGGTGAAAGATACGGTCGACGTCGTACTCATCGGCGGTGGCATCATGAGCGCCACTCTCGGTACCCTCCTTTCCGAGCTCCAGCCCGACTGGAAGATCTCGGTCTTCGAGCGACTTCACGACGTCGGACTGGAAAGCTCCAACGCGTGGAACAACGCCGGCACCGGGCACGCCGCCCTGTGCGAGCTGAACTACACGCCCGAGGGCCCGGACGGCTCCGTCGACCCGGCCAAGGCCATCTCGATCAACGAGCAGTTCCAGCAGAGCCGCCAGTTCTGGTCGTCGCTCGTGGAGCAGGGCGTGCTGGACGCACCCTCGACGTTCATCAACTCGACGCCGCACATGACGTTCGTGCGGGGCGAGAAGGATGTCGCGTTCCTCAAGGCGCGCTACGAAGCGCTCAAGACGCAGCCGCTGTTCTCCGGCATCCAGTACAGCGAGGACTCCCGGGTCATCAACCAGTGGGCCCCGCTGCTGATGCAGAAGCGCCGTGCGGGCGAGCCGTTCGCGGCGACCCGTGTGCCTGCGGGCACCGACGTGGACTTCGGTGCGCTCACCCACCAACTGTTCGACAACCTCCGCGCCCGCGGAGTCGACGTCGTCACCAACCGCGAGGTCCGCACGCTCAAGCGTCAGAAGGACGGCACCTGGCTCATCAAGTGGCGCAACTCACTGGGCCGCACGCCCGGGTCGACGAGGGCGCGCTTCGTGTTCGTCGGTGCCGGTGGCTGGGCGCTCAAGCTGCTGCAGCGCTCCGGCATCCCCGAGATCTCCGGCTTCGGCGTGTTCCCGATCGGCGGGCAGTTCCTGAAGACCACGAACCCCGCCCTGGTCGCGCAGCATCAGGCGAAGGTGTACTCGCAGGCGTCCGTCGGTGCCCCGCCGATGTCGGTGCCGCACCTGGACACGCGCGTCGTCGACGGCGAGGCCGCGCTCATGTTCGGCCCGTTCGCGACGTTCAGCCCCAAGTTCCTCAAGAACGGCTCGATGCTGGACATCGTGACGCAGGTGCGGGCCGGCAACATCGGCCCGATGCTCAAGGTCGCGATCGACAACCCGTCGCTGATCACGTACCTCGTCAGCGAGCTGCTGAAGAACCACGCCAAGAAGGTCGACACGCTCCGTGACTTCGTGCCCACCGCGAAGGACGAGGACTGGGAGCTGATCCAGGCTGGTCAGCGCGCGCAGGTCATGAAGAAGGACCCGAAGAAGGGCGGCGTGCTGCAGTTCGGCACTGAGGTCGTCACGGGTGCCGACGGCACGATCGCCGGCCTGCTCGGCGCCTCTCCGGGCGCCTCGACGGCGGTCTCGATCATGCTGGGGCTGCTGCAGACGTGCTTCCCCGAGCAGATCGACGGCTGGGAGCCGCGCCTGCGCGAGCTCATCCCGACCTACGGCGAGACCCTCAACCCGCGCCCCGAGGCTGCGGCCGAGGTGCAGGCCGAGACGGCGCAAGCACTGGCGCTGACAGCCTGATCCGTCTCAGCTGGGCAGCGACGGGGAAGGGCATCGGGAGTCTATGAGGCTCTGGTCGCTGCATCCGTCGATCCTCGATCGTGCGGCACTCGTCGCCTGCTGGCGCGAGGGACTGCTGGCGCAGAAGGTGCTCGCCGGTGGCACGCGCGGCTATACCCGGCACCCGCAGCTCGAGCGCTTCCGCGCCTGTGCGCGCCCCGACGACGCGATCGGCCACTACCTCGCGCGGCTGCACGACGAAGCGACGGCGCGAGGCTACCGGTTCGACCTCACCCGAGTCCTTGCACCGGATGCGGCGGCCCCTGGTATTCCGGTCACGTCCGGTCAGTTGGATTACGAGCTCGAGCACCTGCGCAGGAAGGTGACGGCACGGGATGCCGCCTGGCTGCCACGACTGGACGATCCGGCGAGGGCGGCGCCGAGCTTCATCCTGGCCGCCGGTGGGATCGAGTCTTGGGAACGGCCGTAGTCGCGCCTCGCTGCGGAAGCGCTTTCCGTAGAATCGGCGGGTGGCCAAACTCTACTTCCGCTACGGCGCGATGAATTCGGGGAAGTCGACCGCCCTGCTGCAGGCCGCGTACAACTACGAGGAGCGCGGGCAGCACGTGCTGCTGGCGAAGCCCCGCATCGACACCAAGGGTGCCGGTCAGATCTCCAGCAGGCTCGGGATGACGCGTCCCGTCGACTTCCTGATCGATGCGGCCGACGACGCCCGAGGCCTGTTCGCTGAGCATCAGGCGCGGGTCCGCTACACGCACGACGAGCTCACCGGGCTCAGCCGCGGTCCGGCGGAAGTCGCCTGCCTCCTGGTGGATGAGGCGCAGTTCCTCACCCCGGCGCAGATCGACGACCTGTTCCGCGTCGCGGTGCTCGATGACGTGCCGGTGATGGCGTACGGCATCCGCGGTGACTTCCTGACGCGCGCGTTCCCCGGATCGCGACGCCTGCTGGAGGTGGCGCACACGCTCGAAGAGCTCAAGACCATCTGCCGCTGCGGACGCAAGGCGCTGTTCAACGGGCGCCTCGTCGACGGTCACTTCGTCTTCGACGGCGACCAGGTCGCCATCGACGGCCAGGAGGTCACCTACGAGTCGCTGTGCGGCGAGTGCTACCTGCGCGAGTCGGGCGGACGCCTGAGCTCCTGAGCCGCGCTCAGGCCGTGCGCGGCTGCTCAGCCGATCGCTTCGGCGGCCACGGCACCAGCATCGACGTCGTGCGTCGGTAGTCGGCGTACGCCGGGTACTTCGAGGCGGTGATCGACTCGGTGAAGATCGTCGAGCCGATGAACAGCACCGTCAGCAGCACGGCGCCCAGGATCGTCCAGTTGATCGCGCCGCCCCACAGGCCCAGCCCCGAGGCTACGGCGGCCGTCGCGCCGAGGGCGTAGAACGCCCACCACTGCGCCTGCTCGAAGAAGAAGTTGGGGTGACGGCTGACGCGGAACAGCCCTGTGGTGAGGAACCCCGGATCGAGGTGGCCGCCGGCACGCTTCTTGGCCTGGTGGAAGTTCCACTGCTGCTGGTCGGCCGTGAACTCGCCCACGAGGAATGCGGCGAACAGAAGGGCGAACACGACATCCCATCCGTTGACCGGTACCGGGTGCTGCCACGCGATCAGCGCGGGGAGGGTGATCAGCACGAGCAGGGCGTTCTGGTAGAGCACGATGAACAGCAGATTGAAGATCTGGAACTGCCACGGCTTCATGCGCGCGCGCAGGATCGCCCAGCGGTAGTCCTCCATGCCGGTGTATCCGCCCTTGCGGGCGAAGTTGAACGTCAGACGCACGGCCCACGCGGTGACCAGCACCGCCATCAGCACGAGGCGCGCGGCATCCTCTCCGGCGAGGATCCCCGCGATCGCGAAGATCCACACGTAGATCGCCGGCACGATCGACCAGAGCCGGTCGACCCACGACGTCTCCTTCGTGATGAGGGACGTGATCCAGCAGAACGCGCACGCGGCGCCGAACACGATCAGGACGAGCGACAGCGGATCCATGCGCCCAGCATAGGGCCGGGATGCCGCACAGAGGCGCACCGGTGGAGTGTCGTTGTGTGGTCCGACCACACGAGGTAGTGTGGTCAGACCACACCGAATCCACACAGGAGCACACCATCGCCGACGATGCTTTGACGGCCGCGCCCGCACGGGCCTGGCGGCTCGTGCTGGAGCGGATCGAGCGCGACCTGCTCGAGGGTCGTTTCGTCCCCGGAGACCGCCTGCCGCCGGAGCGCGAGCTCGCCGCGCAGCTGGGTGTCGGCCGCTCCAGCGTCCGCGAGGCGCTGCGTGTGCTCGAGGTCATGGGGCTGATCCGCACGGGCACCGGCTCGGGGCCCAGCTCCGGCGCCATCATCGTCGCGACCCCCCAGGGCGGCATGTCGGCCCTTCTACGGCTCCAGGTGGCCGCTCACGGCTTTCCGCTCGACGATGTGGTCCGCACCCGCCTCGTGCTCGAATCGGCCGTCGTGACGGCGCTGGCGGCTGATCCGGACCGATCGACCGTGGATGCGCGGGTGATCGTCGATGCGATGGATGCAGGGGACCTCACTCCCGCCGAGTTCCTGGCGCTGGACGCGCAGCTGCACCTCGCGCTGGCCGAGGCATCCGGCAACGTCGTCATCGCCGCGATGATGGCAGGTCTCCGCACCTCGATCGAGTCCTACGTGCTGGCGGGCGCGGCCCGGATCCCGGAGTGGGATGTCACGTCCGCCCGCCTGCGCCACGAGCACCGCGCCCTGCTCGACATCATCGACGCGGGCGACTCCGTGCGCGCCGGGGCACTCATCCACGACCACATCTCCGGCTACTACGCCGAAGCGGGCCTAGCCCGCGAACTGACACCCGAAGAGTAGGAAGACCCATGGTCCAGCGCCAGCTCCCCAACCCCGTCGAGCTTCTCGAGCTCATGAAGTTCAAGAAGCCCGAGCTCGACGGACGCAAGCGTCGCCTTGACGCCGCACTCACGATCGCCGACCTCCGCACGATCGCGAAGCGCCGCACGCCCAAGGCTGCGTTCGACTACACCGATGGCGCCGCCGAGGGCGAGCTGTCGCTCAGCCGGGCCCGCCAGGCGTTCGAGGACATCGAGTTCCACCCCGGCATCCTGCGTCCCGCGCCGACGGTGGACACCTCGGTGCAGATCCTCGGCGGACCGTCGGCCCTGCCGTTCGGCATCGCACCGACCGGGTTCACGCGCCTCATGCAGACCGAGGGCGAGATCGCCGGCGCGACCGCGGCCGGAGCCGCCGGCATCCCGTTCACGCTGTCCACGCTCGGCACGACCTCGATCGAGGGCGTGAAGGCGGCGAACCCGCACGGACGCAACTGGTTCCAGCTGTACGTGATGAAGGACCGCGAGATCTCATACGGCCTCGCCCGCCGCGCTGCGGAGGCGGGGTTCGACACACTCATGTTCACCGTCGACACGCCGGTGGCCGGCGCTCGGCTGCGCGACAAGCGCAACGGCTTCTCGATCCCGCCGCAGCTGACGCTCGGCACGATCATCAACGCCATCCCGCGTCCGTGGTGGTGGTACGACTTCCTCACCACGCCGAAGCTCGAGTTCGCGTCGCTGTCGACGACCGGCGGCACGGTCGGCGAGCTGCTGGACGCCGCCATGGACCCGACGATCAGCTACGAGGACCTCGAGATCATCCGTGCGCTCTGGCCCGGCAAGATCGTGATCAAGGGCGTGCAGAACGTCGAGGACTCGAAGCGGCTCATCGACCTCGGCGTCGACGGCATCATCCTCTCCAACCACGGCGGGCGTCAGCTCGACCGAGCGCCGATCCCGTTCCATCTGCTGCCGAACGTCGTGCGTGAGGTGGGCAAGGACGCCACCGTGATGATCGACACGGGCATCATGAACGGCGCGGACATCGTGGCATCCGTCGCCCTCGGCGCGAAGTTCACGCTCGTCGGACGCGCGTACCTCTACGGCCTCATGGCCGGTGGGCAGCAGGGCGTCGAGCGGATGATCGCGATCCTGCAGAGCGAGATCGAGCGCACGATGCGGCTGCTCGGCGTCTCGTCGCTCCACGAGCTCGAGCCCAAGCACGTGACCCAGCTCGCCCGGCTGATGCCGATCGGCCAGCCCGCGGCGGCCCGTGCGCCGCGCGCTCGCGCCGCAGCGAAGAGCTAGACGCGCGGCGGGAGGGTGGGCAGCAGGGCGTCGAGGAACACGGCGGTCTGCTCCCAGCCCTCCACCGCGTGGCACGCCACGCCCATCGCGAGCACCGGGTAGTCGTTGCCGTCCGGGTCGAGCCGGTCGCCGACGAACAGCATGTCCTCCAGTGCGATACCGGTGACCTCGGCGAGCTTGCGCATGCCATAGGCCTTGTCGATGCCGCGGTGGGTGATGTCGACGCTGGTCGATCCGCCGGAGCGGACCTCCAGATCGGGGATGCGGTCGGCCACCGCGGCGCGCAGCGCGTTCTTGCGGGCGCCGGTCGGGTCCCAGGCCGTCTTGGCGTCGAGGGGAGCCCGTTGGCCCAGCGCCGAGAATGTGATCTGCGAGCCGCGGTCCTCGAGGATGTCGCCCCACGGCTCAGCCTCCCAGAGGTCGAGGCGGCGGGCCTCGCCCTCGACGGCCGCCAACGCGCGGGACTTCTCGTCGTCGGTGAGTGCGTGGGCGTAGACGACCTCGAAGCCGCTCGCCCCGTGCCGGTAGTACTGGGTGCCGCAGGTCGGCATCAGATGGATGTGCCGCAACAGGTCGGCCGAGGCATCCGGAAGTCGGTCCACGACCTGCGAGCGGAACTGCACGATCTGGCCGCCCGAGATGATCGCGACCTCGACGCGTCCGGCCAGGGCGATCAGCAGATCGCCGATGCGCGGGTCGATCGCGGTCTTCGACGGAGCAAGCGTGTCGTCGAGATCGAACGCGACGAGAAGGGGAGGGGCGGTGTTCGACATCGTCTCAATTCTCCACGGTACGTAGGTGAAAGGCCCCGCATCGTTCCCTCAGGAAGTGATGCGGGGCCTTTCTGTTGTGTCGGGGTGACAGGATTTGAACCTGCGGCCTCGTCGTCCCGAACGACGCGCGCTACCAAGCTGCGCCACACCCCGTGGCAACCCTCCGAGTCTACCTGATCGGGAGCCGTGCTCCGAATCGAGCGAGCAATTCGATCGTGCCGACGTGACGCATCAGCGGGGGAGGAGGGTGATCAGGGAGGCCTCGGGGAAACACGCGAAGCGCACCGGGGCGTAGATCGAGTGGCCGAGGCCCGCGCTGACGTTCAGCGGCACCGTGCGGCCGTCGTGCGACCAGTCGCTGAGACCGCGAGCTTGCCGGAGCGGGATGTCGCAGTTGGCGACGAGCGCGCCGAAACCGGGGACCCGCACCTGACCGCCGTGGGTATGGCCGCCGAAGATGACCTCGGCGCCCAGGTCGGTGAAGGAGTCCAGCACGCGGCGGTACGGCGCGTGCGTGACGCCGATGGAGAGATCGGCCTCGGGGAGGGCGGTGACGAGCTCTGGGAGCACTTCCAGGTCGTCCCAGTGCCGGTGGGCGTCGCTGACGCCGAACGCGTCGATGCGCAGACCGCCGGCCTCGAGCGCGGTCGCGGCGTTGTTCAGGTCGCGCCAGCCGAGGTCGTCGGACAGGTAGCTGTCGAGTGCGCCTGTGTCGAGCGGCTCGGCCTCCGATTTGTGCTTCGAGGGACCCATGAAGTACCGCAGCGGGTTGCGTGGGGACGGCGCCGTGTGGTCGTTGGACCCGTGCACGAAGACACCCGGGATGCCGCGGAACGGGTCGAGGGCGGCACGCAGGCCGCGCAGCCCGTCCACGTGACCGAGGTTGTCGCCGGTGTTCACGATCAGGTCCGGCTCGAGGGCGGCGAGTCCGGCGATCCAGCGCTGCTTGCGATGCTGCCAGGGTGCCATGTGCGCGTCGGAGAGGTGCAGCACCCGAAGCGGGGCGGCACCGGTGGGAAGCACGCGGAGCTCGTGCCGGCGGATCGTGAACAGATACCGCTCGATGCCGATGCCCCACACGGCGGCGCCGACGCCGACCGCCCCCACGACCCCGAGGGTCGTGAGGGCGGTGCGCGCGGATCCGCTGCCGGTCAAAGGCAGATCTTCGTCGTGTAGTTGACCGAGATCGCCGCGTTGCGGTTCGTGACGGTGGTCGCCGCAGGGTTGGTGCTCGTGACGATGCGTTTGACGTCGGCGTTGGCGTCGGCCGTGCACGTGCCGGGCACGACGTTGCCGAAGCCGGCAGAGCGCAGGTCGTCGATCGCCTTATCGAGCTGGCGGCCGGTGACGTCGGGCACCGAGACGCCTTGGCCGTTGCTCGCGTTGATCGTGATCGTCGACGCGGACGAGACCTTTCCGGCACCGGGATTCTGCGCTACGACGATGCCCTCGGCCTCGCCGGAGTCGACGGGTTCGCCCACGGTGACTTCGAAGCCGGCCTCTTGCAGGACTTGGGTCGCCTGGTCGACGCTCATGCCCAGAACCGAGGGCAGATCGACCTGTACCTGACGCATGAGGTCTGAGTCCGGCCCGGGGAAGTCGTTGCCGCCATAGACCGCGTTCGCTGCGGCCTGAGTGTCTCTCGCGAGTTCGTAGCGGAGGTTGCCGAACGGGCGGTAGACGTTCGCGTCACCGACGTAGTTGCCCACCCAGGCGGCCGTCGCCACCTTCGTGCTCGACTCGACCATCCAGGTCTGCAGCTCCTCGGCGGTTCCCGTCTTGCCGAGCACGGCGATGCCGTCACGCGGGTTGGCGGCCCGTCCGGTACCGCCTCCGCCCATCACGGTCTCCAGCGCGTAGGCCGCGGTCGCTGCGACCTTGGGGTCGATGACCTGTTCGCACTTGGTCGCCGGCGGGACGATCGCGTTGCCGTCGGAGTCGGTGACGCTGTCGATGACCTTGGGCTGGCAGTAGATGCCGTTGTTCGCGACGGTCGCGTAAGCGCCCGCCATCGCGATCGGGGAGACCGCGTTGGAGCCGAGGATGGAGAACGCGCCGTTCATGCTGACCGGCTCGCCGTTCTTGGCGAGCGTCACGCCCATCTTGGTCGCAACCTTCTGGATGTCGCAGAGGTCGAGCTTCTCGCCCATGGACAGGTATCCGGAGTTGAGGGACGACGTGGTGAAGCTCAGCGGGGTGCCGACGCTACCGCCGCCTCCGCCGAAGTTGTTGATGGCCTTGGCACCCGGATCGATCCACCAGCCGCTCGCATTGCAGCTGTCCTTGATCTTCGTGATCTGGTGGACGCGGCCGTTGACGGATTCCTTGAGCGAGTGCCCCTGCTCGAGCCAGTCGATCAGGGTGAAGAGCTTGAACGTCGAGCCCGCGAGGAACCCGCCGGAGGCACCGTGGGCCATGTCGCCCGCGAAGACGATCGCGTTGAGGTTGGGATCGGCCGCCAGGGCGTCGGCATCTTCGCTGAAGTAGGTGTTCTGCGCGATGGCCAGGACACGTCCGGTGTCGGCTTCGACGCTCGTAATGGCTGAGCCGAGCTTCATGAAGTCGACCGATGACGGGACGTTGGCCCGCATCGAGGCGACGGCCGCGGCCTGCACGCGGAGATCGAGCGTGGTGTAAACGTTCAGGCCACCGCGCTGCAGCGCCTTGTCGCGGTCCTCCTGCGTGGCGCCGAACGCGGGGTCCGACTTGATGACCGACTTCACGTACTGGCAGAAGTAGGCATTGTCGCCGGCATCGGCGCAGCCCTTCGACATCGGCTGCAGAACGGGCGTGATCGGCTCGATCACCGCGGCGGTGTACTGCTCCTGTGTGATCTTTCCGTCATCCAGGAGGCGACTGAGCACATAGAGCTGGCGGCCCTTGGTCGCGCTGTAGCCATCGGCCGCGGCGACGTACTGCTCCTGGGTGATGGTGCCGGCGGCCAGCAGCGTGTCCAGGGCGGCGAGCTGGCCCTTGTTGATGTCATCGATGACACCGTCCGGCGCCTTGTTGTAGGTCGCGCCGTCGTTGCCGAAGATCGACCCGGCCGGCTTATCGATGCGGTACGTGTTGGGGTTCTGCACGATACCGGCCAGCGTCGCGGCCTGCGAGACGGTGAGGTCCTTGGCCGACACGTTGAAGTAGCGGTTCGCGGCGGCTTCGATGCCGTACGTCTGTCCACCGAAGTTGGCGGTGTTGAGGTACCCGAGCAGGATCTCGTTCTTCGAGTACTTCTGCTCCAGGGCGATCGAATAGCGCATCTCCTGCAGCTTGCGCTGGATGCCCTCGTTCCCGTCCGCGGTCGTGGCCTGGGTCCAGCAGTTGGCCAGGACCGCGTCCGTCTTCGCGATGATTTCGTCGATCGTCGGCGCGATGACCACCGGCGCGGTCTCGGTGCCGGTGTCCTTGGTGGTCTGCGCGGCGACCTCTTCTGCCGTCTTCTCGGCCGCCTTGTTGAGCTGGTCCCTCGCCTCGTCGCCGGCGTTGGACTCGCACTTCTGGATCAGGATGTTCTTGACGTACTGCTGGCTGATCGAGGATCCGCCCTGCGTCTCGCCGCCGCCCTTGAAGTTCTGCAGCAGTGCGCGGGTCGTGCCGATCAGGTCGATTCCGCCGTGCTGGTAGAAGCGCGGGTCTTCACTGGAGAGGATCGCGTCGTACATGACGGGCGACACCTCATCGAAGGTCACCATGGTGCGGTTCTGGTCGTAGAACGAGGCGAGCTCGACGTCCACGCCCTCGGGGTTCTTGTAGTAGAGCGTGGTCGGCAGCATGAGCTTCTCGATCTCGAGAACCTTGGGCAGGTTGTCGAACATCGTGATGGCGCTGGACGCGGCCGCTCCCGAAATGGCGATGGCGGGGGTCACTGTGGCGGCCACGAGGACCCCGGCGACAACGCTGAGGCCGACGAGGCCGGCGATACCGCCGAGCACACCAGTGGCCGTTCGTTTCGTATCAGGCATAGGCTTGATCGTAAGGGAGCTACCTGGGCGAAGCCTTCACAGGCGTGCGCGTACGGGGGTTTTTCCCAGCATCCGCCGCGGGCTCCGCTCGCCTACCCGAGGAGTCGCGATGACGACGTGGGAATACCTCACCACGCCTCTGCTGATCCACAACACCGCCGCGATCCTCAACAACTGGGGCAAGCAGGGGTGGGAGCTCGTCCAGGTCATCCCTGGGCCCGAGGGCGGTCTGGTCGCCTATCTGAAGCGCCCTTCGGGCGGCGGTTCCGCGAACGCGGGACTGGATGCCGCGGCTCAGGCCGCCCGACAGTTCGAGGAGAACTGAGATGTCCGTGACCGCGAAACTCGCCGAACTCGGCATCGAGCTTCCGTCCGTCGTTCCGCCCGTCGCCGCGTACATCCCGGCCAACGTGCACGGCGACCTCGTCTACACCTCCGGCCAGCTGCCGATGGTCTCGGGCGCGCTGCCCGCGACGGGCAAGGTCGGCGACGGGCACGGCCTGGTGCCGGCATCCGATGCCAAGGGCTACGCCCGGCAGAGCGCGCTGAATGCGATCGCCGCCGCCGCGGCCGTCGTCGGCGGCGTTGACCGCCTCACCGGTGTCGTCAAGGTCACCGGGTTCGTGGCATCCGTTCCGGAGTTCACCGGTCAGCCCGGCGTCATCAACGGCGCGAGCGAGCTCCTCGCCGAGGTCTTCGGCGAGGCCGGCCGTCACGCCCGCTCTGCCGTGGGCGTTCCGGTGCTCCCGCTGGACTCGCCCGTCGAGGTCGAGGTCATCTTCTCCCACGCCTGATCGCGTAAGACAGAGGAGGCGGGGCGCCACGCGCCCCGCCTCCTTTCTGTTGAACTCAGCGCACCTGGGCGGAGATCACCGACATCACCGCGGTGTCGGCCAGTGTTGTCGTGTCGCCGACCTCGCGTCCCTCGGCGACGTCGCGCAGGAGTCGACGCATGATCTTTCCGGAGCGCGTCTTGGGCAGCTCCTCCACGATGTACACGTCGCGTGGCCGGGCGATCGGGCCGATCTGCTCGCCGACCCACAGGCGCAGCGTCTGCGCGAGGCCGTCGGGGGAGTGCTCGGCGAGGTAGCTCTGCTTGATGATGACGAACGCGGCCACTGCCTGCCCCGTCGTCTCGTCCGCAGCGCCGACGACTGCGGCCTCGGCGACGGACTCGTGCCCGACGAGCGCCGATTCGATCTCCGTCGTGGACAGACGGTGCCCGGAGACGTTCATGACGTCGTCCACGCGACCGAGGAACCACACGTCGCCGTCGTCATCCAGGCGGGCGCCGTCGCCCGCGAAGTAGAAGCCCTGCTTCGCGAACTTCTCCCAGTACGTTTCGACGAAGCGGTCCGGGTCGCCCCAGATGCCGCGCAGCATGCTCGGCCACGGCTCGGTGACCACGAGCAGTCCGCCGTTGCCGTTGCCCACGTGCGTGCCGTCCTCATCCACGACGTCGATCGAGATGCCCGGCAGCGGCACCTGCGCCGAACCCGGCTTCGTCTCGGTCACGCCCGGGAGGGCGGAGATCATGATCGCGCCGGTCTCGGTCTGCCACCACGTGTCGACGATCGGCGCCGTCTTGCCGCCGATCACCTTGCGGTACCACATCCATGCCTCGGGGTTGATCGGCTCACCCACCGAACCGAGCAGGCGCAGCGACGACAGATCGAACTTCTTCGGGATGGCCCGACCGAGCTTCATGAAGGAGCGGATCGCCGTCGGCGCCGTGTAGAACACGGTCACGCCGTACTTCTGGATGACCTCCCACCAGCGGCCCGGATGCGGGGTGTCGGGTGTGCCCTCGTAGAGCACCTGTGTGGCGCCGTTGGCCAGCGGGCCATATGTGACGTACGTGTGGCCCGTGATCCAGCCGATGTCGGCGGTGCACCAGAACACGTCGGTCTCGGGGCGGATGTCGTGCACCATCTTGTTGGTGAACGCCGCCTGCGTCAGGTAGCCGCCCGACGTGTGCAGGATGCCCTTCGGCTTTCCGGTGGTGCCGGAGGTGTAGAGGATGAAGAGCGGGTTCTCGGCCGGGAACGCCTCGGCCGTGTGGTCATCGGACGCGGACGGCACCGCGTCGTGCCACCAGATGTCGCGACCCTCGGTCCACTCCACATCGTTGCCGCCGCGTCGCACGACGAGCACATGCTCGACCGTCTCCTGGACGCCGGACCCGTTGCGATCGGCCAGCGCCATGTCGACGGCCGGCTTGAGTGCGGACACCTTGCCCTTGCGATAGCCGCCGTCCGCCGTGATGACGACCTTGGCTCCCGCATCGTCGATGCGCGAGCGCAGGCTGTCGGCGGAGAATCCGCCGAACACGACGGAGTGGATGGCTCCGAGCCGGGCGACGGCCAGCATCGAGGCGATCGCCTCTGGGATCATCGGCATGTAGATGGCCACCCGGTCGCTCTGGCGCACGCCGAGACCGATCAGCACGTTGGCGACGCGCTTGACCTCGCTCGTCAGCTCGGCATAGGTGACGGCGCGCTCGTCGCCGTTCTCGCCCTCCCACAGCAGGGCGACGCGGTCGCCGTTGCCGGCCTCGACATGGCGGTCCAGGCAGTTGTACGCGATATTCAGCTCGCCATCGGCGAACCACTTCGCGAACGGCGGATTGCTCCAGTCGAGCACCTCGGTGAAGGGCGTGTCCCAGTGGAGCTCGCGTGCCTGATCGGCCCAGAACCCCTCTCGATCGTTCGCGGCACGGGCGTACAGCTCGGCGGTGCCCTGGGCCTCGGCCGCGAATCCGTCGGACGGTGCGAATCGCCGCGTCTCATCCAGGAGGTGATCGATCTGGCTGCTCATAAGGGCGCGCTCCTTTGCGGCGGGGAAGGTTCGAAGGGCCGAGAGCCGTGAGGCTCCGGTGACACGGTCAATCTACTCAGCGCGCATCCGCGTCACTACCTCCGATAGTGGGTGGTGGTCGTGGCGGAAGGGCCTGTGCGAGTCGTTACCGATATATCACTCGACAGGGCGGTTTTTGTTTGGAGGGTGTCCACGAACGTGCGTAAGATTCTCTGCGGCCGAACATTTGATTCTGGCATCGCAGCGCCCGACACCCTGAGTGTGGTGCTGCTCGTGGCGGCATCCCATTCCCCCCATGGGATGCCGCCCCTTTTTGTTTCGTTCCTCCCCATTCCGTTGGAGGATGCCGACTCTCCACCGACGGCGCGCGGTCGATCGAGTCGATGGGTGCCGGCTCCTAGCGTCGGGGCATGCCCGAGCCGTTCGTCGTCCAGCCGCGGTCCAACGCGGGTGCGCACGCGTGCGACCTCGCGGAGGATCAGGCGACCGCGCCGACGGTGTCACCGGCGCGACCCGAGCCCGAGCCGAGACATCCGCGCCTCGCGCCACTGGCCGAGTTCCTCGACGACCCGCAGGTGACCGACCTGTTCATCAACGGCGACGCCGGGCTGTTCGTCGATCGCGGAGACGGGCCGGTGCCGGTCACGACGTGGCGCGCAACGGAAGAAGAGGTGCGCGACCTCGCCATCGGGCTCATCGGGCTGGGCGGCAGGCACATCGACGACGCAACCCCGTGCGTGGACGTGCGGCTGCCGCACGGGCTTCGAGTGCATGCCGTGCTGCCGCCGGTTTCCGCAGCGGGCACCGCGATCTCGATCCGCGTTCCTCGGCTCGGCGTTGCCGGTCTCGACGGTCTCGAACGGCTCGGGATGTTCGACGCGGAGACACGACGGCGATTGGAGGCCATCGTGGTGCGTCGAGAGAACGTGCTGGTCACCGGTGCCGCCGGCGCCGGCAAGACGACGCTCCTGGCCGCTCTGCTCAGCGCCGCACCGGTGACCGAGCGGATCGTCACGATCGAGGACGTCGCCGAGCTCCGGATCGACCACCCGCATCATGTGCGACTCGAAGCGCGCCAGCCGAATCTCGAAGGGGCCGGTGCCGTCGGCCTGGCGCGATTGGTGCGCGAGGCGCTGCGCATGCGTCCCGATCGGATCGTGGTGGGCGAGTGCCGAGGCGACGAGGTGCGCGAACTGTTGTCGGCTCTCAATACGGGGCACGACGGGGGAGCGGGCACCGTGCACGCGAACGGCCTCGACGACGTGCCGGCGCGACTCGAGGCGCTCGGCGCGCTGGCGGGCCTGGACGACCATGCGCTGGCCCGCCAGGTCGTCAGCGCGATCCACTGGGTCGTGCACGTCGGCCGTGCCTCCGACGGGACCAGACGGGTGCACGGGATCGGTCGTCCGACGCTGAACCAGGGCGGCCTGCTCACAATCAGCGAAGGGCCGCCCGCATGAGGCTGCGACGACGACAGGCGCCGGAGCAGGATGCCGCGGCCACCGCGGACACCGTGCTGCGCCTCGCGGTCCTGCTGCAGGCCGGCATCGCGCCGGCGCGCGCCTGGACCCATCTCGCCGCCGCAGGAGACGCCACCGCCGAGCGCATCGAGCGGGGTGTGGCCGCGGGCGATGAGGTGCCACGGGCGATCGCCCAGCTCGGCGGCAGCTGGAGCGCCGTCGCGTCGGCGTGGACGGTGGCGGCGACCGTCGGCGCCCCGCTCGCCGAGAGTTTGCGCGGCATCGTCGTTGCCCTCCGCGATGCGCAGGAGACCTCCGACGAGGTGCGAGTCGCGCTCGCCGAGCCCGCCGGGACTGCGCGACTGATGGGCTGGCTGCCCCTGGTCGCCGTCCTGCTCGGCGTGGCGCTCGGATTCGACACGTTCGGCGTGCTGATCGGCAACCCGATGGGCGTCGTGTGCCTCGCCGCTGGCATGCTGCTCATCGCCGTCGCACAGCGCTGGACCCGAGCGCTCGTGCGCAAGGCACGCACAGCCACCGGCATCCCTGGCCTGGAAGCCGAACTACTCGCGATCGGGCTGAGCGGCGGCGTCTCCATCGAACGCGCACGGCGGATCGTCGCCGACACGACGGCCGAAGGGACGGATGCCTCGATCGACACGACCCTCGCGCTGTCGCGGCTGGCCGGAGTCCCCGCGGTCGAGCTGCTGCGTGCCACCGCTGCACTGGCTCGACACCGCGCCCGCACGGACGGGCGGTTGCGTGCCGCGCGGCTCTCCTCGCAGCTGCTGCTCCCGCTCGGCGTATGCACGCTGCCCGCCTTCCTCCTCCTCGGTGTCGCCCCGATGCTCCTCAGCGTCCTGAGTTCGACATCGATCCCGATCTGATTCCCCGACCGTGCCCACCCACCATCCCTTGTAAGAAGGAGTCCTCATGTCCCTGTCCACCCTTCCCGCCGCGGCGCCCGTCGCGCAGGTCCTCCCTCCCCTGACTCGCCGACGCGCGCGGCGGCTGTTCACCGACGACCACGGCGCGGCGACGGCCGAGTATGCGATCGCCACGATGGCCGCCGTGGCGTTCGCGGGGCTCTTGGTCGTCATCATGCGGTCCGATGAGGTGCGCGGCATCCTCACCGACCTCGTGCGCCGCGCGCTGACGGTCGCGTGAGAGCGTGCAGCGGGTCGCCGCGCGGCGACCCGGAGCGGCGGCGGCACGGCCCGCGCACGGGCCGGGATGACCGCGGTTCGGTCGTCGCCGAGTTCGCGATCGCCCTCCCCGCGATCGCGGTCGTACTCATGCTCGGTGCGGGCGCCCTCCTCACCTGTGCAACGCAGGTGCGTCTGCAGGATGTCGCGGCCGACGCGGCACGGCTCGCGGCGCGGGGCGAAGCCGAGGCGCGCGTCGATGCCGTCGGCGCGGCGGTCGGGGCGAGCACATCGGTCCAGTACCGGGCCGACCTCGTGTGCGTCACGGCGTCCGCTACGCCGCGCCTGCCGGTCGGTGTGCTCTCGGCCACCTCCTGCGCCCTCGACGGCGGTCGGTGATGTCGGGCACCTTGATCGCCCTCGGGGTTGTGGCCTGCACCGCGAGCCTCGCGGTGGGCCTCGTCGCCGCCGGCACGGCGTCCGCGTTCGGCCAGCACCTCGCGGGTGCGGCCGACGCGGCGGCCCTCGCGGCGGCGGATGCGGCATCCGGTGCCGTCTCCGGTATCCCGTGCGAGCGCGCGACCCAGGTGGCCGTTGCCGCGGGGGTCACGGTGCAGCGATGCGAGCTGGACGGACTGGTCGCCACGGTCGTGGTCGGAGCGGACTTCGGGAGGCTCCCCGCCGCCGCCGCGGCGCGCGCGGGACCGCCACCCTGAGAAGACCGGGTGCGCTCCTCACAGCATCCGGTGTGTATGGTGTGCATCGAAGAAAGGACGCTCAGTGCCAAAGGAACCGCAGGGCAAGAAGCTCGTCATCGTCGAGTCTCCGACGAAGATGAAGTCCATCCAGGGCTACCTCGGCGACGGCTATGAGGTGCTGAGCTCCGTCGGGCACATCCGTGATCTCGCCAGTAAGAAGGACATCCCGGCCGACAAGAAGGCGTCCTACGGCAAGTACTCGATCGACGTCGACAACGACTTCGACCCGTACTACGTCGTCAACGACCGCAAGACCAAAACGGTCGCCGAGCTGAAGCGCGCCGTGAAGGATGCGGACGAAGTCCTGCTCGCGACTGATGAGGACCGCGAAGGCGAGGCCATCGCGTGGCACCTGCTCGAGGTGCTCAAGCCCAAGGTTCCGGTCAAGCGCATGGTCTTCCACGAGATCACCAAGGACGCGATCCGCGCCGCCGCCGAGAACACGCGCGAGCTTGATCTGGCCCTGGTCGACGCGCAGGAGACCCGCCGCGTCCTGGACCGCCTGTACGGCTGGGACGTCTCGCCCGTGCTGTGGCGCAAGGTCGGCAGCGGTCGCGAGGGCGCGGCGCTCAGCGCCGGCCGCGTGCAGTCCGCCGCGACGCGCATGGTCGTCGAGCGGGAGCGCGAGCGCATGGCGTTCGTCTCCGCGTCGTACTGGGATGTCGAGGCGCTCGCCGTCAAGGAATCCGACTCGTTCTCCACGCGCCTGGCGCGGGTGGATGGCGCAGCTTTGGCCCGCGGCACCGACTTCGACGACCGCGGTCAGCTGAAGAAGGCCGTGCTCGTCCTCTCCGAGGCCGAGGCCCGTGAACTCGCAA
Organism: Microbacterium sp. Root61; assembly: GCF_001427525.1. NCBI lineage: Bacteria > Bacillati > Actinomycetota > Actinomycetes > Micrococcales > Microbacteriaceae > Microbacterium > Microbacterium sp. Root61. The sequence goes on along the minus strand of NZ_LMGU01000001.1, from coordinate 1,391,105 downwards.
CAGCGATCGAGGCCTCCGGCGAGGCATCCATCACGGCGCTCGAATCCAAGCCCGGCACTCGCAGCCCGAAGGCGCCCTTCACGACCTCCACGCTGCAGCAGGAGGCCGGCCGCAAGCTCTCGATGAGCGCCAAGCACGCGATGAGCGTCGCCCAGCGACTGTACGAGAAGGGGTTCATCACCTATATGCGTACGGACTCGACGGCCCTCAGCACGCAGGCCGTCCAGGCCGCGCGTGCGCAGGCCGTCGCGCTGTACGGCGACCGTGCGGTTCCGGCGAACCCGCGGGTATACCGCAACAACGCCAAGAACGCGCAGGAGGCGCACGAGGCGATCCGCCCCTCGGGCGAGGACTTCCGCACGCCCGCATCGGTCTCGGCCGAGCTGGACCGCGACGAGCAGCGCATGTACGACCTCATCTGGAAGCGCACCATCGCCAGCCAGATGTCGGACGCCAAGTACGAGACCACGACGGTCACCATGGCGGTGGATGCCGGGGGTCGCACCGCGGAGTTCACCGCGTCGGGCACCGTCTACACCTTCAAGGGCTTCCTCGAGGCGTACGAAGAGGGCCGCGATGAGAAGCGCGGCGACGCCGACAAGACCGACGATCAGTCGCTTCCGGCTCTCGCCGTCGGCGACGTGCTCGCGGTGCGGGACATCGAGCCGAAGGGTCACGCGACGACTCCGAAGCCGCGCTACACCGAGGCGAGCCTCGTCAAAGCGCTGGAGGAGAAGGGCATCGGCCGCCCGTCGACCTTCGCCAGCATCATCGACGTCATCCTGGACCGCGGCTACGTGACCAAGCGCGGTCAGGCTCTGGTGCCCAGCTGGCTCGCGTTCAGCGTCGTGCGGCTCCTCGAGGAGCACTTCGCGACGCTCGTCGACTACGACTTCACCGCCGCGCTCGAAGACGACCTCGATGCGATCGCCCGCGGAGAGCAGAAGCGCGGCGAATGGCTCCGCTCCTTCTACTACGGCTCGGATGACCGGGTCGGCCTGCGCAACATCGTCGACAACCTCGGCGAGATCGACGCGCGCGAGCTGAACGCCACGCCGATCTCCGAGGGCGTCACGCTGCGCTTCGGCAAGTACGGGCCCTACCTCGAGGTCGTCGACCCCGAAGCCGAGCCCGAGGCCGAACCGCGGCGCGTCAACATCCCCGAGGATCTCGCGCCCGACGAGCTGACGCCGGAGAAGGCGCGCGAGCTCATCGACGCTCCGGTCGCGGGCAACCGCGTGCTGGGCGAGAACCCCGAGAACGGCAAGCTGATCGTCGTCAAGGACGGCCGGTTCGGACCGTACATCGAGGAGACGCTCCCGGAGGAGCCCATCGCGGTCGACGAGGCCACCGGCGAGGTCGTGGAGGCGCCGAAGAAGCGCACGACGAAGGCGGCGGCGAAGAAGGATGCCGCGCCCAAGCCGCGCACCGCGTCGCTCTTCAAGTCGATGTCGGTCGACACCGTCGATCTCGACACCGCGCTGCAGCTGCTGTCGCTGCCGCGCGTGGTCGGCACCGATCCGGAGTCCGGCGAAGTGATCACCGCGCAGAACGGCCGCTACGGTCCGTACCTGAAGAAGGGCACCGACTCGCGCTCGCTCGATTCGGAATCGCAGATCTTCGACGTGACCCTCGAGAAGGCGCTCGAGATCTACGCACTGCCGAAGTACGGCGCACGCCGTGCCTCAAGCGCGCTCGCCGAGTTCGAGAACGACCCGGTCAGCGGCAAGCCGATCCGCGTGCGCGACGGGCGTTTCGGCGCCTATGTCACCGACGGCGAGACGAATGTGACGATCCCTCGCGGACAGACCGTCGAGGACATCACTTTCGAGATCGCGGTGCAGATGCTCGCCGACAAGCGTGCCAAGGGCCCGGCGCCCAAGCGTGCGGCCGCCAAGCGCACCACGACCCGCAAGGCGCCGGCGAAGAAGTCCTCGTGACCGCATCCGCACCCGAGTCGGGATCGCGCGGGCTGTTCGTGACGTTCGAAGGCGGCGACGGCGTCGGCAAGACGACGCAGGCGACGCTGCTGCAGGAGTGGCTGACCACGGCGGGGCGCACGGTCGTGCGCACCCGCGAGCCGGGCGGCACCGAGGTGGGAGTGCTCGTGCGCGACATCGTGCTGCACCACCGTGGCGAGATCGCCCCGCGCGCCGAAGCCCTCCTTTACGCCGCCGACCGTGCGCACCACATCGAGACGTTCGTGCGCCCCGCGCTCGAGCGGGGCGACGTGGTCATCCAGGACCGCTACCTCGACTCCTCCGTCGCGTACCAGGGGGCCGGACGGGTGCTCGGCAGCGACGAGGTCCGTGACCTGTCGCTGTGGGCGACCGGAGGGCTGCTGCCGGATGTCACGGTGCTGCTGGACCTCGATCCGTCGGTGGCGCGCGAACGTCTCGACGCCGACGACAAGCCGTTCGACCGCCTCGAGTCCGAGAAGACGGCGTTCCACGAGCGCGTGCGCGCCGAGTTCCTCGCACTGGCTGCGGCGGAACCCGACCGCTTCCTCGTGCTGGACGCGTCCCGGCCCGCCGCCGAGCTCGCCGAAGCTGTGCGCGAGCGCGTCACCGCCGCGCTGCACCCCGCCGCGTGAGGCGCGTCGGAACGCGCGGATAGGCTGAACCCATGGATGCTGTCGCGACGCTGCCTTGGGCGGACGTCTGGGGACAGGACGAGGCTGTCGCGACGCTGCAAGCGGCGGCGGCAGACCCCGCCGGGATGACGCATGCCTGGCTGATCACCGGTCCGCCCGGATCAGGACGCTCCACCCTGGCCGCCGCGTTCGCCGCGGCGCTGATCGCCGAGCCGGGCGACGAGAACGGCATGCGCCAGGTGCTGGCCGGCGTGCATCCCGACCTCACCGCGCTGCGCACCGAGGGTGTGATCATCTCGATCAAGGACGCGCGAGCCCTCGTCGAGCGCTCCTACTTCTCTCCATCGCTCGGCCGCTACCGCGTCATCATCATGGAGGACGCCGACCGCATGGTGGAGCGCACCTCGAACGTGCTCCTCAAGGCGCTTGAAGAGCCTCCGGAGCGCACGGTGTGGATCCTCTGCGCGCCGAGCGAGGCCGACCTGCTGCCGACGATCCGCTCCCGGGTGCGCGTGCTGCGCCTGCGCGAACCCGATGTCGACGACGTCGCCCGGCTGATCTCGCAGCGCACCGGCGTCAACCTCGCGATCGCCGAGCAGTCCGCGCGCCACGCCCAGCGTCACATCGGCATGGCACAGCGCCTGGCGACGGACGACGCGGCCCGTGCGCGCCGCGACGACACGTTGCGCGGGGTGCTGAGCGTCCGCGGTGTCGGCGATGCCGTCGAGGTCGCCGGCCGCGTCGTGCAGGCCGCGACCGAGGACGCCAAGACGCTCACGGCCGAGCGCGACGAGCTCGAGCGCGCCACGCTACTGCGCACGGTCGGCATCGCGGAGGGCGCGGCCGTGCCGCCCGCCGTCCGTTCGCAGCTCTCGGCCCTGGAGGACGAGCAGAAGCGCCGCGCGACCCGCAGCCTGCGCGACGGCATCGACCGGGTGCTCACCGACCTGCAGTCGATGTTCCGCGACGTCGTGCTGCTGCAGTTCGGCCGCGACACGGATCTGATCAACCGTGAGCTGGAGAGCGACCTGCGTGCGCTGGCGGCGGCCTGGTCGCCGCAGCGCACCATGACCGTGCTCGATCAGATCGCCGCGACCCGCCGCAATCTGGAACAGAATGTGGCGCCCACCCTCGCCCTCGAAAGCATGCTCGTGACTGTCGCGAGCGGGAGGATCCCGTGAGAACCGAATCAGCGCGCCGCGTGCGCCGCATCTCCGCCGTCGTCGCAGGTCTCGTCGCGGCATCCCTGGCCCTGTCCGGGTGCCTCTACGCGATGATCCCCGAGTCGGGACCGACCTCGACCGCCAGCGCGGCGCCCGACACGGAAGGCGTCTCGGCCGAGCTGCTGCCGTTCTACGAGCAGACGCTGACCTGGACCGACTGCGGCTCCGGCTTCGACTGCACAACGGTGACGGCCCCGCTGGACTGGTCGGACCCGTCATCGGGCAGCATCGACCTGTCCGTCATCCGCCATCGGGCGACCGGTGGCGATGTGATCGGCTCGCTGCTGACCAACCCCGGCGGGCCGGGTGCCAGTGGCGTCGCACTGATCCGCGACTCGTTGTCGTTCGCGGTCGGCGACGCGCTGCAGCAGCGCTACGACGTCATCGGGTTCGACCCGCGCGGGGTCGGCGAGTCCACTGCCGTGCGGTGTTACGACGCCGCGGACATGGACGCGTACCTGTTCGACATCCCGCAGAACCCGCGGGGATCGGATGCATGGACGGCCGAGCTCAATGCGAACAGCCTCGCGTTCGCCCAGGCGTGCGACGCCGGCAGTGACGGCATCCTGCCCTTCATCACGACCGACAACGCCGCGCGTGACATGGACCTGTTGCGCGCCGTGCTGGGCGACAAGAAGCTCAACTACCTCGGCTACTCGTACGGCACGTTCCTCGGCGCCACCTACGCCAAGATCTACCCCGAGCGGGTCGGGCGCCTCGTGCTCGACGGCGCGATCGACCCGGCCGTGTCGGGGCTGGATGTCAGCACGACTCAGGCGGTCGGCTTCGAATCCGCGCTGCGCGCCTACATGGCGGCCTGCCTGACCGAGAGCGATTGCCCGTTCCGCGGAAGCGTCGATGAGGGGATGGCCGACCTCGGGACGCTGCTGGCGAGCGTGGACCGCGCGCCGATCGAGGCATCCGACGGTCGGATGCTGGGCGCGGACTCGCTCATGACGGCGATCATCGCCGCGCTGTACTCGCAGGACAGCTGGCCGTACCTCACGGTGGCGCTGAGCGACGTGCTGCAGGGCGATGCGGATGTCGCCTTCCAACTCGCCGACTTCTACTACGGCCGCGAGGGCGGGACGTACAGCGACAACTCGACCGAGGCGTTCCGTGCGTACAACTGCATGGACTATCCGGATGACTCCACCCAGGAGCAGAAGGACGCGTCCGACGCCAAGATCAAGGCCGAGGCGCCGACGGTCGCGCCGTACTGGTCGGGACCGGACCCCTGCGCGCAGTGGCCCTATCCGCCGACCGGAGTGCGCGAACCCATCTCCGCGGACGGCGCCGCGCCGATCCTGGTGGTCGGCACCACGAACGATCCCGCCACGCCGTACGAGTGGTCGGTGTCGCTGGCCGAGCAGCTCTCCTCCGGCATCCTGATCACCCGCGTCGGTGAGGGACACACCGGATTCAACAAGGGCAACGCCTGCGTGGACAACGCCGTCGAGGCGTATCTGCTGGAGGGCACGGTGCCTGACGGCGACGTCCGCTGCGAGTGACACGCCCGGGTGGGGGAGCTCGGTTCGCGAGGGCTCTCCCAACCCTGTAAGATCGATCATCGTGCTACGCGAGAGCGAAGTACGCCACCTTAGCTCAGTCGGCAGAGCGATTCACTCGTAATGAATAGGTCAAGGGTTCGATTCCCTTAGGTGGCTCCGCACCGACAGAGGCCCGCTTTTCAGCGGGCCTCCGTCGTCGGTGCTGAGGTGGCTCACACATGGAAGAAGTGGTCGACGCGGTCGTCGAGATCTTCGCGTGGACGGGATTCGGCCTCGGGGTTCTCCTCGCCGGCGTCGCGCTGATCCTCTACCTCTTCGACGGCACCTGGCTGCACACCCGCGCAGTGGTCGAGCTCGTCGGCGATGACTCCGCCGCCGGCCGGCACGTCGTCGTCCGGTGGTTCGACGAGTCGGGCGCTGTCAACCAGGCGCCGTTGACTGCCGCGGAGTATCACCAGCTCGGCGAGAAGGACATGGCCGACATCTTCTATCGCCGCGGATGGACGAATCGGATGCGGCTGACGCCCGGTTCTCCCGCGGTCAAGGCGGCGTCGCTGCTCGCGGCCGGTCTGGTCGGCGTGGGGGCTGTGGCGCTCGTGCTGTCCTGGATCCTGCTCTTCGCCCGAGGCTGATCCCGCCTCGAACCGTGAGCCGTCAGCCGACGGCGAGCATCACACCGGCCGCGACCGCCAGCGCCAGACCGACCCACTGCACCGCGGCGATGCGCTCGCGCAGCACGATCGCCGCCAGCAGGATCGTCCCGGCCGGGTAGAGCGCGGTCAGGGCCGAGACGATCGAGAGCTCGCCGGCGCGCAGTGCGAGCAGCAGCGCCACATTCGCGATCGCATCCACCGCACCGCACGTGATCGCGAGCCACCAGGCGCGCGACCGCGTCAAGGTCGAGGTGATCGTGGTCGGGAGGTGCTGCGCGTGCTCCAGGTCGGCGTGTCCGGAAGGCATGGCGCCGACGCCGTTGCCCGAGACCTCGAGGACGGATGCCGCGGCCTGACCGCGACGGACGGCGACGCCGGCGAGAACGGCGATGACCGCGGCCGTGATGACGGTGCTGGTGGCCCGGTTGACCACGAGCGGCACGAGCCCGCTCTGCGCGCTCGTCTGGTCGATGACGATCAGGAACCCGCCGATGCAGATACCCGCGCCCACGGCCATCACAAGGCCGCTGGTGCGGGGTCTGACCACCTTCTCGCCCGGGATGAATCCGACGAGCACCACCGCGACGAGCGCAACGGCCAGACCGGCGTAGCCCAGCCCCGACAGCGTCTCGCCGTTGACCGTCAGCCCCCACAGCATCGGCGCGATCGCCGAGACGACCGCCGTCAGCGGCGACAGGATGCTCATCGGGCCGATAGCCAGGCAGGCGTACAGCAGCACGATCGCGCCGACGCCGAACAGTCCCGACAACGCACCCCACGCGACATCCGTCGCACTCCAGGCGCCGCCGATGAACGGGTACAGGCAGGCGAGCAGAACGAATCCGGAAGCGGCGGCCACCGAGGTCACGATGATGGAGCGCAGCCGCTTGGCGGCGAGACCACCCAAGAAGTCGGCGGATCCGTAGATGAGGGCGCCGACGAGCGCGAGAACTGCGGAGAGCATGGTCCGCCCAGGATAGAGGTCGCATCGGACGAATGGCGCTGGAGAAAATTGCTAGATAAGCTAGCGATATGCCGAAGGACGATCGCACACGTACGACCACCCGCTGGGTTCGCATCTTCATCCCCGCGCTCCTCGTCCTGCTCTGGGTGATCGGCGGGTCGATCGGGGGGCCGTACTTCGGCAAGGTGAGCGAGGTCTCCACCAACGATCAGTCCTCGTTCCTGCCGCAGAGCGCCGACGCGACGCAGGTGAACGAGATGCTGCCCGAGTTCACCGGCGGCGACACCATCCCAGCCGTGGTCGTGATCGCCGGGGATGACGCATTGACCGAGGAGCAGATCACCGCGCTGACGGCGATCTCTGCGGATATCGCCGAGATCGACGGCGTATCGGGGGATGTATCACCGCCGGTGATCTCGGACGACGGCGAAGCGGCGCAGATCTTCGTGCCTGTGGCCACCGACGGAGAGATCCGCGAGATCGTCGAGGAGATCGCGGCCACGTTGACGGCAGAACTGCCCGAGGGGCTGGAGGGCTGGGTCACGGGTCCGGCGGGATTCACCGCAGACCTCGTCAGCGGCTTCCTCGGGATCGACGGACTGCTGCTGATCACCGCGCTGCTTGCCGTGTTCGTCATCCTGATCATCGTCTACCGATCGCCGCTGCTGCCTGTACTCGTGTTGATGACGTCGCTGTTCGCACTGTGCGTGGCGCTCCTGACCGTATGGTGGCTCGCGAAGGCGGGCATCGTCGTCTTGAACGGTCAGGTCCAAGGCATCCTCTTCATCCTCGTGATCGGAGCCGCGACCGACTACGCGCTCCTGTACGTGGCCCGCTTCAAGGAGGCCGTCGCCGATGGCGCGACGAAGTGGAACAGCGTCACGCGCGCCTGGCGCGGTGCGTTCGAGCCGATCCTCGCGTCGGGCGGCACGGTCATCGCCGGACTCCTGTGCCTGCTGCTGTCCGACCTGGCCACGAACCGGGCGCTGGGCCCCATCGCGTCCATCGGCATCGTGTTCGCCATGCTGTCGGCGCTCACGTTCCTGCCCGCGCTTCTCGCCCTCGTCGGCAAGGCGGCGTTCTGGCCATTCGTGCCGAAGCATCCCGCGACCCCCCTCCCGGACGATCTGACTCAGCCGGTCACCGGGTTCTGGGCGAAGCAGGCGCGTCTGGTGGCTCGTCATCCCCGGCGCGTGTGGATCATCACGACACTCGTCCTCGTGGCCGCGTGCGTGGGCGTGTTCCAGTTGAAGGCGGACGGCGTCCCCGCGAGTGATCTGGTGCTGGGCGCGTCCGAGGCGCGAGACGGGCAGGCTGTGCTGGCGGAGCACTTCCCGGGCGGATCCGGGAGTCCGGTCTATGTCATCGTCGCCGATGATCAGCTCGTGGACGCCGTCGGCGTCCTCGAGGAGAGCGACGGTGTGGAATCGGTAGCGGTGATCTCGGACGATTCTCCGACCGGCCAAGCATCGGTGGCGATCGAAGACGGCGAGCCGGTGTTCACGGCGCCCGGGCCGCCCGGTGGGGAGGCGCCAGAACCGACGATCGTCGATGGGGATGTGCTGCTCGTGGGCACGTTGACCGACACCGCGGATTCCGTGGCCGCCGAGGACACCGTCCGCGACCTGCGCGCGAGCCTCGACGAGGAACTGGGCTCCGGAGCCGCGCTCGTCGGTGGCGTCACCGCGACGGACATCGACACCAACGACACCTCGATCCGCGACCGGACGTTGATCATTCCGGTGATCCTGCTCGTCATCCTCGGCATCCTGATGCTGTTGCTGCGATCGATCGTCGCGCCGATCCTGCTGATCGTCAGCACCGTGATCTCGTTCGGTGCCGCCCTCGGAGTGAGTGCGCTCGTGTTCAACCACGTGTTCCACTTCCCCGGAGCAGATCCCGCGGTGCCCCTCTACGGGTTCGTGTTCCTCGTGGCGCTCGGGGTGGACTACAACATCTTCCTGATGTCACGAGTGCGAGAGGAAGCGCTCGTGCACGGCACCCGTCGCGGCATCCTGCGCGGGCTGGTCTCCACCGGCGGTGTGATCACCTCGGCCGGACTCGTGCTGGCAGCCACCTTCGCGGCGCTTGGCGTGATTCCGATCCTGTTCCTCGCACAGATCGCCTTCATCGTCGCGTTCGGCGTCCTGTTGGACACCTTCATCGTCCGCTCGCTGCTCGTGCCGGCACTCGCCTACGACATCGGCCCGGCGATCTGGTGGCCATCCAAGCTGTGGCGCCGGGGTCCGGAGAGGACGGATGCCGCGCCCGCCGTGGCCGAGCCGTCGACCGAGGGCGACGCGGCGACGGATGCCGCAGCCGATCCGGCGATGACCCGGGCGGACTACCGGCGTACCCTCGAAGAATGACCAAGGCGCTGTTCATCGTCGACGTCCAGAACGACTTCACCGAAGGCGGTGCGCTCGGCGTGGCCGGTGGCGATGCCGTCGCCGAGGGGATCACCCGGTACCTCGGCGCGCACGCCGCCGAGTACGCGCTGATCGTCGCCTCGCGCGACTGGCACGATGCCGACGGCGACAACGGGGGACACTTCGCCGCCGGTGAGCCCGACTTCGTCGACACCTGGCCGGTGCACTGCGTGGCGGGGACGGCGGGAGCCGAGTACGACCCCGGACTGGATATGACCGCGATCACCCACCACCTCAAGAAGGGGCAGGGCGTGCCCGCCTACTCGCTCTTCGAGGGCGTCACCGACGAGGGCGAGACGGTCGCGCAGCTGCTCGAGGCGCACGGGGTGATCGATGTGGATGTCGTGGGGCTGGCGACCGACTACTGCGTGCGAGCCTCCGCGTTCGACGCCATCGACCACGGTCGGCACGTGCGTGTCTTCACCGACTTGATCGCCGGTGTGGCGGAGGCCTCCAGCGCGGCTACGCTCGCCGAACTCGCGCACGCCGGTGCGGAGCTCGTCGACTCCGGTGTCTGAGTCCACCGCGGCGGAACTGGCCGAGGCACTCGCCTCGCTGGCCTCCGCTGCGGAACAGGACAAGATCCGCAAGCGCATGACCGACCCGGCGACCGAGGTGCGCGGGGTGCGGATGGGTGCGCTGTTCGACCTGGCGAAGGCGCACACCGCGATGCCGCTGGACGAGGTCGACCTGCTGCTGCAATCGGACTGCTACGAGGAGCGGATGGCGGGAGTCAGCATCCTCGACTTCAAGGCGCGACGCCGCGGCATCACACCGGAGGAGCGACGCGCCCTCTACGACCTGTGGATGCGGCGACTCGACTACATCGACACCTGGGACTTCATCGACCGCTCCGCGCCGCGCGTCGTCGGCGGGTACCTGCTCGATCATCCGCGCGACGTGCTGTTCGAGCTGGCCCGCTCCGAGAACCTGTGGCACCGCCGTGCGGCCATCACGGCGGCGTTCTGGATCATCCGGTCCGGCGACCTCGATGACCCGGTCGCGCTGTGCGAACTGCTCGCAGCCGATCCGGAGCGCTTCGTGCAGACCTCCGTGGGTGTGGCGCTGCGGGAGATCGGCCGCGTCGACCAGGAACGGCTCGAGGCGTTCCTGGACCGCCGGGGTGCGGAGTTGTCTGCCGAAGCGCGGCGCACCGCCCGCACCGACCTCTGACTCAGACCCCGACGATCGCGGCTCTCAGCTGCTCCAGCGTAGGCGAGCCGGCGGGCCCGTCCGGAGTGCGATAGAGCCGGCACCCGAAGCCCGCAGCGGTCTCCGGGTCGGCGAAGAGGTCGACGCCGTCGAGGAGGATGCTGGGCGACCCGTGGAAGCCGATCTGCTCGGCCTCGTCGGGATCGCGCACCGGACGCGTCGTGACGGCGAGATCAGGATGCTCGGCCGCGAGCTGGGTGAGACGCTCCCGCGCCGGCTTCCAGCTCGGGCAGCCATCGAAGTACTGCAGTTCGATGTTCATGACGCCGACGCTATCCGCCGCGGATGCTGATGGTGGGCCCGGAGGGGCTCGAACCCTCGACCCGCGGATTAAAAGTCCGATGCTCTACCGACTGAGCTACAGGCCCGATGGTTCCAGCCTACCGGCGTGCAGAGCCTCTTTCGCGACACGCGGTCAGGACCGCCCGCTGCGCTCGAGGCGCGCATGGTGAGCGTCGGGAGACCGGCGCCGTCGCCTGAGCGGCGAGCCTCAGCCGGCGATGGGGTGCAGGCGGGTGTCGAACACCAGCCCGCCGTCCAGATCGCGTGTGGTCAGCACCAGCTCAGCGCCGTCGGCCTCGATCTCGGTCCAGGTGGCCGCCTCCGCCGAGGTGGTCGCGCGGTCCGGCCCGCCGCCGATGAGCTGCACGTACGGGAACTCGTCGGTCGCCTCCAGGAGGACCGCCTCGTGCGTGTGCCCCGAGACGATGATCTGCGCGCCCCACTCCACGAGCGCGTCGTGCCACGCATCCCGGCTCATCCGGCTGAACCAGTCATAGCCGCCGTCGTCGTAGTCCACGACGGTCTCATCGGTCCAGCGCAGCGGGATGTGACAGAACACCAGGCGGTACGGCGCATCGCGCATCTCGGGCCGCGCGAGTGCCTCGTGCAGCCAGGCGGCCTGCTCGGCACGGAGCTGTTCGAACGCGACGCGACCTTCGAAGGTGGGGTGCGCATCGGGCTTGTCCTCCCCGGTGTTCAGGATGACGAAGGCGACCGGTCCGACGCGTCCGGCCGAGTAGGGGCGCCCGTCGGGCGTCGCGACGAAGTCCTCGAGCTGATAGGCCCACGTGCCGCGCACGTCGTGGTTGCCGATCACGATCGACAGCGGCCGGCCGGCGCTGATGTCCAGCCCTTCGGGACTCAGGACGGTGGTGGTGAACGACCCCGGGTCCTTCCAGTCGTTGCAGAGATCCCCGTTCCAGACCAGCAGGTCCACCCCCGGAGTGACCTCGTGCAGCGCCCGCAGCGTGTCGGCGCGCTCGTGGGTGTCGTTCCACACCGCGATGTGCGCGGAGGATGCCGCGGCATCGAGTGTGCGCACGGGCTTCCAGGCGCTCTCGTGGCGCTCGGTGTCGCCGGCGATCGCCTCGGTCACCGCGCGTACGACGAGGTCGGCGCCCGGCTGCAGGCCGGAGAGGCGCACGCGCAGGACGCGGTCGTCCTGCGGGACCATGCCGAACGCGTCTGCGCTGACGACACCGCGCTCGCCGTCGTGTTCCCACTCCAGCCATCCTCGGCTGAGGCGTCCGACGCCCCAGACGAGTTCGAATCCGTCGGATCGCGGCGCCATGACGACGGGCGGGCTGGTGACAAGGGCGGAGGTGTTCATCGGGTTCTTTCGGGGGTTCAGACGAGCTCGAGCGTGAAGCGGTACCGGACGTCGTCGTCGAACCACATCCGGAAGTTGGTGCCCCACATATTGTTGTGCAGGTTCACATACAGGCCGTCGTCGGGCTGAGCGACGGCGTTCTCGAACCGGAAGAGCTGCGGCATGCCGACGGCCACGAGCGGGGCGTCGAGCGTACGGAGGGCGAAGCGACGGTCGGCCGTGTGCGACACGGCGGACACGGCGTGCAGGCTCCGGTTGCCGTTGCGCACGACGTGCTGCGGGTCGACCTGGGCGCCGAGCTTGTCCAGACGCCACGCTCCTGCGCCGACGCGCGGGCGGAACGCGAACCAGGTGGCTTCGGGGAGACGGGATGCCGTGCGCTCGAGCACGTCGAGCGTGATCTCGATGCGACCCTCCGCGGTGAACAGGTACTCGACCCGCACGCGGCGGGGTGCACCCCACAGTTCGCTCGCGGGACCCGGCATGGCCAGGTCGAGCGTCAGCGCCACGCCGTCGGTGCGGTCGCTGCGCGTCAGCGAGAGCACGCGCGGGGCGAACACCTGCGCCGGTTGGGTGTCGGCGATGGCCAGGCCCGGCTTGGACTGATCGGGGATCGCCCACATGCCGGTCTCCTCGATGCGGCGGCAGTACTGCGCCACCCAGAGGGCCTCGTCGCGCTCATCGAAGGTCTGGTACCGGAAGGCGCCGAGACGGTGGTCGTCGTCCGCCCAGTCGGCGCCGGTCAGGTCGACGAGCGCGACGAGCGCGCCGTCGTCGCCGAAGCGCACGCGCCAACCCAGGACCGCGTGCTCCTCGGTGGGATCGAGGGCGATGGATGCGGCATCCGTCGGCGTCTCCCGTGGCGGCGTGAGCTCGGCCAGCGCGGCGGTCGCGATCCGCGCGCGCTCGGGGGAGAGTGCCGCGATCGCACGCTCGACATAGCTGCGCTGTTCGGCCCAGGAGGCCTCGAACGCCGAGTAGCTCAGTCCCTCCTCGCGGGGGTGCTCGGTGTACGCCCAGGCGTAGACGTCCATCTCCGGGCCGTTGATCGACGGGTCGATGACATCGCGCGCGCGGGCTGCGGTGAAGTCGGCCTTCGTGTAGTTCACGTAGTCCGGCAGCCAGGTCTTCAGATCCTGTCCCCAGGTGTGCTCGGCGATGAGCAGGAGGGCGTCACCGAGCCCTTCGTCCTCGGCGCTTCCGGGAGCGAGTGCACCGGAATCGATCCACTCGCGGCGCAGTGCCAGCAGGCTCTTCAGCTGCGCGGTCAACAGCGGGTCGCTGCCCACCCCGTGGATCCAGGAGTCGCCGATCTCGTCGGTCAGTACGGGCAGGGCGTCGCGGACGGCGAGCACGCTGGCGGCGAAGTCGTCGAGCGTCGAGGCGACGATGCGCGCCCCCGGGTAGGCGGCGGCGAGGTCGGCGAAGAGCGCTTCGACCTCTTCGGCGCTCTGCGGGCCGAGGTTGTCGCCGGTGTGTGCGAGGTGCATCGCGTCGGCGCCGCCCGGAGCGATCGCCAGCTCGAGGGCTTCGGCGCCGTATCCCTGCGCGTAGTTGACGACGACCTCGCTGCCGTCCGGCGCCTGCCAGCGGAAGAACTCGGGCACGTCGGGGACCGCGGAGGCCCCGTTCACGCCGAGGTGCAGGTAGTCGATTCCCGCGGCGGCCAGAGCGGGGACGAGCCCGACCGTGTGGCCGGGGACATCGGTCATCTTGGCGGCGACGGTGTGCGTGCCGAAGCGCTCGTCGAGCCGCCGCGCGATCGAGATGCCGTAGTCGAGGAGGGGGCGATCCATCACCTCGGTGTGCAGGGTCATCGGGAGGCCGTGCCAGCGGACGCGGCCCGCGCGGATGGCGTCCTCGAGCCGGGCGCGCTCGTCCGGGCTGCCCACTCGGAGTGCCTCCTGGATGAGCCAGGAGCCGGTGGTCCACACGAAGCGGGCGGGGCCGCCACGGCGCTCCAGCTCTTCGGAGAGCTCGATCGCGCGGGGGAGGTACGAGCTCAGATATCGGTCGGTCACGTTGGCCGCGAGATCGGTGAATCCGATGTCGAGGTGTGTCTTGAACACGACGTGAATCGTCGAGATCATGCGCTGGCTCCTTCGCCTTGAAAAGCAAACGAAACTTGTGTTTGCGTAAACATCATTCTGTCGTATACTCCGATGTGAACGCAAACATTCACGAGGAAGTGACGTCGTTATGAGGCAGGAAACCGCGCAAGACACCCGAGTGGTGTGCGGTCGGTGCATCCGATGAGCAGCACTGCAGTATCCGTTTCGTCCGCGCGATCTACGGCATCCATCGCCGCGCCGAAGCGGCGGCGGCGTCGTCGCGACTGGGCCGGATGGATCTTCGTCGGCCCGTTCATGGCCGTCTTCACACTCGTGCTGATCGCGCCGCTGATCTACGCGATCTACCTGAGTCTGTTCCGGGAGACCCTGGTCGGCGGCACATCCTTCGTCGGCTTCGAGAACTACGTCAAGGCGTTCGCCGATCCGAAGTTCTGGGAGGCGCTGGGCCGCGTCACCGGCTTCCTCTTCGTCCAGGTGCCGATCATGCTCGGTATCGCCCTCTTTGCGGCGCTCGCCCTGGACAGCGCGCGGCTGCGCTGGGTGCCGCTGTTCCGGCTCTCGATCTTCCTGCCCTACGCCGTTCCCGGCGTCGTCGCGGTGATGATCTGGGGCTACATGTACGGCTCCCAGTTCGGGCTCGTCGCCGACCTCAACGACTTCTTCGGCATCACTCTCCCCGATCCGCTGTCCAACAGCTGGATCATGGCGTCGATCGGCAACATCGTCACGTGGGAGTTCGTCGGGTACAACATGCTCGTCTTCTACGCGGGCCTGAAGGCGATTCCGCACGAGCTCTACGAGGCCGCCGAGATCGATGGCGCGGGCACATTCCGCACGATCTTCAGCATCAAGCTCCCCGGCATCCGCGGGGCGATGATCATCGCCACCCTGTTCTCGATCATCGGCAGCTTCCAGCTCTTCAACGAGCCGCAGATGCTGCGCTCGCTCGTGCCCAACCAGATCTCGAGCTACTTCACGCCGAACATCTACGCCTTCAACCTCTCGTTCTCCGGCTCGATGTTCAACTACGCGGCGGCGATCGCCATCCTCTCCGGCATCCTCACGATGATCGTCGCGTTCATCGCGCAGAACCCCGAAGGCATCTTCCGACGGAAGAACCGCAACGCGCCCCAGCTGGAGGAGACGGCATGAGCACCGAAACGATCGTCACGGGCCGTCGCCGTTCGCCCAGCCGACTCGCCAGCGCGCAGGTCGCTCCGGTCGACCGCAAGCGCAAGCGCGGCGGATCGCGGCACCGGCCGGCATCCGTGCCCGTCACCCTCCTGATGGTCGCGATGCTGCTGTACTGCCTGCTTCCGCTGTTCTGGCTCGTCGTCAACGCGAGCAAGTCGAAGGACCAGCTGTACAACTCGTTCGCGCTGTGGTTCTCGGGCGACTTCGCCTTGTTCGACAACATCGTGCAGGTGTTCACGTACAACGACGGGATCTTCCTCCGCTGGTTCGGCAACACGATCTTCTACGTCATCGTCGGCGGCGGCGGGGCCGCCCTCCTGGCGACGCTGGCCGGCTATGGACTCGCGAAGTATCGCTTCCCGGGCCGCAGGGCTGTCTTCGCGATCATCTTGGGCGCGATCGCGATTCCCGGCTCCGCTCTGGCGGTCCCGCAGTTCCTGCTGTTCAGCAGCATGAAGCTGACGAACACGCCCGCGGCCGTGATCATCCCGTCGATGGTGAGTGCGTTCGGTCTCTACCTGATCTGGGTGTACGCGGCCGAGGCGGTGCCGGACGAGATCCTCGAGGCGGCTCGCATCGACGGCGCGAGCGAGGTGCGGATCTTCTTCTCGATCGCGTTCCGCCAGCTCATGCCGGCGGTCATCACCGTTCTCATGTTCTCGCTCGTGGCCACGTGGAACAACTACTTCCTTCCGCTGATCATGTTGAGCGATCCGTTGCTGTATCCGCTGCCGGTCGGCCTGAACCAATGGGCGTCGCAGGCCACCTCGATCGGTGGCGCCGCCATCCCGAACCTGGTCATCACGGGTGCACTGCTCACCGTCATCCCCATCGCAGGCGCATTCCTCTACCTGCAGCGCTACTGGCAGTCCGGTCTCACCGCCGGAAGCGTGAAGTAGACATCCGACACTTCAGACCCCTGCATCACACTCACATCGCGAAAGGAAAGACAATGAAGTACTCCCACAGCAAGACCCGGCTGGTCGCCGCTCTCGGCGCCAGCGCGCTTCTCCTGGGCACGCTCGCAGCCTGCTCCTCCACCCCGGCCGACGGCGGCGACGGAGCTGCCGCAGGCGGCACTCAGGCCGACATCGACGCCGCGCTCGAAAAGGGCGGCACGCTGACGTGGTGGACCTGGAGCGACTCCACGCAGGACATGGCGGATGCCTTCACCAAGGAGAACCCGAAGGTCAAGGTCGAGGTTGTCAAGATGGACGACCCCGACGCCGTGGTCACCAAGGTGCAGAACGCCGTCAAGGCCGGCACTGGCGCCCCGGACATCATCCCGGTCGAGTACCAGACCGTGCCGCAGCTCGCCATGGGCGACGCGCTGGCGGACATGAGTGGCTGGGGCTTCAACGAAGAAGCGGCCGGCGACTTCATTCCATCCGCGTGGGAAGGCATGCAGTTCGACGGGAAGCAGCTCGGCATCCCCGGGGACTCCGGACCCATGGTCCTGATCTACAACAAGGAGCTGTTCGACGCTGCCGGTGTCACCGAGGTGCCCAAGACGTGGGACGAGTACGCGGCGGCTGCGGCGGCCATCCACACCTACGACCCCGAGGCGTACATCGCCAACCAGGGCGACGCGGGCTTCATCACGAGCATGATCTGGGCATCGGGCGGTCAGCCGTTCCAGATCGACGGTGACGCGGTCACGATCGACCTCGCGGACGAGGGCAGCACGAAGTTCACCGACCTGTGGAGCGGTCTCCTCGAGAAGGACCAGCTCTCCACGCTGTCGACCTGGGGCGACGAGTGGACCAAGGCTCTGCAGCAGGGCAAGCTCGGCACACTGATGATGGGCGGCTGGATGATCGGCGGCATGGATGACAACAGCCACGGCAACTGGCGCGTCGCCCAGCTCCCCTCGTGGGACGGGAAGCCGGCCTCCGCGATGAACGGCGGCAGCGGACTCGCGGTGAGCGAGCAGAGCACGAACAAGGCGCTCGCCGCAGGCCTCCTGCAGTTCATGGCGACCGGTGGCGGCCGCGATCTGCAGAACGCGAGTGGCTTCCCCGCCACCACGGAGATCATGGACGACCCCGAGTGGCTCGACCGCGAGTTCGAGGCATATGGCGGTCAGAAGGCCAACCAGGAGGGCAAGACCTCTGCCGAGAACGTACTCGCCGGGTGGCAGTATCTCCCGTTCCAGGGCTACGCCAACAACATCTTCGGTGACACCGCAGGCAAGGCGATGGCCGACGGCACCAGCCTGGCAGACGGCCTCCTCGCGTGGCAGGACGACATGGTCGCCTACGGCAACGAGCAGGGCTTCTCGGTCAACAAGTAGTCAGCAGCTCACAGGACGCGGGGCTCGCGATTCGCGGGCCCCGCGCTCTTTCCTCCTTCTCTTACCGACAGACCAGGATGCTCATGCCCAGGTTCACCATCGGCGCCGCCGACTTCCTCCTCGACGGAGAGCCGTTCCGCGTGCTCGCCGGCGCGCTGCACTACTTCCGGGTGCACCCCGAGCTGTGGGCGGACCGTATCCGCAAAGCCAAGCTCATGGGCTTGAACACCATCGAGACCTACGTGCCGTGGAACGAGCACGCGCCCTCCCGCGGAGAGTTCCTCACAACCCCGCAGCTCGATCTCGCGCGCTTTCTCGATCTGGTCGAGGCCGAGGGCATGCACGCCATCGTGCGCCCGGGACCCTACATCTGCGCAGAGTGGACCGATGGCGGCCTGCCTGCCTGGCTCCTCACGGACCAGTCGCTGAAACTCCGCTCCAGCGACCCGGCCTACCTCGCCGCGGTCGAGGAGTATCTCGAGTCCGTCTATGCCATCGTGGCCCCACGTCAGATCGACCTGGGCGGCCCGGTGATCCTCGTGCAGATCGAGAACGAGTACGGCGCCTACGGTTCCGATGCCGACTATCTGCGCACCCTCGTCGCGCTGACGCACCGCGCCGGCATCACGGTGCCGCTGACCAGCGTCGATCAGCCGCTGGGCACGATGCTCCGCGACGGTAGCCTCGACGAGCTGCACCGCACAGGGTCCTTCGGCTCGCGTGTCGACGAGCGCCTCGCGCTGCTGCGCCGCAACCAGCCCACCGGGCCGCTGATGTGCTCGGAGTTCTGGTGCGGCTGGTTCGACAGCTGGGGCGAGCCGCACCACACGACCTCGGCCGACGACGCCGCCGAGTCGCTCGACGCGCTCTTGGCAGCGGGTGCCTCGGTGAACATCTACATGTTCCACGGCGGCACCAACTTCGGTTTCACCTCCGGCGCGAACGACAAGGGCATCTACCGCCCGATCGCGACCACCTACGACTACGACGCCCCGCTCGCCGAGGACGGCACCCCCACCGAGAAGTACTGGCGATTCCGGGATGTCATCGCGAAGTACGCACCGGTGCCCGAGGAACGCCCTGCCGAGCGCGCCGCGACGCCGGTGTTCTCCACGAGCCTGGACCGCGCCGTGCCGCTGGCCGGCGTCGACCTCCTCCGTACACAGGAGTTCGACCTGCTTCCGGATGCCTCGGCTTTCGGCCTGCCGCGCGGATTCTCGCACTACGCCACGACCATCGCGCACGGCGGCCTGCTCGCCTTCGCCGAGGTGCGCGACCGGGCACATGTGTTCGTGGACGGCGTGCGGGTCGGGATGATCGACCGCGAGCACGGGGAACGCGTGATCGTCCTGCCGCCGTCGGACGGGGGCGAGCTCTGCCTCCTCGTCGAGCACCTCGGTGGTGTCAACTACGGCCCGCGGCTGGGCGAGGCGAAGGGCCTCATCGGTTCGGCGACACTGGACGGTCGGCCCCTGCGCGGGTGGCGAGCCGGTCCCGTGGACCTCGACCTGAGTCTCGTCCGCGAGGCGCTGGCGCGTCCGGAGGCGGTGATCCCCGAGGGATCCCCGGTCGCCGGGCCGGCGTTCGCGTCCGGGCGCTTCACCGTCGGTGAACCGAGCGACCTGCACCTCGAGATCGGCGCCTGGGGCGCCGGCGTGGTGTGGATCAACGGGTTCCACCTGGGGCGGCACTGGAGCCGCGGGCCGCAGCGCACCCTCTACGTGCCGAGCCCTGTCGTGCGAGCGGGCGAGAACGAGATCATCGTCCTGGAGATCTCGGGTCTGCCGATCGCCGAGGCGACCTTCGCGGCGCAGCCCGATCTCGGTCCGGACGAGGTGTGACGCGATGACGCACCCGGCTCGGCGGCCGGTGCGCACAGCGGGGGAGCGGCGGTCAGGGAACGCGCGCCGGCCCCGTGCTGTCGCGCACGACCAGACGCGTGGGCACCAGGAACTTCTGCTTCGCGTCCGGCTGACCGTTGATGATCGACAGCAGCACGGTCGTCGCCAGGCGCCCGACCTCGTCGAGGTTCTGGTGCACCGTGGTCAGGGACGGCCAGAAGGTGGCCGCGCCGTCCGCATCGTCGAATCCGACCACGCTGATGTCTTCGGGGATCCGCAGCCCGCTGTCGTGGATCGCGTGCATCGCGCCGAGCGCCATCTGGTCGTTTCCCGCGAAGATGGCCGTGGGGAGTCGCTCCTCGCGCAGGATGTGCTCGCCGAGCTCGACACCCGAAGCCGCGGACCAATCGCCGACCAGGATGGGTCGACCGGGCAGGCCGTGTTCGTCCATCATCCGTCGGTATGCCTCGGCGCGGCGCTGTGCCGAGTAGGAGATCTCGGGGCCGGAGATATGCACGATGTCGCGGTGGCCGAGATCGAACAGATGCTGCAGCGCCAGCCGGGCGCCCTGTTCCTGGTCGGTGTCGACCACGGTGTAGGGCAGATGCGCGTCGGAATCGACGATGACCAGTGGCAGTCCCGCAGTCATCGTGAGGTCATCGAGGGCGCCGACCTCGGCGGACATGACCAGGATGATGCCGTCGACTGCCTGCTCCTCGAGCCGGCCGAACGCACCGACGACGTCGAGTTGCGTGGGATCGGTGACGGGCAGCAGAGTGGTCGTGTAGCCCGCCGCCTCGGATGCTTCGGCGATCGCGTCGAGCGTGCGTTCATTGCCGAAGGTGGCCAGGTTGAACGTCACGAATCCGATGCTGCGGAATCGGCCCGACTTGAGATTGCGCGCGGCGCTGTTCGGGCGGTACCCGAGTTCGCGCATCGACGCGAGCACACGTTCGCGCGTGGACGGTCGCACGTTCTGCTGATTGTTCGCCACCCTGGAGACCGTCTGGGCCGAGACCCCGGCGTGCGCGGCGACGTCGTTGATCGACGCTCGGACGGGGACGCTCGACGCAGACTTCATGGCAACGCAAACACTACCGATCAGACTCCGTGAGAGGAACCTCCGATGACCGACTTCCCTGACCTGGGCGTCATATTGCGAAGCAGCGGCGTGGCTGTCGTTCTCGACTTCTCGGGTGGCCGACTGCCGGTGATCGCCCACTGGGGAGCCGATCTCGGCGACGTCGGGGCCGATGAATACACGAGTCTCCTCGCCACCGCGGTCGCACCGATCGGGGCGAGCGAGGCGGACGTGCCGGTGCCGGTCTCCGTGCTGCCCGAGCACACGCGCGGCTGGCTCGGGCACCCCGGGATCAGCGGCTCGCGCGCGGGGACCGCGTGGTCGCCGTCGTTCACCGTCACCTCGGTGGCGATCAACGAACGGCAGATCGGTGAAGACGACGCCCGCGTGATCAACAGCGGGGCCGCGGTGGTTGTGGTGGCCGCGACGGACGCCGTGACGCAATTGGGACTCGAGGTGACGATCGAACTCGATCCCGCCGGCGTCGTGCGCATGCGCGCCGAGATGGAGAACCTCGCCGAGGAGCCGTACCAGCTCGACGAGATGCTGCTGTGCCTGCCGACGCCGCTGCAGGCCGACGAGGTGCTGGACTTCGCCGGACGCTGGGGGCGTGAGCGGGCGCCACAGCGCCACCGGATGACGGTGGGGACGCACCGGCGGGAGGGGCGTCGCGGCCGCACCGGCCTCGACGCCGCCACCATCCTCTCGGCCGGCACGCCCGGGTTCGGCTTCGCCGGAGGAGAGGTCTGGGGCATCCACACCGCGTGGTCGGGCAACCACGTGCACCAGCTCGAGCGGGCGCTGTCCGGTCGTCAACTTCTCGGCGGCGGTGAACTGCTGCTGCCGGGAGAACTGCGGCTGGCGCAGGGGGAGACGTACCGCAGCCCGTGGGTGTACGGGTTCTACGGCGATGGCCTGGATGCCGCGGCGCAGCGTACGCACCGCATGCTGCGCGCACGTCCGCAGCATCCGTCGACGGTGCGCCCGATCACGCTCAACGTCTGGGAGGCGGTGTACTTCGACCACGACTTCGACACCCTCGTCGAGCTGGCCGATCTCGCGGCGGGCGTCGGCATCGAGCGCTTCGTGTTGGATGACGGATGGTTCGGCGGGCGCCGCAACGACCGCGCCGGATTGGGCGACTGGACCGTGTCACCCGATGTCTGGCCGCACGGCCTCGGACCGCTCATCGATCACGTGCGCGGGCTGGATATGGAGTTCGGGCTGTGGGTCGAGCCGGAGATGATCAACGTCGATTCCGACCTCGCGCGGCAGCATCCGGAGTGGATCATGTCTGCACGCGACCGGCTCCCGGTGGAGGCGCGCAATCAGCAGGTGCTGGATCTCGGCAACCCGGACTGCTACGCCCACATCCGCGATGCCCTCGTGGCGCTGCTCGATGAGTACGACATCGCGTACCTGAAGTGGGACCACAACCGCGATCTGGTGGATGCCGGGTCGGGCGCGGCGCAGCGCCCGGGCGTGCACGGGCAGACCCTCGCCTTCTACCGACTCGTCGACGAGCTCAAGGCGAAGTACCCCGGCCTGGAGATCGAGTCATGCTCCTCGGGTGGTGGACGCGTCGATCTCGGGGCCCTCGATCGGACGGACCGGATCTGGGTCTCGGACAACAACGATCCTCTCGATCGCCAGGAGATCAACCGCTGGACGAGCCAGCTGGTGCCGCCCGAGCTGATGGGCATGCACATCGCGTCGGAGTCCTCACACACGACGGGCCGCACACACGCGCTGTCGTTCCGCGCCACGACGGCGCTGTTCGGGCACCTCGGCGTCGAGTGGGACCTGCGTACCTCCACGGCGGCTGAGCTCGCCGAGCTCGGTGCCTGGATCGGCCTGCATCGCGAGCTGCGCGAGCTGCTGCACGGGGGAGACCTGGTGCGACTCGACCACCCCGACGACTCCATCTCGCTGCACGGGGTCGTCGCGACCGACCGCTCGGACGCGGTGTATGCGTTCGTGGCGCACACCCGCTCGCCGCTCGCGAACGCGGGACGGGTGCGGCTGCCGGGCCTCGACCCGCAGCGCAGCTACACGGTCGAGCCGGTGCG
The DNA here is from genome assembly GCF_001427525.1 of Microbacterium sp. Root61. Lineage (NCBI taxonomy): Bacteria > Bacillati > Actinomycetota > Actinomycetes > Micrococcales > Microbacteriaceae > Microbacterium > Microbacterium sp. Root61. Next base: position 1,368,358 of record NZ_LMGU01000001.1, on the reverse strand, counting down.
CGTGGGCGTGCAGCCCGAGGACAGTGACCTGCCGGCCTGGTGGAGCACCGGCGCGACGGCCACCGGCGCACTGCTCGGTTCGGTGGGCGTGGTCATGCCGACCCTGTGGCCGGAGCACAGCGTGCTGCTCCGCGTCGTCGAGCGTGAGGGTGGGCCCGCGCGCGACATCCGACCGTGACTCCGCTCGTCCTGATCGCGGTGCTCGGCGCCGCCGTCCTGCACGGCGGCTGGAACGCGATGGCCAAGGCGATCCCGGATCGCCTGGCCTCCTCGGCGCTGATGGGTGCGGTGTACTTCGTCGCGGGCGCGATCGGATGCCTCGTGCTGCCGCCGGTCGCACCCGCGGCGTGGCCGTACCTCGCGGCATCCGCCGTCGTGCAGTCCGCGTACCTGATCCTGCTGATGGCGGCCTACGCCCGTACCGAGTTCGGCCGGGCGTATCCGCTCACGCGTGGAATCGCGGTGCTCGGGATCACGGCGGCCTCGACCACGCTGCTGGGCGAGTCGCTGGCACCCCTGCAGCTGGCCGGAGTGGCCGTCGTGGTGTTCGCCCTGTTCGCGCTGTCGTGGAGCCGTGACGGCTCTCATGACCGGCGCAGCACGCTGCTCATCCTCGCCGTCGGTGCCACCGTCACGGTCTACTCGGTGCTCGACGGCGTCGGCGTGCGCGCCTCGGGCGCTCCGCTCAGCTATGCGTCCTGGCTGTTCCTGCTGCAGGGGGCCGCGCTGCCCGTGCTGTGCCTCGTGCTCTCCCGCGACCGCCGGCGATTCGTCACCGGCCTGCGCTCGCATGCCGGCCTCGGCATCACCGGTGGGGTGGTCTCACTGGTGGCGTACACGATCGTGCTGTGGGCGCAGTCCCAAGCGCCGCTCGCCGTCGTCTCCGCGCTGCGCGAGTCGGGGGTGCTCGTGGCCGGGGTGATCGGGTACCTGGTCTTCCGTGAGCCGTTCAAGCTGTGGCGGGCGATCGCCACGGTGGTGGCGGTGGCCGGCATCGTCGCCATCCGTGTGGGCGGCTGAGGCTGCGCGAGCGCAGACGAGAGGGCCGCCGGTGCATGCACCGACGGCCCTCTCGCTCTTCCCGGCCCCTAGCTCGCGGGCGGCATCAGCACCGTGTCGATCAGGTACACGGTGGCGTTGGCGGTCTGGACGCCGCCGCAGATGACGGTCGCGCCGTTGACCATCAGGTTGTCACCGCTGCCCGTGACCTCGAGGTCGGCACCGTTGACCGTGGTGTGCGTGCCGACGATGTCGGCGGGCTCGATCTGCCCGGGCACGACGTGGTAGGTCAGGATCGACGAGAGCAGGTCACTGTCGGTCTTGAGGACCTCGATGGTGGCCGGATCGATCTTGGCGAACGCATCATCGACGGGCGCGAACACGGTGAATTCGTCGCCGTTGAGCGTGTCGACGAGATTGACGTCGGGGTTGAGCTGGCCCGAGACCGCGGCGACGAGCGTCGTGAGCAGCGGGTTGTTCGATGCGGCGACGGCGACCGGGTCCTGCGACATGCCGACGATCGAGCCGTCGCCGTCGGGGACGGCCTCGGCGTAGGCGGCGCAGCCGGCACCGACGAGGTTGGCGGCCGGGTCGTTCTCCATGGCCGGGGCCTGCGACTCCTCCATCGCGGGAGGGGCGGTGGTCTCCTCGGTCGCGCTCCCCGACATCGGTGTGCAGGCACTCAGGGCGATCGCCGCCGCGAACGTGACGGGCAGGCACAGCAGAAACAGCTTCTTGCGAGACATCGGATCCTCCTTGTCGGTGCGGCTCCGCAGAGGGCCGCACGATGCTGTGGCCACCGGATCGGCGGCGTACACGAGGTTGTTCGGGGCCCCGCTCGAATCGGATTGGAGGATCGTGGAATGGATGTCGTGGCGTCCCGAATCGACGGACGGACCAAACCGAAAGAGCGCTCTCCTCCGAACAGCACCCGACGCCGCTCCCTTCGCGCGGGTCGGAGGGGCACCCCATGGAACTGATACTCATCGGTCTGCTCGGCGGGCTGATCACGGGAATCTCGCCGTGCATCCTGCCGGTGCTGCCGGTCATCTTCCTGTCCGGAGGAGCGCAATCCGCCCGGCGCAGACCGGAACCCGTGAGGGTGCAGGCTTCGCCCACCGGGGGAGGCACGGCAACGGCGACGCTGGCGCCGCCCGATGTCGCGGCGGAAGCGCGACCGGTCTCGAAGTGGCGTCCCTACATCGTCATCCTCGGACTGGTCACGAGCTTCACACTCGTCGCGCTGGTCGGCAGCCTCATCCTGAGTCTGCTCGGTCTGCCGCAGGACGTGATCCGCTGGGCCGGCATCGTCGTCCTCGTCCTGATCGGCCTCGGGCTGATCATCCCGCGCTTCGAGCAGCTGCTCGAACGACCGTTCCAGTGGATCCCGCGCCGTGAGGTCTCGACCGAGCGCAACGGCTTCGCCCTCGGCTTCGCGCTGGGGGCCGTGTACGTGCCCTGCGCCGGACCGGTCCTCGCCGCGATCATCGTCGCCGGCTCGACCGGCCGGATCGGCCTGGACACCGTGCTGCTGACGGTCTCGTTCGCGATCGGCGCGGCCCTGCCCCTCCTCTTCTTCGCGCTCGCCGGCCGGGCGCTCATCGAGCGCATCCGGGCGTTCCGCAAGCGCGAGCGCGGGCTGCGCATCGCCGGCGGGATCGCGATGATCGCGCTGGCGGTCGGCCTGGCGTTCAACCTTCCCGCCCTGCTGCAGAGGCTGGTGCCGGACTACACGGCGCCGCTCACACAGCAGCTGGACGAGAACGAGACGGTGCGCGACGCCCTCGACCTCGGCGGGCTCGTGACCGACGAGAATCGCAAGCTCGATGAGTGCAGCAACGGCGCCACGGAGCTGGAATCGTGCGGCACGGCTCCGAGCATCCGCGGTATCGACGCATGGCTGAACACGCCGGACGGCGACGGGATCGATCTGAAGGATCTGCGCGGGCAGGTCGTCCTGATCGACTTCTGGGCGTACTCCTGCATCAACTGCCAGCGCAGCATCCCGCATGTCGTTGCCTGGGACAAGGCGTATCGAGACGCGGGGCTGCAGGTCATCGGCATCCACTCGCCCGAGTACGCGTTCGAGAAGGACGCCGGCAATGTGGCCTCCGGCGCGAAGGCGTTCGGCATCGAGTATCCGGTCGCTCTGGACAACTCGCTGTCGACCTGGACCAACTACCGCAACCGATACTGGCCGGCGCATTACCTGATCGATGCCGAGGGCACGGTGCGGCACATCGCGTTCGGGGAGGGCAACTACGCCGCCACCGAGAAGCTGATCCGAGAGCTCCTCGAGAGCGCCCACCCCGGCGCATCGCTGCCGGCGGCGACCGAGGTGGAGGACACGACCCCGGATGCGGGCGCGACGACGCCCGAGACGTTCCTCGGCACCGCGAAGGATCAGAACTTCGGGGGTTCCGAGAGCTACGGGCAGGGGGAGAGCTCCTTCTCGGTGCCCGCGGACCAGAAGGGCGACACGTTCGCGCTGGAGGGGGACTGGGTGCTTGCGACGCAGTACATCGAGCCGACGGATGGCGCGGCCACCATCGCGCTGAGGTACACCGGGGCGGAGGTGCGGGTGGTGCTGTCGGGCACCGGATCCGTCACGGTGACGATCGACGGCCGTGCTCCTCAGACGATCCCGGTGGAGGGCACGCCGCGATCGTATGAGCTGTATCGGGGTGCGAGCGGGAGCGGCCTGATCGAGGTGTCGGTGACCCCCGGCGTGCAGGCGTACTCGTTCACTTTTGGGTGACGATCTGCGATGAGGGGCATCGAAGTGCGTGCGCGGCCGTCGGCGTGGGGCATGCTGGGGAGCATGGTCATCGACGGCATGGAGCTCCCCGACGACGGGAGCGCCACTGTCGACCATGCCGGCTCTCTGCTCGAACGGGTCGCCAACGGTGACCAGGCCGCGTTCGGTGAGCTGTACGACTTGCTCTCGCCACGCGTCTTCGGTCTCATCCTGCGCGTCCTCGTCGATCGCTCGCAGAGCGAGGAGGTGCTGCAGGAGGTGTTCCTGGAGATCTGGCAATCCGCGGCGAAGTTCGCTCCGAACAAAGGTCAGGGGAGGTCGTGGATTCTCACGATCGCGCATCGCCGGGCCGTCGACCGGGTGCGGTCGGCGCAGGCGAGCACGAATCGTGACGTGCGAGCGGGACTCCGGGATCTCGACGTGGACCATGACAGCGTCGCCGAGCAGGTGGAGATGAGGATCGAAGGGGAGCGGGTCGCGCGAGCGCTGGCGAGCTTGCCCGACGCCCAGCGAGAGGCGCTCACGCTGGCCTATTACGGCGGTTACAGTCAGAGCGAGATCGCCGCCCTGGTGGGTTCTCCGCTGGGAACGATCAAGACACGGATGCGGGACGGGCTATCCCGCCTCCGCAACGAGATGGGGGTGATGACGTGAACGAGCAGGACTTCGCCGAACTGGCGGCGGGCCATGCGCTGCACGCGCTCTCACCCGAGGACGAGCGCGAGTACCTCGCCGCGCTCGCCGCCCATCCGGAATGGGCGGAGCTCGTGGCGACGGATGCCGCGATCGCCGTCGCGCTGGCTGACACGGTCGCCGACGCGACGCCTCCGATAGGAGTGCGGTCGGCTCTGCTCGCGCAGATCGCCGATCTGCCCCAGGATGTCGCAGCCCCGGTTCACGTCTCGACGGAACCTGCGTCGGATACGGCGACCATCCAGGCGGTGGCGCGCCGCAACTGGACGCGCGGACTCCTCGCACTGGCGGCATCCTCCGTCCTGCTGCTCGGCCTCGGCTTCGGCGCGGTCCTGCTGGGCCAGCAGTTGAACCGCCCGGCATCCGTCATCGCCCTCGAGCAGATCGAGGCAGCCCCCGACGCGCAGAGCGCCTCCGTATCCCTCGAGGACGGGGGAGACGCCACCGCGCACTGGTCGGGTTCGCTCGGCAAGGCGGTGCTGGTGTCCGACGGACTGCCGACCATCGCGGACGACCAGGACTTCGAGCTGTGGTTCGTGCGCGAAGGCACGGCGATCTCCGCCGGCGTCTTCGATGCGGATGATGGGAACGCGACCGCGGTGCTGACGGGCGAGATGCATGCCGGCGACGTCATCGCCGTGACCGTGGAACAGGCGGGCGGTTCACCCTCGGGAGGACCGACCACCGATCCCATCGTCACGATCCCGACGGCCTGACCCGGGCTCATCCGCCAGTAGCCTGGAGGGATGAGCGACGAATCGAGGGAGTTCCACAAACCGGTTCGACGGCCCGCTGAGCTTTTCGACAGGCGCTTCGCCGCCGAGGACCCGGCTGAGGTCTCGCGCGTCGCGCACAGCACCGCGCAGGCGCTGCTGGCCCGCGTGCGCGAGCGGCCGGAGTCGGAGGTCGTGGATCGCCTGGTGGCCTTCACCGATGAGAACGGCATCGACGACATCGCCGAGCTGTGGTCGCGGTCGCCCGCGAAGACCCTTCCCGGAGCCCTGTGGCGGCTGTACCTGCTGCAGCTGATGATCCACGACGACCCGTCGACCGCGGCCCTGCTCTACGAACGGGGTCGGATCGAGCTGCACTCGGTCGATCCGGTGGTCGCCGGCGCGCCCACCCCGGCGGGGCCGGAAGAGCTGGTGGCGCTCATCGACACGATCCTGCGCGGACTGTTCGAGGGAGACTTCGCCGTGGCGCTGGACCGAGCAGCGGCGTTCAGCCGGGTGCAGGCCGCGGGAGCCACACACCTGGCCGACGACTACGAGGCCACCGAGCCGGAACGGGCATCCGTCCTGACCACCCGGGCGCTGCGCCTGTCGACCTACGCGGCGGACCTGTCCTCGTGCGCCGTTCTGTGGCGCCACGAAGCGCTGACCTGAAGCGGCGGGCGGCGGCATCCGGGTACGAAAGTGCCGGGCCGCAGAACGCCTCTCGGCGCGAGGCCGCTCATAGCGGCAAAAGATGGAGCCCGGGGTTACTGCGGCCCGGCTGTTCCAGTGTAACGGAGTGGTCGCCCGGCGCATTCCCGGCCCTAGGCTCGGATCATGGCCTGGCTCTACGCGCTCATGATCGACCCCGCGGCATCCGACGATGTCCGCACCACGTTCGCCGACACGTTCACCGCGGTCGATCCGTCCGCCCCGGCGCTCAGCGTCGGCGAGCTGAGCACGCAGCGCGGCGACGGCATCTTCGAGTCGATCGGCGTGGTCGACGGCCACCCGCAGGAGGTCGAGGCGCACCTTGAGCGGCTGGCGCACTCGGCCCGCCTGTGCGATCTGCCCGCACCGCACCTGCCGCAGTGGCGCGCGGCGATCGCCGCGGTGGCGGCGCACTGCGGTGCAGGGGAGTCGGTCATCAAGCTCATCCTGAGCCGCGGGGTGGAGCACGGCCCCACCCCGACCGCGTGGGTCACCGCCGCCCCGGCGGCCGACTTCGCACGCGTCCGTGCGGAGGGCGTCCGGATCGTGACCCTCGACCGCGGGCTGGACAGCCGTGCCGCCATCCGCGCACCGTGGCTGCTGCTGGGCGCCAAGACGCTGTCGTACGCCGTCAACATGGCGGCGATCCGCGAGGCCAAGCGCCAGGGCGCGGATGACGCGATCTTCGTCTCCTCGGACGGCATCGTGCTCGAAGCGCCCACCGCCTCCGTCATCCTGCGCATCGGGGGCACCTACGTGACGCCCGCCCCGACCGGCTCGATCCTGCACGGCACGACCCAGCTCAGCGCGTTCGAGTGGCTCGAGGCGCAGGGGCTCGCGACCGAGTACCGCGAGGTCCCGGCATCCGATCTGCTCCGCGCGGATGCTGCATGGCTCCTCTCCAGCGTCCGTCTCGCCGCCCCGATCACGGCGATCGACGGCACGGCATTGCCCGTCGACCCCGACTTCACCGGCCGACTGAACGCGTACCTGCTGTCGCCGCGCGACTGACTTCTGGCCCTCGTCCCCGGCCGGAAGTCACCGGTCCGACGTCGCTCCCGAGAGCGCCCGACGCGACCGGCCCAGCATTCCGCGCACCACGAACGGCAGCAGGACCCGCGCCGGGAGCACCCACAAGGGAGTGTGAGCGCCCTTGAACCGCACTGCGGCGATCACGCGCACGAGCGCGTTGCGCTCGTCCACGCCGATCCCCACTCGCAGGTCCATCCGCCGACCGTCGACGCCGACGAGTGCTTCGTCTCCTTCGACGCGGCGCACCGCGAACGCGGCGGGGTAGGCCGGGCGGCTGGCGCGCGAGGAGAGGTGCCCGAGCGTCAGCGGACCCGAGATCCACCGGGGGAGCGCGTCGTACGAGAACAGGTTGCGTGCCCAGGCGGCCGGGTCCGCCGTCGCGTGAGCGGGAAGGACGCCGATCGTGACGTGCGCGTAGTCGGGGTCGACGATCTCTTCGAACGCCAGCGACCAGAAGGACGGATGCTGCATCGGCTGTGTCTCTCTCACTGCGGTTGCTCCCCGGGGCACTCACCATACGGGTGCGTACGGTTGGTGGAATCCGACTATACGGTAGCGTATGGAACATGGCAAGGCTGACGGCGGATGACTGGACCCTGGCCGCATTCGAGCGCTTCAACGCCGACGGCATCGCAGCGGTGCGAGTCGAAGCCGTCGCCCGCGACCTCGGTACGACCAAGGGGTCGTTCTACTGGCACTTCGCCGACCGTGCCGCTCTGGTCCAGACTGTGCTCGAGACGTGGGAGCGCACCGAGACCGAGGAGCTGATCGCGCGTGTGCAGCAGATCGAGTCGCCGCGGGACAGGCTCGCGTGGCTGTTCGAGGCGATCGTTCAGCGCATGCAGGATCGAGGGGGCGAACGCACGCTCTACATCGAGGCCGCGGCAGCCGGCATCCACCAGGTTGTCGGGAGGGTCGTGGAGCGCCGCGTCACCTACGTAGCCGGCGTCATCGAGGAACTGGGTTTCGACGCCGTCGAGGCCAGACGACGGGCGGCGCTCATCGTCGCCGCGGTGATCGGCTACCAACAGCTCATCGCAGGTGGCTGGCACCCCGGCGCCGGAATGGGCGACGCCGCACTCGTCGCGTCGCTGCTCGGAATGGCCGTCGACCTGTCGCCGGCCCCGGCCGCGCAGCATCCGGTACGCGACGAGTAAACGCATCCACCTCGGCACGGACGCCCGCGCGTACGACCCCGAGTCGTACCCGTAGACGCAGAAGAGCGGATGCCTCTACCGAGGCATCCGCTCTTCCACAACGCTCGAAGGACCTACCCGAAGCGTCCGGAGACGTAGTCCTCCGTGGCCTGGACGGCCGGGGTGGTGAAGATCGAGCGGGTGTCGTTGTACTCGATGAGCTTGCCGGGCTTGCCGGTGCCGGCGATGTTGAAGAACGCGGTCTTGTCCGAGACGCGCGAGGCCTGCTGCATGTTGTGCGTGACGATCACGATCGTGTAGTCCTGCTTGAGCTCCTCGATCAGCTCCTCGATCGCGTACGTCGAGATGGGGTCCAGCGCCGAGCAGGGCTCGTCCATCAGGAGCACCTGCGGGGCGACCGCGATCGCACGGGCGATGCAGAGGCGCTGCTGCTGGCCGCCGGAGAGGCCGGAGCCGGGCTTGTCGAGGCGGTCCTTGACCTCGTTCCAGAGGTTGGCGCCGCGCAGCGACTTCTCCACCAGGGTGTCGGCGTCCGACTTGGAGATGCGCTTGTTGTTGAGCTTCACTCCGGCCAGCACGTTCTCCTTGATCGACATCGTCGGGAACGGGTTGGGCCGCTGGAAGACCATGCCGACCTGGCGGCGCACGGCCACCGGGTCCACGCCGTTGGCGTAGAGGTCGTCGCCGTCCAGCAGCACTTCGCCCTCGACGCGGGCGCCGGGGATCACTTCGTGCATGCGGTTGAGGGTGCGCAGGAACGTCGACTTGCCGCAGCCGGACGGGCCGATGAAGGCCGTGACACTGCGGGGCTCGATCGACAGCGAGACGCCTTCGACGGCGAGGAAGTCGCTGTAGTAGACGTTGAGATCGTTGACTTCAATGCTTTTGGACACGAGGTACTTTCTGAGCGGTTCGGAGGGTCAGCGGCCGGTCTTGGGCGAGAAGACCTTGGCGATGACGCGTGCGAGGAGATTGAGGACCATGACGATCACGATGAGGGTGAGCGCGGCGGCCCAGGCGCGGTCGGTGTAGACCTCCGGCGGGATGCCCTGGTTCGCGTACTGCGTGTACGTGAACACCGGGAGGGTCTGCATGCGGCCGTCGAACAGGTTGTAGTTCATCGAGTCCGTGAAGCCGGCCGTGATCAGCAGCGGGGCCGTCTCGCCGATGACGCGCGAGATCGACAGCATGATGCCCGTCGTGATGCCCGCGATCGCGGTCGGCAGCACGACTTTGACCACCGTGAGCCACTTCGGTACGCCGAGGGCGTAGGCGGCCTCCCGCAGCTCGTTCGGCACGAGGCGCAGCATTTCCTCGCTGGAGCGCACGACGACCGGGATCATCAGCACGGCCAGCGCGACGGCACCCATGATGCCCAGGCGGATGCCGGGACCGAAGAAGATCGCGAACAGCGCGTAGGCGAACAGACCCGCCACGATGGACGGGATGCCGGTCATGACATCGACCAAGAACGTGATGCCGCGTGCGAGGCGCTTGCCGGCGCCGTACTCGACCAGGTAGATCGCGGTCATCAGGCCGATCGGGATCGAGATGATTGCGGCGGCACCGGTGATCAGCACGGTGCCGACGATCGCGTGCAGCGCGCCGCCGCCTTCGCCGACGACGTTGCGCATCGAGCTCGAGAAGAACAGGAAGTCGAAGCGCGCGATGCCGTTGGCCACGACCGTCCAGGCGACGGACACGAGCGGCACCATCGCGATGAGGAACGCCGAGGTGACGACGCCGGTGATCAGGCGGTCGGTGGCCTTGCGGCGGCCCTCGACGATCGTGGAGATCACGAAGATCAGCACCAGGTAGACGACCGCTGAGCTGACGAGCCAGCCGGCGTAGTTCAGCCCGTCGGTGCCGGCGCCTTCGATGACGAGGAAGACGCCGAGCATGGCGATGACGGATGCCGCGAGCAGCGTCCAGGGCACCCACCGCGCCAGGCGGCCGCTGCGCAGCGAATCGGAGGCGGTCGGTGCGATGCGCACGGGAGGGGGAGCGGTGATGGTCATGTCAGTTCGCTCCCGAGAATTCTTTGCGACGGTTGACGACCCAGCGCGCCACCGCGTTGACCGCGAATGTGACGACGAACAGGATGAGGCCGGTCGCGATGAGCACGTTGATGTTCGTTCCGTACGCCTCGGGGAAGGTCAGGGCGATGTTCGCCGCGATCGTCGAGGGGTTGGTGGAGGTGAACAGCTGGAAGCTGACGGTGCCGGTCGCCGAGAGCACCATGGCGACGGCCATCGTCTCGCCGAGCGCGCGGCCCAGGCCCAGCATGGAGGCCGAGACGATGCCGGAGCGGCCGAACGGCAGCACCGCCATGCGGATCATCTCCCACCGGGTCGCGCCGAGCGCGAGGGCTGCTTCCTCGTGCAGGACAGGGGTCTGCAGGAAGATCTCGCGGCAGATCGCCGTGATGATCGGCACGACCATGACGGCGAGCACGATGGCGGCGGTGAAGATCGTGCGGCCGGTGGCCGACACATCCCCGGCGAACAGGGGGAACCAGCCGACGTACTCGTTGAGCCAGTTGTAGACGGGCTGGACCGCCGGGGCGAGGACGAGGATGCCCCACAGGCCGAAGACGACCGACGGGACGGCGGCGAGCAGGTCGACGACGTAGCCGAGCCCCTGCGCGAGACGACGAGGGGCGTAGTGGCTGATGAAGAGGGCCACGCCCAGCGACAGGGGGACCGCCATCAGCAGGGCCAGGAACGCGGCCCAGATCGTACCGAACAGCAGCGGCCAGACGTAGTCCCAGAAGTTGGTCGTCAGCAGGGAAGCGTCTTCGCTGCCGGCGCCGATGGCCGGGATCGACTGGATGATCAGGAAGAAGGCGACCGCCGCCAGGGTGGCGAGGATCATCGATCCCGCAAACAGGGCAGACCCCGAGAACCAGAGATCTCCGGGGCGTTGCTTGGCCTTGACCCGCGGCTCGGGTGGCGCGGATGTCGCTGTCATGTGAGTTGGCGTCCTCGGGTTGGGGTGGACCGGGTTCGGCCCCGAGTCGACGTTATGCCGACTCGGGGCCGAAGGGGAACTACTTGATCGCGTCGACCGCGGCCTGGGCCTTGGTGCGCAGCGCGTCCGAGATCGGGGCGCTGCCGGCGTTCGTGGCAGCCGTCTCCTGGCCCGCCTCGCTGATCGCGGTGTTGAAGAAGCCCTTGACCAGAGCCGCGGCATCCGCATCCGCATACTCGGCGCAGCCGATCAGGTAGCTGATCAGCACGACGGGGTAGGCGCCGGCCTCGGTGGTGGTGCGGTCGATCGAGATGGCCAGATCGGTGTCGGCACGGCCCTCTTCGAACGGCGAGGCGTCGACCGCGATGGCGGCGCCCTCAGCCGAGTGACCGACGAACTCGTCGCCGACCTTGACGTTCACCGACGCGATGCCGGTGGCCTGGGACGAGTCGGCGTAGCCGATGGTGCCCTGTCCGCCCTTGACCGCGTTGACGACGCCCGAGGTGCCCTGTGCGGCCTCGCCGCCCTGGATCGGCCATTCCTCGACCGAGCCGAAGGTCCAGGTGGACTCGGCGTTGGCCGCGAGGTAGTCGGTGAAGTTGCCGGTCGTGCCCGACTTGTCGGAGCGGTGCACGGGCGTGATCGCCAGGTCGGGCAGCTTCGCGTCCGGGTTGGTCGCGGCGATGGCCGGGTCGTTCCAGTTGGTGATCGTGCCGGCGAAGATGCCCGCGATGGTTGCGGCGTCCAGGTCGAGCGAGTCGACGCCGTCGATCTGGAAGATGATCGCGATCGGCGAGACGTAGGCGGGGATCTCGACGATGTCGGAGCCGGCGACGCACGCGTCGAACGGTCCGGCGGTGATCTCGTCGACCTTGAATGCGCGGTCCGAGCCGGCGAAGTTCACGGCGCCGGACTGGAAGGACTCGCGACCGGTGCCCGAGCCCTGCGGGTCGTAGTTGACCGTCACCTCGGGGTTGGTGCCCTGGAACTCAGCGGTCCAGGCCTGGACGGCGACCTGCTGCGAGGTGGCGCCGGAGCCGTTGATCGTGCCGGAGAGCGTGGGCACGTCGGAAGCGGAAGGTGACGTCGCGCCGCCGCCCTCGTTCGAGGCGCAGCCGGCGAGTGTGAGGGCCGCGATTGCGGCGACAGCGCCCAGCTGGGCGATGCGGGAGATCTTCACTGTGTGAATCCTTCACGTGTCAGGGGAACGAGCCCGGTGCGGGGCTCGCTCAGAAACGTAATCAGCCACTGTTAATCGACTGGGCTGGAAAGGTAAACAGAAGATGAACAGCGCACGGGAATCTGCCCACGATCACGGATGACGCACCCTGTCGGACGCGTCTCGGAACGCTGCCGGCGACTAGGGCTGCGGCTCGTGGGTCTCGATCGCGACGATGCCGGAGCCCGGGTTGGTCGCGGAGAGGTGCACGACGGAGAAGGCCCCCGGCTCCAGGGCGGACGCGCTGCCGAGATACGAGCCGCGCAGGGTTCCCGTGGCCAGGGCGAGTTCGCTCAGGATCTCGGGCAGGACGGGGCCGTGGCTGCACAGCACGGCGGGCTTGCCGGAGCGCACCCGCCGACCGACGACGGCCCGGGTGTCCGAGGTGCCGGCCTCCCAGGCATCCTGACTGATCAGGGGAGTGCGCTCGATCTTCTTGCCCAGCGTCGCGGCCAGCGGCGCGACGGTCGTCACGCAGCGCACGGCGTCGCTCGAGATGATCTTGCGGACGCCGAACGCCTGCAGCGGGCCGACGATCGCGGCGGCCTGGCGCGTGCCGCGTTCGGTGAGCGGCCGCATCGTGTCGGGTCCGTCCCAGTCGCTGCGCGAGGTCGCCTTGGTGTGGCGCAGCACGATGATCGGGAAGGTCTCCAGCACGCCGTCGTCGACGAAGCGCAGGAAGTTCTCCAGGATCTCGACGTCCACCGGATAGCTGAGGTAGGTCAGGGCCTTCTTCGGCGCGATCCACTCGAGGGCCGCGATCTCCCGGTTCGGCACGAACGCGGAGGCGCGGATGGCGTCCTCCGTGGCCTGAGCCGACCAGTAGTGCACGATCTTCTGCCGCTTGCTCGGCATCCGATAGCGCGAGACGCCGACCGGGATACCGAGACGGACGCGGATGCCGGTCTCCTCGAACATCTCGCGCACGGCGGTCTCCGCGAGCGTCTCGCCGGGATCGACCTTGCCCTTGGGGAGCGTGACATCGGCATACGCGGTGCGGTGGATGACGAGCACCATGAGCTTGCCGTCGACCACACGCCAGATCACCCCGCCGGCCGCATAGACCGCGGTATCGGTCATCGCACCGCCCGAGCTCGACGGCGCCGTTGCACGGTCGCCATGGTCTTGTCCTGCAGATCGACGAGCGGCCTGCCGTCCTCGGCGACGCTGTGCCGCGTCCATTCGCCCTCGGCGCCGAGCCACCACGAGCTCGTCGCATCGCTCATGGCGAGGTCGAACAGATCCGTCAGCTCCTTGAGGTGCGCGGGAGCGACCACGCGGACCAGGGCCTCGACCCGACGGTCGAGGTTGCGGTGCATCATGTCGGCGCTGCCGATGAAGATCTGCGGGTCGCCGTCGTTGTCGAAGGCGAAGATGCGGGAGTGCTCCAGATAGCGGCCCAGGATGCTGCGCACGGTGATGTTCTCGCTCATGCCCTCGACACCGGGCTTGAGCGAGCAGATGCCGCGCACCCAGACGTCGACCTTCACGCCGGCCTGGCTGGCGCGGTACAGCGCGTCGATGATCTGCTCGTCGACCATCGAGTTGACCTTGATGCGGATGCCGGCGCTGCCGCCCGCGAGCGCGTTGCGGCGCTCCTTGTCGATGTGGCGCAGCAGCCCCTTGCGCAGGTGCAGCGGAGCCACCAGGAGGCGCTTGAACTTCTTCTCGATCGCGTAGCCGCTCAGCTCGTTGAACAGGCGGGTGAGGTCCTTGCCGACCTGACCGTCGGTGGTGAACAGGCCGAAGTCCTCGTAGATGCGACTGGTCTTCGGGTTGTAGTTGCCCGTGCCGATATGGCTGTAGTGGCGCAGCACGCCGTCTTCCTCGCGGATGACCAGGGCGAGCTTGCAGTGGGTCTTGAGTCCGACCAGGCCGTACACCACGTGCACGCCGGCCTTCTCGAGCTTGCGCGCCCACACGATGTTCGCGGCCTCGTCGAAGCGCGCCTTGACCTCGACCAGCGCCAGCACCTGCTTGCCCGACTCGGCGGCGTCGATCAGCGCCTGCACGATGGGGCTGTCGCCCGAGGTGCGGTACAGGGTCTGCTTGATGGCGAGCACGTGCGGATCGCGAGCGGCCTGCTCGAGGAAGGCCTGCACGCTCGTCGCGAACGACTCATACGGGTGGTGCACGAGCACGTCGGCCTTGCGGATCGCGGCGAACAGGTCGGCGCGGCCGTTCTGCTCCGCCGGTTGGAAGGCGACCGCCGTGGTGGGCACGTGCGGGGGATACCGCAGGTCGGGGCGGTCGATGCGCCCCAGGTCGAACAGTCCGCGCAGGTCCAGCAGGCCGGGCAGCCGGAACACCTCCTGCTCGGTGATGGCGAGTTCGCTGATCAGCAGGTCGAGGGTGACGTCATCCATCTCGTCCGTGACCTCGAGGCGGATCGGCGGACCGAACCGGCGGCGCAGCAGCTCGGCCTCGAGCGCCTGGATGAGGTTCTCGGTCTCGTCCTCCTCGATCACGACGTCTTCGTTGCGCGTGAGGCGGAACGTGTGGTGGTCGAGGATCTCCATGCCGGGGAACAGGTCGCCCAAGTGGTTGGAGATGAGGTCTTCCAGCGGCAGGTAGCGCACCGTCTCGCCGTCGTGCGGCACCTCGATGAGCCGCGGCATCATCGGCGGCACCTTCAGACGCGCGAACTCCTGCCGCCCGGTGCGGGCGTTGCGGATGCGGATCGCGAGGTTCAGCGAGAGCCCGGAGATGTACGGGAACGGATGCGCGGGATCGACCGCGAGAGGCATCAGGATGGGGAACACCTGGGCCTGGAAGTACTCGGTGAGGCGTGCCTGCTCGGGCTCGGAGAGCTCGTCCCAGGCCATGACCTCGATGCCGGACTCGGCCAGCGCGGGACGCACGAGCACCTTCCAGGCATCCGCGTGGCGCAGCTGCAGGCGATGGGCCTCGGCCGAGATGTCGGCGAGGACATCCTGCGGGGCGCGGCCCACATTGGTGGGGATCGCGAGCCCGGTGACGATGCGGCGCTTCAGGCCGGCCACGCGCACCATGAAGAACTCGTCGAGGTTGCTCGCGAAGATCGCCAGGAAATTGGCGCGTTCGAGCAGAGGCAGGCGCGGGTCTTCGGCCAGCTCGAGCACCCGCTGGTTGAACGCCAGCCAGCTCACCTCGCGATCGAGGTAGCGGTTCTCGGGAAGCTGTGAGTCGAAGACCTCGATCGCTTCGTCGAAGTCATCGTCGTCGCCGTCACCCAGTCCGGCGTCGAGCACGTCGTGTTCGATCATTCCTTCATCATTGCAGGGTGATGTGACGTGCGTGTGAACCGATGTCGACCGGGACCGTGCGCAGTGCGCGTCAGGAGCGCGACTCGCCCGCCGGGGCGTCGTCCTCGTACACGTTGAACCGGTAGCCGACGTTGCGCACGGTGCCGATCAGCTGCTCGAGATCGCCGAGCTTGGCGCGCAGTCGACGCACGTGGACATCGACCGTGCGGGTGCCGCCGAAGTAGTCGTAGCCCCACACCTCGCTCAGCAGCTGCTCGCGCGTGAACACCCGGGAGGGGTGCGTCGCGAAGAAGTGCAGCAGCTGGAACTCCTTGTACGTGAGGTCGAGCGGCTTGCCGTGCACCTTGGCCGAGTACGAGGACTCGTCGATCGAGATGCCGGAGGTCTGGATCCGCGTGGAGACGTGCTCCTTGGAGACGCGACCGATCGCCAGCCGGATGCGGGCATCGACCTCGGCGGGTCCCGCCGTGACGAGGATGACGTCGTCCAGGCCCCAGTCGGTGGACACGGCCGTCAGTCCGCCCTCGGTGACCACCAGCAGGAGCGGTGCGTCCAGCCCGGTGGTGGCGAAGATCTTGCACAGCGACTTCGCTCCGACCAGATCGATGCGCGCATCGACGAGGATCACGTCCGCGCTCGGGGCGTTCACGAGCTGCATCGGTTCTGCGGGAATCAGACGCACGCGGTGACTCAGCAGTTCGAGCGAGGGCAGGACGGGGCCGCCTCCATGCGTGGAGCTCAGAATCAACAGCTGTGCCAAGTACGCCGTCCTTCCGGCGCAGCCGGGCGCGCCGTGCACTCAGTTTAGGGGCCGATCCGGCAGGTCTCGCGCGCAGGACGGTCGCGGGGGATCGCGGGCGACGTGCGGCGGAGGTCGGACTGCGCGACAATAGGCCCGTGGCCACTCCTGAGCTCGCACCACGTCGGACCCTCGGCGGCGTCATCGCCGTGTGGGTCGCGGCGGTCCTCGTCGCGGTGTCGATCGGCATCTTCGTGCCCGCCGAATCGCGGGCCGGCTGGCTGATCCTGGGATTGGGCGGATGCCTCCTCCTGAGCTTCGCCGTGCAGCTGGGGTCGGGGCGTGCGAAGGGCTTCACCGAGCGTGTCGCCGCCAGTATCCTGGGCGCGCTGATCGTGATGGGCCTGATCAGCGCCGGGTTCGGACTGGCCTCGATCGTTCCGGCGTGACGGCCGCCGAGGTCCGCGGATTCCCGTTAGACTCGGCCTCATGGATCTCGTCGCACTCGAACTCTTCTTCGTGGGGCTTCTCGCGCTCGCGTCGCTTGCGATCGTCTTCGTCTCCGGCGTTGTGATCAAGAACCTCTATCGCGGCCAGCGCTGACGGGCGAGTCGTGTTCGACCTGCCGACCGACCTTCCCGCCGATCTCGTCCCGCTCTCGTGGCTGATCGGCGTGTGGGAGGGCACCGGCGTCATCGACTACGAGGCCGACGGCGTGCGCTACGCGGGCGAGTTCACGCACCGCGTGAGCTTCAGCCATGACGGCGGACCCGCACTGAACTACTCGGCGAGCGCGTGGATGCTGCACGGCGAGGGCGACGAGCAGACCCGCGAGGCGCTCGTCTCCGAGGTCGGCTTCTGGCGGCTGTCGCGGCCGATGACCGATGCCGACCCCGGCCCCGGACTGCTGCCCGCCGTCACCGCGGGGCCCGTCCGCACGGCCGATGACGTCGAAGCGCTCCGCACCGCCGAGGACGGCTTCGCCATTGATGTGCTGCTGGTGCATTCGGATGGCGTCAGCGAGCTCTACCTCGGCCAGGTCCGCGGACCGCGGATCGACATCGCCACCGACTTCGTCGCGCGCACCGTCGGGTCCAAGCCCTACACCGCGGCGACCCGCATGTACGGACTCGTCGACGGACACCTGCTGTGGGCGTGGGACATTGCCGCCCTCGGCACGGAGCTCGGCGCACACGCGTCCGCCCGACTGGCGAGGGTCGACTGATGGACGAGGTGTTCGTAAGGGTTCCGGCCGCCGTGGTGGATGAGAACGGGCTCCAGCACGTCGGCAACCCGCTCGGCGAGCAGCGCGCGCTCGCCGCCGGCACTGCTGTCGCTCCGCTGGCCGACCGTCGTGTCCTGGCGGTATCGGGCGAGGACCGCCTCACCTGGCTGGACTCGCTCGTCTCGCAGGCGCTCGCCGCTCTTCCGCCCGGCGTCAGCACCGAGATGCTCGTGCTCGACCCGCAGGGACGCATCGAGCACGCGGCATCCGTTCTCGATGACGGCGAGACCACGTGGCTCATCGTCGATCGCGGCGACGCCGAGGCCCTGCTGACCTGGTTGACGCGCATGCGCTTCCGGCTGCGGGTCGCCCCGCGCGACGCCGACGACGAGTACGCGGTCGTCGGTGGCACTTCCGCCGCGCTGGACGGTATCGCCGTGGCGGATCCCGCCG
Organism: Microbacterium sp. Root61; assembly: GCF_001427525.1. Classification (NCBI taxonomy): domain Bacteria; kingdom Bacillati; phylum Actinomycetota; class Actinomycetes; order Micrococcales; family Microbacteriaceae; genus Microbacterium; species Microbacterium sp. Root61. Next base: position 1,350,444 of record NZ_LMGU01000001.1, on the reverse strand, counting down.
GAGTCCGACTCGTCTGGCGAGACCCCTGGCCGCACGTCGTGCCCGGCGGATACGGCTATGCCGTCACCGAGCCGCATCCCGGATCCACGCGGGACTGGGCCGAAGCCATCGTCCCGCGCACCGCACTGACCGAGATCGCGGATGCCGCGGCGCAGGGTCAGCGCGCACTCGCGGGCCAGACGGCCGTCGATGCGCTACGGGTCGCCGCGTGGCGTCCGCGCTGGTCCGCCGAGGTCGACGAGCGCGCGATCCCGCACGAGCTGGACTGGCTGCGCACCGCCGTGCACCTGAACAAGGGCTGTTACCGCGGGCAGGAGACGGTCGCCAAAGTGCACAACCTCGGCCACCCGCCCCGGCGGATCGTCGCGCTCCAGCTCGACGGCAGCGGCAGTCGCCTGCCTCTCAAGGGCGCCGAAGTGCGCAACGGCGACGTCGTGGTCGGTGTGGTGACCTCCGCTGCGCTGCACTACGAAGAAGGCCCGATCGCGCTCGCCGTGATCAAGCGCAACACCCCGGTCGATGCCGAGCTCGTCGTCGACGGCGAGGAAGGACCGATCGCCGCCGCGCAGGAGGTCATCGTGCCGCCCGACGCCGGGGCGACCGCGAACATTCCGCGGATGCCGCGACTCGGCCGCCGCGCGTCCGCTTCCTGACTCTGCGCTAGAGCTCTTTCGGGGCCACGGCGTCCCACGGCACGGTGAGTTCGCCGAGGCGCCAGCGCGCCCGCTGCTGCACGGGCCAGCCGGACTGCTGCAGCGCCGCCAGCGCCGCCTGCCAGCGCTGTACGGGGCCGAACGGCGACATGCCGGCGGCACGCTCCCATTCGCGATCCAGGTCCTCGAGCAGGGCGTGGACGCGCTCTCCGGGCACGTTCCGATGGATCAGGGCCTTCGGTAGCCGCTCCGCCGCGATCGACGGGTGCTCGAGGGCGGCCAGGCGCAACGACACGGTGAGGGTCTGCGGCACGGCATCGGAGCCGATCGCGACCCAGGTGCAGATCCGCCCGAGCTCGTCGCAGGTGCCCTCCACGAGCAGACCGCCCGGCGCCAGGCGTCCCGTCATGCGGCCCCAGGCATCGGCCACTTCGCCCTCGTCGTACTGGCGCAGCACGTTCATGGCGCGGATGACGAGGGGGCGCCGGCCGGCCGAGACCGGCACTTCGAAACCGCCCAGTGCGAACGACACCCGGGCGTCGGGAGCGAACCCGGTCGCGCCGGCGCGCACCTCCTGCAGCTGCTGGCGGGCGCGGGCGACACGCGCGGGGTCGATCTCCAGCCCGAGCACCTCGACGTCCGCGCGGGCCCGGGCCAGGCGGGCCTGCAGTTCGAGCGCGGTGACCGCGCTGGCACCGAACCCGAGGTCCACCACGAGCGGATCGGCGCCACGACGCAGCACAGGATGCCGGGCGATCCAGCGATCGATGCGGCGCAGGCGGTTCGTACCGGTGGTGCCGCGCGTCACCTGACCCACGAGAGAACGTCCGGACGCCATACGGCCATGATGCCAGCCAGAGGTTCGGCCCCGCGCTCGGTATCATTGGCGGCATGACTGCGCCCCGTACGTTGATCCTGCTCCGCCACGGCCAGAGCGAATGGAACGAGCTGAATCTGTTCACCGGCTGGGTGGATGTCCGCCTCACCGAGCAGGGCAAGGCCGAAGCCAAGCGCGGCGGCGAGCTGCTCGCCGAAGCCGGTCTGCACGCCGACATCCTGTACACCTCGGTGCTGAGCCGCGCCATCCAGACCGCGGACATCGCGCTGGACGCCGCTGATCGCCTGTGGATCCCGGTGAAGCGCACCTGGCGCCTCAACGAGCGCCACTACGGTGCGCTGCAGGGCAAGGACAAGGCCCAGACGCTCGAGGAGTTCGGCCAGGAGCAGTTCATGCTGTGGCGCCGCTCGTTCGATGTTCCGCCGCCGCCCCTCGCGGACGACAGCGAGTTCAGCCAGGTCGGCGACCCCCGCTACGTCGGCATCGACGGCGAGGTGCCGCGCACCGAGTCGCTCAAGCTCGTCATCGACCGTCTGCTGCCGTACTGGGAGAGCGACATCGCCGCCGACCTGAAGGCCGGCAAGACCGTCCTGGTCACCGCGCACGGCAACTCGCTGCGTGCCCTGGTCAAGCACCTCGAGGGCATCAGCGACGACGACATCGCCGAGCTGAACATCCCCACCGGCATCCCGCTGGTCTACCGCCTCGACGAGAACCTCGTGCCGCTGGGCCCGGGGGAGTACCTCGACCCGGCCGCCGCGGCCGCCGGTGCCGCCGCCGTCGCGGCGCAGGGCAAGAAGTAGCCCCACCGACACAGAAAGAGCGGATGCAGCCATCTGGCTGGGCCCACGCGCCCCGAGGCTCCACACAGCGCGAAGCGATGCGTGGAGAGGGCGTGGGGACATCCGCTCTTTCGTTCGTCAGGAGGTCAGCTCTCGACGTCCTCGGTCTCGGCGGTCCAGTCGCCCGTGGCGAGGTAGACCATCTTCTTGGCGACCGAGACCGCGTGGTCGGCGAAGCGCTCGTGGTAGCGGCTGGCCAGCGTCGCGTCGACGGTCGCCGCCGGCTCGCCCTGCCAGCTGTCGCTGAGCACCTTCTCGAAGACGCTGACGTGCAGGTCGTCGATGGCGTCGTCGTCGTTGCGGATCTTGTCGGCGTACACGAGGTCCTGCGTGCGCAGCAGCTCGGTCAGCGTGCGGGCCACATCCACGTCGAGCTCGCCCATCCGCAGGAACGTGTTCTTCAGCCCCTTGGGAATGGCGCGCTCGGGGAACCGCATGCGCGTCAGCTGCGCGATGTGCTCGGCGATGTCGCCCATGCGCTCCAACGACGCGCTGACGCGCAGGGCCGTCACCACGATGCGGAGATCTCTTGCCACCGGCTGCTGCCGGGCGAGGATCTCGATCGCCAGTTCGTCGAGCTCGACGGCCTTCTCGTCGATGATGCTGTCGGCCTCGATGACCTCTTCGGCGAGGGCGATGTCGCTGGTGCCGAAGGCGCGCGTCGCCTTGTCGATCGCCACCGTCACGAGCTCGGCGATCTCGACCAGACGCGTCTGGACGTCCTCGAGTGATTGGTGGAATACTTCGCGCATCGCAGCACCTCTCTTGATCCGTGGGCATGCGTGCACCACGGTATTGGCGAGTGTCGCCGCGGCGATTGTCGTCACCGAAGGTTAACGAACGGTGCCGCGAGAGTGAATAGTATCCGCCCGGCCCGGAGAACGGCGTGCGACGGGCGGGAGCGGCCGATGTGGTCCGTCTACGCTGGTGGCATGGACACGACGCAGCTGGCGCTGCTCGCTCTGCTCGTCGGGGCGATCATCGGAGGCTCCGTCTCGGCCGTGATCGTCGCCGCGATGCGGGCCCGCGATCGCGTGCACACCGAGACCTCGACCGTGATCCCCGAGGGCGTGCGGGAAGTCCTGCACGGAATGGATGACGCGGCCATCGTCGTGGACACCTCCTCCACCGTCCTGGCGGCCTCTTCTCCCGCCGAGCCGTTCGGCATGCAGGAGGGGGAGGTGCTGCGCAGCGACGAGCTGCGGGCGCTCGCACGACTGGCGCGGACGTCCGAGGCGTCCGCGTCCGAGACACTGCGTCTGCGCCGCGGTGCGCCGCCCGCGGAGCCGCGCCTGGTCGTCGCGCGAGCGACGGGGATCTCCCCGCGCCTCACGCTCATCGTCTTCCGCGACATCACCGAGCGCGAGCGCGTCGAGGAGATGCGCCGCGACTTCGTCGCCAACACCAGCCACGAACTCAAGACCCCGGTCGGCGCGGTCAGTCTGCTCGCCGAGGCGATCGAATCCGCCGCCGACGACCCCGACCAGGTCCGGCACTTCGCGGTGCGCCTGGGCGCCGAAGCGGCGCGGCTCGCGCGCCTCACCTCGCGCATCATGAACCTGTCGCGCCTGCAGGCCGCCGACGAGCTGAACGACGACCGCGAGGTGTCCGTCGACGAGGTCGTCGCGACCGCCCTGGATGCCCACGCGATCCAGGCAGAGTCCGCCGGCGTCGAGGTCGTCCGCGGTGGCGATCGCGGGCTGTTCGTGCGCGGCGACGCCCAGATCCTCGGCGAAGCCATCGGCAACCTCGTCGCGAACGCGATCGCCTACTCGCCGGAGGGCTCCAGCGTCGGCGTCGGAGTGCGCAGCGCGGACGGGATCGTGGAGATCGCGGTCACCGACCGCGGGATCGGCATCGCCGAAGGCGACCAGCAGCGCATCTTCGAACGCTTCTATCGCGCCGACCAGGCCCGCTCGCGGCGCACCGGCGGCACCGGCCTCGGGCTCGCGATCGTCAAGCACGCCGTGCAGCGTCACGGGGGCGAGGTCCGCCTGTGGTCGCGCCCCGGGCGCGGCTCCACCTTCACCATCCGACTGCCTCTCGTCGCCGCGCCCGAGGACGGCAGCAAGCCCAAGCGGCGCGGCCGCAAGAAGACCAAGGGGGCTGCTGCGGCATCCCGCACACCCCGCTCGAACGGAGAAACCGAATGACCCGTGTCTTGATCGTGGAGGACGAGCCGGATCTCGCCGACCCGCTCGCGTACCTGCTGCGTCGCGAGGGCTACGAGGTGGAGATCGCCGAGGACGGCCCGGCCGCGCTGACCTCGTACCGCGACAAGGGCGCCGACATCGTCCTGCTCGATCTGATGTTGCCCGGGATGCCGGGCACCGAGGTGTGCCGGCAGATCCGCGCCAGCTCGGGCGTGCCGATCATCATGCTGACCGCCAAGGACTCCGAGGTCGACATCGTCGTGGGGCTGGAGCTCGGCGCCGACGACTACGTCACCAAGCCGTACTCGGCGCGTGAGCTGCTCGCACGGATGCGCGCGGTGCTGCGCCGTCAGGTGCAGCTGGACGCCGATCTGGACGACCGCGTGCTCACCGGCGGCCGTGTCACCGTCGACATCGATCGCCACACAGTGGCCGTGGAGGGGCGCGAGATCGCGATGCCGCTCAAGGAGTTCGAACTCCTCGAGGTGCTGATGCGCAATGCCGGCCGGGTCCTCACCCGCGGGCAGCTGATCGACCGCGTCTGGGGTACCGACTACTTCGGCGACACCAAGACGCTGGACGTGCACATCAAGCGCATCCGCTCACGCATCGAGGCGAACCCCAGCGAGCCGGAGATGCTCGTCACGGTGCGAGGACTCGGCTACCGCTTCGAGGGCTGACAGCGCCGCTGTGAGGACTGAACCTGCGGTCCTGCGTTCCGCCGAGGCGGGAGCGCAGGACCCGCGGGTCCTGCGTCAGGGAACGAGGTGCGCGAGGTACTTCTGCGCACCGTCGAGCACGGCGACCGACACGACCGTGCCGTCGCTGTCACCGGACTGGAAGTAGATGGGGATGTCGGCCCCGGGCATCGTGTCCAGGCCGTCCAGGAGGAGCGGCTCGGTCTCTTCGGTGCCGAAGCTGAGGATCGTGTTGGCCGGCACGCGCACGGACTTCTCGATCACGCCGGAGCCCTCACCGATCTCCATGCGGAGCGTCTGGGTCTCGGCCGTGTCGTTGACGATCGCGGCGATGAGGTTGCCCTGCGAGCCGTCTTCGTTGGCGACGATCAGAACGTTGCGGACCTTCAGCGGTCCGGAGTTCTCCACGTAGACGCCGTCCGAGGGCGAGTACTGGATGGTCGTCGCCTGCGGGGAGATCATGCTGCACCCGCTCGCGCCGAGCATGACGGCGGCGCCCAGGGCGACGGACGCGAAGAGACGCGATTTCACTGATCCTCCAAGGGTCGACTGACCATTGCAGTCTATGGGGTCGGCGTCCCACGTGCAGGCCCACCCACGGTGTGCGGCGCAAACCTTAGCGTATTTAGCCTGTGGTATCCTTGAGGTTGCCGAAAGGACATAACTGCATGCTTTTTGAGGTTGGCGAAACGGTCGTTTACCCCCACCACGGGGCTGCGACGATCTCCGAAGTGAAGACCCGGATCATCAAAGGTGAAGAGAAGGTTTATCTCAAGCTTCGAGTGACGCAGGGCGATCTCACGATCGAGGTTCCGGCAGACAACGTGGATCTGGTCGGAGTGCGCGACGTGATCGGCAAAGAGGGCCTCGACCGCGTCTTCGAGGTGCTGCGTGCACCCTTCACCGAGGAGCCCACGAACTGGTCCCGCCGGTACAAGGCGAACCTCGAGAAGCTCGCTTCCGGCGATGTGATCAAGGTCAGCGAGGTCGTACGCGACCTGTGGCGCCGCGATCAGGACCGCGGACTTTCTGCAGGCGAGAAGCGCATGCTGGCCAAGGCTCGTCAGATCCTCATCTCCGAGCTCGCGCTCGCAGAGAAGACCGACGAGGAGAAGGCCGGCGTCGTGCTCGACGAGGTCCTCGCCTCCTGAGGCCCGCTGGTACGGCTCGCGTGAGCGGGCACTACTTGTGGTGCCGCCACAGGCTAGCCTCGTGGCGTGAGCATCGCACCTGTACCCCGTGTCTGCGTCATCGTCGTGGCGGCGGGTTCCGGCACGCGCCTCGGCGCGGGCGCTCCCAAGGCGTTCGTCGGGCTCGATGAGCACACGATTCTCCGTCATGCGCTGAGCGGTGTCTTCGCGGCACCGCTCGCGCAGGTGGTGATCGTGGCGCCCGTGGGTCGGGAAGGCGCGGCGCTGACCGATGCCCTGGAAACCGCGGGGGACCGCCGCGACCTCGTTTCGGTCGTCACCGGTGGCGCGACGCGGCAGGACTCTGTCGCGGCGGGTCTGCACGCGGTGTGGCCCGATGTCGAGGTCGTGCTCGTGCACGATGCGGCCCGGGCGCTGACCCCGCCGGCCGTGTTCGAGCGGGTCATCGCCGCCGTCGGCATCGACGCGCCGGGTGTCATCCCCGTGACGCCGGTGGTCGACACGATCAAGCGCGTGGCAGGCGCGGATGTGATCGCCGCCGTCGACCGGGCCGAGCTCGCCGCAGCCCAGACGCCGCAGGGCTTCGATCGCGCGGTGCTGGATGCCGCCTACCGCCGCGCCGATCAGGATTTCACCGACGACGCGGCCCTGGTAGCCGCCGCCGGGCATCGCGTCGCGGTGGTCGAGGGCGACCCGCGGGCGTTCAAGATCACGACTCCCGCCGACCTCGAGCGCGCCCGGGGTCTGGTCGCGCCGCTGCCGGTCGCTCCTTCCGTGTCGTTGAACGCGGCGCCGATGATGCCGCGCGTCGGCCTCGGCACGGACGTGCACGGGTTCGGCGGCGAGGGCGCGCTGTGGCTCGCCGGGCTGGAGTGGCCGGGGGAGCAGGCGCTGTCGGGACACTCCGACGGCGACGCGGTCGCACACGCGATCGTCGACGCGCTTCTGGCCGCGGCAGGACTCGGCGACATCGGCACGCACTTCGGCACGGATCACCCCGAGTACGCCGGTGCCCACGCCGAGGTGTTCCTGCGCCGCACGCTCGGGCTCCTCGGCGAGGCCGGGTGGCGCGTGGGCAACGTCTCGGTGCAGGTGCAGGCGAATCGCCCGCGGTTCTCCGCGCGCCGCGCCGAGGCGGAGTCGGTCCTCTCCGCGGCGTTGGGCGGAGCATCCGTCTCCCTCAGCGCGACCACGACCGACGGCCTCGGCTTCACCGGCCGGGGCGAGGGCGTCGCCGCCTTCGCCGTAGCCCTCCTCGTCCCCGCCTGACCCGCGGTGCGCCGCCGCAGCGCCGCATGGCCGTACCGCCGCAGCGCCTCTCCGTCGTGTGTCGGGCCGCCGTGGCCGCGCGTGACCGGGTGGCCGGCGCCCGGGTGGCCGGAACACGCGAGCTCACAGAAACGGCCGCTTCTCGAGGTGGAAAGTGGCCATATTTGCGAGCTCGCGAAACGTCGTGCTGCAGAGTGAGCGGCCCCGGATGGGCGGTGTCGACAGATTGTGCGTCCTGCTCGGTGCCTGGCCGTCCCCCGCGGCCGGCGCAGGTCCGTCGGGCGCCGGGACGCACCCGCCGAGCGTGATCAGGTGATCGGGTGCCCGGAACACGCGAGCTCATAGAAACGGCCACTTCTCGCGCTGAAAAGTGGCGATAGTTGCGAGCTCGCGCCACGCCACGTGTGGGCGTGCGAAACGTGACACGGGCGTTCGCGCGGACGAGGGCGGAGCTATACGGCGCGGGTCATGAAGACCGAGTGCGGGTCGAGGGCGTAGTCCGCGAACGGGCCGCAGAGGGTGAAGCCCTCGCTCGCATACAGCCGCTGTGCGGGCTCGAACTCCGCGGTCGACCCGGTCTCCAGCCACAGGCTCGTCATGCCGCGCTCGCGGGCGGCCACCACGATGTGCCGCAGCAGCGCCCGCCCGACTCCGGTTCCGCGGAAGTCATCGTGCACGCGCATCGACTTCAGCTCGCCGCGGTCTGCGTCGATCCGCTTCAGCGCGCCGATCCCGGCGAGCTCCCCGTCGATCCAGGCCGACCAGAACGTCACGGCCGCGCCCCGCAGGTCCTCCACACCAAGGGCGTGGACGCTGTCGGCCGGCGAGGCATCCCGCATCCCGTCCAGATGCCGCGCCACGAGTGCGCGCGTCTCAGCGCCGCTGAGGTCGTCCACCCGGATCTCCACGCTTCAGCCCTCCACGGCGAACGGAGCCGGATCGCGCGGGCTGCGCGACCCCCAGGCCAGGAGGGCGAGCCCGAGCGCGAGTATGACGAGCCCCACGATCGCGAGCACCGAGAGCCGCTCCCCGAGCACGGTGATGCCCAGGATGCTGGCGGTCAGGGGCTCGCCGAGGGTCAGTGTTGCGGCGGTCGCGGCCGTGAGACCGCTCAATCCCCACGTGAACAGCACGTACGCGACGGAGATGGTGCCCAGGCCCAGCCACAGCGCGAGCACCACACCGGCGGAGGTCTGCAGCCATGCCAGATCGACGAACGGCAGCGCACACGCCGAGATCACGGCCGAGCTGACGCCCATCGCCCCGACGACGGTGAACGGGTCCCAGCCCGCGTCCAGGAGTCGTCGCTGCGCGTTGGCGATGACGGCGAAGGATGCCCCGGCCCCGACACTGCCGAGGAGCCCGATCGGGTCCGTCCCGGTGCTGGTTCCGGCCGCGCCGCCGAACCCGAGCAGCACGACACCGAGCGTCGCGGCGGCGGTCGCCGCGACCCAGACCCCGGAGGGGGCCCGTCGCGTGAGCGCCCACTCCAGGAGTCCGGCCAGAACCGGGGCGGAACCGAGGGCGACCACCGTGCCGATCGCGACGCCGTTGCGGTCGGTCCCGAGGAAGAACAGCGGCTGGTACACGGCCAGGCACAGGCCGGTCAAGACCATGAGCGACAGCGGGCGCCAGGTCAGGCGCGGCCGAGGCGCGGCATCCATCCGTCGTCGGGCATGCCGACGGGCGAGGGTGAACGCGATCAGCGCCAGTCCGGTGCCCCCGATCACCAGGCGCACCGCGCCGACCGACAGCGGGGTGGTCCCCTCGGGGCCGAGAGCCTGGGAGGTGCCCGTCGTGCCGAACAGGAGCGCCGCGGCGAGCACGGCCAGGACGGGAAGCACACTTCAGTTGTACAGGTTCGAGCACACGCACCGCGCGCCCAGGTGATGCGGATGCCGCGCCGGTAAGCTATACCAGTGACAGTCCAGCTCTACGACACCAAAGCGCAGCAGCTGCGCGAGTTCGTGCCGATGGATCCGGACAACATCACCGTCTACGTCTGCGGTCCGACGGTGCAGTCCGGCCCGCATATCGGCCACCTGCGCGGCGCCCTGACGTTCGACATCCTGCGACGTTGGCTCGCCCACCGGTTCGGTCGCGTGACCTTCGTCCGCAACGTCACCGACATCGACGACAAGGTGCTGGTGAACGCCACCGCGGATGAGCCGTGGTGGGCGCTGGCATACCGCATGGAGCTCGCGTTCTCCTCGGCGTATGCCGCGATCGGCATCCTCCCGCCGACGTACGAGCCGCGCGCCACCGCGTCGATCCCGCAGATGCAGGAGCTCATCGAGCGTCTCATCGACGCCGGCCATGCCTACGCCGCCGCGGGCGATGTGTACTTCGACGTGCGGTCGTGGCCGCAGTACGGCGCGCTGACGCGTCAGTCCCTGGACGCCATGGAGCCGGCCGAAGACGCCGATCCGCGCGGCAAGCGCGATCCGCGCGACTTCGCGCTGTGGAAGGGCGCCAAGCCCGACGAGCCCGCGACGGCGATCTGGGACTCCCCGTGGGGCCCCGGACGACCCGGCTGGCACATCGAGTGCTCCGCCATGTCGCGCCGCTACCTCGGGCCCGAGTTCGACATCCACGGCGGCGGCCTGGACCTGCGCTTCCCGCACCACGAGAACGAGCTCGCGCAGTCCGCCGCGGCGGGCGACGCGTTCGCGCGGTACTGGGTGCACAACGGCCTGGTCACCGTCGATGGCCAGAAGATGTCGAAGTCGCTGTTCAACTTCGTCCTGGCCGAAGACGTGCTCGGCACCCGCGACCCGTTGGTCGTGCGCTACGCCCTCGGCGCGGCGCACTACCGCTCGAACCTCGACGTCTCCGACAAGACGTTCGACGAGGCCGAGGCCGCGCTCGAGCGGATCCGCACCTTCCTGGCCCGAGTCACCCGCGCGGGCGACTTCGGCTGGTTCTCGTACGGCAACGAAGACTTCGCAGCGGCGATGGATGACGACCTCGGAGTGCCGCAGGCCCTCGCCGTCATCCATGCCCGCGTGCGCGAGGGCAACACCGCGCTGGACGCGGGCGATCTCGAGACCGCCCGCACGATCGCCGGCGAGGTGTCCGTCATGACGGACATCCTCGGAATCAACCCGATGTCGCCGCAGTGGCAGCAGACGGATGCCTCGGCTGAGGCATCCGCTCTGGACGCCCTCGTGCGGACGATGATCGCGCAGCGGGCCGATGCCCGCGCGATGAAGGACTGGACGGGGGCCGATCGCATCCGCGATGCGATCGCCGCCGCCGGAATCACACTTGAAGATGCCGCCGACGGCACACACTGGAGCGTCGCCGACGCTCCGTCTCGCGTCGGGGCTACCGGGGCGAAGGCCCCGCAGAAGGAGAACTGATGGCTGGCAAGCCTGGACGCCCCGGCGCAAGCAAGGGCAACAAGAAGGGGCCCACCAAGGGCACCGGCGGCAAGAACAAGCGGTCCCTCGAAGGCCGCGGACCGACCCCGAAGGCCGAAGACCGCGCCTGGCACCCCGCCGGCAAGCGCAAGGCGGCACAGGAGCGGTACGCGGCGGCCGGTGGCCGCGGCAAGCCCGCCGGGCAGGCGCAGGCGCGCCCGCGCGCGGCGAAGAAGGACGACGACACCGAAACGGTCACCGGCCGCAACTCGGTGCTCGAGGCCCTCCGCGCCAAGATCCCCGCGACGGCGTTCTACATCGCGCAGCGCGTGGAGATGGACGACCGTGTCAAGGAGATGCTGTCGCTGGCGACGAACCGCGGCATCCCGGTGATGGAGGTCACGCGTCCGGAGCTCGACCGCATGGCCGGTTTCGACGGCGTGCACCAGGGCGTCGCGATCAAGGTGCCGCCGTACGAGTACGCGCACCCGCAGGACCTGCTCGAGAAGGTCATCGACAAGGGCAAGGTTCCGCTGTTCATCGCGCTTGACGGCATCACCGACCCGCGCAACCTCGGTGCGATCATCCGCTCCACCGCCGCGTTCGGCGGTCACGGCATCATCATCCCGCAACGTCGGTCGGCCAGTGTGAACAGCGCGGCATGGAAGACGAGCGCGGGCGCCGCGGCGCGGCTTCCCGTCGCCATCGCCCCGAACCTCACGAGCACGCTCAAGGACTTCAAGAAGCAGGGTGTGTTCATCCTGGGCCTGGACGGCGGGGGCGACGTGTCGCTTCCCGCGCTGGAGCTCGCCGATCGCCCCGTCGTGATCGTCGTGGGGTCCGAGGGTAAGGGCCTCTCCCGCCTGGTGACCGAGAACTGCGACCAGATCGTGTCGATCCCGATCGAGGCGGCGACCGAGTCGCTCAACGCCGGGATCGCGGCATCCGTCGCGCTCTACCAGGTCTCCACCCTGCGGGCCGCACAGTCCTGAGCACATCGGGTCAGCGCCGCGGCCTGTGGCGTTGACCCTGACATCGTCGTCGAGAGGAAGACCATGACCCGGATCGCCGTCATCGGAGGAACCGGCTATGCCGGCAGCCACATCGTCGCCGAGGGGGTGCGTCGTGGTCACACGGTGGTCTCCGTCGCGCGCTCGGTGCCGACGGAGCGCATCGTGGGTGCCACGTACATCGAGGGCACCCTGCTGGACGTTCCGGGTCTGCTGGCCGAGATCGACGGCGTCGACGTCGTCGTCTCGACGGTTCCGGCGCGCGGCAACATGCTCGGCAGCGTCCGCACGAACGTCGCCGAGCTCGTCGCCGAACTGCCCATGACCGTGCGGATCGGCGTCATCGGCGGCGCCGGCGGCAGCCTGATCGCCGAGGGCGGCGAGCGACTCGTCGACCAGCCGTCGTTCACCGAGGAGTACAAGCCCGAGGCACTCGAGGCGATCGGCATCCTCGAGGACCTCCAGGCCGGTCCCGCGGCGCGCGACTGGTTCTACGTGCATCCCGCCGGCGGCTTCGGCTTCTGGAACCCGGGCGAGCGCACCGGCACGTACCGCACCGGCGGCGACGTCCTGGTGACCGACGACGCCGGCGAGTCCTACATCTCCGGGGCAGACCTCGCAGTCGCCGTGCTCGACGAGATCGAAGAGCCGAAGCACTCGCGGGAGCGCTTCACCGTCGGGTACTGATCCGTCGCGGCGGCCGATCCGTCGCAGAGCGGATGCCGCGACTCAGACCAGATCGCGCCAGTCGATGGCGTCGGCCTCGTCGTCGGGCAGCGGGATGGCGCTCGTGATGACCGGCAGCGACATGGTCTCGGTCGGCGGTCCCATCAGGGTCGCCTCGTCGCGGCGGTGACGCAGCACGTCGTCGATGTACGAGGTGAGCACCTCGGCCAGCGGCACGGCGCGTCCGCGCGCCTGCGACATGTACCAGCGGTGCTCGAGGACCTGGTGGAACACCTCGGCGGGCTCGAGCTTCGACCGCAGGTCGAAAGGGATGGCCTTCACGACGGGCTCGAACACGCGAGTCAGCCACTCGTGCGCGACCATCTCCTCGTCGTCCTCGCCCTGGCGCGAGCTGCGCGCGCGGAACTCGTCGAGGTCGTTGAGCAGGCGACGCGCCTGGTTCTCCTCGACGTCGAGTCCGGTGAGGCGGATGAGGCGACGCTGGTGGTGACCGGCGTCGACCACCTTCGGCTCGATCGACACCTTGGTGCCGTCGGCGGTCGCCTGGATCGACATCTCGCCGATGTCGAAGCCGAGGTCGTTGAGGCGCTGCACGCGCTCGGTGATGCGCCAGGACTCGTCGGCGGCGAAGGTCTCCTGGTCGGTGAGGGCGGCCCACAGCGACTGATAGGAGGACATGATGCCGTCGGCGATGGCGACGGCATCCACGCCGCCTTCGAGTCGTCCGCCCGCCTCGAGGTCCATGATCTCGCCGGCGATGTTCGTGCGGGCGACATCCAGGTCGTGCGCCCGCTGACCCGGGGTGAGTCCACTCTCGTGCAGCTCGCCGGTCTCGGCGTCCACGAGGTAGGCCGAGAATGCGCCGGCGTCCCGGCGGAACAGCGTGTTGGACAGCGACACGTCGCCCCAGAAGAAGCCGACGTTGTGCAGCTGCACGAGCAGCAGCGCGAGGGCGTCCACGAGGCGTGTGGCGGTGTTGGGCCGCAGGACCTGGGTGAACAGCGCCCGGTAGGGGAGGGAGAACCGCAGGTGCGCGGTGACCAGGACGGCCGGGAGGGGCTTGCCCGCGGCATCCGTCCGCCCGGCGACCACCGCGACGCGCTCGACGCACGGTGCATCCAGCCGGGTGAGGTTGCCGAGCATGTCGTACTCGCGTCGCGCCATCTCGACGGTCGTCTCTTTGATGGCGACGACACGGCCGGACAGGTTCGCGAAGCGCACCAGGTGGCGGGAGAGGCCCTTCGGCAGCGACACGATGGTGCTGCTCGGCCACTCCGCGAGGGGCGTGGACCAGGGCAGGGTCAGCAGTCCCGGATCGACGGAACTCGCGGTGATGCTGAGTGCTTCTGTCATTTCTCCCCTGGAATGCGCCGCGGCGCGGGAGGGTCCGAGACCCACCCGCGCCGCGGTGTCGTCGTTTCTCAGGCGGACGCGATGGCCTTGTCGGTCAGTCGCTCGCCGCTCTCGATGTCGAAGACGTGGACGTGTCCCGGAACCGGAGCGAGCACCACGGTGTCGCCCGCGTTCGGGTGACGACGGCCGTCGACGCGCGCGACGATGTCGGTGCGCTTGCCGCCTACCTCCGAGTGGCCGTACAGGTAGCCGTCGGCGCCGAGTTCTTCGACGAGGTCGACGATGACCGACAGGCCCTTGCCGTCTTCGGGGCCGACCACGATGTCTTCGGGGCGCACACCGATGGTGACCTGCGAGCCGTGCGCCTTGCCGAGCGTGTCCGCCTCGAGGGCGGCGATGCCGGTGCCGAACGCCGCTCCGCCTTCGACCAGGTCGGCGGGGAACAGGTTCATCGCGGGCGAGCCGATGAAGCCGGCCACGAAGACGTTCTTCGGGCGCTCGTACAGGTCGCGCGGGGTGCCGACCTGCTGCAGCAGGCCGTCCTTGAGCACGGCGATCCGGTCGCCCATGGTGAGGGCCTCGGTCTGGTCGTGCGTGACGTAGACGGTGGTGACGCCCAGGCGGCGCTGGAGCGACGCGATCTGGGTGCGGGTCTGGACGCGGAGCTTGGCGTCGAGGTTCGACAGCGGCTCGTCCATGAGGAACACCTGCGGCTGACGCACGATGGCACGACCCATGGCGACGCGCTGACGCTGGCCACCCGAGAGGGCCTTCGGCTTGCGGGTCAGGTACTCCTCGAGGTCGAGCAGCTTGGCGGCCTCGAGCACGCGAGCGGCGCGCTCTTCCTTGCCGACGCCGGCGATCTTCAGGGCGAAGCCCATGTTCTCGGCGACGGTCATGTGCGGGTAGAGCGCGTAGTTCTGGAAGACCATCGCGATGTCGCGATCCTTCGGCGGGATGTCGGTGACATCGCGGTCGCCGATCAGGATGCGGCCGGAGTTGACCTCTTCGAGGCCGGCCAGCATGCGCAGGGACGTGGACTTGCCACAGCCGGAGGGGCCGACCAGAACCAGGAACTCGCCGTCGGCGACCTCGAGGTTGAGCTTGTCGACCGCGGGGCGGGTGCCCCCGGGGTACAGACGGGTTGCGTTGTCGAACGTGACTGACGCCATTTTCTTCTTCTCCTCACCGGCAGGTACGTGCCGGACGATCCGTAGTGATGGAATAAGCGGGGGCTGATACCCGCACGCCCGCCATTGGACGCGTTTCCCAGTATGACACGGCCTCTGTGCGGCGGGTGTCTGGGTATTTCCCAGCCTCTCTGACTAGCATCGAACAGACCGCGACACCCGCGCGGCCAGCCGGAACACCGGCCCCGTATACCCAGAGGTTCCATGTCCAACGACGAGTCACCCACCGAGCCAGTCCAGCGCGATCGCCGAGAGGCGGTCCGTGAAAAGGCCCAGCAGGTGCAGGCGCAGCAGTCTCGCGCACGCGTCATCCGTCGTACCGCCGTTGGCGTGGGTGCTGTCGCGATCGTCGCCGTCGCCGCGGTCGTGGTGGCCTGGGCGTTCTCCTCCTCGAGCTCCAAGACGCTCGTCCAGCCGGCCAACGTCAGCAACGACGGCATCATCGTGACCACGGTCGCCGGGGTGGCCACCGAGCCGGCCGCGGGCGATGTCGCCGATGCACCGGGCGCTGACGCTCCGGCTGCCGCACCGACCGAGGCGGCGGCTCCGGCGCCGACCGAGACTGCGCCGCCGGCTGTGGACATCCGCGTGTACGTCGACTATCTGTCCGCGGGCGCCAGCGACTTCCAGACGGCGAACGTGAAGCAGCTCTCCAAGTGGGTGAGCGAGGATGCCGCGACCCTGACGTACTACCCGGTCGCGATGCTGACGGCGAAGTCGAAGGGCACGAAGTACTCGCTGCGCGCCGCGAGCGCGGCCGCCTGCGTGGCCACGCACGCCCCCGACACCTTCTTCAAGTTCAACAACGAGCTGCTCGCGCAGCGCCCCGACGTCGATTCGGACGGACTGACGGACTCCGAGCTGGCGGCCCTCGCCATCGCTCAGGGCACCGACGCCCCCAAGGCTCTCCGCTCCTGCATCGAGAACGAGTCGTTCGCCATGTGGGCCAAGGCCGCCACCGACCGCGCGCTGCAGGGACTGCCCGACACCGACGGCATCGCCCTGACCGGCACTCCCACGATCCTGGTCAACGGCATCCCGTACGTCGGCGCTGTCGATGACCCCAAGGAGTTCGCGCAGTTCGTGCTCACGATCGCGAGCGACGCGTACTACAAGACGCCTTCGCCGGCGCCCTCCGGGTCGACATCCGCGACGCCCACGCCCTCGAACTGATCGGGTCGGGGATCAGTCCCCGGTAGAGTGGATGTCCTGCCGACTTGGCGCAATTGGTAGCGCACCTAACTTGTAATTAGGGGGTTACGGGTTCAAGTCCCGTAGTCGGCTCGTGATGGCAGGTTCCCGCGACCATGCTCGGGTGCCGGCCTGGGTTCCCCTTGTGGGGGCGGCGCTCATCGGCGCCCTGACGGCGATCCAGGCACGCATCAATGGGCAGCTCGGTCTTCGACTCGACGACGGCTTCGTGGCCGCCGCGGTCTCGTTCGGCACCGGCCTGGTGATCCTCATCGTGCTCTCCGCCGCGCTGCCGGCGGGCCGCAGGGGCTTCGGCCAGCTGGTCCGCGGTGTGCGCGGCCGCAGCATCCCGTGGTGGATGCTGGCTGGCGGCGCCGCCGGAGCGTTCACCGTCGCCACGCAGGGCATCGCCGTCGGCATCATCGGCGTCTCGCTGTTCACCGTCGGCTACGTCGCGGGGCAGATCGTGTGCGGTCTGCTGCTGGATCGGATGGGCTTCGGTCCGGGCGGTGCGGTCGCCGTGACGATGCCGCGCGTGGTCGGGGGAGCGCTGGCGCTGGTCGCCGTGGGCATCTCGCTCACCGGCGGCGCCGCGGCCAGCGTGCCGTTCTGGATGCTCGTCCTGCCGTTCGTCGCCGGCATGGGTGTCGCCTGGCAGCAGGCCACCAACGGCCGGCTCCGGGCGCAGGTGGGTACGCCTTTGACCGCGACCCTCGTGAACTTCATCGGGGGCACGACGATCCTCGTGACCGCGGCGCTGATCCACGTCGCCCTGGTCGGGCCCCCGCAGCCGTTCCCGACCGAGCCGTGGCTCTATTTCGGCGGCGCGCTCGGCGTGGTCTACATCTTCCTGTCGTCCGCGCTCGTCGCCTACACCGGCGTGCTGCTGCTGGCGCTCGGCACGGTCGTGGGGCAGCTGGTCACGGCGGTCGCACTGGATGCCGCGTGGCCGACGGCGGCCAGCCCCGACCTCGGTCAGCAGTTCGCGATGATGGCTGTGGCGCTGCTCGCGGTGCTGATCGCGGCCGCGCCGTGGCGGCGACGCTCGCGGCGCTGAGCCGACGCGGAGTCCGTGTCAGTCCTGCGGCATCCGGCTGAGGTGGTGTCGCGCGTCGACGGGCTTGCGCCGGCCGAGGCGTCCGGTGGGCTTTCCGCCGACGTAGAGCCAGCCCAGCAGCTCCTCGTGCTTCTTCAGCCCGTGCGCCTTCGCGACCGCCTTGGACCGCGTGTAATGGCCGGTGCGCCAGATGACGCCCCATCCGGCTTCGTCCAGGACGAGGCTCAGGACGTGTGCGATGCCGGAGGCGACGGCCTCCTGTTCCCAGCGCGGCACCTTGTCGCTCTTGCGGTAGCTGGCCACCACCGCGATCAACAGCGGCGCACGCAGTGGCTTGGACGACGAGCCCTTGTCGCCGTTGGATTTGTTGATCGCGCGACCGAGGCGCTCGCGGTCGTCGCCGCGCAGCTCGATGAGACGCCACGGGGCGAGCGAGGAGTGGTCGGCGACCCGACCTGCGGCCGAGACGAACGTGACGAGCTCCTCATGCGTGGGAGCGACATCCGTCACCTTCGACCACGACCGCCGTGCCCGGACGGCCTCCAGGGCGGATGGGCCCACGCGCCCGGAGGCTCCGCGCGACGCGTCAGCGGCGTGTGGAGGGGGCGGGGGGAAGGTCATGTGCTCGAGTCCGGGGTGAAGGCGAGGCTGACCGAGTTCATGCAGTAGCGGTCACCGGTCGGGGTGCCGAAGCCGTCCGGGAACACGTGGCCCAGGTGCGAGCCGCACTGGGCGCAGCGCACCTCGGTGCGCACCATCCCGTGGGCGTTGTCCTCGATGAGCTCGACCGCGTCCGGACGTACCGACTCGTAGAAACTCGGCCAGCCGCAATGCGAGTCGAACTTCGTGCCGCTCTGGAACAGCTCCGCACCGCACGCGGCACAGGCATAGAGTCCCGCGCGCGATTCGTCGAGCAGCTCACCGGTCCACGGACGTTCGGTCGCCGCCTCGCGCAGCACGGCGTACTGCTCGGGGTTCAGCTCGGACCGCCACTCGGCGTCGCTCTTGGTGACTTCGTAGGGCATGACTCCTCCTTCTGCCCCTCCATTCAACCCGACGCGCACGTCGCGTGGTTCGGCTGCGCTGATGTTCTCCCGAGAGAATGGGCAGATGACCACGGATGCCGCGACCGCCGTAGCGGAGCGCTACGGCCGTTTCGCGCGCGAGGAGGCGCCCGGCCGCTCCGCGCTGTACGCGGACTGGGCGCGCGGCGTGGCAGCGGATGCCGATGTCTCGGCCCTCCTGGCGCGGATCCCGGAGACCCGGCGGCAGCCGCCGCTCGTGTTCGCGGTGACGCGGCTGCTCGGAGCGCCCGAGGAGCCGTTCGCGGCCTGGGCGGCCTGGCTCGCGGCGCATGCCGACGAAGTCGTGGCCGAGGCATCCCATCGCCGCCTGCAGACGAACGAGCCGCAGCGCAGCGCTGCTCTGCTGCCCGCCCTCAGCACGATCGACGGGCCGATCGCACTGCTCGAGCTGGGCGCGAGCGCGGGGCTCTGCCTGTACCCCGACCGCTACTCGTACCGGTATCGGACGCCGGAGGGCGTCGTGGCGCTGGATCCGACCGACGGCGTCTCGGCGGTCGTGCTGGACTGCGAGGTGCGCGGAGAGAGGCGCCCACCGCTGCGGATGCCGGACATCGTGTGGCGCGCCGGCATCGATCTGGAGCCGCTCGATGCCGCCGATCCGACCGACGCGCGATTCCTGGAGGCGCTCGTGTGGCCCGGGGAGATCGGCCGCGTCGAGCGGATCCGCGCTGCACTCCGGATCGCCGCATCCGATCCGCCGCTGCTGGTGGCGGGGGATGCCTCGGATCCGGCCGTGCTCTTCGCCCTCGCCGCCCGGGTCCCGGTCGGGGCAACGCTGGTGGTGACGACGCCCGGCGTGCTGCCGCACATCCCGCGTGCGGGACGGGAACGCCTGCTCGGGGCGCTGCGCGACCTCGATGCTGTGTGGGTGACGATCGACCCGCCCGCGCTACATGAGGCCTGGCATCCGCCTGTCGACCCGGCCGCGTGGGGCGGGTTCGTGCTCGGCCGAGATGCCGTGCCTGTGGCGGCGGTCGATCCGCTCGGCGGCTTCGTGGAGTGGCGCGCGGATCCGGCGGCCCGCGCGGGTTAGCGTGGCGGTGTGCCTCTGACCGACCGCGAACGCGCCCTCCTCGATTTCGAGGCTGCCTGGCGTCGGCACGCGGGCGCGAAGGAGGAGGCGATCCGTGCCGAGCTGGAGCTGTCTCCGGCGCGGTACTACCAACTGCTCGGGCGGCTCCTGGAGACCGCCGACGCGCTGGAGTACGACCCGATGCTGGTCAAGCGGCTGCGTCGGATCCGCGACGCGCGCGAGCAGGCGCGCCTCGCGAGGGCGTCGGCCGCGGGCGAGTAGCGCCTCACGGCGAGCCGCGCGCACGAGATCCTCATGACGGCCAGGTAGCATCGGGGAATGCCGAAACAGTCCTACCCGAGGGATCGCTTCGACGATCTCCCGTCGGATCCGGGCCGGGTCGGCGCGCATCGTGCCGAGAACCCGCACATGCGGGGAGGCCTCGTCCTCCTCTGGGCCGTGATCGCCACCATCGTGCTGGTCGCCCTGGGCATCTTCGGCACGCTGATCGCCACCGGCAAGGTCACACTCTTCCCGACGCCGGCTCCCAGTGTTACGCCGCTGCCGGTGGTCACACCCGTCATCGATACGACGTACAGCGTGCTCGTGCTCAACGCGACGCCGGAAGAGGGGCTCGCCGCGCGCGTGCGGGATCAGGTTCTCACCGCGGGCTGGGCGCCGGATACGGTCCTCGCCAGCGGTGCCGGCTCGACCGACTTCGCCACGACGACGGTCTACTACGCGCTCCCGCAGGATGAAGCGGCCGCGGCAGGTCTGGCCGAGGCCATCGGCGGCGCCGAGATCGAGCAGAACGCGATCTATCAGCCGGCGGACAACCCGGAAGCGCGTCAGCTGACGATCGTGGTCGGTCTGGACCGCACGGCGAATCCGCCGACCCCGACACCCACGCCGTGAACCGCGGGCGTGTTTCACGCCCGTAAACAGTTCGATGCACGCGTGTCAACAGTTGCCGTTCGGGCGCTATCGACGCCTGCGCGGTGCATACGATCTCCCTGTCCCACCAGCTACAGGAGTGATCGCATGACCCAGGGCACCGTGAAATGGTTCAACGCCGAGAAGGGCTTCGGCTTCATCACCGTCGCCGACGGCCAGGACGTCTTCGTCCACTACTCGAATATCGAGATGTCGGGATTCCGCGTCCTCGAGGAGGGCCAGGCGGTCGAGTTCACCGTCGGCGCCGGGCAGAAGGGTCCCCAGGCCGAAACGGTCCGCCTCCTCGCATGACCCGTGGCTTGCACTCGCCTGGTGCGAGTGCCAGAATGGGATTAGCACTCGCGTTATCGGAGTGCTAACAGACCATTCGCTACGTCCGGACGCCACGTCCGGGAGGGACGACATACACATGGCAAAGATCATCGCTTTCGACGAGGAGGCCCGTCGTGGCCTCGAGCGCGGCCTGAACATCCTGGCTGACGCCGTCAAGGTGACGCTCGGCCCCCGCGGTCGCAACGTCGTGCTCGAGAAGAAGTGGGGCGCCCCCACGATCACGAACGACGGCGTCTCGATCGCCAAGGAGATCGAACTCGACGACCCGTACGAGAAGATCGGCGCGGAGCTCGTGAAGGAGGTCGCCAAGAAGACGGATGACGTCGCCGGCGACGGAACCACGACGGCCACCGTTCTGGCTCAGGCCCTCGTCAAGGAAGGCCTGCGCAACGTCGCAGCCGGAGCTGACCCCATCTCGCTCAAGCGCGGCATCGAGAAGGCCGTTGCGGCCATCTCCGCCGAGCTGCTCGCGTCGGCACGCCCCGTCGAGTCCAAGGACCAGATCGCCGCTACCGCGTCGATCTCGGCCGCTGACTCCACGATCGGCGAGCTGATCGCCGAGGCGATCGACAAGGTCGGCAAGGAAGGCGTCGTCACGGTCGAGGAGTCGAACACGTTCGGCACCGAGCTCGAGCTCACCGAGGGCATGCGTTTCGACAAGGGTTACATCAACCCCTACTTCGTCACCGACCCCGAGCGCCAGGAAGCCGTCTTCGAGGACGCCTACATCCTGATCGCGAACCAGAAGATCTCGAACATCAAGGACCTGCTCCCGATCGTCGACAAGGTGATCCAGGAGGGCAAGGAGCTTGTCATCATCGCCGAGGACGTCGAGGGCGAGGCGCTTGCGACTCTCGTGCTCAACAAGATCCGCGGCATCTTCAAGTCGGCTGCCGTCAAGGCTCCCGGCTTCGGCGACCGTCGCAAGGCGCAGCTGCAGGACATCGCCATCCTCACGGGTGGCCAGGTCATCACCGAGGAGGTCGGACTCAAGCTCGAGAACGCCACCACGGACCTGCTGGGCCGTGCACGCAAGGTCATCATCACCAAGGATGAGACGACCATCATCGAGGGTGCCGGCGAGAGCGACCAGATCGAAGGTCGCGTGACCCAGATCCGTCGCGAGATCGAGAACACCGACAGCGACTACGACCGCGAGAAGCTGCAGGAGCGCCTGGCCAAGCTGGCCGGTGGCGTCGCCGTCATCAAGGCCGGTGCCGCGACCGAGGTCGAGCTCAAGGAGCGCAAGCACCGCATCGAGGACGCCGTCCGCAACGCGAAGGCAGCCGTCGAAGAAGGCATCGTCGCCGGTGGTGGCGTCGCGCTCATCCAGGCCGGCAAGAACGTCTTCTCGACGCTCGAGCTCACGGGTGACGAGGCGACCGGTGCGAACATCGTGCGCGTCGCCATCGAGGCTCCGCTCAAGCAGATCGCGCTGAACGCCGGTCTCGAGCCGGGCGTCGTCGCGAACACCGTCGCAGGCCTCCCGATCGGTCACGGCCTGAACGCCGCGACCGGCGAGTACGGCGACATGTTCGCTCAGGGAATCATCGACCCCGCCAAGGTGACGCGCTCCGCGCTGCAGAACGCCGCCTCCATCGCGGGTCTGTTCCTGACGACCGAGGTCGTCGTCGCCGACAAGCCCGAGCGCGCACCCGCGCCGATGGGTGACCCGTCGGGTGGCATGGACTTCTAGTCCGTCACAGGCAACACAGCAGAAGGGCCCCGGCATCACGCCGGGGCCCTTCTTCGTGCGCCGACGGGTCAGCGGAACAGGCTGGCGTTCAGCTGCTCCGCCTCGGCGTACTGCCGCCCGGCCGTGGCGAGCGCCTGGTTGATACCGGCGAGCGAATGCTCGACCTGGCTCTGCGTGACGCGCCACTGATCGATGACGTCCTGGAACGCCATCGCGGCCGTTCCCGTCCAGGACGACTGCAGGTGCGTGAGCTGACCGAGCATCGCGGATGCCTCGGCCTGCAGCCGTTCGATGGTGCCGCGGACGGCGGCCGTGGAGGTGAGGACAGCGTCGCTGTCTACGGAGAAGATCATTTCGCGCTCCTGACTGGGGGGATCCCGCGACGCTACGCGCCGCGGAGAGCCCCGGCCGATCGCACGACGGCTTGTGCATGACACCCGGAGGCGGTGCGTCTGGGGAGGAGCGGGCTCAGGCCTCAGGAGCGCTGAGCCGCGGCAGCGGCTGCGTCTGGATCAGCAGGTGCTCCGAAGCATCCCGAGACTGCGCCAAGGGAAGGGCCACGCGGAACGTCGCTCCGCCGCCGGGCGTCTCGGTGACCCCGACGGTGCCGTGCAGAGCCTCGACGATCGAGGCGACGATCGACAGCCCGAGTCCGGTGCCGCCCGTCTCGCGCGTGCGCGAGTTGTCGGCCCGCCAGAATCGCTGGAAGATCTTGTCGCGGATCTGCGGCGGGATGCCCTCGCCGTGGTCGATGACCTCGATCCAGCCCATCTCCGCAGTCGCGTCGACCCCGACTCTCAGCTCGATGGGGGAGTCCTCGGCGGTGAAGCGGCGGGCGTTGCCGAGCAGGTTCGTCACGACCTGGCGGATCCGGTTCTCATCGCCGAACACGATGGGGGTCGGTGTCGTCGTGCTCACGGGCGCCGCAGTGGTGCTGGAGGGCTCCACGACGGGCTGTTCGCCGGTGGTGGAGCCCGGCGGCCCCGAGCGGGGCTTGCGGCGCAGCAGGGACAGCGTGGCGCCGCCGGCGCGGGCGATGGCCGAGGTGGGCGGCGAACTGCGACGGCGGGCCGCTTCGGCCGCGCTCGCCGGCCCTTCCGCGACGGGGCCATCGGGCCCGGGCGGGAGGGCGTCGTCGGTCGTGTCGATGACCGTGACGGGTCGGCGCGGAGCCGCGGCGCGCACGTCGAGTGCGGCATCCCGTGCGATAGGCCGCAGATCGACCGGTGCGAAGATGACGTCGCGGCGTTCGTCGAGGCGGGCCAGAGCCAGGAGGTCCTCGACGAGGACGCCCATGCGCATGGCTTCTTTCTCGATGCGCTCCATCGCCTGGGCGACGTCCTCGTCGTTGGCGAGGGCGCCCATGCGGTACAGCTCGGCATAGCCGCGCACGGTCACCAGCGGGGTGCGCAGCTCGTGGCTCGCGTCGCCGATGAAGCGCCGCATCTGTCGCACGGTCGAGTCCCGTTCCGACAGCGCCCCGTCGATGCGGCCGAGCATCGCGTTGATCGCCGTTTTCAGACGCCCCACCTCGGTGCCCGGCTCGATATCGGTCATGCGTTGACTGAAGTCGCCCGCGGCGATCGACATGGCGGTGGTCTCCACCTGACCGAGGCTGCGGAAGGTCAGTGTCACGAGCCAGCGGGTGCCGAGCGCACCGGCGAGGATCGTGATGACGGCCAGGATGCTGTAGATGCTGAGGAAGCTCGCCACGACCTGTTCGACGGGCGCGAGCGGCAGTGCGACCAGCTGCGTGTAGAGGTCGCGGGCCCCCGGGAACTGAATCGTGTCGACGCTCGCATGGTACGGAGCGCCGCCGGCGGAGTTCTCGAGCTCGAACGGCGTCGTGCCCTGGATGTACGTCTTCGGCAGCGGGTACTCGGCCGGGAACTCCGGCCGCGGGGCACCGTTTCCGCCGGCCCAGGCGACGAGCTCTCCGGTGGGGGCGTAGATCGCCACGAACGCGTCGGTCGTCGCGTTGTCGTCCGGCTCGAAGGACGGCACGCCGTTGTCGACGGTGATCGTCATCACCGAGCTGGCGACATCCGTCGTGACACTCTGCCGCAACTGGTCGTCGAGGCTGGTTACCAGCGTCGATCGCAGGAACGCCATGGTCCCCAAGCCCGCGGCGAGCAGCCCGATCACCAGCAGGGCGACGGTCACGCCGGTCACCTTCGCGCGCAGGCTCGTGCCCCGCCACCAGCGGGTGACCGCGTCGGGTTTGTTCTCCAGTGCGGCCCCCTCTGCTCGGGCCGCCTAGGCGGTCTTGCCGGCTTTGAGCATGTAGCCGAATCCGCGCTTGGTCTGGATCAGCGGCTCGGAGGAGTGCGGATCGATCTTGCGACGGAGATACGAGATGTAGCTTTCGACGATACCCGCGTCGCCGTTGAAGTCGTACTCCCACACGTGGTCGAGGATCTGCGCCTTGGACAGCACCCGGTTCGGGTTGAGCATCAGGTAGCGCAGTAGCTTGAACTCGGTGGGGCTGAGGTCGATCGAGACGTCCCCGACGAGCACGTCGTGGGTGTCCTGGTCCATCGTCAGCTCACCGGCGCGGATCACGGATTCCTCGTCGGCCTGCATCGTGCGACGCAGGATCGCCTGGATACGCGCGACGATCTCGTCCAGCGAGAACGGCTTGGTGACGTAGTCGTCACCGCCGGCGTTGAGGCCGGTGATCTTGTCCTCGGTCTCGTCCTTGGCGGTGAGGAAGAGGATCGGAGCGGTGTAGCCCGCGCCCCGGAGCCGCTTCGTGACGCTGAACCCGTTCATGTCGGGGAGCATCACATCGAGGATGATCAGGTCGGGCTCTTCCTCCAGGACAGCGGAGATGGTCTGAGCGCCGTTGGAGACGGCCTTGACCTGGAACCCCGCGAATCGGAGGCTCGTGATGAGCAGGTCGCGGATGTTCGGCTCGTCGTCGACAACGAGGATGCGCGGTGCAGTCATGTGCCCATTATGGTGACTCAACGCCGTCGCTCGCTGGATATCGGCCGGAACGGGATGCCGCGTCCGCCCGTTGCGGGTGATTCCGGGCCGTCGCAGCACCGCCTGGGCGGAGCAGGAGGCACTCGATTTTCTGCGGCCTGAGGCATACCGTCGGGAGCATCAGGTTCCGGCCTCCGTCGATCCGGGAGGAAGTCATGACGCATTTCGTGATCGTCGGTGGGGGAATGGCGGCGGGGACGGCAGCCGCAACGCTGCGCAGGGAGGGCTTCGACGGCGATGTGACCGTCATCGCCGAGGAGAGCCACCTGCCCTACCAGAGGCCGCCGCTGTCGAAGGGATATCTCGCGGGCACGGAGGGGGCGGACAAGGTGATCCTGCATCCCGCCGACTGGTACGCCGAACGCGGCGTCGACGTGCGCACCGAGACCGCCGTGACGCGGCTGTACCCGGGCGGCCGCAGCCTCGACCTGTCTGACGGCAGCTCGCTCGGTTACGACGCGGTGCTGCTGGCGACAGGCGCCGCGCCGCGTCGGCTTCCGCTGCCCGGGCACGAGCTTCCGGGTGTGCACACGCTCCGTCGGCTCGACGACTCCGACGCACTCGCCGGCGAACTGCGCGGCGGAGGTCGTCGTCTCGTGTTGATCGGCTCCGGGTGGATCGGGATGGAGGTGGCCGCGACCGCGCGTGTGCTCGGCAACGAGGTGACCGTCCTGGAGCGCGACCCGGTTCCGCTGGCGCTCGCGGTCGGACCGCAGATGGGCGAGGTCTTCCGTCGTCTCCACCTGGAGAAGGGCGTCGACCTGCGCACGTCCGTCGATGTCGAGCGCATCGTCGGGTCGTCGCACGTCGAGGCCGTGGTCGTCGACGGCGAGACGGTTCCCGCCGACCTCGTGCTGATCGGGGTGGGCGCGGTGCCGAACACCGCGCTCGCGCTGGATGCCGGCCTCGATGTACTCAACGGCATCCTCACCGACGCGTCCCTGCGTACGAGTGCGCCACACGTCTACGCGGCCGGCGACGTCGCCAACGCCTACCACCCGGTCATCCAGCAGCACCTGCGCAGCGAGCACTGGGCCAACGCGCGCACCTCCGGAGCCGTGGCGGCGAAGGCGATGATGGGCGGCTCGGCGACGCACAGCAGCATCCCGTACTTCTACACCGACCAGTTCGATCTCGGCATGGAGCTGTCCGGGTACCCGCCGCTGATGCGCGACGCCGAGCTCGTCATCCGCGGGGATCTCGATGCGCGTGAGTTCATCGCCTTCTGGGTCGATCACGGCCGAGTCGTCGGCGGCATGAACGTCAACGTCTGGGACGTCCAGAACGGCATCAAGGCGCTCATCCGCAGCGGCAGCCGGCTGGATGCTGCGGCGCTGCGCGACCCGGACGTGCCACTGGAGAGCCTGGTGGAGTGAGGGCTGATCAGGCGGCGATCGTGTCGGCGTCGAGGATCGTGTACGAGTAGCCCTGCTCGGCGAGGAACCGCTGGCGGTTCTGCGCGAAGTCTTGGTCGACGGTGTCGCGCGCGATGAGCGTGTAGAAGCTCGCGGTGCGCCCCGACTCCTTCGGGCGCAGCAGGCGGCCGAGGCGCTGCGCCTCCTCCTGACGCGAGCCGAACGATCCGGAGACCTGGATGGCGACGGATGCCTCGGGCAGGTCGATCGAGAAGTTCGCGACCTTCGAGACCACGAGCAGCGAGATCTCCCCGACGCGGAACGCCTGGTAGAGCTCTTCGCGCTCATCGACCGGTGTCGCACCGGTGATCTTCGGGGCGTTCAACGCCTCGGCCAGCACATCGATCTGATCGATGTACTGCCCGATCACGAGGATCCGCTCGCCCGCGTGCCGCTCGACGAGCTGTCGCACGACGCCGATCTTGGCCGGAGCCGTCGCGGCGAGGCGGTAGCGCTCGTCGTCGGCGGCCGCGGCGTACTCGAGCCGGTCGCCGGCGGGGAGGTCGATCCGCACTTCGTAGCAGACGGCGGGGGAGATGAAGCCCTGGGCCTCGATCTCCTTCCAGGGTGCGTCGAACCGCTTGGGACCGATCAGGCTGAAGACATCGCCTTCGCGGCCGTCCTCGCGCACCAGGGTCGCGGTCAGTCCGAGCCGCCGGCGCGCCTGGAGGTCCGCGGTGAGCTTGAACACCGGCGCGGGGAGCAGGTGCACCTCGTCATAGACGATCAGGCCCCAGTCCAAGGCATCCAGCAGCGCCAGGTGGGCGTACTCGCCCTTCCGCTTCGCCGTGAGGATCTGGTAGGTCGCGATCGTGACCGGCTTGACCTCCTTGGCCTGTCCGGAGTACTCGCCGATCTCCTCGGGCGTGAGCGACGTGCGCTTGAGCAGCTCGTCGCGCCACTGCCTTGCACTGACCGTGTTCGTGACGAGGATCAGCGTCGTGGTCTTGGTCTCGGCCATCGCGGCGGCACCGACGAGGGTCTTGCCCGCGCCGCAGGGGAGCACGACGACGCCGGACCCGCCCTCGTTGAAGATGTCGACGGCCTGCCGCTGGTAGGGCCGCAGGGTCCAGCCGGACTCATCGAGTTCGATCGGATGCGGCGTCCCGGGCGTGTAGCCGGCGCGGTCTTCGGCGGGCCAGCCGATCTTCAGCAGCTCCTGCTTGATGTGCCCGCGCGCCCAGGCGTCCACCACGAACGTGTCGGGGGAGGGGTGGCCGATCAGCAGCGGCTGGATGCGCTTGTTGCGTGCCACCTCGGCCAATACGGGTCCGTCGGCGGAGCGCAGCACCAGCACGCCCTCGCCGTGGCCCTCGACGGTGTCGCGCTCGATGACGAGCCGGCCGTAGCGCCCGACGGTCTCGCGGATGTCGATCGACACGGACGGCGGGACCGGGAAGCGCGTCCAGCGCTCGAGGGTCGCGAGCATGTCTTCGGCGTCGTGACCGGCCGCACGGGCGTTCCACAGACCGAGGCGGGTGATGCGATACGTGTGGATGTGCTCGGGCGCCCGCTCGAGTTCCGCGAAGATCGCGAGCTCGTGCCGCGCGCTCTCGGCGTCCGGATGGGCGACTTCGAGAAGCACCGTCCGGTCGCTCTGCACGATGAGGGGACCGTCAGCCATAAGGAATCGAGTCTACCCGTGAGCGGCCGGATGCGGCTGTTTCGGCACCCCCCCGGCGCTCAGGCGACGGGGCGGACGCTCACGATGCTCGAGACGGGGAGAGTGCGTTCGATATCGGCGCCGCGGTCGCGCCCGCGCAGTCGGCCGCCGCCGAGCCCCGAGGCCTCGAGCGTGAAGGAGCGCTCCGAGCCGTCCGGCAGGCGCACGGCGACTGTGATGACGGACCGCGTCCGCACGGCCATCTCGAGCTCGCGCTCGAGCCACGCGACATCCTCATCCGAGCCTTCGCTGGCGCGCAGTGTCGCGATGAGGCGGGCGTAGGGCTTCTCCGTCGTCGGGACGTCGTCGGGGGCGAGCCGCCCGCGGCGGAGCGAGACGGTGTCGCCGGCGTGGTCGAGCGCGACGACGGGGTAGCGCGCGTCCGCCAGAGCCCAGTAGACGGCGTCGCGCGCGACCCGCGAGGTCAGCGAGAAGCCGTCCGAGACCAGGCCCAGCGGGCGCAGCGCCTGATCGACGGCGATCGTGTCGCGCAGTGAGGGGTCTTCGCTGTCGATCCGGGTGCGGCCGGTCGCGGCATCCGTGCGCACAGTGACCCGCCCGTGGCGATCGGCGGTGCTCTCGATGAGGTAGTCCAGCGGCTGCGGGATGCCGGTGAGCGAGATCTCGGAGAGGAAGGCGCGCACCGACTCGGCGTTCTCGCCGTCGGTCATCCCGGACCCCAGTGACTCCGCGCTGAAGCGGTACGTGGAGGCCTGGGCGCGCGACTCGCGGTGCGCGATGGAGCGCAGTCGCAGATCCAGCGCCGGTGCCAGCGGCCCCGGGGCGATCGCGGTCAGATCGGCCTGCAGATAGACGCGGTCGATCTCGGCGGGCAGGAAGCGGGTGAGCTCGTCGACAGCGGGGGAGCCGCCTTCGCGCAGCGGGCGCGCCCATCCGGGCTCGTCGCCGTTCGGGGCGATCAGCGCCCAGCGCCGGGCGATCCGCACGAGCCGTGCGGCCCGGTCCGGCCAGTCGGGGTCGAGCGGGAAGGCCAGCGGCCAGGCCCCGACGGCGAGGTAGCCGCCATCTGGGGTACGCAGCGCCTCGGGCAGTGCGTCGCGGAACCCCTCGACCACTATCTGCCAGCGGGTCGGGGTGGACTCGCGCAGCCAGCGGTGGGCGGCGCTCGTAGCCACCCACTCGCGCTCGCCGGCGCGTACGAGGCCGGCGACCTCCGCCGCGGCGATGAAGTCGTCCAGTTCCTCGGCGGAATCGAGGATGCCGGCGTCGACCAGCCGGCGCCGCTCGGTCGCGCTCACCGAACCGGTGCCGGTGCGGGAGAACGGCGCGTGCAGACAGGCCAGGAGCACGTCGGCGAGGGCGCCGACGGTCGTGAACAGCCGCTCGGCCGCGGCGGCCGAGGCGGCCTCGTCGGTGGGGGACGGCAGCGGCGGGTCGGGGAGGATGCCGAATGCCTCGGGGTGTGCGGCGGCGGCGGCGCGCGCGCGGGCGGCGACGGCCGCGAACGGCACACCGTCTCCATCCACGAGGAGATGCGCGTCGAGGATGCCCGAATCGGGCGCCGGCTCATCGGCGACGAGCGCGGCGAGGGTCAATCGCGGCAGCCGCAGCAGAGAGCGGTCGATGGATGCGGGATCCAGCAGCGCGGCGGCCGCGTCGAAGAAGTCGTGCCAGGGAGCGCTCGCGGAAACCCCACGGCGGGTCAGAACCTCGGAGAGCGCGGCGTCGGTCAGCGTGGCGAGTCTGGTCGCGAGCGCACGTTCATCGGAGGTTTCGGGCACTCAGCGACCTCGGTTGGCCCGTGTCCTTCGCACGAAGCTCATGATCAGCACGGTCACGAGCAGTACGAACGCGAGTATCGGTGCGATCCAGACGATGACGCTCACGATCGCCCAGATCCAGGCGCCGAAGTCGGCACCGGCGGCCGACCCGATCATGATCGCGAAGAAGCACAGGATCGACAGGGCCAGCAGCCCCAGCGACATGAACGCCAGGATGCGGTCGATACGGCGGACGGGAACGTCCTCGCCGGGGGTCTGCGTAGTCATCAGCGTCAGCCTACTGCGTGGCGGGTGTGCCGTAGGCTGGGTGGTGGGGTCACACCGATCCCCGCTCCGCCATGCCCGCGCACCGCGCGGCTCATTCCCAGCGAGGTATCCATGCCCACCGGCAAGGTCAGGTTCTACGACGAGGAGAAGGGCTTCGGCTTCGTCTCCACGGATGACGGTCAGGATGTCTTCCTGCACGCCACTGCCCTGCCCGCAGGGGTGACCGCGCTGAAGGCCGGTACCCGGCTCGAGTTCGGCGTCGCCGACGGCAAGCGCGGACTCCAGGCACTCTCCGTGCGGGTGCTCGATGCCCCGGTCAGTCTCGCCAAGCGCGCGCGCAAGCCCGCGGATGACATGGCGATCATCATCGAGGACCTCGTGAAGGTGCTCGACGGCATCGGCGGCGACCTGCGTCGCGGCCGTTACCCCAGCGCATCCCACTCCAAGACGGTCGCGACCGTCCTACGCAAGGTCGCGGATGACCTCGACGCCTGAGGCATCCGGCGATCAGCCGCTCGACGCAGTGGACGAGAGTCTGCTCGCGACGCACGACCTCGCGCGTTCCGCGCTGCTGGAGATCACCCCGGCTTCGACCGTCGGCGCGCCCGCCGGCTACACGATCGAGTCGGGCGAGGTCGTCTCGCTGCGGTTCGAGAACCTCATGCCCGGCTACCCGGGCTGGTTCTGGACGGTGAGCGTCGCGAAGGTGGCGGATGCCGAGCCCACCGTGCTCGAGGTCGAGCTGCTCCCCGGTGAGAGCGCGCTGCTGGCTCCCGACTGGGTGCCGTGGGCTCTGCGGCTTGCCGACTATCAGGCTGCCCAGGTGGCTCTTGCCGAGGCCGGTGTCGAGGTCGACGACCACGACGACGCCGATCTGGATGACGACGATGAGGACGACGACGAGCTCGACGATCTCGACGCGGCGGACTTCGACAACGATGGTTCGCCGATCCTGCACTCGGGTGACCTCGACGGCGTCGACATCGACGAACTCGACGAGGACGCGCACCACGACGAGGCGCAGGACGAGTACGAGTCCGACGATGACGACGAGTCGCACGATGACGATGAGTCCGACGATGACGATGAGTCAGACGAGTCCGACGACGACGAGCACGCGCATGCCGAGGACGACATCTCCGACGAGGACTGACTTTCTCCGACGCAGAAGCGCCGCGCATCCCGAGGGGAGGCGCGGCGCTTTCGTCTGCGCTGTGGTCGCTCTAGCGGTTCTCGAGCACGTACTCGATCGAGCGGATGAGCTGGCGCACGTCGTTCGGCTCGATCGAGACGAAGGTCGCGATGCGCAGCTGGTTGCGGCCGAGCTTGCGGTACGGCTCGGTGTCGACGATGCCGTTGGCACGCAGGGTCGCGGCGATGGCGGCGGCGTCGATCGAGTCGTCGAAGTCGATCGTGACGACGACAGGCGAGCGGTCGGCCGGGTTCGCGACGAACGGGATGGCGACAGCGGATGCCTCTGCCCAGTCGTACAGCGCGGAGGAGGACTCCGCCGTCCGGGCAGCGGCCCACGTCAGGCCGCCGTTGCCGTTGATCCACTCGACCTGGCTGTTGAGCAGGTGCAGGGTCGCGACGGCGGGGGTGTTCAGCGTCTGCTGCAGCCGTGAGTTGTCGACGGCGTTCTTCAGGCTGAGGAACTCCGGGATGTAGCGACCTGACGCCGCGATGCGCTCGACGCGCTCGAGGGCAGCGGGGGAGAAGAGGGCGAACCACAGGCCGCCGTCGGAACCGAGGTTCTTCTGCGGGGCGAAGTAGTAGACGTCGGTCTCGGTGACGTCGAAGTCGATGCCACCGGCGGCGCTGGTCGCGTCGATGACGGTCAGGGCTCCGGCGTCGCCGTGCACCCGCGAGATCGGCACTGCGACACCGGTGGAGGTCTCGTTGTGCGGCCAGGCGTAGACGTCGACGCCCTCGACGGCCTCGGCGGCGGTGCTCGCGCCGGGCGCGGCGTTGCGGACGTCGGGTGCCTGCAGCCAGGGGGCCTTCGCCGCGCCGGCGAACTTGCCGCCGAACTCGCCGAAGACGAGGTTCTGGCTGCGGTTCTCGATCAGGCCGAAGGCTGCGGCATCCCAGAATGCCGTGGATCCGCCGTTGCCGAGGATGACTTCGTAGCCGTCCGGGATGCGGAACAGGTCGCCGAGTCCTTCGCGCACGGAGCGCACCAGGTTCTTCACGCCCGACTGGCGGTGCGAGGTGCCCAGCAGCGATGCTCCCGAATCTGCGAGCGCGGTCAGCTGCTCGGGGCGGATCTTCGAGGGACCGCATCCGAAGCGTCCGTCGAGGGGCAGGCGGTTGGCAGGGATCACGACGTGCGACATGGGTCGATTCTAGAGTCGCCCGCGCGGGGGTCCCGACCGGGTTACGCCGCCGACCGTGGCCGGATGCCGCTTCGGAGGCGGGTTCGCCGACCTCGGTGTCGTGTGGCTTGGATAGGCTGGTGGTCGCACCCAACTGCGCACGAGCGAGGACCTGATGGCAGACCTGATCGACACCACCGAGATGTACCTGCGCACGATCCTCGAGCTCGAGGAGGAGAACATCATCCCGCTGCGCGCGCGGATCTCCGAACGCCTCGGCCACTCCGGCCCCACCGTCTCCCAGACAGTCGGACGCATGGAGCGCGACGGACTCGTCGTCGTATCCGACGACCGCTCCCTCGAACTCACCGACGCGGGCCGTCAGAAGGCCGTCGACGTGATGCGCAAGCACCGTCTGGCCGAGCGCCTGCTCAGCGACATCATCGGGCTCGACTGGGCCTTCGTCCACGAAGAGGCCTGCCGCTGGGAGCACGTCATGAGCGAGCAGGTCGAGCGCCGTCTCGTGGAATTGCTGGGACACCCGACCGAATCGCCGTACGGCAACCCGATCCCCGGACTCGAGCAACTGGGCGACGTCCCGGCTCGCACGTTCGAGGAAGGCGTGGTCGGCCTCGTGCGCAAGCTCAACGATGCCGGCGAGCCGATCACGGGCACCGTGCGGCGTCTGGCCGAGCCGGCACAGGTGGATCCCGAACTGCTGCAGCAGTTCATGGCGGCCGGTGTCGTTCCGGGCGCGCATGGCGACTACCGCTACAGCGAGGGCTACGTCCTGGTGCAGATGGACGGCAACGACGAAGGCCTGGAGCTCCCGGTCGAGGTCGCCGCGCACATCTTCCTGGTCGACGACCAGCGCTGACCGTCGCCACGGCAACTCACCCCACCTCCTCCTCCCCACCCAAGGCGCGTTCCTGATACACCGCCGAGCATCGTCGTGTCAACGTGACAGATTCGTTACCTTCGGGTAACCTCGAAAGGTCCACAGGCGAGAAGCCCGCCGTCGGATCCCGAGTGAATTGCCTCTATGGTTCGTCGTTCACACGGTGCAGCCCGCACAAAGTGCCCAAACGCAGAGTGCCGACGAACCAGCGTGTACCCTGCGCGGAGGCGACGGAGGACAGCTTGGCTGAAGACATAGATTCGTCCGCGAAGGAACCCGAAACCGACGCGGCGAGTGTTGCGCGGCGACCGCGCTCACGAGCAATGGTCCCGCGCGCGAAAGCAGGATGGTTGGCGCGTTCGCGCCCGTCGACTGCCGCACCCGCCGGTGACGCGCGACCGCCCGCTGCGGCGCCGCGCAAGAAACCGAAGGTGCTGCGCAACGCCGCCATCCTGACGATGGTCGCCGGTCTCATCGCGACCGTCGCCCTCCCGGCGTACGGCGCATGGCGCCCCGCCGAAGAGGCGATGACGCTGCAGCAGGTCTCTGCCGGAGACGCGCAGTCCCTGCTGGTGGCCTCGGACACGACGTCGACGACGCTCACGCGTGACAGCTACGCCGCGACCACGGCCGAAGAGATCGACAAGAAGAAGGCAGCGGATGCCGCGGCCGCAGCTGCTGCGGCACGTGCTCGCATGGGCGGCAATGTCGCGTCGATCCCCGTGAACATCAACCTCGTCTCCCCGGGCAGCGGCGAAGTCCGCTGGCCGATCCTGAACTTCACCCTCGGCCGCGGCCTGTGGGATTCCGGATATCACCAGGGCGTCGACCTGCTCGCTCCGGCCATGACCCCGATCTACGCGGCAGCAGCCGGCGTGGTCAGCGTCTCGCAGGAGAGCTACGGCGGCTACGGCGTCGCGATCTCGATCGACCACGTCATCGGCGGTCAGCGCGTCAACACCCTCTACGGCCACATGACCTACGGCACCCGCCAGGTCGTTGCCGGACAGACGGTCTCGGCCGGCCAGCTGATCGGCTTCGTCGGCAGCACGGGCAGCTCGACCGCGAACCACGTGCACTTCGAGGTGCACATCAACGGTTCCGTCGTGGACCCGTGGGCCTGGCTCCAGGCCAACGCGGGCTGACCGCAGCGACATCGATGCGTCGAAACGGATGCCGCGTCAGCGCGGCATCCGTTCTTCGACACGCCACTGTGCATTCACCCGGCTACGACCCGCGTGTCGGCCCCGTGTATTAGCCTGAATCCCGACGCTGAGAGAAAGCGGAGGGCGCCGATGAACAGCACACCTCGTATCCGAACCATGGATGCGCTTGGCTTGCTCGTTCTTCGGCATCGTGTGAGCGGAGACCACGACGCTGTCGTGGCGTCCCAGCGTCGTCCATAGGACGGCGCTTTTTCATTCCCCGAAACTGATCCATCGTCATCACGTCGAATAACCGAGAAGCCGTCTCGGTCCGTTCGAGAGGATGAGGAATGCGCACTCTGGTGCTGAATGCAGGTTACGAACCGCTGGCCGTGGTTTCGTTCAAACGAGCTATCGTGCTGGTCTTGAACGAGAAGGCGACCGTCATCGAGCAGATCGAGGGTGAGCCGATCTGGGGGGCGCGCGGCTCGTACGAGAGACCTGCCGTGATCCTGCTGTCCCGGTACGTGCGCGTCCCCGGAGGTCGCAGCATCCCGGTGACCCGTCGCGGCGTGCTGCGCCGTGACGCGCACCGCTGCGGGTACTGCGGCAAGACCGCCTCCACCATCGATCACGTCCAGCCGCGCTCGCGCGGCGGCGCGGATTCGTGGGAGAATCTGGTCGCGTGCTGCCTGCGCTGCAACAACATCAAGGGCGATCGCACCCCGCAGGAGATGGAGTGGGAGCTGCGGCTCGTGCCGCGTCCACCGCGCGGGACGCAGTGGACGGTGCGGGGCACCGAGCGCGCCGATCCTCGGTGGAGCGCGTACCTCGAACTCACCGCGGCCTGACGCCGAAACCGCGAAACGGCCCCGCGCAATGCGCGGAGCCGTCTCGTCAAGCGCCTAGGAGACCGCGGTCGCGTCTCGCTTCGGCAGCACCCATCCCGCACGCGGGAAGTGGCACGTGTAGCCGTTGGGGTACTTGATCAGGTAGTCCTGGTGCTCCGGCTCGGCCTCCCAGAAGGGACCTTCCGGCTCGATCGTGGTGACGGCCTTGCCCGGCCACAGGCCGGAGGCGTCCACGTCCGCGATGGTGTCGCGCGCGACCTGCTCCTGCTCGGGCGAGAGCGGGAAGATCGTCGAGCGGTAGCTCGAGCCGATGTCGTTGCCCTGCCGGTCGAGCGTGGACGGGTCGTGGATCTGGAAGAAGAACGCCAGGATGTCGCGGTACGTCGTCTTCGTGGGGTCGAAGACGATCTCCACGGCCTCGGCGTGCCCCGGGTGGTTGCGGTACGTCGCGTGGTCGTTACGGCCGCCGGTGTAGCCGACGCGCGTGGCCAGTACTCCGGGCTGGCGGCGGATGAGGTCTTCCATGCCCCAGAAGCATCCGCCGGCGAGGACCGCCGTCTCGGTTCCGGGGGTGCGGGTGATGGCGCCGGTGTCGGTCATGATGCGTTCTCCTGGGTGGTCGTGTCGGCGGCTCCGTCGAAGAGCTCGCGGTATTCACCGTAGCCCTGTGCCTCGAGGTCTGCGGCGGGGATGAAGCGCAGCGACGCCGAGTTCATGCAGTACCGCATGCCTCCGGCATCCCGCGGTCCATCGTCGAAGACGTGCCCGAGGTGGCTGCCGACGCTAGAGGAGCGCACTTCGGTGCGCTTCATCCAGAGCATGCCGTCGACATGCTCGGTGACGGCGTCGCGGGCGAGCGGGCGGGTGAAGCTCGGCCATCCGGTGCCGCTGTCGTACTTGTCGGTGGATGAGAAGAGCGGCTGCCCCGAGACGACATCGACGTAGAGGCCGGGCTCGTGGTTGTTCCAGTACTCGTTGCGGAAGGCGGGCTCGGTGCCCTGCTCCTGCGTGACGTGGAACTGCTGAGGGGTGAGGCGCTCGATGGCCTCGGGAGTCTTGCGGTAGTCGTGTGACACGGTGTCCTCCTATGGGGACGCGGCTGGCTGCCGCGTCATAGGAGGAGAACGGATGCGGGTGCCGTTTTGGTCCCGCGAAGCTGGGAGCGGGCCGTGAGTTCTGCGCTCAGTCCTCGCCCAGCACCCGCAGCCACCGCGCGAGGATCCGCGCCAGGTCCGCAGCATCCGCTTCGCCGAGCTCGTCGAGCAGGCTGTGCTCGTTGGCGAGATGGGCGGTGAAAGCGCGGTCGATGAGGTCCGCGCCGGTGGGGGTGAGCCGGATGAATCGACGACGGGCATCGGATGCCTCGGCCCGGCGCTGCACCAGCCCCCGCTGCTCGAGCCGATCGACGCGTTTGGTGAGGCCACCGGTGGTGATCATCGTGTGGTCGGCGAGCTCGCCGGCGGCGCGTTCGAACGGCGCGCCGGCGCGACGCAGGGCGGCCAGCACATCGAACTCGCCCTCGGTCAGGTCGAAGACGCGGTAGCCGTCGGTGAGTCGCTCGGTGAGCGTCGTCGCCACGCGATGGAGGCGCCCGATGACGGCCTGAGGCGAGGGATCCAGGTCGGGGCGCTCTCGGCGCCATTCGGCCTGGATCGTGTCGACGCGGTCGGGTGCGGCATCCATCCGCCTAGTGTATCTTCCGCGGAAGCTATACTTCCTTCCATGGAAGATAAGTCATGGCGCTGGGTGCTCATCACCGCGATCGCACCGATCGCGTGGGGGAGCACCTACTTCGTCACCCGCCAGCTCCTACCGGCGGATGCGCCGCTGTGGGGCGGCCTGCTGCGCGCGCTGCCCGCAGGGATCCTCGTCCTGCTCATTGCGCGGAAGCTGCCGACGGGCCACTGGTGGTGGCGGTCGCTACTGCTGGGCACGCTCAACGTCGGCGGGTTCTTCGTGCTCATCTACATCGCCGGGCAGCGGCTTCCCTCGAGCATGGCGGCGACCCTGATGTCCACCTCCGCAGCCTGCATGATGCTGTTCGCGTGGGCGCTGATGCGGCAGCGTCCGGCGGTCGCCAGTGCGATCGGGGCGATCGTCGGCATCGCCGGAGTGGTGCTCATGCTCGGTTTCGGCGCGGGCCCGGTGGATCCGATCGGTGTCGCCGCGTCGCTCGGCGCGATGGTCGCGTCCTCGCTCGGATTCGTGCTGACCGCGCGGTGGGGCTCCGGCGTGCCTGCGTTGGCGATGACGTCGTGGCAGCTGATCGGCGGATCTCTCGTGCTGCTGCCTTTCGTGCTGGTGATCGAGGGGCCGCCGCCGGCGCTGACCCCGGCATCCGCCCTCGGCTTCGCGTACGTGACGCTGGTGGCCACGGCTGTCGCCTACGTCGCCTGGTTCGCCGGATTGCGACGCCTTGCTCCCGCAACCGTCGGCATCATCGGGCTCCTCAATCCGCTGACCGGCGTGCTGCTCGGGGTCGTGGTCGCCGGTGAGGTGTTCGGGCTGCCGCAGGCGGTCGGTTTCGCGCTGGTGGTGGTCGGCATCGTGGTCGGAACGATGCGGCCGCGTCGGCAGAAAGCCGACGGCATCCGTCCGTCTGCGGGTGACGCGCCGGCCCTCGCGCGTGGTGGGATGAGGGCATGACTCGTGCTCTCATCGTGATCGACATGCAACGCGGCTTCGACGACCTGGACTTCTGGGGTCCGACGAGCAACCCCGAGTGCGCGACGAACGTGACCGCACTGATCGATGCGTGGACGGCGCAGGGCGAGCCGATCGTCGTCGTGCGGCACGATTCCCGTGGGGAGGCGTCGCCGCTGCACCCCGATCACCCGGGCAACGCCCTCATCGACGCGGTCGCGGCGGTGCGGCCGGCGCTGTTCGTGTCGAAGAATGTGAACTCGGCGTTCTACGGCGACCGCGACCTGCACGCGTGGCTGGGGGAGCAGGGTATCCAGGAGCTGGTGATCTGCGGCATCCAGACGAACATGTGCGTGGAGACGACCGCCCGGATGGCGGGCAACCTCGGCTACGACGTGACGGTGCCGCTCGATGCCACGCGGACCTTCGATCTGTCGACGGATGTCGCGGGTGTCGGCATCGTGACGCGCACGGCCGCGGAGCTCATGCTCACGACAGCTCTGGACCTGCAGGCGGGCGGATTCGCCCGCATCGCGACGACGGCGGAGCTCGTCTCGGGGTGACGTTTCGGTGGAGTGAGTCTCGAACATAACTCACGGATTTCGCACTCCGTGAGTGTCGGTGGGCAGGGTTAGCCTCGATCTCAGGTGGCAGATGTAGAACATCTGTTCTATTCTGAGGTGGTGAGGGCGATCGTGCAAGACAACGCCGCCGCGCGCAGCGAGGTGCAGGCACTGCGCGCCAAACTCGAGCGGGTGCAGGGCCGTCGCCTCGATGTGCCGGTGCTGCCGACGCATCCGGCCTTCACCGAGCTCCTGCCCGGCGGCGGACTGCGGCCGGGGTCGGCGTACTCCCTCGCACCCTCGATGTCGTTGCTGCTTGCGCTGATGGCGCGCCCCTCGCAGGAGGGCACCTGGTGCGGGGTGATCGGCATGCCCGAGCTTGGTGCCGAGGCCGCCGAGCGGCTCGGCGTGAATCTGGATCGGCTCGTGCTCATCCCCGATCCCGGTCCGCGCTGGCTCGTGGTCGCCGCGACCGTCGCCGAGGTGCTGCCCATCGTCGCGGTCCGCCCGCCGGGGCGGGTGATGGATGCCGAGGCCGCCCGGCTCGGCGCGCGCCTGCGCGACCGCGGCTCGGTGCTGATCGTGCAGGGGCAGTGGCCGCAGGCCGAGGCCACGCTGCGGGTCAGTGAACCCGAATGGAGCGGGCTGGGCAACGGCTACGGCTATCTCGCCGGTCGCGCGCTCACCGTCACCTCCTCCAGCCGGCGCTGGCCGGTTCCCCGGCGATCCCGGATGCTGCTTCCCGCCGCCGACGGCACGGTGTCGGCGCTGCAGGAGTCCGCGCCGGCGCAGTACGCACCGATCACGGCCGTTCCTCGGATCGGGGAGCGCGAGCTGCTCGAAGCGAGGGCGGTGGGCTGAACGTGGAGTCTTCCCCGCCCACCCGCAGCCTCGTGCTGTGGTTCCCCGACTGGCCCGTCACCGCCCTGCTGCGCGATGGGTCCGACGAGGCGCTCGCGGCGCTCGACGGCGCACAGCCGATCGCCGTGCTGGAGCGCAACCTGGTCGTGGCCTGCTCGCGGTCGGCCCGCGCCGAGGGCGTCCGACGCGGGCAGCGCCGCCGCGATGCGCAGGCGCGCTGCCCCAGCCTGGTGATCGTGCCGTCCGATGCCGCGCGCGATCACCGGGTCTTCGCGCCTGTCGTGGCGGTCGTCGAGGAGCGCGCGCCCGGGGTGCAGATCA
Organism: Microbacterium sp. Root61; assembly: GCF_001427525.1. Lineage (NCBI taxonomy): Bacteria > Bacillati > Actinomycetota > Actinomycetes > Micrococcales > Microbacteriaceae > Microbacterium > Microbacterium sp. Root61. Next base: position 1,310,238 of record NZ_LMGU01000001.1, on the reverse strand, counting down.
TCCGTCCTGGCCTGTGCGCGCTGCGCGCCCGCGGACCCGCCCGCTACTACGGCGGCGAGGCGGAGGCCGCGCGGGTGCTGCTCGAGGCGCTCGCCGGGCAGGGGCTCACGGATGTGCGGGCGGGGATCGCCGACGGTCCGTTCACCGCCGAGCAGGCGGCCCGCCGGGCGGATCCGGTGCGCATCATCCCGGTCGCCGGGGCGGACGCCTTCCTCGCCCCGCTGCCCGTCACCGTGCTCGGAGATGCCGCGCTCAGCGCCGGTCCCGAGCTCATCGAGCTGCTCGGCCAGCTCGGCGTGCAGACCCTCGGCGACTTCGCGGCGCTCGAGGCCGAGCGGGTGCGCGAACGGTTCGGCGAGCGGGGCATCCGCCTGCACGCCCTGGCCGCGGGCCGGGACTCCCGTCCCGTCGACCCGCGCATCCCGCCGCCCGAGCTGCAGCGGGAGGTCGTCTTCGAGCCGCCCCTCGAGATCGCCGACCAGGTCGCGTTCGGCATCCGCGTGCCGGCCGACGAGTTCATCGACCGGCTCGCTGTGGAGCGTCTCGTTTGCACCGAGCTGCGCGTACAGCTCTGGGGCGAGGAGGGCGAGCGATCCGAGCGGGTGTGGCTGCACCCGGCGTCGTTCGACGCGGGCGCGGTGGTCGACCGTGTGCGGTGGCAGCTGGGGGAGGCGCAGACCGAGGGTGGGCTGCGCAGCGGGGTCGTGCGGGTGCTGCTGGAGCCGGCGGCGGTGGATGAAGCATCCCATCACACGCCCGCGATCTTTGGCGCCGGTCCCGAGGAGCGGGTGCACAACGCGCTCTCGCGGGTGCAGGCGATGCTGGGGCACCGAGGCGTGGTCACGTCGGCGATCGGGGGCGGGCGCTGGCTGTCGGAGCGACAGGTGCTCGTGCCGTGGGGCGACCGGGTGGTGCTCGCCAAGGAGCGGGCACGTCCGTGGCCGGGAAGCTTGCCCGACCCGCTGCCCACGACGGTCTTCCCCGATCCGCGCGCGGTGGAGGTGACGGCGCTGGGCGGCGCCCCGGTCGCCGTCGACGAGCGCGGCACGCTCACCGCCGAGCCGGCGGTGCTGACCGAGAGTGGCCGCCGCCGCGAGGTGGTGGCGTGGGCGGGGCCGTGGCCGGTCGTGGAGCGGGGATGGGATGCTGTGCGCCGCCGTCGTGCGCACCGCTTCCAGCTCGTCGACGCCGACCAGATCGCGTGGCTGGTCATCTGGGACGACGGCTGGCGGGCCGAGGCGCGCTATGACTGAGCAGGGGAGCACCTGATGGGCTTCCACAACCCGTCCGTGCCGTGGTCCGAGATGGAGCGGCTCCTCAGCGACACCCGTCGCCCCACCGGCGTGCCCGCGAACGCGGACGGCGGCGACAGTCCCGCATGGTCTCGCAAACGCGGACCCTATGTGCCCCCGCAGATCGAGCGTCCCGAAGACGCGGTGCCGTACGCCGAGCTGCACGCGCATTCGTCGTTCTCCTTCCTCGACGGTGCTTCCTCGCCCGAAGATCTCGCCGAAGAGGCGGAGCGGCTGGGGCTGCATGCGATGGCCGTCACCGACCACGACGGCTTCTACGGCATCGTCCGCTTCGCCGAGGCGGCAGAGACGCTGCAGCTGAAGACCGTCTTCGGGGCCGAGCTCTCCCTCGAGCTGCCCAAGCCGCAGAACGGCGAACCCGATCCGGTTGGCGCGCACCTGCTCGTCCTCGCCCGTGGGGAGGAGGGGTACCACCGCCTCGCCGGCGCCATCACGCACGCGCAGCTGACCGGCGCCGAGAAGGGCCGGCCCTCGTACGACCTCGAAGAGCTGGCCGGCGCGGCCGACGGGCACTGGGCGGTGCTGACCGGATGCCGCAAGGGCGCGGTCCGTCGCGCGCTCGCCGGGGGCGGGGCATCCGGTCTCGAAGCGGCGGCGCGCGAGCTCGATCGTCTCGTCGGGCTGTTCGGACGCGATGCGGTGCACGTCGAGCTCATCGACCAGGGCGATCCGCTCGATTCGCGCACCAACGACGCCCTCGCGCGACTCGCCGCCGAGCGGGGGCTGCCGCTGCTCGCGACGAACAACGTGCACTACGCCGCGCCGCGTCGACAGCTGTTGGCGGCGGCGGTCGCGGCGGTGCGGGCGAACCGCGGGCTCGACGAGATCGACGGCTGGCTGCCGGCCCATGCCGGGGCGCACCTGCGCTCGGGCGCCGAGATGCAGGCCCGCTTCGCCCGCTACCCGGGTGCCGTGGCCCGCACCGTCACGCTCGCCGACGAGCTGGCCTTCCCGCTGCGCCGGGCCAAGCCCGCGCTGCCGAAGCAGAACGTGCCGGAGGGGCACACCCCGATGACATGGCTGCGGCACCTCGTGTGGGAGGCCGTGCCGCGCAAGTACCCCGACCTCACCGAGGACGACCGCGCGCGCATCGAGAAGGAGCTCGGCGTCATCGAGATGAAGGACTTCCCGGGGTACTTCCTGATCGTCCACGGCATCGTGCAGGAGGCGCGGCGCCGCGGCATCCTGTGTCAGGGGCGTGGCTCGGCCGCCAACAGCGCCATCTGCTACCTGCTCGACATCACGGCCGTGGACTCGATCGCCTACAAGCTGCCGTTCGAGCGGTTCCTCTCCTCCCTCCGCGAGGAGGAGCCCGACATCGACGTCGACTTCGACTCCGATCGCCGGGAGGAGATCATCCAGTGGGTGTACGCGACGTACGGACGGGAGCGGTCGGCGCAGGTGGCCAACGTCATCCAGTACCGCCCGAAGAACGCCGTGCGCGACATGGCCAAGGCGCTGGGGTTCTCACCGGGGCAGCAGGACGCCTGGTCGAAGCAGGTCGAAGGCTGGGGCGCCAGCCTGGAGACCGGGTCGGGCCATGACATCCCCGATCAGGTGATCGAGTTCGCGACCGAGCTGCTCAAGGCGCCGCGGCATCTCGGCATCCACTCCGGCGGCATGGTGCTCACCGACCGCCCGGTGGGCGAGGTGGTGCCGATCGAGCACGCGCGCATGCCGAATCGCACAGTGATCCAGTGGGACAAAGAGGATGCCGCGTGGATGGGCCTGGTCAAGTTCGACCTGCTCGGTCTCGGCATGCTCGCCGCCTTGCAATACTGCTTCGACCTCATCCGCGACGCGACGGGGGAGGAGTGGGAGCTGTCGACCATTCCCAAGGAGGAGAAGGCCGTCTACGACATGCTGTGCCGGGCGGATTCGATCGGGGTGTTCCAGGTCGAGTCGCGGGCGCAGATGGGGCTGCTGCCGCGCCTGCAGCCGCGACGGTTCTACGACCTGGTCGTGCAGATTGCGCTGATCCGCCCCGGACCCATCCAGGGTGGCGCGGTGCACCCGTTCGTGCGCCGCAAGCTCGGGCAGGAGGTCGTGACCTATGCGCACCCCAAGCTCGAGCCGGTGCTGGAGCGCACCCTCGGCATCCCGGTGTTCCAGGAGCAGCTCATGCAGATGGCGGTGGCGATCGGCAATGTCAGCGGTGAGGATGCCGATCTGCTGCGGCGGGCGATGGGGTCCAAGCGTGGGGTGGAGCGGATCGAGTCGCTGAAGGAGAAGCTCTACGAGGGCATGGCGACCAACGGCCTGGTCGGAGCGGATGCCGATGCGATCTACGCGAAGATCCAGGCGTTCGCGAACTTCGGGTTCGCCGAGTCGCACTCGCTGTCGTTCGCGCTGCTCGTCTACGCGAGCTCGTGGATCAAGCTGCACTACCCGGGCGCCTTCCTCGCCGGGCTGCTGCGCGCCCAGCCGATGGGGTTCTACTCACCCGCGACCCTCGTGTCCGACGCCCGGCGGCACGGCGTCGAGGTGCTCCGACCGGACCTGCACGCGTCGGGGGTGGAGGCGAGTCTGGAGCCGGGGGCGGGGTCGGTCATCGACACCCCGGTCGTTGAGCGAGGGAGCGCAGCGACCGAGACGAAACGCCCCACCGGTCTCGACGCCTGTGCCCACCGCCGCCAGCCTCCGGTCGGGGACTTCGACATCACCGAGCCGGACGTGTCCGCCGCCCATCGCCGCGATGGCGGCTTCGCGGTGCGGTTGGGGCTGGCCGGGGTCAAGGGGATCGGCGCGACGGTCGCCGGCAAGATCGTCGCCGAGCGGGGGAGGGGCGGCGACTACCGCGACCTGCGCGATCTCGTGCGACGCACCGGCGTCAGCACCGCCCAGCTGGAGGCGCTCGCCACGGCCGGGGCGTTCGACTGTTTCGGGATGACGCGGCGCGAGGCGATCTGGCTGGCAGGCTCCGCCGCCCAAGACCGGGTCGAGTTCCTGCCCGATTCGATGGTGTCGGTGCAGCCGCCGCTGTTCACCGATCCGACGAGCTACGAGGTGCTCGCCGCTGATCTGTGGGCGACGGGCGTCTCCACGTCGGATCACCCGATGACGCACTACCGCTCCGGACTCGACGCCCGTGGGGTGCTCACCTCGCGCGAGCTGCGCACCTACGAGTCGGGGCGCCGCATCGAGGTCGCCGGACTCGTGACGCACCGGCAACGGCCGGCCACGGCATCCGGAATCACGTTCATCAATCTCGAGGACGAACACGGTCTCGTGAACGTGATCTGCTCCATCGGCGTCTGGAACCGCTACCGCCGGGTCGTGCGCAACTCGCCGGCGCTGATCGTGCGGGGCATCCTGGAGCGTTCGGTCGAGGGCGTCGCCAACCTCCTCGCCGACCGCTTCGAAGACCTCCGGGTCGGCGTCGACCATCGTTCGCGGGACTTCCGGTGATCGGATGAGCGTTCGCGTTCGAGGTCGGGCGTTCCGGCGCGACGCCGCGGCGTTCGCATTGAGTGGCGAGTGGCTCTGCCATCGGGCGTCTGTGTCGGTCGTCCGTGCCAGGGTCGTTGCATGAGCAACGCAGCCGATTTCCTTCAGGGATACCTCGCCGCCTGGCGCACGAACGACCATGACAGCATCCGGGCGCTGTTCGCGCCGGACGCGGTGTATCGCTCGCGTCCACATGATCCCGACCCCGCGGTGGGGCACGACCGCATCGTTGCGCTGTGGGATGAAGAACAGGACGCGCCCGATGAGTGGTCGTATGAGGGCGCGGTTGACCTCGAGACCCCGGATGCTGCGGCCATTCGTGGCGTGACGACATACACGGACGGGGCGAAGGCCAGCATCTACGACAACCTCTGGCTCGTCCGTTTCGATGCCGAGGGCCGCGCGACCGAGTTCACCGACTGGTGGGTGCTGCGCAAAGTCTGAGCAACTCAGCAGAGCTCGAACACGTAGTCGGGATCATCGCGGGCGACCAGATCGCGATCACGAAGGACGACGGATGCCGGGGTCTTCGCGTCGGCGCAGGCCTCGGCGAACGACACTGCGGAGGCATCGGAGTATTCGATCGCGATGACGCGGTCGCCATAGACGTCGGTGTACCTCGTGCACTCATCGAACTGCACGCACTCTTCGACGACGGCGAAATCGAAGCCGGCCCTCTCGTGCAGCGGGGTAGTGAGCTCTGCCGTGTTCTTCTGCCCTGCGGCGAGACCGGCATCGTGGGTGACTTCCACGAGTGCGATCGCCAGTGCCGTGTTGTCTTCGGCAGCCAGCGCGCCGAGCGACCGTGTGAAGCTGTCGAGGTTGTCGAACTCGACGGCCTGGAACCCCGCATCGGCACATCCGCGAATCCACGGGGTCACGATGTCGATGATCCCGTCGCGCTTCGCTTCGGTCGATGTATCCAGCAGCACCTCGTCGGGCCATCCCGGATCGATCAGCGGAGCGCCACTCTCGTTGTGCAGCAGCAGGTCGTCGGGCCAGATGGCGCGCTCGCCGGGCTGCGTCTGGAAGCCGTTGACATAGCAGATCGAGTAGAGCCCCTTCGCTGGTTCCGCCGTTCGGTCCCGCGCGACGATCGTGACGCCGGCGGGCGGATCGTAGGCTCCGCCGAGCTGGTAGTCGGGGGCGCCGCCGGTGGGCGGCAGCGTGATCGCAGGCGCGAATGCGGTTGCGCATCCGGTGAGGGCGAGCGCGACGACAGCGAGGGCCAACGTGCTGAGCGGTGCTTTCACATTCGCACCCTAGCCCGGAGCGCGAGAGGTGAATTCCCGTCGTGAACGTCGACGGGTCAGATTCGCAGCTGCCCTCCCCGCCGGCCGGCTCGAAGACCTCCGGATAGGTGTCGATCATCGCTCCCGCGACTTCCGGTGAGGTTGGGCGTCAGAGGAGATCCATGAGCGCGGGCCCGAACACGGCGATCGCCCCGACGGCGACCATCACCGCGGCGAGGGCCAGGATGGCGATGACGAGAATGTTGCCCGCAACCGCGAGCAGCAGGGCACCGAGGCGCGAGATCGTGCGGTGGCGAGGGGCGCGAACGGTGGAAAGGGAGAGCGAGTGCGTCACGTTTTCGACGCTACGGATGCCTCATTCCCGACGCGTCTGTCTGAAGTCGCATCCACGTACGTCTCGAGGATGATCTGTTCGTCAGCGACTCGCTGGGCCCCCGTCGGCGGTGTCGAGGAGTGAACGGGCCAGCAGGGTCGCTCCAGCCACGGCTGCCGGCATGGTCGCGACCGCGCCGAGCGGCACGAGGAAGCAGAGCTGGGTGGCGACGCCGAACCCCAGCACGCGCGCGCGGCTCTGTCGAATCAGCCGTCGCCGTCCGGCGGGCGCAATCCCTCGCGCAGTCAGGGCGCGCGAGGTGAGCTCGTCGGCGAGTAGCGCCCCCGTGAGCATCACACCGACGACCGTGCTGAGGACCCCTCCCACCACCGGGATGAGCCCGATCAGTACGCCGAGCACGGCCACACCGACGCCGCGAGCGACCAGCACGATCCCGTCGCGCAACGACTGCGAGAACCCGTAGTCGGAGTCGAGGTCGTGGCTGCCGAGATCGCCTTCCACCGCGCGCCAGATGCGGTCGTAGAAGGGCTCACCGATCAGGAGCGTGAGCGCGGTGAACGAGACCGCGACCAGCACGAGCGCGGCACCGACCATCGCAGTTCCGATCGTGATGCGGATGACGGTCGCCCACAGTGCCGGCCATGCGTCGGCGAACGGGGTGACCGATTCGGTGAGCCCCGGAAGGAACGCACCCAGCGTGATCAGTCCGGCCAGGAACACTGCGCCGACCACCGCCGCGGGCAGGAGGCCGAGCGCCATGAGACCGGGGCGCTTGGGCCAATAGGCGAACCCGCCGCCCAACATGGCCATTCCCCGGGCGAATTCGCGCATCGGCTTCAGTCTATGAGGGCGCACGGATGGCGATCTACGAGAGGGGAGCCCTGGCCTTGAACGTCGGCCTGTTCTCGCCGAACCCGCGGGCATACGCTGTGGCCATGCCCCTGCTTCACGCATGGTCGGTCGTCCGATGAAGGCCGTGGTCTACGACCGCTACGGACCGCCCGAGGTGCTCCGCATCGCGGACGTCCCCATTCCGAAGCCGCGCGCCGGCCAGGTACTTGTCCGCGTCGTCGCGACTTCGGTGAACCTCAGCGACTGGGAGGGGCTGCACGGAAGCCCGGCGTACGCCCGCTTCGGCGGGCTGTTCGCTCCCCGGCGCCACATCCTCGGGTCCGACATCGCCGGTGTGGTCGAAGCGGTCGGCGCCGACGTCCCGCGCTTCCGTGTCGGCGATCACGTGTACGGCGACATCCTGACGGTGATGGGCGGTTTCGCCGAGTACGCCGTAGCTGCCGAATCGATGCTCGCGATCAAGCCTGTCGAACTCTCATTCGCCCAGGCATCGACACTGCCGCAGTCGGGAGCGATCGCGATGCAGGCCGTCGCGAGAGCGCAGCCTCACGGACGGATGCTGATCAACGGCGCCGGGGGAGGGACGGGCTCGTTCGCCCTTCAGCTCGCCGCGGCGGCGGGCGTTCACGTCACCGGTGTCGACAACGCCGGAAAGCTCGACTTCATGCGGTCGCTCGGTGCCACCGAGGTCATCGACTATCGCATCGACGACTTCACTCGGCGAGGTCCCTACGATCTGATCGTCGACCTGGTCGCGCGGCGCTCGGTGTTCGCCTATCGTCGTGCGCTCGCCCCTGGCGGGAGGTACCTGATCGTCGGCGGCACGATGCGTGCGCTCCTCCGCGTCATAACGATCGGCGCGTTGATCGGGGCGATGACAGGCAGACGACTCGGGGTGCTCGCGGTGAAGCCGGGGCCGGCGCACTTCGGACCGCTCGCGGACCGCTGTGTCGCGGGGGAGGTGCGCATCGTCATCGACCGGGTGTTCTCCCTCGACGAAGTGCCGCAGGCCCTCACCCATGTCGGTGAAGGGAAGGCGCTCGGCAAAGTCGTGATCGCCATCGACACTCGGTTCGAGTGACCGCTCGACTACCGGTGACCGCAGCGCGGTCGCGCGGTAGATTCCCTTCATGACGACGCCATGGCGAGGATCCTCTGCGGCGATCCTCCCGGTCGCCGACCTGCAGCGTGCTGTCGACTTCTATCGCGGCATCGGGTTCGAGGCCGAGATCGCCGCGGTCGGCGGCTACGCGTTCGTCGAGGCGGGCGGGATCCGGTTCCACCTGTCCGAGACGGTGGGCTTCGATCCGTTCGTGCACGCCGCGATGGTCTACCTGTACGTGGACGACGTCGACGCGGTGCACGCCGCGATCGACTTGGAGGATGCGGCATCCCTCATCTACGCCGAGCTGGTGGCACGACGTTCGCGCGGCGAATCGCTCGCACGGATCCGCCCCGTGCAAGACGAGTCCTGGGGCATGCGCGAGTTCTCCTTCGCCGACCCCGACAACAACCTCATCCGCGTGGGCACGCCGCTCGCGGTCTCGTAGACTGGATACCGCAAGCCTCTGTAGCTCAATGGAAGAGCTGCTCCGTCCTAAGGAGAGGGTTGGGGGTTCGAGTCCCTCCAGGGGCACAGTCTTTTTTTGGCTTTGACCAGGTATTTCTTCTGTGGTCAGACCACACGAAATGCGTTTTTGCCCGCTTTTTGCCCGCATTCTGAAAATTCGGCGGGCCGAAAACGGCCGTCTGCAAGGGCCTTCGTCGGACGTCTCCGAGCGCCAAAATGGAGCATTTCGGGCGGTGTGTGCCTCGTCGAAAAACTGAGCATTCTGCTCTCTGGGGTTACGACGGTCGGGCGTAGCGGGTCTGCGGACCCGATGGAAGAGCCACGAGCGGCATCTGGTCGTTCAGTCTCGTCGCGACTTCATCCAGGTCGTCCTCGAAGAGATCGGCGTAGGTGTCGAGCGTCATTGCGGCCGACGCATGGCCGAGCATCCGCTGCACGGCCTTCACATTCGCACCCGAGCTGATCGCGAGCGACGCGGCGGTGTGACGCAGGTCGTGAGGAGTGACCCGCGGAATGGACGGATCGAACTCCTGCGCGCGCCGCACCGCGTTTGCGAACCATCCTTTGTCCCCCGAGTTGCGCATGTGCTTGATCCCGTCGCCGAACAGCAGCCCCTCCGGTCCCTTGCCGGCGCACGCCTGCTCGATCATCGGAACCAGACGCGCAGGGTAGGGGACCGAGCGCTTCTCGTGCGTTTTCGGAGTGCCGACGTGGATCTCGTAGGCGATCATCACTGCGTTTTCCTCGATGACGAAGCGCCGGCGTAACCGGTTCACGCTGCGCACCCGCAGTCCTGTCGCCTCGCCCCAGCGCAGGCCGGTGTACGCCAACGTCAGGACGAGCGTCGGATACGCCGAGCACGCCGCCAGCGTCGCCACCTGGTCGTGTGTCAGATACACGCGACGCTTGCCCGGCCCTTGCCGAGGAAGATTGCGCACGTGGCGGGCCGGATTGCTGGCGAGACGACGATCGTCGATGGCGACATCGAGGATGCCGGCGAGGATCCCCAGGGCGCGAAGGACGACCGTACGCGACTTCCGTGAAGCGAGGTCGGACACCCAATCCTGGACTTCAGAACGCCGGATCGACGAGATCTCCCTGTCGGCCCAGACCGGAGCGACGTGGTTTTTCCACGCCCGCTCGAGGGTCATGTAGTACGAGGGCTTGGACATCGGCGGCTGCTTGGATCGCAGCCAGCTGTCGGCGAACATCCGGACCGGGACCCGCGATGAGGACGGGTCGATGTACTCGCCCTTCGATTTCGACACGGTGACCATGGAGAGGTACAGCTTCGCTTCGCGCATCGTCGTGAAGCCGCGCTTCTCCGCCTCGGTGCGATCCGGCTTGCGATAGCGCACGCGGTAGCGGCGGCCCTTGACCGTTTCGTACGGGGTGATGCTTCCCATCTCGACCTCCGCTCGTGCCGGCTCGACGGTCAGTCTTGACTAGTGTCGGACACTGGTCGGATGCCGTCAACGCAGTCGACGACTGATGTGCATAGGTGTCGGAAGACGTCGCCAACTGAGGTTGAGGAGGAGCGTGATGCCTCCCTCCGGCCGAGAGCGTAGCGATCGTGCCCGGCTCCGTTCTCGCCCCTCACTTCTTGCAGACTCCGCGCTGGCGCGCGTCGCTTAGCAGCCGTTCGACACGAGCACTGCGCGGCGCTCGACCGCTTCATCGCTGATTGTCGGAGCGAGGGCGGAGATTGAGCTGAGCTCTCGTGGCGGCCTGGCGACCTTGGTCGATGCCTTACGGGGTCTCGCGGTCGTCGCATGACTCGTTCAGGGTGAAGTCGGATCGGATTCGTTCGACGGCCGGCACATCGGCCGGTGCCCACTCCACGGACGGGAGTTCGTCCGGTGCGAGCCAGCGAACCGCCGAGTGCTCGGTGAGCTGCGGGACCCCGGAGAGGGGCTCGCAATAGTACGTCGTGAGCGTGACAACGCCGAACTCGTACTCGTGAGTGGTGGTGATGATCTTGTCGCCGACACGGATGGCGATTCGCAGCTCCTCGAGAACCTCGCGAGCGAGCGCCTCTTGTGGCGATTCGCCGTCTTCGATCTTCCCGCCGGGAAACTCCCACGCGCCGGGAAGGCTTCTGCCCGGCCCCCTCCGCGCAGCGAGTACTCGTCCTTCGCTCACTATCACCGCGCCAACCACGATGATCCGTCTGGTCATGGGCCTATTTTGTCTGTCGATCCCCGGGTGGCGGCCGGGTGTAAGACGAACCTCGTCTTCTCTCGGTACGCAAGTCCAAGTCCAGAATCGATGAGAAGGTCGCGGAGGTCGGCGGTTGGGCGTTCGGGCAGAAGCACCGAGCATCGTAGGTCGTCGACGTGGACGTGGCGGCGATAGTCATAGAGCTGTCCGACCGCCATTCGGAGGTCGGAGCGCCCGGCTATCGCCTTTGCTTCGTAAAGGGTGCGGTCGGCCTCGTCGTAAATATCGGTGAGAAGCCGAGTTCGTTCGGCTGGGAGGTTGATCGCCCACCGAGTGAACGTGTGTCCAACCTGGTGCTTGATGAACTCGTCGACGAGCTGCGACTCACGCCGCACTGCCATCCCGCCCGCGCGATCCGCCGTCTCAAAGAACTCGGTGGAGTTGATTTCGACGGGGACCGTGATTGCGTGTGGGTCGCGCGCGATGCCGGAGTATCCGACGATCTCCACGATGTCGTCAGGGATCCCAGCCACAGGGAGAAGCCGAAAGACCAGGACCGTTCGAAGGGCTCCGGCACGATCGAGCGCGGGCATGCGCTCGAACGGCAGCTCAGGGTCGAGGATGAACTCTCCGATATACCGTTGCCGTTTCGTGCTCGTGCCAGGAACGACACCTGCGGCGCTGAAAGCATGTAGCGACCGTCCCTTTGCCGCGTGGGTCAGGATCGGTGAGTTGCTGCCGCTGAGCTTCTGGTCGCCGTCTCGTCCGGCACCTGTGTAGTGAAACACTGTCCCGTCCGGAGCGAAGCCGTCGTACACATACCCGAACTGCGTGCCCTCGGCGGGATCCGTGAACACAAACACCGAGTTGGATGTCGTGCTCGCGACGATGCCGCCTGACTGCACGCTCCCGCCGTACTCGACGACGAGCTCTCCGCGCGTGACGATGTCGCCGGCGCGGAGACGGAAACCAGGGAATGTCACAGCATCAACTTAGATCCGCACCACGTCCCGAGGGTTGGTGCGGCGGGCGACACGCCGGCACGCGTGGCACCGAGAACAAGGCTCCGAAGATACGAATGCGGTGCGTCACTCGATCAGATGAGGGTGGAATAGGTGATCGCCCCAGCTACGAGACCGACGATGACTAGTCCGAGCGTCGACCACACGATGATGCGCGTCCAGTCGACATGGCGAGGTGAGCGAACGCCCGTGCCGAACCCGGCGGCGTCCGTCCACGCGACAAACTCGTCGAATCGCATTGTGACGCGGGGCGGGGGTGCCGCGCGATTGGCCCGCGTCGGCTCAGCCGGCGCCGGCCGACGCGGTGTTGATGGCTGTGGATGTGGGCGATCGGGCGCGGGGCGGCGGAGCGGATCGCCGGTGTAGCGAACGAGGATGTCGCGGGCTTCGCGCGCGTTGTGAAACTCGCGTCCGAGTCGTGCGCGATCCACGGGGTTGGCCTCGGGATGGAGATCGGGATGGAGCGCTCGTGCTTGTCGCCGGAATGCATCGCGAATCTCGTCGACGGTCGCAGCTGGGGTCACGCCGAGGTGAGCTCGCGCTTCGTCGAGAGTCATGCCATCGCCGTCAAGTAGCGCTGGTACTCGCGTGTGAGCTTTTCCAGTCGACCGTGCGCCGCCACAATCGCGAAGTGGGCGAGTAGCCGCCTCGACAGGCGGGCCCTGAGGGTCTCATGGACGATGAAGAAGATGATCGAGGCGGCTACGGCAGTGAGAGCAATGATCCGGAGGAGTGGCGGATAGCCGAGGAACGCGGCTGAGACGAGCGCAACGAGCCACACAAGCCCACTCCAGTTCGAGAGGCGAGCCCAGATCGCGATCGATCGGAAGTACGCGCCCGTCGTCTGTGACCAGAGCCGGTTTGGGACCCAGAACTGCCACTCCTCGGGCGCTCCAGCGGCGCCCGCGATCGGCGTCCAACTGGAAGGCGGCTGCCAGAACGCGTTGTCGCGTATCCACCTGTCGGTCGGGGTCGGCCAGCCAGGCGGTACGCGAAAGTCAGCTGGAACCCCAGGCACGCGAATCCGCTTCGTTCGTCCGATCAACGTCTTCGTCCTCCCCAGAAACGGGACATCATCGACGCCAGACTAGCTGCGTGCGTACCCTGTCTACGAGCCGCTCGCGCTATCCCCGTTTGCGAGGCAGCCGCAGATCGATCGTCGGGACAGTTCCCCCGTCGACTCCGCGCTTCGCCCAGCACGTCGATTATGTCCTCATGACGAGGCGGGCCGAACGTCAGCGCGCTACGCATCCGCCATTCTCCGATATCGCTGCTGAGTGGGCAGTGCGCGCCGCGCCCGATCGCTAGATGGCTTGGTGCCGGAGCACCGCTTGAAGTGACTCTTCCGAGCGCGAGTGCCTAGAAGCCGAACCGCTTCCAGAGTGACTTCTTTTTGGGCTCAACGTCGGCGACTTGCTCGACGGGATCCGCAGTCGCTGGCTTTCCCAACGAACGCCGGTACTCAGCTGTCAGAGCGTCTTCCTGCGCTCCGAGCATTGCGCGCTCCTCGCGCTCCGCCTCCCGTTCCTGGCGCACCTCAAAATAGTCGCGCGCGTTGGGGGTCGTTGTGACCGCGGAGAGCCATACCCCAATGTTTGGCTTTTCAACAGTGCCGCCGTACATGGTGGCATTCAAGAAGACCAGGAGTCCGTCTTCGTTAGCTTGACGCACTAGAGGCTGAATCCGATAGGCCTGTTCGCGGGGCAAATAGCCGCAGGTCTCGCGCTGGTACTCCCACACGAGGTCGACTCGCACAGCGTGACGATCGAAGGGATTGCCTGGTTCCGCGACAAGTAGCGCCATGAGTGTTCCCTCCTCGACGTCGGTGTCCATCAGATTCTTGATTCGCTTGATCTCGTCGAGATAGCGAGACTCGCCGACCACTTCCCATTCAGTGTCATCAGTGAACCCCATCGCCTGCGTAGGGACGACGGGCGCGTAGGCGTTCTCGCCGAGAGGCGCGAACATGCCGTCCTGGAATGGGAACGATTCGAGACGTGCATCCATGCGCTCAGTATTGCGTCAATAGTCCAATTCCCGACCAGGGCTGGACTTCCCGAGTACTCGTGGCGTCGACGGGCGCCGATGAACAGGTCGCTCCGCCTCCTAGACTGACCAAAAGTCGAGCGTTGGAGGACTAGTGGCACGTCGTCGTGGTTTTTTCGCTGAAATCCAGCATCAATCGAGGCTGGCAGACCAGCGCCAACAGGCTGCGCTGCGCCAGCAGGCGACCGGGGTGCGGCGTGCTGAACAGGCTCAGCGCACCGCGGAGCGAGCACAGCTCGCTGCCGAACGAGCTTCTGAGGCGGACCGCAAGCGGCTTGAGAAAGCCGCTGCGGACGCGCACGTCGCCGCCCAGCTAGCGGAGGTCGAAGACCTGAACGCGGATTTGCGCACCAAGTACGAAACGCTGGACTCTCTGCTTCAGGCGACCCTTGATGTGGACGATTTCGTCGACCTTGAGAGCCTGCGCGCTGTCGTCGTGCATCCCGCGTTCGCCAGGCCGGATCTCCGGCGGCCTTTCCCCAACCCAACGCCCATCGCTGACCCGCCGCTCCCAGTGAAGAGGGCTCCGGAGGAGGTAAAGAGCCTCTTCGGGAAGAAGAAGAAGGAAGCTGAAGCGCTAGCGGCGGTTGAGCAACAGTACGCAACGGACTACTACGAGTGGCAGGCAGCGGTGGAGGCTTTGCCCGCTCGAAGGGCAGAACAACTTCAAAAGCATGCCGAGGTGGAGCAACGTCGTCTGGAGCAGCTCGCGCTCGAGACTGAGAAGTATGAGGCCGAATGCGCGCTCCGGGAGAAAGAAGCAGCAGACCAGAATGAAGCGCTCGACCAGTTGATTGCTGGTTTGGGCTACGGCACGGTCGATGCCGTTCAGGAGTATGTGGGGATCGTTCTCGCCAACTCTGTATATCCCGAGTGGTTCCCGGTGTCACACACAGCGGTGTTCGACCCCACGACGGCTGAGCTCGCGATTCGGGTCCTCATCCCAGGACCCGAGTCTGTGCCGTCCATCAAGCACTACAAGTATGTGAAGGCGACTGACGAGATTGCCCCGGCCGCAGGGACGCAGAAGGACACGAAGGACCGCTATGCCGGAATCGTCCACAACGTCGCTCTCCGCACGCTGCACGAGGTGTTCGAAGCAGATCGGCGCGGCCTCTTCAAAGGAATATCGCTAGAACTCGGAACAGAGACCACGAACCCCGCCACTGGAAGGCCGACCTACGTTCCGTTCGTTGCAGTCGCGACTGCGCGCGAACGATTTGAGGAGATCGACCTCTCTGGCGTCGTTCCAGGTATGACACTGGAGCATCTCGGCGCGGCCGTGTCGAAGAACCCACAGGGACTTGTGCCGGCAGCTACAGGTGGAGTGAGGCGGGCATAGTGGCTGGGGGACCAAGCTTTAATCCGCCTCCAGGATGGCCGCAGCCGCCCACAGGCTGGGTTCCGCCGGCTGGATGGGTGCCCGATCCGGCGTGGCCTGAGCCGCCCATTGGCTGGGTATTGTGGCTCGCGCCCGACGGCGCCGCCGAGACGGCGTCTCCGGCGGAGGAAGTCCTGTCTGCGGTGCCGGTCCAACCCCCCGAGGTCGTTGAGCCGGCGATCGCTTCTTCCGCCGAGCTGGACTTCTTGAGGCGCGAGAACAGCGCCCTACGAGCGCAACTCGCTGAGGTGGCCTCGCCGGACTATGTCGAACTCAGCGATGCTCGCGTCCTCCAAGACGTAGGTATCTACCGATATCACCACCCGCTCGAGTCGGCGGCTGCCTATCAAGATCGTCTCGCCTCGATCGAGACTCGGATAGCCGAAGTAGTGAAGGCGGGGCGGGCAATCGTCAAGTCGGAGATGTTCACGTTCAACAACTCGCTCGCGCAGGGTCGGCGGATGACGGACGACCTCGCAAAGCTGATGCTCCGCGCTTACAACTCAGAAGCGGACAATGCACTTCGGTCGCTGCGCGCGGGCAACGTCGTTACGGCGAAGCGGCGACTCGATGCTTCGCGCAGCGCGATCGCGAAGCTTGGTTCGATGATGGAGATGCGAATCAGTGATGAGTTCCACGATCTTCGATTCGAGGAGCTTGAGCTCACAGCAGATTGGCTGATGAAGAAGCAAGAAGAGCGCGAAGTTGCCCGCGACGAGCGCGCGCGACTGCGTGAGGAGCAGCGCGTCGCCAAGGAGCTCGCGGACGAGCGAGCGCGTCTGGATAAGGAACGGGCCCACCTTGTCAATATGCTCGCCGCACTCGACGAGAGAGGTGAGCTGGACCCGGCACTCGCCGCCAGACTCGCCGAAGTCGACGACGCGATCGCGCAGAACGACTTCCGTGCCGCGAACATTCGAGCTGGGTACGTATATGTGATCTCAAACGAGGGCGCATTCGGGAGAGACGTTGTGAAGATCGGGCTTACGCGACGACTCGAACCTCGAGAGCGCATCTACGAGCTTGGCGGTGCCTCAGTGCCGTTCCGATTCGATACCCACACGTTGTACTTCTCGGAAGATGCGGTGACTTTGGAGGCCGAGCTGCACCGTCACTTCGCCTCGCGGGCGGTGAATCAGGCAAACTCGCGCAAGGAGTTCTTCTTCGCGACTCCTGCTCAGGTTCGTGAGGTGCTGGTCGAGAAAGTTGGCAGCATGCTGGAGTTCACCGAAAGTGCTGACGCCATTGAGTATCGCCAGTCCGTTGGTGCATGGCCAGTAAGGGACGTCGGGCTTAGAGGTTGATGCCGCCGTCTTGGTTCGAAAGACCCAATCGTTCGAAGGACACAGCCCTGTGGAATGGAAACCGGGCCGTGGTGCAGTGGATCATGGCAAGCGCCGACGTCGCACTTCGGTCGTTCGCTGAGTGCTACGCCCGAGCTGATAGCTTCGCAACGTGGTCAGTGATCAAACACGGAAAGCAGTCCTCTCGATGCGTGACGAGCGCGACTGGGGTCAGTTCCACACGGCTGAGAACCTTGCAAAGAGCATCGCTATCGAGGCAGGGGAGCTTCTCGAGTGCTTCCAGTGGGACCCCGATGCCGATGATGCTCGCGTCAAAGAAGAGCTGGCCGATGTGGTCACATACTGCATTCTGTTGGCAGACCGACTTGGTGTCGATCTCGATGCCATCGTGACAGCGAAGCTGGAGTCCACCCGAGCGAAGTACCCCGCCGAGAAAGCGAAAGGTCGGAGCACAAAGTATGACGCCCTTTGAGATCGAGCGACTGAACCTCACGTCGGGCGCGATCTCGGGTTGGGCTGCCGGCAACGAGCGCCTCAGGAACTGGCCGGTCGTCTATGTGCTCGATGGTGCCACCCCGTCTGGGGCTGGCTCCGTCTACGTCGGTGAGACGGTCAACGCCGCTGCGCGAATGCGCCAGCATCTCGCGAACCCCGCCAAGAGCGTTTTCCGGAGCGTGCGCGTTGTCATCGACGACACCTTCAACAAATCGGCGTGTCTCGATCTGGAATCTCATCTCATCCGCTGGCTCGCAGGCGACGGCCAGTTCACCGTGATGAACGGCAACGAGGGCATCATCGATGCTCGGTACTACGAGCGCGACCGATACAGGGAGAGTTTTCGCGACATCTTCGAGAAGCTGCGATCAGAGGGAGTGTTTCAACGCAGCATCCCTGAGATCGAGAACAGTGACCTCTTCAAACTGTCGCCATTCAAAGTGCTCACGCCGGAGCAAGCAATCGCCGTCGAGGACATTGTGGAAGGACTCCTCGCCGACCTCGAGACTGGAGCGTCGTCCGCAAGCGTCATCGAGGGGCAGCCTGGGACGGGCAAGACCATCATCGCGATCTTCCTGATGAAGCTACTCGCGGATATCCGCGACCATAGTGATGCAGATGAAGTCGAGCCAGACTCAATGTTCGCCGATTTCTTCGTCCCCGAGAATCGCGCGCTGCTTGCGGGCCTTCGGATCGGGTTCGTTGTACCTCAGCAGTCTCTCCGCGAGTCGATCAAGCGCGTGTTCAAGAAGACGCCCAAGGTCACGGAGCGGCAGATCCTGACGCCCTTCGACGTTGGGTCATCTGATCAGCCATGGGACCTCCTGATCGTGGACGAGACTCATCGCCTGAACCAGCGGGCGAACCAGTCTTCGGGTGTAAACAACAAGCGGTTCATCACCATCAACGAAAAGTTCTTCGGCGCCGACGACCCGTCGAAGACGCAGCTGGACTGGATCCGCGCCCAGAGTCGGCACCAAATCTATCTGCTCGACGCCGAACAGACCGTGCGCCCGGCTGACTTGCCCCAGAATGTCCTCCGATCGCTCGTTGAGGAGGCCAGATTGACGCATCGCCGGTATCCGCTGTCCACCCAGATGCGCGTGCGCGCGGGCGCCGACTACGTACAGTTCGTTCGAGACGTCCTACGGGGGGAGTCCGGCGCGACCGTGCGACCTGACTTCGGCGACTATGACCTGAGATTCTTCGACAACCTTGCTTCAATGCAGCGTGCGATTGTCGATCGCAACACCGAGCATGGCCTCGCGCGCCTCATCGCAGGCTATGCATGGGAGTGGAAAAGCAATCGCGACAAGGGAGCGTTTGATATCGAACTGGATGGCGTGAGCCTGCGCTGGAATAGCCAAGCGAAGGACTGGATCAATAGTCCGGGATCCATCCATGAGGTGGGCTCAATTCACACCGTCCAGGGTTACGACCTCAACTACGCCGGCGTCATCATCGGCAACGACCTCCGGTACGATCCGCACTCGCGACGGCTCTTCATCGACCGCGGCTCCTATCGCGATGCGAAGGGCAAAGAGAACAACAAGCAACGCGGCATCGCCTACTCCGACGACGACCTGCTCGAGTTCATCCGCAACATCTATGGGGTGCTACTGACCCGCGGGATGCGCGGGACTTACGTGTACGTGTGTGACCCTGCTCTTCGGGAGTACATCGCAGGTGTGATCGGTGGTGATGGCAATGACGGATCGGCGCGAGGCGACTTCCTACGCAAATAGACGGTCCCAGCGGCAGACCCAGCAAACGCCGCGCAATTTCCCCACCCCGACTGCGAAACCGTTGTTGCTCCGCGCGCCTAAGTCTTGATTGGCGCGGAGTCGTTGAGCTTGGGCACCGCCGCTTCACGTTGACTGACGCGAAGCACACGCGATAGCAAAACGGAGGGGGCGACTGGGGGTGGCGTTAGCCCGGTCTGTCATCCCGCTCGGAGGGGACCATAAGAGGCTGGCTGATCAGCTCTGCTGATGAGGAAGGTTTGCATACAGATCGAACCATCGCCGGACGCCCAAGGTGGATTCCCGACCTCCCCACACATCCGCCCGTCCCGTACGATCCTTGACCTCCACTTCGACACAACCGTCCATCGCGGCCGCCACCGCCGATGCACTCACGAAGTAGGACGGGCCTATGTTCTCGTCGGGGTTGAGATCCGAATCCTCGCGCCACATCGCGGTATGGAAGCTGTTCGAAGCATGCAGTATCAGCGAGTCGTTCGAGCGGGTGAAAGAACTCACTTGACGGACTTCCTGCCGGTCGCCGTTGACCGATACTGGCGTGTCACCTGCATCGAGGAGCCGCGAGCGGAGCCTTGTTACGACATCACTGCGGACGGTTCTCCATCTCTCTTCGACGAAGTTGCTCACTGCATCGGGACCGTCGAATGTGGTCACCTCGAGTTCAATATCGGGCGACAGTAGGCCTGTCAATCGCTCGACGACGGGACCTGGGTTCGGGTCGCACACCGTGACCTTGAGGGTCTGCTTGCTTCGAAGGGACTCTCGCAGCAACCCCAGCGTTGTCAGGTCGGTTACTGGCATGGAGTAGCCCATTATGACAAGTTCTTCACTGTCCGCTAGGGCGGTGCTAGCCAGTTGCCACAAGTGCGAAGTCAAAGGTCCACCGTAGAAGACGGACTTGGTCGCGACGGGAGGCACGATGTAGGGTTCTCGACCCGGTAGCCATCGTGACGTATCAAAGCTCCGCTCCTCCTCGACCGCCCCTTCAAAGAGAGGAGTCCTTTCGAGGGTCGCGCCGCTTGAGTCTTCCGGCACCCAGAACCAATTGACTGAACCGTGCAGCTTCAGCAACCTAAAGGATGACCAGGCAATGTTGCGACTGTCCTCTCCAATCGACTTGTCATTTCCGCCCGGCGCGAAGTTGATCACTGTGGGCCAGGGCAAGACCAGCCTCTCGCTGGGGTCGTACAGGGTCCCTCTTCTTGCGGCGATCTCGGTGAGAGTGTCGTAGTTGAAGGTTGCAACCGGCGCTTTGGTTGCGTGCCAGATCTGAACCAGACGCCGGAGCCAATTCGGTAGATCGCCCCTCGTAGCTATGCTGACCTCATCCTGAAGCACTCGTCCGACTTGCCGCACTGCCCGCGAGTAGAGGCCGAGTGACTCGTAGTTTTCGGCGCGGTTTCGATAGGGCTCCGCAGTTGCGACTAGCGACATCCAGGTTTCGAAATCCTCGATCTCGTGGCGCGCGACACGCTCTTTGAGGACGGGATCCGCCTCGTGCACCCGACGACCAAGTTCGTTGAGTAGTGGCATCGAGCCTGAGATCGCGCGGGAAAAGCCAGCACCCAGCAGGTAGGTCGTCGTGGGCCATCCGGAGGGCCAGGGGATGCCATCAGCGGTCATGCTCGCGCGAGTTTCCATGGGGCGAGACTACGGCTTCGTCGCCGCTCAACAGGGCGTCGTGTCGCTGGACCGCTTTTCATCCGTGCGGGAGTCACGACAGATTCCGCAAGCCAAGGACCAATCCTTAGGTCGCCTCACCCTCGCGAATGACGACGTCATGCAGGTCCGTCTATGGAGACACCTGTCGCCAATCCTGTGTCGAGTCCCCGCTGAGGTTGAGCAACGCATCGTGCCCGGTCCATCAGACAGCGGACGGGGCAAGTCGCAAGTGGCCTTGGAAGTCGGGCACCAAGGCTACGCTCGGCACACGAGACACATTCAACGAGTCGGGTCAAGAAGGCAATGGCAGATATCTTGCGTGAGAACGAGTACGCCGCTCTGGGTCGAGTCGCTGTAGCCGCCGCTCGACTAGACGCCGTGATCGAACTGTTTCTGTCGGACGCGATCACTCACGACAGCCAGGTTGGGATCACAGTGGCGAAGGGCCTTCCGTTTGAGCGGAAGACCAGGATGCTCACTGAAATCCTCGCGCTCCGCCTCCCAGAGAGCGAGGATCGGGCTGCTCTGAAGCCCCTCATAGAAGAGGCCGCGAATCTCATGCGTGAGCGAAACACCTACGTTCATGGGCTTTGGCAGTTCGACGCGGATTCAAACCTAGAGGTGAAGAACCGTTTGCGGAAGAACGGCGAGTTTCGAATTCGGTCCGTCAGCGTCGACGACCTCAATCGAACGGCGATCCGTCTCGACGAACTCTCAGCATTGATAGAGGATCTGTACCTCGAGATGCTGGTTGATCTGGGCGCTTTCACTGCCGTCACGGCTGGCGTGTGGCGACGAGTTGCGCCGCACCGCCCGCACGGCTTCGTCCTGGATGGCACAGGGTCAAGCGGCTTGGTAGTGGACTTCTCCAACGTTGAATGAGGATCCGCCTCCGAGCTGTTCGGGGGGACAAGTGCCGCGGTGAGGTGGCTGTTCACTTGCCAGGCAGGTCGCGACCAAACGAGCCAAGGATGCCCCACACTGCTCTTCCAACCCGGCGTGCGTGCGCTGCTTCGACATACGCGTGTCCGACCTCACGGAGCGCCTCGACGGCGCCCGGCACGGCGCCGACTACCGCTCCGGCGAGGAGACTCGGATCTTGAGGGTTTAGCGCGACAGCGACACTCGCTGAGGCGGCCGCTCCGATTGTTGTGATCCCGAATCCAATCCCTGCGCTCCGGACTGCTGTCAGTGCCGGCGACGTCTTGACGGCACGGGTGAGGGTCTGCGTGCTGTGGCTCAGTTCATCGAGGACGATCGAAGCAGCGTCACTGGCTGCCGACTCTGAGTCTGGGAGCTCGCTTACGGACGCGAGCGCTGCCCGAAGATGTGAGCGCCACTCTTGGAACTCGCTCGCGGATGCACGGAGCGCCACAAGAGATTGCAAGGTTGCGTGCGTGAAGCCCGGAAGGGGAATCCGCGCCAGCGTATTCAGTTCAGATACACGACCGTCCGCAGTTTGGTGCCCTGTGAGCAGTTCCCGGTATCCCTCCTCGTGCGCTCGGCTCTGCGCAATCGGGGTTGCTGTCCCTTCGAGAGCGGCAACAACGTTGCCGCTCATCTGCCACGCAGCGGAGGGCCGTTCTGGCCCTTTGCCAGCGATTTGGTCCCACACGCTAAATTCGGCCAACCCACGATATTTCGCCGTGAACAGAATGGAGCCGTCTTCGATTAGTGGGCGCGTCCCGACCAACCACTCGAGATCGCGCCGAATGCTACGTCGAACGAATTCCTCGCTCTCTCTCGCACCTTCCATGCCAATGACTTGGAAGGGTTCCAACCGATGAGAATCTTCAACGACCGTGTCGACGAAGAGGAGAAGCTTGGCGGCAGTCCGGTAGTTGGTCTCCGCTGGCTCGAGGGTCTCACCCCAGATGGGTCGAACGGCACCGGCAAGCAGTGGAGGGAGATTCCGAGGCTCGTACAGGCGCTGGAGGTCAGCTTCCTCGTAGTGAAAGCGCTCAAGATGTTCGAACGGCGCCGACGCTACTCGATCGACTAGCTCGGAACCCAGAGGCTCACCCCACCAGGACTCAATCGTTTCGATTAGGCCAAGAGCCTCCTGTTGCGCGCGCATGTGGCAAACGTACCAATCTGCTTGGTTCTGCTCACGAGATGCTGACTGCATGTGACCGCGGGCCAAATCGCGCGAGGCCTGGTTAGGGCTCCATCTCGAGCGCCCGCAAGAGAGCCACATCAGGGCAAGGCATGGAAGGGGCCGTAGGGAAGCGAGCCCCACGGCCCTTCGCTCCCCGAGTAGCTGAGGTCGTGTCGCAACCAGTCGTCCTTCTCGACACCAACGCATGGCATTTCATCGGCGACGGACGCGGACGCGGACGGCGGCGAGTCGATCAGGAAGGCAGCGAAGGAGTTGAACGCCGCCCTCGCAGCCTGTCCTGCGGTCGGGTACGAATTCTTGCGCGCCCAGAACACAGTGGCAAGGCGACGTCGAATTGACGCGTCGACACGGGGCCAGTGGACTCGGCTCATGCCCGAGGCATACTCTGAAGCACTCGAGGGGACCTCAAGCGCGCATCGGACAGATGTCCATCCTGGCCTACCGGGCGCGTCCACCCTCTACTTGCGGTTGCTGCTATCTGGGAACATCTCGCAGGCCACTCGCGTGAAATGCCCCCACTCCTCCCAGGTGTGCCACGTCCCTGGCTGCTGAACGATCAAGGACGATAGGGAGATCAGGTCCAGGTCGCCGGACGCCGAACGGATCTCGTCATGCATGAGGAGGCGAACTGCCTCCCGGAGAACGCTGACCCTGGCGAGGCGATCGTTGCGCTCTTCCTCGGGCAGGTCCAGTCTGATATCGCGCCCTCGCACGTTCCACAGATGCCATCCGCGCCGCCGCTCTCCGTCGAACCCGCCCATCGCCAGATTCGAGTGCGCCAGGGAGTTGCGGTACTGGTTACCGTCCTCGAGGTGCCGAATTAGCGCGGCGCCCGAAACCCAGGTTTCCGGTAGCAGCCCCCGGATAAAGTTGATCTTGCTGCTGGTGGGCTGCGTCAGCATCGCACGTTGGAGGTTGCCGATGCTTCTAGGGGTGACCCACGCGTCGATGCTAATGCTCATGAAGAACTCGACGTATCCCCAATCCACCATGTAACGACCGATGAAGCGCTCGATCTCGGCCCGTTGCCGCTCTGATTCGACGAGGTCCGTCCGTCGAGTCTCCGACAGGATGATCTGGAACCTGTTCGGCTCCTCCATCAGGGGCTTCCTCTCTACTGTGCTACTGGTCTACATAGGCGCTCGAACCAGCTGGCGGTGCGGCGTTGCCCCCCGCTAGGCGGGCCGTTCAAGAACGTGAAATCCCGTGATCGGCTCAAGCGGCCAGTCGACAGCGAAGACGCGGTTGAAGCTGAGAACAAATCGTGGACTGGTCTGATCGGTGCCCTGCTCGAACATCAGCACGATTTCGCTTGGAGCGGGCTCGGCCGCCGATCGAGCGACGCGGATCGACTTCATCAATGGGCTGAGGGTCAGCCGCTGCGATCGCGGCGCATCTCGTGCGGCCAGCAGTTCCGCCCTCAGCGCCTCTGCGCGTGGCGAGTTCGGCACGACCCGCATCGTGACACATGCAGCGAGGTACGCAGTCTTCACGGCTGCGATGTGGGTCCTCGTGGTATCTGCCTGAGGGTAGGTCATCTCAAACGATCCTCCATTCTGGAGGATCTGATCCACTGCCGCGTCTGCGCTTCCCTGCTGGAAGAGGATGAAGCCTCCCGCCGCGTTCTCACGAACCAGGTACTCGCCGGCGAAACGGCGTCCATGCACTTCGGCGCCTGACAGCTTCACCTTGCCGATGGAGTTCTCGTACCATCCCTGAAGATGTGGCTCGAACTTCGATCCGAACTCGTTGTTGCAGCGCTCACAGGTCAGTGTCAGAACGTTTCCGCCGATTGAGTGCGGCGGTACATGCTCGCGGCTCGACGGGCTCGCCGTGAGGCAGATCGGGCAGGTCCCGAGGTCCATGAACTCGAACGTGACAGGTGTGGCGCGGCAGGTGGTCTCATCACCGCCCGGGCGCGGCATCCGCGCTTCCATCACAGACCCGTCTTGCATTCGAAACGTGGCGCGGCTGAGCTCGGGGACGCCGCGGCCGTCCGCCTTCCCGAAAACACTCTCGATCACGCCACTTGCGTGATTCCCCGCCTGGTCGTCTTCCATCGAAGACGAGCGTATCGACGGCTGTCGACATTGCATTGCAGACGAGGGGTCAGAAGGGCTCGAACGTCCGGCAATCATCAACCCGGATCGCTTAATGAAAAACCGCCGGACAACGCGGGCCTCTTGGTCTGATGCCTTGGCAAGTATCCACTCATTCCCCGGCGATCTGGCGTTCGATCAACTTGAAGTCATGGCCCCCAACCCTCCCCGCGATTCCCAAGCACACCCTGAACGCCTGTCACCGCTGCCAGATCCCAGAACCGCTGCAAACTGTGGGCGATGCGTTCGTTGAGTCGTCGTTAGAACTCCTCTGAGAGTGAGTAGTCCCGGATCATGCGATTGAAGCGGGTCTAACGCACGTAGTCCGGACGCGTTGCGAGACCAATGTTCTGCTAGATCGCCTCACGCAACAGCCGGGCGGCGTGGGCATCGAAACGGCCTATGCGCGGTCGGTTCGTGACGCGGACTTGGCCGTTGAGCCGCGGACCCGGAGTGAGAGCGTATTCGCGGAAGCGGTTGAGCCGTAGCCGGGCTTGCGCGGGGCCTCTGCAATCGGGCAGTTCGTGGGGCGGGAACGGGGCGTGCAGGCCCGAAGCCGTGCGATTGGGTGTCTTTGCGTCGTCTGGCGCTAACATCGGTCGGCGATGGTGTCGCACACTCATGCTCAGTCGTGTCCGAGGTTATCAGTAGACTCTGGTATGAGGTGTGGGAGATGGGAATGATCGTCGTGAGCGAAGTGCCTGGGTCTGACTCGATTGGAGCAATGGCTCCCCAACTGACCCTGGGCCAGCAGCGGACCCTATGGCTCACGCAGGCGGCCTCGCCACCCAACCTGCAGTGTGGGAAGGATGAGATGTTCCCCCGCACGGTCGCCCTGCTTGAGGCGATGTCTTCTGATGGTGCGGTTGAACTGAGCGCTCAGCCAACCATTCAGGGCGCTGAGATGACGCTGACGTGGCGGCAGTACTCCTACGCGCTGCGGGGGATGGGTCTCGTTGAGAATCGGCGCGGAGTTCTCGCCCTCACAGCGGAAGGCGAGAAATTCCGCGCAGACAAGTCACCATCTCGCCTCGCGACTATGATGGCCGGTCGAGTTCGGCTGCTCGCGGAGGCACTCGCTCTGGTGGACGATCGACCACTCACTGTCGACGAGGTCAACGCTGAGCTCGTAGGTGAGTACAACCTCAGTTGGGCGACATCAAGCAACACCCGGCAGCGGCTGACCTGGCTCGAAGTTCTCGGGCTCATTGAGTGGCTTGGGGACAGGAAGCTGACCGCGACGCAGGCAGGACACGAGATCCTTCAGACGTGGGTCTTGGTCACGCCGGCAGCCGTCGTGCTGGAAGACGCAGGCGAAGAGGTGAATCTGCCCGACGCGCCCGCAGAGATCGCAGTGCTGCTTGAGGAATTAGCCGGGAGCGCCGCAGCCCAGGACTCCAGGAACACATACAACATCTGGGTCCCGAGTCCGGCTTCTGATCCAAACAAGATCGAGAACATGCGGATATCGATCTCGGCCGCAGCAGAGCCGATCGAGAAGGAAGAGCTCCTGACGTTCATCGCCGACAGATTCGGGTTGAAGCGGAGCAGCGTTGAGTCAATGATGCCCTTCATGCGAGCCGGAGGCTTCTTGCAGGAAGTACGCCGCGGCGTGTTCGTGGCGACACCTGCGGCGAAGGCGTGGCTGCGGTCAGGCGCTGACATTGACTTCATCCGAATTCTCCACGTCCACATGCGTTTCATCGGTGAGCTGATCCGCGCGGCTCGCGAGAATGTCGCACGAGGCGAGGTGTATCGGGAAGGCGCGCGATACGGCATGAACAAGGAGAAGATTCGGTGGCTGATCGCGTTCATGGTCGATGCTGGTCTGCTCATCGACACGTCCTGGTCGGCAGTGCAAGCTACCCCCGCCGGGCGACGACTTGTCGCACAGCTTCCGCTCGCGGACGTTCCCGACACCAGCGAGACGGAACCCGACCAGTCTTCAACCCCTGACGGACGCTTGCGACCATCGCCGTCTGGGGAAAGTGAACGTCGGTCAGGGCAAATCGCTGAGCAACTTGTACGGACGGCCAGCGATCCAGGCGCCGATGGCAAGGGCTCGGGCGTCGCGTTTGAAACGAGCATCGAAAGCGCGTTCAAACTCCTGGGGTTCAGAGCTCAGCGCATTAGCGGATCCGGCGACACTGACGTATTGGTTCAGTGGTATGACCACGACCGTCAGCTTCGAACGGCGATCGTGGACGCGAAGTCCACTTCATCGGGGCAAATCGCGCACACCAACGTCAGCGATGTCGCGATCACCGCTCACAAGGACAAACACGCGGCTGACTTCGTCGCCATCGTTGCGCCGTCGTTTTCGGGTGACACCATCAAGGAGATGGCTGCGAAGAAGAGCTGGGCACTTGTGACGGCAACCGAGTTGGGTGAGATCGTGACTGCGGCCGAATCTCTTGGGCTCCGCCCTGCAGACGTTGGCGCGCTCTTCGAAACTCCCGATGGGCTGTCACGAGTGGCACACTTGATCGACTCCCGCCAGCGGCAGATTGACATGGTGTCCCTGGTCGTGTCTCGGCTCAGAGATGAAGGGGAGAACGAGGAAGCCGTCTCGCCTCGAGACGTTTCACTCATTGAACGACGCTCTGAACTGGCTCCGAGCATCGAGGAGTTGATTTCAACGTTCGGGCTGCTAGTCACCCTGGACATGGACATAGTGAGGATCGTCGACGCGAATGAGGACTCGAAGCACGAGACCTATCAGATTGGTGACATCCGGCCAGCTGCGAATAGGCTCCGCGCGCTCGCGGTTGCCCTCGAGCGAGGAATGACGCCCAGCACAACCTAGCGGCGCGCGCTGCTTTGCTCGGCTTCGCGCGACAGAGGGGGATAATCCGGTAGCACGGGCGCGGCGACCGGATAGCGGTGGCTCAGCGGGCGCGGACGCGCTGTGTGACTGGATCTACAGTGAGCAGTTACCGTGCCTCATTCGTCCAGAATGTCAAGGAAGGGCTGCGTGACACCCGATGGCTCGGCTAGGTCGTTAGCCGACATGAAGGTTCGCCACGCTTCCCAAGCCGCCCGTGCCAATTTCAAGGCGTCGATTAGGATTTGCGCGGACTGCGGATCATCTCGGAGGCGGTAGCCAATAGTTACATAGCGGCCGCCGGTGGGTGAGTCGCCGTCCTCCCAGATGTACGCGATGCGAACATTCTTGTCTCGACGAAAGTGTTTCCACGTATTCGCGTAGTCGCGACACAACTGGAGGTCCCGGCTCCCGGCCATTGTGGCGTCTACGTTTGCGGCAAGACCAGGTTGATGCGAGAAGGCCTCCGCGAGATGGTATGCGTCGATCATGAAGCTGTTTACGATTGCCCATTGGTCCGTATTGGACTCGATCGTTGCGCCGCCGTAGATCTCGTGAAGACGGGCCAGATACTTAGTGAGCAGGAGCCAGTGGCTCTCCCATTGCCATCCGCCGGTATGGGTTACTGAGACGGTTGCGCTTAGTTCGCTGGTGATCTCGACCCTGCCAGAGACTGAGTGTTCCGTCATGGCACGAGTTTGACAGGGCGTCGATAGCAACACCAGGACTCAGGGGATTGTTGAGCCACAGCTTGCGTGGAGAGCGGGCGCGCTGCCGTCGCTCAACAGTCCACGTTGCCGCGACGACCGTGATCTCGAGCGCCCCGTTCACGCCGACGCCTCACCGCTTCCCTCCGACACGCATCGAGTTTCATGATGCTGTCTGCCGGTACCTCGCCGAAGCGCCCAAGCCTAGGCTCGAACAAGCGATGCGGCAGTCCGTCGAATGAGATCGCTACGGTCGACTTTCTGACATAGTCAACAACCCGAACGCAGACGATCAGCGAAACAAGAACAAGAGCAATGCACGCAGGCACCCGACCGGGCGGGTGTCTGATCGGCACCCTAAATATCCATCCTCCTACACGTGCCTGCATCCACTAAAAAGTCCTGGATAACTGGCAAAAACGGTCGTATCTTGGCGACATGAGAGGTGGCCTTGAACGGTGGAAGAGGGGCGTCGATTCCCGGGGAGTCGACAACGCAATCGACTACGCGCTCAAGGGAACGTGCGACGCCCACCTTCACCGGTCGACGGGCGCCGAGGCGCTCGAGACGTACAGCTCCATCGCTGATGCCGGGGTCTCGCGCTTCGTGGTGACGGACGGCACGATCACTGTCGATGAACTGTCCGCGGGTGCGGTTCGGGTATGGCTGACGGGGCATGACCCGGTGACGGGGGAGGAGCGCGGCCCGCAACGGCTGAGCCCCGACGCCGACCTCGTGCTCGACGGGACGATCAACCATCCGAAGTCGTACAGCATCGCGGCGCTCCTGCACCCCGAGCTCGCCGCCGAGTTCGAGGCGCTGCAGGACCGCCTGCGCGATCGAGTGCTGCTCACATGGCAGACCGAGCTCAACGCGCGTCGCGGGCATGGCGGCAGCATCCGCGAAGACATCACCCGCATCGAGGTCGTCGAGCTGCAGCATCGTCGCTCCCGGGCGCTCGACCCTCACGCCCACCGCCACCTATGGCTCAACGTCAAAGTGCTCGGCGCCGATGGCAAGTGGTCGAACCTCGACTCGCGGGTCGCAATGAAGCTGCACACGGTCATCAACGCCGAAGGCGAGCTCGCTGCCCGCACCGACCCACAGTGGATCACCGTCCTCGCGCGCCACGGATTCACGCTCGACGACGACGGGCAGGTGGCCCAGCTCGCGGGAGCGGTGCGGCCCTTCTCGCGTCGGTCGACGCAGATCGAGGAGAACCGAACGAAGCTGGTTGCGGAGTGGGCGGCGGAGCACCATGGTGCGAGCCCCAGCATCCGGGCCCTGACGCAGATCGACCGCCGAGCATGGGCGATGGCGCGCCCGAACAAGCCGGCCCACCTCGACGAGCAATCCTGGGAGGCGACTGTCCGCGAAGAGCTGGAAGGTATCGATCCGGCACTGATCCGCGAGCGGACTCCGGTCTCGCTCGTTGCGGCATCGACGGAGGCGCTCGACCTGGATCTGTTGTCGGATGCCGCGGTCGTCGATGCCGACGCGCGGTCCACCCGCTGCGGTGGCCGGTTCAGCTCGTTCGATCTCCGCGCCGGCGCCATCCGCGCCCTCTCGCGCAGCGGAGTGGTTGCGCCACGCGGCGCGCTGACCGTAACGATCGACGAGATCACCGACCGAGCGCATCGCAAGTGCATGCGCCTCGTGGGGGACGATGGCATCCCCGGCCACGTGAAGGCGTTCATGGCGACGGAGACGATGCGCCTGAAGATCCGCCTCGCCGCGCGCCTCGACGCTCTCGCCTCGCCTGGGCGCTCACTGCTGCCGGCCGAGTTGCGTCGTGCCGCAGCATTCGTGGAAAACATCGACATCTTGGACGCTTCGCAGCTCGCGGCAGCGGGTGCGATCGCCGGCACGGGTGGGCTCGTGGCCGTCACCGGGCCGGCCGGCGCGGGAAAGACCACGATGCTGCGCCTCGCGCACGCGGGACTGGCACGACAACGGCGGCGGATGCTGGTGGTCGCGCCGACCCGGAAGGCTGCATCGGTCGCCTCCCGTGAGGTCGGTGCAGCGGCGTCGAGCCTGCACGCTCTGCTCGCCGACCACGGCTATCGCTGGGACACGGACCCCGCCGGAGCCCAGATGCGGACGCGGCTGACCCGCGGCGATGCGGACCCGACGACCAGGATCGTCTACGACGGGCCTGTCAAGTTCGTGCTCCGGCGCGGCGATCGGATCGTCGTGGACGAGGCCGGCATGGTCGACCTCCAGACCGCGGCCGCTCTTGTGGATCTCGCCCTCGAGCACGGCGTCGGGGTGGCGATGGTGGGGGATCCGCATCAGGCTCTGCCGGTGGGGCACGCGGGAGCGATGGCAACCGCAGTCCGCTACGCGACAGCATCCGTTGAACTCGACACCGTGCACCGGTTCAGCGATCCCGAATACGCGGCGCTCACCCTGCGCCTGCGCGACCCCCGCGACCGTGACGATGCGCTGAGCGTCGCGGGGGAGTTGCTCGAACGTGGGCACGTCCACCGGGTGGCGAGCACGGAGGAAGCGCGCGACGCGATGGTTGCGGCCTACTTCGAGTGGCACGCGCGCGGGAAGCGAGTGGCGCTGGTCACCGGTGCCAATGAAGAGGCGGACGCGATCAACGATGCCATCCAGCAACGACGCGTGGATGACGGCGAGCTGGACCCCACGACGCTCGTGCTGGGGATGGGGGAGCAGCGCATCCTGGTCGGCGACAGCGTGCAGACGCGCCGCAACGATCCGCGCACCGGTGTCGAGAACCGCGCGCAATGGGTGGTGCACGACGTGTGGGATGACAGCATCGTCCTCACTTCGGTCAGCGACAGTGGTGAGCTCCGTCGCGTGAGTCGCGACTACGCGCTCGACCATCTGCAGCTTGCGTACGCGTCGACGGTGCACGGCATCCAAGGTGAGACGACGGATGCCGCTGTGGTCGGGCCTGATGTCGACGCGGCCGGTCTGTACGTCGGCCTGACCCGTGGGCGGCACCAGAACATCGCCGTGACGATCGCTCGGACCGACCCGGATGCGATCAGCAACATTGGCGCGACGATGATGCGCGGGACGACCGAGCTGACGATCCAGGACGCGATGCGCGCGGCGGAGGCAGAGTTGCGGCGGGCAGCGCGAGAGCGAGAGCTCCGGGCTTCCTCACCTTGGACCACACCGAGCTCGTCGCCTTCGCGCGGCGGACTCTCGCTCTAATCGCCCGCTCGGGGATGTCTGCTTGCTCGCTCGCCGGTATACGCCGGGTATGAAGCGGGAGCGGGCTCAACGACGTCGTTTTCATGTGCGACGTCGTCTATCGAGACGTCGAACCTCGCCCATGAGGCTGGGCGCGACGGGCGTCCGCCGGTCTTCGTGGGCCCCGTCTTTCACAACAACCTCGACGACCGTCGCAAGGGCCTCAGCCATAAACGAACAATTGCAGAACTGGCAAGGGTATTTGCGGGCAACCCGGTTCGGTCCGAAATCGAAGAATGGTTAGAAAGGAATCTATAGGGCCTGATGCCTTTAACGATTCTTGCGTTAAGTCATCAGATGATCGGTGATCGTTCCAACTAGGACTTGATCATTTTGAACAGTGAAGTGCACGCGGCCTTCGGTTGGCGTGATTTTCGTGTGCCACTCGCAGGTGACGGTCGTTCCGTCGACCACGAACTTGCGTTCATCCATAGCGGCCTTGTTCTTATGGGTCGAAGGGCTGTCTAGCGAAGCCGCTACTCCGAGTGATCCGAGTTGTTGTTCGCGCATCCGTGTGTCCACGTGATCTCTCCAGATTCGCGGAGCGTGGTCGTTTAGGACAGCGAGGTGATGGAGAAGAACCGCGGGACTCGTGGAATGAGGCAGGGCATCCTTAGCACGGGTCCATGCGCCTGCCGCAAAGCGGACACGGGGAAAGAGATCTTCTGCATGAACTTCCATCTCGGGCAAGCCCCAAGGCTGACGGCTCAGCCAGGCACGCCATGAGAGCGAAGGATCATCACCAGGCGTTCCAAGAAGTTGACTGGGCGCCGTCGCGCACGCGCTGCACGTCGGATCCGAGGACTCGCCCGGCCACGCACGCAAGTCGGTGGCGAGAGCCAGTTCTGCCTTGGCGTCGGTCGAACCAATATCCGTGGCCAGGCGCGCGACATTCCCCGGGTCACCCCAGAAGGGGCTGTACCCCGCCCCAAAGTGACGCTCGCAGATAGCCCGCGCAGGGTCGGAGGCCGGTGCCGGGCGCGAAACAATACGACCCGTGATTCGGTAAAGGTCGTATTTCGGCAGCCCGTTCACAGGCGGCATGCTTCCCAGAAGCTCCCCGAGCGCGACGAGGGTTTGCAATCCGATGTACTGGTCTCGACGAGCCGTCCAAGCATCGAGGCGTCTCCAGAACTCCAGACTTGAAATACTGTGTTCAGAGGGAATCACGAGTTCGGGGTCGAGAATTGACAGCACCTCATTCGTCATTGCGGCTTGCCGCTCAAGCGCTTGACGTTGGCCTCAAGAATCGCAGAGGTGTCATCGTCTGGCGAGGCTAAGAATCCTGTTGGCCACTCGGACAGATCACCAAACTCGTTGAAGGAGAGTTCCCGCGTTTCGGTGCCCCCCTCTGAGGGCTCAACAAAAACGACTTGTACTTGACCCTTGTCGATTGCCCCCTCGGCGACACGGCGCCTCACGCGCGTAATGAGCGCCTCGCTATGGGTCTCAACGACAACAGTAATGTCACGTCTGGCATTCGCGAGGAAGTCGGCGAGGCGAGCTTGAACGGCCGGATGCAGGTGAAGCTCAGGTTGTTCGACGATGAACAACGATGAGTGTGGTGCCGATAGCATTCCCACGACGAGCGGCAGGGCTTGACTCACACCGACACCGACAGCTGTGAGATCACGCTTTTGACCCGACAGGGTGACTTCCAACCCAACACCCAGCTTGCCATGGTTGCTCGTTGTGATGCTCTCCCCGATGTCCAGGAACCGGAGCCAGTCATCCACCGCTACATCAAGACGCGCTTGGCGTACTTCACCCGTCGGGTCGGTATAGCGCACGACGTTCTCGCGAGATCGAGCCAACACTGCGGCGCTATACTCGCCCCTGGTTCCGACCGGGAGACCACGTGTTAGCTCGTTCCACTGATTCCAAACCACTCGTGGCTCGTCTCTAAGAGGGCCGAGGTACTGCACTCGGTCCGCCAAATCGATGAACTCACGGGAGAGTCCTCGTAGTACAGACAAAGTGGGGCCGAGAGTGTCTTCAAGAAGGGCTTCGAGCAGTCCACGCGGACGTACCGAGGCGCGCCGTACTCGATCGACAAGAGGTACGACCACCTGTGGATTGGCTGCTCGCTGCTCGCTGGCGAAGGAGATCGCGAGCACGCGGGACTGCTCGTCGAGCGAAATCCAAGCGTCGCGAAATCTGTTGGGCGTCCACGACCGATCGAATTGAATTCCACGGAGGCGAGGGTCGATCATGTTCGCCGCCCTCATCGACTCTGTTAGGAGCCGCGAGAACTCACGAAACAGCGTGTAGAAATCGAGTTCGGTTACAGCATCGAGGAGTATACGACTCGGTGCAACTCCACGGACCATCTGGTCGAGTAGCGGCTGGATTGCGCGCCGATATGCCAGCGCAATCTCGTTTGGCCGACGAAGCTGGACGAGGTACTGGGGGAGGATGCCGCTGAACAGGACGTAGCTACGAAGGACTCTTGCGTCCGAGGCGAAGAGCGACTTTGCGTGAACTGCATCGGTGAGTCCCCCCGGTACAGAGTCGAGTGCATCCGAGCTGTCCTGTGATCGCGCCCATTCATGATCCAGCACGAGAGGCACAGTCACTCCCGCGCCTGCAAGATCTGAAGCGACGAGGCGTTGAACGACTAGCGATGCACCGTCCGCGCTAGGAACAAGATGGATCTCCGCTCGAAGCGATCGGCTTTCGTCGTCCGGGTGCTGGTAGTCGCTTAGGCGATAGTCAATTGACAACCCGATCGTCTCACTCGAGGAGTCCGTTCGAACCAGGTCTCCGGCCTCGCCCAGGCGGACCAAAGGCCCGTTTAGTACGACCGCGCCCTCGTGATACAAGCTTTGCGCGCTCATCAGGAGCGATTGGACAATCGAAGATTTGCCGCTGCTATTCACTCCCGCCAGGATCGTGAGCGTACCCGGCTCAA
Source organism: Microbacterium sp. Root61 (assembly GCF_001427525.1). Lineage (NCBI taxonomy): Bacteria > Bacillati > Actinomycetota > Actinomycetes > Micrococcales > Microbacteriaceae > Microbacterium > Microbacterium sp. Root61. The sequence goes on along the minus strand of NZ_LMGU01000001.1, from coordinate 1,275,748 downwards.
GATTCAGTTCGGCGCGTCGTAACCCCTTGAAGTCTCTGATACTCCAGCGCATCTTGCCCCATCCATCGCCAATGACCTAAGCAAACACTAGCGATTGGACGCTGCATGTCCGGAGACAGTCTGATAGCGCGCGCCGCCATTCGGCTGACCGGCGGCGTCGAGAATCGCGCGCAGTGGATCGTGCGCGGCGTCCGTGCGGAGTTCGTCGACCTTGTGTCGGTTGGCGACAGCGGCGAGTTTGCGGCGAGTGTCTGCCGAGTGCGCGCGGGAGCACTTGCAGCTCGCCTACACGTCGACGGTGCATGGCGTGCAAGGCGACACCGCCGATGCGCCGGTGGTTGGGCCGGATGTAGACGCCGCAGGACTCTACGTCGGCCTCACTCGCGGGCGGGCGCACAACGTCGCGATCGTGGTCGCACGGACGGATTCCGCCGCTCGCCGAGTCGATGCAGTGCGGTACGTCGGAGTTGACGACGCAGGATGCTGTGCGCGCGACTCAGGCAGAGGTGCGGCGCGCGGCGCGGGCGCGGGACCTGGCGGCAATGGCAACCGGGCCGGTAGTCGGGGCGCCGACTGCGGGGCGTGGGATGGGGATGTAGCGGCGTTCGATCGGCGGGCGATCAGCGGGCAGGTCCTCGGCCGGGCTATTCGGACGTAGCGGGAGACGACCTCAGGCTCCCTCGCGAAGTCCTTGCGTGATCTGATGAACGACCGGCTTCTGGGCGTTGACCAACCGCGATAGGCGGGCCACTGATTGCCCTCGCGCCTGCGACATAGGAGGTGTCGCTCAGCTCAATGGCGGGGCAGCTCCCGCAGTGGTGCCACCGGTCCGGCGACTCCGCTCGCATCTGTCGGACCGCCGGCGACTCCTTGGCTTCACGATTCGAGAGAAGATCACCCAGCCCGAACAGGTCGGCGCTTCCGAAGATCTTCTCCGTCCGAGGTGGCGACTGGCTGAACCGTCATTCCGGGCGCACGCGATGTGTGGCGATACGGTCGTCTCAAAGGCATGGAGGGCCACATGTACTTCAGCGAGCATTACGGAATAGCGGTTGACGACGAGACGGAATGGTTCGATCCATTGCTGGACATCGACACCCCGCTCTTTGTCGATCCGTTCCTCGTTTACGCGGAAGAGGAGGGGTTCTGGGAAGGGAGCGCCGACATCATCGCGGGGCATTTTGAGAGAGGGTTCACGATCCTTGCAGGGCACCACGAGTCGCCCGCATCGCTTCAGTACAAGAAGACGGTGGACCTCATGAAGTTTCCCGAGCCAGGAGAGTTCGGCCTCGGCGTGACTGCCAAATCTACTGACGGATCCGGCGGAGGCTCAGGTCTTGCCCGGCAGATAGTGCGGGCGATGAGCATCGCCATTGAACGAGGTTTACAAGATCTACGCCGTTTCGAGGAACTGGGGGTGCTCGTCGAGAGGATAGGGCGGGACCGAATATCCGACATCACGTGCAACATCCTGAAGTACCGCTTCATTGAGTACACCCAACAAGTAGCTCGGGATAACGCAATTCCGATGAGTGAGTTCCGGGTGAAGAATGCTGGATTCGATGAGCTCAGAAAACGGTGGGAGCCTAAGCGCGTACAACTCCCTGCGAACCCGCTCAACGGGAAGCCAGTCCTCCTCACTCCGAAACGGTTCCTGCGCGAACTTCCGACGCTCAACGCCGACGACTGGTGGGAGTATGTGGAGCCCGGGCTGCGCGATGATCTCAATCTAGATATCGGAGCGCGGCTTCGTAAGGCGGACATAGTAGCGCTCGCCCGTCAGCACACCGACCTTGTTCGCGCTTGGACAGAAGCCCGCGCAGAGCAAGCCCCGGAGCCATATGACGTGAATCGAGACCCAGAAGGGTTGCACGATGCTGAGCGCCGAGCGCGCGGGATCGTAGATCAGCTGGATATCCCGTCGGCGCCCGACGGCGCGGAGAGCCTGACAGTGTTCATAAAGAACGTCACGGCAGAGTTCAAGCACTACGTCGAAGAAGAGGGTGGCTGGCCCCTTCTCTACAACGAAAAGAGCCTGCGGCCGAAGCGCGAAGCGGCAGTTCAGCAGCTCTATAAAGCAGTCGTGAAGATCGCAGGAGTTGCGCGGGGAGTACACATTGATCGGGAGGTTGAATTCGGGCGTGGCCCCGTCGATTTCGTATTCACCGAAGGACCAACGCGCTTTCTCCTCGAGATCAAGAAGTTGCGAAACGGGAAGTTCTGGAATGGTTTGAGAGACCAACTGACCTCTTACATGGAGAGCGCCGAGTGCGACAACGGCTGGTTCTTAGCTGTGCGATACGCAGACACACCGACTGAGAGAGCTCGCACCCAGGCGCTACCGCAAGCGGTTCAAGACTTGCGCGCTGATACCGGTCTGAACGTTCACTTCACCCTCGTAGATGCTCGCCCCAAGCAGTCAGCCAGCAATCTGGATGGCGTCACGGACGGCACATACGTCGGTGCAGAAGACGATGAGGACGGCCTGGACTAGAGACCTTCCCGGGATGCGTACTCTTCAGCGCTCACAAAGTCGGGGTCGCCAAGACTAGTGTCGCGTGACTGTTGGGCCATGTTCAGGTATGCCTCGAGCCGGGCGACGTGCCCTGCCTCGTCAAGTAGAGTCACGGTTTCGGTGAACAGGTCGGCAACCGCCGGCTCGTGCGCGAGCCGCGCATGCAGCTCGAATGCGAACATGTAAGCCACGCTGATCAGCGCTGACCCGCGCCCCGTCTCCAACTGCTTGTCATCAAGCTGAAGGAGCCGAAGAATGTCTCTTGCACCTGAGCGCCGGGTTCTCAGGCCCAAGTGCGAGAACTCGTTCACGGCCCTCACCAGTACCGCCAGCCGACCCCATCCTGCGTAGGAGACCCAACGGGACGACGGGGTGCGAGCATTCTCCTCCAGTCGCAAGGCTCGCTCCTTCTTTAGACGATGAACGCGGAGCCTAGCCGTCTGCTCGAGAAGAACCCGAACACATCCCATCGAATAGTCAGAGTCCTCCAGCCACAAATGAGCCGCACCGTCGACCGCATGCGCAGCAGTCGAGAGGGCATCTCGCTCGGGGCCTTCGGCGTTGTCGGCGAGTATTCGGCCCGTCTCGGCAATCGCGATAAAGCGAAACATCTTGGACGCCAGCAGCCCAGGATCGAAGTCATCGCCAAGTTGGCGCTTCTCCTCCTCGAAAGCAAGCCGAGCGCGCTCCACCGCTCGTCCCCGACGTTCCAGCAGCGCCTCAAACGCCATGGCTGGGCTGAATCGAGTCAACAGATCGCCCGAGTCATCCGCGACCTTCTCACGGTAGATCGCGGCGACTTGCACCCATTGTTCCGACCTAACCCGGTTCGCCTCGTAGTACTCCAGCGGAAGGAAGGCGTCGGTGAGGCGAAAGGGTTCTGGGACAGACGAGATTCTCGGGGGACGACATTGAAATACCGCGATCGTCTCGTTCAACCCCTCGGATTCAGCCATGGTCGAGAGGGCACCCCTTACCTGACGGAGGCTGAGCTCGACTATCTGGCAGACAGCGGCATGCGGGTGGACGCTTCTGGCTAGGTCGGAGGTGATCGGCACTGCCGCCCGTTCACCAAAGGCCTCCGTGCCTGCTCGCCCATGGAGCAACTCAGAGAGGTAAGCCCACCAACGACCCGCGTCACGAGGAATCGACTCGTGTGGATACGAGGACCAAACACGCGAAATGAAGTCCTCGTCTTGCTCACCGTCGGTGCGCTCAAGGTCAAACTCGTTCGCGACGTTCAACGTCCAGCGCTCAAGAAGGGTTCGGGCGATCAGGGCCGCCGGAACCGTCATACCGGCACGTAGGTACCAGAGCGCCATCACCCCATCGTCGATGGCTTGGTAAATGGCTCGGGGCCACGTATCGCCCCCCGAAAGCGGATCCCAGTCGGCTCCAAAACGGATTCGCAGCCGGTCGGCCGCAGGTACCAGATGCGCAACACCCCACCCTTCAGAGGGAAGCAGTGCAGGAGTGTCCGCGACCTGGGACCTTCTGCGAAGGCCGAAGCTAAACAACGCAGGGGCGAATGCCTCAGGCCGCTTCAGCGCCAGCCACCGCAGGCTCACAAGTCGGGGCGAGATCACCGAAATGATCTCCTGCAACCCGTCGATCGCGGCGCTTTTGGGCGGCATCTCCACGCCGCCAATGGTTGCGTCGAGGTCGATGATCCTCATATCCATAGGCCGAGGGTGGCACACGTTCGATCATCGCTGGGCTCCACAGGACGACTGCCTACGATCAAACGGAGGGCTATTGTCGATTGAGTCGATACATGGCCTTCTCAGAACCGAATCCTAAACCGTGGGCACCTCCTGTACTCAGCGAAGAGGTGGGAACGTTGCACTCCCCAGATCGTGAGCCCACTGAATCAGGATTCCTTATCCGAGAAGACGTCACGTAGGAGTTTCCGTAAAAAGGTTACGGGCGGCACCCTGTGCGCGGCTCGACTAGATGGTCACCAAATCGCAGCGATCGATCCACCGGGCGAGGATGCTCAGCGTTGCGAGTTGTTCTAGGGCTTCCTGCCTTGGCAGGTCATCGGTTGAGTGGGAGGCAGGATTGCGCACCGCCGCGAATACCCCACGCGCCATGTAGAGGATGCCCTCACGCATCGACTTCACGGTGAGGTCGTCATCATTTCCCGGCCAACGCAGGCGCGGCCTGTCCTGCTGGGGAGGATCGAGCGAGAAGGCCTGCAGAATGAGCTGGCTGTCTCCGAGCTCATAGCGGCCAGTCTGATCCTTCACAAGCCCACTCAGCGCAGTAGCGGCCCTCTGAACAGCGTCGGAGTAGTGGCCCGACTCCCAACGCCCCGAGGCGGCTCCCCAGATCATTGGGTGCAGGGCATCGGCTTTCATCGAGGGAGCAGCAGAGCCGAGTTTCGCCTTGGTTTCCGCCTGCGTACGAATCCGACCTCTCGCACGGGCGGCCATATCAATGCCCTCCTGAACTTCCACCTCGTCATCATTCGCCACGATGAGGAGCGAAGGGAGTCGCGATAGACCCAAGGCCCGTTGGACTACATGCGCAGTCTGATCCTCACGCTCGCGCAGGGCGTCCACTGCTGGGGTGTAGCGGCCCGCCCACGGCGTCAGATCATTGCCATATGCGCCCCGTTCGCGGGTGAGCGAAGCGTCAGCGATCCAGCTATCCAGAACTCCAAGTGCCCATTCTTCGTCCACCCCCGAAGAATAGCGAAACTCCGCCTAGGGCAACCGAAGTCACCCGGAGTCCGTATCGACCCCGGGCACCATTCATGCTTGTGGTGCGCGTAGACGATATGCGATTGCCACTCCCACGGCGGCGAGGATAAAGCAGCCAACGGATACCGCGCAACAGCAGTCATGCCGCTTGGCACCGCAAACTGTCCGTCGATCGGATCGAGGCCTCCGCCGTTAATCACTTCCATGTACTCCAATTGCTTAATGGGGAGCGCCCGTTTTGAGCGCGAGCAGCAGATCGAGCGCTTCGGCGTCGCGCACCTCCCCGACGATCAGCCGGTCGGGCCGCATCCGAAGCGTCTCTTTGACGAGTCTTCGCCGCGGCGTCTCGCCCGTCTGGTGCAGCGCCAAATTGGAGGGCGCCGTGTTCATTTTGCGCAGTAGTATCAGCGGCGCCGTCGCTTCAGGAGCCTGGCCGCTGATTTCTCACCCGCCCGCAACACGGCCAACCAGGTCATCAGCGGAGCTCGAACTATGCGCTTCAATACGATGGTGGCTTCCGACGTCGGGTTTGTATCCGCAACACTCAGTCTTCGTCCCCCCCGCTTGGCGCTACTTATTCCAGACGATCTGCGGTGGCGTGATTGGGCCATGCGAGCGCTGGCAATCGCGGGGGAGTACTGGGGTGGGTCGGGCTGGATACTCGTCCCGTATGACCGCGATTCCGGTGCCCCATCGCACGCACTCGCTGAGTTGGTCCGCGCGTATGATCCCGACCACGTGGTCGCACTGCGACTGCCGTTGGCCGATTGGGAGGAGTTGTACCCCGGTCAGATCGAAATTCGCGGAGTTGCGGGGGAGGCCAACCGCCTCGAGATGATTCGCACCACGAATCTGTCGCATGTCGACCACGCTGCAAGCAGCGCGCGCACGGTAGTGGCTAGTTGGTGCTCGCCGCTCCGTATGGCTCGGATACGCGGTGAACTCGGACCGTCGGCGGAGGTAGTGCGATTCATAGAGCGCTTAGATCCAGCGCGTCCGGAAAGGGGCCCGATCGCACCCGCACCCGCTGGAAGGCCGAGCTCTACGATGGTCGCCTCTCAAGACTGGCGATCCGATGTGGGTCTTCTAGCTGCGCTCCGGCTCGGCGTGACGAACGACTTCGGACCGAGGCAAGAACCGTCAACGGAGGCGTTGGGATGGCTTATCGGCTTGAAAGACACCGATGCGCCGGCCGACCTCTCCGCAGGCGACGATGGAGACGCCAGCGTCTACTGGGCCGAGCAACGCCTTGCCCGAGTTAGCAGAGGGTTCGCAGATGACGGCGGCGTCATCGTGGTCGGTGACACAGTCGAGGACTTCGCGCTTGCGCTCGCTTACGATCGGTTGCTGGGTGGCGCGAGCTGGCTGACGACGGACCTCCTCGACGACCGGAGTACCTGGACAAAGCAGATTCACCCCGCAACCGAATTGTTGAGTTCGATGCTGGAGAATCAGGCGCGACGACTTGCCATCACCTCCGCTTCGAAGGACGAGGCCTACATCCGACAGCTCTGCGACCGACTGCGAACGCATGAATATGACCTCATCATCGACCCGTCCGGCCGTGAGCAGATGGAGACACTCGATCGAGAAACGGTGTGGCCGGGACGACCATCGCTGAGCAGTGGCCTGACGACGCTCTATGTTGACGAGCACGTCGGCCTAACGGTCTCGCTCCCGGTGTCTATCGAACCGGACGGTTCGCAGGTAGCTCTCCTCGGCATGGAGGGTCCTGTTCCTTCGAACCTGCTATTCCCAACCTCCAGCGGACAGGTGCCGTATTGGTATGTCGACGTCGCGATCAGGGGAAGCCTGACCCCCAAGGCACGGGATGCCCCGACCAGCGCGATCTCAGTACAGGACGGTCCGTTCCCCGAGGTGAACATCCGGGCAAGTGGGGACGGGCTGAGCTACAGCCCGAGGTCAATGGGATTCGTGGCTTCGGGCTCCTTGCTTACCTCACGCGTGGGCCGGCCACGAATCAAGTCGCCTTCTCTGTTGGCTTGGGTCCGCGCTATGGCGACACGCGAGGGAATGGACGTCAGGTTCTCGGACGCCGGTCGTCGGGCCGAGCTGGTTCGTTCGCGCTTGGGAACTAGGCAAGACCTTCTCGACTTCGCAACCCCGGCGCGCATGTCGATGCTTCGGGCTTTCGTGCCTCTCGAGCGACGCCCGAGACCGTCGGAACGAGATCCCGAAGTAGTCGTGCTCGGCGTAGATCCCTACCTGTCATTTCGCGCGATGGAAGACCGCCTGATCGACGCTTCAACCAGTCAAGTCCTCGATCTGGTCGATCGATTGACACAGGCTCGCCTGCTCCGGAGAGGACTGGTGCTGGGGTGCGAGGAGTGTGGACGACCCTCCTTTGTCTATGCCGAACGGCTGGGTCCAACCTACGAGTGCACGCAATGCGCGGCAGCTAATCCGCTTGTGTCTTCTAGCTGGAAGCGCTCGTCCGCGGAGCCAAAGTGGTTCTACGACCTTCACCCCAACTTTCGCGAGCTCTTGGAGACAAACGGCGACGTCGTACAGGCGGCATCGTCAAGGCTCCGTGGGGAAAGCCGAACATACGTGGATCTGTCCGAGGTTGAATTCATAGATGTTGAGACCCAGATGCCCGTCGCTGAAATCGATGTTCTAGCGTGCGCGGACGACCGGGTTCTGGTGGTCGAGGCGAAGATCAATGGGAAGTTCGGTCCAAAGCTCCGAGGTCCCCAGACCACAAAGCTGTTGCGAGTCGCGTCCATCCTGCGTGCTGACTCGATCGTGTTGGCAACTACCGCCCCGGCCTGGAGCCCGCAGGACGTGGCACACGTCAAGCGCGAGGCAACAAGGGCGATGCCCTTCCCTCTAGAAGTCCAGGTGATTGAGTCCCTTGGAACCCACGACAGTGCACCGGAAGCCCCCGAGAATGCCGCGGGCGGTTAGCTTAGACTCGGTCGTCGCTCGAACCTGCTATCGCTGAGACGGGAAGCAGACGGGCTGGCGTGATCGAGCCGGCGCGGGCGAGCATGTCATCCTGAGTAAATGAACGCCGATTCGCCGGAAGTGATGCCACAGTCACTGGGATCTCGATGGATTGAAACCTTCGACCCTGACGGCATTTCTATCCAGACTGCGAGCGGATTCGTCGTCTTTCAGGATGACCGGCACTACCTGGTGTCAAACAAGCACGTTCTCGGCGGTCTTACACATGACAACGCGTATACGCCCAAGTTCGGCCGCCGCCTTCCGGCCTCCGCGGCTGTCTGGTTTCCATCGGCGCAGGACCCGACGGTTGGTGTGCGCAAGCGGATCGAGTTGCTCCAACCTGGAGCGGCACGGTGGCTCAAGCACCCTTGGACGCCGTGCGACATCGCAGCAGTCGAGCTGCCTCAGTGGGACGACGTCGCGATGATCGACACACACATCGGCGAGACTTGGGTTTTCGGCAGTCGCCCTCGAGTGGAGCCCGGCCAAGACGTCTTTGTAATCGGGTTTCCGCTCAATCGGAATGGTGGTACCGAAACCCTGGGGATTTGGACCCGGGCTTCACTTGCTAACGAACCTGCGTTCAACATCGATGAATTGCCGCGCATCTTGATTGATAGCGCCACGATAGACGGACTCTCTGGTTCGCCGGTCTTCGCGCATTGGAAGCGCGGCGAGAACATACCGATCATTGGCGGCGGCGCCATCGGGGTCCTCGAGCACACTTCGGCGTTCCTTGGCATCTATTCGGGTCGCATCGATGAAAGGTCCAATCTTGGGTACGTGTGGCGACCGAACCTGATCTCCGAAATCTTGCAGCACCGGGCCGTCTTCGATCCAGTGGGCGACCTGCTCGGCTAGCTCGCCGCATAGCGGGTGTCTGAACAAAGGTTGGGGTTGTCGGCTGAGAGGTTTGGTTTCGGGGGAAGCTGTCGACCTGACGCACATGACCGGGCGATCACCCCCCCCTGACGATCATCGTCAGTAATTGCGAAGTAACCTGGTTGGGGACCGTCATTGGACGCTCGCTCATCGCTACGAGTGTTATCCATCTCGAGGCGAGTGCCCGTACAGGGATCCTGAGCGAACGGGCGGCTTCCGTTGCCCAAGACGAGCCGGTTGTTCAGACGTCGACGCCGAATGCGCGGAGCAACGGCACGCGGGGGATCATCCGGCGCGGGCCGAGTTGGACCGTGGGGATGGTCCCGCTCTCGATGCCGAGCTTGATCGTGCGGTAGTCGACGCCGACGAGTTTTGCGGCGTCCTTCATGGTCAGCGCGAGTGAGGTGGATGACGTGCTCATGACATTCTCCTTCGGTGGGCAACTAATGACATCACTTGCTCACGCACTGTACACCCGTGAATGCCCGATGTCATCGCTTGCTCAAATTCGGAGGAACTGGCACACTCGCAGCATGCCCGAACTCGCCATCGAACAGGTCGACGCGGAGATCATCGACGCGGGAGACGGCGTTCACATTCCACGCTCGTGGGGCGCGGTCGTGACGGGCCTTCCTGATATACCGGGCGCGATCCATGCGCGCATCGTGTACGACCCGACATTGCGTCGCGCGGTGGCTGAGTCTGTGCGGGTGGACCGTAGCGGGCTGGGGGATGAGGTGACGACGACGCTGCTGCGCGACGTTCGTGTGCAGGCGATCGTGCAATGGGCTGCGGCTCTCGTCGTCCGCATCGACCGTGATGGGGGAGATCCCGAGTCGTACGTCGAGTACATCACTCGCCTGCGCACGGAGGAAGGGCGCTCTGAGGAGCAGAACCTGCGTGAGGCGGTCAGGCTGTACCGACTCGGATCGGTGATCAACGACGGACCGCTCAAGCTCGTCTCAGAGGAACTCGGTGTCAGTATCAGCACCGCGACGCGAATGATGAATCGTGCCCGCGTCGCTGGTCTTGTCGACGAGGAGACCGGTCGCGAGGTCTACGTCCAGGCTCGCGAACAGCAGCTTCGCGAGCAGGTCACGGGCCCCGTCGTTGGCCCTGGGTCATCAGGTCCGTCGGTCGGTCGCTGATCCCCGAGTCTCGACAGTCCGTCCGCGCCTTATTGTCAGCGGAGTTGACTGACCGCGGTTTCTAGCATTTGTGCACTTCTGACGGTTTCAGCTTCATGTGTTGATCAATGTGCTCAGATATTGTGGCGTCCACGGATGCGGGCAAAAACGAGTCCCGCGAAAGCCCGATTTAGCCCCGGAATCCTGCGGGTTTTTTGCCCGCAATTTGCCCGCATCCTGTCTGCAGCTAAGTGTTTCTGCATGTTCGGCAATGCGGTCGAACTCTCGAAAATCCGCGTAATTCCGCGGAAGTTGCTGCTGGATGCAGCTAGGCGTAGCAAGCGAAAACGCGCATTTTCGGATTCGAGTCCCTCCAGGGGCATTGAACTGGTCGTCCAGCCTTCGGAACACTTCTTTGCGTAGCGCGAGTTCTTCGCTGCGGCTGAACATCATCAGCTCCGTGTGGCGGACGCGGCGCGCGTACGGTGTGATCCGATCTATGGGCGAGAGCTGATGAGGCTTCGCTCTAGGATCACGGCACTCGAATGGTACTCGTTTGGGCCGACTCGTAGGCTTCCAAGATGTCGGAGGAGATCCGGCCTCGAACGCCCACTGGATGACCGTTGACAATTGCCCAGGCGCGAATCTCGTTTGGCGGAGCGCTTGGGATCGCGCCGGTACGCGGTTCTGCCTTCGGAGAGGGTTTCGCGGGGCGTGCAATGGGCGGTGGCGTCGTGACAGGGCGCGCGGGCTGTAGGTGCTGGAGTAAGACCTCCAACGAGGCTGGATCGACCACGCGTGTGCCCACTTCGCGAGCACGCGCGAGCTTAGTGCCATCCATGCTGCCGTCAGTCACCAGGAGCGTCGTGAGCCGCGATACGTTTCCCATGACGCGCACCCCGAGGCTCTCCGCACGCCGCTCGATCGTCGACCGCCACGGCTCCTCGCATCCGGTGAATGCGATCTTGTCGCCGACGCGGAGGGGTTCGCCGAGGTGCCAGTCCTCGGGCAAGTCACGCAATCCTGCGCCCTTCCGCGCGAGACGCGCCGTATCCGCGTGGGCGATCAGCGTTTGAACGATTGCGTCGGGCACATCGAGCGCGGTGGCGAGCGCGATCAGTTCACGTCGCTCGTCGTGTGAGACGTGCCCGTCGTCGACCGCCTTGTGGGCTAACGCGAGAAGGAGAGCCTGGTGCGCCGCGCGAAGGTGCTCATTGGTCAGCTCGTATAGTGATGCGAGGTCCAGCAACGTGACGGCTTCATCGTCATTGATCTCGCCATCCTCGAGCGCTTCGAGGAGCGTCTCGAAGTAGGGCAGAGACCCTTCGGGGGCGCCCTCATCGAGGACTTCTGCAAGGCTCACGTCGGTGAGCTGACGCAGTAACGGCGGCTGAGCCGGGCGCGCCGGCGTGAACCGGCGTGAGTAGGTGGTCGTCGCTTTGCTCACGGTGATGGTGGAAGGCGACCGCGACGGGCCTGACGGCCACACGGTTGATCGCGCCCGGTCGGGGAGCAGAGTGAGGACATCCCGCGTCGAACTCTTCGCCGCTCCCGCGAGGTAGAAGCCGAGCAAGCCCGCAGTCGCTCTAGCATCGCCGAGCGCGGAATGCGCCGTAGTGAGCTGGACTCGCGCGGCCCAGCAGCAGTCGACAAGTCGTCGGCGATCCAGCAGAGGCAAGTGGTCGCGGCTGCCGTCCAGCGTGCAATAGATGGCCAGCGGCGGTACATCCCACCCTGCCCGCGTGAACTCGGCCTGCAGGAAGGCTACGTCGAAGCGCGCGTTGTGCGCGGCGATGGGGAAGCTGCCGATCCGTCGCGCGATCTCCGCGGCGACGTCTCGAAAGTACGGAGCATCGGCGATGTCGGCATCCGTTATCCCGTGAATGTGGGTTGCTCCGACCGGCCCTTCCGGATTGAAGCGCGTCACCCACTCGGCGACGAGACCTCCGCGATCATCCACGTGAACGACAGCGAGTTCGAGGATGCGGTCACCGTTCGGTGAAAGCCCAGTCGTCTCGACGTCGATCACAACGAAGCGTGCCGCGATTTCTGGAGGCACAACAGCAACGGTCGAACGAACCGGTGCCGATGCGGGAACCACGGACTTTTCCTTCTTACCGAGCAGCCAATCACGCAGTCCCATTGCTCTCCCCAGCTACTCGCCGACACCGTTTGAAGACGTTTGATCGGACGCGCGCCCCAGTGACGCGCTCATCATCATGTCCTATCAGCCTGGCATTGGAGACGCCGCGGTGCCGGAAGTTCTGCAGAGAACACTCGCCGTCGTCTCTCAGTCCTGGGCCGGCATCCCGATCACCAGCACGCCACCCTCGTACCGCACCCACGTGAGGTCCGGAACCACCGCATCCACCACGGCGCCCTCGAGATGGTCGCCGACGCCCACGACGAATCCGATACCCGCCGCGCGAGCCGCCCGCACTCCGGCGGAGGCGTCCTCGAACACCGCGCAGTGCGCGGGGGCGACTCCGAGCGCCACGGCGCCGCGGGCATAAGGCTCCGGGTCGGGCTTGCCGCGCGTGACGTCGTCGGCGGTCACGAGCACATCGGGAAGTGCATGACCGGCGGCGATCAGGCGTGCGATCGCGAGCGGGCGGACACCTGAGGTGACGACGCCCCAGCGGTCGCGGGGCAGGCTGCTCGTCAGGGGGAGTGCGCCGTCGATCGGGACTGTGCCGCCGGCACCGCGCACCTCCTCGGCCTCCAGCGCCGCGATCGCCTCCGCGAGGATCTCGGGGGCGACGAGACCGGCGACGGTGTCCGAGGCGCGGACGCCGTGCTCGATCTGGGTGCGGAAGTCGAAGCCGGGGGCGTAGGTCGCCGCCCAGGCGTCCCACGCGATCGCGGCCGACTCCAGAGAGTCGACCAGTACCCCGTCGCAGTCGAACAGGATTCCTTCTACGGGTACGCGGAGCTGGGTCATGTCATGCCTTTCTGGTCGAGGGAGACACGGAACGGGGGCAGGATGCCGTGGCATCCTGCCCCCGTTCTGGGCCGTGGATCAGTGCTTGCCGGTGTTGGGGGCGGCAGCAGGGTGTCCGGCTTCGACGATCTCGTCGGCCTTCTCCTCTGCGGCGAGCGCCTCGGGCGTGGACTCGGCCTTGGCCTTCGCCTTGTCCCGAGCACGCATCACGAAGGTGATCGTGTAGAGGACCGCGAGCGAGATCACGAGACCGGCCATGATCGCGATCTGGCCGCCGGCGACCGACAGGCCACCGAGGATCAGTCCGAACACTCCGTAGTCGGCATCGGAGAACGTGGCGTTCGAGAAGCCGACGTCTCCGAGGACGGGAAGCAGGAGCAGCGGCAGGAACGTGATCGCAATGCCGTTGGCGAAGGCCGCGAGGACCGCGCCGCGGCGTCCGCCGGTCGCGTTGCCGATGACTCCGGCCGCAGCGCCCGTCATGAAGTGCGCGATGACGCCGGGCACGATGACCGTCGTTCCCATGGCGACCATCGCGAGCATGCCGACGATGCCGCCGACGAAGCTGGAGAGGAAGCCGATGAGCACCGCGTTCGGCGCGAACGTGAACACGATCGGCACATCCAAAGCGGGCTTGGCATTCTTCACGAGCTTCTCGGAGACTCCCTTGAACGCCGGGACGATCTCGGCCAGGACGACGCGGACGCCGGCCAGGATGATGAAGACACCGGCGGAGAAGGTCGCCGCGAGCAGCAGGAGGTAGACGATGAAGTTCTCGCCGTTCGACAGCTCGGTCTCGATGTACGTCGCTCCGGCGAACAGGCCCACGATGATGTAGATCACGGCCATCGAGAGCGCGACGATCACAGTGGTGTCGCGGAGGAAGCCGAGCCCCTTGGGGAAGTTCATCTCCTCGGTCGACTTCGACGTGCCCTTGCCGCGTGTGAGCAGGGCGACCAGTCCGCCGAGGGCGATGCCCGTGCCGCCGGTGTGGCCGAGCGCCACGTCATCCGTTCCGGTGACCCGGCGCATGAAGGGCTGCACCAGCGCCGGCGAGACCACCATGTAGATGCCCTGCGCGATCGAGCCCCACAGCACCACGGCCCAGGGCTCGAAGCCCGCGACGGCCAGGATGACGGCGAACATCGCCGCGATGTAGAAGGCGACGTGTCCCGACAGGTAGATGTACTTGAAGCGGGTCGTCGCGGCCAGCACGATGTTGATGATCATGCCGAAGAAGAAGATCAGCGCGGCTGCGGAACCGTAGTCCAGGAGCACCTGAGCGACGATCGCCTCGTTGTTGGGGACGACGCCCTGCACGTTGAACGCGCTCTGGAACATCGCGCCGAACGGATCGAGGGAGCCGACCACGACACCGGCACCTGCGGCGAGCACGAGGAATCCGACGAGGGTGCGGACGGTGCCCTTGAGCACGTCGCTGAAACCCTTGCCCTGTACGGCGAGGCCGATGAGGGCGATGAGTGCGACGATGACCGCCGGCTTTGTGAAGATGTCCAAGAGGACATCGAGTACCGCATCCATGACTGGTGGGGGTCCTTTCGTCTGTAGGCTCGGGCCGGTGTCAACCGGCCGAGTGGCCGTATCGCTGTGCTGCGTCGCCGACCTTGGCGCGCAGTTCGTTCAGGTCGATGATGCTGTTGAGCACCACCACGTCTCCGAGGCCCTCGGCGGCCTCGGCGATGTCGCGGCCGACGAACACCGCATCGGCATCGCCGCGCGACACCGACCCGAGATCGGCGTGGTCCACGTCGATGCCGGTGATGCCCATCTCCTTGAGCACCTTGTCGATGTTCATGTGCACCATGAAGCTGCTGCCCAGACCGGTGCTGCATACCGCGAGGAACTTCGTCATTCGTCTTCTCCTGCCGTGAGGACCGCCAGTGCGTCGGCGGCGGTGTGGGCCGCGAGCAGGGAGTCCCGCGCGGCATCGTCTGAAAGAAGCTGTCCGAGCTGCGCCATGGTGGCGATGTGGCTGGAAGAGTCTGCTGCCGCAAGGCAGACGAAGAGGGCGATCGGATGCTCGGGCTCATCGTTGAGCAGAACGTCGGGGCGCACCCGCAGTGCCGAGACGCCGGTCTTGAGGACCCCCCGTTCCGGGCGGGCGTGCGCCAGGGCGATGCCGTAGCCGAGATCGATGTAGGTGCCGCCGGGAGCCGCGATCGCCTCGAGCATCGCATCGACGTAGCTGCGATTGATCGCGCCTGAGCGCAGGAGGGGTTCGCTGACGCGCTCGATCGCCTCGCGCCAGCCGATCGGCTCATCGGCGAAGAGGATGGTGTCCTCGGTCAGGTGGTCGGCCAGCATGTCATGCCCTCTCGTTCGTGGTGCTCGCGGTCTGCAGCGTCAGGGAGATCTCGCTGTTCTCGGGAGTGTGCCGGGCGATGCCGTAGGCGACGGGGGAGTCGGCACTGTCGTACACGGTCGAGGCCATGGTCAGCAGGCGAAGGCCGCTCGGCACGGCGAGGTTGAGCGCGATCTCCGGCGTGGCCTCATCGATGCGCACGACCAGGTCATTGCGAGTGAGCGTGACGTCATAGCGCTCGTGGAGGAAGTCGTAGAGCGACCCGTGCGCGAAGTCGGCCGTGAGTGTGTCGGGGAACCGTTCGTACGGCAGGTAGGTGACGACGTACTGGTGGAGTTGCCCGTTCACGTAGCGCAGACGGATCAGCTCGACGACGCCTTCCCCGACCGGTAGGTCGAGGAGCGTGGCGATCTCGCCGTCTGCGGGCACCAGCGCCTGGCGGAGCACGCGCGTCGTGACCGTGTGTCCGGCGGAGGTCTGCTGGCGGTGGAATCCGGTGACGACGTCGGCGAAGCGCTCGGGATAGCGCGCGCCGGCAGGGGGTTCGGTGACGAAGGTGCCTCGGCCGTGTTCGCGGGCGAGTAGGCCGTCCTGCACGAGGCCGTCGACGGCATGTCGCAGCGTGATCCGACTCACTCCGAACTCATCGCAGAGTACGGGCTCCGAGGGGAGCTGCTCGCCGATCTCCATCGCCGAGATGCGCTCGAGCAGACTGCTCCGCACCGCAACGTACTTGCTCGTGCCGGAGGTGATCTCCATTGCCGCTCCTTTGCCGCCCGCCGCTTCGACGCGGGTCATTCTGTCGTTATGTCGTCATGATGACATACCCTCTCAGCGTAATGCAAGCCGTGCTTCCGGGGCGCAAGTCGACTATTTGACCCTTCAGTCATCATGACGTCATAATGACTTGATCGAGAAAGGGACCCAATGAGCATTGGATCGACCGTCGAAGAATCCGTGAGTGCAGCAGAGGAGCAGCGGCGTTCCGTCGTGGACGCCGACGCGGTGATCGCGGCACGTCTGCTCGCGCTCGATGCTGTGGAACAGGCGAAGTCGGGGCATCCCGGAGCCGCGATCGCACTGGCCCCCGTGGCGACGTTGCTCTTCCAGAAGCACGTGCGGCACGACCCGCGCGATCCCTCGTGGGCAGGGCGCGACCGCTTCGTGCTGTCCTGCGGACACGCGAGCATCCTCCTGTACACCCAGTTGTTCCTGTCGGGGTACGACGTCTCGCTCGAGGACCTTCGCTCCTTCCGCACGCTGGACTCGATGACCCCCGGACATCCTGAGTTCGGTCACACGCCCGGCGTCGAAACCACGACCGGGCCGCTCGGGCAGGGGCTCGCGACGGCGGTCGGCATGGCGATGGGATTCGCGCACGAACGCGCCGCGTTCGATGCGGAAGCAGCGGCCGGCGCATCCGTGTTCGATCGTCGTGTGTGGGTGCTGGCCTCGGACGGCGACCTGCAGGAGGGCCTCTCCTACGAGGCGGGTGCGCTCGCGGGGCGACTCGGACTCGAGAACCTCACTGTCATCTACGACGACAACGACATTCAGATCGAAGGCGACACGCGTCTGACCAGCGCCGAGGATGCCGCAGCCCGATTCATCGCGCAAGGGTGGCATGTCGATCGGGTCGAGCTCGCGGCGGACGGTGACGTCGATGTCGAAGGGCTCGACCGTGCCCTGAGCGCCGATGCCCCCGCCGGCAAGCCCCGCCTGGTGATCATCAAGTCGCAGATCGCCTTCCCTTCTCCCACCGCGGTCGGCACCGCGGCCTCGCACGGTGCACCGCTGGGCGCCCCCGAAGCGGCAGCGCTGCGCACAGTTCTCGGCATCACGTCCGGCCCGTTCGAGATCGAGGACGGTGTTCTGGAGACGACCCGCTCGGCCGTGGACCGCGGACGCGACGCGCACGCGGCCTGGGACGACCGGTTCGCTGCCTGGACCCAGGTCGATCCCGAACGCGCCGCCGCACATGCGGCGTTCATCGCCCGCGATCTGCCGGTCGGGCTCGCCGATGCCCTGCCGCGGTACGAAGCCGGCCAGTCCGTGTCGACACGGGACGCCTCGGGTGCGGCGATCCAGGAACTGGCGGCAGCGATACCCGGCCTGTGGGGCGGCTCCGCCGACCTCGCCGAGCCCAACCGCACCGCGATCCACGGTGGTGGATCCTTCCTCCCCGAGTCGAGCGGATTCGGAACGCCCGCGGGACGCAACATCCACTGGGGTGTGCGCGAGCACGCGATGGCCTCGGCGATGAACGGCATCGCCCTCGCCGGCGGGTGGCGGATCTTCGGCGGCACGTTCCTGGTGTTCAGCGACTACCAGCGCCCCTCCATCCGCTTGGCTTCCTTGATGAACCTGCCCGTCACGTACGTGTGGTCGCACGATTCGGTCGCGCTCGGCCAGGACGGACCGACACACCAGCCCATCGAGCACCTCGCAAGCCTCCGGGCGATCCCCGGATTCACCGTCATCCGTCCCGCGGACGCGAACGAGACCGTCGCCGCATGGTTGACGGCGCTCGAGCGTCAGGAGCCGGCCGGCCTCGTGCTCGGTCGCCAGGGGGTACCGGTGCTGGATGTGCCGCTCGAGACCGTGCGTGCGGGAGTCCGTCGTGGCGCCTACGTCGTCAGCGGCGAGGCGGACTCCGACGTCACCATCATCGCAACGGGCAGCGAAGTCGCTCTCGCATTCGACGCCGCCGCGCTCGCCCGTGCGGAGGGCATCTCGGTGCGCATCGTGTCGATGCCCAGCCGTGAGTGGTTCGCGGCGCAGGATGCCGAATACCAGGCGTCGATCCTTCCCGCCGCGCCGACCGCCCGGGTCATCGTCGAGGCGGCATCCTCGTTCGGCTGGCATGACATCGCCGGCCCCGCCGGTGTGATCGTCGGCATCGACGAGTTCGGACTGTCGGCCCCGGCCGATCAGGCGATGGCCGCGCGCGGCATGACCCGCGAGCGGGTACTGGCTGCCGTGAAGACCGCCATCGCGAAGGCGCGCGGATAGCAACGCCGACGGCGTCCCGCAGGCCCCGGAGAGATCGATCTCCGGGGCCTGCGGCTTCTGCCTACGCGCTCGGCCTGAACCTGATCGGGAAGCGCACCGGCCCGGTGTTGCCCGAGACGGGGAGCCACTCACCCGGACCATCGGCTTCGGCATGCCGCATCCGTCGTGCCAGCAGGGGGAGGGCGACCGACATGTCGGTGCGCGCGACGAAGTGGCCGAGGCAGTGATGGATGCCCCCGCCGAAGCCGCTGTGGAGTGGTCGATCGTCGATCGTGATGTCGAACGGCACCGCATCGCCCATGGCGCGCGGGTCGGTGCCGATCGCGTGTGAGAGCACTTGGACGATGCCGCCCTGCGGGATGTGGAGACCGTTCAGATCGGCGTCCTCGATCGCCTCGCGGGTGACCCACGTGACCGTCGGGTTGACGCGCATGACCTCCTCGACGGCGCGCGCACCGAGGTCGGGCCGTTCGCCGAGGATCGCCCACTGGTCGGGCCGCGCGAGCAGCGTCTGCAGCGCGAGGCCGAGTTGATTGCGGGTCGTCTCCATGCCGGCGAAGGCGAGGAAGACGAGGGCATTGCTGAGCTCGCGGCGGCTGAGCGCATCACCGTCCTCGTGAGCCTGGATGAGGGTCGTGACGAGATCGTCGCGGGGGTTGACCTGGCGGTCGGCGATGACGTCCTCGATGTATCCGGAGAGGCCTTCGAGCGCCGCCTCGATGCGCGGCAGGTCGTGACGGACGTTGATCCCGAAGGACTTGCCGAGGTCATCGGCCCAGTGCGCGACCTGCGGCCACTCCTCATCGGGCAGGCCCAGTAGGAGGCACAGGATGCGGGAGGCGTAGGGCTCCGCGAACTGCGAGACGAACTCGACGCGCCCCCACCCGTCGGTCTGCGGATCGGCGAACTGGTCGATGAGATCGTTCGCGAGTTCCTGGAACCGCGGACGCATGGCCTCGATCGTCTTGTTGCGGAACGCGGGCCCGAGAAGCCGCCGCAACCGCATGTGGTCGTCGCCTTCGATGCTGAGGAGTGTCTTCTGCCACCAGTCCCGCCAGGGTCCGTCATGGACGCCGTTCTGGTCCGGCCAGCGCGCGTTGCCCTGGCGGAAGCGACGATCCTTGAGCAGGGCCGTCCCCTCCTCGTACCGAAGGATCGCCCAGCCGTACGGCGTCTCGGCGAACCAACCGTCGTCTTGAGCCTGGTGCACCTCGTCAGACGTCACGTCGAACGCGGGGTCGTCAAGGTTGAGGTAAGCGGCGCTGCTTATCATTGCCGGAGTCTATCTGTGGGTGCCACGGAAGCCGGATGGTCGCCGGCATTCCGCGCGCGGAGACCTCGGAGTACCGTGGGCTCCGCGCGGGTCTCGCCTATCCGGGGCGTGGAACTCCGACAGGTCGGAAGGGGCCTCATGGGCGAGTCAACGAGCGGATCGGAGTGGATCTCCGCGGCTGAGTTCCACCGTGCAGGGGGCGTCTCCGACTGGCGTGTCGCGGGAACCGGCCCGCAGGCCGTCTTCACCGCGACGTCCCTCTCGCACGCGGCGAACCTCGTCGCCCCGATCGTCGCCGCCGCCGAGCGGTTCGGCGTCGTGCCCGATATCGACGTACGTCCCGAGGCTGTCGTCGTCCGCATCCCCGACCGCACCTTCGAAGGGATCCCCGCGGCTGCTGTGGAGTTCGCAGCCGCCGTATCCGCGGCAGCGGCCGACCTCGCGTTGATCGCCGATCCGTCACGTGCGCAGTCGATCGGGGTCTACGTCGCCCAGCACTCCGAAGCCGACGTGCGGCCGTTCTTCATGGCCGCACTGGGCTACGACGCCCTCGGCGACACGGATGCGGTCGATCCGCTGCGCTGCGGGCCGCAGCTCGCGTTCAATCCGATCACCGGAGACGCTGCCGCGCGAGGCCGGACGCACTTCGACGTGTTCGTGCCGGCCGATCAGGCCCAGGCGCGCGTGGATGCCGCGCTCGCCGCCGGAGGGCGACTCGCCGACGACAAGTACGCGCCGGCATGGTGGTCGCTCGCCTCGCCCGAGAACCACGGCGTCGACATCGCGTCCTGGACCGATACCTCCGACTGACACTTGCTCGTCGCACGTCAGCGGCTTGGAGCCGTTGACGTGGTGTCCGGTCGGCCGCGACGACTACACAATGCGATCTGTAGCCTCCGCGCATGCCGCGAGAAGCTCTGATGCGGAGATCGACTTTGTCGATGCCCGTCAAAAGGCGTGTGGCACGGATCGGCGATCATGGCTCGATCGGTCGGATGCGTCCCGCGTGCATGGCCTCGATGTTCGCGTTCACGGCATCGCCATCAGGAAGGTTCATCGAGCGATAGATCGGGGGATGGATGCCGGCCTCGAGGTAGCGGCGTGCGATGCCCTCGGTGAGCATCTGCACGATCACCACTCCGAGCAGGTTCGATACGGCACCCACCGACACGTTGTCGCTGAGAGCAAGAGCGGCGTCGCCGGCAGGTCCGAGATTGTCGATCACGATGTCGGCGATTTCGAATAGTCGTTCACCGGAGGGATGACGGGACACGACGCTGGTCGTGTGAGTGAGGGAGGTCAACGCGATCACCGGGACGTCCAGGCTCCGCGCGATGCGGGCGAACTCCACGGTGATGCCGTTTATGCCCGAGTTCGAAGCGACGAGCACCACATCCTTCTCCGCTTCGATCTGTGAGATGTCCCACAGCTGTTGAGCGAACGACGCGTCGCGCTCGAGCAGCGGATCGCTGATCGCGGAGAACGGCAGGCCGCCATGGACGGCCAGATCCTGCATCCGAAGCAGGTTCACGGGTCGCAAGCCGCCGGCGCGCCCGGCCATCTCGTGGATCGGAAGGCGGGCGTGACCCGTGGCGAACAGCTGCAGGACGCCGCCGTGGATCATGCGCGGCGCGATCACATCGACGGCGCGCTCGATTGCCGCGGTTTGGGTGTCGACGAGCTCGCCGATCTTGCGGATGGCGAGGGCCGGGTAGTCGTAGGTCATGGTGTCTCCAATGTGAGCGACGGATGGATGAGGGTGAGGAGGCGCTCGAGCGCAATACGGAATGCAGGCTCGGCCTCCGGTGCGAAGAGCGCGGTGCGCGCCTCGTAGGTGTCGGCCTTGACGGCCGCGGCGTCCGGAAGATAGCCGAGATAGCCGTCGACGCAGCCGAGTAGGCGCACGGTGCGCCCGGCTCCGAGCGATGCTGCCGTGCTGGAGAACACCTCGAGGGGTGTCGCGACCCAGCAGATGCCGTCGATGTGGGCGATCGAGACAGGCACCTCGATGGTTTCGTCGACCACCGAGCGAGCGACGGCGAGTTCGATCAGGGCGCCGTCCACGAGCGAGCGATCGATCGGATCGGTGCCGGCACCGAGGGCCTTCCGAGCGGCATTGAGCCGAGCTGAGGCCTCCTCGGCATCCACTCGACGGGTGGCGAGAGGCACGCGCCCGTCGTGCAACGTCAGCGCGCCTACCAGGGGCCGTGCGTTCGGGACGGACTCGATGATCGCCTCGGCGACGAGGCCGCCGAGGCGATCCGCTTCGGCAGCGCTCGAATCCCTCCGCGTGAACCGGGTGGACAGATCGCCGCACGCACCGTTGAGGAAGGCGACTTCCACCCCGGGATGAGCCGCACGCAAAGCGCGCCGAAGGCCGCCGGGCCAATCGGCCGACCACCCGGTCGACTCTGCTCCAAGGACCGTAGGGTGGCAGGGAGCGTCCACGAGGACCGCTCGCAGAACGCCTCCCGCGTGGATGGCGAGCACCCCCACCCGGATGGGGATGGCCTCCGACGCCACGGCGCGGGGGGCGGCGAGACCCCGCACGATCGGTTCCGCCCAGCTCAGGTCGGACGGCTGCCTCCGATGGAACGCCTCCGCCGCGATGACGCGGACGTGTTCGAGGAGTTCATCGACCGCCAGTCGATCGAGCGGAGCCTCGTGGCCGGGGGCGAACCTGCCCAGCCAGTGCGCGGGACCGCTGTGCGTGTGCGACGCCGCCACGAGTACGCGGGTGCCGGCCCCGAGCTCGTCCCGAACGACGGAGGCGAGCCGTTTCGCCAATGCGGTCGGCACGGCGACGCAATCGATCGTCACCCAGGCTAGGCGCAGGCCCACGCGATCCAAGACGAGGACGGTCGCTTCAAGGTCGTCGATCGTGCTCGTGGCCAGGACTGGGCCACGCGCCGCGTAGCCCGCCAGCGGACCCGGGCGACTCGGAGTGATGACCCCGTGCGCCGCGCCGACCAGGGGACCGGGCGTCACGTCCGCACCGTTTCGAGGGTCGACCGCAAGTAGGCGACGTGTTCGAAGGGATTAGTCACTGCAGTGCCCATGACGACCGTCCACGCGCCGGCCTGCCGAGCCGCGATCAGGTCGGCGGCCGTCCGGATGCGGCCTTCCGCGACGATCGGGCAGTCGACTTCGGCGACGAGCGCGGCGATGAGATCGAGATCGGGCTCCATCGGATGCGCGTCGCCCGTATAGCCGGACAGCGTCGTTGCCACGGCGTCGGCTCCTGCCTCTGCGGCGGCGGCTCCGGCACGGACGTCATCGACATCCGCCATGATTGCGCCGCCACCGGCATCCCTGATCCGCGCGATCTCCTCGGCGAACGAGCGGCCGTTGCGTCGCTCGCGCTGCGTTCCATCCATGGCCACGACCGTCGCCCCCGCGCGGAAGAGGGCCATCGCGGTCTCGGCGTCGGGAGTGATGAACACCCCTTCCGATCCGATCTTGTCGATGCCGATGACGGGGATGGCCACCGTCGCGGCGATCGCCGCGATGTCGGCGAGGCCGTTGGCGCGGATGCCCTCGGCGCCGCCGAGCTCGGCCGCTGCTGCCATCAGCGCCATCGTCGCGCTGCCGCTGAGCGGGTTCGGGGGGTACGCCTGGCACGAGACCACGAGGGAGCCTGCGCGGAAGATTTCGGTGAAGCGGTTCATTCGGAGCTTTCTCTTCGATGCACGAGCTGTCTGTAGAGCGAAGGGCCGGAGTGTGCGATCCACGCTGCACCGTCCAGGGGGCCGCCGAGGGGTGCGACCAGCCGTGCTTCCGGGGCACGCTCGGCGAGTTCACGGCGGATAGCGACATCGAGCGCCGACCCGGGCGTCACGAGCCGTCCGACGATGGCGACCTCGTCCACACCGTCGAGATCGTGGAGCGCGGCCGCGCACGAGCGGGCGATCTCGCGCCCGGCATCTTCGACGATTCGCGCCGCGACAGCGTCGCGCCCTGCCGTGGCGATGACGGTGGGCGCGAATCGCGCGACGCGATCGACGCGTCGATCGTCGGCATACAGATCCCAGGTCGCATCGCGCAGGTGGGCGCCGAACTCGACTGCGGCCAGCTCCTCGAGCTCCGACGCTGGACCGCGTCCGTCGGCGCTGCGTAGACCTGCGTCCAGGGCTGCGCGGCCGATCGAGAATGCGCTGCCCGCGTCGCCGAACAGGTAACCCCAGCCGTCGACCCTGCGTCCGTTGCCCGCGCCGTCGACTCCGAGCGTGACCGTGCCCGTGCCGACAGCGTTGACCACACCCGGCCGGCCGGCGAACGCGCCTGCGTGCGCCACGACCTCGTCAGGCGCGACGAGGACCTCGCGGGCCAGATCGGCAGCCACCAGGTCTGCCGCAAGCGAATCCCGCGCACGGCCATCGACGGGAAGACCGGTGTGGCCGACGACGAGGCGCTGGACCGGAGCCGGAGCGGGTGGCAGCGCGGCGAGTAGCGCCGCCACCTGTTGCGTGATGATGCGTGCCCCGTCGCTAGTGTGCACGAACCCGACGGTCTCGATGTCGGCATCCGTCCACGATGCTCTGGCTCGAGTGGTGGACTGGCCGCCGTCGACAGCCATCCACACGGCCGTCATTTAATGCCTGCGTTCATCGAGATGCCCTCCACGAACTTCTTCTGCAGGATGAGGAACAGCACGATCGTCGGCAGCACGGCTATGAGCGCCGCCATGAGGATGATCGGGATACCCGCGTCGCCGAGCTGATTGCTCTGCATCGCCGCTAAGCCGACGGGAAGCGTGCGATACGTGTCATCGGATGCCACGAGGAGAGGCCAGAGGTGGCTGTCCCAATTCGTCATGAAGATGAACAGCGCCAGTGCGCTCATCGTGCCGATCACACTCGGCACGATCACCGAGACGAGGGTGCGCATCGGTCCTGCGCCGTCCAGATGCGCGGCTTCGAGGAGCTCGTCGGGCACGGAATCGATCGCCTGCTTCATCAGGAAGATGCCGAACGCGCTGGTGGCGGCCGGGACGATGAGCCCCGCGAAACTATCGGTCCAGCCGAGATCGAACACGATCTTGTAGAGGGGGACGTAGAGCACTTCGAGCGGGATCATCAGCGTCGCGATGACGAGGATGAACGCCGCGTGGCGACCCGGATAGCTGAACTTGCTGAAGCTGTAGCCCGCGGCGGTGCAGGTCAGCACGTTGAGGACTGTGACGGATACGCCGACGATCGTGCTGTTGGCGAAATAGGTCGCGAACGGCGCCGATTCGAAGACCGCGGGGATGTTTCCCCAGCTGAATTCCTCGGGCCACCAGCTGGCTCCGGCGCCGATGGGTTCTCCCGGGGCCTTGAACGCCGTGAGGACGGCGTAGACGAGCACGCTCACGATGATCAGGGCGCCGATCGCTGCGACCCCGAGCCAGAGACGTTTCCAGATGCGCTCGATGCGCATGTCAGTCCTTCCTCCGCAGAGCGCGCATCTGAATGAGGGCGAACGCGATCAGGACGAGGAACATCAGCACAGCGACAGCGGACGCGCGTCCCATCCGTGCGCTTTCGAATGCTGTCTTGTAGACGAAGAGGTTAATCACCTCGGTGCCGAACGCGCCGTTGGTAAGCACCTTCTGCGCGCTGAAGGCCTGAACACCTCTCAGCACCGCCATGATGAGGCAGACGAGCGTGATCGGACGAAGGAGCGGCAGAGTAATGCTCCAGAACCGGCGCACCGCGCCCGCGCCGTCGATGCGTGCCGCTTCGAAGACGTCGCCGGGCAGCGAGGACATGCCAGCGAGGAAGAGGATCAGGAAGAAGCCGGTCTCCTTCCAGATGCTCATCAGCACGAGAGCCCAGCGAGCGAACGCCGAACTGGTGAGCCAGGCCACATCGATCCCGAGAGCCTCGTTGAGCATCCCGTGGGGGTGGAGGACGACCCGCCAGATGATCGCCGCGGCGACCCAGCTCGTGGCGAGCGGCAAGAACCACATCAGACGGATGACGCCGCCGCCGCGTGCTTTCTCCGATAGCACCTGCGCGAGCAGGAGCGCCAGCACGAGGGCGACACCATAGGTGCCGACCGCGTAGAACACTGTCTGCCCCACAGCCTCGACAAAACGCGGATCCTGCGACAGATACGCGAAGTTCTTCAACCCGACGAATTCCGGCGGCGAGGTAAGGCTGTAGTCGAACAGCGACAGGCCGAACACTTGGAGCGACGGATAAACCGAGAACACCAGGAACAGGGCAAGCGCCGGCACGGCGAACAGGAATCCGGCCCACTGCATGTGGCGGATGTGAGACCGCCGGGTCCCCTTGGTGCGACGCTCGGGGGACCCGACGGCGGTGGTGAGAACAGACGTCACGTCAGCCCTGCAGGATCCGGGTGACGGCGTCGGAGGCATCCTTTGCGGAATCGCCCACCGACACGCCATCGAAGACGACGTCGTTCACCATCTTCTGAATCGCGTCCTGCACCTCGGCGTAGTACGGCGTGACCTGATCGAAACGCCCGATCGAGTACGCATCGGCCCACACATCGATGAAGGGGATCTCCTGTGCGGCCGCGGACGACTCCCATCCGACGACCGGCTGAACGAAGTCGGTGCCCTCGAGGAACTCGGCTGGGTGCTCGGAGAGGAACTGGATGAAGCGCCAGGCCTCCGCCTTCTGCTTGCTCGCTTCATTCACCGCGTAGTAGTACGCGTAAACACGGGATGTCGGCTCGTCCGGGTCGGCCTGCGGGAGCGGGACGACCTGGAGCTGCTCGTAGACATCGGGATTGGTCTCGGAGATCTGCTGCATCGCCCAGGGGTAGACGATCGCCATCGACTGGGTTCCGGTGGCGAGATCTTGGAACGGCGTTGTCGCCTCGCGGCTGGACACGTTCGGGTCGCTCACCGCGTTCGGTCCGACCGACAGATCGGCCCAGATCTGCAGCGCTTCGATCGCCTCGTCGGAATCGAGCCGGCCCTCGTCTCCTTCGGCGATCTCGCCGCCCACCTGGTGGAGCAGGGTCTGGTACTGCTGGGCGTACCAGAGGGCGTGCAGGTACAGGAAGCCGAAGGCTTGGGTGTGCCCCGCGGCTGCCAGCTTCTTGCCAACTTCGGAAACGTCTTCCCACGTCGCGAGCGAGGTCGTGGCCGGATCGAGTCCGGCGTCGGCGAAGTGCTGTTTGTTGATGGCGAACGCCGAGCCGTTGTACTCGCTGGGAAGGCCGTACAGCTCGCCGTCCTCGCCGGTGGCCCCCGCCAGCGTGCCATCGACGTAGCGTGCCATGACTTCGTCCGCATCGGCGGCGCCCAGTGCCTCCGCATCGATCGGCGCGAGCAACCCCTTCGGGATGTAGTCGCCGCGGAGAGCGGCGTCGTCCATGTTGATGATGTCGGGACCGGATCCGTTGCTCAACGACGTCAGCATCTTCGTATTGAAGTCAGCGTTCGGAATCGTCTGGTAGTCGATCGTGACGTTCGGGTGTTCATCCTCGTACTCGGCGATGAGCTCTTCGAACACCTCGATCATGGGCGGATGCGTGTGCGTCCAGAAAGTGAGCGTGACGGCCTCTCCTTCGCCGGGTTCCTGGGACGCCGTGCACGAGGCCAGCGTCGTTGCGACTAGTGCCGCCCCGACTGCTCCAACGATGATGCGTTGCAGTTTCATCTCTCTCCTTTTGATGTGCGTGGTGCGTTGGTTTGTTGGACGCTGTGGTCCGGGGGGCCGATGAGCTCGGCGCCGAGGCTGTAGCGATCGCCGCGATACACCGAGCGACCCACCTCGACAACACGACCGTTCCGATCGAGACTTGTGACCTTCAACTGGATGCAGGGCTGCGCCGCGTCGATGCCGAGCTGGGACAGGATCTCCGGCCGCGGAAGCACAGCCTCCATCTCGAGTCCGGCGCGATCGATGATGATGCCCCATCGATCGGCGAGCAGTTCGTACCAGCTCGTAGACAGGTCGTCTTCACGCAGCCCGGGCACGAGTGCGGCCGCGATCATGGTCGTCTCGACCGCGAGCGGTTCGCCGCTGGCGGAGCGCAGCCGATCGAAGGCGACAATCGAATCGCCGACCGGAATGCGCAAGCGGTGCGCCGAGACCCGGTTCGCCCGACGCGTGGCGAAGGAGAGGACGCGAGTCTCGGGCTGGAGGCCGCGGCGGCGCATGTCGTCGCTGAACGAGGTCATCGCGATGCGTCGGGTCATCCGGCTACGGCTCACGAACGTACCCGCGCCCGGTCGACGCTCGAGCGTTCCGTCCAGTGCGAGCTCGTCCACCGCCCGACGTAGCGTCATGCGCGAGACGCCGAACTGCTCTGCAAGTTCGCGCTCGCCGGGGAGCGCATCGCCCTCGCTGAGCTGGCCGAGCAACGCGACAAGCTGGCTGCGGGCCAAGTCTGCCCGAGGGGGGAGTGAAGCCACGGTGCCTCCGTCGTGTGAGTGGCTCCACACAACACGCGCTGAACGCTTCTGCCAAGCCAAGTTCACCGATCGGTCTAGACCGGTCGCGCGGTCAAGAATCCTAAAAGTAACTTTGATCAGCGGTTTTCAAGTGTGAAATTCTCGGAAGCGGTCCGGTGCTAGACCTCTCTAAAGGACCACACGATCGAACGTCCTCGCCAATCGGGTCACCGGACCCAGCGCGACCGTTGCCACGATCGTGACCCGAAGATGTGCTTGACGCACGATCTGCCGGCCCGAGCCTGCATCCCAATCGGCGTATCGCTGTCGTCCGTCGGTAGGTCGTACGTGATGCTGGTTGGCCTCCAGGAACCTATAGACGCCGCGTGCGAACTCCGGACGGCGCGTACTTGTATCGGTTGTCCCTATCTAGTGCCTCGGCCGGACAGCTAGTCGCAGCAGTCGCACGTTACCGGATTCAATAAAGACCAGGTCAAACATAAAAACAAGCTCAGAAGACTTGATCAACAGGAATTGTTCACTTGTCTCTATATGAGATACATGTTGGCCACTCAAGATAGATACATGCCGAGCGAAGCCGCTTCGGTGAACACGACCCACAAGGTCTCTGCACCCGCTCATCGAAGAGGTGGATGTCCATGCTTTTGCTCCCTCAACTCGACCGCGAGTCGACTGCGCCGATTTGGTTCCAGATCATGCGAGCCGTCGAATCGCGGATCGCAGACGGCACCTGGTCGCCCGGAGACCGCCTGCCGAGCGAGAGCGAGCTGTGCGCGCACTTCTCGGCTT
This sequence comes from Microbacterium sp. Root61, assembly GCF_001427525.1. Classification (NCBI taxonomy): domain Bacteria; kingdom Bacillati; phylum Actinomycetota; class Actinomycetes; order Micrococcales; family Microbacteriaceae; genus Microbacterium; species Microbacterium sp. Root61. The sequence continues at coordinate 1,246,834 of NZ_LMGU01000001.1, read as the reverse complement.
CCCGCACGTCGGTGCGGGATGCCCTCTCGCGACTCGAGAGCGCCGGCATCATCTCGCGGCAGCAGGGCAAGGGCGCCTTCGTCGAGCGGGCCCAGGGCCCGTCGGCGTGGACGCTCCCCTCCGCACCGAGCCTCCTGGGCGAGTACAGCGAGGACGGCCGCAGCGCGTTGAGCTCGGTGATCCTCCGTGCCGGTATCGAGCCACTGCCCTCATGGGCCGCCGCGGTCGTCGGTCGTGACTCGCCCGACGGACAGGGATTCGTCATCGAGCGGGTTCGCGCGGTCGGCTCCCGCACCGCGGTCCACGTCATCAACTATCTGCCGACGCGGTTCGCCGGCGTCCTTCCCGATCTGCGCGACCCACGGGCGAGTCTCTATGCGGCCATCACGAAGGTCGCCGGAGTCCGCATCGCGCGCATGCATCGCACGATCGAGGCGGCCGCCGCCGACCGGGCTCTGGCCGGACTGCTTGAGGTCGAGCCCGGGCATCCGATCGTCGTCGTCGAGGCCGTCGCCTACGACCAGGTGGGTGACCCCATCGACTTCTCCCGTGCCTCCGTGCGCACCGATCGTCTCCGGGTGAGCGTCGACACGGGATTCGACGCGGCCGGCATGACGAGTGAGACCGCCTCGGGACGATACCCGGCCACGCTCCGCCCGTCCCGCGGTGTTGATGCCCGCCCGCCCCGTTGACCCGACCGACCGATCCGACCCCCGTCGACTTCCTGGAGACCACACACATGACCGAGCCCCGCATCCTCGTCATCGGCGACAGCTACATGAGCGCAGAGGTTTTCCAGCGCGCCTTCCAGCAGCGCGGACTGGCGGTAGACGCGATCACCATGACGATCGCCGACCCGACCTGGGACACGGCATCGATCCACGAGTTCGAGGGCGATCCCGCCGAGGTCGTGCGGCTCGCTCAGGGCTACGAGATCGTCGCGTTCCACGCCGCGCCGTTCACCGCAGCGGTGATCGAAGGACTGCCCGAACTGCGCCTGGCCGGCTGTGCGCGTGGCGGCCCCGTCAATGTCGACCTCGCCGCGGCCCGTGAGCACGGAGTGCGCGTGACGACGACACCGGGCAAGAACGCCGAAGCGGTCGCCGACCTGACGATCGGCTTCTTGATCTCGCTCGTGCGAAACGTGCCGGCCTCGCTCCGCGACGTGGACGATCGCGTGTCCGACGGCCGACCGTTGGCCGAATCGACGTTCGAGGGTGCGCGCTGGTTCGGTCGCGAGATCAGCGGCCTGCGCCTCGGTCTCGTCGGCTACGGCAATGTGGCACGGCTCGTCGCGGCGCGAGCGCGGGCCCTCGGCGCCACGATCCTCGCGTACGACCCGTACGTGGATGCATCCGTCGTCACCGACGCGACCATCGTCGCCGGCCTCGACGAGCTCGTCTCGCAGAGCGACGTGCTCAGCATCCACGCCCGAGCGACCGCCGATAACCGTCACATGATCGGAGCCGAGCAGATCGCTCGCCTGCCCCGCGGATCGTTCCTGATCAACACGGCGCGTGAGTCGCTGGTCGACGAGCGGGCGATGCTCGAGGCACTCGACAGCGGACAGCTGGCGGGCGTCGCTCTGGACGTGAACGAGCCCGATGGGCCGTGGCGCGAGCTCGTCGCGCAGCCGAATCTGATCCTCACCCCGCATCTCGCCGGCGCGACGTTCGAGACGCTCGCGCGGGGTGCCGACATGCTGGCATCCGAGATCCAGGCGTTCCTCGCCGACGAGCCCCTGCGGTGGGAGCGATGAGCGACGTCTTCCTCGCCATCGACGCCGGCACCGGCTCGGCTCGCGCGCTCGCCTTCGACATCGAGGGCCGCCTCGTCACGCAAGCGGGTCGGGAATGGTCGCATCCGGCTGTCCCCGGTCATCCCGGTGGCACGACGTTCGACACCGAATCGGGGTGGGTGGCGATCGCCTCGGCCGTCTCGGAAGTGGTCGAGCGGCTCGCCGGTCGACGTGTCGCGGCGGTCGCGGCATCCAGCATGCGCGAAGGCTTCGTGCTCTACGACGAGAGCGGCGCCGAGATCTGGGCCTGCCCGAACACCGATGGTCGTGCGCGGGCGGAGGCGGACGAACTCGTCGCCGAGGGTGCGGCTGATGAGATCTACCGCACAGCGGGCGACTGGGTCTCGATCACAGCCCCCGCACGGCTGCGCTGGATCGCGCGCCACGAGCCGGGGATCCTGTCCCGTGCCCGCCATCTCGGCATGCTCAGCGACTGGGTCACCACTCGCCTCACCGGTCGGTTCTTCACGGAGCCGACCTGCGGCTCGAGCTCAGCGCTGTTCGACATCCGAGCGCGGAACTGGTCGCCGGAGCTCGCCGCGATCGTCGGAGTCGACCCCGGCATCCTGCCCCCCGTCGTAGAGTCGGGCCAGCAGATCGGCACGGTGACGCGCGCGGCTGCGGCGGCGACGGGTCTCCCTGTCGGAACCCCTGTGATCTCTGGCGGTGCCGACACTCAACTGGCTCTGCACGGCATTGCGGCGCGCGAAGGCGTACCGACGATCGTCGCCGGAACGTTCTGGCAGACCACGGCTGTCGTCGCCGAGCCAATCATCGATCCGGAGCGTCGGCTCCGCACCCTCTGCCACGTCGAGCGGGATGCCTGGATGGTGGAGGGGATCGGCTTCCTCTCCGGCCTCGCAATGCGCTGGTTCCGTGACGCGATGTGCCCGGATGCGGCCTCCACCGCTCAGCTCACCGGATCGTCGGCCTTCTCCGTTATGGAGGAATGGGCCGCCGAGGTGCCTCCGGGGTCGAACGGGATCGTCGCGACCATGGCGAGTGTGATGCAGGCGGATGCCTGGCACCAGGCCGCGCCCTCATTCATCGGCTTCGACATCAACGATGCCAAGGGATCATCCCGAGGCGCCTTCATCCGGGCGATCGAGGAGTCGGCCGCCATCGTCGCTGCCGGGCACCTCGACATCCTCGGAGCGCTCACGGGCGGACGTGCTGCGGCGGAAGGCGCGGTGACCTTCACCGGCGGATCGAGCGCGGGAGCCCTGTGGCCTCGCGTCATCGCCGGAGTGACCGGCCTCGACACGCGGGTGACCCCCGCTCCCGAGGCCACGTCGTACGGTGCCGCCCGCCTGGCGGCACAGGGCATCGGAGCCTCGTTGCCGCCGATGGGTGAGCCCGACCGGGTTGTGCGGGCCGACACCGCAGAGCACGAGGCGTACCGGTCCATCACCGCGAGGTGGCACCGGGTGTATCGCGACGTGGTCTCGATCTCGGGGCCCGATCTCCCTCCGCTTTTCACTCCACCCGGGGCCGCTCGACGGCCCCTCGCACCCCGACCCACGACCGCCGATCACCTCGGCTGAAGAACCCGACGAAGGAGACATCCCATGGCAGACCTCGAAGGCAACTCCGCAGCGAAGAACTTCCACCCCGACGTGCCTGCGGCGCAGTTCACGCAGAGCATCCGCGGTGCGGCGAACCTCGATTGGGGCATGCAGAATCGCCTCTCCCGCATCCTCGACCCGCGCACGGGACGCACCGTGATGCTCGCGTTCGACCACGGCTACTTCCAGGGGCCGACATCGGGTCTCGAGCGCATCGATCTCAACATCGCGCCCCTCGGCGACTACGCCGACGCCCTGATGTGCACCCGCGGCTCGCTGCGCACCTCCATCCCGCCGGCCACCCGCGCGGGGCTTGTCGTGCGGGCGTCTGGCGGACCGTCGGTGCTGAAGGAGCTCTCCGACGAGTACACCGCGATGGCGATCGAGGACGCCGTGAGGATCAACGCCGACGCGGTCGCCGTGCAGGTCTTCGTCGGCGGCGAGCACGAGAGTCGCAGCATCCGCAATCTGACCACGCTCGTGGATGCCGGATATGGCGTCGGTATCCCGGTTCTCGGAGTGACGGCTGTCGGCAAGGAACTGACTCGCGATTCGCGCTACCTCGGGCTCGCGACGCGGATCATCGCCGAACTCGGCGCACAGCTGGTGAAGACCTACTACTGCGACGAAGGATTCGAGGACGTGGTGGCAGGATGCCCCGTCCCGGTCATCATGGCGGGCGGAAAGAAGCTCCCCGAACTCGAAGCCCTGACGATGGCGAGCAACGCTGTCCGGGCCGGTGCCGCCGGCGTCGACATGGGCCGCAACATCTTCCAGAGCGCGAACCCCACCGCCATGATGCATGCCGTGCGGGCCGTCGTCCACGACGATCTCGATCCGGCCGATGCGCACGAGCTCTACCGCGAGGCGGCCGAGGCGAAGGTGCCCGCGTGAGCGCCGAGGTGCTGCGCACCGCAGACGCGGCACTCCGGTTCGGCGACTGGGGCCCGGCGTATCTGTCACAGGGGGACGGCGCGGCATTCGGCGTCGTCGTCCTGCGGCCGGGCGACGAGTTCGGCAACCACCTGCACGAGCATCACACCGAGTCTTTCGTCGTCATCGAAGGCAGTGCCGAGATCTGGATCGATCGCGAGAAGCGCGCGGTCGTCACGGTCGGCGAGGTGCTGCACGCGGACCCGCACGAAGAGCACTACGTCCGCAACCCGTTCGACCGCACGTTCCGGGCCGTCTTCGTCAAGACCCCTTGGGTCGACGGCGACAAAGTCGACATGCCCTGGACTCCAGACGCAACACCCCATTCCTGACCCGAATCGAAAGGACACTCCCATGAGTGTGCAACGTCGCTCCTCATTCCCTGCCCGACTCACCCGTCGCGTCACCACTACTGTTGCGATCGCCTCGGCGCTCGGTCTCGTCCTCGCCGGCTGCGCCGGCGGATCGGGCGAGGCAGACGGCGGCGATGGCGCCAAGACCCTCAAGGTGCTCATCGCGGCGCCGCAGGAAGGCGCCGGCAAGATCCTCGAAGCCGATTTCGAAGCCGAGACCGGCGTCGAGGTCGAGGTCGAGGTCGTGCCCTACGACCAGATCCAGACGAAGGCGATCCTCGACGCGCAGTCGGGTACGAACAACTACGACGTGATCCAGTACTGGTACACCTCTGTCGGCGCACTCGCCGAGTCCGGTGCGCTCGCCGACATCTCCGAGTGGGTCGACGGCGACAAGGACATCGATTCCGCCGACTTCATCGAGGCGGTTTACGGGCCATACACCCAGTACGAGGGCGCCACGTACGGTCTGCCGATCGACGGCGACACCCACGTGCTGTTCTACAACAAGGCGATCTTCGAGCGGAACGGCGTCGAGGTGCCCACGACATGGGACGAGTACGTCGCGGTCTCCCAGAAGATCACCGAGGCCGAGAAGTCCGACGGTGTATACGGCAACGCGCTGCTCGGGTCCAAGAGCGCGTTCAACATCGGTTCGACGTTCTTCAACCGTCTCGCGACGATGTCGCCCGATCCGATCGATCCGCGGATGCCGCAGCTGAACACCGACGCGGCTGTCGCGGCGGCTCAGTCGATGCTCGACGCAGCCCCGTACGCCCTGCCCAGCCCCCTCGAGATCGGCTTCGAGCAGGCGCTGCCGCAGTTCCTCGCGGGAAAGGTGGGGATGATCGAGTTCTGGACCGACCTCGGCGTCTTTGCACAGGACCCGGCGCAGTCGAAGATCGTCGACGGGTGGGGAGTCGCTCCGCTTCCGATCGGGCCCGAGGGTTCGGTGTCGGGCGCGTTGAACGCCGGATGGGCGATGGGCATCAGCCCGAACGCGAGTGACGAAGATCTCGCGAAGCAGTTCGTCGCCTTCGCATCGTCGAAGGAGATGAACGAGAAGCTCATCACGACGACGGGATCGGGTGTCGACCCGATCCGTACGTCCACCCTCGAAAGCCCTGCGTACATCGAGTTCGCGCCCGAGGTGTCGGCGGTCGCTGCGCAGGTTCTGCCGAACGCTCAGTCGTGGCCGACCTCGCCGCAGGCGCCGGAGATGATCCAGTCCCTGAGCGACAACCTGGCGCTCATGCTGCAGGGCAGCCTCACGGCCGAAGAAGCAATGCAGCAGACGTGGGATGCCTGGCAGTCGATGGTCGACTGACCGCTCTCGCCCCGCCCATTCGGAAAGGAACCCCATGTCGCAGATCGCAGCCAGGAACCGCGTCGAACGTCGCGCACCCTGGACAGGTCGTCTGTTGCTCGCACCGGCTGTCATCGCCATCGCGGTCATTGCGATCTACCCGCTCGCGTACATCATCGCCGCCTCCTTCTCGGAGTCGTCGCTCGGGCGTCCCTTCTCCGAATGGGTGGGATTCGACAACTTCGTCGCACTGCTGGGGGACGGGGTCACCATCCCGTCCCTCGGCAGGTCGCTGATCTTCGCCATTCCGTCCGCGCTCATCGCGCTGGTGGCAGGGCTTGTCATCGCTCTCTCCATGGACGCGGCCGTCAAAGGAGGACGCGTCATCCGGGTGCTGCTCCTTCTGCCTCTCATGACGCCGCCGGTCATGGCAGGAGTCATCTGGAAGCTCATGCTCGCGCCATCCGGAGGTCTGCTCAACAACATCGGGCAGGCGGTCTCACCCGGTTCGGAGCCGTTCCTCTTCCTCGGCTCCAGCCCCGCGGCGATGATCTCACTCATCGTCGTCGACGCCTGGCAGTGGACGCCGTTCTGCGTGCTGCTCGTGTTCGCCGCGCTTCAGACGCTGCCGACCGAGGTGTACGAGGCCTCGCAGGTCGATGGGGCGGGGGTGTGGCAGACGTTCTGGCGCATAACGTTCCCCCTCGTGCTGCCGAGCCTGCTGACGGTGCTGCTGCTCAAGCTCGTGGTGTCGTTCAAGGTCTTCGACCTCGTGTTCATCATGACCAGCGGTGGCCCCGGGTTCGACACCACGGTGAGCAGCTATCAGATCTACCGCACAGGACTGCAGACGTTCGATGTCGGCGCCGCGGCAGCACAGACGATCGCGTTCCTCGTCCTGGTCACCATCGTCATCCTGCCGCTCAACGCCGTCAGGCAGCGCCTGCACAAGGAAGGTTGAGACCCATGTCGCTCACCGTTCGCGGATCGGGTCCGGTCGAAGAGGTCGGCACGCGCACCCTCGTGGTTCCCAGCGCTCGCCGTCGTCGCGCCGTCCAGGTCCGCACATCTCACCTCTCCCGGCCGGGGCGCCCATCCCCACTCGTCACGACCGTCAAGTGGATCGTGATCATCGTCGCGATCCTGCTCTCGCTGCTGCCGATTCTGTACATGGTCGGAATGTCATTCAAGAGCCCTGACGACATCCTTTCCACCCGGATCCTGCCTTCCAGACTCGCCTTCGAGAACTGGACCGCGGCATTTCAGAATTGGCCGATCCTCACCTACCTTCGCAATTCTTTCGGCGCCGCCCTCGTCGCCGTGGCGGTCGCACTCCTGATCGCGATCCCCGCGAACTATGCGATGGCGCGCCTGCGTGCGGGCGGAAAACAGACGCTCGGCCTCATCGTGTCGGCGTACGTCGCGCCGCCTATCGTGGCGATCATTCCGCTGTTCGTGCTGGTGCGCACCGCAGGGCTCATGGACTCCGTCGTCGGGCTCGGCATCGTCGAGGGGCTGCTGCTCACACCGGTCGCGGTCTGGCTGCTCGACGGGTTCTTCCGGGCGATCCCGTTCGAAGTCGACGAGGCCGCTCAGATCGACGGCTGCGGTCCGCTCCGCACGCTGTGGTCCGTCATCCTGCCGCTCACCGCGCCGGGCATCGTCGCCGTGTCGATCATCGTCTTCATCCTTGTCTACAACGACTTCCTCATTCCACTGCTGCTGACCCAGAGCGTGAACTCGCAGACGCTTCCGGTCGGGATCGCTCTCATGCAGGGCGGACGCGAGGTGATGTTCGGACAGATGGCCGCCGCAAGCCTGTCGGGGCTCATCCCGATCTATCTCCTTGCGCTCTTCCTCCAGAAGTGGCTCGTCGGCGGCCTCACTCAGGGCAGCGTGAAGTAGGGAGGGGATTAGCCCCGGGCAATTCCGGCGCCACTGACGCCGGGAGCTGTCAGGGAAGTCCGAGCAACCCGCTCAAATGGTCGCCGCGCCACCGAACCTGATCGGGAAGCGTACCGGTCCGGTGTTGCCCGAGACGGGGAGCCACTGCCCCTTCGCAATCCGCTCAGGTTCCACGTTCGAGTTGGAACCGATTGCGCTCGAGCGGACACTAATGGTTATGAACGCTCCGACCGCGCCCGTTGACGAGGTTGAGTGGGAGAAGGCGATCGCGGGCGACGGTGACGCGTTCGGTCGTCTCTTCGATCGTCACCGACGCCGTGTACAGCTGCACAGTCTGCGGCTCGCGCCGACATTCGCAGATGCGGAGGACGTCGTCGCGATCACTTTTCTCGAAGCGTGGCGCCATCGGGACCGCGTTCGCTTCGTGGATGGCTCGATGCTGCCGTGGCTCCTGCTGACGGCGACCAACACCAGCCGCAACCTCACCCGTGGGGTGCGTCGATACCGAGAGGCGCTCGCCCGCCTGCCTCCGCCCGAACCCGTGCCCGATCACGCCACTGACCAGGGATACACCGACGTGGAGCGCGCGCTGTCGCAGCTCTCCGCCAACGACCAACGCATCGTCACGCTCTGCGTGATCGAAGGGTACTCCGAGCGCGAGGCCGCTCAAGCTCTCGGAGTGCCCTCTGGGACCGTGAAGTCCCGCCTCTCACGCGCGAAAGCCCGCCTGCGCACTCTGCTTTCCATCAGCCTTGCTGGCCCGGAAACTCGCACGAAAGAAGTCAGCTATGAATCCTGATCCCACGCCGGGCGTTCGTGATGAAGCTCTCCGCGCAATGCTGGTCAGTACGTCCGATGCCGCAACAGCTCGCCATCCCCGCACCCGGATGACCCGACGCGCGGTCATCGCCACTGTCGCCGCATTCACCCTGGCGGGTGCGCTGACGGGGGGCGCGGTATCGGCTGTTGCACTGGCCAACGACCAATCGGGGACCACCGTGGTCGCCGTGGACACGTCTGCCCGGCAAGCCGCCATGGGCGATGCGAAGCCTCTCGGAACGCCGTTCACCTACGCCGGATCTGGCCGCACCGTGTTGGAACTCGGCACTCCACCCCAGGGGGCGACGGACTTCATCTACCGGCTCCGCTGCCTCGATGCCGGAACCATCGTGACGACGCTCGATGGAGACGAACGCACGCGTGGGACGACGACCTGCGACTCGGACGCAGCATCGAGTGCATTCGGCGGTGGCGGCGGTCAATTCCGCGTTTCCGGCGATGAAGCCCACTCATTGACCATCGAGAGCTCCGCGCAGTACTCGATCTGGGGCACGTGGGCGGCCGAGCCGGCGCCTCCTATCCCGTCAGCGGCACAGACCGCAGCGCTGGCGGACGGAGTCGTGACCCGCGAGGAGTACGTCACTGCCTACCAACGGTTCTCCGCCTGCATGTCCGAAGCTGGATTTCCCCTCGCCTTCGTTGACCTCGACCAGACGGTGATCGAGTACTCAACGACGCAGGAATCGGAAACGGATGGGGCGTCGCCGCGCTGCTACGGCCGCGAGTTCGAACAGGTCGACGGGGCATGGCAGGTCGCCAACGAGGACACGTCGTATACGGCCCACGTCATGGGGGAGTGTCTTCTCGCGCGGGGGATTGCTCCTGCCAGCACGCTGGCCGAAAAGCTCGCCCAACTCGAAGCCGCTGGGGTGAGCCCAATGGACTGCCAATAGGCCCAGCTGTCTCGGACCGACCCGCATCCGTTACCACCGCACGTGCCCGCGGAGGATGATGGACCCATGCCTGCCGTCCACAATCCCGGACTTCGGGTCTCGGCCGGCGTCACGATCCCCGAGTCCGAGCTGTCGTGGCGGTTCTCGCGGTCATCGGGCCCGGGTGGGCAGGGCGTGAACACCACCGATTCACGAGTGGAACTCGTCTGGGATGCTGCGAGCTCGGCCGCGCTCTCCACAACGCAGCGGGAGCGGCTTCTCGAGCGGTTGAGCGGCCGCCTGGTGGACGGCGTGCTGACGATCGCAGCATCCGAGCATCGCGCCCAGCTGCGCAACCGCGAGGCCGCACGTGCCCGGCTCGCGGCCCTCGTGGGCGAGGCGCTGCAGCCGCCCCCACCGACACGGCGACCGACCAAGCAGAGTCGGGGCGGCAAGGAACGGCGGCTGAAGGCGAAGAAGCAGCGCACCGACATCAAGCAGCTGCGTCGGCCACCCCGGGACTGATGGGGGAGCAGCTGGGTCGCCTGGTCAGCCCAGCGCCGTGACGTCGCGCGCGCTGTCATGCGCGCTAATGTGCATGCGTGGCATCACCCAGTTCCTTTCGTTTCCCCATTGAGCAGACCTTCATCGTCGGCATGACGGATGCCGTCTGCCTGGCACCCAGTGAACTCGCGAGCGCGCTGACCGAATCGCCGGAACTCGAGGACTTTCCGCTCTACCTCGTTGCCCGCAGGCCGCGTCTGTCCATCGTCGAGGTCGCGGATGACGCCGGTGACCTGCAGGTCGTCATCGAGAACCCGGACGGGGATGCCGTCACCCTCATATATGAGGGCTTCCAGGGTCAGTTCCTTCTCGAAGATGGCGGGCTCTTCTTCGAGATTCACGACACGAACGATGAGCGACTGGCCGAGGGTCGTGCGGGCCAACTGCTCACGCTCGATGGCTCACTCGTCCAGCTTCAACGGCCTCAAGCACGGGCGGAGGCACCGATCGTCGATGAGACGCTGCTCGACCTCGAAGTGCTCTACGTGGGCAAGAGCAACGACGACAAAGGTGTCACCGAGCGCCGCCTGCTGTCGCACAGCAAGCTCCAGCAGATACTGGCCGACCACGTCGACCACGCTCCCGGCTACGAGCTGTGGGTCATTCCGATGCAGTTCGGTGCGACCAACACCGTGTCGGTGATCCATGGTCAGGACAGCGAGCGAGAACTCGATGCAGAGGCTGTGTGGGCGGGAGCGAATCCTCGCTTCGATCGCGAAACGTTGATCGCACTGGCCGAGGCCGCCACCATCCGGATGTTCGATCCGATCTACAACAAGCACTATCGGGCGTCGTTCCCCAGCCTCCACCACAAGACCTACAGCGCCGTCTTCCCGTCCGAGTACAACGGATTGGGGGTCACGATGAACACCTTCGACACGATCCGATGCCGGCTGTGGAGCGAGGCTCGCCCGGCCGACTTCCTTCACGAAACCGCGTGGGTGATCGACCCGGCCAAACGGAAGCCCCTCGCGACCGTCGATGACATCCTGGGGCTCTTCAGCGCCCGGGATCCGTCCGACGTCGGATAGGTCTTCGCAATCTCACCCAGGGATGACGACTGGTTCGCCGACCGCACCGGCAATCGGGATCGCTCGCCGTCATCGACCGAAGCGAGTGGCGGCGTCTGCACGCTGGCGGGGGATCCTCTGAGGGGGCAGTTCTATTCGACGAGTTTGCCGACCACGGAGACCTCCCGCATGAGATCGGCGATCTCGGCCGGGATGGGCGGAATCTGTTCGCGTACGATGCCGGTCGAGGGCGACCAGACGAGGTTCACCTGCAGCTCCGGATCGATCTCGGGGTAGTCGCTGCGGTTGTGGCAGCCGCGGGTCTCCCGCCGCTCCAGCGCGGCTTCGAGGGTGGCCCGCGCCGCCAGGACGGCTGACTTCAGGTCGAAGGCGTGTGCGAGGTCCTGATAGCCGGCGATGTCGGGGTGCACGCCGATGTCGGCGATGCGAGCCTCGATCGCGTCCAGTTCGGCGAGGCCGGTGAGCAATCCGATTTCGTCGCGCACGACTCCGGCGTGCTCGGTCATCGTGTTGCGGACGGCACGCTGCAGCGCGCGCACGTTTTCGGTGCCGGATGCCGCAAGCAGGTCGGAGATCTCCGCCCGGGCGACTTCGACCGCTGCCGCCGAGCGGGTCTGCGCCGACAATGCGGCCGAGTAGTCGGCTGCAGCCTGGCCGACGATGCGACCGAACACCAGCAGCTCGATGAGAGAGTTGCCGCCCAGCCGATTCGCCCCGTGCAGGCCCGAGGATGCCTCGCCGATGGCGTAGAGCCCGGGCACGTCCGTGGAGTGGTCGGAGGGACGCACCCACACTCCGCCCATCGAGTAGTGCGCGGTGGGTGCGATCTCGATCGGATCGGTCGTGATGTCGAGCATCTGGAGTTCGAGCATCGTCTGGTAGACGCGGGGTAGCCGCGTCATGATCGTCTCTCGCGGGAGATGCGAGACATCCAGCCAGACACCTCCGTTCGGGGTTCCGCGTCCTTCCTTGATCTCGGTGTAGCAGGCGAGCGCCACGCGATCACGAGTGGAGAGCTCGAGCCGTTCAGGGTCGTACTTGTGCATGAAGCGCTCGCCGAGGCCGTTGCGCAGGATGCCGCCTTCGCCGCGGGCGGCCTCGGATACGAGGGTGCCCGCCGCGTTCTCGGGCTCGATGATGCCACTCGGATGGAACTGCACGAGCTCGGGGTCGCGCAAACGACCGCCCGCCTCGACGGCCAGGCGGAACGAGTCGCCGGTGTTCTCGTCGCGTCGAGAGGATGTGCGCCGCCAGATGCGGTTGTGGCCGCCGGCAGCGAGGATGACGGCGTCGGCATGGATCAGGTAGCGCGTTCCATCCTCGAGGTCGAAGCCGTACGCCCCGAAGACCGCACCCTCCTCATTCACGAGGATGCGTGTGACGTAGACGGTGTCGAGGATCGGCACCTGCAGCTGCGCCGCACGGTTGATCAGCGTCCGCTGGATCTCCAGCCCGGTGTAGTCGCCTGCGAACGCGGTCCGGCGGTAGGTGTGGGCGCCGAAGAACCGCTGCGAGATCCGGCCGTCCTCCTCGCGCGCGAACGGCATGCCGTAGCGCTCCAGGTCGTCGATGCCGCGCGCGGCTCCTGAGGTGACGATCTCGACGGTGCGCGGATTGGCGAGCAGGTAGCTCTCCTTGAGCGTGTCGGCGGCGTGCTGCTGCCAGCTGTCCTCGGCATCCATCGTCGCGAGCGCGGCGTTGATGCCGCCGGCCGCGAGGGAGGTGTGGGCGTCGGACTTGGGGCGCTTCCCGAGCGCGAGTACGTCCACCCCGGCTTCGTCGAGCTCGATCGCCGCGCGGAGGCCGGAACCGCCGGTGCCGATGACCAGGACTGTGGTCGAGATCTGTCGTTCTGAGGTGTGCATCCCTCCACGGTAGGCAGGCTTGTGCGATTACTCCAATGCATATATCTGGTCGTTTCGATAGCGATAACGTATAGGTGTGAACCTGGAACAGCTACGCAGTTTCGTCGAAGTCGCCGAGTTTGGGAACTTCACCCGCGCGGCCGAGCGGCTGCATCTCGCCCAACCTTCCCTGAGCCGTCAGATCGCTGCGCTCGAGCAGGACCTCGGCGCGGAGCTTTTCCGCCGTTCCCGCGGAGGCAGCACGCTCACGATCGCCGGTGAATCGCTCCTGCCTCTGGCCCGGCGGATGCTGTCCGACGCGCAGTCGATTCGGCGCGAGCTGGCCGAGCTCTCGGGGTTGCAGCGGGGGAGAGTGCGACTCGGGGCCACACCCACCCTGTCGATCAGCCTCGTCGCCGAAGCGCTCAACACCTTCCACACGTCCTATCCCGCGATCGATCTGCATCTCTCCGAGCACGGATCACGACGCCTGCTCGATGAACTGGCGAGCGGTGAGCTGGATCTGGCACTGATCACGACGTCGACGGCGACGTCGTCGGAGCGGTTCACCGTGACGCCCTTGCTGGTCGAAGAACTCGTGGTGATCTCATCCAGCAACGCGCCGCCGGTCACCACCCGCGACGCGGTGGGCCTGGCGGAAGTCGCGAATCTGCCGCAGATCGTCTTCAGCTCGACGTACGACCTGCGCAGCGCAACGGATGCCGCGTTTCTCGCGGCCGGTCTCACCCCTGACGTGGTCGTCGAGGGCGCGGAGATGGACGCCGTGCTTCGGTTCGTTGAGCGCGGGCTCGGAGTGGCGATCGTCCCGGCGATGGTGCTCATCGATAGGCCGGGGTTGCGGTCGGTGCGGCTCGCGGAGCCGAGACTCACTCGCACGATCAGCATCGCCCACCCGGCGGACTTCACGCCTACGATCGCCGTGGAGGTCATGCGGCGGACCATCGCCGCCACCGCAACGGGGCTGGCCGCCAGATCGGGAGCAACCATGCGCAACGTGGGTGCCGGCGCGTGATGTCGTGATGTCGCGCGCTTGTCGACCGCCGTCCGCGTCTACGTTTCGCCCGCGACCGCGCCACGTCCTCCATCCAGCTCCACCTCGAGCCTCGCCCCGCCGAGCGGCGAGGCGGTGAGCTCCACCCGCCCGCCGTGGACCTCAAGGCGTTCTGCGATGCGTTTCAGACCGTTCCACCGCGGCGACTCGGGGATTCCGACACCATCGTCATCCACTCTCACCCGGGTACGTGCCATCTCCGGCCCGTGCACCAGGCGGACGTCGATGCGGATCTCCGTCGCGGCGCCGTGGCGCAGCGCGTTCGTCGTGCCTTCTTCGACCGCGCGCACGATGGCGATGCGCTCGCTGACCACGTCGGGTGCCGCACCACCCAACGCACGATCGACCTCCGGCGAGATCGTGGCCACGACGGCGATGTCGGCCGGGATCCGGCGTACGAGCGTGTGGACGGAGTGGGCGACGCTGACGTCCACTCCGACCGGGTAGATGAGCTGACTCAGTTCGCGGATGTCTCGTTCGCGGATGTCTTCCAGCTCCTGCTGCAGTTCCTCGAGTTCGCCCAGCGCGTCGCGAGACCAGCCGCCCGAGCGTCCTCGTCGAAGCATGCCGGCCACCCGCGCCTGACTCATGACCAGGCGCCCCTGCAGCGTTCCGTGCAGTCCTTCCGCCACTTCCCGCCGGACGCGGACCTCTTCGGTCGTCAGCTCCGCGAGTGCGGCCGATGCCCGTTGCCTTTGCGCCGCCGCTGTGCGCTCCTGCACACGCAACCGTCCCCGCGCCTGAACCTGGACGACGGCGATCGCCAGCGAGAGGAACACGATCACGGCGACCGATGCGATCTCGACCGTGCTGATCTCGACCGGTGGATCGGAGTAGATGCCCAATGCCAGTTGCAGCATGTGCCGCAGCACCGCGACCGACACGGCGAGAACCACCATCGATACGATGCGGGCGGTCGTGCGGAGCTCATTGAGCCGTACCGCCGCGGATACCCCGAGTACGACGGCGACGGCGAGCAGATTCGCGAAGAACCGGTGGGGGAGAAGTGGCGCATCGGCGGCGAGGTCGAGCAGCGACAGCCGCTCCGGCCGGAAGACGAAGACCGCCTGCAACGTCGCCCCGAGGCTGAACGTGACCAGTAGCGCCCCGGCGGTCAGAAGGAAGACGCGCCTGTCGTCCCGACGATCAGCCGCCGGTTGCGGCATCCACTCGGTCTTCTTCACCGCGGCGGGCCCGCCTGCGCGCCGTCGCGCACGAGGTGCAGAGCTGCCGCGACCCGGCTGTTGAGGCGGCCGTCGTCTCGAACGCCGAGGGCTGCGTACACCGCGTTGAGGAGGTTGTCGACAGAGTGCGCCGAGATGGACATCTCGTGCGCGATGGCCGCGTTCGAGAGGCCTTCGGCGAGCAGCCGGAGTGCATGCAGCTGTCGCGGTGTGAGGTCCGCGAGGGCGGTTCCCCTCCGCGGCACGCGTCGGGAGAGAAGCTCGGGGTCGAGCATGCTGTTGCCGCGCGCGCTCGCGCGCAGCGCTCGGAGCAGCGTCGCGCGGGAGGTCGACGACACCTTCGACAGGTAGCTCCAGCCGACTCGTTCGTCGTCGGGAAGGCCGAGGAGGAGCTCCATCACGTCGTGGCCCGACAGCAGGACGATGCCCAAGTCAGGCTGCCGCACGCGCAGAGACCGAGCCAGCGCGAATCCGTTGCCATCGGGCAGGTCGACATCGAGCAGCATCACGTCGACGGCCGTCGCGTGAGCGAGAGCACGTGCGTCGGCGACGGTTTCAGCCGAACCCCTCAGCTCGAATCCGTCCTCGTGGCGGACGAGGTCGCACAGCAGCGAACGAAAGAGCGACTGATCCTCGACGACGAGGACTCGAATGGCGCGCTCATCGGTCATAGCGATCCGCAGTCTATCGACCACGACTGACGGTCGGCGCGAAGCACTCGCCTCGTCGCCGACCGTCAGGAAGAAGGTCAGGCACCCCCAATGCCCGACTCAGGGACGCGAACGAGAACGCACGCGCATCCAGCCCCCAGAGCCAGAAGTCAGCTTCGTCGCCGATACAGCCTTCCTGAAAAGGAAGACACCCCTTCACCGCCGGAGCAGACACGGGTCGTCCGGTCGGGTGACATCACTCTAGAAAACACGGCACGGGCACGAAAGGGAGAAAACTCCTCAGACGGAGAGCGCCCCTCGCACCAGCGCCCGACGATCGGTGACGGCAGCGGCGTGACCAGATCGAACTCTCGCTCTCGACCCGCAT
The DNA here is from genome assembly GCF_001427525.1 of Microbacterium sp. Root61. NCBI lineage: Bacteria > Bacillati > Actinomycetota > Actinomycetes > Micrococcales > Microbacteriaceae > Microbacterium > Microbacterium sp. Root61. The sequence goes on along the minus strand of NZ_LMGU01000001.1, from coordinate 1,230,529 downwards.
TCAGCCTCCGCATGGCTTTCGGTCAGTTACTGCGGGGTCGGCTTTGGTACTTTCCCTGTGGCCGCAACACCTGGGGGAGTGACGTGACGAACGTGAACAACGACATCGACGTACGCGGCGACGACGCCGCTCTGGGTCTCGTGCTCGGCGGTGGAGGCGCGTTCGGCGCGGCCCACGTAGGCGTGCTGCAGGTCCTGGCCGAACGAGGCATCCGTCCGGGCATCGCCACCGGCACGAGCTCGGGCGCCCTGGTCGCGGCCGCGTACGCGGCGGGATCCGACCTCACTGCGATCGAACGCGCCGTCGCCACGTTCCGGTGGAGCCACATCGCCCGGTGGTCGTTCAGCCCGCGCTGGGGACTGCTCGATACGCGAGTGGTGACCGACGCCGTCATCGATGCGCTGGGCTCGGACCCGCTCATCGAAGACCTACCCCGTCGGTTCGGCGCGTACGCCACCGACCTGCGCACACGCCGAGGCATCACGATCGATCATGGGCCGCTGAGCGTCGCCCTCCGATCGTCGATCGCCGTTCCGGGCCTGCTCCCGCCGGTGCGTCGCGGCCGTCAGTTGCTGGCGGACGGGGGCATGGTCGACAACGTGCCCGTCGCGGCGGCGCGTGAGCTCGGCGCCGAACGCGTGATCGTGGTGCGTCTGCACGCGAAATGGGAGAACGTGCGGATGATGCGCACCGTCACCCGCACGGCGGATCTGGTGAACGATCCGTCGGTGGTGCTGATCCAGCCCGAGATGGAGGGGATGGCGCAGTGGATGATGTCCGACGTGCCGCGCCTCATCGCGGAGGGACGGCGGGCCGCCGAGGTCGCGCTGTCGGTGTCCGGCGTCGCTGATCGGATCGCACCCGCCCTCGCGCAGTAGCGGGCAGTACTGGCTGACCGGTGCCGTGGCGGGCAAGCCAGAGTCGGCCGGGCCTCACGACGGCGACGTCATAACCGGGCGAAACGCGCGCGGATGACGCAGAACAGGCCGTAGACGCAGAGTCCTGCGCCGACCAGACCCGCCAGCCAGGGCCCAGAGGGCAGGCCCATGAGCGCCGAGATCGCGGCATCCAGTCCGCCTGCTGCGTTCGGATCGACCTGCACCGCGGCCACGAGGAGGAGGACCCCGACGATCAGCAGCGCGATACCCTTCGCGATGAATCCGACGACGCCGACCACGACGACGGTTCGGCCGACCGGCCCCGACGGGATCGTCACGCGCTTCTCGAAGCTGCGACGTGCACCCATCACGATGAAGACCACCCCCGCGATGGCGGTGCCGAGTCCGACCGCTGCCAGCACGAAGACGCCGCCGGGGATCACGAGCACGCCGCGACTGGCGTTCTGCGCCGCTTCGTCTGGGTCCGGACGCGCGCCGAGCGCGACCGACACTGCGAGTGCACCGAGCGCCAGGAACACGGCGGCCTGCCCCCACTCGGACAGCCGAGCGCCCCACTTCGCCGCGGTGCTGTCCCTTCGTGCGAGCACCCCTTCAAGGATGTGCCACACCGCCAGCGCGCAGAGCGCGATCGCGAGGATCCACAGCACGGCGAAACCGAACGGTGCATCGGCGATCGTCTTGAAGGCACCCGCCTGATCGGACTCGCCTGCGCCGCCGAACGCCACGACGAGAACGATCACGCCGATGAGGATGTGCACCACGCCGTTCGCCACGTAGCCGGCTCTGGCGAACAGCTGCAGCGTCCGCGAGGACTCCGCCTTGCGGGCGGCGTGGCGGACGTCCTCCTTCATGCGTCCACCGGGAGACGCGGCATCCGCTCTCATTCGCCGTCTACCGCGACCTCGTTGCCGTTCGTCTTTGCTGATCCTTCATTCTCTTCGTCATCGGAGCCTCCATCGTGTCCGGCCCGCGCTCCTCATGCGGGCGGGGCATCGGGATCCAGCGTCTTCAGGGTCTGTTCTTCGACCTCGTTGTCGGCCCGCAACTGCTCCTCGGTGGTCTGATCGCCACCGGTGGGCGCTTCGTCGTCGGGCTCGACGGGGGCGGCGCCCGAGCGCTCTCGATCTGAAGCCATCGCTAGAGCTCCGTCTGGTCCGGAGTCGTGCGCGTGGACTGCTGAGTCACGCGTTCGCCTGCCACCGGGTCGACGGCGGTACGCGTCACGGTATCTGACCGGCGCCGGCGCATGACGAAGATGATGCCCAGGAGGAAGACGACGACCCCCGCTCCCATCAGGATGTAGCCGATCAGATCGAGGTCCGCCCACTCGACCTGCACGTTGACGGCGAAGGTGAGGATCGCTCCGATGACGAAGAGCGCAATGCCTGCTCCGATACTCATGACTCGTCCTTTCAGAAGGGTGGATTTTGCCCCGAAACACCATCGTGGCGACCGACACGCAGGGGCGATAGGGGGTTGACAACAGTCGCATCCGACCCGCAGGTGCAGCAGATCGCGTTGTGTCAAGGCCCTACCCGGATCGGCGGGCGGCGCGTAGTTTCGCCGCATGAAGCACGTCACCTTCGCCGAGAGGTCCCTCTTCATGGACGACGAGGCAGCCGATTGCCTGCTCGAGTACGCGTGTCTGCTGGCGGACAGTTCTGCGGCCGATGCCGTCACGGTGCGCGCTATCAGCCCTGACGGAAACACCATCGATGCGGCATTCCTTCTGAACGCTTCCAGCGTGCTGATGGTCGAATCGACGAACTCGTCCGTGCCGGTTCCGGAGAGCCGAGAAGCCGTCGCGTACATGCGCCGAAGAATCCGCCAGTTCTTGCATCCGACGCCACTGCGGGTGAGATCCGCGGTCGCGGATGTTGAGATGGATTTCGACGTGATGGATGCCGGCTAGCGAAAGGGCGGCCCGACATGACGAGTGATACCAGCGATGCCCACGAGTGGTGGCCGTACCTCTCGATCGGCGCCAAACACGCGGTTCTCGTGGCGATCACGGACCCGTTGCCTGAGCATGTACGGGACGAGATCCATATGGTGACCGGACGCCGTCTCCTCGACGGGGCTCAGCTCAGCGAACAAGATCGACTGTTCATCCAAACGCAGATCGAGCCCGTCGACTGAGCGCATGCGGCGGCGTGATCGCTCACCGCCGCGCGATACCATCGCCCATGGGCAGATTCATCTACGACACCATGGGCAACGCGGTCGACATCGATGACCGAACGCTTGCGCACCTCCGGGTCGTGGTCATGAACAAGCTGCGCCGTTCGGAATCGTTCATGTTCGACGTGGAGATCGGCGATGGAAGCGGACGCCGGAGCTTCTGGATGCATCCATCCGTCCCGCTCCAATTCCACTTCTTCGGGAGCCGGGCTCCCGCGCTCAATCGCGAATGGATCGAGGAACTGATGATCTCCGCGAGCAGCCCGAGCGGGTTGGTCATCACCCCGGAGCCCGCCGAGGGCGTCACGACGAGGGAGAACCCGACGGCCTGACTCCTCCCGGTTCGCGGGCGCAGCCGACGAAGGCTGCCGCGGCTATTCGGTCGGCTGAGCGTCGTCCGCAGCGGGCTCGAGGCCGAGGGACAAAGGGCCGGTCTGCGATTGCTCTGCGACGAGGAGGATCCCGCCAGAAGAGTTCGCCGACACCGCCAGCGCTTCGATCCACTCGCGGCTGAGTTCGGCCGGCTCGGGGTCGTCGAAGACGAACCGCAGGGGGATGGATGGATGCAGCCACACCGTGCTGCGCCCGCGCGGCTCATCGTCCGGGTGCCGCCACGAGAGCGTGAAGCTCTCACCGCGCCGGAGCTTCGTCGCGATCACCACTTTGAGATGAGCCAGGGCCCGATCCTCGATATGGATGGCCGTCTCCGAGCCGCCGTAGTAGATCGTGCCCATGCCTCAACCGTACTGCTTCGATCCGTCGAGTGGCGGGATCGGAGGCGGTCCGGCTGAGGCTCTAATCGACCGGCTTCTCGAAGCGCCTGGGCCAATCGACGTGATCCGGATGGAGGTAGTCGGGGCGTGCGGGCTGCGACGGCTGATCGGAGAACTCCCCGCCCTGGCGGCCACCGTACGGCCTGCCATGGTCGGCGAACTCATCGCGGACGAACACGAGCGCCCACGGCCCAGCCGTGAACCGCGCTCCCGTCCGGAGGATCTCCGAGTGATCGTCCGTCGTCTCGGTCATGTTCGGGTTTGCGTTCATCTCTCCTGGGCCGAGCATGGTCAGCACGTAGTCGTCGCGAGCGTCGTGCGTGATCCTCGCGTGGTGCGGGTCGATCTCGGTCAGCTGGAGCTCGTTTTCAGCAGACGACCCGATACGGACCAGCTCGTCGGTGATTTCGTACCGGAACCAGCCTTCCTCCCGCGAGACGAGTAGATGCGGCCGGCCTGCTCCCCACTCCGCGTGCGTCGTCGTCGGCACATAGCGTCCATGTGGTCTGGAGTCCGTCATTTCCTCCTCCTCACGGTGCGAGGGGCGCGTATGACGTACGCGTCTTCTTGGTTCAGCAAACAGGGAGTCATGCGTCGTAGCAGAGGGGGTTGACAGCGGAAGGGGCCGTGGCTACATCTGCGAAAGGGCGACGTGAGAGCGCGTCAGTCGTGTTGCCGGAGGACTATGCGTTGCGCGGGTGCGGACGGAGGGGCTTGACAGGCTTGAACTTGCACCGCCCCAGTCGGGTCGCGCGTGGGGATCCGTTACGGCCGCCACGGGACTACAGTGACGCCCATGAAACGAATCTGGCCGTTCGTGGTTCCCGGCGTGCTCCTGATCGCCGTCGGGTTGGTGTGGACCCTGCAGGGTCTCAACGTGCTGGGTGGGTCGGCGATGAGCGGGTCCACCATGTGGGCCGTCATCGGTCCGATCGTTCTCCTGGCCGGAGTGGCGCTGATCTGGATCGGGATCGCCCGCCGACGCCGGTCGGAGTAAGTTGCGCGCAATCGGGCATCGCAGTCAAGGTCAGCTCTTCTGCAGTGCTTGCGCGAGCATCACGAGGATGCCACTGGGACCGCGGAGGTATGTGAGCTTGTAGACGTCCTGGTAGTTGGCGACGCCCCGGAGCGGGTAGCAGCCGTGCTTCGCGGCGATCTCCAGCGCGGCGTCGATGTCGTCGACGGAGAAGGCAACACGGTGCATGCCGATCTCGTTCGGAAGTGTGGGGTGCGTCTCGATCGCATCGGGGTGGATGTACTCGAACAGCTCCAGCTGCCCGTGCCCGTCGGGCGTTTGGAGCATCGCGATGTTGGCATGGTTGCCGTCCAGCCCGACCGCGGTGTCGGTCCACTCGCCACTGACCGTGTCGCGGCCGACGACGGTGAGACCGAGGTCGGTGAAGAAGGCGATGGTTGCTTCGAGGTCGCGTACGGCGATGCCGACGTTCTCCAGTTTGATGGCCATGCCGTGCACGCTACCGAGAAGTGCCGACGTCCTCCAGCAAAGCGCCGGTGTGCTCACGTCGTCTGTCGAGAGCAGCATCGCGGGCGAACACCACGGTGTACACAGCGCCAATCGTCGCGAATGAGGCGAACGCGAGCATGAAGCCGGTTCAGCGGGTCCAGAAGTCCTCGGGGCGTGCGCCCGGACGAAAGCCGAAAGACTCGACCATCGCCATCGCCTCCGGAAAGTTCGCGGCGAGCGACTCGGATCCGTGCGCGTCGCTCCCGAACGTCACCGCGCGTCCACCCTCTTGGGCCCACCACTGCGGCATCCACGGCCAGAGGCGCCGGGTATTCATCTCCAACGCACGCCCCGAGCCCGCGATCGAGCGCATCGCCGCCCGGAACCCCCCTTCGAACCGTCGCGGATCGAACGGTCCGGCGGCGTCGACCGGCCATGAACGCACCGCGTAGTCGATGTGCGTGAACACTTCGAATGAATCCGATCCGTCGACCATCCGGGGGATCTCCTCCAGATACGCCCACATGACGTCATCCGCCGGCCGATGGCGGTACAGCGTCTTCGGCTCGGTCCGGTCGCCGTCCTCGAAGGGAAGCATGTGCAGCGACCCGTTGACGCGGTCGATCACGCCGCTGGACAGCAGCGCGGCCGCGTCACGGTCCCACAGGTGCGGCTGCCCGAACTCGACACCGGTGAGAATTCGGAGCTGCGGATGCTCGTGACGACAGCGGTCGATTGCCTCCAGATACCCGGCCACATCGAAGGGCGGGAGCCGCACGTATCCGGCGTCGTCGACGTACTTCTGGCCGTGGTCACCGATGTCGCCGTCATCGACGCGCCAGGAGTCCTCGAGGTCGAGATGCTCTGTGAAGACGACGGCCGACAGCCCGATCCGCACCGCCCGGGCGCAGATGCGGCTCATCGACCCCGCGGATGCGGGATCCGATCCGCTGTCCCACGACCACTCGCTGTGGACATGGGAATCGGCGGGCAAGGTCGTCATCTCGCCGAGACTAGTCCTCAGGCACGCCCGGGCTCAGCCTCGGGCGTTGTCGGGCCACGCGTATTCGGAACCGGATGCGGTGCGTTCGAGGATGCCGAAATCGACGAGGTATCGACGCAACCGGGCCGTGTCCGGATCGAACGGCGCGAGCCGTTCGTTCAGCTCACCCTCGGCCAGTCGTTCCGCGGGAGCCACGGCTCGGCCCGCGATGAAGCGAAGGAGCGCCACCCGTTCGCCATGGTTGGTCGGATACCGGTCGATCGTGCCGTCGCGCCGCAAGAACTTCTCCGGCCCGGTGCGCGGTCGGTGTCCAGCATCCTGCTTCAGCAATGCGAGCAGGCGCTCATCGACGGCGACGACGTCGTCGCCGTCACGGCGGACCAGACCCGCGCTTTCGAGTTGACCGAGGATCCGCACCCGCTTGGACGGGCTGACGGCGCCGGCATCCGGAACAACGCCGAGCACGATCTGCGCGTACACAGTCCGGGCATCGGCGCTCGCGAGGAGCGCGACGATCGGACGCCAGGCGTTGGAGTCGGGGTTCGTCATGGTGCCAGCGTATGGCGAGGGTCGACAGCGGTCGCGTTGTCAGTTGATGATCTCGCCGCGCTCGTCGGCGCGGAGCAGGGCCAGTCGTTCGCGCCACGTCTGGAGAGCCTCGGGCGTCAACCGGGTCCAGTCGGTGACTTCACCGACGACCTTGATCGGCGCAGTGCTTCGGTAGGAGCGCGTCGGATTGCCGGGGAACTTCTTGTCGGTCACGTTCGGGTCATTCTCGAACGGCCCGGTGGGCTCGACGATGTAGACACGGGGAGCAGCGTCACCCGGCGCAAGCTCGGCCGCGAGGCCGGCGCCGTCGGGAAGAGCCGTGAAGTAGATGTGGTTCATCACGACTTCAGGGCGGTAGTTCGACCGGAAGCCCGCGGTCAGGAGGTCTCCGTCGTGCAGGTCCGCCTTCGTGCCGTGAAAGAACGGCCCCTCATCCAGTGCGTGAGTCACTGCGACAGCCTAAGCGGATCTCCCACCTCGCGACGCTGGCGCACCCGCAGCGGCCTCGTTATGGTCGAGACATGACCGCACCCGTTGTGACGGAGCAACCCGCGCAGGTGAAGGCCCGCTACCGCATCAGTCGCCTGGGCGTCTTCATCGCCGGGGTCATCGTCATCCCGATCGTGCTGAGTGTCGCGACGAACAGTTGGGGTCCACTCACCGTCGACAGCGCGATGCGGATGGCTTTCGGCGCCGTAGCCGGTCAGACGATCGTCATTTTGAGTGCGATCACCATCGTCGTCCTGACCGTGACACGGCGCTACGCGATCGCGACCATCGTGGTCGTGAGCATCATCGCGATCGTGATCATTTTGAACGCGACATCGGCGATGGCCAGCACCGGCGACATGCTGCTCTCACGGCTCGACAGAATCGCCGAGGTCGACCTGCTCAACCGATAGGTCGGCCCCGCTGCACGGCCTTACTCGGGCGTCCCGCCTTCCGCTCGCATCTCGGCGATCCGTTGCGCCTGCCACTCGTGGATATCGCCCAGCCACTCCAGCGGCGCCGAGGGGCCGACGCGCGGGTCTTCGGGATCGCGCCCGTCTCGCAGCGCCTGCACGTAGGCGCGATCCAGGTCGATGCGTGCTCTCAACTGCCCGTCGCCACCGACGGATCCGTGCCCGGGGATGATGGCATCCGCTTCGTTGACCACGCTGTCGAACAGGTCGAGCGCGGCCAAGTAGTCCTCGAGCGGATGCTCCGCCTGCAGGTCGAGGAACGGCATCAGGATGTCGGACAGCATGTCGCCGGCGACGAGGACCCGACTGTCTTCGATCAGCAGCGCGGCGTGCCCGGGCGCGTGGGCCCGGTGCTCGAGGATCCGGACGGTCGGGCCGTCCCACGGAACCTCCGTGGCGCCGTCGGGCAGACCGGTGATGAGGCCGAGCTGTTCCATCGGAATGTCGTCCGCGTATTCCGGCGGCAGCCCCTCGGCGACCTGGTCCTTCCAGTCCGCGTGCGTCAGCACTTCCCGGATGGATGCCGCGCAGCGGGCGGTGCCGTAGCGTGGGGCGTCGCCGAAGTAGCTGTGCCAGAGCAGATGGTCCCAATCGGGATGCGTCGAGAATCCGGCGACGACCGGCTCACCCAGCTCGCGAAGGTCGTGCGCCAGGTCGGCCATCTCGTCCACCGTGATGCCCGGATCAATCAGCAGAACTCCGGCCCAGCCCCGCACGACGACGGCATTGCTCTGGATGAATTCGCTCTCGTGGACGAGCACGCCCTCGGCGACCTGATTCAGCACTGTGATGCCTCCCAACGGCGATGCTCCCGCGTGTCGAGACGGTAGTGCGTGGCGGTTGGCACGTCAACGGGTCGAGGCAACGCGGGGATCAATGACCCTGCGTTTCCCGACTCTCGACTACGCGGCGGAGGACGCAGGCGCCGAGCCCGCGTCGCGGCCGGTCGCGGTCAGCGCCTGACGCAACTCGCGCGGGGTGTTCCCGGTGTGGCGCTGAAGGTGTGCCCGCATCGTTGCAGGGCTTGAGAAGCCGGCGCGCAACGCGATCTCCCCGTTGGATGCAGCCGGATCATGAATGAGGAGCATCTCCGCCGCAAGAGCACGGCTGCGTGCGATGAGACGCCCCACGGACTCATGACCGGCGAAGCATCGATGCAGGTGGCGGACCGATACATGCAGCTCGTGCGCGAGTACCTCCACCGAGAACGACGGGTCGCGGTGTCTGGTACGAATCACGGCGATCGCCATCGCCCGAACAAGTGCGTCCGGCGGCTGGATCGACGCTTCCGCGTGCGACGCCGCTGAGCGTCCATCCGACATAGAAACGGATGCTGTCGCTTCCATCGTGCGCGTCTCCTTTGACCGTCCGAGAAAAATGATCCTCAACTGGTCAGTGGCCGCAGGAAGCGGATCCTTACAGAACGGCTCGAAGAATTTCTCGGGAAAGTCAGACCGCGTCGCGGAGCCGCGTGGTCTCGGTGAGTCGTTCCTCGAGCGTGGGCGCGTATCCGGGACGCAGCTCGCGCAGTGCGGAGTCGTAGACCGCTTGCGCCGACGCCTCGTCGCAGTCGAGCAGCGTCGCGAGGCTGATGACGGCTTCGGCGTCGGACTCCGCGGCGGCGACCATCTCGGCCACCGCGACCAATGAAGCACCCGCGGCGATCTGTGCGCGAAGCCGCTGCACCTGGAGGTCGAGCATGCGCCGCCGATCGTCCGGGCTGGACGACCGGCCCCGCCAACGCTCTCGATACCGGGCGATCTGCGCGCTCGATAGGTCGACGGCCAGGGGGTGCTCGGGGCGCAGATTCAGCCCGACCATGATGGCGTGAAGATCATGCCGCCCAGGCACGAGGTCAGCCCGCGTTCCCTGATTGAGCGCGACGGACACACGGGCATACTCGCCGGGGTCGAGGGGAACGGCAGGACCGTGGCCCATACTGGCCCAGCTGAAACCGAAGTCAGTCGTGCCGGGCTCGGTGAACACGCCCACGACGTGGAACCCATCGCCATCCGGAATCCAGCGAGTATCGCCCGTGTTCACGATGTCGATGACGTATTCGTCGGCGGCCGCATCCGTCGTCGTCATCATGGGCGGCCAGCGCAATTCCAGACTGCTACGTCGCTCCGCGCGACTCTTGCGGAGCGACACTGTGCCGGGAATGACCTGCGCGATGGCGTCGGCTGCCCCGGTGTTCACCTGCGCCAGTCGCCACGTCTGAAGCGCGGCATCAGTGGGGGAGCCGAGCAGGAGGAATCCTCCTGCAGACGGGCGCTTCAGCACCCGCCAGCCCTCAGAAGGCGCGTCGACCGCTGACTGCTCGTCTACCAGGAACCCGAGTTCGCTCGCCAGCGCCGCCAGCGGGAATCCGTCCTGGGTGAGAGCCGAACGATCAATGTCGATGTCACCGAGCTGGGGCGATTCATCCGCTGACTCCATCGCCCCATACTTGCATCTCGTGGAAATCGCCCGGGCCGGTTGAGTTCGAATCAGCGTGTAACGCTCGATCGTCTGTCGGACAATTCAGAGTATGAGCGCAGCCGACGAGTCAGAGGACGCCGGCGTGGTGCATCTCATCCCGGTCTATCAAGCGGATGGCCTGACCGAGATCGGAGAGTTCCAGGTCGGCGGCGGAACCTCGCTGTCAGCTCTCCGGGTCGTACTGGAACGCCCGCACTTCCTGGGCGCACCGGCACGCGACGGCGATCTTCGCGGCCCATTCCAGGGCGGCTTCGCGGGACGGCAGTTCGAGCACCGTGTACCCGCCCTCGAGCTGCCTCGTCTGAGGGTAGGTGCCTTCGGTGACGGTGCCGTCGCCGTCGACCATGACCGGTGGGATGCTCTCATCGATGCCGCCGCCGAACACCCAGACTCCGGCATCCTTCGCTTCCTGCACGACCGCGTGCGAGGCATCCGAGACGGCCTGGAATTCTCCGTCGGGGATGACCATCGCGGCACTTGGGAACGAGATCAGGTACTTCGTCATCATCCACTCCTCTTCGCGCTTCTAGACCGGACCATCCTCGCCCATGCGTTCGTCCTTCCGCCAGATCGACCGGGGTGGGCGCCCGATGACGCACCGCCAATGCCCCAGCTACGGTGACCGGCTGAGCGTCAGTTGACGGCGGACGTCAGGCGCGCGATCCCGTCGAGGAACGTGGCCTTGGCCGGCTCCTTCCGCCATTCCTCCAGGGTGAGCTGGCGTCCGGCATCCCGGTATCCCTGCTCGACCTGTCGCATGCCGGCGACGAACGATTCGCCGAGCACCATCAGCGAGACCTCCATGTTGAGGCTGAACGAGCGGATGTCCATGTTGCTCGACCCGATCACGGCGATGTTGTCGTCGATCGAGAAGTGCTTGGAGTGCAGGATGTACGGCGCCGGGTAGAGGAAGATCTTCACGCCCGCCTCGAGCAGCACGTCGTAATAGGAGCGCTGCGCGTGGTAGACCAGGCCCTGGTCGCCGATCTCCGACACGAACAGCTGCACCTCGAGTCCGCGTTGGCAGGCGGTCGTGATCGCGTAGACCATGGCTTCGTCGGGGACGAAGTACGGACTGGTCAGGATGACCTTCTCGGTCGCGCCGTAGATGAGCGACAGGAACAGCCGCAGGTTGTTCTCGGTCTGATAGCCCGGCCCGGACGGCACGACCTGGCAGACGACGGCGTCGGATGCGGTCTCGACGGGGATCTCCGACACGCGGACGTGCTCGGTGTCCATGAGGTTCTCGTCGGTCTCGATGAGCCAGTCGGAAAGGAACACGGCATTGACGGATGCCACGACGGGGCCGGTCAGCCGGGTCACCAGCTCCTGCCACTTCAGTCCGCGCTTGATGTTCTTCTCGGAGTTGTAGGTGCGATCGATGAGGTTCTGTGACCCCATGAAAGCCACCGTTCCGTCGACGACCACGATCTTGCGGTGGTTGCGGAGATCGGGGCGCTGGTACTTGCCCTTGAACGGCATCACCGGCAGCATCCATGCCCACTTCACGCCGATCCGGTCCAGCTCCGCGAACGTCTCCTTCGAGCGCGGCATCTTGGCCGAGGAGATGTGATCGGCGAGCAGCCGCACGGTCACTCCGCGCGCGACGGCGCTCTCCATCGCGGAGAAGAACCCCCGCGTGGTGTCGTCCCACGACACGATGAAGAACTCCACGTGCACGAAGTTCTTCGCGGAATCGATGGCTGTCGCCATCGCATCGATCGACGCCTGGTAGTCGCCGTACAGGGTGGCGCGATTGCCCGACACCGCCGGGAGTGCGGTGAGGTCTTCGTTCTGCTGGGCGACGCGCTGGAACCAGCGCGGCCAGGTCGACTCATCCGCCATCACGCCGCCCGGCGCCTTCGCGGCCCGGTCCCGGATGAGTGCGTCGATACGCGCCTGCTCGTCGCGGCGCTTCTTCGGCAGAGTGAAGTTGCCGATCACGAGGAACAGCAGAATCCCGATGAAGGGGATCAGGAAGATCGCGAGCAGCCATGCCATGGCGGCGGTCGGCTTGCGGTTTCGCGGAATGAAGATCAGCGCGAGGATCTTGATCGCCAGGTCCGCCAGGACGGCGGCGGCCCAGATCACGTTGGCGAGGACTACGCCGTCCATCGTGCTCCTATCGGGTGTGAGGGCAGGGGGTACGTGCACGGTGTTGAGGATGACGCTATCGATGCGCGTGACGTATCGGCGTCATCCGCGGGGGGTGACGTCGAAGAGTGGGCCACGCGATCGTGCGTCGGGTACCCAGATCTCCCGGTTCAGTGCAGTGCGCGCTCCGAGATGTAGGCGCGGAGGACCTGCTCGTCATCGGGCAGGTCGGTCACGCGCTGCGGAGCGTCCAGGAGCGCGCGGGTGGCGGCATCCATCTCCTCCGGCGTGCCCAGCGCTTCGGCGATCAGGTCCGCGAACTTCTGCGGCTTCGCCGTCTCGAGCACGAGCATCGGCACTCCGGGCTCGACGTGGTCGCGTGCGACCTTCGCGCCGTCCGCGGTGTGCGGATCCAGCGTCACGCCACTGTTCTCGAAGAACGTGCGGATCGTGGCGAGGCGGTCCTCGTGCGTGCTCGTGCCGCTCACGAAACCGAACTCGGGCAGCAGCCGGTGCTGCTCGGACGAGAGGTCGATCTCACCCCGAGTGTCGAGCTCCTGCCAGGCCGCTGCCGTGCGCTGCGGGTCGCGTCCGAGCAGGTCGAAGACGAAGCGCTCCAGGTTGGACGCCCGGGACACATCCATCGACGGGCTCGAGGTGGCGAGCGTCCGCTCGGCCGAGCGCGGGCGGTAGTGGCCGGTGCGGAAGAACTCGTCCAGCACGTTGTTCTCGTTCGAGGCGAGCACGAGCTTGCGGACGGGAAGCCCCATGCGCTTCGCGTAGTACCCCGACAGGATGTTGCCGAAGTTGCCCGAGGGGACGGCGAACGACACCTCGAAACCGGTGCGGTCCTGCGCGGGGAGCGCATCGGTGGCCCGCAGCCACGCCCAGAAGTAATACGCGATCTGGGCCGAGATGCGACCGAAGTTGATCGAGTTGACCGCGCCGATGCTGTGATCCCGCTTGAAATCGAGATCGGAGGCGAGCTGCTTGACGAGGTTCTGGCAATCGTCGAACACGCCGTCGATGGCGATGTTGTGCACGTTGTCGTCGTGCAGCGAGTACATCTGCGCGCGCTGGAAGGCGCTCATCCGCCCCTGCGGCGACAGCATGAAGATCGAGATCCGGTCGCGGCCGTGCAGGGCATGCTCTGCGGCGGAACCGGTGTCGCCCGAGGTCGCACCGAGCACATTCAGGACGCGGTCGGACTTCGCCAGCACGTACTCGAGCGCCTCGCCGAGGAATTGCATCGCCATGTCCTTGAACGCGAGAGTCGGCCCCTCGGACAGACCCACGAGCGTCATGCCCTCTCCGATGTCGCGGAGCGGCACGACCTCGTCGGCCGCGAACGTGCCGCCGCCGTACGCGGCCGCGCACAGCCGGGCGAGATCCTCGCGCGGGATGTCGGTTGCGAAGAGCCCGATCACTTCGGTGGCCAGCTCGGCGTAGCTCAGGGAGCGCCAACGCTCGAGTGTGGCGGCGTCGATGTGGGGGAGCTGCTCCGGAACGGCGAGGCCGCCGTTGGGCGCGAGCCCCTCCAGCAGGACGTCACAGTACTGCCCGAGCGAATCGCCTCGTGTGGAGATGTACTGCAAGATCCCGAGCCTCGGTTTTCTCTGGGGTGCCGGTTCGTTGCTCTCCATCGTATGGGCGCGAGGGACGAACGGCGATTGAACGCCGGAGACAGCGGGTGCCTCATCCCTTGGGCTGCGCCCGGTACGTCGATGGGCTCACCCCGTGGAGCCGGCGGAAGTGTCGCGAGAAGTACAGCGGGTCGGCGTACCCGACGGCGGAGGCGACCTCGCCGACGGGCAGCGCGCTGGTATCCAGGAGTTCCCGCGCGCGCGCCATCTTCAGCGACGTGTGGAATGCACCCGGTCCGCCTCCGGTCGCCTGGCGGAACAGCGCGCTCAGGTGCGAGGGCGACACCTCCACGATGCCCGCTAGTTCCGCAACGGGGATCTCGCCGTCGATCCGGGTCTCGAGGTACCGCATGGCCCGCTCCACAGCGGAACCCTCCGCCGGCAGCACGACGTCGGCCGCTATGCGCGCGAGCAGGTTCCAGGCGACTCCCGAGGCGGCCAGCAGCTGCGCGGGAGAGAGTCGACGCTCCATCAGACTCACCAGCTCATCGAAGAGGGCGACCACCCGATCGAGTGTGCGCAGCCGGGCCGGCGCCGTGGCGTGTGCGGTGAGCTCGGCGACGTCGGAGCCGCGGGCGTGCAGCCACCAGATCGTCCATGGATCCTCCGGATCGGCGAGGTACTCGTGCGGCGTCGCAGCGGGGATCGCGATGCAGACGCCCGTGGTCAACAGGAACCCCTCTCCGCCGAACGCGACCGTGCCCCGACCGCCCACGCAGACGATCACGATCGTCTCGGCCGAACCCAGGGCCCGCAACCGCCGGTGGCCACGCGCGACCGGGAAGAACCCGGCATCCGTCACCAGCAGCCGCCGGGTTCCGGGTCGGACCAGTGCCGCGTCGGCCTGGGGCCGCGGCAGCACGCCCAGGCGCTGATCCGCGAAGCCCTCGGTGCGATACTCCGGCAGTGGTGGTGTCATCGTTTCGTCCATATCATTCGTCGATCTGACCATACCCAACCGGCCGACGACCTCCTAGCGTCGACAGTGGCTCGCTCGGCGGGTCCTTCCTCTGTTCCGGCCGACCACGTCGGCCGGACGTACCCAAGGAGTCGGCGATGACCGCTGAGCTGAACGACCCGCGCGATGCCGCGTACGACGAACTGACGCTCCCCGATCCGCCCGCTGAGCTGCGGACAGTGCTCGAGAACGGCGCCGCCGTGGCGTGGAGCGAGGCCCTCACCATCCGCACGTACGAGGCGGGTACGCCGAGTGCGTATCCGATGTTCTTCGATCATCGCGTCTACCAGGGCTCCAGCGGCAAGGTCTACCCGATTCCGTTCACGGAGAGCGTCGCCGACGAGCCCGTGCTCCGCGACTGGCAGGCGGTGCACCTGGAGAACGCCTACGTGCGACTCGTCGTGCTGCCCGAACTGGGCGGCCGCATCCACATCGGGTACGACAAGATCACCGGGCACGACTTCTTCTATCGGAACAACGTCATCAAGCCTGCGCTCGTAGGGCTCGCCGGTCCGTGGATCAGCGGCGGCGTCGAGTTCAACTGGCCGCAGCACCATCGGCCGGCGACGTACCTGCCCGTCCAGACGACGATCGAGAACGGCGCGGACGGCTCCGTGACCGTGTGGTGCCACGATCACGATCCGTTCGCCCGCATGTCGGGGCAGCACGGGGTGCGGCTGCGCCCCGACAGCTCCGTCGTGGAGGTGGTGGTGCGACTGCACAACCGCACCGATGAGCGCCAGACGTTCCTGTGGTGGGCAAACGCGGCTGCCCGGGTGCACGACGACTACCAGTCGTTCTTTCCGGAGGACGTCCGCTACGTCGCCGATCACGCGCGCCGCGCCCTCACCGCGTTCCCGGGTGCGGATCGGTCGTACTACGGCGTGGACTACCCGGCGCGCGCCGAGGACGAGCCGGACGCACACCGCATCGACTGGTATCGCAACATCCCGGTGCCGACCTCGTACATGATCGTCGACTCGCAGCAGGACTTCTTCGGCGGCTACGACCATGCCGCCGGTGCCGGGTTCGTGCACTGGGCGGAACGCCGGGTGTCGCCGGGCAAGAAGCTGTGGACGTGGGGCGACGCTCCGTTCGGCCACGCCTGGGACGATCAGCTCACCGACGGCGACGGCCCGTACATCGAGCTCATGGCGGGCGTCTACACCGACAACCAGCCCGACTTCACGTGGATCCTCCCGGGCGAGACAAAGGTCTTCTCGCAGTACTGGTACCCGGTGCCGGCGATGGGCACCGCGCACCAGGCGACTCCGGATGCCGCGGTGCACGTCGAGCGCAGCCCCCGCCTCGTCGCGACCTTCGCCGTGACCGGACCTCAGCCCCGGGCAACGCTGCGCGTCCGACAAGGAGGCGAGGTCGTCGCGAGCCGGACCCAGGACCTGACGCCGGGGGAGCCCGCGGCCATCGAGGCCGACGTCACCGCCGACGAGGACCTCAGCGTCGAGCTGCTCGATCGCGACGGACGGTTGCTCGTGCGGTGGACGCCCACCGTCGTCGCGGATGAGGAGTCGTGGGTGGCGGACGAGCCGCCGCTGCCCGAGGCGATCGAGTCCGTCGAGGAGCTGTACCTCACGGGCCTCCACCTCAGCCAGTACCGGCACCCGACGCGGTCACCGCTGCTGTACTGGAACGTCGCGCTCGAGCGCGATCCCGCCGACGTGCGCGTCAACCTCGCGCTCGCCGACCGCGAGTACCGACTCGGCCTCTACGAGAGTGCGCTGGCACGCATCGACATCGCGCTGGCCCGTCTCACGCGACGCAACGCTAATCCCCAGGACGCGGAGGGCTTCTACCTGCGCGGTCTCGTCCTTCGCCGCCTCGGGCGTACCACGGAGGCGGAGCAGGCGTTCGGCAAGGCGGGGTGGGACGGCGCGTGGGCCGCTGCCGCCGGCTTCGCGCTGGCCGAGTCCCTCGCGTTCCGGGGGCAGAACCGGTCAGCGCTGCGGGTGCTGGACACGCTCGACGGCGTGGTCGCCCACGACACCCGCCGCATCGCCCTGCGCGCCATCATCCTGCGGCGCCTCGGGGATGAGGCATCCGCCCGTCGACTTCTTCTCGACGCGCTGCGGATCGATCCGCTCGATGCGACGATGCGGGTGCTCGCCGGCGTCGACGTCGGCCCGGGCGCCGGGCTTCTGTTCGACGTCGCGCTCGATCTCCGCAATGCCGGCGCGACCGACGCCGCGCTGGAGGTGCTCGCTCAGGCCGTCGCAGTGCCGGTCACCGCGTCGGGCAACCTGAGGCCGGTCGCTCACTACGTCGCCGCCGGGATCCTCCAGCATCAGGGAGCGCTGACAGATGCCGCGGCTCACCGTGCGGCGGCACGCACCACCGATCCGACCTGGGCCTTCCCCCACGGTCTCGATGCGCTGGACGCCCTGGAGTCGACGCTCGCCGCGGAACCCGCGGACCCGGTCGCGCACGCGCTCCTCGGCATGCTGCTGTACGCGCACGGTCGCCGCCGTGAAGCAGTCGAGCACTGGGATGCTGCGATCGAGCTCGGCGGGTCCGACCCTGTGCTGCTGCGCAACGCGGCGCTCGCGGAGTACAACATCCGTCACGACGACGAGGCCGCGTGGCGGCGGTATGCGCAGGCGATCGCGCTGGCGCCGGAGGATGCGCGCCTGCGGTACGAGCAGGACCAGCTCGCCGGTCGGCTCGGCCAGTCGGTCGCCGAGCGGCTGGCACGGCTCCGCGCGGTGGAGTCGCTCGTGCTGACGCGAGACGACCTCACGATCGAGTACCTCCAGCTCCTGGTCGCGGAGGGCGCCATCGATCGCGCGGAGGAGATCCTCACCGACCGGCGCTTCCACCCGTGGGAGGGCGGGGAGGGGAAGGTCCTCGCCGCCTGGGACGCGGTGCAGTCGGCGCGGGGGCGCGATCTCTGCGATCCGCCCGCGAATCTCGGTGAGACCCGGTCGCCGTTCGTTCCGCCCGCGACGCGACGAGACGATGGTGTCACGGACTACTTCGCCACCAGCCTGCCCGAGCTGCTGCTGTTCGCCCGCGAGTAGACGTCCGATCTCCGTGTTCTCGAAACGCGGTGGACCGGCGGATGTCCCGACCCTATTCTGGCCTTCATGGATGCGTCATCCGGATCACGGATCGACCTGCTCGAGGTCGTAGCGGCCGCTCTTGCGGAAGAGGCGCCGGTGACCGTCGGCACCATGTTCCGCAGTCCCGGCATCCGATCGGGAACGAAGATCGTCGCCTTCCTCGGTCATGGCGGCAGGCTCATCGTCAAGGTGCCGCATGCCCGCGTGGTGGCCCTGATCGAGACCGGTGAGGGGGAGGCCGTGACCATGGGCGCGCGAACGATGCGCGAATGGGTGGCGCTGCCGCCGGGTGCGGAGGACGACCAGACGCTCGAGCGCTGGGTTCCCCTGGCCAAGGAAGCGCTCGAGTTCGTCGGCTCGGCCTGATCCCGGCGCGGCTACCCCGGCAGCTGCTTCAACCGCTTCTTGGCCTGCTTCTCGACGAGCACGGCGACGAAGTCACGGACGTGGGCGTCGCGCAGCTCCTCGTAGGCCTCGGCCACGGTGGCGCGCACGGTGTCCGCGGGAATCGAGGGGAAGCGGACGGACAGGCGCTGCACGATCTCCTCGATCGTGGCGGCCTCCTCGATCTCGTCTGTCATCGTGAACCCCTCGGGAGTGGACTGTGACTCACACGGTAGCGGCGCGGGCGCTGCGCAGCCACCGGAATGAGGAATTCGCCGCAGGCCCCGATGCCGAAAAACTGTGAACGCTCCCAGTCGGCGCGCGTAGCGTCCGATCATGAACGCACAATTGCCGGGCGATCGCGCAAGCGGCACCGGCGGCGAGATGCGATGAGGCATCCGAAATGCCCGGCATCCGCAGCACCATTCCCACCGCGCGCACCGACGATCGACCGGCCGCGAGCGAATTCACCGAATTGTCGAAAATGATCCGCGATCGCGGACTCCTCGCTCGCCGATACGGCTACTACTGGACGAAACTCGTCGCCGCCCCCGTCCTGCTCGGAGGGCTCGTCGTCCTTTTCATCTTCGTCGGCAACACGTGGTGGCAATTGTTCACCGCCGTCGGTTTCGCGATCCTGTTCACCCAGATCGCCTTTCTCGGTCACGATGCGGCGCACCGGCAGATCTTCGTCTCCGGACGATGGAACGATTGGATCAGTCTTGTCCTCGGCGACCTTCTCGTCGGGATGAGCTACGGATGGTGGCAGCACAAGCACACGCGGCACCACGCCAACCCCAACAAAGAGGGCGCCGACCCCGACATCGACCTCCCCGTACTCTCCCTGACGCACGATCAGGTGCAGCAACGCCGGGGGCCGCTGACCCAGTGGCTGCTGGCGCACCAGGGCGTCTTCTTCTTCCCGATCCTCCTGCTGGAGGGGCTGTCCCTCCACGCCTCCAGCGTCCGCCGTGTGAGCATGCGTGCGCACGTCGATCGTCGGCCCGCGGAGATCGCGTTCCTCGTGCTGCGGCTCGGCGGCTACCTCACCCTGGTGTTCCTGGTGCTCTCCCCGGGGATCGCGGCGGTGTTCCTCGCGGTGCAGCTCGGCCTCTTCGGCTTCTACATGGGCGTCTCATTCGCCCCGAACCACAAGGGCATGCCACTGGTACCGCGCAACATGCGGCTGGACTTCCTGCGTCGCCAGGTGATGATGAGCCGCAACATCCGCGGCGGACGCTTCGTCGACGTGCTGATGGGCGGGCTGAACTACCAGATCGAGCACCATCTGTTCCCCTCGATGCCGCGACCCGAATTGCGTCGTGCCGCGCCGCTCATCGAGGAGTTCTGCCGCGCGCACGGCGTTCCGTACACGCAGACGACGTTGTTCGCGTCGTACGCGATCGTCGTGCGTTACATCAACCGCGTCGGCCTGGGGGAGCGCGACGTCTTCGCATGCCCCCTCGTGGAGGCGCGGCAGTCGATCTGACTCCGAGGCGTCAGTGCGCCGCTTCGTAGGCCTCGATGACGGATGCCGGTACCCGGCCGCGCTCGGAGACCTGGAAGCCATTGGACTTGGCCCACGAGCGGATCGCGGAATAGTCCTGCTGGCCGGAGCGGCGCCGCGGGCGGGCAGATGCCGAACTCGTCCGACGGGCCGAGGAGATGCTGCGCGCCGCCGAGACGTACGGCTCGAATGCCTCGCGCAGCGCGGCTGCGTTCTCCGCGGTCAGGTCGATTTCATAGGCGACGCCGTCGAGAGAGAAATGCACGGACTCTCCGGAGCCGATTTCGATTACGGTGCCATCGAGATCGTCGATGAGCTGGTGAACGATTTTGCGAGCCATGGCATGAACTTTATGCGCAATATGCGGTGTCGCGGAATACCGTGCGATGAATACCGCCGACGAATGTCGTGGGCTATCCCCGACGCATTGTCGCAAAGGTGAAAGGACGTCTAAGGAAGAATTCCGGCGCGACGCGCCTTGGCGACCGCCGCGTGGCGGGTCGAGGCATCCAATTTCGACATCGCGGAGGCGAGATACGACTTGATCGTGACCTCGCGTAATCCCAGCGCGGTCGCGATCTCGGCGTTCGTGGCGCCCAGCGCGACGGAAGCGAGCACGTCGACTTCGCGTGGCGCCAGACGCACGCCACTCGCGGCTCCCGCCGCTTGATCTCCTCGCGACAGCGCCGCCAACCGGCGTTCGAGATCCTGGATGCGGGCACGCAGGCCTTCATCGTGCACGCTCGCCGCGATGCTGCGCAGCTCGACGTAGCTCTCGCGGAGCTCTTCGCGGGCGGCCGGCGCGAACGCCGGCACCTCGGTGGTGGGAGGCATCAGCGCGAGCCGGCGCTCGACCTCGTCACGCACGCGGAGTTCGGTGGCCAGTTCGTCCGCCACACCGAAGGCCGGGCGCACGGCGGCGTCGCCCATGGATTCTTCCGCCCACGAGCCGCAATAGATCACGCCGCGGGTGGCGCCGGCGACGACCACCGGGATGGCGAACAGAGTCGCGATGCCCTCGCCGAGCACGGCGGCGTCGTAGTCGTGGGTGATGCCGCGGGCCGACCGGTAGTCGGGCGCGAGGCGTGGTCGCTTCTCGACCGAGGCGCGACCGCCGAGGCCGCGCATCGACTTGACGACCAGCCCGTCGAGGCTGCGGGAACGTGCACCGACGATCGAGGTCACATGGATATCGCCCTCGCGCGCGAGACCGCCGAAGCCGATCGGGAAGCGTGTGCGGCGCGTGAGCTCTGCGACGGACCGTGCCAGCAACTGGACGTCCGATTCGCTGCCCGTTCGTGCGACCACGCACTACCTGCCTCTGGGTGGGACGACTGCCGTGCCGTCCGATGTGGGGACGACTTTACCATCGGCCTCGGCGGGCGTCGCGGGATGGCCCACAGTGAGAAGGGGCCTCCCGCACTCGCGGGAGGCCCCTTCTGCGCCGCGGACGGCCTACACGTCCGCGTCGCGTTCCAGCTCCAGCAGGAACCGCTTGATGTCGGGGCGGCCGCCGTACTCGCCGATCGAGCCGTCGGAACGCACCACGCGGTGCACCGGGACGACGATGGAGAAGGGAGTGTTCGCGCACGCGGTGCCCACGGCCCGCGCGGCGCGCGGACTGCCGGCCGAGATGGCGACCTCACCGTAGCTCGCCGTCTCGCCGAACGGGATGTCGATGACGGCCTGGAGCGCGTCGCGCGTGAACCCGCGCACGAGGCGCCAGTCCAGGTGCAGGTCGAACGCCGTGCGCTCACCGTCGAAGTACTCGTCGAGCTGGTCCACGGCCTCCTCCGCCACACTCTCGTCGGGGACGATGTGGCCGGACAGCTCGAGGCCGACACGCTGGAGCTCGAACCCCACCGGGCCCTCGAACGGATGCAGTGTCACGATGCCGTCGTCGCCGGTGACGATCAGGATGTCGCCGATGGGGGAGGGGGTGACGCGGAAGCGGAATTCGGTCATGTCACCATCCTGGACGCGCTCGGCCGTCCCGCCACCGTGGAAGCGCGAGATTGCGCGGTGATGGCCGCTCCTGGGGCCTGGGGAGGAACGGCTGGTCACGCGGCGTGTCGGGGAATCGCGCGAAACTCGGGCGGGATACGGGGTACGACGACGACCCGCACGTAGGGTGGCAGATGTGTGGCGAGCTGATGGAAACACCGTGATGGGCCGGGAGGATGCGGCGACCGCGGTGACCGTGAACCCCGGAGATCTCGGCTTGGCCGAACCCGGGGTGACCGTCATGCACGTGGCCGAACCGGAACGCGATCGGCTGCGCACACAGTCCGCGGAACTGGGCGGCCGTTCCACGCTGCTGCACCTCTCCGACGCCGATTCCGGGATCGAGATCACGAAGGCGCACCCGGGCAGCCTGCCGCAGTTCATCACCGGCCGCTCCACTCTTCTGTCGAACCTGTTCCGTGACGAAGTGGCGCTGCGCAACGCGCGTCTCGCGGCCGAACGGATCACCGCGAAGAACGTCGAGCTGCGCACGGCGCGCGGCATCGATCCGGTGCACCTCGCGGTCGGACTCGCGTCCTGGAGCATCGAAGACGTGTCGCATGCCGCCCCGGTGCTGCTGCGTCCGCTGGCTATCCGTCGCCACCACACCGACTTCGAACTCAAGCTGCACGGCACCTTCCTGGTCAACCCCGAGCTGTTGCGCGCCTTGCGTACGCACTTCGGCATCGCGCTGGACGGCACCGCGCTGGCCGCGCACGCCTACGACGAGGGCGTCTTCAAGCCGCAGCCGGTCATCGACCATCTGCGCGCACTGACAGCCTCCATCGACACCTTCACCGTGCATCCGCGGCTCGTGGTGTCGACGTTCGCCGACGTCGGGTCCGCGATGGAACGGGATGCCGCAGACCTGGATCACCCGATCCTCAACGCGCTCGCCGGCCACCCTGCCGACCGCGAGTCGCTGTCGTTCCGACGCGATGTGCCTGCGGCCGCCAACCCCGACGAGCGAGCCCCCGCCGCGGATACCCTGCTCCTGGACGCGGATGCCGAGCAGGAAGCGGTCCTGGCGCGCATCGCCGCCGGGCATTCGCTCGCCGTGCACACGCTGCCCGGGACCGGTGGCACCCAGACCGTCATCAACACGGTCGGATCCCTCGTGCGCGAGGGCAAGCGCGTGCTCGTGGTCAGCGCCCGTCGCTCCACCATCGAGGGCGTGCGGCACCGGCTGGCCGGCATCGGCCTGGACGGCCTGGCCGTGTCGCCGCGGCACGTGCGGCGCGACCTCATCCGCGCGATCGGTCGCAACGAGAAGGCCGAGCAGCCGCGGGTCTCCGACATCGATGATGCCCTCGTTCGCCTGCGCGGCGTCCTGCGGGACTATCGCGGCGCGGTGACGCAGCAGCATCCGTCCCTCGGCGCGTCCACGCTCGACGTCCTCGGCGCCCTGACGGCGCTGGCGGCGAAGAGCCCGGCGCCCTCCACCGCCGCCCGATTCGACGTGCGCACACTCGAGCGCCTCGCCGCCGCCCGCCCGACGGCCGCGGCCAAGCTCGCGGCGGCCGCCCGCCTCGGAGAATTCCGCTTCGGTCCCGACGATTCGCCTTGGTACGGGGTGTCCTTCGCCACCACCGAAGCCGCGCGGTCGGCGCACGTGCTGGCTGCCCGCCTGCACCGCCACGACGTCCCGTCGTTGCTGGAGCGCGGATACGAACTGATCGCCCAGACGCGGATGCGCCCGTTCCGCACGATCTCCGAGCTCGGTGTCTACCTGCGCGTGCTGCAGGGCATCCGCGACTCGCTCGATCGCTTCAGCCCGACGGTCTTCGAACGCCCGCTCGGTGAACTGATCCAGGCCCACGGCCCGCGGCGCGATGCTCCGCAGATGACCAGCACGAACCGGCGCCGGCTGAAGCGGCTGTCGCGCGAGTACGTCCGCCCGGGCGTCCACATCGCCGATATGCACGAGGCCCTGGTGCGCGTGCAGCACCAGCGCACCGAGTGGCAGCGCTACGTCGCGGCCGGCGTCATCCCGGAGGTTCCCCTGGGCCTGGGCGACGTGCACGTCGCGTGGCAGCGCGTGGATGCAGACCTCACCGACCTCGATTCGATCCTGAGTCGTACCGGCGCCGAGCGCCTCGCGACCCTCCCGGTCAAGACGCTCGTACGGACCCTGGCCGGCCTGGCGGCCGAGTCGGACTTCTTCGACAACCTCGTCGAGCGCGCCACACTCCGCTCCGAGCTCGCCGCTCTCGGCCTCGAGCCGCTGCTGTTGGAGATGTCGGTCCGCCACGTCCCCGAGGACCGCGTCGGCGACGAGCTCGAGTTCGCCTGGTGGCAGTCGGCGCTGGAGCACCTGCTGCGCACGGACCGGGCGCTGCTCGGCGCGAACACGGCTGTCGTCGACCGCTTGGAGCGCGACTTCCGACTCGTCGATGAAGCCCACGCGGCGGCATCCGGCCCGCTGCTCGCCGCCCAGCTGGCGACCCAGTGGCGCATCGGCATCGTGGATGAGCCCGGCGAAGCCGAGGCGCTCAAGCGTGCGCTGAAGGACGGCATCTCGGCGCCCGAAGAGCTCATCGCCGTCGCACCGACACTGATGCGCACGCTCGCGCCGGTTTGGCTCGCGTCGCCCTACGACGTGCCGATGATCCCCGACCGCTTCGCCTTCGACGTCGTCGTGATCGCGGATGCCGCGGCCCTCTGCCTCGCCGAGGCCGCACCGGCGCTGCGTCGGGCTCGTCAGGTCGTCCTGTTCGGCGACCCCGTCACGCAGAAGCCGACCCCGTTCCGCGTGGCCGCGGGCGCCCCTCTCGAGGGCGAGCCCGAGGAGCCGCCGTTCGACTCGGTGTCGGTGTTCGAGCGCCTCTCCGAGCTCGTGCCGGTCGAGACGCTGACCCGCAGCTACCGCGCCGGCGGTGAAGACCTCGCCGAGCTCGTCAACGGGGCGTTCTACGGCGGCGAGATCGTGTCGCTGCCGTGGGCAGGTTCGTATCTCGGCCGCGGCAGTCTCAGCGTCGACTACGTAGAAGGCGGAACCGGCGCGCCCGATCCGATCAGCGGCGCCGTGGAGAGCCCGAACGCCGAGGTGGCGCGCGTCGTCACCCTTGTCGTCGAGCACGCCGTCAACCGCGGCAGTGAGTCGCTCATGGTCGTGACCGCGAGCTCGAAGCACGCCGAGCGCGTCCGCGCCGCGGTGGATGCCGCGTTCGCCGGCCGTGCCGACGTCGCCGACTTCGTCTCGCGCGACACCGCCGAGCCCTTCGCCGTGCTCAGCCTCGAGGAGTCGGTCGCCGAGAGCCGCGACCGCGTCATCTTCTCGCTCGGCTTCGGCCTCACCAAGCACGGCCGCGTGCTCAGCGACTTCGGCGACCTGTCCACGCCCGACGGTGAACGACTGCTGACGGTCGGGATGACGCGTGCCCGCCGTTCGATGGTTATCGTGTCCTCGATCCGCCCCTCGTCATTCGACGACGGGCGCCTCGAGCACGGTGCCGCGACGCTCATGGGCATCCTCGGAGGCATCGCCGCCCGCGGCCGCGATGCCCGGCTCGAGGACCTCGCCGACCCGCTCACCCTCGCGCTCGCCCGGGAGCTGCGCCGTCTCGGCGTCTCGGTCGACGTGCACTACCGCGGACTGCTGCCCCTGGTCGCCCAGTACGACGGCAAGGCCGTCGTCGCGGAGAGCGACCCGGAGACCGTGGGGGAGTCGCTGCGCGAATCGCTGCGCCTGCGTCCGCAGATCCTGCGCAGACTCGGCTGGCACTATGTGCGCGTGCACTCCTTCGACCTCTACAGCGACCCCGCCGCGGTCGCCACCCGGATCGCCGCCCTGCTGGGCGTCGAGCCTCAGGCCCCCACGGTCGACACCGACACGCAGCCGATCGATGTCCCCGAGTGAGCGTCAGCGCGTAGAGAAGGTCCCGGGCTCACGTCGGGCCAAGCTCACACCCGCGCCGGGATCCACCGCTGAGCCCACTGCCGCGGACGAGGAAGCCTCCGGGGAGCCCGGAGCCGCAGCATCCGGACCCAACGACGACCGCATGCGACAGGACGTCCCGCCGCACTACTGAGGCCGCACGGCGCCGCTTCGTCGGAGATAGCCACTTCGTCGGCTCGACACGGCGCTGATTCGTCCGACAATGTGGTGATCTCCGAGATCGGGGAAACACGACAGGGTCGAGGTATCCGCGGGTCGTCGATCGCATGCGCCAGGACGGCCGCCGCACTACTGACCCGACGCAGCCTCCGCGTCGGGAATCGCCACTTCGCCGGTTCGACGCGGCGCTGATCGGTCCGACAATGTGGCGATATCCGACATGATGGGGCCGCGCGACAGGGGCGCGGGGCTGCCGGACCAGACGACGACCGCACACGTCGGAGCTTCTAGCCGCACGAGTGCCGCGAAGAGACGAACCGTTTCGTCGGAGATCGCCACTTCGTCGGCTCGGCACGCCGCTGATTCGTCCGACAACGTGGCGATCTCCGACGTTGTGCGGCGGCGCGACAGGGTCGCAGGGGCGTTGGGTCAAACCTTGGGGGACTGCTTCTCCAGCAGGTCGCGGATCTGCACGAGCAGCTCGGTCTCGGTGGGCATCGCTTCGGGCTCATCGGGCACGCCCGCCTTCGCCGCGGCGCGCTCCTTCATGATGTTCATCGGGTGCACGAAGACGAAGTAGACGACGAGCGCGACCGCGAGGAAGGCGATGAGCGCGTTGATGAGGTCGCTGATCGGGAATGTGACCGGACCCCACAGTCCGTTCACGGTGAAGCCGATCGTGCCGTTCTCGTCCGGCTTCCACACGAGTGCGATGAGCGGGTTGATGATGCTCGACACGATCGCGTTCACCACAGCCGTGAACGCGGCGCCGATGACGACGGCGACAGCGAGGTCGATGACGTTTCCGCGGAGGATGAACTCCTTGAAGCCTTTGATCATGTGATTCTCCTCACCTGTCGCCGGCTGTCGCCGATCATGTTGCGGATGTTGCGGTCGAGGCCTTCGCCTCGGACTTCGATGATGCCGAAGATGAGCTCGAGTCGCTACCCGAAGAGCTCGCCGCCGGCACGCTGCTGGAGGTCGATCCGCCGGCCGCCGCGCGAGAGTCGGTGCGGTAGAAGCCCGAGCCGTTGAAGGTGACGCCGATCGAGCCGTACTCCTTGCGCAGTTCGCCCTTGCATTCGGGGCACTCGGTGAGGGTCGGATCGGCGAAGGACTGGACCGCGTCGAAGCGGTGGCCGCAGTTCTTGCAGGCGTAGGCGTAGGTAGGCATGAGCTCTCTTGGGCAGGTCAGCGCCGCGTCGGCGCGAGGGTGATCGTCTGGGTGGGGGTGATGACCCCGGTGACGGGCTGGTCGTGAAGGTCGCGCGGAACCTCGTCGAGGAGCTCCGAGTCGTAGATGACGGCGTAGACGGGCGGGCAGCCCTCCATCGAGCCGAGGGTCTTGTCGAAGAATCCGCGGCCCCAGCCCAGCCGCGTGCCGGTGCCGTCCACGGCGGCGGCGGGGATGATGAGCAGGTCGACATCGTTGACCGCGATCGGACCGAGCAGTTCGCCGACCGGCTCGGGCAGACCGAACAGTCCCTCGCCGATGTCGCCGTCCGGCGTTGCCACGGCCCAGTCCAGCAGCCCGTCCTTGCGCGTGACGGGCAGCAGGACACGGATGCCCCGGCCCACGGCATCCGTCACGAATTCGCGGGTGCCCGGCTCCGTGGTGGTCGACAGGAAGCACGAGATCGACTGTGCTCCGACGCTCGCCACGAGCTCGTCGAGCTGGACCTTGATCCCGGCAGCCGCGGCATCCAGCGCCGTCTGCGAGAGCAGCTGGCGTCGCTCGCGAAGCTCAGCTCGCATTGCGCGCTTGGCATGACCGATGTCGTCCGACATGCTCTCGATTCTAGGCCGCTGGGGCATCACGGGCGTGCGGAGCGTCGTCGGGCGCCTCGCTAGAGTGGTGCCATGTCGCACAAGTCTTTCAAAGCCGTCATTCCTGCCGCGGGCCTCGGGACGCGATTCCTGCCTGCCACCAAGGCGATGCCCAAGGAAATGCTGCCCGTGGTCGACAAGCCGGCGATCCAGTACGTCGTTGAAGAGGCCACGGATGCCGGGATCGATGACATCCTCATCATCATCGGCCGGAACAAGAACAACCTCTCCAACCACTTCGACTCGGTTCCTGAGCTGGAAGACAAGCTGCGGGCCAAGGGCGACATCGACAAGCTCAACAAGGTGCAGCGCTCGAGCGAACTCGCCGACATCCATTTCGTGCGTCAGGGTGAGCCCAAGGGTCTGGGTCACGCGGTATCCCGTGCCCGTGCCCACGTGGGCGACCACCCCTTCGCCGTGCTTCTCGGCGACGACCTGATCGATGAGCGCGACCCGCTGCTGACGACGATGCTCGCCCAACACGAGCGCACCGGCGCGACGATCATCGCCCTCATGGAGGTCGACCCAGAGCAGATCCACATGTACGGTGCGGCGGCCATCGAGGCGACCGACACGGACGACTTCGTGAAGGTCACCGGGCTCGTCGAGAAGCCGAGCAAGGAAGATGCTCCCTCCAACCTGGCGATCATCGGGCGCTACGTGCTCACCCCGGCAGTGTTCGACGTGCTCGATCACACCGAGCCCGGAAAGGGCGGCGAGATCCAGCTCACCGATGCGCTCCAGGAGCTCGCGACCCAGGAGGACGGACCCGGCGTGTACGGCGTCGTGTTCCGCGGGCGTCGCTACGACACCGGCGATAGAGTGGATTACATCAAGGCCATCGTGCAGCTGGCGTCCGACCGAGAAGACCTCGGCCCGGAGCTGCGACCCTGGTTGAAGGATTTCGCGGCCACCCTCTGACGTCGCTGTACAGGGAAGCCGCCCGGTCGAGGGAGTGACGTGGAGCTCACGACGCCTCATCACCACGGTCCGATCGCGCTGCGTCTCGTGCGTCCCCGCGACGCGCGGACCCTGCAGAACGAGCTGGTGACCAACCGCGCCTGGCTGCAGCCGTGGGAAGCGACGAACCCCGACGGTGCCGTGTCGTTCGATATGCGGCTCGGCATCAAACGCCTCCTGCAGCAGTACCGTGACGGCGCCGGCGCGCCGTTCGTCATGGAGTACAACGGCGAGATCGCCGGACAGCTCAACGTGTGGGGGATCGCGCGAGGCTCGCTCTCCTCGGCCACGATCGGCTATTGGGTGAGCCAGCGCTTCGCCGGCAAGGGGATCACGCCGACCGCCGTCGCGATGGCGACCGATATCGCCTTCACGGAGCTTCACCTGCACCGGATGGAGATCTGCATCCGTCCCGAGAACCACGCGAGTCTACGTGTGGTCGAGAAGCTCGGCTTCCGGTACGAGGGACTGCGCCGCGGGTTCATCCACATCCACGGCGATTGGCGCGATCACTACGCCTTCGCCCTCGTGCGTGAAGACGTTCCCGAGGGCGTGCTGCAGCGCTGGGTGCAGGGACGTGCGCCGCAGGATGCGGCGGCCATTCCGCCTGCGGATCGCCTGCACGCCTGAGCCGAGACATCCGCTCCACCGAATTGCTCGCTCGATGCGTGTCCGACACGCGCGGGGCTGACGGTGCAGGTGCGCATCGTCCCGTAGCGTGGGGTGCATGGGTGGGCAGGTGTTGGGCGGAGGCGTGATCGTTCTCGTCGCCGTGCTCCTGTGGCTGGTCTATCTGCTGCCGTCCTGGCACAGCCGCCACCAGTACAACGCCGCCGAACGCAACGCCGTCCGGCTGAGCCAGGCGCTGCGGGTGCTCGCCGAGACGAGCGAGACGCCGCAGGAGGTCCGCCTCGAACTCAATGCCCGCACAGCGCTCGCCCAGCAGCGCCTCGCAAAGCGCGCGCAGGCCGAGCGCGGCCACGCGGATCTCGAAGACGCGCGGCGTCAGCTCGCTGAAGCACGATCGCTACCCGCGGCGCGACAAGCCCGTGCGCGCCGCCGAGCCCGGCTGATCACACTGTTCGTCGGCCTCACCGCCATCGGACTGGCGATCTGGGGCGGTTGGCAGGTCGTGACGACGGGGTCTCAGCTGCTCCTGTGGTCCGCCGTCGCACTCGCGGTCGTCTGCGGCCTTCTGCTGCGGCAGATGGCGCGTGTCGGCTCACGGACGCACGTCCGCGTCGCGCAGACCGAGACCGTCGCTCGCCCCGCGCTGACCGTCCAGGACCTCGCGGTCGGGGGCGACCGCGCCGTGTGGACGCCGCGCGAACTGCCGCGTCCGCTCGTGTCCTCGGCCGGATCACGTGCCTCCGTCGTGCTCGACGGCGCCGAGGCGCGCGAAGCACTGCGTCAGGCCGCTCTCGAAGAATCGATGCGCGAACGCGCGTCGCGCCAGCGTCCGCCCTCGCTGGTCGAAGCGCGCCGCGCACGGGATGCCGCGGCCTTCGCCCAGATGGGCTACGTCGACGACGCCGAGATCGAGGCGCACGTGCGCCAGCTCCTGCAGCGTCGCGCCGCAGGAGCCTGACCGACGGTCGGCTTCGTCGGTCTGTCGCGCCCGCCGCTCAGGTCGTGTGGAGTACGCGTCCGCCGCCGATGACCAGCTCGCGCGGGGGAGTGCGCACAAGCACGTCCATGGGGTTCT